>NZ_FNAT01000008.1 GCF_900102015.1 Limimaricola pyoseonensis | reverse complement strand
ATCGGCAGCTTCCGCCTGATCGAGGCGTTGCGCGCCACGCCTTGCGCGCATCTGATGATGGCCTCGACCTCCTCGGCCTACGGCGCCGAGACCGAAATGCCCTACTGCGAGGACATGGCCGCGAACTGGCCCGTCTCGTTCTACGCCGCGACCAAGAAGGCGAACGAGGCGATGGCGCACAGCTACGCGCATCTCTACGGCATCCCGACCACCATGTTCCGCTTCTTCACGGTCTACGGGCCGTGGGGGCAGCCGGACATGGCGCTGTTCAAGTTCACCCGCGCGATCCTCGCGGGCGAGCCGATCGACCTCTACAACCACGGCCGGATGCGGCGCGACTTCACCTATGTCGAGGACCTGGTCGAGGGGTTGCTCAGGCTCTCGGGCCGCCCGCCCGAGGGCCCCGGCGCGCGCGGCCCGGCGATCGCCGGCGACAGCCTGTCGCCGGTGGCGCCGTGGCGGGTGGTCAACATCGGGCATGGCGCGCCGCAGGTGCTGGGCGATTTCGTCGCCGCGATCGAGGCGGCCACGGGGCGCGCCGCGATCCGCAACCTGATGGAGATCCAGCCCGGCGACGTGCCGGCGACATGGGCCGACACGGGCCTGCAGGAGGCGCTGATCGGCAAGCTGCCGAAGACGCCGCTGGCCGAGGGCGTGGCGAATTTCGTGGCGTGGTATCGCCACCACTACCGCGTCTGAGCCGCCATTCTTCGGAAAATCTTGATGCTGCCTCGCGCCGGCCTCGCTTGGCGCGGCCGCGGCCCCGCGTCTAGGATGGCCGGCGCAAGTTTCGAGGGAGCATGATGCAAGATTTCGCCATCCTGTGGGACTGGGCCGGCTTCGCCGTGCGCTGGCTCCACGTCATCACCGCCATCGCCTGGATCGGGTCGAGCTTCTATTTCGTGGCGCTCGACCTCGGGCTGAGGAAGGCGCCCGACCTGCCGCCCGGCGCGCATGGCGAGGAGTGGCAGGTGCATGGCGGCGGCTTCTACCACATCCGCAAGTATCTCGTGGCGCCCGACGCGATGCCCGAGCACCTGACATGGTTCAAGTGGGAGAGCTACGCGACCTGGCTCTCGGGCGCGGCGCTTCTGATGATCGTCTACTGGGTGGGCGCTGAGCTGTATCTCATCGACCCGTCCAAGGCCGACCTCGCGGTCTGGCAGGGCATCCTGATCTCGGCGGGTTCGCTGACCATCGGCTGGCTGGTCTACGACTTCCTGTGCAAGTCGGGTCTGGGCGAGCGGCCGACGCTCTTGATGCTGCTGCTGTTCGCGCTGCTCGTCGCGATGAGCTGGGGCTACGACCAAGTCTTCACCGGCCGTGCGGCGCTGCTGCATCTGGGTGCCTTCACCGCGACGATCATGACCGCCAACGTCTTCCTGATCATCATGCCGAACCAGCGGATCGTGGTGGCGGACCTGAAGGCGGGCCGCAAGCCGGACCCGAAATACGGCAAGATCGCCAAGCTGCGCTCGACGCACAACAACTACCTGACCCTGCCGGTCGTGTTCCTGATGCTGTCGAACCACTACCCGCTGGCCTTCGCCACCGAGTATTCGTGGATCATCGCGGCGCTGGTCTTCCTGATGGGCGTCACGATCCGGCACTACTTCAACACCCGCCACGCCACCGGCCGCGGCCCGCACTGGACCTGGGGCGCGACGGCGATCATCTTCCTCGTCCTCGCATGGCTCTCGACCGCGCCGATGTGGGGCTCCTACGAGGAGGCCGAGGCGCGCCCCATGACCGCCTACGAGCAGCGCTTCGCGGAGGCCGAGGGCTTCCACGAGGCGGAGCGGATCGTCGTCGGCCGCTGCTCGATGTGCCACGCGCGCGAGCCGGTGTGGGACGGCATCCGCTGGGCGCCCAAGGGCGTGGTGCTGGAGACGCCGCAGGACATCGCGCAGAACGCCCGCGCGATCTACCTGCAGGCCGGGGTCAGCCACGCCATGCCGCCGGCGAACCTCACCGAGATCTCCGACGAGGACCGCCGGGCGCTGGTGCGCTGGTACCGGGCCGGGCAGGGGGCCTGAGCCCGCCACTTGCGACGGATTGTGGTCGCCTCGATCCCGGTCCCGGCCTTAGGCTGGGGCCGGGATCTTTCGTTTCGGAGGGGACGGCATGGGCATGAGGCTGGCCACAATCGGCTACGAGAGCGCGACGCTGGCGGAGGTGATCGCGAAGCTGCGCGCGGCCGGGGTCGCGGTGGTGATCGACGTGCGCGCCGTCGCGGCCTCGCGCCGGGCGGGGTTCTCCAAGACCATGCTGCGCGCCTCGCTCGAGGAGGCCGGGATCGGCTACGAGCACCTGCGCGGCCTCGGCACGCCGAAGCCGGGCCGGGAGGCCGCGCGCAAGGGGCGCATCGACGAGATGGAGGAGATCTTCGCCGCCCACATGGCGACGCCCGAGGCGCAGGACGCGCTGGCGCTTGCCACGCAGATCGCCAGCGAACGCCCCGCGGCGCTGCTGTGCTACGAGGCCTGCGCCGCGGGCTGCCACCGCCGGATCGTCGCGGGGCTGATCCGCGACGCCACGGGCTGCGACGTCACGGATCTCTGAGGCCGCCTCAGCCCTTGGCGCGGCGCAGCATGCCGAAGAGGTCGCGGGTGTCGTCGGGGTCGGCCAGCAGGTCGAGCATCTGGTAGGCGCCGGTGCGGTCGAGCTGGTCGCGCACGTAGCGCAGCGCCGAGAAATCCTCGATCGCGAAGCCGACGCTGTCGAACAGCGTGATCTGGTCGGCCGAGCGGCGGCCCTGCTTCTTGCCGGTGATCACCTCCCACATCTCGGTGACCTGGTGGTCGGGGTCGAGCTGCTGGATTTCGCCTTCGATCCGGGTCTGCTCGGGGTATTCGACGAAGATGTCCGAGCGCATCAGGATGTCGCGGTGCAGCTCGGTCTTGCCCGGGCAGTCGCCGCCGATCGCGTTGATGTGCACGCCGGCGCCCACCATGTTGTCGGTCAGGATCGTCGCGTACTGCTTGTCGGCGGTGCAGGTGGTGATGATCTCGGCGCCCGCCACCGCCTCCTCGCCGGTCTCGCAGGCGGTGACCTCGAGCCCGCTGTCGGAGAGGTTGAACACCGCCTTCTTGGTGGCGAGCGGGTCGATGTCGTAGATCCGCACCTTCTCGATCCCGAGCATCTCCTGGAAGGCCAGCGCCTGGAACTCGCATTGCGCGCCGGCGCCGATCATCGCGAGGGTCTTGGCGTTCTTCGGCGCGAGGTGCCTGGCGACCATGGCCGAGGTGGCGGCGGTGCGCAGAGCGGTCAGAACCGTCATCTCCGACAGGAGGATCGGGTAGCCGGTGTCGACGCGGGCCAGCACGCCGAAGGCGGTGACGGTCTGGAAGCCGCGCTTGAGGTTGGAGGGGTGGCCGTTGACGTATTTGAAGCCGTAGGTCTCGCCGTCCGAGGTCGGCATCAGCTCGATCACGCCCTCCTTGGAGTGGCTGGCCACGCGCGGCGTCTTGTCGAAGCTCTCCCAGCGGCGGAAGTCGTCCTCGATATAGGCCGCCAGTTCGGCCATCAGCTTCCGCGGCCCGATCGCGTTCACCATCTCCATCATCTGCGCGACGGAGACGAAGGGCACCATGGCGAGCTGGGAGGGGGCGGGGGCGTCGGTCATGTCTCACTCCTGAAGGGGCGGAAAGGGGCGGTTTCGCCCGATCTTGGGCGATTTTCGGCGCGCGGGGGAGGGGTCTTGTTGTGCAGAACGCACCGTTTTCCTATCAGGTTGCCAAGTGAACCGACGGATTGCGAAATGAGCGAGCTCGACCCGACCGACCGCCGCCTCGTGGCGCTGCTGCGGCAGGACGCGCGGATGCCGGTGACGGCGCTGGCGGCCGAGCTGGGGCTGTCGCGCGCCACGGTGAGCGCGCGGATCGAACGGCTGCGCGCCACCGGCGCGATCCGCCGCTTCACGCTGGAGCTGGGCACGCCCGACGCCGACGACCTCGTGCGCGCGGTGATGCTGATCGAGCTGCAGGGCCCGCAGGCGCGCGGCGTCGCGGCGCGGCTCAGGCGGATGCGGCAGGTCTCGGAGCTGCATTCGACCAACGGCGCGTGGGACCTCGTGGCGCGGATCGAGGCGGCCTCTTTGTCGGAGTTCGACCGGGTGCTGGGCGACATCCGCGAGATCCCGGGCGTGCTGAACTCGGAGACCTGCCTGCTGCTGAACCGGGCAGGGTGAGCCTAGCGCATCGCCTCGAGCGCGGCGCGGCTCTCGGCACGGACCACGTCGCGGTAATAGGCGACGAGGGTGGGCGGCGTGGCGCCGCCGCCGAGCCGCTGCACGAAGCTGCGGTAGAGACCGTACTTGAAGTAGATCTCCCCGCGCGGGTCGTTGGTCGTCCGCCCCTGGTAGGCGTCGACCAGCTGGCCGTTGATCCAGATCCGGTAGTAGCCGGACGGATCGGGCGACCAGCGCGCCTGCATCGTGATCTCGGTCAGCTGGCCGATCATGCGGCTGCGCGGCCAGATGTCTTTGACCCGGTGCATCGGCAGCGGGTTCATCGGGTCCGTGTCCCAGCGCACCGGGTCGGGCATGGTGATCTGCAGCGCGTCCTCGTGGAGGTCGAACAACAGCTCGGGGCCGCTGTCGCCGCGCTGGTGGAACTGCCCCAGCTTGGTCAGGACGCGGCCGGTCGCCGGGAAGTCGGGCGGCAGGTAGACGGTCCAGCCATACCACCATTCGCTGTTCTGGCGCTGGCCGGGCGAGCGCTCGGAGAACTCGACCCGCTCGCGGTCGGTGCGGCAGTCGTCAGTGTAGCGGCTCTCGCAATCGCCTGCGCGCAGCTCGAAGCGTTCGCCACGCGTGCCGTCCTGGAACCGCACGATCTGATGCGACCACGGCTTGCCGGCGCTCTGCAGCGTCATCGGGCCGAAGCCCCGCGCGAGCGATTGATCGGCGGCTGACGGTTCAGCGGAGGCGAGGCCCATGATCAGGGCGAGAAGGGGGGCGGCGAGGCGGTATCGGGCAAAGGGGTACATGGGCGAACACATCCAACGGGCACAACTGCAATGCATCATACACCACGACGTGCATGTCGTGGACCCGTCCGCGCGACCGCCTGAGGCACCGGCCGCGGGCCGGGCGGGCTAGCCGGCCGCGCCGCGCAGCTTGTCCAGCAGCCGCGCCAGCTCGGCGGCCTCGCCCGGATCGAGGCGCTCGCCGATCTCGGCGGCGAGAAAGCGGGCATAGGCCGGCCACATCGCCGCGCGCTGCGCGCGGCCGGCCGCGGTCGGCACGATCACCTGCCCGCGCGCGTCGCCGGGGCAGGGGCGGCGTTCCAGAAGCCCCGCCCGCACCATCCGGTCGAGCAGCCGCGAGGTGCCGTATTGGGGCAGGAGCAGCCGGTCCTTCAGCGCCACCGGGCGGATGCCGCCCGGGCCCGCCTTCTCGACCGCGAGCAGCGCGTCGTACCACGCGAGCGGCGGGTGGCCTTCGGATTTCAGGGCGCGCTCGGCGCGCTCCAGCAGCTCGCGGCTCGTGGTGGCGAGCGCGACCCAGGCGGCGATGGTGGCGTCGTCGGGCGTCATGACGCGGCCTCCTCACGAAGATGCAACTGCATCTATCTTGACGCAGGGGCGGCTCGGGCGCAAGTTGATGCATGTGCATCTATATCGGGAGTCACGATGATGACACGGCATTCTCCTGAAGATCTCGGCGTGTTCCTGTTGCGGGTCGCGCTCGGGGTGATGTTCCTGGCCCACAGCCTGCTTCTGAAGCTGGTGGTGTTCGGCCTGCCCGGCACGGCGGCCTTCTTCGTCTCGCTCGGCCTGCCGGGCTGGTCGGCCTATCTCGTCTTCGCGGTCGAGGTGGCGGCGGGTTTCATGCTGGTCCTCGGCCTGCAGACCCGCTTTGCGGCGCTGGCGGTGCTGCCGATCCTGCTGGGCGCGACATGGGCGCATTCGGGCCATGGCTGGATGTTCGCCAACCCGAACGGTGGCTGGGAATACCCGGCCTACCTGGCGCTGCTGGCGGTGGCGCAGCTGCTGCTGGGCGACGGCGCCTTCGCGCTCGGCCGCTCTGGCGCGTTGCGCCTGCCGGCGCCGCGGGGTCGCGCGGCGGGGTGAGCCGGGCCGACCATAGGGTTGAATCCGCGCGCCGGGCGGAGGCTGCTATCCTGCCGCCGCCAAGGCATGGGAGAGACCAGATGACACGGTTCGGATGGATGATGGCCGCGGCGCTCGCCTGGGCGGGCGCCGCGGCGCAGGCGCAGGAGGCGGAGATGAGCTTCTTCGTGACCAGCGCCAACCCGGGGCAGGGCGGCGATCTCGGCGGGCTGGAAGGCGCGGACGCGCATTGCCAGTCGCTGGCCGAGGCGGCCGGGGCCTCGGGCACGTGGCGGGCCTACCTGTCGAGCTCGGCCGAGGATGCGCGCGACCGGATCGGCACGGGGCCGTGGCACAACGCCGAAGGGGTCGAGATCGCGGCCGACCTCGAGGCGCTGCATGGCGAGGGCAACGCGATCTCGAAGGAGACCGCGCTCGACGAGACGGGGGCGGTGGTGAACGGGCGCGGCGACAGCCCGAACCGGCACGACATCCTCACCGGCTCGATGGCCGACGGCACCGCGGCCGAGCAGACCTGCGAGGACTGGACCGCGGGCGGCGAGGGTTCGGCCATGGTCGGGCATCACGACCGGATGGGGCTCGACGAGTCGGACGCGGCGAAGTCGTGGAACGCCTCGCATCCCTCGCGCGGCTGCGATCTCGAGGCGCTGCGCGGCACCGGCGGCGACGGGCTGTTCTACTGCTTCAGGGCCGAGTGATCGGCCCGGCCCGGCGTTGCCGGGCCGGGCGCCTGTCGCGGCCGTCAGACCGGCATGGCGTGGCGGGCCTGGCTGCGGGCCAGCTCGACCGTGTTGTCGAGCAGGTCGGTCTCGGTGGCGCTGGCCTCGCGGGCGAGGTGGCCGGCGCAGTTGCCGCACAGCGCCATCCAGTCGCGCATGTCGGCGCCGAGCCGCTCCTGCGCGCCGTCCTGCCAACGGCCGATCGCGGCGGTGATGCGGTCCGGGTCGGCGCTCAGCATCTCGGTCGACAGCTCGGCCATCGCCGCGATCATGCGCTGGCGCCGGGCGAACCAGCCTTCGGCGAAGATCCGGCCCTCGTCGAGCATCTGCTCCTGCGCGCGGCGCAGATGCGCGAGATGCGGCAGGTCGAAGGGCTGCGGTACGGTCGCGCCCGCGGCGGGGCGGCGGTCGGCGGGTGGGGTCTTGCGGGACATCTCGAACCTCCCTGGCGAGATTGACGCAGGCGCGAGTCTACCGCGTCGGGGCGAGGCGTCCACAGCAAGCCGCGCGGTGCGGGGCGGGCGGCGCGGGCCCTTGGGAAACCGCTCGAATGGCAGGCCAAATTCCCGCTCATCGCCCGATCCTGCGGCGGGGTCGACACGCCGGGGAGGAGGCGCGCGCGAATCGGCCGCGCGGGGCGTGCGCGCCGTGACGCGCTCCGGTGTGTATCCGCCCGCGGGTCCGTCAGCCGGGGCTGCTCATCCGCAGAAGCTCGGCCAGGCTTTCGCGCGCGCTCGGCCCTTGCGAGGCGTCGGTGACATGGGCGAGCCATGCGCCGTCGGCGGCGAGGCGGATCATCGCCAGCCGGGTGCCGCCATCGGTGTCGGCGTGGCGCGCGAGCCGCCCGGCGATCCAGCCCGACCAGACCTCGCGCAGCCCCGGCTCGGCCAGCATGGCGAGCGCCGGCGCGGCGAAGGGGGCGGCCTCGCCCAGCACCTCGCCGCCCAGCATCGCCGCGACATAGGCGCGGGTGAAGCGGCCCTCCCGCGCCGGGTCGGCGGCGAGCCGGGCGTCGATCTCGGCGTCGAGCCGGTCGAGGAAGTCGCGCGCCATCGCCTCGAGCAGCGCGTCGCGGCTGGCGAAGTGGTGGAACAGACCGCCCTTGGTGACGCCGGCGGCGCGCGCCACCTGCTGCAGGCTGAGCCCGGCAAGGCCGCGCTCGAGCGCGAGGCGCAGCGCGCAGTCGAGCAGCGCCTGGCGGGTGCGCTCGGGATCGCGGGTGGTGGCCATCAGTGGCCGGTGCTGCCGGAGAACAGGTTCATCACCAGCACGCCGCCGACGATCATCGCGATGCCGGCGATGGCCGGCAGGTCGAGCCGCTGGCCCAGCAGCACCGCGCCGATCGCGGCGGTGAGCACGATGCCGAGGCCGGCCCAGATCGCGTAGGCGACGCCGAGCGGGATCACCCGCAGCGTCAGCGCCAGCAGGTAGAAGGACACGACGTAGAGCGCCACCATGCCCAGCGTCGGGGCGAGCCGGGTGAAGCCGTCGGATTTCTGCAGCAGGGTCGAGCCGCTGACCTCGGCGACGATCGCGAGCGCCAGGGTGCCGTAGGCGAGGGAGAGGGACATGCGTGTCTCCGTGGGAATCGGGTTCGGGCATTACATACCGGACGGTCGGTATGTCCGCAAGGGGCCGGAAACTCTGTCGCGGTTTGCCGCGCCTCGGGGCGGATTGCGCCGCAATCGCGGTGTCTGAGGGGGCGGAGTCACAAGGAGGAGTCCTCTATGACCATCCACAACATCGGCCAGTCGCTCGGGGCGATCTGGCAGGCCGCGCAGAACGCGCTGAGCACGAGCAATACCGGCAATGACGACGATGGCGGCGACGGCGCCGCCGTCGCCCCCGCCGCCGCCACGGACCCCGGCCCGGCGGTGGTGATCGACATCTCGGAGCCGGCCGCACCGGCTTCGGCGGGCGCGGCGCAGGGGGCGTCCGGTGACGGCGCGGCGTCGGGCGGCGGTTCGGCCGCGGGGGTTGCCAAGACCCCGGCGCAGGCCGGCCCGACGGGCACGGCCGCGACGGCGCAGGAGAGTGGCGAGGCCGGCGCGACCGACGCCGCGCGGGCCGAGGCGATGCGGCTTCGCGAGAGCCTGCTGCGCGACGGCGTCGTCGCCTCGATCGGCGTGGTCGAAGGCGGGGCGAAGCTGGCGCTCGAACCGGTCGAGGCCGACGCCAAGGGGCGGGCCGAGGCGGCCTATGCCGCCAGCGCCGCGCCGAAGGGCGAGAGCGAAAGCGGGGCCGAACGGCCCGGCCGCGCCGCCTGACGAGCGAAACCGCCGCCCCCCGGTGAGAGGAGGGCGGCGGTCCGTGGTCCCGCCCCGGCCAGGCCCGGCCGGGCGGGGGTTCACTCGGCGGCGAACTGGTTCATCGTGTTGGCCGCGCCGCCGGCCTTCAGCGCCCGGTCGCCGCCGACCATCTCCTTGAAGCTGTCGCCCAGATCCGAGCCGACCTCGTGCTGGTGGCGCACCGCCGAGATGCCGCGCCGGATCTCCTCGCGCTGGACGGTCGCGACATAGGCCAGCATCCGGTCCTCGCCGAAATAGCCGCGCGACAGCTCGTCCACCGACTTGGCGGTCAGGTGGAAGGTCGGCAGCGTGATCAGGTTGTGGAACACGCCGGCCCTGGTCGAGATGTCGTACTGGAACCGCTTGAGCCGGGCGTCGGCCTCGCGGCCGAGATCGGTGGCGTCGTAATCGGCCTTCATGAGCGCGGTGCCGTCCGGGTAGTCGGTCTCGGCGATCCTGCCTTCCGCGATCCAGTCGGCGCGCACCTGCTTGCGCAGGTTGAGCGTCCAGTTGAACGAGGGCGAGTTGTTGTAGACCAGCTTCGCGTGCGGCGCCTTCTCGCGGATCTCGGCCACCATCGAGGCGATCTCGGCGACGTTCGGGGTGTCGGTCTCGATCCAGATCAGGTCGGCGCCGCCGTCGTTGAGCGAGGCGACGCAATCCTCGATCACCCGCGCCCGGCCGGTGCCCTCCTTGAAGCGCACGAGGCCGTTCGGCAGCCGCGCGGGCTTGGCCCAGCCGCCGTCACGCCAAAGCGCGATCTCGCCCTCGGTCGGCTGGCCCGAAAAGCTCTCGGTCTCGATCCACTTGAGGTACTCGGCCGCGTGGTCGCCGGGCTGCTGGCTCACCGGGATCTTCTGGGTGAGGCCGGCGCCGAGGCTGTCGGTGCGCGCGACGATCACGCCCTCGGGCACGCCCAGCTCCTCGAAGGCCAGGCGGCAGGCGCGCAGCTTCTCGATGAAGTCCTCGCGCGGGACCGTCACCTTGCCGTCCTGGTGGCCGCACTGCTTGGCGTCGGACACCTGGTTCTCGATCTGCAGGCAGCAGGCGCCGGCCTTGATCAGCTCGCGCGCCAGCAGGTAGGTCGCGTGCTCGTTGCCGAAGCCCGCGTCGATGTCGGCGACGATCGGCACGACGTGGCTTTCGAAGTTGTCGATCGCGGCGATGGCCTCGCGCTCGGCCTGCGGGTCGCCCGCCTTGCGCGCGGCGTTGAGGGCGCGGAACAGGTCGTTCATCTCGACCTCGTCGGCCTGCCGCAGCGAGACGTAGATCTCCTCGATCAGGTCGGCCACGGCGGTCTTTTCATGCATCGACTGGTCGGGAAGGTGGCCCCAGCGATTGCGCAGGCCCGCGACCATCCAGCCCGAGAGGTAGACATAGGCCCCCTTGGTGGTGCCGCGCAGCCGCTTGACCGAGCGGATCATCTGCTGGGCGTGAAAGCCCGACCAGCAGCCCAAGGATTGCGTGAAATGCTCGGGGTCGGCGTCGTAGGCGGCCATGTCGGCGCGCATCACCTTCGACATGGCGCGGGCGATGTCGAGATGGGTGTCGAAGCTGTTCTGCATCTGCAGCTGCAGGATGTCGTCGAGGCCGACGCCGCCGGGCGCCGCGCCGTCGGGAAAGCGCGATTGCAGCGCGGCGCGTCGTTCGGCGTAGCTCTGGCGGGGCGTGGGGGTGGTCTGGGTCATGGTCGGTCCTTGGATGGCAAGAGGGGTGTGGCGGGGGGCGGCGGCGTCGGGCGCGCGCCCCCCGCGCGGGGTCAGTCGAGCGTGTCGATCAGCGGGGCGGCGAGCCGCGCCACGTGGTCGGGCGGCGTGGAGGCGGAGGCCGCCTCCTGCACGATGCGGGCGGCCGAGGCGTAGCGGCCGCGGTGGAAGCTGTGCGGCCCGAGCCATTCGACGAGGCTGACGATCTCCTCGTGGATCAGCTCGGCCAGCCAGTCGGCGGTCATCGGGCGGGCGCCCATCGGCGTCTCGACCGTGGCGCCGTGGCGCAGCCACTGGCCCAGCCTCGCGCGGGCGAGGTCGGCCGAGGCGAGCCCATGCGTCGCCTCGCCGATCCGCACCGGGCCGCGCCCGGCGATCCAGGCGGCGAGCGCGGCGATGGCGACATGCACCGTGGCGCGCAGCCCGTCCTCGGTGACGGCGCCCTGATGCGGGCGCAGCAGCATCTCGGGCTCGATCCGGAAATACTGGCGCGGCCGGCCGATCTGGTGCGCGTCCGGCAGCGCCGCGGCGATGGCGGCGCGGGCGGGCTTGATGCGCTCGGGCTGGTCGAGGCGGATGCCGTCGCAGCCCTCGTCGAAGGGCGCGCGCAGCCTCTCGTCGGCCTCGGGCGCCTCGGCGATGGCATGGGTGCCGCGGCGATGCGCGACCTTGACCATGCGCGCGGCGCAGGTGCCGAGGAAGGCGGCATCGGGGTCGAGCCGGTCGGGCAGGAGCCGGTCGGGATGGGCGCGCACCAGCCGCAGATAGGCGGCGGCGAGATCGGCGCGGCGCATGGTCAGGCCGATCGCGCGGTCGCGCATCTCCCACAGCATCTCGTCCATCTCGAAGGCGGCGCCGGGGGTCTCGACCGACAGCTCCACGCGGATCGTGTTCGGCGCGAGGCCGAGATGCTCTTCGCAGAGATCGAGGATCTCGGCCCAGAGCTTGGCGTCGCGATGGCCGTCGAGACGGCCGATCTGCAGCGCCGGGCCCTGGCCCGCCTCGGCCATCGGGTGGGCGAGATGGCTGAGCAGGAGCGCGAGGTCGAACAGCCCGGCCGAGACCGGCGCGCCGGCGATCATCAGCGCCGGCTCGTCGCGGTCGAGCGGGCGGGGGCGCAGCAGCATCGCGGCGGCGGGCGTGCCGGCAAGCGCCTCGGTCAGCGCGGCGATGCCGGCGACGAGGTTGGCGAAGCCCGCCGGCGTCGCCTCGTCGAGATCGACGGTGAGCACGGCGCCGGTGTCGGCGGCCTGCGCCAGCGCCTCGCCCCTGGCGGCGCAGGCGAGGCCGAGCCGGCGGTCGCGGAAGGCCACGGGCGCGGGCGCGCAGGACCAGACGCCCTTGCGGGTGCCGGCGGTCTCTTCGAGGTAGTCGGGCAGGCGGCCCTCGTCGGCGCGCTCCTGCCGGCGCTGCCGGGCGACGGCGAGCGCCTCGAGCTTGTGGCCGAAGCGGGTCTGCAGCAGCGCCGCGAGGCCGAGCGCGTCCTGCGTCAGGACGCGGTCCTGCCCGGGCACGTCGCGCAGCAGCACCGGCTGCGGGGCGGGGCGGGTCTGTGCGAGGTCGAGCGACATGATCTGACCTTTCGGTTGCTCTGGCCCGGCCGACGCCGGACCTCCTGTCTGTAAGGTTAGTCAGGTCATCTCGCATCCGCAGCATAATTTTGTTGCTGACGGGTAATCATGTAAGTAATGTCAGCGGTAAGAATGAAATATTGTTAGTGGTGTCAGATGTCGGACCGCGGCGCAAAACTGATGATCGGGCCGCGGCTCAAGGGGCTGCGGGTGTCGCTGGGGCTGACCCAGGCGCAGATGGCGGCGCGGCTCGGCGTGTCGTCGAGCTACGTCACGCTGATGGAGGGCAACCAGCGCCCGGCCAGCGCCAAGCTGCTGGTCAAGCTGGCGGAAGCCTTCGACATCAACGTCGCAGAGCTCGCGCCCGAGACCGACGCGCAGCTCGCCTCCGACCTCGCCGCGGCGCTGCGCGACCCCTCGCTCGAGGCCCGGGTCGGCCGGGTCGAGATCGAGCAGGCGCTCGCCGCCGCGCCGAACGTGGCGGCGGCGCTGGTGCGGCTGCACGACCGCTACCGCCAGCTGGTGCTGTCGCGGCAGTCGGAGGCCAACCCGCTTGCCGATCGCGACAAGGTCGAGGTGCTGGAGGAGGGCTCGCGCGCGGTGCAGGCGGTGCGCGGCTGGCTCTATGCGCGGCGCAACCATGTCGACCGGCTCGACCGCGCCGCCGAGGCGATGGCCGAGGAGATGCGGCTGCACCGCTCGGAGCCGCACACCGCCCTGACCGAGCGGCTGCGCGGCCACGGCGTGCGGGTGCGCATCCTGCCGGCCGAGGTGATGGCCGGGCGGCTCAGGCAGCACATGGCGCACCGGCAGGAGTTGCGGCTGTCGGAGCTGCTGGCCCAGCCCAGCCGCCGGTTCCAGATGGCGGTGCTCCTGGCGCGGCTCGAGCAGTCGGAGGCTATTGCCGAGGAACTGGCGGATTCGGGCCTCACCGACCCTTCGGCGCTGGCGCTGGCGCGGGTGACGCTGGCCAACTACTTCGCGGCGGCGCTGCTCATGCCCTATGGCCGCTTCCTTTCGGCCTGCGAGGCGGCGCGCTACGACGTCGAGATGCTGGGCCACCGCTTCGGCGCCAGCTACGAGCAGGTGGCGCATCGGTTGACGACGCTGCAGCGCGAGGGCGCGCGCGGCGTGCCGTTCTTCTTCGTGCGGGTCGACCAAGCGGGCAACATCTCCAAGCGGTTCAGCGCCGGGCGGTTTCCCTTCTCCTCCTTCGGCGGCACCTGCCCGCTGTGGAACATCCACGCCGCCTTCGAGGCGCCCGACCGGGTGCAGACGCAGGTGATCTCGATGCCCGACGGCGCGCGCTACTTCTCGATCGCGCGCACCGTCACCCGCCATGGCGGCACGCTGGGCCAGCGCGCGACGCGGCTCGCCATCGGCCTGGGCTGCGACGTCGCCTACGCGCCGCGCCTCGCCCATGCCGAGGGGCTGGATCTCGAGCGCGTCACGCCCACCGGCATCGGCGTCAACTGCTACCTCTGCGAACGGCCGAACTGCGCCAGCCGGGCGCATGCGCCGGTCAACCGGCGGCTGATGGTGGACGAAAGCGTGCGCGGGCTGGCGATCTACGGCTTCGAGTAGCGCCGCGGCCCCGGACGGGCCGGCACGAGATTTCGGTAGAATTGTGGCAAAGAGGTGATACTCTCATGACGGGAGTGGATGGATAGTGATTCGCGTTTAACGGGTATCTGTATGAAAATCTCACACATCGCCGGAGCCGCCGCCTTCATGGTCACGGGCTTCGTCTCGGCCGCGGGCGCGGCGACGACCTATGATTTCACCGGCGGGGCCAACCCGGCCGGGCCGTTCAGCCTCGGCTGCCAGGCCACCGGCCTGCTGAACGTCGACTGCGAGGTCACCTACAACGCCGAAGGTCTCGGCGTGAAAGGCATCCCCGACCTGCAGCCCGGCGAGATCGACAACTGGCCCAAGAGCCAGGAGACGCTCTGGGTGAACTTCGACTACGACGTCCGGCTGGTGGACGTGACGCTTCGGATGTTCGACTACAACGACGACTTCGAGCTCTTCATCAACGGCTCGATGGACAGCTCCTACGGTCCGGGCATCAGCGACAACCCCTACACCATCTCGCCCGACATCAACTTCGTGAACTCCTTCGGCATTCGGGCCAGCAGCTCGAGCATCGTCGACGGTTTGATCCTCAAGGACAATTTCACCCTCGCATCCTTCAAGGTGGCGCCGGTGCCGGTTCCGGCGGCGGGCTTCCTGCTGATCGGGGCGATGGCCGCGCTCGGCGCGGTGGGCCGGCGGCGCAAGGCCGGCTGATCCGACCCGGCGGGACCACCGCCCAAACGAGGGGCCGGGCGAGCGATCGCCCGGCCCCATGGCCGTGCCGGGGCCCGCGACTGGCCCGCGACTGGCCTGCGACCGGTTTGACACCGCCGCCGGAAGGCGGATGGTGGCGCGCGGGGACCGGGAGGAGCACATGGGATTTTCCGCCAATCTGGGGTTTTTGTTCACCGAGCACGCGCTGCCCGATGCGGTGCGCGCCGCCGCCCGCGCGGGGTTTGCGGCGATCGAGTGCCACGAGCCCTACGCCACCGACCCCGGCGCGCTGCGCGCGGTGCTCGACGAGACCGGGCTGCCGCTCATCGGTCTCAACGCCCGGCGCGGCGACGCGGCGCGCGGCGAGTTCGGTCTGGCGGCGCTGGCCGGGCGCGAGGCGGATGCGCGCGACGCCATCGCCGAGGCGGTGATCTACGCCGCCGAGGCGGGGGCGGGCTTCGTGCATGTGCTGGCGGGCCGCTCGGGCGGCGGCGCGGCGGCCGAGACCGTGTTCCGCGAGGCGCTGGCCTTCGCCTGCGACCTCGCCGGCGAGGCCGGGATCGGCGTGCTGATCGAGCCGATCAACCGCCGCGACGTGCCGGGCTACCACATCGCCCATGCCGACGCCGCGGGCGAGACCATCGCCGCGCTCGGCCGGCCGAACCTGAAGCTGATGTATGACTGCTACCATGCCGGCATGGCCGGGCGCGACATCCGCGCCGACCTGGCCGCGCATCTGGACCATCTGGGCCATGTGCAGATCGCGGCGCTGCCCGACCGGGGCGAGCCGGATCGCGGCGAGATCGACTATGCCGCGCTTCTGGCGGATCTGCGGGGCCTTGGCTGGAGCCGGCCGGTGGGGGCGGAGTACCGGCCGCGCGCCGGCTGGACCGAGGAGGGGCTGGGCTGGCTCTCGGCCTTTCCGGCCGAGGCCTGAGCGGCTGCGCCGGAGGCTGCCCCGACCGATGCCCCGGCGGCACGGCTTGCGTGCGCGCCGCGCGGCATTAGATTCATCTCTTCAGCAGCGCGAGGGAGCGACATGAGCCGGTTTCTGGACGACATCGAGACCCGTCTGGGGGAGATCCGCGAAGAGGGGCTGTGGAAGACCGAGCGCGAGATCACCTCGCCGCAGGGCGGCCGGGTCGAGGTGAAGGGCCGCGAGGTGATCAACCTCTGCGCCAACAATTATCTCGGCCTCGCCGACCATCCCGACCTCGTGCACGCGGCCAAGGAATCGCTCGACCGGCACGGCTTCGGCATGGCCTCGGTGCGCTTCATCTGCGGCACGCAGGACCTGCACCGCAAGCTCGAGAAGCGCCTCGCCGAGTATCTCGGCCATGACGACACCATCCTCTTCGCCGCCTGCTTCGACGCCAACGGCGCGCTGTTCGAGCCGCTTCTGGGCCCCGAGGACGCGGTGATCTCCGACGCGCTGAACCACGCCTCGATCATCGACGGCATCCGGCTGTGCAAGGCCAAGCGCTACCGCTTCGCGAACTCCGACATGGACGACCTCGAGGCCAAGCTTCGGGAGGCGCGCGAGGCCGGCGCCCGGCACGTGATGATCGCCACCGACGGCGTCTTCTCGATGGACGGCTACCTCGCCAAGCTCGACGAGATCCGGGCGCTGGCCGACAAGTACGACGCGATCATGATGGTCGACGACTGCCACGCCACCGGCTTCATGGGGCCGAAGGGCGCGGGCACGCCCGCGCATTTCGGGGTGAAGTCGGACCTGCTGACCGGCACGCTGGGCAAGGCGCTCGGCGGCGCGATCGGCGGCTACATCGCCGGGCCGCAGCCGGTGATCGACCTGCTGCGCCAGCGGGCGCGGCCCTATCTCTTCTCGAACGCGCTGCCGCCGATGGTCTGCGCCGCCGGATTGGAAGCGCTGCACCTGATCGAGCAGAGCGACGATCTGCGCGCGCGGCTCTTCGAGAACGCCGAGTACTGGCGCAAGGGCCTGACCGATCTCGGCTTCGAGATCCTGCCGGGCGAGCATCCGATCATCCCGGTGATGCTGCACGACGCCAAGAAGGCACAGGCCATGGCATCGCGGCTCGACGAGCTGGGCGTCTTCGTCTCGGCCTTCTTCTTCCCGGTGGTCCCCAAGGGGCAGGCACGCATCCGCACCCAGATGAACGCGGCGCTGAGCCGAGAGGATCTCGACGCGGCGCTTTCGGCCTTCGCGCAGGCGGGCCGCGAACTGGGCGTGATCTCGTGACCCGCCCGAACGGCATGACTGCGCTGGTCAAGGCCAAGGCCGAGGAAGGGCTGTGGCAGCAGACCGTGCCGGTGCCCGAGATCGGCCCCGACGACGTGCTGATCCGGATCAACAAGACCGGCATCTGCGGCACCGACGTGCATATCTGGAACTGGGACGAGTGGGCGCAGGGCGCGGTGCCGGTGCCGCTGGTCACGGGCCACGAATTCGCGGGCGAGATCGTCGAGCTGGGGAAGAACGTCACCGATCTCGCCATCGGCCAGCGCTGCTCGGGCGAGGGGCACCTGATCGGCAAGCATTCGCGCCAGAGCCGGTCGGGCAAGTTCCACCTCGACCCCGAGACGCGCGGCATCGGCGTCAACGAGCAGGGCGCCTTCGCCGAGTACCTGCGGCTGCCGGCCTTCAACGTGGTGCCGCTCCCGGATGCCATCGACGACGAGATCGGCGCGATCCTCGACCCCTTGGGCAACGCGGTGCACACGGCACTGTCCTTCGACCTGGTGGGCGAGGACGTGCTGATCACCGGCGCGGGGCCGATCGGCATCATGGCGGCGGCGGTCGCGCGCCATGTCGGCGCGCGGCACGTGGTGATCACCGACATCAACCCCGACCGCCTCGCGCTCGCCGCCAAGGTGGCGGACGTGGTGCCGGTCAACGTCGCCGAGGAAGACCTTGCCGAGGTGGTGCCGCGTCTCGGCATGAAGCAGGGCTTCGACATCGGCCTCGAGATGTCGGGCAACCAGCGCGCGCTCGACCAGATGGTCGAGCGGCTGGTGATGGGCGGACGGATCGCCATGCTCGGCATCCCGCCGGGCAAGAGCCCGGTCGACTGGAGCCGGATCGTGTTCAAGGCGATCACCATCAAGGGCGTCTACGGCCGCGAGATCTTCGAGACCTGGTACAAGATGATCGCGATGCTCGAGAATGGGCTCGACGTGCGCGGGGTGATCACCCACCGGCTGCCGGTGGCCGACTACGTCGCGGGCTTCGAGGCGATGCGCGGCGGCTCCTCGGGCAAGGTGGTGCTGGACTGGACGAAAGCCCGCTGAGGCGGCCCCGACCGGAAGGGGCGCGGCCCCGGTTCCCATGCATCCGCTGCATGGCGGGGTTCCGTCGATGTCTGTTTTCATTCCCCGTTACCGCTACCAGATAGGGGTCAACGAGGCGGCGATGGGCGCCGCTTCGACGAGGCCCGCGACAAGGGCCGCATACCGGACCCGAACCGCAAGGGATAAAGACATGGCTTTCGCGACCACCGATCTCCGCACCACCAACAACACCGAAACCTTCGGCCTGCACGCCCTGCGCGGCCGCTTCCGCGCCGCGCTCGAGCGCAACCGCGTCTACCGCCAGACCCAGCGCGAGCTGTCGCTGCTGTCGGACCGCGACCTCGCCGATCTCGGCCTGCACCGCTCGCAGATCAACCAGATCGCCGCGGAGGCCGCCCGCGCCGCCTGAGCGCGAAGGCCCGGTACGGGCCGCCCCGGCGGCGGCCCCGCCGCATCCCGGCAAAACCACGCGAAAACGGCGGCTTCCGTGCCCGGAGCCGCCGTTTTTCGTGTCCGGCGCCCGGCAAGGCGCGGGCGACACAACGCGCAAGGCCGGATCGGGTTCGCTTCACGCGACGTCAGAATCAATTGATGGGCGCGGATTTGACCGCACCCCCCCTCCCCCCCACATCTGGTGTGAGGGGGCGACGGATCCGCAGCATCTCCTCCTCCTCTTTCGGACCCTGCGGAAGCTGGAGGCCGAGATGTTCAAGAAACTTGCCACGATGGGTCTGTTGTTCGGAATGGCAGCGACCGCCCCGCCCGCCCTTGCGATGGGCTGCGCGCCGCGCGACCAGATCGTGCAGAAGCTCGAAAACCAGTACTCGGAAACCCTGACGGCCGCGGGGCTGCAAGGCGCGGCCAGCAGGCAATCCATGCTGGAGATCTGGTCGAACCCGCAAAGCGGCACCTACACCGTCCTGCTGACGGATGCGCGCGGCACCAGCTGCGTGGTCGCCTACGGCTCGGAATTCTACGCCATCGAGAAGCCGATCGAGGCCGAGGGCGAACTGGGCTGAGACGCCCCCCATCTATCCGCGGCGCCCCGGCCCACCTCCCCGGCCGGGGCGCGCATCATTGGCGCGGCATCGCGCCCCGGCTCAGCCGCGCGGCATGACGAAGACCTCGCGCACATCGGCGGTCTCGCGCTGGTTCAGCGCGAAGACCACCGCGTCGGCCACGTCCTCGGGCTGGATCTTGTCGGGCTTGGGCTCGTCGAAGAAGGCGGTGTTGACCATGCCCGGCGCGATCACCGTGCAGCGCCCGCCCCAGTCGCGCATCTCCTCGCTCATGTTGCCGGCATAGCCGTGCACGAACCACTTGGTCGCGCCGTAGATCGAGCCGGCGATGTGGCGCTTGCCCGCGGCCGAGCCGGTGAGCACGAGGTGGCCCTTCCGCTTCTTCAGCTCGGGCAGCGCGGCGCGCGCGGTGTAGAGCAGCGCCATGATGTTGAGATCGACGACCTTGCGCCATTCCTCGGGGTCGCCCTGTTCGGTGCCGGGCTTCGAGATGCCCATGCCGGCATTGGCGAAGGCGGCGTCGAGCCCGCCGAAGGCCTCGACCGTGGCGGCGACCGCCTCCTCTTGCTGCGCGAGGTCGGTGGCGTCGCCGGGCAGGGCGCGCGCCTTGTCGCCGAGCTCGCCGGCCAGCGCCTCGAGCTTGTCGGCGCTGCGCGCCATCAGCCCGACATTCCAGCCCGCCTGCACGGCGGCGCGGGCGGTGGCGGCGCCGATGCCGGACGAGGCGCCGGTGATGAACAGCGTTTTGTCAGCCATGTCGTCTCTCCTGCATGTGTCTGGCCCTCCATCTGCGGCGCGGCGCCGGCGCGGCAAGCCGGCGGGCCGGGGCGCGGCCTCACGGCTGCGCGAGCCGGCCGGCGCGGGGAGGAGGGCTGCGGGAGGGAAGGTCAGGGGGCCCGAAACGGCGGCGGGGCGGTCCCCCCGAACCGCCCCGCCAGAAACATGCACACTCGTCACGGCACTGATCAGCTTGCCTGCCGGGTCTCCGCGGCGCAGGCCATCATCAACGCGATATCGCTGTCCAGCTCGGCCCGCAGCGCCGGCGAGGCGAGGTAGAGCCGGTTGATCTGGTCCTCGGCCTCCTGCGACAGGCTGGCCATGCGGCTGCGGGTCAGGAGCCGGCGCAGCGGCGCCCAGGGCCCTTCCGAGCCGCGGCGCGCGGCGTTCATCACGACGATGAAGTCCTGCAGCGCGTCGAGGTCGTGGCAGCGGCGGATGTCCTCGTTGTCGAGCATCCGCACCAGGGTGGCGTGACCGAGGGCCCCGGTGCCGGCCTCCGGCTCCATCAGGATCGCCGACAGCCAGTCGGCCAGATCGCGGGAGCGTTGGAATGCGGTCGTATGAGCCATCGGTCCGTCCTCGTCCCCGTTATCATGTGGCGCTGGAATGATTTAGATTTGCTGGATTTTTCCCTCCGCGTGAACCTGTCTATTGCGACATGGACCGGCAGGTGATTGTTTGAGGTTGCCGCGACAATCGCGCCGGGGAGGGGCGACAGGCGCGGCCACGGAAACCCCAGAACGGAATCGGGGCAGAATCAGGGCGGCCGGGCGGCGGCGGTTTGTCGGCCGGATGACCCGGCAGAGGGAGCATGAGGCGACGATTTTCAACCTATGAGTGATTCGTGCCGGGTGACGCATCCTTGCGGTGATCCCGGCGAAGCCGCCGGTGCGGATGCGCGGCTTCGGAAACGATGCGCGGAACTTGGCACAAATGTCGCTTAAGGGGTTCCGTCAAATGTCAACTCATCTTGCAATTGCATAAGCCCCGCGCCAGTCTCCGCCGCATCAAGCCACCGCAATTTCGGAGGCGACCAGTACCATGAACGAGTTATATGAACATACTTTTGCACAGCTATGCCGAGCACGAGTTCGAGGATCTCGACCGGATCGGCCGGCTCGGCTTTGCCGCGATCCTCAGGGTCAGCAAGGGCAAGCCGACCCATGTCGAGAACCGCTTCGATACCGAATGGCGCCGGGTCTATGACCAGCGCTCCTATTTCCTGCGCGACCCGCTGATCGCCTGGGCGCTGACCCATGACGGCTGCATCGGCTGGGACGACCCGTCGGTCGTCGACCCCTTCGGGGTGATCGGCGAGGCGCGCGCCCACGGCATGCGCTACGGCATGACGGTGGCGACGGGCTCGGCCGAGACGCGGTCCTTCTGCGGGCTGGCGCGGGCCGATCGCGACTTCACCGAATCCGAGCGGCTGGCCGCGCTCGCGGCGATCGAGCGGCTGCATGGCGGCCCGATCGGGCAGGTCGTTCTGACCGAGGCGCAGCGCGAGGCGCTGCAGCTGATGGCGGCGGGCGAACGGCACGCCCGCGCCGCCGCGCGGATCGGGATCAGCGAGAGCGCCCTGAAGGCGCGGCTGAAATCGGCGCGGCTGTCGCTGGCGGCGCGCACCACCGCGGAGGCGGTGCACGCCGCGCAGGCGCGCGGCCTGATCTGAAATCAGACGTCGTCGGACAGCGCCCCGGCCGTCGCGCCGACGCCGGCGCCGACCGCCGGGTCGCCCGAGACCACCTCGCCCGCGGCGGCGCCGATCGCGGCGCCGCTGGCCGCGCGTTCGAGGTCGGTGTTGCCGCAGGCCGCGAGGCCGAGCGCGGCGAAGGTGCCGAGAATAGCGGTGATCCGCATGTCGTGTCTCCCTTGGCTGGTTGCCTTGCTCGGGGGCCAACGGGCTGTGCCATGCGATGTTCCATCGCGGGGGCCCTGCGATGTTCCATCGTGATTTCAACGCGCAGCAGCCCTCGAAATCCGGCCGCGTCAGGATATGTCCCCTTGCGATCAAGTCATTTCTAACGGGAGACGGACATGGCCGAGGACAGCGCAGAGGACAGGGACGAACGCATCCGTCGCCGCGCCTACGAGCTGTGGCAGCGCGAGGGCGCGCCCGAGGGGCGCGACCAGGCGCATTGGCACGAGGCGGTGGCGCAGATCGACGCCGAGGACGCGGCCCAGAGCGGCGTCGCCCCCGGCACCGCCGCCGCGGCCGGGCTGGCCGGGCGCGGCGACGACCTGCCGAAGGACGCCTCGGGGCTCGACGAGATGGACGTGCAGCAGGCGCGCGAGGCGATGCAGGAGGGGCGCGGCGAGCAGGTCGGCGACACCACGCCCGCCACGGGCGGCAAGCGCAAGCGCGCGGCCGCCAAGACCGAGCCGGGCGCCGCGCCCAAGCGCGCGAAGAAGACCGCCGCCGCCAAGGTCGACAAGCCGGCCAAGGCGGGGGCGGCCAAGGGCGGCCACACCGTGGCGCCGGGCGAGAAGAAGGTCAGCCGCCGCGCCGTGCGCTCGGGCCCGGAAAAGAGCGCCGACGCTTACTCGAAGAAGGACTGACACCCGAACGGGCCGCCCGCATCGGCGGGCGGCCCGTTGCAGGCGCCTTCGCGGGCGCCGCCGTTCAGTCGGCCAGCGCCTCGGCCTCGCGCAGCTCCTCCTCAGTGAGGTCGAGCCTGTGGCGCAGGAGCGTCAGATAGGCGGTGTTGGCCTCGGTCGTGGCGTCCACGGCGGCGCGCGAGGCGATGTAGAACTCGATCGCCGCCTCGTGGTCCTCGACCTGCGCCAGCAGCGTGTCGAGCGGCTTGGGGTGCTTGATCTCGCCGGCGATCAGCCGCCGCTCGTCGGCGCTGGCCTCGGCCTCGTCGAGATAGCCCGAGATCCGGTGCCGCTCCTCGGGCGAGAGGTCGCCATCGGCATGGGCGGCGGCGATCATCGCCCGGATCAGCAGCAGCGCGCGATCGTCGCTCATCGCCTGCGCGGCCTGGCTCTCGGGCAGGTGCTCGGCATCGGGGGCCGGGTCGGGGGTCGGGCCGTCGCCGCCGATGCGATCGGCGATCTCGCTCACCAGCCCCGACAGGCCGCCCGAGGTGCCGGCGCTGCGGGTGGTGCCGCCCGTCGTTCCGCCCTGCGCGCGCTGGCGCGCCTCGTGGTCGCGCCAGGCCTGGTAGGCCATGTAGCCGAGCGCCGCGACACCGGCCTTGCCGCGCAGGCCGCGCCCGCCCAGCCCGCCCAGCAGGCTGGCGCTGCCGAGGCTGCCGCGCCGCCGGCCGCGCCCGGCCATGCGCGAGGCGAGTAGCACGCCGAGAATGCGTTTGAGGCTCATGTCGGGCTCCCTTTCGCGGTGACGGTCATCTGCAGGGGGCAACGGATGGCCCGCCCGCTTCGTTCCCGCCAGGCTTGTGCGGCGGCATCAACGTATCAGGGCGGCCGGGCGGCTTGACCCCGGTGCTGGCAGCTTAGCTTACGGCGCGACCCTTTCGGAAGGCCCGCCCGTGCAGATCGCCGTTCTCGCCCATATCCGCCACCCCGTCGCGCCGCCCTTTCCGGGCGGGATGGAGGCCCATGCCTGGCATCTGTCGCGGGCGCTCGCCGCGCGCGGCCACGCGGTGACGCTGTTTGCCAGCGGCGACAGCCGGCCGCCGCCGGGCGTGGCGCTGCACCCGGTGGTGGAGGTGCATTACGACCGCCGCTTCCCGTGGCACGCGTTCCACGGCACCGACACGCTCAACGCCCATCTCGACGCGGCCTTCGCGGGTGTCTGCCGCGCCCTTGCCGAGGGCGGCTTCGACGTGGTGCACAACAACACGCTGAACCGGTTTCCGCCGCGCATGGCGCGGGCGCACCGGCTGCCGATGCTGTCCTCGATGCATGTGCCGCCCTTCGACGCGCTCGGCCGCGCGATGCGGGACAGCCTCGCGCCATGGCACCTCGCCACCACCACATCGGCGCTGCAGCGCACGCGCTGGTGGGACGCGCCGCCGCGCGAGGCGCGGGTGGTCGGCAACGGCATCGCGCTGGACGACTGGCCCTTCGTGGCCGAGGGCGACGGCACGGCGGTCTGGGCGGGGCGGATCACGCCGAACAAGGGCCCGCATCTGGCGGCACAGGCGGCGCGGATCGCCGGGGTGCCGCTGACGCTTTTCGGTGCGATCGAGCATCGCGACTACTTCGAGGCGGAGGTGAAGCCGCAGCTGGGAGACGGCATCCGCTATGGCGGGCATCTGGGCGGGGCGGATCTCGCGGCCGAGATCGGCCGCGCCTCGGCGCTGCTGTTCACGCCGCTCTGGGACGAGCCCTTCGGCCTCGTGGCGATCGAGGCGATGGCCTGCGGCCTGCCGGTGGCGGCGGTGGAGATGGGGGCGGTGCGCGAGGTGATCGGCGATTGCGGCGCCTATGCGCCGGCCGACGACCCGCAGGCGCTGGCGGCGGCGCTGCGCCGGGCCATGGCGCTGCCGCGTGCGGCGGCGCGGGCGCGGGTCGCGGCGCGGTTCAGCGTCGCGGCGATGGTCGAGGGCTACGAGGCGCTCTACGCCGAGGCGATCGCGGCGCGCGACGCGCCCGCGTCCGCCATCGACTATGCCGCGCACGAGCTGCGGATCGCCCCGGCGGTCATGGCCGCCGGGGCCTGAGCCTCACTCCGCCGCGACGGGCATGATCGGCGCGGTGGCGCTGCGCCGGCGCTCGATCTCGCGGATCACCTCGGCCGAGTTGCAGTAGGGCCGGTGCGCCTGGTGCCGGGTCAGGGCGAGGTCGCATTCGCTGGCGGGGCGCAGCACCCGGATCTGGCGTTCGTCCTGCGCGATCAGCCCCATCACCTCGAAGGCGTGCAGCCAGTGGCCCATGGTGCGGTGGCCCCACTTGGCGCGGAACAGCTCGGCGTTGCGGATCACGCTTTCCATGTGGTGCACGGGCGGCATGTGGTGCGGGTGGTACTGGTGATAGGCGCGCGCGCCCTTGGCCCAGCCGATCTTCACGCCGGCCTCGTCGAGCATCCGGCCGAAATCGGTGTCTTCGCCGCCATAGCCGTGGAAGCGCTCGTCGAAACCGCCGACGCGGTCGAAATCGGCGCGCCGGATCGCGAAGTTGAGCGACCAGAAGCAGCGGTAGTCCTCGCAGGGGCGGATGCCCTCGGGCGGCGGGCCCTGCCGGTCGGAGTGACGCTCGGCCACCGCCTCGAAATCGGGGTAGTCCCAGCCCTCGGCGTTCACCCCGTCGGGGAGATACATCACCTCGCCCATCACCAGACCGTCGAAGGCGGCGAGGTGGCGGCGATACTCGGCCACGAAGTCGGGGCCCGGGATGCAGTCGACGTCGAGGAACAGAAGCTCGTCGCCCTCGGCCTCGCGCGCGGCGAGGTTGCGCGCCTCGGCCAAGGGCAGGCTGTCGCGCAGCAGTTCGATCTGCCGCACCGGGAAGGGCGCCTCGGGCAGGTCGTAGGGCTCGGGCTGCATCCGCACGATCACCAGCTCGGCGGGCCGTTCGGTCTGGCGGCCGAGCCCGCGCACGAGGTTGGCGAGATGGGCCGCGCGGCCGCGGGCGATGGTCAGGACGGAAGCGGTCATCTGGGGTCTCCGGTGCTGAAGGGTCATTCCGCCACGAGGGCGAGCCGCGGCTCGGCCCCCCATGCGCGGGCGATCAGGGTCTCGATCCAGTCGGCGGCGCGGGCCGCGGCCCGCGGGTCGACGAGGGCGTGCATCCGTTCGGGATCGTGGCGCATGAGCGCGGCCTCGGCGGCGGCGCGCCAGGCCTGCGCCGATGAGGGCAGGTGCGGCACGGCATGGGCTACGCCGGCGCGCGACAGCGCCTCGGCCTTGCGGTGCTGTTCGTCGAAATAGCGCCATTCGGGCACGGCGATCCACGGCACGCCGGCACCGAGGATCTGGTGGCAGGTGGTGTTGCCGGTCGAGGCGATCACGAGGTCGGCCGCGGCGATCCGGTCGGCCGCGTCGTCGACCCAGCCGTGATGGGCGAGGTTGCCGGGCTCGGTGGCGTGCCAGTCGCGTTCGACATGGCCGATCGTGTGCCACGACCAGTCGGGCAGGGCGCGCGCGCCGACGCCGATCGGCGCCTGCGCGAAGCCCGAGCCGCCGCCGCCCGACACGACGAGGGCGATCTTTTCCCCTGCCGCGATGCCGAGCCGGGCGCGGGCGGCGGCGCGGTCTGGCATGGCGGCGATGCCGAGCCCGCCCGCGAAATGCGTCTTGGCGGTCATCCAGCCCGGCCAGTCCGGCTGGGCGAGGTCGGCGTGGCAGGGCGCGAGCAGGCCGAGCGCGCCGCGATAGGCGGCGACATGGCCGGGGTCGCTGCGGTCGCCATGCTGCACCACCTTCACATGCGGCACCGAGCAGATCCGCGACAGCTGCGCGATCTCGGCCGAGACGTCGCAGATCATCAGCGCCGGGTCGGCTTCGCGGAACCACTGGGCGATGGTGCCCATCGCCTCGCGGATGCCGGGCCAGCCAGCGGGCGCGCAATGCAGCGTGTCGGGCGTGTCGAGATCGGCGAGGCCCGGCGCCTCGGCGCCCGTCGCCTCGAACAGCGAGGGGACGGAGACCACCTCGGCATTCGCGGGCAGGGGCGGGAAGATCTCGGCGCGGGCGCAGAAGAGGGTGACGGGGCGCTCGGGCGGCAGTGCGTGCACCAGCGCGGCGCAGCGCTCGGCATGGCCGCGGCCCTGGTGGTGGACGAAACAGCCGAGCGGTCTCATTCGGCGGCCATGGCGATCGGGGCGTCGATGTTGTCGGCCACGGGCGGGCAGAGACCGGCGCGCGCCAGCCCCTCCATCAGCCCAGCGGCGTGGTGGCCGCGGCTGCGGTGCAGGCCGGGCCGGCGCGGCAGCAGCGCGAGGTCGCCATCGGCGTTGCCGACCACGATGGCGTGGCCCGCCGCCCGCAGCATGCAGTCGTCATTGCCGGAATCGCCGGCGGTCACGCAATGCTCCAGCGTCAGCCCGTAATGCCGCGCCAGATGCGCCACGGCCGCGCCCTTGCCGGCGCGCACCGGCATCACGTCGATCAGGTTGCCATGCGAGGCCACCACCCGCGCCGCCAGCCCCGCCATGTCGAGCCGGTTGCGGATGCGCTGCGCCTGCCGCGCGCAGCCCAGATAGCCGAGCTTCCAGCGCCGCTGCTCGAGCGCGGGCTGCGGCCGGATCGAGGGGTTGTCGAGCAGGCGCGCGATCTCGTCATGCCGCCAGTCGGCGCCGATCTCCCGCGCGAAGCTCGCGTCGAAGCGCAGGCGGCCGGTCTCGTCGCGGATGTAGATCTCGGTGCCGCAGGAGGTGATGAAGGCGTCTGGCTCGGGCACCTCCCACTCCGACAGGATGCGCCGCGCCTCCGACAGCGTGCGGCCCGTCGCGACGGCGAACATCGCGTGGCCTTGCGCGCGCCACGCCGCGAAATCGGCGATCGCGGCGCGGTCGCCGGTCAGCGTGTTGTCGATGTCGCTGGCGAGGATGCGGGCGGGGGCGGGCACCGGGCGGGGTGCCGCGACCTCGGCCAGAAGGCCCGAGACCCGGCGCGCCCAGGCGTCCCAGTCATAGGCGCTGCCGCCGGTGGCGGCGGCCTCGGCGCAGCGGGCCCAGAGCTCGGAGTCGCCCAGCAGGCGCGACAGCGCCGCGCCGAAGCCGGCGGTGTCGCGCGGGTCGGCGGTCAGGCCGTGGCCGATGCGGGCGACGATGTCGGAGGGCCCGCCATGGCAGGTCGCGACCACCGGCAGCCCGGCCTCGGCCGCCTCGAGGATGGTCAGGCCGAAGGGCTCCGTGAGCGCGGGGTTGGCGAAGACGCCGCCCTGCGCGGCGGCCAGGCGGTAGAGCGCGCCGAGCCGGCCCGCGTCATGCTCGGGCGGCAGCGCGACGCGGCCTTCGAGGCCATGCTCGTGCACCATCGCCTCGATCGCGGCGATGACGCGCCGCCCCTCGGCGCTGCCGAGCCGCTCCGGGCCGCGCAGCCCGGCGAGGATCACGAGGTTGGCGTGCTCGCGCAGCCCCGGCGTGGTGGCGAAGATCTCGACCAGCCCGGCGAGGTTCTTCTTCTCCACCGGCCGCGCCACGGCGAGGATGAAGGGCTTTTCGGGAGCGGTGAGCTCCGGCGCGATCAGCGCGCGGGCGGCCTCGGGGCCCGCGCCCTCGGGCAGGGTGGGCCCCGGCGCGATGCAGTGGATGCGCGCGGGGTCGGCGCCGGCATAGGCGCAGACCTGACGCTCGGCCTCGTCGCGCGAGGAGACGACGATTGCGTCGGCCTCGGCGATGGCGCGGGTCTCGGCCTCGATGCGGCGGCGCATCCCGTCATCGGGGCGGCGCATCGCGCGCGCCTTGTCGAGCGCCAGCGAATGCGGCGTGTAGAGCACCGGGATGCCGAAGCGGTCGCGCGCCGCCAGCGCCACCGCGGCGGCGTCGGCGAAATGCGCGTGGATCGCGTCCGGCTTGCGCGGCAGCGCGGCGAGGTGGTCGAGGAAGGCCGCGGTGAAGGCCGGGACCTGCGCCTCGAGCGCCTCCTTCGAGAGGTAGTCGGCGCAGCCGTCGTCGATCCGCAGCAGCCGTGATTTCGGGCCGAGCGGCTCCTCGGCCCGCGCATGCGCGGCGTCGAGGCCGGGCGCGTCGAAGCGGCGGGTGACGATCTCGACCCGGTCGATGTCGTGCCGCGCCGCCTGCGCCCGCGCGGCGGCGAGGATGTAGGCGATGTGGCCGCCGGTGTCGTCGGTCAGGCCGTAACGGATCGGCGGTGCCTTGAGGCATCCGCCCAAGGCAATGTGCATCACGAACATCGAAGGAAACTTCCGGTCGTCAAAGGGTTGCCGGGTCCAAAGTCCCCACCCCCCGGTTCTGTTCCGCCGCAAGATACGGCCTTTCCGGGGCTGGACCGGCGCGCCGCCGCGCTAGTTTGCCGCGGGATCCGGAGCCCCGGCGGAGCAAACATGCGTCATCGTTACCTCTTCATCGGCGGGCTGCACCGCTCGGGCACCTCGCTGGCCGCGCGGATCGCCGGGACGATCCCGGGGATGGGTACGATAACGCACGCACCCGTGCCCGAGAACGAGGGCGTCTACCTGCAGGGCGCGATCCCGCATGACGCGCGGGCCGGCGAGCCCGGCGCCTTCGCCTTCGACCCGGCCCAGCACCTGGTCGAGGGCGGTCCTTACGACCGGCTCGAGACGCGCGAGCGGATCGAGGCGGACTGGGCGCCGTGGTTTCCGGACGGCGTGCCGTGGCGGGTCGAGAAGTCGCCGGTCAACCTGCTGCGGACCCGGCTCTACCAGCAGCTCTTCCCGCTGTCGCAGTTCGTGATCGTCACCCGCCACCCGCTGGCGGTGGCGCGGGCCACGGCGAAGTGGAGCGCGCGCGGCGAGGCCGAACTGGTGGCGCATTGGGCGCGGGCGCACGAGATTGCGCTCGAGGATGCCGGGCGGCTGCATGCGCGGCTGATCCTGCGCTACGAGGATCTGGTGGCCGACCCGGACGCGGCGCGGCGGGCGCTTGCGGCGTTCTGCGACCTCGCGCCCGACCCGGGGTCCGGCCTTGCCACCGCGCCCGCCGAGCCGGTGCGCGACGGCAACCGCGACTACGACCTGTCAGAGACCGCGCCCTTGCCCGAGGCGGTGCGCGCGGTGATGCTGCGGCTGGGCTACGGCCCCCATGGCGCGGTCGGGCCGCTGCCGGGCGCGGCGGTCGCGCATCCGCTGCGGGCGGTGTGCGAGGCGGTCGCCGCGCAGTGGCCGCCGCGCCGGGCGGAGAATTGAACGCGAACCGGAACTTGGCGCCCCGCCCCCGGTTGGCTTGTTCGGAACAGGCGCGCGGGCGCGCGCGAGACGAGGGAGAGAAAGATGGCCGAAACCGACAGCACCACCACCCCAGACCGGTCCGGCGGAGGCGGCGCCGGGGGGCGCGGCCTCGTCTTCTGGATCGCCGTCGCCGCCGCCGTCGTCGGCTGGCTCATCGTGCTCTGGCTCGCGGTGTCGCGCGCCGGCGTCTCGGGCGAGCTCGAGCAGGCGCGCGCCCAGATCGGCGAGGTCGAGGACCAGCTCGCGGTGCAGAGCGAGACCGTGGGCAGCATCGAGGTGCTGCGCACCGAGCTCGAGACCCTGCGGGTCGAGGAGGAGGAGCTGCAGAACCGCCGCGCCACCATTGAGGCCGACATCGCCCCGGCCGAGACCCGTCTCACGGAGCTTCAGGACCAGATCGGCACCGCCGAGGAGGATCTCGCCGCGCGCGAGGCCGACGTCGCCGCGCTCGAGGAGCAGCTGGCGCCGATGCGCGCCGAGCTCGACGGTTTCGAGACCCGCCGCGACGAGGCGCAGGGCGCGGCCGAGCGCGCCGAGTCCGAGCTGGCCGCGGTGCAGGAGCGGCTCGACACCGCCCGCGCCGAGGAGGCCGAGCTGCGCGAGCTGATCGCCACGCTGAGCGACGAGGCGGCCGAGCTGACCCGCCAGGTGAGCGCCGCCGAGTCGACCCTGAGCGGCCTGCGCGAGGAGAACGCGAACCTGCGCCAGCAGGTCGGCGAGGCCGAGGCGCGCCTGGCCGAGCTGGAGGCCCGCCACGAGCGACTGGACGTCGAGATCGGCAGCCTGACCGACGACCGCTCCGCGCTGCGCTCCGACGTCGAGGCCGCGCAGGACCGCCGCGCCCGCCTGCAGGAGCAGGTGACCGCGCTGGCCGAGGTGCTGGCCGCCGGCGCCGAGGAGCTGGCCGAGACCGAGCGCCGGATCGCCGCGCTGCAGGGCGGCGACCTCGCCACCGCCGGCACGTCTGAGGCCCCGCGCATCACCGACCTGCCTCAGGAGGCCGCCGCCGAAACCGAGGCCGCGCCGCGGATCACCGAGCTGCCGGCCGAGGACGAGGCCGCGCAGCCCGCCGAGGGCGAAGCCGCCGCGCCGCGGATCACCGAGCTGCCGGCGGACGAAGCGCTGGATCAGGCAGCCGAAGGCGAAGGCGCTGCGGCGGAGGCCGGCGAGGCCGAGGCGACCGAGGCCACCGAAGACGATGCGGCACAGGCGCCCGCGGCGGAGGATGCCGCCGAGGGCGAAGCTGACGCGGCGGGTGCCGATGAGGCCGGCTCGGACGAGGTGACCGAGGACGACGCTGCGCAGGCGACCGAGGCGGGGGATGCCGCCGGGGGCGAGGCTGCGGCGGGTGCCGACGAGGCCGGCTCGGACGAGGCCACCGAGGATGACGGGGCGCAGGCGACCGAGGCGGACGAGGCCACCGAGGACGAGGCTGCCGCGACGAGTGCCGACGAGGCCGGCGCTGCCGAGGCCACCGAAGGCGACGCGGCGCAGGCGGCTGATGCCGCCGAGGGCGACGGCGCGGCCGAGGCCACCGAAACCGCGGCCGCCGAGGGCGAGGCGCAGGCCGGGGCCGCCGGGCTGGGCGGCGCGGCGACGCAGGGCGCGGCCGCGCCCGCGAGCGGCGGCGACGGGCTGCAGCCGGGGCTCTACATGCTCGGCCCGATCGCGGTGAAGCTGTCGGAGGACGGCCGCTTCAGCATGGCCGGCGCCGAGGACATGGGCCGCGTCACCGGCCGCTACACGGTCGAGGGCGAGTATCTCGTGCTGCAGGAGGCGCGCGGCGACACCGGCCGGGCGCGCTTCCCGATGCGCTGCGGCCTGAGCCCGACCGAGACCGGCTTTGCCATGGCCGACGACGACGGCAGCTGCGCGCTCTTCGCCGGGCGCGAGCTGAAGGCGGCCGAGTGAGCCCGGCCGCGCGGATCGGAGCCGGCCCGCCGGCATGACACTGGCGGCCCTGCCGCTCTGGGCCGTGGTCGCGGTGTTCGTCGCCGCGGCCGCGGCGATCGCGCTGGCCGGGGTGCGGCTTGCGCATGTCGCCGACGCGCTGGCCGACCGCACCGGCATGGGCGAGGTGGTGGCCGGCGCGCTCTTCGTCGGCGCCGCGACCTCGCTGCCCGGCGCCATCACCTCGGTCTCGACCGCGTGGCAGGGGGCCTCGGGCCTCGCCGTCGGCAACGCGCTCGGCGGGCTGACGGCGCAGACCGCCTTCATCGCCGTGGCCGACCTGTTCTACCGCCGCGCCAATCTCGAACACGCCGCCGCCTCGGTGGCGGGGCTGACGCAGGGCGTGCTCTTGATGGTGCTGCTCACCATCCCGCTTCTGGCCTCGGCCGAGCCGCAGGTGACGCTGTGGGGCGTGCATCCGGCCTCGGTGCTGATCCCGGTGATCTACGGGCTGGGGCTGCGGCTGTTGTCGCATATCCACGACGACCCGATGTGGCACCCGGTGCAGACCGACGAAACCCGCGAGGAGGTGTCCGAGCCCGACCGCGAGGACGGCGTGCCCGACCGCGCGCTGTGGCTGCGCTTCACGCTCTATGCCGGGATCACCGCCGTGGCGGGCTGGGCGATCGGCGAGGCGAGCCTCGCGCTCAACGAGATGACGGGCCTCGGCGAGAGCGCGATCGGCACGGTCTTCGCGGGCGTCGCCAATTCGCTGCCCGAGCTGGTCACCGCGATCGCCGCGGTGCGGATCGGCGCGGTCAGCCTCGCGGTGGGCGACGTGATCGGCGGCAACGCCTTCGAGGTGATGTTCCTCTCGGCCGCCGACCTGTTCGACGAGGGCTCGATCTACGGCGCGATGGGGCCGGGCGACCGCACAACGGCCTTGCTGGCGCTGCTGATGACCGGGGTGCTGCTTCTGGGGATGCTCAGGCGCGAGAAGACCGGCCCGGCGCGGATCGGCTTCGAGAGCCTCGCCGTGCTCGGCCTCTATGCCGTGTCGGTGGCGCTGGTGCTGCGGTGACGTGCCGGCGCGGGCCGGCCCCGCGCATTGCGACACGCGGGGGTTTGCGCCAAAGAGCCGCGTCAGACATCAATGGTTCACGACGGATTGAGGAGAACGGGCGCGATGGATTGGTTGCAGACGGCCTTCGGCTGGCTCGGGGACGCGACATGGGGCTGGGCGCTGATCCCGTTCCTGATCGTGCTCGGCGGGGCCTTCACGTTGATTTCGGGTTTCGTGCAGTTCCGCTTCTTCGGGCGGATGTGGAACGTGCTCTCGGGCGGCCACGGGCAGGGCGAGGGCGAGGTCTCCTCGCGCGAGGCGCTGCTGGTGTCGATCGGCGGCCGGGTCGGCGGCGGCAACATCGCCGGCGTCGCGGTAGCGATCACGCTGGGCGGGCCCGGCGCGGTGTTCTGGATGTGGGTGGTGGCGCTGATCGGCATGGCCACCTCGCTGTTCGAATGCGCGCTGGCGCAGCTCTACAAGCGCAGCGAGCCCGACGGCACCTTCCGCGGCGGCCCGGCGCAGTACATCCAGCACGGTCTGGGGCAGAGCTTCAACTGGCTGGCGGTGATCTACGCCATCGCGCTCTTGGCGAGCTTCGGGCTCGGCTTCTCGGCCTTCCAGGGCAACACCGTGGCGGTGGCCGCCAATGACAGCCTCGGGCTCGACCCGGTGATGGTCGGCGTGTTCCTGGCGCTGGTCACGGCGGTGATCGTGTTCGGCGGCATCCGCCGCATCGCGCGGGTCGCGGACGTGATCATCCCGATCATGGCGCTCGGCTACATCGCGATGGCGCTGGCGGTGATCGTGCTCAACTTCACCGAGGTGCCGGCCGCGCTCTGGACCATCGTCGCCAACGCGGTCGGCCTCGAGGAAGCGGTCGGCGGCGGCGTCGGCGCGGCGGTGGCGCAGGGCATGCGGCGCGGGCTCTTCTCGAACGAGGCGGGCCTCGGCTCGGCCCCGAACGTGGCGGCGGCGGCGGCGGTGCCGCACCCGATGACGCAGGGCATCGTGCAGTCGCTGTCGGTGTTCATCGACACGGTGATCATCTGCACCTGCACCGCGATGGTGATCCTTCTGGGCGACGTCTACGTGCCGGGCGCCACGGATGTGGACGGCGTCGCGCTGACCCAGCAGAGCCTGGTCGGCCATCTGGGCGACTGGTCGCAGTACTTCCTGACCGGGGCTGTGCTGCTCTTCGCCTTCAGCTCGATCATCTACAACTACTATCTCGGCGAGACGGCGGTGAGCGTGCTGACCGGCAACCGCTTCGGCGTGCTGGCGCTGCGGCTGGCGGTGCCGGTGGTGGTGTTCCTCGGCGCCGCGGCGCCGGGCGCGACGGCGGTGTTCTTCTTCTCGGACCCGCTGATGGGGCTGCTGGCGCTGGTCAACCTGATCGCGCTGGCGATGCTGTTCCCGGTGGGGATGCGGCTGCTGGCCGATTACCGCAGGCAGCTGCGCGCCGGCGCGGTGGAGCCGGTGCTCGACCCGGCCGACTATGCCGATCTCGACATCGACCAGACGGCCTGGACCAAGCCCGCGCCGCTGCGGCAGGTGGCCTGACGCCAAAGGGCCAGAGAGGCCGGGACACGGGCCGGCGGGGGCGACCCCGCCGGCCTTTTTCGTGAATGGGTGCTCAGAGCCGGGTCGGCGGGTTGGCCCGGCCGGGGCGCGAGCGGTAGGCCGGCAGCGACCAGCCGCGCCAGAGCGCGAGGATGCGCAGCGCGAAGGCGGCCGCGAAGCCCGCCAGCGCGGCCGCCTCGCGCGGCAGGCCGAAGGCGTCGACGGCCGCGCAGGTGGCCGCGCCCAGCATCGAGGCCGCGACATAGACCTCGCGCCGCAGGATCACCGAGGGCTCCTGCCCGAGCGTGTCGCGGATGATGCCGCCGACATTGGCGGTGATCACCCCCATGGCGATCGCCACCGGCATCGCGGCACCGGCGTCGAGCGCCTTGAGCGTGCCGACGACGCTGACCAGCGCCATGCCGAAGGCGTCGAACCACAGGATGTAGCGGTAGCGGTATTCCATCAGATGCGCGCCGAAATGCATCGCGAGCGCGGTGCCGAGGCAGACCAGAACCGGCGTCGGGTCCTCGACCCAGAACACCGGCAGGCCCAGGAGCAGGTCGCGCAGCGTGCCGCCGCCGACGCCGGTGATCACCGCCAGCCAGACGAAGCCGAGGATGTCGAGTTCCTTGCGCGAGGCGACCAGCGCGCCGGTCACCGCGAAGGAGAGCGCGGCCGCGATGTCGAGGGCGGCGACGAGCGGGGCGAGGGCGAGATCCATGGCGGGCTCCGGGCGAGGGTCGGGCGGAGCGGCGCCTTAGACCGGCGCATCGCCGCTGCCAAGCCCCCGATGCGCCGCGGCGGCGGGCCGGGGCGCGGCCATGCGCCACGCACATGGCGGGCGAGGCGGGGAACCGGCGCCGGGCGGACGGGGGGGGCGGCTCAGGCGGGCGGCTCAGGCGGGCAGGGCGGCGAAGCGGTCGCGCAGGCGCAGCAGGTCCTCGATCCGGCCGCTGGCCATCAGCTGCAGCGGGCTCCGGCCGTCGAGCTCGGGCAGGCGGGCGCGGATCCAGTCGGCGGCGCCGAGCGCGGCGCTGGCGGCGCGGGTGGCGACGTGGATCTCGACCAGCACGGCCATGCGGCGCAGGCGCTCGCGGTCGACGATCTCGACCCGGCCGTCGCACCAGCGGCGCCACGCCTCGGGCTGCATGTCGCCGAGGATCGCCACCATCTGCGCGTCGCGCAGCTGCCAGACCCGGGCCAGCATCACCGTGCTGCGCACCAGCGGCCGCGCTTCGGCGGCGGCGACGGGGCGTTCGGTCGGCTGGAGGGCGAGTGCGGTCATGGCGTGCTCCTGCTGGTCCTTGCCCCCGCTATAGCAGAGCCGGGGTTTCGCGGCAGTTTCGGGTTCCCGGTCGCCCGGCGGATGGGCAGATTCTTGCCGATGCCCGCCGAAAGTGCATGGGACATACGCCCGTGCGGCCCCCGCGGTTCCGCTAGAGCGCGGCGGCGGCCCGTGTCTCGGCCGCCCGCAGCGCCGCCGAGAGGCGGCCGGACATGTGGTCCATGAACAGCCGGGTCTTCGGGTCCTGCCAGCGGCGGTGCTGGTAGAGGCAGGCCATCTGCACCGGCAGCGGCGGCGTGGCGCGCGCCACCGGCACCAGCCGGCCCTCGGCCAGATGCCCCGCCACCTCGAACACCGGCTTGAGCACGATGCCCGCGCCGTCGAGCGCCCAGTCGGTCAGCACGTCGCCGTCGTCGCATTCGAGCCGGCCGGCCACGGCGAAGCGGCGCGGCCCCTCGGGCGTCTGCAGCGTCCAGCGGAACTCGGTCGCGCCGGGAAAGCGCAGGTTCAGGCAGTCATGCCCGTCGCGCAGGAGCGCCGCGCCGTCTTCGGGCATGCCGCGCCGCGCCACGTAGTCGGGCGCGGCGCAGAGCACGCGCGCGCAGGTGGCGATGTGGCGGATCTTCAGGTCGCTGTCGGCCGGGTGGCCGAGGAAGAAGCTGACATCGATCGCCTCGGCGGCGAGGTCGACGCTGCGGTCCGACAGCCTGAGCCGCAGCTCGATCTGCGGGTAGGCCTCGGCGAAGCCGCGCGCCTCGGGCGCGATCAGCCGCCGCCCCAGACCCAGCGGCGCGGCGAGATGGATCACGCCGCGCGGCGTCTCGGTGATCTCCGAGACCATCGCCTCGGCCTCCTCGAGCCGCTCCAGAACGGCGCGCGCGCCCTCGTAGAAGCTGCGGCCCTGCTCGGTCGGGGCGAGGCTGCGGGTGGTGCGCTGGAACAGCCGCACGCCCAGATGCGCCTCGAGCTGGCCGATCCGGGCCGAGGTGACGGCGGCCGAGATCCGCAGGTCGCGCCCGGCGGCCGACATCGAGCCGAGCTCGTAGACCCGGACGAAGGTGCGGAGATTGTCGAGATAGGCCAAGGCGCGCTCCTTTCGCGCCGCCTCATAGCGCGGCGCCGGGGAGGGGGCCAGCGGCCGGCGGGCAAGGCGGGCCACGCCGGCACTGGCGCCGGCCGGCCCGGCATGCCAGTCAGGTGGCACCCCTCGCGACAGGAGCCCCCGCATGTCGACCCGTCCTTCCCGTCTCGGCCGCCTCGCCGGCCTGTGCCTGCTGGCGGCCTGGCCCGGCCTCGCCGCCGCCGAAAGCTTCACCGTCTCGCTGGCCGGGGACCGGCTGGGGCAGGTGAGCTACGCGCGCGAGGGCGGCGGGGCGCGGCTGGTCTCGACCTTCGACAGCACGCCCTTCGGGGTCTTCGACGGCCGCTTCGCGGCGCAGAGCCAAGCCGAGGGCGGCGTGGTGGCGCACAGCGCCGCCACCCGGTCGAGCCGCAAGACCCGCGACGTGTCGATGAAGATCGACGGCGGCCGCGTCGCCACCGTGTCGGTGCAGCCGGCCGAGGAGGCGACGGCGCTGAGCGTGGCGGCGGCGGTGCCGGCGGGCGTGCTCGACCCGGTCACGGCCTTCGGGCGGCTGGTCGACACGCGCGGCTGCCCGGACGCGATCCGGGTGTTCGACGGGCGGCGGGTGGCCGAGCTGTCGCTGGAGACGGCCGAGCGGCAGGGGGAGCGGGCGTTCTGCCAGCTGCGCCACAAGGTGGTGGCGGGGCCGGGCTACCTCGCGCCGCTGGAGCTGAAGTCGCTGTCGCTGCGGCTGGATTACGCGGCGCCGGAGGGCGGCGTCTGGCGGCTGGAGGAAATCTCCGCGCGGGCCGGGATCTTCACGGTGACGCTGGCGCGCTGAAGCGGATTTGGCCGGCGCTCTGAGTTGGCGCGCCGAGGCCGGCGCGCGGTGACGGGGCGGCCAAAGGGCCGCCCCGGCCGGGTCAGCGGCGCAGCGCCGCCGAGGTCAGAAGGCCGATCGCGCCGCCGGGCAGCGGCCGCGCGGCTTGGCTTTCGCGCGCCGGCGCGGCCGGGCGCGGCGCGAGGCCGGTGCTGCGCGCGATGACGCGGTGCAGCGTGTCCCGGCGGATGCCCAGATGCGCGAGATCGGCATCCGACAGCTGGCGCAGGTCGCACAGCGACTGGCGATGGGCGAACCAGCGGCCGCAGGCGGCGGCCAGGCGCGCGAACGAGGTGGTGAGAGCGAGCGGCGACGCGGCGATGGCAGGCACGGCGCGAATCCTTCTGTCTGTGTTTTTGCGTTGCGGAGCCGCCGATTAACAGAGCGTCTCCACCCGCCCCAGACCTCGAGCCCCGCCCATTCGGCATGGCCGCCATGCAGTCGCGGCGACTCGCGCAAAGTCCTTGCGATCATGGCGCGGCGCGCCGGATTGTCGGCGCCCCGGCGACGATCGGGCCGCACCGCGCCGCACCGTTCGCCAGCGCGGTCCGCGCGGCACCGCCCGACATGTCGCAACGGACAGGTTCACCGGGCCGGGGCTGCGCCCTAGATGTGACGCCAAGGTCAACAAAGACCACAGCAATATCAACATCCCGCCCCACGCGGCGGACAGGGAGAGCCACCGCATGACCCAGACGGTCCAGTATCACCGCCCCGAGACGCTCGCCGACTGGCTCGACGCGACGGCGGCGGCGCCGGAGGGCGGGCCGGAGCGGTTCCGCCGGGCGGCGATCGTCGGCGCGCTGTCGAGCGGGATGGTCGAGCGCTGCGGCTGCGAGGCCAGCCTGCGCCGCGCCGCCGCGCTGCTGCGCGAGGCGCCGTTCTCGGGCGATGCCGTCTCGGCCGAGCTGCGCCGGCAGTTCAACAGCACGCAGCTGCGGCTGCTCTGCGCCCGCGCCGAGGAGCGGCTCGCCGCGCTCTACCTCTCGGCGCCGGGGCTGCAGGACGCGCTGGCCGACGACCTCGCGCTCTTGATGGGCTGCATCGAGGCGGCGCCGCTGGCCGAGGCGGTCTGAGCCCGATCGCGCGGCCCGGCCGGACGGGCTAGAGCTGCCCGGAGCGGATGCGCTGCTCGTAGGCGTCGAGCATTGCGCGCAACGGGTCGTCGCCGCCCAGGGCCTCGGCGTCGAGCCGGTGCGTGCGCGGCACCCGGCCGGCGGTGCAGACGACCTTGTCGCCGCGCATCGCCCTGACATGCCAGATCTCGTCCTCGAGCCGGGCCTCGATCCGGCAAGCCTGCCCGTCATGTTCGAAGGCACGTTCCATGTCGGTCTCCCTCTGGCTGCGCCCTGCGGGGGGCAGGACCCAACGGCCGAGGGCGGCCCCGGGTTTCGCGCCTAGCCTTCGGTGCCGCGCTCGGTCATCACCACCGCCATGTCGCGCAGCCGGGCGCTGAGGCCCGTGCCCAGCGTCTGCCGGCGGGCGGTCGCGTCGTGCATCTGCTGCAGGATCTCGCCGATCTCGTCGATCTCGGCGGCGGTGAAGGGCCGGTCGCTGCGGGCCAGCCCGCCGAAGCTGATGTCGCCGTTCTCGTGGATCGAGCGGGTGTGGCCGTGGATCACGCCGAACTCGCGCGCGCGGCTCAGCACGCCGGCGCCGTCGATCTCGGCCAGCTCCTCCCACGGCTTGGCGCCGGCGTGATGCATCGCCCAGAGCACGGTCGGGTCGCGCATCAGCATGCCTTCGCGGGCATAGAGGTCGCGCCAGGCCTGCGGATAGCTCTCGAACATGTAGGTGGCGGCGGTGAATCGCACGTGCAGCCCGATCGCGAAGCCCGCCGGCGCGATCTCGACCAGCCGCGCCAGCGCGGCGATGACAAGCTTGCCAGCGTCCAACTTCTTGCCTTTCCATGCATGCGCGGGTTAGGGTCTGCGCTCGGCCCCAGCGCGGGCGACCGGATCGGTTGCATAGATGTTCGCCGTTTCGCCCGAAAGGGAAAGCGGCCCCGGATTGGACTTTAGGACAGGTCGTTGCCGTGACTCAGCAGATCTCGCCGGAAATCGCCGCGCGGATGGCGCCGAAGGGCTATTACCTCGGGCTGCGGATCCGCTTCGCCTTTCCGGCCACCGAGTTCAACGCGCTGCCGCAGGGCTGGATCGATCTCTATTCGCGCGAGAAGTTCTTTTTCGGCGACCCGGCGATGCGCTGGTCCTACGCGCATTCCGGCGCGACGCGCTGGAGCGCGCTGCGCGCCGACGACCCGCTGGGCATCATCGACCGGGCCGCGCCCTTCGGGCTGCGCTACGGCGCCGTCGCGGCCTTCAGCGAAACCAACGGGCTGCGCTCCTACGGGCTGTTCTTCCGCTCGGGGCGCGAATACGAGCAGGGCGAGCTCGACGTGCTGGCGGCGCATCTGGCCGAGCTGCATGGCCGTCTGGCGCCGCCGACCACGCTCACCGCGGCCGAGATCGTGGTGCTGGAGCGGATCAAGGCCGGCATCCGCATCAAGCAGATCGCGCATGAGCAGGGCGTGACCGAGGGGGCGATCAAGCAGCGTCTGAAGAACGCCCGCGCCAAGCTCGGCGCCTCGAACGGCACCCATGCCGCGGCGATCGCCACGCAGTACGGGCTGATCTGAGACCGGCCTTCGCGACATAATCGGCATTATCCGTCACTTGCGGGACGCGCCGGCGGCGCTGCGCGCTTTGCTGCGGCGCATGAGCCGTTATCATGGCGCCGCGGGACACGCGTCGCGGAGCGGCCGGGCGCGGCCTTGCCAGTCGGGTCGGGGCGGCCTAACCGGGCCCCCCGGACAAGGAGTGTTCCGGGCCCCCCCGGACAAGGAGTGTTGAGCCATGAAGATCGCGGTGTTCGGTATCGGTTACGTGGGGTTGTCCAACGCGGTGCTCCTGGCGCAGCACCACCGGGTGGTGGCCTGCGACCTCTCGCCCGACCGGGTGGCCGAGGTGAATGCGCGCCGCAGCCCGATCAAGGACCCCGAGATCGAGGAGTTCCTCGCGCATCGCCCGCTCGAGCTGCGCGCCACCACCGACGCCGCCGAGGCGGTGGCCGGCGCCGAGTTCGTGCTGGTCTCGACCCCGACCAATTACGACCCGGTCAGCAACCGCTTCGACACCGCCTCGGTCGAGGCGGTGATCGAGACGGTGCTGGGGCTCTCGGCCGGGGCGACGATCGTCGTCAAATCGACCATCCCGGTGGGCTTCGTGCGCGAGATGCGCGCCCGCTTCGGCACCGAGCGGATCCTGTTCTCGCCCGAGTTCCTGCGCGAGGGCCGCGCACTTTACGACAACCTCCACCCCTCGCGCATCGTGGTGGGCGACCGCTCAGAGCCCGCCCGCGCCTTCGCTGCGCTGATGACCGAGGGCGCGGCGGCCGAGGACGTGCCGGTGCTCTTCACCGACCCCTCCGAGGCCGAGGCGATCAAGCTCTTCGCCAACACCTACCTCGCGATGCGGGTGGCCTATTTCAACGAGCTCGACAGCTACGCGATGAGCCTCGGCATGGACACGCGGCAGATCATCGAGGGGGTCGGTCTCGACCCGCGGATCGGGCGGCACTACTCCAACCCCTCCTTCGGCTATGGCGGCTACTGCCTGCCCAAGGACACCAAGCAGCTGCTGGCCAATTACAGCGAGGTGCCGCAGAACCTGATCGGTGCCATCGTCGAGGCCAACCGCACCCGCAAGGACTTCATCGCCGACCGGATCATCGCCCGCGCGCCGCGCCGGGTGGGCATTTACCGGCTGACCATGAAGACCGGCTCGGACAATTTCCGGCAAAGCTCGGTGCAGGGCATCATGAAGCGGCTCAAGGCCAAGGGGATCGAGGTGCTGGTCTACGAGCCGGCGCTCGAGGAGGAGAGCTTCTTCGGCTCGCCGGTGATCCGCGACCTCGCCGATTTCCGCGCCCGCTCGGAGGTGATCGTTGCCAACCGCCTGACCGCCGATCTCGAGAGCGTCGCCGACAAGGTGTTCACCCGCGACCTGTTCGGCTCGGACTGAGGCGGGCCGGGGCGCCGGCAACAGCCTGTTTCCGGTGCACAAGGCACGGCGCGAAAATTGTCTTTGGCCGGACCGGCTCCTCGCTATAGGCTGAAGCCACCGGATCCGCCGGTCGGGTGAGCGCCGCGATGCCTTTGCGGCCGGGGCTTTAGGGATCGGATCCGGCCCGGGACGTCGCTCGCGCGGTTATCGCGGGTCCGGTCCCGGATGTGGGTTTTCAGTGAAGGAGGTCCCCCGTGATGCTGGGCACCTCGACGACGAAGGATCAGGGCCTGTCCGCCGGGGCGGACCGCGCCCCCGCCGACCGTCTCGGCACCGCGCTGGCACTGGTGGCGCTCGCGATCTCGGCGCTGCTGATCGTGCAGATGCTGGCGCTGCCGCTGGGCCGCGACCAGGCCACCTTCGCGGTGATCGGCTCGGGCATGCTGGAGGGGCGCGCGCCCTATTCCGAGGCCTGGGACATCAAGCCGCCGGGCATCTTCTTTCTCTACGCGCTGGCCGACGCGCTGTTCGGGCCGGGCGAATCGGCGCCGCGGCTGCTCGAGGCGGTCTCGCTCGGGCTGACCGGCTGGGGCTTCTGGGCGCTGACCCGGCCGCATCTCGACCCGCGCGCCGCGGCGATCGGCTTTCTGCTGGCGGTGGTGGCGATCCTGCAGTTCGGCTTCTGGCATGTCGGCCAGCCCGAGACCTTCGCCGCGCCGCTGCTGGTCTGGGCGGTGCTGGCGACCGAGCGGCGATACCTCTTCGCGGCCGGCGCGCTCTACGGCTTCGCGGCGCTGCTCAAGCCGAGCTTCGCCGGCGGCGGGCTGGTCGCGCTGATCTATGTCGGCGTGCTGCTGTCGCGCGAGGGCGCGGGGCCGGGCGCCGTGCTGCGCGCCGCGGCGGTGCTGGTGGCAGGCGGGCTTTCGGTCTTCGCGGCCACCGCGCTCTACCTGCATCTGTCGGGCGCCCTGCCCGCCTTCGTCTGGACGCTCTTCGTCTTCGCGCCGAACTACCTGGGCGACGTCGCCCCCGAGGGCGGCGGCCCGGGGCTTGCGCATGACACGGCCAAGACGCTGTGGCGGGTCAGCAAGCTCTGGCCGGTGCTGCCGGCGGCGATCGCGCTGGGGCTCGTTTGCGGGCTCTGGCGCCACCCGGCGCGGGGCCGCGCGCTGCATCTCTGCGCGGTGGCGGCCTTCCCGCTGATCGGCGTGGCGCTGCAGGGCAAGTTCTTCGCCTATCACTACCTCGCCGCGCTGGCGCCGCTGGCGCTGGTGGCGGGCTGGGGGGTCTGGCTGGGGCTGCGCCGCAGCCACGGCTGGCCGCTGGTGCAGGGCGCGATCCTCGTGGCGCTGGCGCTGCTGCTGGCCCTGCCCCGCCCGGCCGCCGGGTTGTGGGACCGCACGCTGGCGCAGGGCCGGGCCTGGATCGCGCCGGCCGCCGCGCCGGGGCCGGCCGCCTACAGCACCAACAGCTACGACCGCCCGGCGATCGAGGCCGCCGCCGCCTATCTGCGCGAACGCGCGGCGCCGGGGGCCGGGCTCTACGTCTGGGGCTTCGAGCCCTCGCTCTACCTGCTGAGCGGGCTCAGGCCGCCCACGCGCTTCGTGTCGAACTTCCCGCAGCGCGTGGGCTGGTCGGCCGAGGCGAGCCGGGCCGAGCTGATGCGCGACCTCGCGGCTGCGCCGCCCGACTACCTCGTGATCGAGAGCGGCGACGTGATGCGCGCCGTGACCGGCGACCGGCGCGATAGCCGCGCCGTCTATGACGAGGAGTTCGCGGCACTGCGCGACTTCGTGGGGGCGCGCTACGCGCTGGCCGAGACCATCGGCCCGTTCGAGATCCACCAACGCCGCGCCACTCTGGCGGCGCGGCGCTGAGACGGCCCGCCGCGGCGGGCGACCGGAAGGGACCGGGAGGGAGGGACAGGATGCGGCAGGAACGAGACGAGCGGCCGGAGGGTATCGGGCTGAGCGTGGTGGTGCCCACCTTCAACGAACGCGACAACGTCGCCGAGATCGTGCGCCGGCTCGACACCGCGCTGGCGGGCTTCGGCTGGGAGGTGATCTTCGTCGACGACGCCTCGCCCGACGGCACCGCCGAGGCGGTGCGCGCTCTGGCGCGGCGCGACCGCCGGGTGCGGCTGATCTGCCGCCACGACCGGCGCGGGCTGTCCTCGGCCGTGGTCGAGGGCGGCCTCGCCGCGGCGGGCGAGATCATCGCGGTGATCGACGGCGACCTGCAGCATGACGAGAGCGTGCTGCCGGGCATGGTGCGGCGGATCGAGGCCGGCGCCGCCGACCTCGTCTCGGCCAGCCGCTTTCTCGACGAGACCGGCACCGCGGCCGAGGGGCTGGCCTCGGCGCGGCGGCTGAAGATCTCGAACGGCGGCATCGGGCTCGCGAACCGCCTGCTCGGGCTCGAGCTGACCGACCCGCTGACCGGCTTCTTCGTGATGCGCCGGTCGCTGCTGCTGTCGGCGCTGCCGCACCTGTCGCAGCTGGGCTTCAAGATCCTGCTCGATCTCGTCACCGCCGCGCCCGAGCCGCCGCGCCTGATGGAGGTACCGTTCCGGTTCCGGCCGCGCGCGCATGGCGATTCCAAGCTCGACAACCGGGTGCTGTGGGACTTCGCGCTGTTTCTGATCGAGAAGCGGATCGGCCGCTACGTGCCGCTGCCGGCGCGGTTTCTGTCCTTCGCGATGATCAACGCGGTCGGCATCCTCGTGCATCTGGCGGTGCTGATGCCGCTTCTGGCGCTGGGGGGCACGGGCTTTGCCGCCGCGCAGCTCGGCGCGACGCTGGTGGCGATGTTCTTCAACTTCAGCGTCAACAACGCGCTCACCTATCGCGACCGGCAGCTGACCGGCGGCGCCTTCTGGCGCGGCTTCGCCGCCTTCGCGCTGCTGTGCTCGGTCGGGGTGCTGGCCAATGTCTCGGTCGCCTCGATGATGCACGCGCAATTCGCCGATCTGCAGCTCAGCCTCGTCTCCGTGGCTGGCGCGCTGATCACGGTGGTGTGGAATTTCGTCGCCACGCAGGCCTTCATCTGGGGCCGCGACCGCCGCTCCCTGCGCACCGGGCTGCGGCTCGCGCAGCGCCGGGCGGCGCGGGCCGGCGAGGCCACGGGTTAATCAGTGAGAGGGGTCCTCATGTTCCAATCCCAACTCGATCGGACCGGCGCCGCGACGCCGCCGGGTCTGCGCGCGCTCTACGGCCGGCACCGGCACCTGGTGAACTACCTGTTCATCGGCGGGCTGGCCTCGGCCACCGATCTCGCGATCTTCCTGGTGCTGTTCAACATCGCCGGCACCAGCGCGCTCTTCGCGCATTCGGTGGCGGTGCCGACGGCGGTGCTCCTGAGCTTCACCATCAACGCCCGCCACAATTTCCGCACCCATGATTTCATCGCGCTGCGGCTGATGAGCTTCGTCGTGGTCTGCACCATCGGCTACATCGCCGGCTACGCGGTGATCGCCGCCTGCGCCGCGGCCGGGCTCGGGGCCAATCTCGGCAAGTTCGTCTCGCTGCCGGTGGTCTTCGCGATCCAGTACCTGCTCAACGCCAACATCACCTTCCGCCGTGTCGGGGGCCGGGCATGAACGGGGCGGGCATGAAGGAGCAGGACATGCAGGGCGCTCGCATCGCCATCGTCGGCGGCGGCATCACCGGTCTCACCACCGCCTACCGGCTGCGCGAGAGCGGCGCCGAGGTGACGCTGATCGAGGCCGGCGACCGGCTGGGCGGCCTCGCCGCGGGCTTCGACCTCGCCGGGCACCGGGTCGAGCAGGCCTATCACTTCCTCTACCGCACCGACGAGCACATCCTCGGCCTCGTCGACGAGCTGGGGCTGAAGGACAAGCTGCGCTACCACAAATCCTCGGTCTCGACCTATTACGACGGCAAGCTCTGGCCGATGGAGGGGCCGCTCGACCTGATCCGCTTCACGCCGCTGAAGTTCGTCGACCGGATCCGCGCCGGGCTCAGCGTGCTGTGGCTGCAGCGCACCAAGGACTGGAAGCGCTTCGAGAACGTCACCGCGCTCGACTGGCTGCGCCGCCATGCCGGCCGCCGGGTCTGCGACGTGATCTGGGAGCCGCTGCTGCGCGGCAAGTTCGACAAGTATTACGACCGCGTCACCATGTCATGGCTCTGGGGCCGGATCCTGCAGCGGGTCGACAGCCGCGACCCCGAGCTGGGCGGCGAGGCGCTGGGTTATTTCGAGGGCGGCTTCAACACGCTGATCCGCGCGCTGGAGGAACCCGTGCGCGCCGCGGGCACCGAGGTCCTGCTCAAGACCCCCGTGGGCGGCATCACCCATGACGCCGAGACCGACGAGGTCGTGCTCGACCTGCCCGGGGGCGCGCGCCGCTTCGACCGGGTGCTCCTGACGGTGCCGAGCGGCGTCGCCGCGAAGATGATCGCCACCTCCGAGCCGCGCGACCCAGACTACTTCGCCCGGCTGCGCAGCATCGACTACCTCGACGCGGTGGTGCATGTCTTCGCCTCCAGGCAGAAGTTCACCCGCTTCTACTGGCACAACGTCAACACGCCCGACGCGCCCTTCGTGGTGTTCCTGAGCCTGACCAACCTCGTCGGCGCCGAGCGCTTCGACGGGCTCAACATCTACTATATCGGCGCCTACGTGCCGCCAGAGCACGCCTATGCCACCACCCCGGACCCGGATCTGAAGTCGCTCTGGTACGACCAGATCCACGAGATGTTCCCCGAGTTCGACCGCGGCGAGGTGGTGGACGACGCGCTGTTCCGGCTCCGCAACGCCCAGCACATCGTCGATCTGGGCTTTGCCGAGAACAAGCTGCTCGACCACGAGACGCCCTGCCCGGGCGTGATCCTGTGCAACTTCTCGCAGATCTACCCGATGGATCGCGGCACCAACTACGCGGTGCGCGACGGCAACCGCATGGCCGAGATGCTGGCCCGCGACCTTGCCGACCGGCCGGTCCGCCGGCCCGCCGCCCCTTCCGCGCGCGGTCTGGCCGCCGCGGCCGCCAGCTGAGGAGCCCTGTTCATGACGATACACTCCACCGCCCCCCGCCCCGCCCGCCTGCGGCGCGCGGGGCGCGGCGCCCTGCTGCTCTTGCTGCTCGTCGCGCTGGCGGGCGGGCTGCTCTTCGCCGGCTACCAGGTCGGCCTGCGGCAGATCTTCCCCTACGCGCTGTTCGACAGGGTGAACGGCAAGATCGAGCGCGAGCTCGGTCTGAACCAGGAGCAGCCGCGCATCGCCGATGCGCGCATCCCGACCGCGCTTCTGCGGATCGACAGCCGGGTGTTCCGGGTCGAGACCGGCCGCACCGACGGCAACGCGCTCAAGCAGAACGGCGGCGGGCTCGCCGCGCTCGACGACGCGGTGCTGCTGCTCACCTACAACGGCATGATCTACGCCGCCGACGGCGAAGGCCCGGTGCGCGAGACCGGCGTCATGGCGCCCGAGACCGGCCGCGCCGCCTACGAGGCGCTGGCCGACGACCCCGACCATGCCGACTACCAGATCGGCGCCGGCTTCCTGCGCTACAACGACCTCGAGGTGATCGGGACCGGAACGGGCCGGGCGCTGATCGTCTCCTACACCGAGTTCCACCCCGAGCGGTCGTGCTACACCAACACGCTGGCCCGGCGCGAGCTGGGGCCCGAGACGGGGGCGGCGGCGCTCGCGGCGCCGGGCGACTGGCGGGTGATCTTCCGCACCGCGCCCTGCTTGCCGCTGAAGACGCGCTACCTCGCGATCGAGGGGCACATGGCCAGCGGCCGGCTGGCCTGGGACGAGGGCCGCGGCATGCTCTACCTCGCCAGCGGCGACTTCCACCTCGACGGGATGCGCTCGGACGGGCCGCCGATCGCGCAGGACCGCGGCGCGCAATACGGCAAGATCCTCGCCATGGATGCCGAAGGGCGCGGCGCGCGGATCGTCTCGATGGGCCATCGCAACATGCAGGGCCTGACGCTCTTGCCCGACGGCCGGCTCTACGCCGCCGAGCACGGGCCGCAGGGCGGCGACGAGCTGAACCTGATCGAGCCGGGCGGCAATTACGGCTGGCCGCGCGAAAGCTACGGGCTGTCCTACACCAGCACGCCGATCCCCGGCGCGGTCAGCTTCGGCCGGCACGAGACGCATCGCCCGCCGATGCATGCCTGGATGCCCTCCGTCGCGACCTCTGGCCTGGCCTATGTGCAGGGCTTCCACCCCGACTGGGACGGCGACCTGCTGGTCGCCAGCCTGATCGACCGCAGCCTCTACCGGGTGCGGCTCGACGGCGATCGCGGCGTCTACCACGAGCGGATCGAGATCGGCACGCGGTTGCGCGACGTGCACCAGCATTCGGACGGGCGGATCGTGCTGTGGACCGACAGCGGCGAGCTGGTCTTCCTCAGCGCCGCGCCGCTGGCCGACCGCGCCGTGACGGTCGAGCGCTTCGCCCGCCGGCAGAAGCTCGAGCCGCAGCTGGCCGCCCGGCTCGAGACCGAGATCGGCAATTGCGCGCAGTGCCACTCGCTGCTGCCCGACGAGCACGCCAAGGCCCCGAGCCTGGCGCGGATCTGGGACGACGAGATCGCGGCGACGGGCTACACCGGCTACACCGACGCGCTGGCCGGCAAGCGCGGCCGCTGGGACAGCGCGACGCTCGAGACCTACCTCGCCGATCCGCAGGGCTTCGCCCCCGGCACGGCGATGCCGGGCGTCGCCGACAGCGAGCTGGCCCCTCTCGTGGTGCAGTATCTTGAAGCGCTTGACCGGGCCTTCTGAGCGCGCGGCCGGGCCGGCCGGCCTGACAGGCCCGGCCGCGCCGCCCCCCGCCGGGGGCGGCCGGCTGGCCGCGCTCGACGGCCTGCGCGGCCTCGCGGCGCTGGCGGTGGTGCTCTACCACTTCCTCGCCCGCTTCGGCGAGGCGCATTGGGGCGTCTCGCTCTACCCGCATGGCGATGTCAGCGCCCGCTTCCCGGCGCTGCTGCAGTTCGGCCGGTTCGGGGTCTACCTGTTCTTCGCGATCTCCGGCTTCGTGATCCTGATGACGCTGGAGCGCTGCTCGGGCCTCGTCGATTTCGCGGTCCGCCGCGCGGCCCGGCTCTGGCCGGCGATGCTGGTCTGCGCCACGCTCTCGACGCTGGTGCTGAACGGCTCTGGCGTGACGACGCATTACCCCGGCTGGGAGCGCTTCGCCGTCACCCCGCTGGAATATCTCTCGAGCCTCGTCTTCCTGCCGCCCGACATGGTCGGCGGCGCGCTCGGGCTCGGCGGCGACCCGCGCTGGGTCGAGGGGGTCTACTGGACGCTCTGGGCCGAGATCCGCTTCTACGCGCTGGTGGCGGTGGTGTTCCTGCTGGCGGGGCGGCACTTCGTGCTGGCCTGGCTCGCGGTGCAGCTGGCCTCCGCCGGGCTCGAGACGGTGCGGATGATCGATCCGGGCCTCGCCACCGCGCAGTTCAAGCTGGCGCTGGTGTTGCAGCCGCAGAACCTGTGCTGGTTCAGCATGGGCATGGCGGCCTACCTGTGGCGCCGGGGCCGGCCGGGCGCGGTGCCGCTGGCGGTGCTGGCGCTCTACGCCATCGCCGCCAAGGATCTCGTCGCCTGGCAGGAGGGCGGGCTGGTGCTGCATCCGGGCCGCGCCGCGACCTATGCCGCGGTGCTGGCCATCGTCGCGGCGGTGGCGGGGCGCGTGCCGATGCGGCCGCTGGCCAGCGCGCCCCTGGTGGCGGTGGGACTGGCCTCCTACCCGCTCTACCTGTTCCACCAGGGCCCCGGCATGGTCGGCTTCATGTATGCCGAGCGCGCCGGCATCGCGCCCTGGGCCGCCTTCGCGCTGGTGTTCGCCGCCGTGGTCGGCGTGGCGCTGCTGCTGCACCGGCTGGTCGAGCGGCCGGGCCAGCGCTGGCTCACCGGCTTGGGCCGGCGCGGCCTGATGCGGCTCGAGGCGCGCTGGCCGGCGCTGCGCTTCGGCGGCGGCGCGCGCTTCGGGGCGGCGGCATGAGCGGCGCGGTCACGCCGGCCCGGCCGGGCCGCTTCTTCGCCGATGTGCGGCTGCTGGTGGTCGCGCGCGGCGCGATGATCCTCTTGCAGGCGGCGAGCCTGCCGATCCTGGCGCGGCTGCTCAGCGTCGAGGATTTCGCCATCGTCGCGCTCGGCATGGCGGTGCCGCTCTTCGCCAACGCCTTCAGCGATGCCGGCATGGGCCGTTCGCTGATCCGCACCGGCGGCTTCAACGCCGAGGAATGGAGCAGCGTGTTCTGGTTCCTCGCCGCGCTCGGCCTCGCGCTGGCGCTGGTGGTGGCGGCGATCGCGCCGCTCTACGCGCGGGCGATGGGCCAGCCGCAGCTGGTGGCGGTGATGCTGCTCCTGGCGACGGTGCCGCTGATGCAGTCGGCGATGTCGACCCAGCAGGCGGCGCTGGAGCGCGCCGGGCGGTTCCGCCCCGTGGCCGCGATCGGCGTCGCGGCCGGGCTCGCCGGGGTGGCGACGGCGCTGGGTCTGGCGCTGGCGGGCTTCGGCTACTGGGCGCTGGTCTGGCAGCAGGTGGTGCTGGCGGGCGTCAAGCTGGGCGGCTTCGCGCTGCTCTCGGGCTTCCGGCCGCAATGGGTGCTGCGCTGGCCGCTCCTGCGCCCGCACCTGCTGTTCGGCCGCAACACGCTGCTGTTTTCGGGGGTGCAGACGCTGCAGACGCAGGTGCCGGTGCTGGCGCTCGGCGCCGGGCCCGGCGCGGCGGCGGTGTCGCTGTGGTCGATGGCCGAGCGGGTGGCGCGGCTGCCGCGCATGGGGCTGGCCGGGCCGCTGTCGCAGGTGGCGATGGTGACGATGGCCCGGCAATGGCATGGCGAGGAAGGCCCCGCCGGGGTCAGCCGCAGCTGGCGCGCGGCCAGCCGGGTGCTGGCGACGCTGCTGCTGCCGGGCTTCGCGGTGCTGGCGCTGAACGGCGTGCCGGTCTTCACCGTGCTGTTGTCGGAGCCCTGGGGCGCGGCGGCGCCGCTCTTCGCGCTGGCCGCGCCGGCCTTCGCGATCGAGGCGCTGGCCTCGCTCGGGGCGCGGGTCTTCATGGTGGCCGACCGCACCGGGCTCAGGCTGCAAAGCGCGATCGAGCGGCTGGTGATCGGCGGCGGGCTGTTCCTGCTGGCGCTGCCGCTGGGGCTCGGCCTCGCGATCGCGCTGCGCAGCGCCTTCGCGCTGGCCTACCTGCCGCGCTACTGGGGCTTTCTCGGCCGCTGCGTGCCGCTGACCAACTGGCAGGCGGCCGAGCCGCTGCTGGGCCCGGCGCTGTGCGGCCTCGGCGTGGGGCTGCTGCTGCGGGTGGCGGTGCTGCCGGGGATCGGCAGCGCGGTGGCGGCGACGGCGGTGGTGGTGCTGGGCGGCGCGGCGGCGGTGGCGCTTTGCGCCGCGCTGAACCGCCGGGCGCTGAAGTCAGACATCGCCTGGCTGCAGAAGCCGCGCGCCGCGCATTAAAGCCGGGTGCGCTTGAACATCGGCTCGGGCAGCCCGCGGATCGCGCGCATCACCAGCCCCCAGATGGGCCGGACATAGACCACCTCCGGCCCGCCGCGCACCGCGCGCACCACCGCCTCGGCCACCTCCGCCGGCGCGGCGGTGAGGCGGGCGGGCAGGTCCATGCCTTCGGTCATCCGGGTCGCGACGAAGCCGGGCTTGACGGTGACGACGCGCAGGCCGCTGTCGGAGAGGCGGTTGCGCAGCCCCGACAGGAAGGCGGTGAAGCCGGCCTTGGCCGAGCCGTAGACGTAGTTCGAGGCGCGGCCGCGATCGCCGGCGACCGAGCTGACGCCGACGATGGCGCCCTTTCCGCGCGGCGCCATGACTTCGGCGAAGAGCCCCAGCGCCAGCGCCGGGCCCTCGTAGTTGGAGCGCATCACCCGTGCCGCGGCCTGCGGGTCGCGCTCGCTCTCGGCCTGTTCGCCCATCAGCCCGACCACCGACACGACGATGCCGGGCGGCGGCTGTTGCGCCGCCACGAAGCCTGGCAGCGCCTCGAGGTCGAGCGCGTCGTACTCGGCGAGCCTGACCTCGACCCCGTGGCGCAGCGCGATGTCGGCGCGATCGGCCTCGAGCCCGGCCGCGTCGCGCGCGGCCAGTACCACCGGGTGGCGGTCGGCGGCGAAGCGGCGGGCGATGGCCAGCCCGATCTCGGAGCGGCCGCCGAGGATCAGCACGGGGGCCGGGGTCGGGTCTGGGTCGGTCATAGCAGCAGCCTTTCGGATTGGGCCGAGGCGAAGGCGGTGTCGAGCCCGGCCGCCCGGCGCATGTCGCGGAAGCGGGCGGCGCGCGGGTCGGCGGCGTGCAGCGTCGCCGCCGCGAGCCGCGCGTCCTTGGCAAGGTAGAACCGCCCGCCATGCGCCAGCGTGATGGCGTCGAGCCGGTCGAGCAGCGCGAGGCTGCGCGGCCCGGCCGGGAAGTCGAGCGCCAGCGTCCATCCCGGCATCGGGAAGGCGAAGCGCCCCGCCCCCGGCCCCAGCCGCTTGAGCACCGCGAGGAAGGAGCCCTGCCCGGTGCGCGCGGTCTCGCCCAGAAGCGCGGCGAGGCCTTGCTCGGCGCGGTCGGGCGGCAGCACGCATTGGAACTGCAGAAAGCCGCGCCGCCCGTAGATGCGGTTCCAGCCCAGCACCGCGTCGAGCGGGTAGAAATAGCCGTCCCAGCCCACCAGCGTCTCGCGCGGGGCGCGCCGGCCGCGCGCCCAGTAGAGCGCGTTGAAGCCGCGCATGGCGTAGCGGTTCAGCGCCAGCGCCGGCGCGTCGAGCGGCATGGTCAGCCGCCGGCGCGGCGGCGTCTCGAAGGGGTGCTCGCGCTGCTCTACGGGCAGCTCGTCGCGGCGCGCATGTTCGCCCAGCATCAGGATCGAGCGGCCGAGCGCCGGGCCGCGGGCGAGGCAGTCGATCCAGGCGACCGAGTAGGTCGCGGCGTCATGCGCCTCGAAGGCGGCCATGGCGGCGGCGAGGTCGGGGGCCATGATGCTGGTCTGGCGGATCCAGCCGGTCTCGACCGGGCGCAGCCGGATCGCGGCGCGCAGGATCACCCCCGTCAGCCCCATGCCGCCCAGCGTCCAGGCGAAAAGGTCGGGCGCGGTCTCGCGGCTGGCGCGCGTCACCTGCCCGTCCGGGCCCATCAGGTCGACCCAGTCGACGAAGGCGCCGAAGCCGCCCTCGCGGTGGTGGTTCTTGCCATGCACGTCGGCGGCGATGGCGCCGCCCAGCGTCACGAACTTGGTGCCGGGCGTGACGAAGGGAAACCAGCCGCGCGGCAGGAAGGCGTCGATGACGTCGCCCAGCAGCACGCCCGCCTCGGCCACCAGCTGGCCGCGTTCGGGGTCGAAGGCGAGCATCCGGTCCATGCGCCGCGTCTCGAGGGTGAGGGCGGCGCCCATGGCGCTGTCGCCATAGGCGCGGCCGTTGCCGCGCGCCACCACGCCGCCGGACAGCGCGGCGCGCGCCTCGGCCGCGTCGCGCGGGGCGGCGACCGGGCCGGGCCGGCGCGGGTAGCGGCCCCAGCCGGAAAGTTCGCGGGTGGGCCTCATGCCGGGCGGGGACTCGCGCTGCCGGTGAAGACGAAGCGCCGGTCGAGCCGGTACTTGACGACGTAACCGACCGTCAGGCCCAGCACCGCGCCCAGCTCGCGCATGGCGTCGGTCTGCCAGACCAGCCAGAAGGCGGTCTCGCTGGCCCAGAAGATCGCCGTCGTGACGATGCCCATCGCGGTGTAGAGCGAGAAGCGCCGCCCATGCGCGGCGGCGCCCCGGCTGCGGTCGTCGAAGATCCAGCGCTTGTCGAGCAGGTATTTCAGCACGAGCCCGGCGAGCGTGCCGCAGAAGACCGCGGCCATGAAGCCGCGCGGGCCGGCGTCGAGCGCCAGCACCGCCCGCTGCACCGCGAGGTTGGCCAGCGTCGCGAGCACCGCGAAGCCGGCATAGCGCAGCACCAGCGTGGTGCGGCTCAGGCCGGCGCTCATGCCAGGGCTCAGGCCAGCGCTCATGCCAGTGCCCCGGCCGCCCCGGCCAGCGCGCAGCCGAAGATCAGCGCCGCGCAGATCAGCGAGACGCGGTCGCGCGCGGCAAAGACCACCGGGTCGTCGTCCATCCAGCCGCGATGGGTGATCATCACCATGCGGCTGATCCAGAACAGCAGCACGAGGCAGATGCCCCAGAGCGGGGTGGTCGAGGCGTAGAGGTCTTGCACCGCACCGGTGTTGAGATAGAGCGCCATGACCAGCACCGAGATGTAGCCCGAGGAGACCGCCATGTTGGCGATCAGCGGCAGGTCGTCCACCCGGTAGTCGCGCCCATGCGCGGCCCGGCCGCCCGCCCGCGCCGCCGACACCAGCTCAGCCTGCCGCTTCATCGCCGCCAGCGCAAAGAAAAAGAACATCGAGAAGGCCAGCAGCCAGACCGAGAGCGGGATGCCGGTGGCGACGGCGCCGGCGATGATGCGCAGCGTGTAGAGCCCGGCCAGCGTGCAGATGTCGACCACCAGCCGGCGCTTGAGATGGAAGGAATAGGCGGTGGTGAAGCCGTAATAGAGCACCATCACCGCCGCGAAGGCCGGCCCGAGCGCGAAGGCCAGCGCGAAGCCGGTGAGCGCCAGCCCCGGCGCCAGCACCGTGCCCCAGGCCAGCGGCAGCGCGCCCGAGGCGAAGGGGCGGTGGCGCTTGCGCGGATGGGCGCGGTCGGCGGCGAGGTCGAGCAGGTCGTTGAGCAGGTAGACCGAGGAGGCGATGACGCTGAAGGCGACGAAGGCCAGGAGGCTCTGGCCGAAGGTGGCCGCGTCGAACTGCTGCGCGGCCAGCATCGGCAGGAAGACCAGCAGGTTCTTCAGCCATTGATGCGGCCGCATCGCGCGCAGAAGCGGCGCGGCGCGCCCCGAACGCGTGCTCAGATGCTCGACCGAGCCGGTCCCGGTTCCGGCCTCGACCCGGCGCGACAGCCCCGGCCCGGCATCGACGGTGACGGCGTGGCCCGCGACGCGCCAGACCGACAGGTCGGCCGCGGCGTCGCCGACATAGGCGAAGCCGCCTTCGCCGTAGCGCTGCGTCAGGAAGGCCGCCTTGCGGCCGCCCTTGAGGTTCTGCGCCCCGTCCGAGCCATGCGCCTCGTCGAACAGCGCGAGGTGGCCGGCGATCCGCTCGACCAGCCGCTGGTCGGCGGCCGAGACCAGCACCGCGCGGCCGCCGCCGGCGCGCCAGCGCCGGATGTAGTCGAGCACAGTGTCGTTGTAGGGCAGCAGCGCCGGGTCGACCGGCCCGAGCGCACCGAGCCGCCGCTTGAGCGGGGCGCGGCCCTCGCGCAGCGCCGCCAGCGCCGAGAACAGGCAGGTCCAGCGCCGCGACAGCGCCGCCCAGAAGCTTTCGTACAGCATGTCGCTGCGGATCAGCGTGCCGTCCAGATCGACCACCAGCACGGCGGCCGGGGTGGCGGCGCTGGCGCTGCGGAACTCGTGGCGGTTGTCCATGGCGGGCCTCCGGAGGGCAAATCCGCGGGCGGGGCGGGCGACCGCCGTCACAGCCCGGTGCGCATCAGCACCGCGCCGGCGGTGCGGTAGAGGATCCGCAGATCGGTGCCGAGCGAGACCCGGGCCTGGTACTCGGCGTCGAGCCGCACCCGCTGGTCGTAGCTCAGGTCGTTGCGGCCCGAGACCTGCCACAGGCCAGTGATGCCGGGGCGCAGGGCGAGGTAGACGCCCTTCTCGGCGCCGTAGCGCATCAGCTCGGCGGCGGTGATCGGGCGCGGGCCGATCAGGCTCATCTCGCCGCGCAGCACGTTCCAGATCTGCGGCAGCTCGTCGAGCGAGCTGGCCCGCAGGAAGCCGCCCAGACGGGTGACGCGCGGGTCCCGGCGCAGCTTGCGGTCGCGCTGCCACTCGGCGCGCGCCTCGGGGTCGGCGGCCAGCAGCGCCGCGAGGCGCTCCTGCGCGTCGGGCACCATGGTGCGGATCTTCCAGCAGCGGAAGCGCCTGCCGTCGCGGCCGATCCGCTGATGGCCGAAGAAGCCCGGCCCGCCATCGAGGCGCACCAGGAGATAGAGGAAGGCGATGATCGGCAGGATGGTCGGCAGCAGGACCAGGCAGAGCAGCAGGTCCAGGCCGCGTTTCGGGATTTCGACATAGCGCAAGGCGCCCCGGCGGCGGTGCCGGGGCGCGAAATCCGAGTCCTTGCCCGATGTCGTCGCAGAAAGATGCCCCATGGCGACATTCCGTACTAGTTAAACACAAGGTGATGCCCCGACGGGCATCAGGCACAGATCGGCCCGGGGCCGGGCCAATACCAAAAGGGGTCCGCCGCTTTGCGCGCCGCAACCGCGCGGCCTGCAGAACGGCGAGCCGTTCACGGGGTGGCGGACTGGAATTGGGCCGCCCGCTCGGATCCCGAATTCATCTTACGCCAGCTTCCGCCGATTGAGCAAGAAATCTGTGCAATATTAAGTACATCTTTAAAGTTAGGTGGTTTGTGTGTTCAATTGCCGAAAACGGCCGCGAGTCATTGGGTAAGACATTGTTAATAATGGCCATGTAATTTCTGGTTGAAATTTGATCACCAATATAGATCTAATTGTTTATATGGCCGATCGCCGCGGGAACCGGCGCGCCGGGCCGACGGTTGCCTATCCAGCAGCGGTTCGGCGCCGACAGGCCGCAAGGCTCCATTGTCCGGGCGCCGCGGAATCGCTAGCGTCGGACCAACCCAGCAAGGAGATCACGGGTGCAGGTCGCAAAGCAGCAAGGCCGCAAGGCAGGGGCGCAGAACTTCGTCAGCCGGGACCGGATCGGTCAGCCGCGCTGGCTGTCCAGCCCGATCGCCGTGGCGCTGGCGACGCTGCCGGTCTCGCTCGTCGCCGCGCTGTGGCTGCTGCACGCCGCCGGTCTTTCGCTGTGGTGGGCGGTGCCGCTGCACGGCGTGATCGGCGCGGCGCTGACCCTCGCCGTGCTGGCGCTGGCGCACCGCAGCCGGCGCTGACCCCGCAGCCCCCGCAGACCGGGCTTTGCCGGCGGCCGGGAGGCGGCTAGCATGGGGCGACGTGACAGCCCTTTTGCGACAGTCCTTGTGTGCCAGTGCCATGCCCGTTGTTCAAAGCCCCGCCGTCCCCGCCCCCCATCCGTCCGAGGCCGGCCCGCCGATCCCCCCCGAAACGCTGCCTGATCTGCTCCCCCGTCCCGACGAGGTGATGGTGGTAATCCCGACGCTGAACGAGGCAGCACGGATCGAACCCTGCCTGCGCTCGCTGATCGCCGGCTGCGACTTCGCCCGGGAGGTGCAGGTGGTGGTCGCCGATGGCGGCAGCCGCGACGGCACGCGCGAGCGCGTGGCCGAACTGTCGCAGCGCTTCGCCAATCTGCGTCTGGTCGACAACCCCGGCCGGCTGCAATCGGCCGGGATCAACCGTGCGGTAGAGCGGCAGGCCGGGCCGGGGCATCGCTACCTCGTGCGCTGCGACGCGCATGCGCTCTACCCGCCGGGCTATCTGCGCCGGGTGGCCGCGGCGCTGGCCGCGCGGCCCGAGGCGGCCTCCGTCGCGAGCGTGCTCGACGCGCGCGGCGAAAGCGGCTTCGCCCGCGCCGCCGCCTGGGCGGTCGACACGCCGCTCGGCTCCGGCGGCTCGGCGCATCGCGGCGGCGCGCGCTCGGGCTGGGTCGATCATGCCCATCACGCCGGCTTCCGGCTCGACTGGTTCCGGCGGATCGGCGGCTACGACCCCGGCTTCAGCCACAACGAGGACGCCGAGTACGACCACCGGCTGGCGCGCGCCGGCGGCCGGGTCTGGCTCGATGCCGGGCTGCGGCTGGATTACTGGATGCGGCCGGGCCCGGCGGCGCTGGCGCGGCAATACTGGAACTACGGCCGCGGCCGGGCGCGCACCGTCGCCAAGCACCGGATGAAGCCGCGGCTGCGGCAGCTGGCGCCTGCGATCAACCTCGTTCTGCTGGCGGTCGGGCTGCTGCTGGGGCCGGTCTGGCCGCCGGCGCTGATCCCCGCGGCGCTCTATCTCGCGGCGCTGGCCGCGGCTTCGCTGGTCGGCGCCGTGGCGCTGCGCGCGGCCCACGGGCTCTGGGCCGGGCCGGCGCTGGCGATCATGCACGCGGCCTGGGGCGCGGGTTTCCTGTGGCAGATGGCTCAGACCGGCTGGTCGCGGCCATAGGGCTCGGCCTCGCGGCCGCCGGTGAGCTTGGAGACCACCCCGGCATGGAACACCGCGCGCAGCAGCCATTTCGCGCGCGCCACCGGCCGCGCGAAGTTCAGGCCGCACAGCACCAGCGAAAGCGCCGACTTCGCCGCCGCGAGCGCCACCGCCCGCAGCCGCGCCACCCCCTGCCCCGCGCCGGTTTCGCGCAGCAGCAGGCCGTGGGTCTGGCCGAAGCGGAACTTGCGCCGCAGCAGCCAGCCCAGCCGGGCGCGATGCGGCGCCACCACCTCGAACACCCGCGCCTTGGGCGCATAGGCGATGCGGCCGCCGCGGCGGTGCATCTCGGCGAGAAACACCGTGTCCTCGCCGCCGGAGCGGCCCAGCTCGTGCCGGAAGCGCAGCCCGGCCAGCGCCGGCGCCTCGCGCATCAGAAGCGTGTTGCAGCCGTAGCCGGTGCGGATCTCGCCGCCCACGCGGGTCGCGCGGGAGGAGTGGAAGTCGCCGCGCCGCATCCAGCCCGGCGCGGTCTCGGGATAGACCGAGATCGCCGGGCCCAGCACCGCCTCGGCGCCGGTCTCGGCCTGCTTGGCGAGCAGCGTCACCAGCCAGTCCGGGGCCACGGTCTCGTCGTCGTCGATGAAGACCAGCACCGGCGCGCGGGCGGCCTCGAGGCAGGCGTTGCGCGCCACCGAGATGTTGCGCGCCGGCGCGTGGATGTAGCGCAGCGGAAAGGGCAGCGCGCAGGCCTCGACCCGCGCTCGCGCCGAGGGCGTGTCGTCGTTGTCGGCGACGATCACCGCGACCCGGCGCCCGGCCGGCGGCTCGATCCGCGCCAGCGATGCCAGCGTCGTCGCGACATGTTCGCGCTGGAAGGTGCAGATCGCGATCTCAATGTCGGGCGGGCCGTTCACCGCGCGTATTCCAGCTTGCGCAGCCCGGCCATGCCCGAGACGATCCCGGCGGCGCGCGACCACAGCGCCACGCCGTCGGCGATGCCGACCCGGCCGCGCAGCGCCGCGCTGGCCAGGAGCCCGGTGCCGACCACCGCCATGCCGGCGCCGCGCAAGAGGCAATAGGCCGCGGCCCGGCCCGGCGGCTCGCGCAGCCGCACCGTCATCGCCCGCGTGGCGCCGTAGCGGAACTGCCGGTTGACCGCCCATCGCCAGGTCAGGCGGCTCTTGGGCTGCAGCTCGCAGACCCAGGCCTCGGCGGCATAGGCGCCGCGGCCGCCATGGCGCACGATGTCCTGGAAGAACAGCGTGTCGGTGCCGCCGTCATAGCGCAGCCGCTCCTCGAAGCGGCAGCCGGTGCGGGCGACGAAGTCGAGATCGACGATGACGTTGTTGGTCCAGCTTTCCTGCCGCTTGGCGCGGTCGGCGAAGCGGCGCTGGCGGAAGAACAGGGTCGAGAGCCACCATTCGTCGCGCGCGTCATGCACCAGCATCCGCACCGGCCCCTGCACGAAGGTCGCGCCGGTGGCGCGCTGGGTGTCCCACAGCGCCAGCAGCCAGTCCGGCGTCACCGTCTCGTCGTCGTCGACGAAGACGATGAAGCCGGTCTCGCCCGCCGCCTCGAGCGCGCGGTTGCGCACCACCGGGATGCCAGGCTCGGGCGCGTGCAGGTAGCGGCAGGGCCAGGGGAAGTCGCGGGTCTCGCGCGCCACCACCTCGCGGGCGGAGGGCGTGTCGTCATTGTCGAGCACCACGAAGCGCAGGTCGAAATCGGGCCGGGTGCGCAGCGCCCGGCACGAGCGCAGCAGCGCCGTCAGACCCTTGGGCCGCCGGTAGGTGCAGGCGCAGATCGTGATCAGGGGGCGAGGCAGGGGCGGGTCGCGATCCGTCATCTGCATTTCTCCGTCACTGGCACCACCGACATGCAAACCCGATTCGCTCTCAGTATTGTTGCCGGGGAGGATTGACGCAAGGACAAGACGGCCTTGGCCGGCGCGCCGGTCTCGGTCTAAGCTGGCCGCAGTCCGCCACCGGTTCGCGCGGGCCGGTCAATGGTTCGGGTTCAGCGATGATCGTTTCGCATCGTCACAGATTCATCTTCGTCAAGACGTTGAAGACCGCAGGCACCAGCATCGAGCAGGCGCTGGCGCGGCATTGCGGCCCCGAGGACGTCGTGACGCCGATCTTCCCGCCGGTCGAGGATCACGCGCCGCGCAACTGGCGCGGCCTGTTCGCGCCGTGGCGCGGGGTGCGCTCGCGCGCCGACCTGTCGAAGAACCTGCGCGAGCTGGCGCAGGCCAGGCGCTTCTACAACCACATCCCGGCGCGCTTCGCGCGGGCGCGGCTGCCGGCGCGGGTCTGGGACGGCTACCTGACCTTCTGCGTCGAGCGCAATCCGTGGGACAAGACGCTGTCGCATTACCACATGTTCCGCAACGCCGACTGGCACCGCCACCACGACCCCGGCCTGACGCTCGACGGCTACCTCGCCAAGGGCGTGTTCTGCCGCAACGCGCCGTTCTACTGCGACGCGGACGGCCGGGTGATCGTCGACCGGGTGCTGCCCTATGACCGGCTGGCCGAGGCGCTGGCCGAGCTGATGGAGGAGCTCGGGCTGCCCTTCGAGGGGCTGCCGCGGGCCAAGGCCGGGCTGCGCGCCGACCGGCGGTCGCATCGCGAGGTCTTCGCGCCCGCGCAGCGGCGGCTGATCGAGCACGCCTTCGCCGACGAGATCGCACTGCATGGATGGGAGTACTGACGCGATGCCGATAACCGCCCTTCCCCGGTGGTCCCGCTCCGGGTCCGCCCTGCTGGCGCTGGCCGTGGCCTGCGGCCTGATGGCCGCGGCGCCACCCGGCGCGGCGCGCGAACGACAGCCCGGCGTGCCGTTCCGCAGCGTCTTTCCGATCACCGGGCTCGACGCCAACTGGTGGGTGGCGCAGTACGACCACCCGGCCGACTGGTTCCGGACCGGCTGGCGCAATGACGGGCTGACGCAGGAGGAGGGCGGCCTGCGCTTCGCGCTGCGCCCGACCGAGGCGGAGGACCGCGTCGCGCCCGAGGCGATCGCCGCCGATGACGGCGCGCTGATGCGCGCCGGCAAGACCTCCAAGCCCTTCACCAGCGGCCAGCTGCAGCGGCGCGGCTGGTACGGCCATGGCCGCTACGAGGTGATCCTGCGCCCGGCCAGCGGGCGCGGCCTGATCACCGCCTTCTACGTCTATACCGGGCCGCATTTCGGCGATCCGCAGCGCGAGATCGACATCGAGTTCCTCGGCCGCGACACCAACCGGGTCTACGTCAACCGCTTCATCGACGGCGCGCCGCTGGAGGAGCCGCCCTGGCTCAAGCTCGGCTTCGACGCCGCCGACCGGCCGCGGCTCTACGCCTTCGAATGGAGCCCGGAGCGGCTGGTCTGGTATGCCGGCGAGACCGAGATCTTCCGGCTCGAGGGGGCCGACGAGGTGCCGCAACCGCCGGCCAAGATCTATGTCGACCTCTGGGCCGGCGGTCAGAACCAGACCTACTGGTCGGGCAACGCGCCCGAGGACGCCTCGGGCGAGGCGCTGCTGCAATGCGTGTCCTTCGTGCCGGCCGGCGGCAGCCAGGGCCAGTGCAGCGACCTGCTGAACGGCAGCTGAAACCGGGCGGGGCGGCCGGGTCGCCCCGGCCGCCCCGCGACCAGCCCTGCGCCCCGTTCCCGGGCCGGGCTCAGTTGCCGATCATCGGCAGGGTCTGGGAAATCTCCAGCACGTCGCCCGGCAGGATCGGGTCGTCCGGACCGAGGCTCAGCACCTCGGTGCCGCGCGTGCCGGCGCGGCGCACCCGCATCTCCGTCACCACCGGCAGGTCGACCGGCCGGGTGCCGCTGGCCGCGGCCAGCCCGATCAGCATCGCCTCGCGCTTGGTCGCAAGCTCGATGCCGCGCCGGGTCTCTTGCAGCTGGGTCAGCACCTCGCGGCCGCGGTTGTCGCGCGCCTGCAGCAGGTCGCGCTCGGTCTCGCCGATGCGCTGGCGGGCGCGGAAGATCGCGGTGTTGAAGTCGAGCTCCTCGGCGGCGAGGTCGGTCAGGGTGCGCTCGGCATCGACCAGCCGGTTGGCGACCACGGTGCCGCGCTCGACGAGCCCGCGCAGCCGCTCGACCTGCTCGCGCATGATCGCGAGCTGGCGCTCATGGCCCTCGAGCTTGCCGTTCAGGCCGGCGAGCTCGGTCTCGTGCAGCGCGATCAGCGCCTCGCTCGAGGCCTCGGCCCGGGCGAAGGATTCGGCGCGCAGATCGAAGATCGCCCGCTCCTCGGCCTTGATCCGCTCGACCGCCACGGCGCCGTCGGGGTGGCTGAGGCCGGGCGGGAAGGTGATCGCCTCGGCATCGGCCAGCTCCGCCTCGAGCCGGGCCGCGCGCGCCAGGAGCCGCACCAGCTCGACCTGGACGCTGCGCAGCGAGCTGATCTCGCGCAGCTGCTCGCCCTCGGCCTGGGCGCCGCCGCGGCCGTTGCGGTAGAGCCCGCCGGCCAGCGCCAGCGCCTTGCTCGCGGTCAGCCGCGGCCGCCAGGCATAGGCGCCCGGATCGGTGACGTCGCCGGAGATGTAGAACGGCCGGTAGGCGGCGATCTCGAGCGAGACCACCGGCGGCTGGTAGAGGCCGGCCTGCGCCTTGAGCCCGGCGGAGACCGCCTCGCTCAGCGCCTGCAGGGTCAGCCCCGAGGCGCTGATCCGCCCGACCACCGGCAGCGACACCGTACCGCCGGCCGAGACGCGGTACTCCCCGGCCAGACCCTCCATCGGCTGGTAGCTGGCGCGCGCCTCGTCCCAGGTCACCACCCGCAGCGCCAGCACGTCCTCGGGGCCGAGCTGGTACTCGGCGGCCTCGGTCGCCGCGACCGGCTCGGCCGCGCCCTGCGCCGCCAGCGGCCCGGCGGGCGCGAGCCCGAGCATGAGCCCCAGAACCGGCCCCAGAACCGGGACCAGCACCGGCATCAGCACCGGGCCGAGCCGCCGCGCCGACCGGCTCATGCCGCCACCCGGCGGGTCTTGAGGGTGCGGGCAAAGCCGCGATACTCGTATTTGCGTTCCGCCCGGCGGTTCACCATCGTCAGCACCATGTAGATGTTCTTGGCATGCAGGTCGCGCAGACGCTGCACGCAGCCCTCCACCGCCTGCCGGGCGGTGGCGTTCCAGCGCGTCGCCACCACGATCGCGTCGGCCTCGTTGACGAAGCCGAGGCCGCCGCTGGAGGCCAGCGCCGGCGCGGCGTCGATCACGATGTACTGGTAGTCGCGGGCGAGATTCTCAATCAGCGTCGCCTTCCAGCGCTCCGACAGGGCGCTGGCATCGGCCGAGACCAGCTCGCTCAGCGCCAGCCGGTCGAAGCCGGCGCGGGTGGCGACGATCGGCGCGCTCAGCTCGGGGTCGGCCTCGGGCGGCGGCACGGCCGGGCCCGGCGTGCTGCCATCCGCCTCGATCAGCAGCACCGATTCGCCCTTGCGCGCGAAGGCGCGCGCCAGCAGCAGCGCGGTGACGCTGCGCCCCTCGCCGGCCACGGCGGAGGTGACGCAGATCGTGGCGCGCGCGCGGTCGAACGAGCTCGACAGGAAGGTCGCGACCTGCTGGCCCTCGGCCAGCAGCCGGTGCTGCGCCCGGCCGCGCGGCGCGGCGGCGCCGGTCAGGACCGGCTCGATCCGGCGGCGCGACAGCGCCCCGAGCCGGCCGAAGCTGCCGATCACCGGCAGGCCCGAGAGCCCGCGCAGCTGGCCCGCGGTCACGACGCGGTTGTTCATCGCCTCGGCCGCCAGAGCCAGCCCGACCGCCAGCGCCAGGCCCGCGAGGCCGGCGCCGGCCAGCAGCACCAGGTAGCGCGGCGCGCTCGGGTTCTGCGGCACCTCGGCATAGGAGAGCAGGCGGATCGTCGGCTGCTGCAGCGCCTTGTACTGCGCCGATTCGGTGGCCAGCCGCAGGAACTGCTCGTAGGCGACGCGGTTGGCGTCGGCGATGCGGCGCAGGTTGCCCAGCTCGACCATGCTGCGGGTGCTGGCCGAGAGCTGGGTCTCGAGCGCGGCGATCTCGGCGTCGATCGAGGCGGCGATGCTGCGCGCCACGCGGGCCTCCGAATCGAGCTGCGCGACGATGCGGTTGGTTTCGAGCCCGATCTCCTCGTCGAGCCGCGCGATCACCGCGTCGATGGCGCCGACCTGCGGGCTGTCGGCGCCGAACTGCGCGCCGGCGCGGCTGCGCTCGATCCGGAGCCGCGACAGCTCGGCCCTGAGCTGGCCGAGGATCGGCGAGGTCAGCACCGCCGCCGCGGCCACCGGCCCGTCGCGCGAGACCGCCTCGAGCACCTTCGCGTGCTGCGCCTCGGCGCGCAGGATGTCGGCCTCGGCGTCGATCAGCCGGCGGTTCAGCTCGGCGATCTGCTGCGACAGCCGCTCGCCGTCATCGGCGCCCATCACGCTCTCGCCGTAATCGACCACCGCGGTCTCGGCGCGCTGCACGTCGGCGCCGAGCGCCTCGACCCGGTCGCTGAGCAGCTGCACCTGCTCCTCGATCGCCTCGCCCTTGATGCCGAGGCTGAAGCCCGGATAGGCGCCGGCGGTGGCGTTGGCGAGCTTGGCGGCGGCGACCGGGTCGGTCGACTGCGCCGAGACCGCGATCACGAAGCCGTTGCCGCGCTGCGCGATCTGCAGTCGGCCGGCGATCAGGTCGGCGGCCGGCCCGTGCTGGCGCAGGTCCTCGGCCAGGAGCTCGAAGGCCGGGTCCTGCAGCGCCTCCGGCGTCGGCGGCGGCGCGTCGCCGGCCTGCGCCGCGGGGTCGGCCGCGCCGTCGAGGGCGGTGCCGTCGGGCGCCGTGGCGGCCGGCGTGTCCTGCTGCACCAGCCGCGTGATGGCGGCCTTCAGGTCGCGCACCAGGCGCACCGGCAGCGGGTCCAGCTCGGCCTGCCAGATCGGCGAGTCGGGCGGCAAGTCGACGCTCTTGACTACCTCGATCATGAAGGCCTTGGACCGCATCGTGGTGATCTCCTGCTCGACCAGCTGCCGGCTCAGCGGCACGCCGGTCAGCAGGTCGGCGATCGGCGTGGTGCCCTGTCGCGGGTCGATCAGGGTCAGCTCGGCCGTGGCGGTGTAGCTCGGCTTGATGGTGACCAGCATGAACCCGGCTCCGACCATCATCGCCGCGACCACCGCCGCCATCATCAGCCAGCGCCGGCGCAGGAAGAGCAGGATCTCGGACAGGCCCGACCCGCCCTCGCGCGGGCGGAAATCCACCGGGTCGTCGACAAGGAAACCAAAGGCGCCAGATTGTCTGTTCACGTCGTCCAGCTCCGTCCTGTGGCCGGGGCCGCATGCCCCGGGCCGGTTGAGGGGCGCCGCCGTCAGCAGCGCATGCCGGGCCACAGCGCGGCGAGATCGCGGTCGAGCAGGGCCGAGAGCCCGGCATTGCGGGCCGAGAGGTGCTGCTCGAGATAGGCGCGGGTGTCGTCGCGCATCGCCGGCGGGCGCGGCGCGGTCATCAGCCGGGGATTGAGATGGGCGAACCACCAGTGATGCAGCTTGGTCTCGACCCGGCGGCCCAGCCCGGCCGGCCCGCCCATGTGCCGCCGGTAGCGCCCGGCCACGAGGTGCCGGCCGATCCGGTTGGCCTGGCGCATCAGCGCCGGGTTGGCCGGGTAGCGGGTGCGGTTGAACCAGCTGCGCTCGGGGTCGACCGTGATCGGCGCGGCGTCGAGAAAGCCGGTGACCGCGTCGAGGCTGGCCTGCATGTCGCGGCGGAATTCCTCGAACAAGAGCACCATCACCCGGTCGGGCCCGAGCGCCGACTGGAAGCGGCGCAGCCCCGACAGGTAGCTCGAGCCCATCAGGATGTGCGGAAAGCGCGTGATCGCCTGCTCGAAGCCGACGGTGACGCGCGAGGTCTTCATCAGGTGCCAATACTGCGAATAGGCCCGGTCGACCGGGTGGCGCAGCATGAAGATCAGCTTGACCCGCGGCAGCAACGCCGCGATCCGCGTCGCGGCGACCTCGCTCATCAGATAGGTTGTGGAATCCTCGCCCAGGATCGCGGCCCCCGAGGGGAAGCGATCGGCGTACCAGTCGAGGTTCTGGCCCGGGTCCGGGCGCGGATCGTACCAGCGCAGCCGGTCGCCCTCGACGTGCAGGAAATCGGGATGGGCGAGCGGATCGTCGGCGTCGAAAAAATGCACCTCGTCATGCGGCAGGGCGATCTGCGGATGCTGATCGAGGATGAAATGCAGCGAGGTCGTGCCGCATTTCGGCGCGCCGCCGATGATGAAATCGGGATAGCGACGGGCGGCGCTGCGCCCCGCGGCGCCGCCGGATTCTGCCATTGGCTGAACAACAGGTTGGATCACGCGCACCCGTACCCAAAAAACCACGCCGGCGGGACCGTTCCGGCGCATCGGTAAACACGAAGCGTAAATCAAGGTCCGGAAATGAGAATACACCGGGTGGGCTAGATCGACAACTCGTTCGAACGCGCTAGGACCTAACCAAAGTATTGATTTGGCGAATTACCACTTTGAGGCGAGCATAAATTGCCAGTTAATTCCGTGACGACGCGGCGCCAATGGACAGGCGCCCGGATTGTCGGAATAGTGGGTCCAGGACCAATTGAAGGATCGGACGCCCGGTGCCAGACATCTCGGTCATCATCCCCACCTACAATCGCAGAGGGTATCTGCGCGAGGCGATCGAGTCCGTGCAGGCCCAGACCCGGCCGGTGCGCGAGATCATCGTCTGGGACGACGGATCGAGCGACGGCACCGCCGAGGAAGTGGCCGAAATCGCCGAGCCGCGGCTGCGCTACTTCGCCGCCGCCAATGCCGGCAAGTCGGCGGCGCTGAACCGCGCCCTGGCCGAGGCGCGGGGCGACTACATCTGGATCTGCGACGACGACGACATCGCGCTGCCGCAGGCGGCCGAGCGGCTGGCGGGGATGCTCGACGCCGACCCGGGCATTGGCCTCGCGGGCGCCGGCTACAACCGCTTCCGCGACGGCCCCGGCGGCCGCGAGATCACCGATGCCGGCTACTGGCCGGACCTCGCGCAGGGCTCGGTGCTGCGCCATCTGCTCGAGGACATCTTCCTGTTCCAGAACGCGACGCTGGTGCGGCGCGACTGCTACGACCGGGTCGGCCCGTTCCGCGCCGACCTCGCCCGCTCGATCGATTACGACATGATCGTGCGGCTGGCCGCGCGCTACCCCGTCGCGATGAGCGAGGAGGTGGTCTTCCTGCAGCGCAAGCATGACGGCGCGCGCGGCCCGGCGGCACGGCGCCACGCCGCCTCCGCCTCCGAGGCGGTCTGGGCGGCGCAGGACCGGGTGGTGTTCGAGGGGCTGCGCCCCGGCCTGCCGCTGTCGCTGTTCGAGGCGATGTTCGAGGCCGAGCCGGAATGGCGCGCCCGCGCCGCGCGGCTGCAGCGCGGCGCGGTCTATGCCCGGCGCAACGACTGGGGCCACGCCTTCGACGATCTCGAGGCCGCCGCCCGCATCGCGCCCGACGCCCCGCTCGCCGCCGCCGAGCTGGCGATCTGCCGCCGCGCCGTCTCGGGCAAGCACGGCGTGGTGCTGAGCGCGCCCGAACGCCGCCGCCTCGCCGCGCTGGCCCGCCAAGGCCGGGCCGGGCGCCAGATCGCGGCCGGTCTGGGCCGCGGCCTGCTGTGGTCGCTGCGCCGCGCCTGGCACCGGCGCGACCGGGCCGAGATGCTGCGGCTCGGCCGCATCCTCGCCGCCGCCGGCCTGCCGCTGCGCCCGCCGGGCGCCGGCCCCGCCCTGCACGAACGCCGTGCCCTGCCGGTCGAGGCCTACCGGTGGTAGCCGCGCCCGGCCCCTGCCTCCGCCCCTGCCCCCGCCCCGGGCTCCGCCCGGGTCCGGCGCCGTGATCATCTCGCGCGCCCCGTCGCGGCGGGACCGGCCGCTGCGCATCGCCTTCTTCGGCCACAACGCGCAGGAGCCGACGGTGGGCAAGCGCGCCCGCGCCTTCGCCAGCGCCGGCTACGACGTGATCGGCGTCATGCCCTATCGCGGCACTGCCGCCGAGACCGGCTTCGACTGGATCTCGCTCGGCCGGACGCGCGACAACTCCTATGCCGGCCGGATCGGCCCGCTTCTGCGCAGCGCCCGGCTCGGCGCGGCGCGGCACCCGGCGCTCGGCGAGATCGACCTGATCTACGCCCGCAACCTCGACATGCTGGCCTGCGCCCATGCCTTCCGCCACCGCAACCGGCTGGACGTGCCGGTGGTCTACGAATGCCTCGACATCCACGACCTGCTGGTCGGCGAGGGGCGGGTGGCGCGCTGGCTGCGCGGGCTGGAAGGCGCGCTGCTGCGCCGCAGCCGGCTCCTCGTCTATTCCTCGCCGCGATTCGAGAGCGCCTATTTCGCGCAGCACCATCCCGGCCTCTACACCGGCTGGCTGATGGAGAACCGGCTGATCGCTTCCGAGGCCGGGCCGCGCCCGAGCGCGCCGGTGCGGCCCGAGGGACGACGCCTGCGGCTGGGCTGGGTCGGCAACCTGCGCTGCCGGCGCAGCTTCGAGCTGATGGCGGCGCTGGCCGAGCGCTTCGGCGAGCGGCTGGAGCTGCGGCTGCACGGCTACCCGGCGCGCGCGGTCTTCCCGCGCTTCGAGGCCGAGCTGGCCGACACCCGGATGATCTATTTCGGCCCCTATTCCGGCGCCACCGACCTGCCGCAGATCTATGGCGGGCTCGACCTCGTCTGGGCCGGCGACTGGTTCGCGGCGGGGCACAACTCGAACTGGCTCATCCCCAACCGCATCTACGAGGGCGGCCATCACGGCGTGCCGGCGATCGCGCCGGCCGGCACCGAGACCGGCCGCAGGCTGATGGCCGACGGCACCGGCTGGGCGCTCGACGATCCGGCCGAGGACAGCCTGCCGGCGCTGATCGAGCGGCTGCTGCAGGCGCCCGAGGAGATCGAGCGGCACAGCCGGCGGCTGCTCGAGCTGCCGGCCTCGCGCTTCGTCGAGGGGCCGGCCGAGATCAGGGCTATGGTCGAGGCGGCTCTTGACCGCGATCCCAGCCGCGTGCGCGCAGCCGCCGGGCCGATCTGAGCCGCGCCTGCTCGGCCAGCTTGCCGGCCAGCGACCACAGCACCGCCGGCGGCTCGCGCCCCAGACGCGCGATCGCCGCGGCGTCGCGCGCGCGCACCGCGTCGATCAGCCGCCGCCAGGCCCATTCCTTGCGGATGTCGCCGGCATGGCGGCGCAGCACCGACCGCTCGGCCCGGCCGAGGCCGGGGCGGCGCGCCAGCGCCATGTCGGCGGCGAGGATCGCGCCGAGATCGCGGGTGCTGTGCCGCGCGCTGAGCGAGCCCGGCCGCGCCACGGCGAAGTAGCCGCGCGGGTCGACCAGACGGAACCGCGCGCCCGCCGCCAAGGCCGTGGCATAGAGCAGGTAGTCCTCCCCCAGCCGCAGATCCGGGTCGTATCGCAGCCCGATCGCGTCGAGAAAGCCGCGCCGCATCAGGGGCTTGACGAAGCCCAGCTCGCCGCGTCGGCCGAAGCGGTTGTGCCGGTTGCCGGCGACGAAATCGCAGAAGCTCAGCTCGAGCCGGCCGAAATCCTCGCGGCTCCAGAGCCGGTTGCCGGTGGCCTCGGGCTGCGCCTGCTCGACCCGGTAGATGTCGTCGGCGAGAAAATCGAGCCGGTCGCGCTCCGCCTCCTCGAGCAGCCGCGCGATGCGGTCGGGCGCCATGTGGTCGTCGGCGTCGAGCACCGCGATCCAGTCGGCGCGGCTGGCCTCGATCGCGCGGTTGCGCGCCGCCGCGGGCCCGGCATTGCGCGGCTGGCGCAGCACCTGCACCCGGTCGCCGCCGGCGGCCCGCGCCGCCGCCACCGTGGCGTCGGTCGAGCCGTCATCGACCACCACCACCTCGACCGGCAGGGTCTGGGCCAGCGCCGATCCCACCGCCCGGCCGATCGTGGCTTCGGCGTTGTAGGCGGCGATCACGATCGCGGCGCGGGGCGCGTCTCGGGTCATCTCCTGCAGCGCCTCGCGCGGCGCGTCCTGGCGCGTCATGCCGGGCTCGCCGCGGCGGGCGCGGCCGGCGAGTTTTCCAAGCGCCGCGGCAGCGGCGTCTCGTCATAGGCCGCGATGTCGAAATCGCGCAGCACCCGGCCCATCCGCGCCACCTGCCGGTCGGTGAAATGCGTCTGCCACTTGCCGACCTGCGCCTCCGGCGCGTCGAGCAGGCTGGCATCCTCGGTCATCCGGCTGGCGCGGCGCACCCGCGACAGCACCGGCTCCGGCACCGGCTCGCCCCAGGCGGCGAAGAGCCGGCCGATCTCGGCCGCCGGGTCGAGCGTCATCGTCTCGTAATGCAGGCGCACCGCCTTCTCGGCGGTGACCGGGTCGCGCAGCGCCGGGCCCTGCACCCGGCACCACATCGCCACGATCCGTTCCTCGTCGGTCTCGAGACCGCGGATATAGGCGGCGCTTTCGACGAAGTCGGCGGCGAAGGGGCCGCGCTCGAGATCGGCGGCCATGCCGTCGGTGCCGAAATTGCCCATCCGGATCTGCGAGGCGGCGATCGCGAAGGGGTGACGCAGGAAGTGGATCGGCCGGCGCCGGAACGCGATGCGCCGCAGCATCCAGGGCAAAAAGCCGTTGGCGCGGCAGCATTTCACCACCAGCCGCTCGGCGGCAAGGAACTCGCCGAAGCTGCTGGCCCAGGAGGTCCAGTCGTTGATGCAGCGGCCCGACAGGATGTCGCGCACCAGCGCCTCGGCCTCGGGCCAGTCGGCCTCGGCCGGGATCACCTGCCGCCAGGCGAAGCCCGCCTCGCGCACCCGCGGCGCGGAATCGAGGTGGAACGGCTCCCAGATCACCGCGCTCGGCGCGGCGGCGACCAGAAGTTCGCTGAGCCAGGTCGAGCCGCTGCGCGGGTCGCAGGACAGGAGCAGTGCCTGTTCCGGCGCGAAGCCGCGCATCCGCAGCGTCGCGGCGATCGCCCTTTGGCGCAACGCCCGCCTCATGCCGGCCGCGCCCCGGCGGCGGCCGGCTCGGGCGGCGCGTCCGTGAAACCCGGATGCCCGATCTGGCGCAGGAGCCGCGCCCTGAGTTCCGGCGTGCGGTCGCGCGCGCGCCGCGCCGGCGCGCCGGGCGGCTGCGGACGCGGCACGGCGCGGCCCTCGCGCAGCTGCGCCACGGCCTCGGGCACCGCCTCGAGCGCGGCCAGGAGGTTGCGCATCCGCAGCGCCTGCGGGCTGTCGCCCGGCCCGGCGGCGAGCGGCCGCTGCAGCACGATCGCGCCGGTGTCGACCCCGGCGTCGATCATGTGCACGCTCAGCCCGCAGCTGTCCCAGCCGCCCTCCAGCACCTGCCAGAACTCGGCCTGGCTGCCGCGATAGGCCGGCAGCAGCGAGGAATGCAGGTTCAGCGCCCCGCCGGTCGGGATCGCCAAGAGCGCGGGGCGCAGGATCGGCGCGCCGGTGACCACCAGCAGCTCGGGCGCCAGCGCCGAGAGCCAGTCGCGGCCCGGCTCGGCATTGGGGTCGGCGGTGCGCAGCAGTGCCACCCGCTCGGGCCAGTCCTCCGGCGGCGCGGCCCGCGCGGCGAAGTCGCGCGCCGCCGCCGCGGCCAGCCGCCGCTCGGCCCGCTCCAGCCGCCGCTCCAGCGCCGGGCGGCGCCAGCGGGCGAGCCAGCGCGCCAGCCGCTGCCGGCGCCCGGGCCGGCGGTCGATCACCATGACGCCGGACAGCTCCGTGCCGAAGCGCGCCGCCATCGCCCGCGCCATCGCCCGGCCGAAGGGCGCCTCGTGGCACATCAGCACGATGCCGCCGCTCATGGCCGCCGCTCCGGCAGGGCCACGTCGCGAAACAGCTCGCGGCGCCCGGCGAAATGCGCGAGGAAATGCGAAGGCAGGCCGGACCAGCCCGGCTCGGCCGGGTAGGTGCCCAGTTGCGAGCGGTGCTGCGCCAGCGCCTCGGCCTTGACCTGCCGGGCCGGGCCGAGCCGCACCGCCGCCATGCGCCAGCCCGCCGCTGCCCGCGCCATGTCGCGCAGCCCCAGCAGGAAGCCGGTGCTGTTGCGGCCGGGCCGCCGCCAGCTGCGGAAATCGAAGCTCCAGACCGGGTATTCGCGCAGCGCGATGCCCTGCCCAGCCGGGCCCGACAGCGCCGTGCGGGCGGCACGGGCCAGTGCCGCGTGGTCGGGGTGGCCGTCGCGCAGCGCGCAGACATAGACCTCGTCGGGCCGGGCGGCGGCGAGCCGCGCCCGGATCGCCGCGGCGAGCCGCGGCTCGTGCTCGGCCAGCCGGCCGTCGGGCAGGCCGAGAAAGCCCAGCCGCTCCGGCGCGAGGCCGAGCGTCGCGCAGGCCGCCTGCGTCTCGGCCCGGCGCAGCGCCGCGAGCGCGTCCGGCCCGGTGCGGCGGGTCGGCTCGGCGCGGTGCGAGGCGGTGCCGTCGGTCGCGACCAGCACCTCGACCCGGGTGCCGGCCGCGCGCTTGAGCGCGATGATGCCGCCGCAGCCCAGGCTCTCGTCATCGGCATGCGGCGCCAGCACCAGCGCCGGGCGCAGCGCCGCCTGCGCGGTGGCGTCGCGCGCCCGCAGGGCCAACGCCGCGTGGAACAGGCGGCAGGCGCCGCGCTCGGCCCCGGCCCAGAAGCGGCGCCGCAGCCGGTCGAGCGCGGGCGGCTGCGCGGATGGCTGCGCTGGCGGCTGCACGGGGGGTTGGGCGGTCTCGGTCATCTCATCCCCTTCCGGTGAGGCCGGGCGTGAACATCTCGCCCCGGCGCAGCATCCCCAGCGCCTTGCGCGCCGCGCTGAGCGGCGAGGCGTGGCGCGGCCCGGCGCGGCCGGGCTCGCCGGCATCCGACAGAAGCGCCGCGAAGCGCGGCGCGAGCCCCTGCAGACCGTGCCGGTCGAGCATCGCCTGCCGCGCCCGTTCGGCCAGCCGCCGCGCCGCCACCGGGTCGGCGCGCAGCCGCGCCACATGCGCCGCGGTGGCCTCGGGCGGGCCGTAGAGCGCGATGTCGCCGAAGCTCGGCTCGAGCCGCGGGTCGAGCACGCAAACCGCGCCCATCAGCATCGCCTCGGCCACGGTGCGGCCGAAGCTTTCGCTGGCATCGGGGTGGAAATGGTAGACGAAGACGTCGAGGCTCTCGGCGAAGCTCGCCACCGGCTCGGCGTCGAAGGGCAGGATCTCCCAGCCGGTCATGTCGACGCCCGCGGCGCGGAACGCCTCGACCGGGCAGCCCATCACCCGGATGCGCGCGCCCGGCAGGCGCGGCAGGCTCGCGGCGATGGCGGCGGCGCCAGAGGGCCATTTCAGCGGGTCGGCCCGGCCATGCCGGCCGATCACCAGATCGGCGCCCGAGAAGGGCTGCCGGCGCGGCTGCCAGTCCTCGGGGTCGAACAGGTTGGGCCAGTCGGTCGCGGCGAGCCGGATCAGCGGCGCGAAGGAGCGCAGCTGCCGGCGGCACAGCCCCGAGACCGGCAGCCAGTGCGGCACCAGCCCGGTCGCGCGGCGGCAGCGCCGCGCCGTCGTCACCGGCTCGTATTGCAGCGAGCCGTCGCCGCGGAACGGCAGGTGGTGGGCCACGAGAAAGGCCCGCCCGGCCCGCAGCGGCACCGGCCGCTCGAGCCCGCGAAAGAAGCTCATCGGGTGGTGCAGGAAGGCGACCCGCGCCTCGACCGGCTGCCCCGGCGCGATCCGTTCGAGCCGCGGGTCGGCGCAAAGCTCGGCGATCACCCGGCTGCGCGGGCCGGCGCCGTCGTCGAGGTAATGGCTGCGCGCCTCGACCAGACCGACCCGGCGGCCGGCCGCGAGCAGGCCGCGCAGATCCGCCGCCACCGCCGCGCCGGTGCCGCCGGCAAAGCGCGGATCGACGACGCAGACCGCGTCAAGCATGGCGCTCGCGCCCCGCATCCACGCGTGCGCGCCCGGGATCGACACGCCCGGCATCGACAGGCGGCAAAACGCGCCCCGGTGACGGGGCCGCCGCGCAGGGGCTGGCAGGGAAAATCTTCGGCAACTCGCCCTCCGAAAACGGGGCCGGGCCGGCCCAGAACCATGAACACTCGAACCATCGGGGCGTTGCCCGTCCCCGGAACTCTAGACCTGCCCCGGCGTCAACTCAAGGCTTGCATTGCACGGCCGGCCTGCCGACAATCGCGGCGTCCGGGGCGTGCCTCGCAGCCGTCCCGTCAGGTCACGAGTGTCGATGTTCGGTACGGATCCCGCCATGGGAAATACTGTGTTTTCGGTCGGCCGCGCCCGGCTCGATCTGGTCCTGGCGCTGGCCGCGACGGCGGTCATGGCGGCGCTGGCCTACGCGCTGGCCGGTTCGCCCGGCGCCAACGGCATCGACGATGCCGCGATCACCCGCTCCTACGCGCAGAACATCGCCGCCGGGCACGGCTTCGTCTACAACGTCGGCGGCGAACGGGTGGAGGGCGCGACCTCGCTGCTGTGGACGCTGGCGCTGGTGCCGCTCTACCGCTCGGGCCTGCCGGTCGAGCCGCTGATCCTGGGCTTGGGCTTCACGCTCAGCGTCATCGCCGTGGCGCTGGCGCTCAGGCTCGCGCGCCGGCTCGGCGCCGGGCTGCCGCCGGCGGCGGTGACGGCGGGGCTGCTGATCGGGCTCGCGGGACTGCCGGGCTTCTTCATCTGGTCGGTCTGGTCGATGATGGAGATCGCGCTGTGGACGGCGCTGATCCTGTGGCTGCTCGACCGGCTGACCGCCGCGCTCGAGGCGCCCGAGCCGGCGCGCCGGCCCGACCCGGCGCTCTTGGCGGCGGCCTTCCTGCTGCCGCTGACCCGGCCCGAGGGGGTGGCGGTGGCGACCGGCCTCGCGCTCGGCGCGCTGGCGCTGCGGCCGCTGGCCTGGCGCGGGCTGGCCGGCGCGGCGCTGGCCGCGCCCCTGTCGGCGGCGGTGCTCACCCTCGGGCGGCTGGCCTATTTCGGCCAGCCCTTCCCCAACACCTATTACGCCAAGGTCTCGGCCGACCGGCTGCAGAACGCCTTCGACGGCGCGAAGTACCTCGCGAGCTTCCTGTTCGGCCACCCCTTCGCCGAGGCGCTGGTGCTGGCCTGGCTGGCGCTGGCGGCGCTGGCCGTGGCGGCGCTGTGGCGCGGCCGGCGGGCGGCGGCGGCCGCGCCGGGCCGGCGCAGCCTCGTGCTTTGCGCCACCGCGCTGTTCGGCCTGCTCGCGACCTACGTGATGCTCGGCGGCGACCATTTCGCGATGTGGCGCTTCTACCAGCCGGCGATGCCGCTTCTGGTGATGCCGCTGGCGCTGGCGGTGGGCTGGCTCGCCGGGCCGGCCCCTGCCGCCGCGCGCCGGGCGCTGCCGGTGCTGGCGCTGGCGGTCGCGGCCGGCTGGGTGGCGATGAACGCCGCCGCCTTCCGGCAGGAGCGGTTCCGCATCGCCTGGGAATACAGCCTCTCGGCGCGCGGCGAGGCCTTCGGCCGCTACCTCAACAGTTTCTCGCCGCAGCCGCTGCTGGGCGTCGTGGCCGCCGGCGGCATCGCGCTGACCTACGAGGGCGAGATGCGCGACCTGATGGGGCTGAACTGGGTCGCCATGGCCCATGCCAAGCCGATCAAGACCGGGATGCGAAACCATGCGAGCTTCGACCCGGGCGTGTTCTGGACCGATCCGCCGCAGCTGATCGCCCAGTACCACAAGGCCGAATGCCAGCGCCGCGGCTGGACCGAGCCGGCCATGGCCGGCGCCACCGGCGTGCGGCAGATGCTGCGGCAGGAGCGGTTCCGCGCCACCTACCTGCCGGTCGTGATGGAGATGGAGGACGGGCGATGCACCACTGCTTTTGCCGAACGCGGCTGGCTGGCCGCCACGAGCGATCCGCGCATCGTGCCGGTCGGATGGGACGATCTGCGCCTTCTGGGCGAGGGGACGGGCGCGTGAGCGCACCGCACCGCTCATCGCTCCGGGCACAGCACTGGCCGCAACCGCCCGGAGCCGCGCCATGCCACGGGTGAGCCGCGCCGCCGCCGCCGCGCGCGGCTACGAGATCTGCGTCGTCGGCAGCGGCCCGGCCGGGCTCGCCGCGGCGCTGGCGCTGGCCGAGGCCGGGCGCCGGGTGCTGCTGGTCGAGGCCGGCGCCGCCGAGCCCGCGCCGCCGCCCGGCGCGACGCTGCCCGAGGCTGCGGTGCACGCCCCGGCCGAGGAGACGCATTGCCGCGCCCTGGGCGGCACGTCGTGGATGTGGGGCGGCCGGCTGATGGCCTTCTCGGCGCGCGATTTCGCGCGCGACGGCTGGCCGCTGCCGCATGCCGACTACGCCCGCTGGCTGGCCCCGGCGGCGCGGTTTCTCGGCGGCCCGCCCGACGGGCCGCCGCCGCCGCCGCCCGACGCGCCCGAGATCGACCTCGACTCGGTCGAGATGCTGGCCACCGACGCGCCGCTCTCGGCCCAGCACGCGGCGCGGATCGCCGCGCCCGGCGGGCCGGACCTGCTGACCGGCGCCACCGTGGTCGGGCTGACATGGCAGGAGGGGCCCGAGGGCCGGCCGCGCTGCACCGGCCTGCGGGTGGCGGGCCAGGGCGCCGAGCCGCCGGTCGAGATCGCCGCCGGCGCCACCGTGCTCGCCGCCGGCGGGATCGAGACGGCGCGGCTGATGCTGGCCGAGCGCGCGCGCCGGCCCGACCTGCTCGGCCATCTCGCGGCGCTGGGGCGGCATTACAGCGGCCACCTGACCGGCAGCATCGCCGGGCTGCGCCTCGCCCCCGGCGTCGATGGCGGCGCCTTCGGCTGGCGGCCCGAGCCGCAGGGCGGCTTCCGGCGCCGGGTGATGCGCGGCGCGCCGCGCGCGCCCGGCGCGCAGTCGCGCCCGGCCGAGGCGGGCATCTTCTTCTGGCTGCGCAACCGCCCCGCCGCCGATGCCGGCCACGGCTCTGGCGTGCTGTCGGCCAAGCACCTGCTGGCGCGGCTGCGCGGCCGCGAGGTGCGCGGCGAGCTGACGGTGCATGCCGCCGGCGCGCCGCTGCCCGGCGCCGCCGCCTCGCCGGCGCGCGCGCATCTGCGCAACCTGCTCTATGACGGGCCCTTCGCGCTGCGCATGGCGCCGGGGCTGATCCGCGCCCGGCGCAACCCGCAGCGCCGCCATCTCGACGCGCTGGTGCCGAACCGCGCGCGGCTCTACCGGCTGTGCTACCATGCCGAGATGCGGCCACGCCCCGGCAACCGGATCGAGCTTGCGGGCCCGGTCCGGCCCGACCGTCTGCCGGCGCTGCAGATCCGCTACGCCTATGACGAGGAGGACATCGACATGGTGCTGCGCGCGCATGACCGGCTGGCGCTGTGCCTCGCGCCCGGCGATCTGGGGCTCTACCGGCCCGAAGCGCGCGGCGCGGCCGCCGCGGCGCTGATCCGCGCCCAGGCCAGCGACGGCTACCACCAGACCTGCTGCTTCCGGATGGGCCGCGACGCCGGCGACAGCGTCACCGACGCCGCCGGCCGGCCGCACGGGCTCGACGGGCTCTACCTCACCGGATCGGGGCTGTTTCCCGGCCCCGGCGCGGTGCCGCCGACGCTGTCGATCGTGGCGCTGGCGCTGCGGCTGGCGGCCGAGCTGGCCGACGCGGCGATCCCGGCCCCGGGCCGGGCGGCGCTGGACGGGGTGTCCTGATGACGGTTTCGCTCTCGCCGCATCTGCCGCTGGCCGCGCCGCGCCCCGGCCTCGCGCGGCTGCAACGGGTCGAGCGCGGGCTGGTGCTGTTGTGGTTCATCGTCACCTTCACGGTGTTTCGCAACGACGAGCTGCTGCTCTACCCGCTGGCGCTCTACTTCACCGTGGCGACGCTGCGCGACCGCCATGTCACGCTGCCGCTGCTGCTGCGCTGCTGGCCGCTGGCGCTGCTGCCGGTCTGGGCGATGTTCACCGCGCCGCTGGCGGTGGTGCCGGCCGAGGCGCTGCGCGGGGCGGTGCAGATGCAGCTCACCGTGGTGATCTCGGTGCTGATCGCGGCGTGGATGAGCCCGCGCGAGGTGCTGCTCACCGCGCTCGCCGCCACCGGCTTCGCCGGCGTGCTGAGCCTGTTCATCACCAGCTACCACGACGGCGCGATGACCGGCATCTTCGCCCACAAGAACATGCTGGGCGCCAAGATGCTGCTGTTGTGGACCGCGGCGCTCTGCGTCGCGCTCGACGGCTGGGTGCGGCTGTGGCTGCGGCTGCTGGCGGCGGCGCTGGCGGGGCTGGCGCTGATGCTCATCCTGGCCAGCCAGTCGGCCACGGCGCTGGTGCTGGCGGTGCTGGTGCTGGGGCTGGTGATGGGCTTCGTCTTCCTGTGGGGCCGCGGCGCCGACGCGCCGCCGGACCGGCTGGCGCTGGGGCTGATCCTGGCGGGGCTGCTGACCGGCGCGATCGCCACCGGGCTGGCGCTGACCGCGCTGTCGCCCTTCGAGCTGCTGCTCGGCGCGCTCGGCAAGAGCACCACGCTGACCGGCCGCACCGAGCTCTGGGCCTATGCCGGCGACGTCATCGCGCAGCGCCCCGTCGCCGGGCACGGCGCGCGCGGCTTCTGGCGCTACGAGGAGAACGAGCTGGTCCGCCGCATCTTCGAGGAGTTCCACAAGAGCCCCAAGCAGGTCTTCTCCTTCCACAACTCCTTCTACGAGATCGGCGTGCATCACGGGCTGGTCGGCATCGGGCTGACGGTCCTGATGCTGGTCTGGGCGGTCGGGCGGCTGCTGGCGCAGCTGGTGCGGCGCGGCGGCATGCCCTTCGTCTTCCTGATGGTGGTGACGATGGTCGAGCTGATCCGCGCCATGGTCGAGAGCGAGCTGACCCGCCCCTTCGTGCTGGCGCATATGCTGATCTGGATCGGCGCGGTCTACGCCTCGAAGCACCCGCTGAAACGCTGAGGGGCCCGCGACCGCAAGGTCGCGGGCCCCTCGGGGCGCGGGCCATGCGCCGCCCCCCGTCGAGGGGCGGCGCCGCCGGTCCGGTGCCGATCAGGCGATCAGCAGGTCCGCGAAGGACAGCTCGGCCGGGTCGGTGACGCCGGCGATGCGCAGCCGGTCGCCGCCGTCGAAATGCAGCACCGTGCCGCGGTCGTTCGAGCGGACATGCTCGACCTGCTCGAACAGCCCCTCGGGGAACATGTCGACGCCGATCTCGAAGTCCTCGATGCTGACCTTGTCGCCGCGGTCGTTCGCGAGCATCGGCCGGATGTCGAACATGTCGGCACCCTCGCCACCCCAGGCGCGGTCGCTGCGGCCGCCCTCGAAGTGGAACACGTCGTCGCCGGCACCGCCGTACATCTTGTCGTCGCCCAGCCCGTCGCGCAGCAGGTCGGCGGCGTCGGTGCCGTAGAGCCGGTCGCGGCCGTCACCGCCCACGATCCAGGCCGCGGCCTCGTCGGGGGAGATCTCCTCCGGCGCGGCCGGGGCCGGCGCGGCGGTCGTCTCGGAGCCGGTTTCGGGCTCGGTCACGGTCTCGGGCTCGGCCTTGGTCTCGGCTTCGGGCTCGGTGACGGGCGCGGGCTCGGTTTCGGGCTGGGGCTCGACCGGGGTCGTCGCCTCCACCTCGTCCGCCGGCTCGTTGGCCGCCTCGTCCGCGACCTCGTCGGCCGCGCTGTGCTTGACCGAGTCCACCGCGCCGGCCTCGACGCCGAACCCGGCGACCAGGCCGTCGGCGGCCTGCGGGATGCCGGCGGCGATCTCCTCGGCGCTGCGCGCCTCGGACCAGACCGCGACGTCGTCCATCTCGCCGGTCAGGCCCCATTTGCGGGTCTGGCCGTCGCCGAGCATGTTGAACGTCACCGCGTCGTTCCAGTCGCCGACCGAGCGGCCGACCTCGGCGCCGTCGAGATAGACCCGCACCTCGCCGGCGTCGCGGACCACGGCGTAATGGGTCCATTCGCCGGCCTGCGCCGCCACCTCGGACTTCGCGATCACGTCGCTGCCGTCACGCACCGTGAGCCGGCCGTTAAGGAAGCTCAGGTCGAAGCCCGAGCTGCCGAGGATCGCGTCGGCGGCGTTGATGTTCTTGCCCGGCTCGAGCTTGACCCAGGCCTCGACGGTGAAGTCGTCCTCGAGCCGCATCTCGGGCACGGCCACGCCGGTGCCGTCGAAGCGCAGCGCCTCGCCGACGGTCTTGGTCGGCGTGCCGCCGGCCCCGGGCGTCGCGGGCTGGCTCGGCGCGGGCGCGTCCTCGGCCTCGTCCTCGGGCATCTCGGCCTTCGGCTCGTCGGTCTCGGGCGTCTCGGGCGTCGGGGTCTCCTCGACGGGCGCCTCGACCTTCGGCTCTTCGACCTTGGGCTCCTCGGTCTTGGGCTCCTCGGTCTTCGGGGTCTCCGGCTGCGGCTTGGGCAGGTCGTGGCCGCCCTCGGGCATCACCGCGGCGCCGGAGTCGATCACCCGGATCTCGCCGCTCGGCAGCTTGAAGCCGTCGATCTGGTGCTTGGCGAGGTACTCGTCCGAGAAGCCCTCGAGCTTGACGTCGATCCGGTAGGCGTGGTGCTCGCCGGTGCCGCGATCGGTCACCCACAGCGCGAAGGGCATGACCCAGCCGTCGCCGTCACGCATCGCGCCGTGCAGCTCGATCAGCTGCTCGGCCTTGGGGTGGCCCATCTTGTTGTCGGTGCTGTCGATCCCGTCCTCGTCCCAGCTCGGGGTGGTGACCCAGCGGTTGGTGCCGAGGCCGAGCGTGCCGACGCTGTCGGTGATCTTGCCGCTGATGAACAGCGCGTCGTCGCGCGGGCCCAGCGTCAGGTCGGAGGAGGGGTCGATCTCGACCTTCGGCCGGTCGGCCGTCTTCGCCGCCTTGCCCGACTGCAGCCGCTCGTCGCCGTAGTAGTCGGAGACCAGCCGCTTGCCGACATTGGCGAAGCTGTTGCCGACATAGACGCCGTCGCTGTTGCCGCCGCGGTCGAACACCGCGGTGCGGAAGTTCTCGAAATGCGTGTTCACGAAGGAGGTGCTCTCGTGCTTCTCGGGCAGCACCACCGCGCGGCCGGCATTGTCGGCGCCGATGAACAGGCCGTCGCGGATCACGTATTCGCCGGTGTAGTTGAAGATGTCGAGCACGCGCTGCACTTCCCAGGCGGTCAGCTCGATCATGTCGCTGCGCAGGTCGGTGGAGGAGGCCATGTCCTGGCGGTGGCCGGTGTCGAGCACCGTGTCGACCGCGATCGCCTTGTTGCGGTGGAAGCCGACGATCGCCGGTTCCTCGTTGTTCAGCTCCGCCTTGAGCGGCGCCGGGTCGAAGTCGAGCGAGCCGCGGTCGGGGTTGTCGACGCTGATCTCGGCGGCGCGGAACATCCAGGCGGTGTTGGAGTTGGCGGCGATGTTGTCCTGCTGGACGATCTGCCGGGCCTGGTTCTCGTAGGCGACGCCGCTATGGCCGAAATCGGCCTTGTGCTCGTCACGCTCGACCGAGAAGTCCTCGCCCGCGCCCTTGATGCCGGTGACGAAGTTGCCGACCCACTGGCCGGTCTCGTCGCCGTCCTCCGACACGATGCCGGCGCCGTCGATGTCGTAGACGAAGTTGTAGTCCACCGCGGCGCGGCTGGAATGCTGGACGATGCCCCAGCCCGGCGAGCCGTGCACCGAGTTGCCCTCGAGCACCGCCATGCCCGAATCCGGCGAGGTGCCGGTCTCGTGCAGGTGCAGCGGGTAGCGCGCCTCGACATTGCCGTTCTCGTGCAGCGGGCGCGACTTGTCGGTGCGGCCCAGCTCGTCGAACTCGGCGTAGCGGATCTGCGCGTCGGGGTTGTGCATCATCATCACGTGGCCGCGCACGCCCTCGGGGTTCTCCGAGGTGAAGACGACGTTGCGGCTGGCATTGCCGACATAGACGTCGAGATCGTGGCCGGCCGGGGCGGCGTGGTCATGCGACAGCGCCTTGTCGAGCACCAGCTCGACGCCGCCATCGGTCTTGCGGACCGAGACGATCTCGCGCTCCTCGTCCTGGAACTTGCCCTGCTTGGTGCCCATCACGACGATCTTGTCGCCGGCGGTCCAGCCCTGCGCGCCGGCCTCGAGCTTGATGCTCTTGGCGCCGGCCTTGGCCGCGCCGTCGAGCGTGGCGTAGGAGGCCTTCTCGGCGCCGTGCACCTCCACCCGGCCCTCGGCCACGAGGCCGTTGCCGAGCCGGCCGGGATCGGCCTTGAGGTCGATCGGGCCGTCGGCGATCACCACCTTGGCGGTGACGTCGGCGGCGACCGGGTCGTCCTTGGTGCCGATGGTCAGCCGCGACTGCGGGCCGGTGAAGAAGTTCTCGACCTTCATGTAGGTGTCGGAGCGCGTGGCGAAGTCGAGCGCGCCGTCGACGCGCACCGTCTCGAGCCGGGCCTGCGACTGCGAGTCGTAGCGCAGCGAGATGCCTTCGGGGATGTGCACCTTGGCGTCGGGGCCGGGCACCTTGCCGCCCTTCCAGCTCGACGGGTCGGTCCAGTTGCCGTTCTTGACGGCGACATGGGTGGCCTTGGCCGGGTCGAACAGGGACAGCGTGTGGCTGTGCCCCATCTTGTTCATCTCGGTGTGTTCCATACTACAGTCTCCAGAGAGGCGCGCGCCCCTCATAACGGTTGTGCAATCCGGCGATCATTCGCCCGAATGATGTCTCGTATCGGGAAGGCATCTCGCAATTCGGCCCAAAGGCCGCGCAATTTCACTGTCCGCCCGATGCCAGCGAGTTGATCTGCCGGTGTTTTTGATCGCGGCCGCTGGGGCCGCGCCGTTCGCATCCCGGATTCCGAAATGTCGCGCCGGGCCGGCATCGATCCAATTCGGAAAAGGGGAATCTTCAATTACTCATTTGATTCCAGATAAATCGCTCCCGAAGCGTCCGGCCGGACCGGCCGCTCCCCCCTTCTTTCTCTGGCTGTCGCCTGCCTGCGCCATTCACCCTCCGGTGTAGTCATTGCCACCCGGTTCGGCCGAGTGGAATCGATGACACATCACCCATCATTTTTTCTGCCGGGGGGCTAGACATTCAAAACAACACCACCCGGCATTTCGTCACCATCGGCAGGATGCCGTACGCCTGACCCCTCGGAAGCCGGCGGAGTTTCGCCAAGGATATCCCTGCCCGAGCCGGCATATCGGCCCGAAATCATTGAAATTTCATTTATGAATCGGGGGGTTGCCCGAAAAACACGCCGGGATTCAATTCCAGGGGGAATTTCGAAATGGATTCTCAGCCCGAAGGCGGTTCGGGCTCAGCGGCGCAGCGCCGCCACCAGCCCCTCGGGCGACAGGCGCCCCGCGAGCTGCGCCGCCGCGGCGGCGCGGCAGCGGCGTTCGCGCGGGTCCGACAGCAGCCGCGCTACCACGGCGGCGTAGTCGGCATCGTCCGCCGCCTCGATCACCAGACCGTCCAGCGCCGGGCCGAAGGCGTCGAGCGTGCCGGCGCTCGCGACCACCGGCATGCCGAGCGCGAGGTAGTCGACCACCTTGATCGGCACGCCGCTGCGCAGCTCCATCGGCGCCAGCCCGATCGCGTCGGGCCCGCCCAGCGTCGCGAGGTCGGCCACCGGGCCGAGCGGCTCGATCCCCTCGGCCGCGGCCTCGGCCGGCGACAGCGCCGCCGCGATCGAGCCCGCCACCCGCAGCACCGCCTCGGGCCGCTGCCGGCGCACGCCGGGCCAGACCCGGCGGCGCAGCAGCTCGAGCGCGGCACGGTTGCCGGCATGGTCGGTGCCCAGGAACAGCGCCGCCGGCGGCGCGATCCGGTCGCGCAGCGTGGGCGACGCGCCGTCGCGCGGGATCGCCGGGGGCAGCCAGACATGCTCGGCCTGCGGCAGGAGCGGCCGCAGCCGCGCCTCCTCGACCCGGCTGGCATGGATCAGCAGGGTCGCGGCGCGGCAACGCCCGGCCTCCTCGGCCAGGCTCGGCGCGGCATGGTCGGGCGGCAGGCCGCGCGCGGCGAAGCTTTCGGCGCGCAGCGCGAAGAGGTCGTGCAGCAGCACCGCGCGCCGCGCCGCGCCCTGCCCGTCCAGAAGCGGCGCGAGGCTGCTGTACTCGGCGGTGAGCAGCCCGGCGGGGCGGCGGCGCAGCCAGTCGGCGGTCTCGGCCGCCTCGCGCGGGTCGAGCTCGGCCCCGAGCAGGCTGGGCGGCGCGCGCTGCCGCCGGCCGCGCAGCCGCCCGGCCGCCTCGCGCCACAGCCGCCGCGCCATCCGGGCCCAGACCACCGGCGCGGTCGAGACGTAGAGCCCGCCGATCCGGACCGCGCCGGGCCAGTCGACCCCCTCGACCAGCGCCGCGATCTCGGGGGCGACCCGCGCCCAGGCGAGGTTGCCGAAGGCGCGGCGCGGCGCGAAGAGCAGCCGGCTGCGCCAGCCGGCGCGGCGGCAGGCCTCGAGATAGGCGACGAGGTACTGGCCGTTGCCCGAGCGCAGGTCGTCGAGCCGCCGGCCCACCACCAGCACCGCCCGGTCCGACGCCGCATTCGTGTCAGACATGGCGCCGCCGCATCGCGGGCATCCGGCGCTGCAGCGCCTCGCCCAGATGCCGGCCCAGCCGGCCGGCGGCGCCGGGGTGGCGCAGCAGCGCCCGCACCGCCCGGTCGGGCCGCCGCGCCTTGAGCGCGCCCATGATCTCCTCGGTGCTCAGCAGCAGCCGCAGGTTGGCGTCGCGCCGGCGCAGCGCCGCCAGCGCGCCGACCGCGCCGCGGCGGTCGAGCTCGTCGGCCACGGCGGCGTCGGCGGCGGCCAGCGCGCTCAGATGCTCGGGCCGGGCGCGGCGCGACACCGAGCCTTCGCGATGGGTGTAGAGATAGCCCGGCACCGGCTCGAACCAGATGCGCCCGCCCGCCAGCAGCGCCGCCAGCAGCAGGTGGAAATCCTCGCCGTTGCGCAAAGCCGGGTCGTAGCGCAGGCCGGAGCGACGCAGGAACTCGGCGCGGATCACCGGCTTGGCGTAGCCGAAGCTCGCCTCGCGGAAGCCGAAGCCGTTGAGCCCGATCCAGTCCTCGAGCCCGACCGGCCCGCCGCCGCGGCGCGGCACCAGCGCCGGGGGCCCGAGCGGCCGGCCCGCACCGTCCACCGGGCAGAAATCGTCGATCACCACGTCGGCGCCGGTCTCGGCGCCGCGGGCGCAGAGCCGCGCCAGCCGGTTCGGGGCGAGCCGGTCGTCGGAATCGAGCACCGCCACCCAGTCGGCCCCCTCCAGCGCGGCGTCCGACAGCGCGACGTTGCGCGCCCCGCCGGGGCCGAGATTGCGGGCGCAGCCCAGGGCCAGCAGCCGCGGCTCGGCCGCGGCGCGCGCCGCCAGATGCGCGGCGGTGGCGTCGCGCGAGGCGTCGTCCACCGCGAGGATGCGCAGATCCACGCCGGCCTGCGCCAGCGCGCTGTCGATCGCGCCGTCGACATGCGCGGCCGCGTCATGCGCCGCGATCACCACCGCCACGCGCGGCAGGGGCGGCACGGGTGGCGCTTCGGGCGCGTTCATGCCGGGCGCGCCGCGGCCGCCGGCCCGGCGAGATCGCGGTCCATCGCGTAGCGCGCCAGCAGCCGGGCGCGCAGGTCGGGCGGCAGCAGGCTGTCATCGTCGGGCATGGTGCCGGTCTCGGCGTAGAGGCGGCGCAGCTCCGCCACCGGCCGCTCGGCGGCGCCGGGCATCGCGACCAGCGGCACGTGCGAGCTGCGGTTGACCGGCCGCGCGAAGTAGCGCGCCGCGAGATCGGGGCCGAGGATCGCGGCCATCCGGTCGTGCAGGTCCGAGATCGGGATCACGTCGGTGTAGACCGCGCGCGCCAGGTGCAGCCGCTGCGGCAGCACGTGGCGGTCGATCCGCGCGAAGTCGCGCGCGAGGTAGCGGGTGGCGAAGTCGCGAAAGCTCGCCTGTGCCGCCGGGCGGCCTTCCAGCCGCTCGAAGCTGCGGGTGATGTCCTGCGCGCCGGTCTCGGCCACGAACTTGTTGCGAAACATCGACAGCAGCCGCGCCAGCGGCTCGCGATGCACCAGTACGAGGTGGTCGCAGCGCTCGAAATCCTCGGGCGTCATCCGAAAGTGGCGGCGCATGAAGTCGATCGGCCGCTCGTCCGGCCGGCGCGGCAGATCGGGCGGGGCGAGGTCGAGGAACATCCGCTTGAAGCTCGAACAGGCGTTCTTGCGGATGTAGCAGTAGCCGAGCCGCCGGCCGGCGATCTCGATCATGAAGTGGTTGCGGCCGACGCCGCGGGCGCGGTCGATGCCGCGCTGCAACCCGGCGAGGCCGGTCTTGTCGAGGAGGGTACGGTTGTCGAGCATCTGGGTCACTGGTGAAACCGGCACTGGTTAAACGGACACTGGCGAAAACGGGCCCGGCAAACACGCCCGGGCGGACACGAACACGACCCGCCGCGCAAACCGTCAGGCGGCGGGCCGACGCGGCGAGTGTCGCACAGATCCCCGGCCCTGCCTAGCCGCGGCGCGGGCCCTCAGCGCAGCCGCTTCTCGCTTTGCGCGTCGAACACCATTGCGCGGCCCGGCTCGGCCCGCAGCCCGACGCGGGTGCCCGATTGCGGCGCCGCGTCGTCCTCGTCGAGCTCGACCACCAGCCGGTCGCCGGTGGCGGCGACGAGATAGGCGTAGGAGACGCCGCCCAGCTTCTCGACCAGGTCGACGGCGTGGCTGTCGCCCTCGGCCAGCGCAAGGTGCTGCGGCCGCACGCCGAGGATCACCTCCGTGCCCGGCGCGGGCAGCGCCGCCTGGGTCGCCACCGGCGCGTCGCCCAGGCCCGGCGCCAGCACACCGCCCTCGGCCACCGAGCCCGAGAGGAAGTTCATCGAGGGCGATCCGATGAAACCCGCGACGAAGCGGTTGTCGGGGTCGCGGTAGAGATCCATCGGCGCGCCGACCTGCTCGATGTTGCCGCCCCGGAGCACGACGATCTTGTCGGCGAGCGTCATCGCCTCGACCTGGTCGTGGGTGACGTAGATCATCGTCGCGCCGATCTCCTTGTGCAGCCGCGCGATCTCGACCCGCATGTCGACCCGAAGCTCGGCGTCGAGGTTCGAGAGCGGCTCGTCGAACAGGAACACCTCCGGGCCCCGCACGATGGCGCGGCCGATGGCCACGCGCTGGCGCTGGCCGCCCGACAGCGCCTTGGGCTTGCGCTTGAGATAGTCGTCGAGCTTGAGGATGCGGCTCGCTTCGCGGACCTTCTCGCGGATCTCGTCCTTCTTGTGGCCGGTCATCTTCAGGCCGAAGCCCATGTTCTCCTCGACCGTCATGTGCGGGTAGAGCGCGTAGGTCTGGAACACCATCGCCACGCCGCGATCGGCCGGGTCGGCGCGGGTCACGTCGTGCTCGCCGATCGAGATCCGGCCCTCGGTGGTCTCCTCGAGCCCGGCGATCATCCGCAGGAGCGTGGACTTGCCGCAGCCCGAGGGGCCGACGAAGACCACGAACTCGCCCTCGCTGATGTCGAGATCGACCCCGTGGATCACCTCGACCTCGCCATAGCGCTTCACCAGCTTGCGCAGGGTGACGTCAGACATCTTTCTCTCCTTCCCGCGCGGCCCCCGGATCGGGGAATCGCCACGCCTCCGTGTCCCTCGCGATGCGCGCCGCTGCCTCCCGCAGCGCCGGCGCCAGCGTCTCCAGATCGGCCAGGCTCTTGCGCGCCGTGACCGAGGTGACCGACAGCGCACCCAGCAGGCGGCCGCGCCCCGTCAGGATCGGCACGGCGATGCAGATGATGCCCGGCTCGTGCTCCTCGCGGTCGAAGGCGAAGCCCTGCGCGCGGATCTCGGCCAGCTCGGCCCTGAGCCCGGCCGCGTCGGTGATGGTGTGCGGCGTGAAGCGGTAGAAGCTCTGCAGCGCCACCGCCTTGTCGAGCGCCGGCGCGTCGAGATGCGCGAGCATCGCCTTGCCGACGCCGGTGCAATGCGCGGGGCCGACCTTGCCGGCCTGGCTGAACATCTCGACCGGCTGCTCGGGGACGCGCTTGTCGACATAGAGCACCTGCCCCGCGTCGAGCTGCGCGAGATGCACCGTCTCGCAGATCTCGGCGGCCAGCCGGTCGAGATGCGGCCGCGCCACCGGCGCCAGAGAGGCCTGCTGCCAGGCGGCATGCGCCAGCCGCATCAGCCGCAGCCCCGGCGCGTAGGTCTGGCGCTCCGAATCATGGGTCAGAAGCCCCTGGCTCGTGAGCGTCTGCACCAGCCGGTAGAGCGTGGCCTTGGGATAGTCGGACTGCGCCCTGAGCTCCGAGAAGCGCACCGGCCGCCGGAAGCCCGCGACCAGATCGAGCACGGCCACCGCCTTGCCGATCGTGCCGTCGCCGCCCTGCGGAGCCTGCTGCGCGTTCATGTCCCCTCCCGTTTCGCCGCGTCGCGGCCCGCCCGCGGCGCGCCTCGACTGTTGACAAGCATAGGAGGACCGGCGCTATCATTTCAATATGCAAAACCTCGTCTCAAATAATGAGACGGTCGCGCATGACAGGGAGGAGGACCCATGACCATCAAGCATAGCGCCGCGCTCGCCGCGCTGGCCGTCACCACCGCGCTCGGAACGGGCGCGCTTGCCGAGAGCCACGAGATGGCGCTCTCGGGCGAGCTGAAGATCTTCTCGGACATGTCGAACCCGGCGCCGCGCGCGGTGATGGAGGGCATGGTCGAGCGCTTCGGCGAGATGCACCCCGATCTCGAGATCGAGCTGACCATCATCGACCGCGAGGCCTACAAGACCCAGATCCGCAACTTCCTGACGGCGAACCCGCCGGACGTGGCGAACTGGTACGCGGGCAACCGCATGGCCCCCTATGTCGATGCCGGCCTTTTCGAGGACGTCTCGGACCTCTGGGAAGGCGAGCTGTCGGAGACGCTGGCCTCGACCAAGGGCGCGATGACGCTCGACGGCAAGCAGTGGGGCGTGCCCTACACCTACTACCAGTGGGGCATCTACTACCGCGAGGACATCTACGCCGAGCACGGGCTCGAGGAGCCGCAGGACTGGGAGCAGCTGAAGTCGAACTGCCAGACGCTTCTGGACAACGGCATCAAGTGCTTCACCATCGGCACCAAGTTCCTGTGGACCGCCGCCGGCTGGTTCGACTACCTCAACATGCGCACCAACGGCTACGACTTCCACATGGCGCTCACCGCCGGCGAGGTCGAGTGGACCGACGACCGGGTCAAGCAGACCTTCGCCAACTGGCGCGAGCTGATCGACATGGGCGCCTTCATCGACGACCACACCGCCTATAGCTGGCAGGAGGCGCTGCCATTCATGGTCAACGGCGAGGCCGCGGCCTACCTGATGGGCAACTTCGCCGTGGCGCCGCTGCGCGAGGCAGGGCTGTCGGACGAGCAGCTGGCCTATGCCCAGTTCCCGGCGATCAACCCCGATGTCGAGCTGGCCGAGGACGCGCCCACCGACACCTTCCACATCCCGGCGGGCGCCGAGAACAAGGAGGCCGCGCGCGCCTTCCTGAAGTTCGTCACCTCGGCCGAGAACCAGACCACGATCAACGCCGGCGACGCGCTGGGGCAGCTGCCCGTCAACAGCCAGTCCTCGGTCGATGACGACGAGTTCCTGAAGGAAGGCTTCGAGACGCTGTCCTCCAACAGCCCCGGCGGCGTGGCGCAGTTCTTCGACCGCGACGCGCCGGCCGAGATGGCCAAGGTGGCGATGGAGGGCTTCCAGGAGTTCATGGTCAAGCCCGACAACATCGACCGCATCCTCGACAAGCTCGAGCGCGCGCGCCAGCGGATCTACTGATCCGCGCGTGAAGGACCGCCGGGGGCGCAGGCCGCCCCCGGCTCGACCCATTCCAGCACGAGGCGTCGCCATGGCCCCCTTGCCCCCCTCCACCGCCCCGCGCCCCGCGCCCCGCTCGTGGTGGCGGCGCAACCAGATCGCCATCACGCCCTGGCTGTTTTTGGCCCCCGGCATCCTGTTCTTCGCGATCTACGTGCTGATCCCGGTGGGGCAGAGCTTCAACATCTCGCTCTACGACTGGGACGGCCTCGGCGCGGCCGAATATGTCGGCCTGCGCAATTACGAGGAGATGTACTGGGACGACGCCTTCTACACCTCGCTCAGAAACAACGTGATCTGGCTGGTGCTCTACCTGCTCGCGATCCCCGCGGGCCTCGCCATCGCGCTGTTCCTGAACCAGACCGTCACCGGCATCCGCATCTACAAGTCGCTGTTCTTCTTCCCCTTCGTGATCAGCCAGGTCGTGGTCGGCCTCGTCTTCAGCTGGTTCTACGACCCGTCCTTCGGGCTTCTGAACGTCATGCTGGGCTGGGTCGGGCTCGGGCCGGTCAACGTGCTGGGCGACGAGGACTGGGTGACCTACGGCATCATCGCCGCCGGCCTCTGGCCGCAGACCGCCTATTGCATGATCCTCTACCTGACCGGCCTCAACGCCGTGGACCCCGAGCAGATCGAGGCGGGCCGACTCGACAACGCCAAGGGCCTGCGGATGCTGTGGCACATCATCCTGCCGCAGCTCAGGCCCGCCACCTTCATCGCCTTCGTCGTCACCATCATCGGCGCGCTGCGCAGCTTCGACCTGATCTCGATCATGACGCAGGGCGGCCCCTTCGGCGAAAGCCGGGTGCTCAGCTTCTACATGTTCGAGGTGGCGCTGTCGGAATACGGCTTCCGCATGGGCTACGGCGCGGCGATCGCGGTGGTGCTGTTCCTGATTATGCTGTGCTTCATCACCTACTTCCTGTGGTCGATGTACCGCGAGGAGAAGGGCCGGTGACCCGGGCCGAGTTCGACGCGCTCTGCGCCGCCCAGCCCGGCGCGACCCGGTCGGGCCCCGGCGAGCTCGACTCGTGGAAGGTCGGCGGCAAGATGTTCGCCTGCTGGGGCGATTACGAGCACCGCGACACCAACACCGCCACCGTGGTCGTCGCCACCCCCGACCGCGAGACCGCCGAGATGCTGGTCGAGGCCGGGGCGGCGCACAAGCCGCCCTATTTCCGCGGCGCCTGGGTCGGGCTGACGCTCGAGGGGCTCGACCCCGACGAGGCCCGCCACCGCATCGCCGCAAGCTACGGCCGGGTGCGCGCCGGGCTGACCAAGAAGGCGCAGTCGGACCTGCCGCCCCTGGAGGAGAGCTGAGATGTTCCCGACCCCGATCGAAAAGCAGCCGCGCGGCGCGCAGATCGCCTACCAGTCGCTGCTGCCCTTCGCCCTCATCCTGTGGCTCCTGCCGCTGATCGCGGTGGCGATCTTCTCGATCCGCCCCGACGCCGACTTCGCCAACGCCAATTACTGGGGCTGGCCGTCGTCCTTCGAGGGCGTCACCAACTACGGCAAGGTCTTCCTCGAAAGCGACATGCCGCGCTACCTGTGGAACTCGGTGCTGATCACCGTGCCCACGGTGATCGGCGCGGTGGCGCTGTCGTGCATGACCGGCTTCGCGCTCGGCATCTACAAGTTCCGCGCCAACCTCTGGATCTTCTTTTTGTTCGTCGCGGGCAACTTCGTGCCGTTCCAGATCCTGATGGTGCCGGTGCGCGACCTGACGCTCGATCTCGGGCTCTACAACACCAAGACCGGTCTGGTGCTGTTCCACATCGCCTTCCAGACCGGCTTCTGCACGCTGTTCATGCGTAACTTCATCCGCGCCCTGCCCTTCGAGCTGATCGAGGCCGCCCGGGTCGAGGGCGTCTCGGAATGGCGGATCTTCTGGTTCGTGGTGCTGCCGCTGATGAAGCCCGCCATCGCGGCGCTGGCGGTGCTGATCTTCACCTTCATCTGGAACGACTACTTCTGGGCGGTGGTGCTGACGCAAGGCGCGGAAAGCCAGCCGGTCACGGCGGGGATCACCTCCTTCAACGCGCAGTACCGCGCCGCCTACCACCTGATGAGCGCGGGCAGCATCGTCGCCGCGCTGCCGCCCGTTGCGATGTTCTTCCTGATGCAGCGTCACTTCATCGCTGGCCTCACCCTCGGAGCCGTCAAATGACCGATTGCTGGCGCCTCGACAGCTTCGCCCAGACCCTCGTGCTGGCCTCGACCGACGCCCGCCTGCCGGAGGTGGTCTACTGGGGCGCGCCGCTGGCCAAGGGCAGCGACCTCGCGGCGCTGGCCGCCGCCCATGCGCTCGACCGCACCGGCGGCATGCTCGACGCCAACGCGCCGCTCTCGATCTGCCCCGAGGCCGATCGCAGCTTTCCCGGCCAGCCGGGGCTGGCCCTGCGCGACGAAGGCGGCCGGGTGCTGCGGCCGCGGCTCAGGCTGCAGGAGGCCGAGACCGGCCGCGACCGGCTGGCGCTGCGCTGCACCGACGCCGATCTCGGCCTGAGCTACACCGCCCGCTTCGCGATCGACCCCGACACCCATGTGCTGACCCTCTCGGCCGAGATCGAGAGCGAGGCGCCGGTGATCGTCGACTGGCTCGCCGCGCCGGTGCTGCCGGGGCCGCAGCTCTCGGACGAGATGATCGACATGGCCGGCCGCTGGATCGGCGAGTTCCGGCCGCAGCGCACGCCGTGGTCCTCGGGCATCCGCCTGCGCGAGGCCCGCACCGGCCGTTCGGGGCACGAGCATTTCCCGGGGCTGATCGTGCCCGGCCGCGGCGCCACCAACACCGCCGGCGACGTCTGGGCCTTCCATTACGGCTGGTCGGGCGGGCACCGCATGGTCGCCGAAGAGCTGCCCGACGGCCGGCGGCAGGTGCAGTTCGGCCATGCCACGGCGACCGAGCTCGCCCCCGTCACCCGCGCCGCGACCGGGCCGCTTCTGGCGAGCTTCTCGCGCGCCGGTCTGAACGGCTGCGCCATCGCCTTCCAGCGCCACATCCGCGACCGCGTCGTGCGCTGGCCCGACCCGAAACGCCCGCGCCCGGTGCATTACAACTGCTGGGAGGCGATCTATTTCGACCACGATGTCGAGACGCTGAAGCAGATCGCCACCCGCGCCAGCGCGCTCGGGGCCGAGCGTTTCGTGCTCGACGACGGCTGGTTCGGCAAGCGCGACGACGACACCTCGTCGCTTGGCGACTGGTGGATCGACGACCGCAAGTATCCCGACGGGCTCGCGCCGCTGATCGAGCATGTGCACGGGCTGAACATGAGCTTCGGCATCTGGTTCGAGCCCGAGATGATCAACGCCGACAGCGACACCTACCGCGCCCATCCCGGCTGGGCGATGGGCCCGCGCGACCAGATCGAGGGGCGCCAGCAGCTGGTTCTCGACATGGCGAACGAGGAGGTGCGCGACTACCTCTTCGACCGGATCGGCGCGCTGCTGCGCGACCACGCGATCGACTACATCAAGTGGGACCACAACCGCCTGCTGCCCTACCCCGACGCCGGCCAGACGCGCGGCATCTACGACCTTCTCGACCGGCTGCGCGCCGCGCATCCGGAGGTCGAGATCGAAAGCTGCGCCTCGGGCGGCGGCCGGATCGACGCCGGCATCCTCGAGCGCACCCACCGGGTGTGGCTCTCGGACAGCAACGACGCGCTGGAGCGGCTCAGGATGCAGCACGAGGCGGCGTTGTTCCTGCCCGCCGCCATCACCGGCAGCCATGTCGGGCCGCGCCATTGCCACACCTCGGGCCGGGTGCACGACATCCGCCTGCGCGCCTGGGTCGCGGCGCAGCGGCACATGGGCTTCGAGATGGACCCGCGCGAGCTGTCGGAGGAGGAGGCGCAGGTGCTCACCCGCGTCACCGCCTGGTGGAAGGCCAACCGCGGCTGGACCATGCGCGCCGACATCCACCGCCTCGACGCCGCCGACGGCGCGGTGATCGCCGAGCAGCAGATGGCCGATGACGGCACGCGCTTCGCGGTCTTCGCGGGCTATGCGCGCACCTCCGACCAGATCATGCCGCGCCCGCTGCGGCTCGCCGGTCTCGACCCCGACGCGGTCTACCGCGTCGATCTGGCCAACCGCGAGGATCTGGGCGTGCTGTCGCGCGGGCCGCTGGCCCTGAAGGACGGCCCCGTCGACCTGCCCGGCGCCTATCTGATGAGCCACGGGCTGCACCTGCCCTCCGCCTTTCCCGACACCATCTGGGTGCTCGAGGGCACCCGCCTCTGACGGACACCGCCATGACCGACCTCACCCGCACATTGGGCTGCTGCTACTACCCCGAGCACTGGCCCCGCTCGATCTGGTCCGAGGACGCGCGCCGCATGGCCGAGACCGGCCTGACATGGGTGCGGATCGGCGAATTCGCGTGGTCGAAGCTCGAACCCACCCCCGGCGAGCTGCATTTCGAATGGCTCGACGAGGCGATCTGGACGCTGGGCGACGCCGGGCTCAAGGTCGTGCTCGGCACCCCCACCGCGACGCCGCCGCGCTGGATGATCGACCGCCACCCCGACATGCTCGCCATCGACGCAGAAGGGCGCCCGCGCAAGTTCGGCTCGCGCCGGCACTACTGCTTCTCGCACGAGGGCTATGCCGCCGAAAGCGACCGCATCACCGGCCTCTTGGCCGACCGCTACGGCGCCAACGAACACGTCGCGGCCTGGCAGACCGACAACGAGTACGGCTGCCACGACACCATCATCTCCTACAGCGACGCGGCGCGGACCGCGTTCCGGCAGTGGCTGCGCCAGCGCTACCCGGGCGAGGGCAACGACGGCGATATCGACGCGCTCAACGCCGCCTGGGGCAACGTCTTCTGGTCGATGGAGTACCGCGACTTCGACGAGATCGACCTGCCCAACCTCACCGTGACCGAGCCGAACCCGAGCCACGCGCTCGCCTTCCGGCGCTTCTCCTCCGATCAGGTGGTCCGCTTCAACCGCCGGCAGGTGGACATCATCCGCGCCCGCTCGAAGGCGCCGATCACCCACAACTACATGGGCCGGATCACCGATTTCGACCATTTCGCCGTGGGCGAGGATCTCGATTTCGCCTCGTGGGACAGCTACCCGCTGGGCTTTCTCGAGGACCGCGCCGGCGCCACGCCCGACGAGCAGCGCCTCTTCGCGCGGCAGGGCGACCCGGATTTCCAGGCCTTCCACCACGACCTCTACCGCGCCGTCGGCAAGGGCCGCATGTGGGTGATGGAGCAGCAGCCGGGCCCGGTGAACTGGGCCCCGCACAACCCCGCGCCGCTGCCGGGCATGGTGCGGCTGTGGAGCTGGGAGGCCTTCGCCCACGGCGCCGACTGTGTGAGCTACTTCCGCTGGCGGCAGGCCCCCTTCGCGCAGGAGCAGATGCATGCGGGCCTGCTGCGCCCCGACAGCCAGCCGGCGCCGGGGCTGGAGGAGGCCGCGCAGGTCGCGCGCGAGATCGCGAAGGCCCCCGAGGTCGGCCGCTCCCGCGCCGAGGTGGCAATTCTGTTCGACTACGATGCCGACTTCGCATGGACGGTGCAGCCGCATGGCGCGGGGCTGAGCTATTTCGGCCTCGTGCTCGACATCTACAAGGCGATGCGCAGCTTGGGCCTTTCCATCGACATCCTGCCCGGCACCGCGCGCGACTTCACCGGCTACCGGCTGATCGCGGCGCCCGGCCTGATGCACATGGCCGATGACCTGAAGGCTGCGCTCGCCGCCGCCGAGGCCGAGGTGCTGATCGGCCCGCGCAGCGGCGCGCGCGACATCGACATGCGCATCCCGGTGCCGCTGCCGCCGGCCTTCCCCGGCCTTTCCGTCACCGTCGCCCATGTCGAAAGCCTGCGCGCCGACCGGCCCGAGCCGCTCGACCAGGGCGGGCATTTCACCGGCTACCGCGAGGCGATCGAGGGCGAGGCGCGGGTGGTCGAGCGCACGGCGACGGGCGAGCCCGCCGTGATGCGCGACGACCGCGTCACCTACCTCGCCGGCTGGCCCGACCGGGTGGCGGCCAAGCGCATCCTCGCCGGGCTCTGCGCCCGCGCCGGGCTCGACACCATCGAGCTGCCCGACGGCGTGCGCCGCCGCGACACCGGGGCCGAGCGGTTCTGGTTCAACCACACCGAGGCCGACGCGCATGTCGAAGGCATGGTGCTGCCGCCGATCTCGGTCACGCGCGAGACGCCGTGACGCTGCCGCCCGGCCTGCGCGCGGCCTATGAGGCGACCGACTACCGCGTCTTCTCGGACCCGCCTCTGGTGCTTAGGCCCGGCGAGGCCTCGCCCGGCTGCGATGCCCTGCTCGACCGGCACGATGCCGCGCGCGGCGTGGTCATCACCGCCTGGAACCCGATGAGCGTGGCGACGGCGGAGCCCGAAAACCGCGCCGCGCAAGCGCGGCTCGCGGCCGGGATCGCGGCGATGGGCCTCGCGGCGATCCCGGCCGAGGGCGCGGGCCGCGACGGGCTCTGGCCGCCCGAGCCGAGCCTCTTCGTGCCGGGGCTGTCGCCCGAGGCCGCGCAGCGGCTCGCGCGCGACTTCCGGCAGGCGGCGGTGCTCGAAATTACGCGCGGCGGCGCGGCGCGGGTGGTGGCGACGGATTTCGGCTAGAAGTCCGGGTCGGCGTCGAGCGGCGCCAGCAGCGCCGCGATCCGGTCGCGCATCCAGCCATGCGCCGGCCAGGCGTCGTGGCGACGGTGCCAGATCATCACGATCGGCGCAGGCGCGATCGGCATCGGCGGCGCGTAGACCTCGAGCCCCATCGGCCCGGCCACGCGCCGCGCCAGCTGCCGCGGGATCAGCGCGATCAGGTCCGAGCCCGCCACCGCCCGGCACACCCCCGAGAACACCGGCAGCGTCATCGCCACCCGCCGCTCCCGCCCGACCCGCGCCAGCGCCGCGTCGCCCATCGCCCGCGTCTTGCCCTCCGGCGAGAACAGCACGTGGTAGAGATCGCAGAACAGGTCCACCGGCATGACCTCGCCCGGGCGCACCGCCGCCGCCGCGACGGCCGGGTGCCCGGCCCGCGCGATCACCGCGAAGGCGGAGTCGAAGACATGGCGGCTGTGCACCCAGTTCGGCAGCTCCAGCGCCGGCACCAGCGCCATGTCGGCGCCGTAGCGCTCCAGCGTCGCGACGTAGCTGTCGGGCACGAGATCGACGAGATGCACCCGCATCAGGGGCGCCTCGCGCGACAGCGCCTCGGCCAGGGGCGGCATCAGCATCTCGGCGAAGAAGTCGCTGCCCGAGATGCGGAACCGCGCATCCGACGCGGCCGGGTCGAAGCCGCCCGGCCCGCTCAGGATCCCCTGCAACCCGTCGAGCGCCTCGCGCAACGGGTCGCGCAGCGTCTCGGCAAAGCGGGTGGGGGCGAGCCCGCCGCGATGCCGGAAGAACAGCTCGTCGCCGAGCGCCGACCTGAGCCGCGCCAGCGCCGAGGACACCGCCGATTGCGACATGCCGAGCCGCGCCCCCGCCCGCACGGTCGAGCCCTCGCGCAGAAGCGCGTCCAGCACCCGCAGGAGGTTCAGGTCGAAGGTCCTGAAATTGACCACACCGATAACCGCTACCCGATCAATCCGTTTCCACGGTAGCACGGCCGGGCGTAGCCTGTCTTGCGAAGGCGCCTTCGTGTTCACCCCCAGCGGATGGAGGACGCGATGAAAGACCAAGTGGAGACCGGCTTCGAATGGCTCGGCGTGAGCTACGACACCATCCTGAGCAGCGCCGCGACGCAGGGCGCGATGTCGATCACCGACTCGACCTCGCCGCCGCTCTCAGGCCCGCCCCGGCACGTGCATCACGACGCCGACGAGGCCTTCGTGATCCTGACCGGGCGGGTCGAGTTCTGGCTCGACGGCGAGACGCTGCTGCGCGACCCCGGCGAGACGGTCTTCGTGCCGCGCGGCACGCCGCACACCTTCCGCGTCACCGAGGACGGCCCGTCGCGGCACCTCGTCATCCTGACGCCGGGCGGCTTCGAGGCGTTCTGGGCCGAGATGGCCGAGAAGGGCTGCCGCATCCCCGAGGACATGGCGGCGGTCGAGGACGCGGCGACGCGCCATCACCTCAGCTTCACCGGCCCGCCGCTCGGGGCGGAATGAACTGACGGATCACCCGAACCGCCCCGCCGGGGCGGACGAGCCGGGGGCGGGCCGGCGGCATGTTGCTTGGTGATCGGTTGTCCGGTGCGCCGTTTCTGCCCCGCCCCCGGTTCGAAGCCGACGCTCAGACCGGCCCGATGAAGCGCTCGACCAGCGGCCGCGCCGCCACCCGCGCGCGCAGCCGCGCGCCCAGCAGGTACATGCCGGCCGCCTTGCGCTGCAAAAACAGCCCGTCGACCGGCGGCGGCGGGCCGCCCTGCCGGTCGGCCGCGATCTCCAGCGCCGCGTCGCGCAGCCGCGCCGCCAGCCCCGAGCCCGCGAAGTCGAAGGGCGCGTCGTCGCGCATCACCGCGAAGGTGTCGAGCATCAGCCCGACCAGCCGGTCGCGATGCCCGCGCGGCATGGTCTCGTCGAAATAGCCGATCTCGCCAGCGATCCGGTCCACCGCCGCGCGGTCGCCGGCGAGGCCTGCGCGCAGCAACGCGCCGAACTGCGCGACGGTGTCCTCCGAAAACTCCCGCGCCGCGCCGAAATCCAGCAGCACGATCGCGCCGTCATCGGCGACGCGGTAATTGGCGAAGTTCGGGTCGGTCTGCATCAGCCGCCAGTCGAACAGCTCGCGCAGCCCCAGCTCCAGAAGCGCCGCCATCGCCGCGTCGCGGGTGTCCCGCGGCGCCTGCGCGAGGCTCTCGATCGGCCGGCCCGGCTCGAAGCTCATGGCGAGGATCGAGGGCGTCGAGAGATCGGCCGCGAGACGCGGCACGCGGAAGCGCGCGTCGCCCGCCAGCAGATCGCCGAAGCGCGAAAGCTGCACCGCCTCGCGCGCGTAGTCGGCCTCCTCGTGCAGCTGTGCGCGCGCCGCCGCCAGAAGCGGCGCGATGTCGCTGCCCGCAGGCAGCATCCCCGACATCCGGATCATCGCGCCGAGATTCGCGACGTCGCTGTCGATGCTGCGTTTCACCCCCGGATACTGCACCTTGATCGCGAGGTCGCGGCCGTCGCGCGTGCGCGCCCGGTGCACCTGCCCGATCGAGGCGGCGGCCATCGGGCGCGGCTCGAACCGCTCGAAGCGCTTCAGCCAGTCCGGCCCCCAGCCCTCGGCCAGCACCCGCTTGAGCTGCGCGGGCGGCATCGGGTGCGCCTCGGCGCGCAGCCGATCGAAGACGGCGGCCAGCTCGGGCGGCAGCATGTCGCCCGCATCCATCGAAATGAGCTGCCCGAGCTTCATCGCAGCACCGCGCATCCGCGCCAGCTCGCCCGCGACGCGGGCGGCGTTGGCGGGCGTCATCAGCAGCCGGGCGAGGTCGGGCCGCCGCCCCGCCGCCAGCTCGCGCGCGCCGCCCGAGGCCACGCGCCCGGCCAGCCCCGCGCCCAGGCCGCCGATCCGGGCCAGCCGCGCCAGCCGGTGGCCGGGCACGGAAAGGGGGCGCTGGTCATGGTCACGGGTCAAGGCGCACGGGCTCCGTCGCGGGGGTGCCGTGCCAGATAGCGTGCCGCGCCCGGCCCGACAGGCGGGCGCGGCATCCTGCCCCGGTCAGGCCGGGGCTGCGCCCTTCGCGGCCCCCTTCGCGGCGCGGCGTTCCGCCCGGCGCTCGCGCCGGCGCGCGCCGCGTGCCGCCATCCGCTCGCCCAGCATCAGCATGGCGGGCGTCACCACCAGCGTCAGCACCGTCGCCACCACGAGGCCGCCGGCGATGGCCGAGGAAAGCTCGGTCCACCACTGGGTCGAGGGCGCGCCGTAGACGATCTCGCGGCGGAAGAAGTCGATGTTGACCCCGATCACCATCGGCATCAGCCCCAGCGCCGTGGTCACCGAGGTGAGCACGACCGGCCGCAGACGCTGCGCCCCGGTCCTGAGCGCCGCCTCGAGCGGCGAGAGGCCCTGCTTCTTCAGGTCGTTGTAGGCGTCGATCAGCACGATGTTGTTGTTCACCACGATGCCCGCCAGCGCGATCACCCCGATCCCGCCCATGACGATGCCGAAGGGCCGGCCGGTGACCAGAAGGCCCAGCAGGACCCCCGCGACCGAGAAGACGATCGCGCTCATCACGATGAAGGCCTGGAAGAAGCTGTTGAACTGCACCACCAGGATCACCAGCATCATCCCGATCGCCGCGCCGAAGGCGCCGATCAGGAAGACCATCGCCGCCTGCTGGTCCTCGGCCTCGCCGGCAAACGACCAGTCGACCGTGTCGGGCAGGTCCATCTCCTGCAGCGCCCCGCGCAGCGCCACGATCTGGTCGTTGACCAGCACGCCCGGCGCGACGTTGGCCGAGATCGTGGTGACCCGCTGCTCGTCGATCCGGGTGATCCGGCCCGAGCGCGGCGCCGGCTCGAAGCTGACGAAGTTGGCGACCGGCACGAGGCCCGCATTGGTCGGCACGCGCAGGCTCTCGAGCTGCTCCAGCGTGCGGTCCCCGGCCGGGAAGCGGACCCGGATGTCGACCGCGCCGTCGGCGTCGTCGGGGCGGTAGTCGGCGACCGTGATGCCCTGCGTCAGAAGCTGCACCGCCTGGCCCAGCAGCGTCACGTCGGCGCCGAAGCGCGCGGCCTCGGAGCGGTCGAGGCGCAGCTCCCATTCCACGCCCGGCAGCGGCCGGGTGTCGGTGACGTCGGTGAAGCCGCCGATCTCGTCCATGCGTTCGCGGATCGCCTCGACCGCGGCGGCCTGCGCCACGCGGTCGCGCGAGGCGATCTCGAGGCTGATCGGCTTGCCGGCCGAAGGCCCGCCCGACTGCACCTGCACCTGCACCTCGATGCCGGGGATGTCGGCCATCTGGGCGCGGATGTCCTCGTTGATCACCTCGGCCTTGCGGCGGGTGTCCCACTCGGTGAACTCGAGCTGGATCGTGCCGATCACCTCCTCGTCGGCCTGGGTGCTGGTGCCGGTGCGGGCATAGACGCTGGAGATCTCGTCATAGCCCAAGAGCCGCTCCTCGACCTGACGGACCAGGCGGTCCTGCTCCCAGATCGAGAAGTTGTCGCGGGCGCGGATCTCGACCTGCGCGAAATCCGGCTCGACCGACGGAAAGAAGCTGATGCCGTTGCCGAGCGCGCCATAGGCGAGGAAGGCCGAGACGAGGCTCAGCAGCGCGAAGATCAGCGTCCGGCCGGGCCGCAGGATCGCCCATTCGAGCAGCCGCACATAGGCGCCGGCGGCGCCGCGCATCTCGCGCGGGTCGCCATGCTCGGCGGCGTGCAGCTGGCGCTTCTGCGCCGCGCTCTGCGGCTGGCGGCGGCCGATCAGGCCGCCCAGCACCGGGATGAAGACCAGCGCCATCGCCAGCGAGGCGGCGAGCGTCAGCAGCACGGTGATCGGCAGGAACTTCATGAACTCGCCCACCGTGCCGGTCCAGAACAGCAGCGGGAAGAACACCGACAGCGTCGTCGCGGTCGAGGCGATCACCGGCCAGGCCATGCGCTTGGCGGCCTCGGCATAGGCCTCGCGCGCGGGCCGGCCCTCGTGCAGGTAGCGGTCCGCCAGCTCCACCGTGACGATCGCGCCGTCGACCAGCATGCCGACCACGAGGATCAGCGAGAACAGCACCACGATGTTCATGGTGTAGCCCATGAAGTAGAGCGCCGCGACGCCGGCGAGGAAGGCGCCGGGAATGGCGAGACCCACCAGGATCGAGGAGCGCAGCCCCAGCGCCCAGACGATCACGATCATCACCAGCATCACCGCGGCGATGACGTTGGCCTCGAGATCCGAGAGCATGTCCTTCACCTGCTCGCTCTCGTCCTGCATGTAGTCGATGCGCACGCTTTCGGGCCATTCGGCCTGCGCCGCCTCGATCTCGGCGCGCACGGCGGCGACGGTGTCGATGATGTTGGCGCCGACCCGCTTCTTGACCTCGAGCGCCAGCGCCGGCTGGCCGTCGATCCGGGCGAAGCCCGAGGGATCCTCGAAGCTGCGCCGCACGGTGGCGACGTCGGCGAAGGTGACGACCGTGTCGCCGCGCACCTTGACCGGCAGCTCCATCACGTCCGACAGGTCCTCGATCAGCCCGGGCACCTTCAGCACGATGCGGCCCGCGCCGTTCTCGATCGCGCCCGCGGCGATCAGCCGGTTGTTGCGGTTGATCTGGCCGATCAGCTCGTCGAAGGAGATGTTGTAGGTCTCGAACACCGTCGGGTCGATCAGCACCTCCATCACCTCGAAGCGCTGGCCGCCGATATCGACCTCGAGCACGCCCGAGACGCCCTCGAGCCGGTCCTGCAGGTCCTCGGCGATCTGGTTCAGCGTGCGCTCGGGCACCGGGCCCGACAGGATCGTGGTCAGGATCGGGAAGAGCGCGGTGTTGATCTCGGTGACGGTGGGCTCGTTGGCGTCGTCGGGCAGGTCGTTGGTGGCCCGGTCGACCGCCTCGCGTACCTTGTCGAGCGCCTCGTCGGCGTCGAAGCCGGGCTCGAATTCGAGCTGCACGCTGGCATGGCCCTCGGAGGCGTGGCCGGTCATGCTCTTGAGACCGGTGAGCGCGCCCAGCTCGGTCTCCAGCGGCTCGACCAGCAGCCGCTCGGCATCCTCGGGCGCGATGCCCTCGAGCCCGGTCGAGACGTAGACCATCGGGATCGGGATCTCGGGCGAGCTTTCCTTGGGGATCGCCACGTAGGCGATGGCGCCGACCGCGAGCACGAGGCCCAGAAGCAGCGCCACGACCCGGCTGCGGTCGAAGGCGGCGTCGATCAGGGCCCTCATTGCGGGCTCTCCAGCCCGGCGGGCGCCTCGGCCTCGGCGACATCGGCCAGGCGCGCCGTCTCGGTGCTCGGGGCGACTTTCTCGCCATGGCTGACGAAGCCCTGCCCCACGGTGATCAGCCGCGCCTCGTCGGGCAGGCCGCTGACCCAGACGCCGTCGGTCTGGGCGCGCTCGACCGCGACCGGGTGGAACACCACCGTGTCCTCGGCATCCACCGTCTTGACGCCGAGCGTGCCGTCGGTGCCGAGCGACAGGATCGCCGGCGAGACGAAATGCGCCCGCATCGTGCCGGTCGGGACGCGGATCTGCGCCGAGAGGCCCGAGGCCAGCGCGCCGTCGGGGTTGGGCACGGTGATCTCGGCCTCGAAGGTGCGGGTCTCGGAGGCGGCGTCGGCGCTGACATAGCTCACCTCGCCCTCGCGGGTCTCGCCGGTGATGAACTCGACCTGCGCGACCTGCCCCGGCTCGATCCGCGACAGCGCCTGCTGCGGCACCTGGATCACCACGGTCAGCGGGTCGCTGTCGAGCATGGTGCCGATCTCGGCCCCGGCGGCGACGAACTCGCCCTCGTCGAGCGACAGCGCGTCGAGCCGGCCGGAGAAGGGCGCGCGGATCACCGCCGCCTCGGCGGCCTCCTCGGCCTGGGTCAGCTGCGCCTCTGCGGCGGCGAGGTCGGAGCGGGCATCGGTCACGCGGTCCTGCGTGGCGACGCCGCGGTCGAGCAGCGACTGCGCGTTGTCGAACTCGCGCTGCGCGCGGGCCACCGCCTCGCGGGCCTGGGTGACGCGGGCCTCCTGCTCGCGGGTGGACAGCCGCGCCACCACGGCGCCGGCCTCGAGCATGTCGCCCTTGCGGGCGACGATCTCGGCCACCTCGCCGCCGGTCTCGCTGCGGATCGCGGCGCGGCGGTCGGGCTGGGCCTGCCCCTCGGCGGTGAAGATGCGCGTCACCTCCTCGGCGCGGCTGTCGCGCACCGCGACGGCCACCGCCTCGACCGGCTGCACCGGGGCCGCGGCCTGCTCGGGCGGGGCGGGCAGGACGTAGCCGCTGGCCATCCAGCCGATCACCATGAGCGCGAGCAGCGCCGCCACCCATTTCGACCGGGCCGAGCCCGCGTCGCCGTCGAATTCGAGCGGGCGGCGCGCGCCCCCGGGCGCGGCGCCCTCGGCCTCCGAGGCGTTGAAATCCTGCTTCTGATACATGTTCCTGTCCTCAGTAGGCGGCATGGCCGCAGGCCATGTCGGCCATCATCTGTCCGAATTCCGCGGGGTCGCAGTAATGCACCGACCCCGGCGGCAGGCCGAGCAGCCGGTCGACCAGCGCCGTCTCCGCCGCGATATGCGCGCCGAGCCGCGCCGCCGCCGCCTCCGGCGCCCCGGCATCGGCGGCCGCGATCGCATCGCGCAGCACCTCGCGGCGCGAGATGGTCAGCGACACGATCGCCTCGGCCACCAGCTTCGGGTCGGGCGGGTCGAAGCGGCCCTCGGCGGCGCCGTCGCGGATCATCGCCTCGAGCGCCGGCACCACGGCGCGGCGCACCGCCGCGTCGATGCGCTGCAGGAGAAGCTCGTTGCCGGGGCGGCGGATCATGTCGGCGATGAAACGCAGCTCGGTCGCGCGCTCGGCCTTCCAGCGGTTGGTGGCGGCGAGAAAGGCGTTGAACCGGGTCAGCGCGTCGCCCTCGCATTGCCGGCGGCTGGCCTCGGCCGCCGCGACCGCCTGCTCGGCCAGGCGCGACACCACCCCGTCGAGCAGGTCCTCCTTGGCCGAGAAATGGTGGTAGAATCCGCCCTTGGAGATGCGGGCCTCGGCCAGCACGTCGGCCACGGTGACGGCGTCCCAGCCCTTGGCGAAGAACAGCACCTGCGCGGCATCGAGGATCGCGGCGCGGCGGTCCTCGGGCGTCAGGCGACGGCGCGGGGCCGTCCGGGGGTGGGTGTCTTCGCTGAGCATGTCTACCCTATTACAGACCGACGGTCGGTATTTAAGAGACCCCGCGCACGGATCAAGCCCGATGTGGCCGGCATGTCGCGCATCGCCGCACAGCGTTTGCGCGGGCCGGGGCGGCGCGTCATAGTGCCGCGACCGCCCAGTAGGAGAGCCGCCCGTGACGTCCCGCCCCATCGCCACGCCCCGCCCCATCGCCCTCGTCGGCATCGGCAAGATCGCCCGCGACCAGCACGTCCCCGCCATCGCCGCCAGCTCCGACTGGAGCCTCGCCGCCACGGTGAGCCGGTCCGGCGCGGTCGAGGGGGTGGAGGCCTTCGACGATTTCGACGCCTTCCTCGCCGCGCGGCCCGAGATCGACACCGTCTCGCTCTGCCTGCCGCCGCAGCCGCGCTTCGACTACGCGAAGAAGGCGCTTCTCGCGCGCCGCCACGTGATGCTGGAAAAGCCGCCGGGCCAGACGCTGTCGGAGGTGCACGAACTGATCGACCTCGCCGCCCGCATGGGCGTCACGCTCTACGCCACATGGCACAGCCGCATGGCGGCGGGCGTCGCCGCGGCCAAGGCGCATCTGGCGGAGCGCGCGGTCCGCTCGGCCCGGATCGACTGGAAGGAGGACGTGCGGCGCTGGCATCCGGGGCAGGAGTGGATCTTCGAGGCCGGCGGCATGGGCGTGTTCGACCCCGGCATCAACGCGCTGTCGATCCTGACCGAAATCTTGCCGAGCCCGGTCCACCTGACCGGCGCCGTTCTGGAGTTCCCCGAGAACCGCCAGACCCCGATCGCCGCGACGCTCGACTTCACCGGCGGGGTGCGGGCCGCGTTCGACTGGCGGCAGGAGGGGCCGCAGACCTGGGAGATCGCGGTCGAGACCGACCGGGGCCCGGTCACCTTGCGCGACGGCGGCGCCCGGCTCGAGGTGGACGGCACGGAAGAGACGCTGCCCGACCACCCCGGCGAATACCCCGCGCTCTACGCCCGCATGGCCGAGCTGGTGGCCAAGGGCGAAAGCGAGACCGACCTCGCCCCGATGCGCCACGTCGCCGACGCGATGACGCTCGGCCGGCGGGAGACGGTGGCGGCGTTCGAGTTCTGAAGGACGGAGCCGCCGACCCCGGCCAGCCCCGGCACGGGCGAGATCTGGAGGGCGAGTGCCATATCGCCTTTTCAACCTCGACCGGACCTGCCAGCCTGCAACGGGGTGCCACTGTGGGTGATCGGCTGCCGGTTTGAAAGTCACTATCTCTTCTCGGCCAGCGGGTCGTCCGGACGACGGATGGGGCCCCTACCTCGCACCCGGCGAGGTCCTCCTGTGGGACGGTCGACCCGAATACGGGCGTCGCCTCTTCGAGTTCGTCGGTGCGGAGAGGGCATGGCACCTCGGCTTCCTGATCGGCACGGTGGCGCTGTGGCTGACATGGCCGCTGATCGAGGATGACGGATCACTCACGAAGGGCGACGCGATCTGGGTCTACGGCGCCCTCACGCTCGGCTTCCTGATCGCCGCGTTCTACCTGGCCGCCGCGCGTTCCTACCTGCTCGACAGCCTGCACTACGCGGTGACCGATCGACGTGCCATCGTCCGCCGCGAGGGCCGCAATCACGTCCTGGCCAGTCGCGCGTACCTGGTCTCCTGCGAGCACTCGTCCGAGTTTCCCTACCACATCGCGGAAGGGCGACCGCACCCGTCGCTGACGGTCGGCGCCCTGCTGTCGGAAGATGTGGTCCAACCCTTCGGCTACGGTCTGACCCATCCGGGCTGGGGTCCGTTGCGCGATCGCGGCGTGATACCGGTATTGTTCGAACAGATCGCCGACGCCGAAGCCGTGCGCGCGCTGCTTCTGGCGACCTCGGATGCCTCGGCGGCGGGCCAGCCGTGATGGCCGCACCGCGAGATGCCTGATCCCTGACAAGGCGGCCCCGCTGCCGGGACCGCGAGGCCCTGACCCGGGCGCCGCCTCACCACTCCGCGAAGCTGCCGTCGGCGTGGCGCCAGACCGGGTTGCGCCAGCGGTGGCCTTCCTTGGCGGCGCGGCGCACCGCCTCCTCGTTCACCTCGATGCCGAGGCCGGGGCCGTCGGGGATGGCGACGTGACCGTCCTCGTAATGGAACACCGAGCGGTCGGTGATGTAGTCGAGCAGGTCGTTGCCGGTGTTGTAGTGGATGCCCAGCGACTGCTCCTGGATGAAGGCGTTGTAGCACACCGCGTCGAGCTGCAGGTTCGCGGCCAGCGCGATCGGCCCGAGCGGGCAGTGCAGCGCCACGGCGACGTCGTAGGCCTCGGCCATCGCCGCGATCTTGCGGGTCTCGGTGATGCCGCCCGAATGGCTCGGGTCGGGCTGGACGATGTCGACATAGCCTTCCTGCAGGATCTTCTTGAAATCCCAGCGCGAATAGAGCCGCTCGCCAAGCGCGATCGGCGTCGCCGAGTGGTTGGCGATCTCCTTGAGCGCCTCGGCGTGCTCCGACAGCACCGGCTCCTCGATGAACATCAGGCGGAACGGCTCCAGCTCGCGCGCCAAAATTTTGGCCATCGGCCGGTGCACGCGGCCGTGGAAGTCGATGCCGATGCCGAAATCGGGGCCCATCTCGTCGCGGATCGCGGCCACCCGCTCCAGCACCTGGTCGACCTTGGCGTGGCTGTCGACGATCTGCAGCTCCTCGGTGCCGTTCATCTTGACGGCGGTGAAGCCGCGGTCGCCGCAGTCGCGGGCCATGCGGGCGGTGTCGCCGGGCCGGTCGCCGCCGATCCAGCTGTAGACGCGGATGCGGTCGCGCAGCTTGCCGCCCAGAAGCGCGTGCACCGGCACGCCGAGCGCGCGGCCCTTGATGTCCCACAGCGCCTGGTCGAGGCCGGCGATGGCGCTCAGATGGATCGCGCCGCCGCGGTAGAAGCCGCCGCGATACATCACGGTCCAGTGGTCCTCGATGAATTGCGGGTCCTTGCCGATCAGGTAGTCCGACAGCTCCTCGACGGCGGCCGCGACGGTGTGGGCGCGGCCCTCGACCACCGGCTCGCCCCAGCCCGAGATGCCCTCGTCGGTGGAGATCTTCACGAAGCACCAGCGCGGCGGGACGATGAAGGTTTCGATGGCGGTGATCTTCATGGCGCGGCCTCCTGGCTGTTCTCGGCCTTCGGCCTAGACCCGCCCGCGACGCCGCGCAAGCGGCGGCGGGCGCGGTTTCACTATGCGGGCCGCGCCCGGCCATGGCGCGCGGTCGGCCCGGCCCCCGCGGGGGCCGGGCGGGGGCGCTCACTCGCCCAAGGCGATGCCCTCGCGGCGCGGATCGGCGCCGCCCAGCAGCCCCTCGGCGGTGATCTCGATCGCGTGCAGCCCCGAGGTCAGGTCGCGGATGTTGGTCTCGAAGCCCAGCTCGCCCAGCGGGCCCTCGAGGCTCTCGGCCTCGGTGCCGCCCTCGAGATCGAAGGTGCCGAAGCGGTTGACCAGATGCGGCGCGGCCAGCGCCTGCTGCACGTCCATGTCCCAGTCGGCCCAGTTGACGATGGCCTGCGCGACATAGCCGATGATCCGGCTGCCGCCGGGGCTGCCCACCACCAGCGCCGGCGCGCCGTCCTGCATCACGATGGTCGGCGCCATGGAGGAGCGCGGCCGCTTGCCCGGCTCCACCCGGTTGGCGATCGGGCGGCCGTCCTCATGCGTGGCGAAGCTGAAATCGGTCAGCTCGTTGTTCAGAAGGAAGCCGCGCACGAAGAGCCGCGAGCCGAAGCCGTTCTCGATCGTGGTGGTCATCGACAGCGCGTTGCCCTCGGCATCGACGATCGAGATGTGGCTGGTCGAGGGAAACTCGATCGAGCGGTCCTGCCCCCAAAGCATGGCGTGCTGCCATTCCGGTGTGCCGGCCGAGACCTCGGGCAGCGCGTCGTCGCCCGCCAGAAGCGCCGCGCGCTCGGAGAGGTAGGTCGGGTCGACCAGCCCCTCGGTCGGCATCGGCACGAAGTCGCTGTCGGCCATGTAGAGGCCGCGGTCGGCGAAGGCGAGCCGCGAGGCGTCGCCGATCAGCCGCCAAGCATCGGCGTCCATCGCCCCCATCCCGGCGAGGTCGTAGGTGTTGAGCATGCCGAGGATCTGCCCGACCGTCAGCGCGCCAGACGAGGGCGGGCCCATGCCGCAGACATCGAACTCGCGGTAGCCCGCGCAGACCGGCGCGCGCTCGACCACCTCGTAGATCGCGAAGTCGCGCTCCGACAGCACGCCCGGGTTGCCCTCGGCGCCCTGCACCGCCGCGACGATGTCGGCGGCGATCTCGCCCTCGTAGAAGGCGTCGGCCCCGCCCTCGGCCATGGCGCGCAGCACCTCGGCGTAGTCGGGGTTTCGCAGCATGTCGCCCTCGGTGATGGCCGTGCCCTCGGGGAAGAAATAGGCCGCCGTGTCGGGGAAGCGCTTCAGCCGGTCGGCGTCGTCGGCCACCAGCGTGGCGAGGCGCGGCGAGACGGCAAACCCCTCCTCGGCATGGGAAATCGCGGCGTCGAACAGCCCGGACCATTCGGCATTGCCCCAGCGCTCATGCGCGGCCTCCAGAAGCCGCGGCGTGCCCGGCGTGCCGACCGAGCGGCCGCCCACCACCGCATCGAAGAACTCGAGCGGCTGGCCCGTCTCGTCCTGGAACAGCCGCGGCGTCGCGTCGAGCGGCGCGGTCTCGCGCCCGTCGAGCGTGGTCAGCTCGCCGGTCTCGGCGTCGTACCAGACGAGGAAGGCGCCGCCCCCCAGCCCCGAGGATTGCGGCTCCACCAGGCCCAGCACCGCCTGCACCGCGACCATCGCGTCGGCGGCCGAGCCGCCGTTGCGCAGCACCTCCGCCCCGGCCTCGACCGCGAGCGGGTTGGCGGCGGCGACCATCCAGTCCTGCGCCTCGACCGGCTGGCCTGCCAGCTTGGCGTCCATCGCCGCCTGCGCGGCCTGCGACAGGCCGGCGATCTCGCCGGCCGAGGTGCCCTCGGTGGTGACGGCGTCGGCGGCCTGCTGCGCCGCGGCCGGCCAGGCGGCCAGCAGCAGCACGGGCGTCAGCGAATGTCTCATCCTCGTCCTCCTCCTTCGGTTGCAGCGAGCCAACACCAGGCGGAGGGGGGCTGTCCAGCCTCGCCGCTAATGCGCCCGCTCGAGCAGCGAGACATAGCTCGCCACCGCCGCGCCGCCCATGTTGAAGACGCCCGCCGTCTCGGCGCCCTCGACCTGCATGCCGCCGGCCTCGCCCATCAGCTGCATCGCCGCCATCACGTGCATCGACACGCCGGTCGCGCCGATCGGGTGGCCCTTGGACTTGAGCCCGCCCGAGGGGTTCACCGGCAGCCGCCCGCCCTTGAGCGTGATGCCCTCCTCGATCACCCGGTGGCCCTGCCCGGGGGCCGCGAGGCCCATCGCCTCGTATTCCAGAAGCTCCGCGATGGTGAAGCAGTCATGCGTCTCGACGAAGGACAGGTCGTCGAGCGTGAGGCCGCCCTGCTCCAGCGCCTTGGCCCAGGCGCGCCTCGGCCCCTCGAAGGCCAGCACGTCGCGCCGGCTCATGGCGAGGATGTCGTTGACGTGCGCCCGCGCCCGCACCGCGATGGCGCGGCGCATGGTGGCGGCGGTCTCGGCATCGGCCAGCACCAGCGCCGCCGCGCCGTCGGAGACGAGCGAGCAGTCGGTGCGCCGCAGCGGCGCGGCGACATAAGGGTTGCGGTCGGTCACGGCGTTGCAGGCCTCGAAGCCGAGATCCTTGCGCATGTGCGCATAGGGGTTCTCGACGCCGTTGGCGTGGTTCTTGGCCGCGATCCGGGCCAGCGCCTCGGAGCGGTCGCCGTATTGCTGGAAATACCCTTGGGCGATCCGCCCGAAGATCCCGGCGAAGCCGCCGGGCGTGTCGCCCTCCTCCTCGCGCCACGAGCAGCCCAAGAGGATGTCGCCCACCTCCGGCCCCGGCGTCGCGGTCATCTTCTCGGCGCCGACCACCAGCGCGACCCGGCCGCGGCCCGCGGCGATGAAGTCCATCGCGCCGTTCAGCGCCGCCGAGCCGGTGGCGCAGGCGTTTTCGTAGCGGGTGGCGGGCGCGTGGCGCAGCCCGTCATGGCCCATCGCCACCAGCGAGGCCTGGAAGTCCTGCCGGGAAAAGCCGTTGTTGAAGACGCCGACGAAGACGCCGTCCACGTCCTCGGCGCCGATCCCGGCATGTTCCAGCGCCGGGCCCGTCACCTCGGCCATCAGCGACACGGTGTCCGGCGCCTCGCTCTTTCCGAACACGCTGTGCGCCCAGCCCACGATCTGCGCCTCGGCCATGCCGGTCTCCTCCCTCGATCACGCGCCGCCCTCCCGCGGCGCGCCCATGCTCGGACGGCGGCGGGGCGAGCGCAAGGGTGCGCGCGCCGATTTGACCGCAGCGCAGGGCAGACCCCCGCGATTGGCCCTATACGCGGCGCCGCCTTTGGCGTATGGCTCGGCGCTTGACGCGGCCTCCCGCCGCCACCCGGGCCCATGCGCCCGCCTCACGACCAACGGACCCTACCAGACATGATCCAGACCCTTCGGGACGCGCTCGACGCGCGCGGCTACGACACGCTCACCCCGGTGCAGGAGGCGGTGACCGCAGACGAGCTGGCCGGCGCGGACCTGCTGGTCTCGGCGCAGACCGGCTCGGGCAAGACGGTGGGCTTCGGCCTCGCCATCGGCCCGACCCTGCTCGAAGAGGACGGCCGGCTGCCGCGCGCCGGCGCGCCGCTGGCGCTGGTGATCGCGCCGACGCGCGAGCTGGCGATGCAGGTGATGCGCGAGCTCGACTGGCTCTACCGCGCCGCCGGCGCCCGCCTCGCCTCGGCCGTGGGCGGCATGGACATCCGCGAGGAGCGCCGCGCGCTCGAGCGCGGCGCGCATATCGTCGTGGCCACCCCGGGCCGCCTCGCCGACTACGTGCGCCGCGACGCGATCGATCTGTCGGACATCCGCGCCGTCGTGCTCGACGAGGCCGACGAGATGCTCGATCTCGGCTTCCGCGAGGACCTCGAGTTCATCCTCTCGGCCTGCCCCGAGGAACGCCGCACCCTGCTCTTCTCGGCCACCGTGCCGCCGGCCATCGCCAAGCTGGCCGAGGAATTCCAGCGCGACGCCCGCCGCGTCACCGTCGCCACCGCCGGCGGCCAGCACGCCGACATCGAGTACCGCGCCCTGCAGGTCGCCAATGGCGACGAGGAATCGGCGATCATCAACCTCTTGCGCCTGCACGACGCCGCCAACGCCATCGTCTTCGCCAACACCCGCGCCATGGTCGCCCGCCTGACCGCGCGGCTGAGCAATCGCGGCTTCTCGGTGGTCTCGCTCTCGGGCGAGCTGACGCAGAACGAGCGCAGCCACGCCCTGCAGGCGATGCGCGACGGCCGCGCCCGGATCTGCGTCGCCACCGACGTCGCGGCGCGCGGCATCGACCTGCCGGCGCTCGAGCTGGTGATCCATGCCGAGCTGCCCTCGAACGCCGAGACGCTGCTGCACCGCTCGGGCCGCACCGGCCGCGCCGGCCGCAAGGGCACCAGCGCGCTGATCGTCTCGCCCAAGCTGCGCGGCAAGGCGCAGCGGCTGCTGAAATTCGCCAAGCTCGAGGCCGAATGGGGCGTGCCGCCCACCGCCGAGGAGATCCTCGCCGCCGACGAGGCGCGGCTGCTGGCCGACCCGGTCTGGGAAGCCGAGCCCTCGGCCGAGGCGCGCGCCTTCGCCGAGACGCTGCTGGCCACGCATGGCCCCGAGAAGATCGCCGCCGCCTATCTCGCGCTCTACCGCTCGCGCCGCTCGGCGCCCGAGGAGCTGCAGGACCCGGCCGCCAAGCCGCAGAAGCGCAAGCCCTCCGAGTTCGGCCCCGGCACGTGGTTCCGGCTCTCGGTCGGCCGCGAGCAGCGGGCCGAGCCGCGCTGGCTGCTGCCGCTGCTGTGCCGCGCCGGCGACATCTCCAAGGACGCGATCGGCGCGATCCGCATCCAGCAGAACGAGAGCTTCGTCGAGATCGCCGACGCGGCGCTGCCGGGCTTCCTCGCGGCGCTGGGGCCGGACCTCTCGCCCGAGGAGGGGCTGCAGCTGACCCGCCTCGACGCCGCCCCCGACCTGCCGCGCCCCGAGCGGCGCGAGCGGCCCGAACGCGCGCCGCGGCCCGATCGCCCCGACCGTCCGGCCAAGCCGCATCGCGGCCAGGGCCCGAAGCCCGCGCGCGCCGAAAGCCGCGAAGCGGGCGCCGAGACCCGCCCCGCCGAGGCGCCCGAGCGCCGGCCCGACCCGGCCCCCGAGGCCCCGAAGCCCGCGCCGAAGCCCGCCTTCGACGAGGCGAAGAAGCCGCGCAAGCCGCGCGCGGGCAAGAGCTTCGACAAGCCCTACGACAAGCCGCGTGACAAATCCCGCGACAAGCCGTTCGACAAGCGCCGCGACGGCGCGGTCTCCGAACGGCCGGGCAAGCCCGCGGGCAAGGGCTTCGGCAAGCCGGGCGGCAAGCCCGGTGGCAAACCCTTCGGCAAGCCGGGCGACAAGCCCTACGGCAAGTCGGGCGACAAGCCCGGCGGCAAGCCCTTCGGCAAACCCGGCGACAAGCCGCGCGGCGACAAGCCCTTCGGCAAGCCCGGCCGCGGCGACAAGCCGGCCGGCCCGCGCGGCGCCGCCGACACCTCGCGCCGCTTCACCCCGCCGGGCAAGCCCGCCGCCCGCGGCGGCGAGACCCGGCCCAAGCGCCGCGGCTGACACGACCCAGACGACTTCTGCGCGCCCGGCCGCCCCCGCGGCCGGGCGCGTCGTCTCCAGATCGGCAACGCTGCGTTGACCGAATCGCGCCCCCTGCCCTATCGTTGCGCCCGTTCCCGCCATGTCGGGCTGCATGGCGGTTGTTTGCGAGTGCGTGTGTAGGAGTACACGCGATGCGGTACCGCCCCGAGATCGACGGGCTGCGCGCCGTCGCAGTGCTGCCTGTCATCCTGTTCCACGCCGGCACGCCGGGTTTCGGCGGCGGCTTCGTCGGCGTCGACGTCTTCTTCGTGGTGTCGGGCTACCTGATCACCTCGATCCTCGTGGCCGACCTGCAGGGCGGCCGCTTCTCGATCCTCACCTTCTACGAACGCCGCGCCCGGCGCATCCTGCCGGCGCTGATGCTGACGCTGGCGCTGTCGCTGCCGGTCGCGGTGGCTTGGATGACGCCGGCGCAGCTCGCCGATTTCGCCAAGGCGCTGGTGGCGACCGGGGTCTTCGCCTCGAACGTGCTGTTCTGGATGGAGTCGGGCTACTTCGCCCGCGCCGCCGAGCTGAACCCGCTGCTGCACACCTGGAGCCTCGCGGTCGAGGAGCAGTTCTACCTGCTGTTCCCGCCGCTCCTGTGGCTGCTGTGGCGGCTGCCGCGGCGCTGGCTGCGCCCGGCGCTGTGGGCGCTGGCGGCGGCCAGCTTCGCGCTGTGCCAATGGCTGATGCGCGCCGACGCCTCGGCCGCCTTCTACCTCGCCCCCGCCCGCGGCTGGGAGCTTCTGGCCGGCGCGCTCTGCGCGCTGGCGGCGCGGCCGGGGCCGCGCGCCGCCGCCCCGCTCGCCGCGCTCGGGCTGGGGCTGATCCTCGCGGGCATCGCGCTGATCGGCCCGCGCACGCCCTTCCCCTCGACATGGGCGCTGCTGCCGGTGCTGGGCACGGTGCTGGTGATCCTCGGCGCCGGGCCCGGCAACGCCGCCGGGCGGCTGCTGGCGACGCGGCCGCTCGTGGCGATCGGGCTGATCAGCTACAGCGCCTACCTGCTGCACCAGCCGATCCTCGCCTTCGCGCGGCTGCGCAGCGGCACCACCCTGTCGGAGCCCGCGATGCTCGGCCTCGCGCTGGCCAGCCTGCCGCTGGCCTGGCTGTCATGGCGCTTCGTCGAGGCGCCGTTCCGCGGCCGCGTGCCGCGGCTGCTGCCCGACCAGGCGCTGCTGCTCTCGGTCTCGGCCGCCTCGCTGGCGGCGGTGGTCGGGCTGGGCCTCGGCGGCCACGTCGCGCGCGGCTGGTGGCACGAACGCTTCCCGCGCATCGCCGCGATCGAGCGCGCCGCGGCCCCCGCCGACCCCGAGCTGACCTGCAGCTTCGGCCAGCGCATCGACCCCGAGGCCGCCGCCGCCTGCCTCGCCCGCGCCGGCCCGCGCGCCGCGGTGCTTCTGGGCGACAGCCATGCCGCCGCGATCGCCGAGGCGTTCCACGCCGAGGCGCGGGCGCGCGGGCTGGTGCCGGTAAGCTTCCACCACAATGGCTGCTTTCCGGTGCCCGGCTTCGTGCGCCTGCCGCTCGAGGACCGGCGCCACCGCTCCTGCGAGCGCTTCAAGCGCACCGCCTTCGCCGCGCTCGAGGAGGCGGGCGGGCCTGTCGTGGTGATGACCCGCTGGGCGCTCAACCTCGAAAGCCGGCATTTCGACAACGGGCTGGGCGGGCGCGAACAGGGCCGGCCGGTCGAGATCGCGGCGATCGCCGCCGATGGCGACCCGGCGCGCGACGCCGACCTCGCCCTCGTGGCCGAGCACCGGCTGCGGGCGCTGGCCGCGCGCCACGCGCTTTTGCTGATCGGCCCCTTCCCCGAGGCCGGCTGGAACGTGCCCGAGCTGGTCGCCGGCCGGCTGCGCCGCGGCGTCGAGGTCGAGCGTCTGGGCACCGGCAAGGACCGGTTCCGCGAACGCAACGCCCGGGTCCACGCGCTCTTCGCCGCGCTCTCGCCCTCGCCGCGGATCGGCGTGGTCGAGATCGCCTCGCTGTTCTGCGAATCCGCCCCCGACGGGCTGTGCCTGAACTACGACCACGGCCGGCTCTACTACCGCGACGACGACCACCCGACCGCCATCGCGGCGCGGATGATCGCCACCCGCGCGCTCGACGCGCTCGACGCGCGCCGGCAGGCGGCGCGCTAGGCCGCCTCCTCCTCGGCCGCGCCCGCCGCGTCCCGCGCGCGCTGCGCCGCGCGGTTGTGGCGGATCGAGGCCGCCAGAGCGAGCCCGATCAGCCCCGCGCCCAGAAGCCCGGTGATCAGCTCGGGCACATGCACCAGCGCCTGCGAGAACATCAGCACCGACAGCACGAGGATCGAGTAGAACGCCCCGTGCTCGAGGTAGCGGAACTCGGCCAGCGTCTTCTTCTCGACCAGCATGATGGTCATCGAGCGCACATACATCGCGCCGATGCCGAGGCCGATCGCGATCAAAAACAGGTTCTTGGTGACCGCGAAGGCGCCGATCACCCCGTCGAAGGAGAAGCTCGCGTCGAGCACCTCGAGATAGAGGAAGGCGCCCAAGCCCCCCGCCGCGGCGGTGCCGCGCGCGGCGTCGGCCGCGTCGAGCCAGTTGCCCAGCATGTCGATCGCGAGGAAGCACAGCAGCCCGAGGATCGCCGAGAACAGGAAGGTGCCGGTCTCGGCCGGCGGCAGCGCCGCGGCGAAGCTCGCCAGCACCACCAGCACCAGACCGATCTGCAGCCCCTGCACGCCGGCGGCGCGCCTGAGCCGCCGCTCCAGCCCGCCGATCCAGTCGACCTCCTTCTCCTCGTCGATGAAGAAGCTCAGCGCCACCATCATCAGGAAGGTGCCGCCGAAGGCGGTGATCGACAGATGCGCCTCCTCCATGATGCGGGCGTATTCCTGCGGCTCGGCCGCGGCGAGGCGCACCGCCTCCCACGGGCCCACCCCGGCGGCGACCACCACCACCGCGAGCGGGAAGACGATCCGCATCCCGAACACCGCGATCAGGATGCCCCATGTCAGGAAGCGCCGGCGCCAGACCGGCGCCATGGTCTCGAGCTTGTTGGCGTTGACGATGGCGTTGTCGAAGCTGAGCGAGATCTCGAGCACGGCGAGCACCGCCGCGATCACCCCGAAGGACAGCGCGCCCGCCGTCCCGCCCTCGCGCCAGCCCAGCCAGACCGCGAGCACGAGGCCGATCGCCGTGACCGCGAAGGACCATGTGAAATACTGCCGGATCGTGGCTCTCATCGCTTTTCCCCTGCGCTGCCGGGGAGACATGCGGTGCCGGCCCGGCATTGTCCAGCCCGCGCGAGCGGCGGGGATGCGGGCCTAGAACGGCAGGGTGAGCGCGCGCGACAGCCCGAGCGACAGGCCGTAATCGCGCGCCGCCGCCTCGCCCGGCGCGTCGCGCCCGGCGGCGCGGGCGGTGAGGTCGAGCGACCAGTCGCGCGTGAGCGTCCGGCTGAGCCGCGCCGCCGCCTGCACGGCGCGGCGCGCCTCGCCGTCCGCCGCGGCGCTGTGCTGCGCCGAAAGGTCGAAGCCAATCCGCATGGCCTCGCCCAGCGGCCGCTCCCAGCCCAGCCGCAGCGCGCTTCGCCAGCGCTCGCCCTCGGCGGTGGTGATCACCGCCCGCTCGGCCCCGAGCGACAGCGCCGCCGCGCCGATCTCGCGGCGCAGATCGACCCGGCCCGACAGCCCCCAGTCGCCGCCGGTGTCGCGGCTCAGCCCCAGCCGGCCGTCGAGCGTGCCGCGCGGCAGCTCGACCCGGCGCCGGGCGCTCAGCGCGTAGCGCTCGCCGCCCTCGGCCCGCTCGATCCGCGCCGCGCCGCCGACCGCGCCGCGCCGGGCCGCGCGTTCGAGCGACAGCTCGAGGCTGGCGGTCTCGCGGCGTGGGCCGCCCGCCTGCTCGACCCCGGCGAGGCCGAGGTCGAGCCCGATCTCGCCGCGCCCGCCCGGCGCCAGCCGCAGCCCGGCCTCGAACGCCAGGCGCTCGCTGTCGCGCAGCTCCGGGGCGCTGGCGTCGCGGTACTCGATCGCGCTGGCGCGCAGCCCCAGATGCCCGCCCAGCGGCCCGCCCTCGCCCAGCCGCAGCCGGGCCGAGACGTCGCCCGCGACGCGGGTGCCGGTGCCGCGCAGGTCCTCGATATCGGCGATCTCGGGCGGCAGCCCGCTGGCGCCGAGATCCGGCAGCGGCGCGAGATAGGCGATCTCGCGCGCCGAGAGCCGCGCCGCGGCATCGAGCGCGGCGCCCGCGCCGACGCGGCCGTAGTCCAGCCGCAGCGCCGGCGCGGCAAATTCGGCGCCGCCCTCTGTCTCGGCCCGAAGCTCGGCGCCGAAGCCCAGCGACAGCCGCTCGCGCCGGGTCTCGCTCGACAGCGCGAGGTCGAGCGCGCTCACCGCGCGCGCCATCGGGTCGGGGTCGGCCGACAGCGCGGGATTGCTGGCCGCCTCGAACTGCTGCGACAGGCCCAGCCGCAGCATCGGCCCGCCCGCAGGCTCCTGCGCCGCGCCCATGCCGGCCCCCGCTCCCGCGCAGAGCGCGGCGACGCAAAGCGCCCCGGCCAGTCGCCCCGCGCGCCGGCGAACCCCCACGGCGCGGCCTATTCGAACAGGTGCCGCTCGGGCACCACGATCACGTCGCCCTCGACCAGCACGGCGCTGCCGTTCGGGCTGCGCCCGTCGAGGATGGCGTCGTAATCCAGCGGGTAGACCTGCTCGGCGCCGGCGGCGTCGCGGCGGCGCAGCTGGATGCGCCTGGTGGCGGCAAAGCGGGTGAAGCCGCCGGCCTGCGCGAAGAGCTGCAGCACCGTGGTGCCGGGGGCGACCTCGATCAGGCCGGGGCGGCCGACCTCGCCCATCACGTAGATCGCGTCGGTCGCGGGCGCCACCGGCCGCTGCGGCACCGGCGCCGGGCGCTCGGCCAGCCGCTCGATCGAGACGAAGGCGGTCGGGCCGCTGGCGAAGTTCGGGGCGAGCTGCGCCACCAGCGCCGCCTGCACCTCCTCGAGCGTCAGCCCGGACGCGCGGATCGGCCCGGCCAGCGGCACGCTGATCCGCCCGTCGGGCGAGACCAGCACCGAGCGGCCGAGCGCCTCGTCCTCGATCACCTCGATCCGCAGCACGTCGCCGGCGCGGATGCGGTAGGCGTCCTGCGCCGTGGCGGCGGCGCTCCACAGCGCCAGCCCGACGAGCGCCGCGAGCAGCGGCCGCAGGGCGGTGGACAGGCCGGGTTTGCGACCGGAGGCCGGTCCGGACATCGGGCGGATCGGGAAGGGAAGGACCATGCGCGCTCTCCTCTGGCGGCGTCCGGGCGGGCCTCGGCCCGCGCCTGCCGCTCGCGTCGTGTATAGCAGCCGCGGGGGGCCGTCGCACAATCCCCTCGTGCGAAGCCGAAGGGGTGATGCAAGTCCCGGCTGTGCCGCGGCGGCCACAGCCGGGGTCGTCTCAGCCGCCGCCGCCGGCGCCCGCGGCCAGCGCCGCGCGCGCCGTCTCCGCCTGCGCCGGGCCGGTCTCGCCCCACAGCGCCAGCGCCGCCTCGAGCCTTTCGCGCGCCGCCTCGGCGCGGCCGAGCGCCTGCAGCGTCATGCCGAGGTGGAACTGCACCATCGGGTCGCGCGGCAGCCCGGCCGCGGCCGGCTCGAGATGGCGCAGCGCCGTCTCGTGGTCGCCCTGCCGGTGCGCGATCCAGCCATAGGTGTCCTGGAAGGCCGGCAGCTCGCGGCCGCGCAGCCGCCGCGCGATCACCTCGGCGCGGGCGAGCTGCGCGGGGTCCTCGAGATGGGTGCCGATCAGGCTGGCGAGGTTGTTGGCGACCACGAGGTCGCCGCTGTCTCGGGCGTAGAGCGTCTCGTAGATCTCGACCGCCGGGGCGATCTCGCCGGCCCGCTCATGGGCGGCGGCGCGCATCAGAAGCAGGCCGCGCGCCTCGGGCCGCGCCGCGAGGCCGGCCTCGAGCACCGCCTCGGCCGCCTCGTCGCGGCCGGTCGCGAGCATCAGCGCGCGCAGCTTGTCCACCGCCACCTCGTGGCCCGGCTCGGCGGCGAGCACGGCGCGCAGATCGGCCTCGCCCGCCTCGGCCGCGCCCTGCGCGAGGTGCAGCTGCGCGCTGAGCAGCCGCAGGCCGACATGGTCGGGCTGGCCCTGCCGGGCCGCCTCGAGCGCCGCGCGCGCGCCTTCCGTGTCGCCGGCGCGGAACCGCGCCTCGATCAGCATCGCCGCGGCGCGGTCGCCGCTGGCGCCGCCGTTCGACTGCGCCTCGAGCAGCGCCACCGTCTCGGCGACGCGCTCCTCCGTCATCAGCCGCGCGGTGCGGATCGACAGCGCCAGCTCGCCCGCCGCCGCGTCCTCGCGCGCGCCGAGCAGCGCGAGGATGCGGTCGGTCTCGGTCCAGTCGCGTGCCGCCAGCGCCAGCTCCGACAGCGCGCGCAGCACCGTCAGCGCGCCCGGATCGCGGCGATGCGCCTCCTCGAGCACGCCGCGCGCCGCCTCGGCGCGGCCCTGCGCGGCGAGGTAGCCCGCGTAGCGCAGCGCCTCCTCGGCGCCGGCCTGCGGCAGCGCCGCGGCGGCGGCGAGCCGTTCGCCGGCCAGCTCGATATGGCCCTCGCGCTCATGCGCGCCGGCCATCAGCAGCATCGCCTCGACATCTTGCGGCGCCTGGTCGAGCGCGGCGCGCAGGTCGTTGATCGCCTCGCCCGCGCGGTCGGCGGCGATCGAGTCGGCGGCGCGGATCTTCAGCGCCTCGACATGGCTCGGATCCTGCGCCAGCACCGTCTCGACCTCGGCCCGCGCGCCGACGGCGTTGCCGGTCTCGGCCAGCATCCGCGCCAGCATCACCCGGATGCGCCGCGTCCCGTCCGACGGCTCGGCCGCTTCCAGCAGCCCCTGCAGCTCGGCCATCGCCGCCGCGCGCTCGCCCAGATCGAAGCGCAGGCCGGCGGCGAAGGCGGCATAGGTCTCGGCCGGGGCGCGACCGGCGGTCTCGCGGGCCAGCCGCCGCAGCTCCTCCAGCGCAGCCTCGGGGCCTTTCGTCTCGCGCAGGAACTCCACCAGCCTCAGGTGGCCCTCCGGGGCGGCGTCGGCCGGGCCGGCGAGGCGACGCAGCAGCGCCTCGGCGCCGGCGAGGTCGCCATGCCGCATGTGCCAGCCGATCAGCGCCGCCTGCAGCGGCCGTTCCTCCGGGAAGATCTCGAGCATCCGCTCGAGCTGGGCCTGCGCGACTTCGGGCGCGGCGCTGTCGTTCAGGATCTGGAACTTCAGCATCTGCAGCTCGTAATCCTCGGGCTCGAGCGCCAGCGCCCGGTCGATCGCCGGCAGCGCCGCCTCGGGCGCGGGCCCGGCCAGCAGGTGCAGCACGATCACCCTGAGCGCCACGCCGCTCTCGGGCCGCCGCTCCAGCGCCGCGCGCGCCTGCGCGGCGGCGGCGTCGCGGCCGGCCTCGTCCTCCTCGATCACCGCCGCGCGATAGGCCAGCGCCGCGCCGATCGCGGCGCCGCGGGCATCGTCGGGCGCGAGCCTCTGCGCCGCCATGCCGTGCCGCTCGGCCTCCTCCCAGTCGCGCCGCCGGATCGCCAGCTCCGCGAGGCTCAGCCGCGCCGGCAGCGCCTCGGGATACTGCTCGACCAGCCGCAGGAACTGGCCGTAGGCCTCGGCCACCTCGCCGCGGGCCAGCACGGTGTCGGCATAGAGCTGGCGGGCCTCGCGGTGACGGGTGTCGTGCTTGAAGACGTTGCGCAGCTCGACCAGAGCGCGCTCGGTGTCGCCGGCCTCCAGCAGCGCCTGCGCCGAGGCGAAGTAGCGCGCCGCGCGCTCCTCGGCGCTTTCGCAGCCGGCGATCAGCAGCACCGAGGACAGGATCAGCATACGGGCAAGATGGCGGGGCATGGTCGGTCCTCCAGGTCGATGACGGGGGCTGCGCCTCAGCAGCCGGTGCCGCGCAGCACCACGCGCAGCGTCGCCAGCAGCAGCCGCAGGTCGGCGCCGAAGCTGATCGCCTCGTGGTAGCGGCTGTCGAAGGCGGCGCGCTCGGCGAAGGCGCCGCTGTTGCGGGCAGCGACCTGCCAGAGCCCGGAGATGCCGGGCCGCATCGCGAAATAGGCGCGGCCCGGGTAGAGCGGGCGCTGCTCGGGCATCATCGGCCGCGGGCCGATCAGGCTCATCTCGCCGCGCAGCACGTTCCACAGCTGCGGCAGCTCGTCGAGCGAGCTCTTGCGCAGCAGCCGGCCCAGCCGGGTGATGCGCGGGTCGGACCTGAGCTTCTGGGTGCTGTCCCATTCGGCCCGCGCCTCCGGGTCGGCCGCGAGATGCGCGGCGAGCGCCGCCTCGGCGTCGGGGCACATGCTGCGCAGCTTCCAGATCCGGAACACCCGGCCGCCGCGGCCCAGCCGGTCCTGGCTGTAGAAGGGCCGGCCGCCGTCGCAGGCCACCATCAGCGCCAGGATGGCGATCAGCGGCAGCGTCGCCGGCGCGGTGAGCAGCACCAGCACGAGGTCGAAGCCGCGCTTCAACCACCGCCGGTAGAGGCCGCGCCCCGGCCCGCGCAGGCCGGACAGGCCTGATACGGGCCCCGGTGCGGGGCCCGCGGCGGGGCCGGCGAAGGTGAGAAGGCTGGAACGCACGGAACGGACATGGGGCCGAGAACTCATCACTGGTCTCCGGGCCGCCGAACCGGGCGGCCATTACTCGCTAAACAGGGCACCGCTGGCAGGGGCACGGGCCTTGCGGCGAGAGCGCGTCCGACAGTGCGCCTTCTCTTCCCAAGGGATTGTCCACCACCACGATTCAACTTTAGGGCGAAAGTTTGGCGTCACGCAACCCTTGCGTGTATCACCCGCCGAAAATCGCGCCATGACCCTGCGTCGCGGGCCTATCCCCACACGGGTGCGATTTGGGGGCTTCTCGCGCAAGGGTTGTGTGGCTATGCTCCGGGTCAGGCCTCCGTGGCGGGGCCGGCCGGGCGCCCGGGGGGACGGGCGCGCGGCGTGGTTTTCTGGTTGGAACGGGTGCTGGACCCTTGGATATTTACACCTCTCATTTCGGGCTGTCCGAGCGGCCCTTCACGCTGGTGCCGGACCCGGACTTCCTGTTCTGGTCCGACGCCCACAGGCGCGCCTTCGCGATGCTCGAATTCGGGCTGCTGACCCGCTCGCCGATCACCCTCGTCACCGGCGAGGTCGGCGCCGGCAAGACCACCCTGCTGCAGCACCTCTTGCGCGGGCTCGAGGACGACCTCGTGGTCGGGCTGGTCTCGAACGCGCTCGGCGACCGCGGCGAGCTTCTGCGCTGGGTGCTCCTGGCGCTCGGCGAGGCGCCGGTGCCCGGCGCCACCTATGTCGAGCTGTTCGGCCAGCTGCAGGCCTTCCTGATCGCGCGCTACGCCGAGGGGCGGCGCGTGGTGCTGATCTTCGACGAGGCGCAGAACCTCGGGGCCGACAACCTCGAGGAGCTGCGCATGTACACCAACATCAACGCCGGCAAGGACGAGCTTCTGCAGATCGTGCTGGTCGGCCAGCCCGAGCTGCGCGAGACGCTGTCGCGCCCCGAACTCAGCCAGTTCGCGCAGCGCGTCGCCTCCTGCTACCACCTCGGCACGATGGGCGCGCCGACCGTGGCCGCCTACATCGCGCACCGGCTGGCGCGCGCCGGCGCCCGGCGCGAGATCTTCTCCGCCGCCGCCGCGGCGCTGGTGCACGAGGCCAGCGGCGGCGTGCCGCGCCTCGTCAACCAGCTCTGCGACCGGGCGCTGACCTACGCCTTCGCCGCCGGCGAGACGCAGGTCTCGGCCGCGCTGCTGCGGCAGGTGCTCGAGGACGGGGTGTTCTTCCTGTCCGGCCAGCCGCCCCGCCCGCCGGTGGTGGTGGCGCCGGCCCAGTGGCAGAAGGCGGACTGAGCGATGGACCTGAAATTCTACCTCTCGCTGTTCTTGCGCCGGCTGCACTGGTGCCTCCTGTGCCTCGTCGCCGGCAGCGCCACGGGCCTCACACTCGCCATGGTGCTGCCGCCGACCTACAGCGCCAACGCCACGCTGGTGGTCGAATCCGAGCAGATCCCGTCGGACCTCGCCGAGACGACGGTGCGCACCGAGGTCACAGAGGCGCTGCAGATCATCCGCGAGCGCATCCTGACCCGCAGCCGGCTGATCGAGATGGCCAACCGGCTCGGCATCTACGACGCGATGGACCCTGAGCTACGCCGCTACATGAGCGCCGACGAGGTCGTCATCGACCTGCGCGAGCGCATCACCATCGCCAGCAGCGGCGGCCCCGCCACCCGGCGCGAGCCCGCGCAGGCGACGATCCTGCGGGTCGGCTTCGAGGCGGCCTCGGCCCAGCTCGCCGCCACCGTCGCCAACGAGATCGTCACCATGATCCTGCAGGAGAACGTGGCGCTGCGCACCGCGGTGGCGAGCCAGACGCTGGAGTTCTTCAAGGCCGAGGTCGACCGGCTCGACCGCGAGCTGGTGGCGCAGGGCGCCGAGATCCTCGCCTTCCGCGAGACCCATCTCGACGCGCTGCCCGACAGCCTCGACTTCCGCCGCGGCCAGCAATCGGCCGCGCAGGAGCGGCTGGCCCAGGTCGAGCGCGCCGCCGCCGCGCTGCAGGACCGGCGCGACGGGCTCGAGGCGCTGCGCGAGCGCGCGGGCGAGATGCCGATGCCGCAAAGCGAGGACCCGGCCGTGCTGCGGCTGGCCGAGCTGCGCCAGGATAGGGCGCGGGCGCTGGCGGTGCTGTCGCCGCAGAACCCGCGGCTGAAGCTGCTCGATTCGCAGATCGCCATGCTGGAGCAGGAGCTGCAGCCGGCCGGCGCCGAGGCCGGCGGGCCGCTGTCGATGTTCGAGATGCAGCTCGCCGACATCGACGCCCAGATGGGCCATCTCGACAGCCAGAGGGCGCAGGCCCGCGAGGAGATCGACCGCCTGCAGGCGACGATCGAGGCGACGCCGGGCAACGCCATCCGGCTCGAGGCGATGCAGCGCGACCACGCCGCGCTGCGGGCGCGCTACGACCAGGCGCTGGCCAGCCGCGCCCGCGCCGAGACCGGCGACACGATCGAGGCGCTGGCCAAGGGCCAGCGGATCAGCGTGGTCGAGCCGGCGGTGCCGCCCGACGAACCCGACAGCCCGAACCGGCCGGTGGTCGCCGCCGCCGGCATCCTGGGCGGTCTGGCGCTGGGGATCGGCGCGGTGCTGCTGCTGGAGATGACCAGCGCCGCGGTGCGCCGGCCCGAGGATCTCGTGGCGCGGCTCGGCATCACCCCCTTCGCGACGCTGCCCTACATCCGCACCCGCGCCCAGGCCCGGCGCCGGCAGGCGGCGCTGGCGGCGCTCTTCGCCGGGGCGCTGGTCGGCCTGCCGGCCGGTCTGTGGTGGGTGCACACCGAGATCACCCCGCTCGACCTGCTGCTCGACCGCGCGGTCGGCCAGCTCGCCCTCGCCGCCGCCTGAACCCGGAGACGTTTCATGGAGAGAATCCAGTCCGCCATCGCCAAGGCCCGCGCGGCGCGCGAGGGGCTGCCGGCCGCCGCGCTGCGCACGCCGCGCCCGGCCGCGCGCCCCGATGCGCGCCCCGATGCACGCCCCGACGCGCCCGCCCCGGTGGCGCGCCGGCCCGAAGGCTGGGCCGCGCTGCCGGGCTTCACGCCGCAGCCGCGCCTGCTCGAGCGCGCGCGCATCGCCGCCGCCGGCGGCGGCCCCGGCGCGGCCGAGATCGACCAGCTGCGCACCCGGCTCCTGCAGCAGCTGCGCGCCCATGGCTGGCGGCGGGTGGCGATCACCTCGCCCGGGCCGGGCTGCGGCAAGAGCATGGTCGCCGCCAATCTCGGCTTCAGCCTCGCGCGCCAGCCCGAACAGCGGGCGCTGGTGGTCGAGCTGGACCTGCGCGCGCCCTCGCTGGCCGGCGCGCTGGGGCTGCGCCCGGCCGCCGGCATGGCGCAGGTGCTCGACGGCGGCGCCCGGATCGAGGATTGCGCCCGCCGCGTCGGCGACAACCTCGCCATCGCCGCCGCCCTGCCCGGCTGCCGCAACCCCGCGGAACTGCTGCAGAGCGACGGCGCCCGCGCCGCGGTGGCGGCGGTCGAGGCGCGGCTCGAGCCGACGGTGATGCTGTTCGACCTGCCGCCGATGCGCGCCGCCGACGACGCGATGGCCTTCATGTCGCAGGTCGACTGCGTGCTGCTGGTCGCCGCCGCCGAGCGCACCACCAGCGCCGAGATCGACGCCTGCGAACGCGAGCTGGCGGCCCAGACCAACATGCTCGGCGTGGTGCTGAACCGCTGCCGCTATCTCAGCCGCGACGCCGGCTGAGCCGCAACGAGAAGGACCGGCCGCGCGGGCCGGTCCTCGAGGGGCCGTGACGGCCCGAAAGCGGGGGGCTCAGTCGCCCCGCCGCCGCCGCAGGCCGAGCGCGCCCAGACCCGCCAGCAGCAGGAACCCCGCCGCCGGCAGCGGCACCGCGGCGATCGCGATGTCGATCGTGCCGGTGCCCTCGCGCTTGCCGTCGAGCGCGGTCGGATCGCCGTAGCTGATCCGCAGCGTGTCCGAGGCGCCGGCCGCGAGCCGGGTCACGACCCGAAGCCCGGCGGCCATGGTGCCCGGCGCGACGTTGAAGCTCTCGCCGCTGTCCCAGGCCGCGGTCACGCCGGTGTCGGCGAAGCTGAACGTGGCGTTCTGCAGCACCGTCGCGTCGGTGATCCCGAAGGTCGAGGCCCAGCCCGTGTCGTTGGTGAAGGTGAAGCTGTAGCCGCCGGCGACATCGCCGTCCTCGAAGCGGACGACGTGGTGATGCGGCGAACTCAGCCCGAACGTGCCGCCATCGGTGATGGTGGCGCTCAGCACGGTGGCCGCCGACCCCACCGCCGGGAGCAGGGCCGGCACCAGGGCCAGCGCCCCGGCCAGGCAGGCTTTTCTCAGCAGGTTCATGAACATTCCTCTCGTTAACGCGGTACGGAGCGTAGTCGCCCCGCCAGCCTAGCAACTACAACCTATGGTTGACAATCTCCGGTTGTGTCGCGACCCGGTTTTCCGCGCGCGCCGGCCGCGCCGCCTGCCGCAGCATCCAGCCGCAGCGCGCCAGCCTGAGCCGCGCCAGCGTCGCCAGGGCGCGCGCCCGCTCGCCGGGGCCGAGCGCCTCGTGGCGCAGCACGCGCGGCGCATGCGCCGCGACCGACGGGATCATCGCCAGGGCCCGCAGCGCCCACAGCGCCCGCGCCCGCGGCCCGCCCCCGCGCAGGCCCCCGTGCTCTCCCGCGCGCAGGCCCCAGGCCTCCTCGGTGGTGCGCCGCCACTTGCGCGCCAGCGCCGGCCAGTCGGCTCGGCTGGGATGCGCGACCGCGAGCCGGGGCTCGAAGCGCAGCCCGAAGCCCGCCGCCACCGCCCGGCGGCACCAGTCGAGATCCTCCGACAGCCCCGCGCGAAAGCCGCCCGCCCGGTCGAAGGCCGCGCGCGGCGCCAGCAGGTTGGCGGTGACGGAAAAGCCCTGCCGCGCGATGTAGCCCTCGTTGTCGAAGGCGAAGACCGCCTCGAAGGCCTCCGCGCCCGAGCGCGGCGCCGGCGTCTCGTCGAACAGCCGCACCGCGCCGCCCACCAGCGCCGGGCCGCGCGCCAGCCGCAGCGCCTGCGCGAGCCAGTCCTCGGCCGGCACGCAGTCGCAATCGAGAAAGGCCAGCCACGGCGCCCGGCTTTCGGCGACGGCGCGGTTGCGGGCATGGGCCGCGCCGCGCCGCGCCTCGTGCAGCAGCCGGATGCGCGGATGCGGCATCGGCTGCGGCCGCACCGAGTGGCGCGATGCGTTGTCGACCACCAGCGCCTCGACCCGGTCGCCGACGGCGTCGAGCTGCGGCGCCAGCGCCATCAGGCAGCGGCGCAGCCGCTCGGGGTCCTCGTGATGGGGTATGATCACGCTCAGCTCCGGCGGTCGCGGCATCCTCGCCTCCCTCTCACCATCCTCGGGGCGTCCGGCGGCGCCACTGCACGCTTGATCGCGCCGGGCCGCCATGCTCTTGTGATACAACCATAGGATGAAAGGAGGCCCTTCGCCATGCCCTTCTTCAAGGCCGGGTCCCGGCTGGTCTACTACGCGCATGTGCCCAAATGCGGCGGCATGGCCGTGGCCTCCTACCTCGCGGCGCGCTTCGGCGAGATCGCCTTCCACGACCGCCGCTTCGCCGCGCTGCCCGAGCCTTCGCGCTGGAGCCGCAGCTCGCCGCAGCATGTCGACGCCGCGACGCTCGACCGGCTGATCCCGCTCGACTTCTTCGACGCCTGCTTCGCCATCGTGCGCCACCCGGTCGGCCGGGCGGTCAGCAGCTTCCACTTCCAGAAGGAGCTGGAGCGCACCATCCCAGAGGACATGGGCTTTTCCGACTGGCTCGAGCGGCTGCCAGACATCCTCGCGCGCGATCGCTTCGCCTTCGACAACCACATCCGGCCGATGGCCGAGATCGTGCCGGCGGGCGCCACGCTGTTTCATATCGAGCACGGTCTCGACGCGCTGATCCCATGGCTCGACGGGGTCGAGGGCGCGGCGCGCGGCGACCGGGTGCTGCCGCCCGAGAACGCGCGCGGCGCCTATGCCGGCGCGTCGGGCGCCCGCGTGCGGCCGACGGCCGAGGATCTCGACCGTATCGCCACCATCTACGCCGCCGATTTCGACCGCTTCGGCTACGTGCCCGACGCGCCGCGCCCGCTGCGGCCCGCGCCACCGCTCAACCCCGAGTTCCGCGCCGCCCGCGACCGCGACCTGCAAAGGCTCGGCCTGCCGTGGCAGCGGCTGCGGCTGCGGCTGCGCCGCCGCCTGCGGCGGATCTGAGCGATGCGCGCCGCGCTGCTGCTTCTGTCGGGCAACGCCCTCGCGGCGCTCTTGCTGCTGGCGCGCAACCTCGTGGTGGCGCGGCTGCTGCCGGTCGCCGATTACGGCGTCGCGGCAAGCTTCGCGATCGTGGTCGCGGCGATGGAGATGGCCTCCGAGCTCGGCCTGCAGCAGCAGATCCTGCAATCGCGCCGCGGCGGCGAGCCGCGCTTCCAGGCCGCGCTGCAGGGCTTCCAGCTTCTGCGCGGCGCGCTGGCGGCGCTGGCGCTGTGGCTCATGGCGCCGCAGGCGGCGGCCTTCATGGGCGCGCCCGAGGCCGCCGGCGCCTACCGGGCGCTGGCGCTGGTGCCGCTGTGCAAGGGGCTCGTGCATCTCGACCTTTACCGTCTCGGGCGCGGCCTGCGCTTCGGCCCGCTGGCGCTCGGCACGGCGCTGCCGGCCCTGGGCGCGCTGCTCGTCGGCGTGCCGCTGGCGCTCTGGCTCGGGGACTGGCGGGCGATGCTGTGGTCGGTGCTGGCGCAGGCGGTGCTGATGGTGCTGGTCTCGCATCTTCTGGCCGAGCGGCGCTGGCGCGTCGTGCTCGACCGCGCGGCGATGGCCGAGAGCCTGCGCTTCGGCTGGCCGCTCCTGCTCAACGGGGTGCTGCTGTTCGGCGTGTTCAACGGCGACCGGATCGTCGTCGCGCGCGAACTGGGGCTCGAGGCGCTGGGGCTCTTCGCGATGGCCTGCACGCTGACGCTGACGCCGGCGCAGATCCTGCGCCGCAGCGCCCAGAGCTTCTACCTGCCGCAGCTGGCCGCCGCGCAGGCGGCGGGCGCGGCCGACCGGTTCGACCGCCTCGCCGCGGCGGCGGCGCAGGCGCATCTGGCGATGGCGGTGGCGCTGGTGGCGGCGGTCGCGGCCTGCGGCGCGCCGCTGGTGGGGCTCGTGCTCGGGCCCGCCTATCTCGACATGCTGCCCTATCTCGGGGCGCTGGCGCTGGTGCAGGCGCTGTGGCTGGCCAAGGGCGGCCCGGCGGTGGTGGCGCTGGCGCGCGGACGCACCGGCAACGCGGTGGCCTCGAACCTGCTGCGCGTGGCGGCGCTGCCGCTGGCACTGTGGCTCGCCGCCCGCACCGGCCGGGTCGAGCCGGTGATCGCGGTCGGGCTTCTGGCCGAGGCCGGGGGGCTCATGGTCGCGCTGTGGCTGGCGCGGCGGCGCGCAGGCATGCGGCTCGGCCCGGTGCTGCGGCCGCTCGGGCCGGTGCTGCTTCTGATGGGGCTGGCGGTGGCGGGGCCGATGACCGGGCTCGCCGGCCCGGCCGGGGCGCTGGCGCTGGCCGCGCTCGGCCTCACCTGCCTGCTGGCCATGCCCGAGCTGCGCCGCCACGGCGCCGCCCCCGCCTGAGCGTGCCTCACGCCGCCGCCCCCTGCCGCCACGCATCGGCATTGGCGGTGGCGGCCGGGCCCGTCACCTCGTGATGGGGCGCCGCGCCGGGCAACGCGCCGTCGGCGCTGGCCTGCCCGATCCAGATCGCCAGCCGCTCCCATTCGCCCGCCGGGGTGTCGCCCGAGATGCGATGGAGCAGCCGCATGTTGCGGGCCGGGTCCATCTCGCCCGTGGTCGCGAAGGCGGCGGACGCCCCGACCTGCACCCCGTCCACGAACAGCCGCAGCCAGCCGGCCGCGAGGTCGAAGGCCAGCAGGAATTCGTAGCTGACGCCCAGCGTGATCGTGCCCGCCGGCGTGGTGGTCTGCGCCACCTGCTGCCCGGCCGTGTCGGTCAGGGAGTATCGCAGCGCGCCGTTCGACAGCACCTGCAGGTCCATCTTCGCCCCGGTGACATGAAAGAGCGACCGCGTGCCGCCGGCGAAGGCGTCGACCCGGCCCTTGGCGTACCACGTCATCTGCCGCGTGCCGGCCGGGATCGTCGCGCCCGCCGCGCCCGAGCCGAACCACGGGCCCGCCTCTGTGGTGGCGAACTTGGCCGCGCCGGGCACGGTGCTTGCCAGCAGCGCCGCGTCCGGCAGGGTGCGCAGCGGCAGGCCCTCGACCGTCGGCGCGCCGACATCGACCAGCGGCAGGTCGCGCCACAGCGCGTTGCGCGCATCCTCCGGCCATTCGATCGCGCCCGTGCCGCCGCCCTCGCCGAAGCTCAACACCGTCGCGTCGGTGAAGGCCCCGTCGTTGGGGTATATCCTGACCCGGCCCGCGACGATCTCGGCCCGCGCGGCCGGCACGCCGTCGATCTGCCAGCCCGCCACCTCCGTCCAGTGCGGGAAGGTCGCGCCGAGCGGCGGCAGCCCCCCGGCGATGCGGTTGGTGGTGATCGGCCCGGCGCTCGACCAGATCTCGGCATAGGCGCCGTCCGCCTGCCAGGCGGCATTGTCGAAGACCGGCGAGGCCCAGCCGGCCAGCCCCATCCCCTCCAGTGCGGCGAGCGCGGTGAAGCGCGCCAGCCGCGGCAGCCCGTCATCGGAGCCGCCATCGGGGTGGGTGTGGTCGGTCCAGCCGCCCGCGCCGTCGTCATGGCCGAGCTTGACCGCGGTGGCGTTGAAGGTGGCGGGCGTGAAGTATCCCGCCAGCGCCGGCAGGGCGGCCGTGTCGCGCCAAGACCGCGCCGCCGCCTGCTTGTTCGCCAGCCGCACCGCCGTGCCGCCGCCGCGCAGCGTCGTCGCGCTGTCGAGATCGGCGGGCTCGATGAAGCCGTGCGGCCCGAAGGGCACCAGCCGGGCATGGGCGTAGTCGTAAAGCTCGGCACATGTGTGGTCGGCGTGGTAGCTGCCGCCCGTGTGGGTGATCGTGCCCGGCACGGCGACGGCCGCGCCCGAGAGATCGACCCCGAGGAAGAACGGCACCGCCGCCGCGCCGTAATGCTCGGCCAGGCTGCCCGGCGCCGCGAACCAGCTGTGGATCACCGCGCCGACCCGGCCCGAGCCGTCGGGGACGGCGTGGTCGTGCACGGCGCGGTCGTCGATCCAGCGGCGGGTGGCGATCGCGTCGTCGGCCGCCGCCTCCCACGAGGTGCCCGACAGCGTCTGCCACAGCACCGCGAACTTCTCGCCCGGCCGCGCGGCCGAGAGCGTGTTGGCCATGGCGATCATCGCGCTGGTGCAGTCGGCGGTGGCTGCCGTCGCGGCATCGACGGTGACGGCGCGCACCCCTGCCGCGCCGGTGCCGGCATGGCTGCCGCTGAGCGAGCGGCCGTGATAGATGTGCGTCACGTCGCCCGGATGGGTCACGCCCGCCTTCGCCGTGCCGTCGAAGAAGGGGTTGAGCATCCGGTCCCATTCGGACTGGCCCCAGATCGCGATGACATGCCCCGCGCCGAAGCGCTCGGCCGATTGCGCGCCGACGGCGGGGTTGTCGCGGATGCGCACCTCGGCCGCGAGCCACGAGGTCCTGCGCGGGCAGCTCAGCGCGCCCGACCAGTCGCCGCCGGCGTCGATGGTGGCGATGTCGGCCCATGGCGTCGAGCTTGCCCCGCCATCGTCGAGCGAGCGCGCCCGCCCCTGCACCACCCGCCCCGGCGTGCCGGTCCCCGACAGCCCCAGCACCGCCGCGTCGCGCCCCGCCGCCGCGCCGGTGTCGAGCACCAGCCCGTCGCGCGGCAGCGCGTCGAGCGTCAGCATGGCCGGCGCGGGCGGCACCGCCGCCGCGACCCGCCGCCACGCGCCCACCCCGATCCCGACGCCGATCATCACCAGCCCGCCACGATGTCGGCGGCGCCGGTGCCGGTGGCGTGGACGCGGGCCACCCGCAGCGGGTGCCAGCCCGCCGCCGCGGCGCGGAACGTCACCACCGCCCCGCCCAGCAGCGTCACCCGCAGGTCGCCGCCGGTGCCGAGGTAGAGCGCCCGGCTGGCCTGCGGCAGGTCCGTGTCGTCCGACGGCACCACCGCCGCCGCCTGCGCGACCGGGCTGTCGAGCCCGGCCACCTGTCCCGCGAAACTGTCGATCACCGGCATCGCCGCCTCCTTGCGTCGCCGGCCCGCGAACGGCGCGGGCCCTGATGCAAGTGATCCTGCCGCAGCCGGGTTAAGACGGCGCGGGGCCGGCGCACGTTGCCCCCGTTGCCCCCGGCGCCCCCGTCGCGGTGGCGATGGCGCGCGCCAGCACCGGCAGGATCACCGCCGCCGCGACGCCGGGCTCGGGGTGCAGCCCGTCCGCCTTAAGCCCGCGCGCCGCGCGCGGCAGCGCCCGCCAGCGCGGCGTGAGATCGACGAGCCCCAGATCCAGCGCCGCGGCGAGGTCGCGGTACTGCGCCAGATGCGCGCCGAGCCGCGGCCGCATCCAGCCGCGCGGGCCCTGCGCCGGGCTCATCGTCATCAGCGCGATCGCCGCGCCCGGCCGTTGCGCGCGCAGCCCCGCGACGATGGCGCGATGCGCGGCCCCGGCCTGCGCCAGCGACCGGCCGTCGCGCAGGTCGGCGTCGTTGATCGCGAACTCGATCAGCACGAGGTCGGGCCGCAGCGCCGCCACGCGGCCGACCTGCGCCACCCCCCAGCCCGAATGCGCGCCCGGGCGCGCCACCACCTCGACCATCACCGGCCGGCCGAGGCAGGCGGTGAGCCGCGCCCCGAGCCGGGCCGGCCAGTCGTAGCGCGCGCTGAGGCTGGTGCCGAGCAGCGCCACCCGCAGCGGACCGTCCGCCGCGAGCGGCGGCAGCGGCCGGTCGCGCGGCGCCTCGCCCCCCGGCGCGGCGGCCAGAAGCAGGCCCGTCGCCAGAACGGCCAGCGCCGCCGCCAGAACCCGCCTCAGGTCAGCCCCGCCGTGGCGAGGGCGGCCTCCGTGGCGTCGGCCCCGGCGAAGCGGCCATAGGCGCCGACATCGATGCCCGCGCGCAGCACCCGCGCCGGGTTGCCGGCCACGAGGCTGCCCGGCGGCACCGAACGCGTCACCACCGCCCCCGCCCCAACCACGCTGCCCGCGCCGATCTCCACCCCCGGCAGCAGCAGCGCCCGGCCGCCGATGAAGCAGTTCGCGCCGATCCGCGTGTGCAGGTAGAGCCCGCGCGTGCGGTCATGGGTCAGCACCCGCGCCTCGAAGGCGACGTAACTGTTCGGCCCGACATGCACGCCGATCGGGAAGGTGCGGTCGAACTGCGCCGAGAGCGAGAACTTCGCCGAAGGGTCGATGTCCATGCCCCATATGCGTGTGTAGTAGAGGCGCGCCGCCGCCATCAGCAGCGCGCGCAGCGGCGCCAGCCTGTTCAGGCCCCGCCTTCTTGCCTTGGCCATCTCGCCCTGCATCACCATCCTCCCACATGCAACCACAGGTCGATTATCCCCGGCTGGGACGATCTTGCAAGCCTTGCCGCGCCGGGCGGCCGGGCGCGGGCTAAAGGTGGCACGACACAATTCAAGGTTGCATATTGACCGGTGCCAACAATTGTTACTAGCTGGAGGGCAGGCGGCGCGCGCGCCGCCCGTGGGTTCTGGTTGCTCGGTTTGGTTTCATGACGGCTTCGGTCGGTGCATCGCCCCTGCTTTCCGCCGCGCCGGCCGCCGGCAGCGCCGGCCGCCGGGCCTGCGCGCGGCTGGTGCTGGTGTCGCTGGTGGTGCCCGTCGCCTTCGAGATCGCCGGCTTCCGGCTCACCCCCTCGCTGCTGGTGCTGATCGCGCTCTACCCCATGCTGCTGATGCGGGTGCTGAGCGGGCGGCTGCGGCTGGGGCTCGTGGACCTGCTCTTCGTGCTCTATGTCGGCTGGCTGTCGCTGTCGATGCTGGTCAACACGCCGGGCCGCTTCGTCGCCTATACCGGGCAGCAGGGCCTCGCCATCCTCGGCGGCTACATGGCCGGCCGGGTGCTGGTCCGCGACCGGGCGGATTTCGCCGCGCTGCTGCGCTTCCTGTTCTGGATCGTGGCGCTGAGCCTGCCCTTCGCGCTGATCGAGGCGCTGGCCGACCGGCCGCTGATCATCGAGCTGGTGCGCGACCACACGCCGTTTTCGACCTTCGTCGAGAACGACTACGAGCCGCGCCTCGGCCTCTACCGCGCGCAATGGGTCTTCGCGCACCCGATCCATTACGGCGTCTTCGCGATGCTGGCCTTCGCGCCGGTGGTCGTCGGGCTGGGGCTGGCGCCGGTGCTGCGCGGGCTCGCGGCGGTGCTGATCGGCGCGGCCTGCCTGCTGTCGGTGTCGAGCGGGCCGCTCCTGGCGCTCATGTTCCAGGGGCCGCTCTTTTTGTGGCACCGGCTGGCGGCACGGCGCAGCGCCCGGCCCTGGCGCGAGATCGGCCTCAGCCTCGGCGGGCTCTACCTGCTGCTCGACCTGCTCAGCACCAAGAACGCTCTGGTGGCGATCAGCACGCGGCTGGCGCTCGATTCCAGCACCGCGAGCTACCGCGAGCAGATCTGGCGATACGGCAGCGCGCAGGTCGCGCGCACGCCATGGCTCGGGGTGGGCGACAACTACTGGGCCCGGCCGCACTGGATGGTCAGCGCCAGCATCGACAATTTCTGGCTGCTGCTGGCGATCGTGCACGGCCTGCCGGCGCTGGTCTTCTTCGGCACGGCGCTGGGGCTCAGCCTCGTGCGGATCAACCGCCGCGAGCTCGGCCCCGACCCGGCGCTGCAGGCGCTGCGGCTGGGCTGGACGCTGGCCATGCTGGGCTGCGTGCTGGTGGCCGGCACCGTGGCGCTGTGGGGCGAGATCCTGATCTTCGTGATGCTGATGCTCGGGGCCGGGCAATGGATGCTGAACGCGCAGCCCGACCAGGGCGCCGCCACGCCCGCCACACCCAATGCCGCGCCACAACCAGACCGCGCCGGGCCGGTCTTCACCCGCTTTCCCGCCGCCGCGCCGCCGGCGCCGCGCCCCGCCCGGCGGCCGCCGGCCCTGCCCGCGCCGCGGCCGGTTCTGGCGCGCAACATCCGCCCGCTCTGGAGACGCCAGCCATGACCCTGCCCCGCTTGGGCGTCGTGATCGTCACCTACGATTCCGCCGCCGTGATCCTCGACTGCCTCGAAAGCCTGCTCGCCGCGACCGGGCTGCGGCTCGACATCGTGCTGGTCGACAACGGCTCGACCGACGGCACGCCGGCGCTGCTGCGCGGCTGGGCCGCGGGCGGCGCCCGGCCGGGCCCGGCGCCGGCGCTGCCCTTCGCGCTGGCGGCGGCCGCCCGCCCGCTGCCGCTCGACGGGGCCGAGGGGCCCTCGGGCCACGCGGTCACGCTGGTCGAGGCCGGGCTCAACGCCGGCTTCGCCGCCGGGGTGAACCGCGGCCTCGAGACGCTCGCGGCGCGGCCCGGCGGCGGGCCCGACCGGGTCTGGATCCTCAACCCCGACACCGCCGTGCCGCCCGCCACGCCGGCCGCCTTCGCCACCGCGCCGGAACCGGCGGGCGGGTTCTCGGTGATGAGCGGGCGCATGGCCTATCTCGAGACGCCCGAGCAGATCCAGATCGACGGCGGCACGCTCGACCGGCGCACCGGCGTCACCGGCAACATCCATCTCGGCCGGCCGCTGGCGGCGACGCCGCCGCCGCCGGCCGAGGCGCTGGACTTCGTGATGGGCGGCAGCATGGTCACCTCTCGCGCCTTCCGCGCCGCCGCCGGGCCGATGCCCGAGGACTACTTCCTCTATTACGAGGAGGTGGACTGGGCGATGCGCCGCGGCGCGCTGCCGATCGCCTATTGCGCCGAGGCGGTGGTCTATCACCGCGCCGGCAGCGCCATCGGCTCGCCCACGCTTGCGCGGCCGGCCTCGCCCTTCTCGCTCTACTTCAAGCATCGCGGCCGGATCCGCTTCGTGCGCCGCCACCTGCCGCGCGCCCTGCCCGGCGCGCTGGCCTATTCGCTGGCCAAGGCGGCGCAGCTCGGGCTACGCGGCTTTCGCGCCGAGGCGCGCGCGCTTCTGGCCGGCAGCCTCGGCCTGCCGCCGCCGCGCGCGGTGCGCGGCCGGCTGTCGCCCGAGGCCGCGCGCCGCGCCTTCGGCTGATTCTACAACCAAAGGTTGAGAATCAATCCGGCGATTCCCCCGCTCTTCAGACCGGCCGCGCCGGCGCCTCGCGACATAACACCGTGACCGCGCCGCCACGAATGGCGAGTTATCGCCTGTTTCGACCCATTTAGGCCCGATTCCCGGCCCCGAATTGTCCCCGCTGCGAGATCAATCTAGGCCCGCCGCGGTGACGACCCGACGCCGCGGTCCTGGTGGGGAACCCGTACGCAAGACCGACATCGCCCTGACCCCGAGCCGCCGCACGCGGCCCGGCCGACGGGCTGCGGCCGCGCGACCGGATCGCCCCGCACCACGCCACCGGCCCCAGACGCCGCCCCGATAGGAGCCTGCAATGACCCTGCCGACCACCGTCTACACCGCCGCCGCCCTGCAAGAGGCGCTCGCCACCGCCGCGCCGGGCGCCCGGATCGAGCTGGCCGGCGGCGCCTTCGGCATACTCGAACTGGCGCGCCCCGGCGCGCCCTTCCCCGCCGGCGTCACCATCGCCGCCGCCGACCCCTTCGACCCGCCGCGCTTCACCGGCGTCGTGCTCGAGCGGGTCGAGGGCGTGGTGCTCGAGGGGCTGGCGGTGGACTGGCCGGCGCTGGCCGCGGGCCCCGAGATCCGGCTGGTCGAGGCCGATGGCATCACCCTGCGCGGCACCGCGCCGCAACTGCAGGCGGCCTTCGCCGACCATTCCGGCGTCACGGTCGAGCCGGCCGCGCCCGACGCCGCCGCGCCCCGCGCCGGCCACGGCCCGCGCGAGGCCGACGCGGCGTCCTTCACACCGCTGGCCGAGCCGCAGCCGGCCCCCGCCGGCGCGATCCGCATCGAGGACGCCGAGGGGCTGGCGCGCGCGCTCGCCGCCGCGCAGGGCGGCGAGGTGCTGCTGCTCGAGGGCGGCCAGTACGGCCGGCTGGCGCTGCAGCACGGCCGGATGGGCCAGAACGCCGAGTTCGCCTCCGAGGTGGTGATCCGCTCGGCCGACCCCGACGACCCGGCGGTGTTCGACGCGGTGACGCTGCGCGGCGCCGCCAATCTCAGCCTCGAGGGCGTGGTCGTCGACTACGTCTACAGCCCCGGCGACCCGCACTGGACCCGCGCCGTCAGCATCACCGACAGCCGCGACATCGCGATCCGCGACAGCGTGATCGACGGCGACCTCGCGCGCGGCACCGGCAGCCCGGCCGACGGGCTGGCGACCGGCGGCGGCGTGCAGGTCCGGGGCGCGCAGCGGGTCACGCTCGAGGGCAACGACATCGCCCGCTTCCGCACCGGCGTCACGCTGGAGGAAAGCGCCGACCTCGTGATGCGCGGCAACGCGCTGCACCACATGCGCAACGACGCGCTCGACGTGCACCAGGTGACGGGGCTCCTGGTCGAGGACAACGTCTTCCGCGACACCTTCGGCCTGCCGGGCTGGACCGAGCATCGCGACATGATCCAGGTCTGGACCACCGGCACCACCGCGCCGAGCCGCGACGTGACGATCCGCGGCAACCTTTTCGATATCGGCGAGGGCGGCTTCACCCAGACGATCTTCATGCGCAACGAGCTGGTCGACAAGGGGCTGGCCGGGCGCGAGATGTTCTACCGCGACTTCGTGATCGAGGAGAACGTCATCCTCAACAACCACATGCACGGCATCAATGTCGGCGAGATCGACGGGCTGCTGATCCGCAACAACACCCTGCTCGAGACCCGCGGCGGCCCGCAGAGCGAGCCGTTCGAGGGCGCGCTCGGCCGGCCGTCGATCGGCGTCGCCGAGGACGCGCTGAACGTGGTGATCACCGGCAACGCCACCGGCGGCCTGCGCGGCTTTTCCGGCCAGCCGAGCTGGCAGGTCGGCGGCAATGCCGTGCTGCAGCCCGATGACCCGTCGGCGCCGGGCTTCTACGGCGATTCCTTCGTCGCCTCGACGCTGGGCGAGGCCGGTCTCGCCGTGCTGCCCGGCGGGCTGGTCGACCGGCTCGGCGTCGGCGCCGCGGCCGAGGCGCCGCAGGGGCTGGTGGCGCGGTTCCACGTCACCGCCGAGCCGGGCGAGGCGGCGCTGCGGGTCTTCGACGCGCGCCACAGCCTGCTCGACGGCGCGCCGCCGCCGGCCGGCACCCGCTACGAGTGGAGCTTCGGCGACGGCAGCCGCGCCGAGGGCATGGTGCTGCGCCATGCCTATGCCGAGGGCGGCGCGCATGACGTGGTGCTGACGCTGCGCCTGCCCGACGGGCGGCGCGCCGAGGCCGGGCTGCCGGTCGAGATCGCCGCGCCCGAGCTGTGGAGCTTCGCCGAGGCCGGGCGCGGCGCGCTCGATCTCGGGCGCGGCGTGGCGCTCGAGGTGGCGCGCGCCGAGGTGGCGCCGATGCTCACCGCCGAGGAATACGAGATCGCCTTCGCGGTCGCGGGCCGCGGGGCGGGCGAGCTGTTCCGCCTGCAGGGCAGCTTCAGCGCCCAGATCGACCGCAGCGGCCGGCTGGTGTTCCGCGCCAGCGACGCCGCGGGCGAGGAGACGCGGCTGGTCTCCGGGCCGGGCCTTGCCGACGGGGCGCGCCACGAGGTGGCGCTGCGCTACGAGGCGGGCCGGCTCGAGCTTTGGGTCGACGGCGCCCGCGCCGCTGCCGAAGAGGCCGGGCCGCTGGCGCGCGACGGCGCGCATGACCTGACCTTCGGCCACCCCTGGGGCGGCGCCAATTTCGACGGCCGGATCACCGGTTTCGCGCTCACGCAGAACGCCTCCGACTTCCCCGAACGGCCCGAGACGGAGGTGATCACCCCCGGCGCGCCGGCGCCAGAGACGCCCGAAACCCCGGCCACGCCGCCGCAATCGGGCACCCAGCCCGACCCCGTGCCCTCCCCCGGCATCGAGCCCGGCATGGAGCCCGCGCCCGGGTCCGGGCCCGCGCCGCAGCCGCTGCCGGATCTGGACGAGGCCGCGCTCGACGCGCTGCTGCTCGACTTCGCGGCCGGGCGCGGCTTCACCGCCCATGGCGACGCCGGGCCGGTCGATCTGGGCGGGCCGGTCGCGGCCGACGGCATGGCGCTCGCCCCCACCGGGACGGCGGCGCGCGTGGCGCTCGAGCATGTCGACGACATCCTCGGGGCCGACAGCTTCGCCATCGACCTCGCCTTCACCGGCGAGGGCCATGGCGACCTGTTCCGCCGACAGGGCAGCCTCGTGGTGGTGGTCGATTCCCATGGCGAGCTGCGGGTCCGCGCCACCAGCGACGACGGCACCGTCACGGTGCTCGAATCCGAGGACGCGCCGGTCGATGACGGGCTGCGCCACGAGATGGCGCTGCGCTTCGATGCCGGGCGGCTGACGCTGTGGCTCGACGGCGTGCTCGAGGACGAGGCGCGCATGGACCCGCTGTCGCAGAACGGCCGGCACGACCTGACCTTCGGCCACAGCTGGGGCGGCCGCAACTTCGACGCGGTGATCGACGCCTTCGCGATCCGCAGCGAGGCGCCGGCCTATGCCCATGCCGCCCATGCCGACGAGGCGACGGAGGCGCTTCTGCTGTGCGAGATGGGCTGCCTCGCTCAGGCGGTGCCCGAGCAGTTCTTCCCGCTGGGCTGAACCGCCGCATCCGGGGCCGGCGCCGCCGCCGCGTAAGCCGCGAGCAGCGCCGGCACCTGGCCGTCCCAGCCGAGGTCGCGCACCACCCGCGTCCGGCCGGCCCGGCCCATCCGCGCCCGCAGCGCCGGATCGGCCAAGAGCCGGGCGATCTGCGCCGCCATGTCGGCGGCGTCGTTGGGCCGCGCGTAGAGCGAGGCCGGCCCGGCGCTGACCCGGCCCTCCGTCACCTCGAACTGCACGATCGGCTGGCCGAAGGCCATGTATTCCATGATCTTGTTCATGGTCGACTTGTCGTTCATCGGGTTCACCCGGTCGGGGTTCACGCAGAGATCGGCCGAGGAGAGCACCTCGAACAGCACCTCGTCCGGGGCCCGGCCGGTGAAGGTGACGTGGTCCTCGAGACCCAGCCGCGCCGACAGCGCCTCGAGCGCCGCGCGCTCGGGCCCGCCGCCGACCAGCACCAGCTGCACCGACAGCCCGCGCTCATGCACCAGAAGCCGCATCGCCTCGAGCAGCAGGTCGATCCCCTCCTGCGCGCCCATCACGCCGACATAGCCGATCAGGTGGTCGCGCCCGCGCGCCCAGGCCCGGTTCGGCGCCACACGCCGCAGCCGGTTGAGATCGGGCCCCGAGCGCACCACGAAGACCTCGCTTGCGCGCTTGCCGCCGCGCGCGCGGGCGATCTCGCGGTAGCTCTCGTTGGTCGAGATCACCACGTCGGCGGCGCGGAAGGTCAGCCGCTCGAAGGCGCGGGTCAGCCGCCAGAGCCAGCCGCGTTTGCCGAACTTGGCCTCGAACAGCTCTGGCATGATGTCGTGGTGGTCGAAGACGAAGCGCTTGCCCAGAAGCTTGAAGGGCCAGGCCACGAGGAAGATGAGGTCGGGCGGGTTGCAGGCCTGGATCGTGTCGAAGCCGTGCCGGCGCAGCACCTTCAGCGCCAGCCGCGCCTCGTGCCACAGCGCCGCCCCGTATTCGAGCAGGTAGCCCGCCGCGCCGCGCGCCTCGAAGGGCAGCGGGTGGCGGTAGATGTGCACGCCCTCGATCCGCTCGTAGGGCGCCTCGAAGCCGCGGCCCTTGGGGCAGATCACCGCCACCTCGGCGCCGGCGGCGCGCAGCGTCAGGCATTCCTGCCAGACGCGGCGGTCGAAGGGCAGAGGCAGGTTCTCGACGATGATCAGCACGCGCCGCCCGGCCATCGGCCGGCCCGCGCGCGCGGCGTCGAGATGCGGCGTCGGCAGCGCCCGCTCGAGCGCGGTCACGCCAGCGCCCCGCAATCGAAGGTCTCGGCCCCGGGCGGTAGCCGCACCTCCCGCGCCGTGGCGTTCGACAGCAGGATCCGGTCATAGCGCCGCGCCTCGGCCGAACCGCGCGGGATCAAGAGCCGCTCGAGCTGCGGCAGCTGGCTGTAGGCATAGCCGAGATTGGCGCCGAGCAGCATGTCGGCGCGGATCGCCGGGTCGTAGATGTCGAGCGCGTAACCCGCGGCCAAGAGCTTGCGCGCCAGATCGACATTGGGGCTTTCGCGCAGGTCGTCGGTGCCGGCCTTGAAGGCGAGCCCGACCATCAGGAGACTTGCGCCGGGCGCCAGCCCGCGCGTCGCGGCGGCGAAGAGCGCGTTCTTGTGCGCCTCGTTCGAGCGCAGCAGGCTGTCGATCAAGGGCAGGTTGGCGCCGATATCGGCGCCCAGATGCTGCAGCGCGCGCACGTCCTTGGGCAGGCAGGACCCGCCGAAGGCGCCGCCCGGCCGGGTGTAGCAGGCCGAGATGTTGAGCTTGGTGTCGGAGACGAAGATCTCGTGCACCCGCGTGGCCGAGAGCCCGGCCGAAAGGCAGACCCGCCCGACCTCGTTGGCGAAGGCCACCTTCACCGCGTGCCAGGAATTGTCGACGAACTTGGTGATCTCGGCCTCGCCGAAGCCGGTGCGGAAGACCGGGGCGTCGATGCCGTCATTGAGCGCCTCCATCGCCGGCACGGGGGCGGCGCTTTCGGTGCCGAGCACGATCTTGGGCGGGGCGAAGTAGTCCGCGACCGCGCTGCCCTCGCGCAGGAATTCGGGGTTGTAGACCAGGTCGACCCCCGGCGCGCCGGCGCCCAGCACGCCCTCGAAGATCGGCCGGATCAGCTGCGCCGTGGTGCCGGGGCGGATGGTCGAGCGGTAGACCACCGCCAGCGGCGGCCCGGCCGGGCGGCGCGCCACCGCCTGCGCGATCTGGCGGCTGACCTCGGCGATGTAGCCCATGTTGTGCGCGCCGTCGGCGGCCGAGGGCGTGCCGACGCAGACCAGCGCCAGGTCGGCCCGGTCCAGCGCATCCCCGATGTCGCCCTGCGCCGTCAGCCGGCCCTCTTCCACGGCGGCGGCGATCATCGGCTCGAGCCCCGGCTCGAGGATCGGCGAGCGGCCGGCGTTCAGCGTCGCGACCTTGTCGCGGTTGACGTCGATCCCGACCACCTCGTGGCCGCAGCGCGCGATGCAGCCGACCGCCGTGGCGCCGACATATCCCAGACCGAAGACGACGACCTTCATGCGAACCGCTCCCACCAAGCACAACTTTAACGTGTACGAGGCTCGGTCAGAACAAATCGCCTGTCAAGCTGGTCGGTCGTGGATTTTGTCTACCTCAGGTTGTTCCACGCTTCGTCGGCATAAGCGCCGCCGCCGCGGCGCCGGCCAGCGCGCCGCCCAGATGGGTCTGCCAGGCGAGCTGGCCGTCGGCCATGACCCAGCCGAGCAGGTTCACCGCCACCAAGAGCAGCAGCCAGCCGCCGATCCAGCGCCACAGCCGCCGCCCCGCCCGCGCCCGCGCCCCCAGCGCCACCCAGGCGCCGGCCAGCCCGAACACCGCGCCAGAGGCCCCGACCATCGGCTCGGGCGCGCGCGACAGAAGCGCGAAGCCCGCGCCGCCGCCCAGCACCCCGGCCAGCCAGACCGCCAGCAGCCCGCGCGCCGCCAGCCGCGCCAAGAGCGGCGGGCCGAGCCAGGCCAGCCCCGACAGGTTGCCCAGAAGGTGCAGCGGCCCGGCATGCCAGATCGAGTAGCTCAGGAACATCAGCGCCGGCTGCACGGCGTAGTTGGGCCGCCAGTCATGCAGGAGCCCGACCCAGAAGGCGCCGTTCTGGTAGGCGCGGGCGCGCCAGATCGCGGCGCCGCCGAGATCGGCGAGGCTGAGCGCCAGCTCGGGCAGCACCAGCGCCAGCGCCAGCAGCCACAGCACCGCGGCGCGGCCGCCGCGGGGCGCCGGGGCGGCCGCGCTCACCGGAGCCGCCCCGGACGGGCGGGCCGGTGGCGCGCGCAACTCATGGTTGCGCTTTGTCGTTGACATTCGCGCTTCGGGCGCGGCATCGTTGAGCGTGGCTGCATGGTTCGACACGTTTTCCGGGACCCCCATGACCCTGCCCCTCCTCATCGCCGCTGTCTATGCGACCATCGCCGCCCTCGCGGTCGGCGCGACGCTGCGCGAGGCCGCCCGCAAGGGCCGCGCCCGCACGCCGCTGTGCCTTCTGGGATGCCTCGCCTGCCTGTTCTGGCTGCCGCTGCTCCTCGCCGCCTTTACGGCGCAGCGATCCGCGCCGCGATACCGCCGGCTCATTCGGGGATGAAGCGCGGCAGCCGCGGCAGCAGCTCGGCCATCAGCCCCTGCAACCGCGCCTCGGCCGCCGCCACGCTTTCCTGCGGGCCGATCGGCGTGACGAAGCGCACCAGCGCGCCGTCGCTGCGCCCGCGCGTCAGCCCGTCCCACAGCACGCTGGCCTTGGCGGCATAGTCGCCGGTCATGCGCCGGCCGCGCTGCTCGAACCAGTAATAGACCAGCTGCCGCGACAGGCCGTTGCGGATCACCGCGCGGTTCACCGCGAAATCGCCGTAGACCGTGCCGGGGAAGGACACCGCCGCCGGCTCGATCGCCGAGACCTCCCAGCCGCCGACCGGCAGGCAGACCTCGGGCGAATGGATGCCCGAGCCTTCGGTCTGGCGCGCGTACCAGGCCGAGAAGAAGTTGACCGGCGCCGCCATGCCCGGCGCGGCATAGGTGATGTCGATGTAGTCGTCGGCGGCCAGCACCGCCTCGACCTCCGGCTCGAGCGGGCGGGCCGCGCCCGACCAGTCGCCGGCCATGCGTGGAAACAGCGCGAAGCCGTCGCGCGCGGGCGGCGTGGCGTCGCGCGCCGGCGCGGCCCAAAGGAGCACCGCGAGGCCGAGCGTCGCCAGAGCCCCGATGCCCAGCCCGCGCGTCGGCGCGATCCGCCCCAGCCGCGCGGCGGGCTCGCTTAAGCCCCCGAAGTCGAGATCGACGGCGCGGCGCATCGGCAGCGGGTCCGGCGTCAGCCGCTGCAGCGCCACCGCCATGGAAAAGAGCACCGCGATGCAGGCGCCGAAGATCACCCAGCCCTCGAAGAAGTGCAGGAACCCCTCCGCCTGGCCGATGCCGTAGCGGTTGACCAGAAGCGCGATCATGCCGATGCGGAACGAGTTCATCAGCACCGTCAGCGGCGCGGCGGCCAGAAACAGCACCACCTTGTGCCACATCGGCCCGCGATAGAGGATCGCGAAGAGGTAGGAAAAGCTCAGGATCGGGAACAGGTAGCGCAGCCCCGAACAGGCCTCGGCCACCTGCAGCTTGTAGACGCCGAGGTCGATGACGTTGCCCTCGAGAAACACCGGGATGCCCGCCAGCTCGACCATCGCCACGCCGAGATGCGAGGAAACGAGCTGCAGGAAGATGGTGAGCTTCCAGTAGAGGAACTGCGGCAAGGGCAGCATGAAGACGAGGTGCAGCACCGGCAGCTGGTGGCGCCGGCCGCGCGCCCAGCCCATGCAGACCAGCACCAACCCCGAGATCCACAGGATCAGCGCGTAGGTGACGATGTCGGGGATCCGCACGAGGTTGCCGAACAGCGCCAGCGCCAGCGCGCCCGCCATCACCCACAGCCCCGGCCGCCGGTCTGGCCGGGCCGGTCGCGCAAGCGGGGCGTCGCGCAGCTCGCGCAGGAACAGGTAGAGCGAGATCAGCGGGATCAGCGGCCCGTGACTGTATTCCGGCGTCATCCAAGCCGCGCCGAGCGAGGCCAGCCCGATCCAGAACACCGGCAGCGCCGCGCCGATGAGCAGCGCCATCAGCGCCAGCCCGCCGGGCTCGAGCCGCAATTGCGGGGGAAAGAGCGGCAGGGGGCGGCGCAGCGGCGACTGGAGTGACATGGCGAACCCGGGAAAACTGGCAAGAACGAAGACGCGAAGCGGGCCCGGCGCGGCAGGCGCGCCGGGCCGGAACTCAGATGCGGCGCGCCCCCCGCGCCCGGCGCAGCCCGGCCATCCCGGCCAGACCCGCGAGCAGCAGCCAGCCCGCCGCCGGCAGCGGGATCGGCGCCGGCGCGCCGTAGAAGCTGACATGCGAGATCGCCGGCCGGTTGCCGCCGTTGTTGATCAGCCCGGCCGTGCCCACCTGCCCCGACAGCGTGCCGGCGGCGATCTCGTAGAGCTTGTGGGCCTGCGCGCCCTTCACCGCGATCCGGGTCGGGAACAGCAGCTCGGCACCGCCGAGCCCGGTCACCGCGCCGGGGTCGAAGCTCCAGTCGACGGTGAAGGCGTCGAGGAAGCTCACCGTGAAAGCGGCGGTGTAGTCGCCGGGCGAGGCGCTGTCCTCCCAGTCGTCGCAGAGATCGCCGGCCGCGCCGCCCTCGTCGCATTTGGCGAGCGGGGCCGCGTCGGGATAGCCGATGGCGAAGGGGTCGTTGCCGGGCACGATCACGGCGGCGGCGGCGGAGAACGGCACCAGCAGGACAAGAAGACCGGCCGACAGGACGTTTCGAACACGCATCACCAGGCACCTCGACAACCACGAACCCGCGGGGCAAACGCGGCGCCCGCGATCGCAGCCTAGCAAGTTCAACCCCAGATTGCATCAAGTTTGTGCGGCTCCCGGACCGACGGGCGGGTCGCGCCCCGCCCTGCCCTCTCGACGCGGGGCCGGTGCCGGGGTTAGCCTTCGACATGCCGTGATCGATCGGCGCCGGCCCCCGCGCCGCCCACCCGTTTGAAGAGTGAGTTGCTCTATGACCACGATCACCCCAGTCCTTCTGTGCGGCGGCAACGGCACCCGGCTCTGGCCGCTGTCGCGCAAGAGCTACCCCAAGCAGTTCGTGCCGCTGACCGGCACCGAGACGCTGTTCCAGGCCTCGGCGCGCCGGCTCTCGGGGCGCGGGCTCGGGCCGCGGCAGCGGGTCGACTTCGCCGCGCCGCTGACGCTGACCAACACCGATTTCCGCTTCATCGTCACCGAGCAGCTCGGCCTCGCCGGCATCGATCCCGGCCCGGTGCTGATCGAGCCCGAAAGCCGCAACACCGCCCCCGCCATCCTCGCCGCGGCGCTGCATCTCGAGGCGCACCACCCCGGCGCGGTGATGCTGGTCGCGCCGTCGGACCACGTGATCCCCGACGCGGACGCCTTCCACGCCGCCGTGGCCGAGGGGCTGAAGGCGGTGGCCGAGGGGCAGATCGTCACCTTCGGCATCCGCCCGACCCGGCCCGAGACCGGCTATGGCTACCTCGAATGCGAGGCCGGCGAGGACGGCGCCGCCCGGCCGCTGGCGCGCTTCGTCGAGAAGCCCGACGCCGCCACCGCCGAGAAGATGCTCGCCTCCGGCCATTTCCTGTGGAACGCCGGCATCTTCATGGCCGCCGCCGCCGACATGGTCGCGGCCTTCCGCGCGCATGCGCCGGGCCTCTGCCCGCCGGTCGAGGCGGCGCTGGCGCGCGCCAAGACCGATCTCGGCTTCCTCAGGCTCGACCCCGAGGCCTGGGCCGGCGCCGAGGACGTCTCGATCGACTACGCGGTGATGGAGAAGGCGGCCAATCTCTCGGTCGTGCCCTACGAGGGCGAATGGTCCGATCTCGGCGGCTGGGACGCGGTCTGGCGCGAGGGCGGGCCCGACGCGGCGGGCGTCGTCACCTCCCAGAACGCCACCGCGATCGAGTGCCGCGACACGCTCCTGCGCTCGGAAAGCGAGCGGCTGGAGATCGTCGGCATCGGGCTCGAGCACGTGATCGCGGTGGCCACCCGCGACGCGGTGCTGGTGGCCGACATGCGCCGCGCGCAGGACGTCAAGCAGGCGGTCGCGGCCCTCAAGGCCAAGGGCGCGGCGCAGGCGGTGAGCCACCCCAAGGACCACCGCCCATGGGGCTGGTTCGAAAGCCTCGTCACGGGCCCGCGCTTCCAGGTCAAGCGCATCCTCGTGCATCCGGGCGCCGCGCTCAGCCTGCAGAGCCACCACCACCGCTCCGAGCACTGGATCGTGGTCGAGGGCACGGCGCGGGTGACGGTGGACCAGGAGGTCAAGCTCGTGACCGAGAACCAGTCGGTCTACATCCCGCTCGGCGCCACGCACCGCATGGAAAACCCCGGCAAGGTGCCGATGGTGCTGATCGAGGTGCAGACCGGCGCCTATGTCGGCGAGGACGACATCATCCGCTACGAGGACGTGTACGCTCGCGGCTGACCGCCCGGCCGAGCGCACGTCCGAACGTACGCCTGAGCGCCCCTCCGAACGCATGGCCGGACGCGCGAGGAACCGCGCGCCCCGGCTTGCCGTTGGCCCCGCGACGGAAGGGCCGAAGGCGGCCCGCGGCGGCAAGCGGAGGCGCGCATGGGCGACAGGCTGAAGGACAAGGTGGCGATCCTCACCGGCTCGGAATCCGGCATCGGTCAGGCGATCGCCATGGCCTTCGCGCGCGAGGGCGCCGATTGCGTGCTGGGCTACCATTCCAACACCGAGGGCGCGGAGGAGACCCGCGACGCGGTGCGCGCGGCCGGCCGCGCCGCGGTGATCGTGAAATGCGACCACACCCAGCCCGACGACGTCGAGCGCCTGTTCGCGACCTGCGCCGACACCTTCGGCGCGCCCGAGATCCTCGTGAACTCGGCCGGGCTCGACGCACCGGGCGTCGAACTGGCGGAGATGGACGACGCCACGTGGGACAAGATGCTGAAGACCGACCTCTTCGGCCCCTTCCTGTGCTGCCGCGCCTTCATCCGCGCCCGCCGCGCCGCCGGCGGCGGCGGCCGGATCGTCAACATCTCCTCGGTGCACGAGGAGATCGCCCGCCCCGCCTCGGCCGCCTATGACGCGGCCAAGGGCGGGCTGAAGATGCTGACCCGCACGCTCTGCCTCGAGCTCGCCCCCGACCGGATCGCGGTCAACAACATCGCGCCCGGCATGATCCTGACCAAGATGAACCAGGAGGCGATGGACAACCCCAAACAGCTCGAGCGCCAGACCCGCAACATCCCGTGGAAGCGCGCCGGCCGCCCCGAGGAGGTCGCGCACATGGCGGTCTACCTCGCCTCGCCCGAGGCCGACTACGTCACCGGCCAGAGCTTCGTCATCGATGGCGGGCTGTCGCTGAACGTGGGCCAGGGGGCCTGAGCCCGGCATGGCGGGCCGCGACGACGACATGCCGCGCAAGATCGCCCACCCGGCGCTGGGGCTTCTGGCGCTGATCGCGGTGGTGCTGGCGGGCTGGGCGCTGCACGCGATGCAGTCGGTCTTCCTGCCGATCGTCTTCGCCACCTTCCTCGCGCTGCTCCTGGCCCCGCTCGACGGCGGCGCGGCGCGGCTGGCGGGCGGGCGGCGCTGGGTCGGCCACGTCGCGGCGATGCTGGCGCTCGCCGCCGCGCTGCTGGCCTTCCTCGGCGTGCTCTGGCTCGCCGCGCAGCAGTTCCTCGACCGCTTTCCCGCGCATGAGGCGCAGCAGGCGATGGAGCAGCTTTCGGGCGAGGACGCCTCCGGTGCCTCGGGCGCTTCCGGCGCCGCCGACATCGCCGCCGGCGCGGCCTTCGAGAGCGCGATCGAGGCGACGCCGGGCGCCGGCCTCAACCCCGAGCGGGCGCCCGCGCCCGGCACCGGCCCCGACGGCGGCGGGGGCAGCGGCACGGCCACAGGCCTCGTCGAGCAGATCCGCGAGATGGCGGGCGGCGGCGGCTTGGGCGGCACGCTGGTGCAGCGCGCCTCGGGCCTTGCCACCACGGTGCTCTCGACCACCTCGGGCATCATGCTGGCGCTGGTGCTGGTGTTCTTCCTGACGCTTTTGATGCTGATCGAGGCGCCGCGCTGGCACGCCAAGCTCGCCGCCGCCACCCGGCCCGAGCGGCGCGCCGAGGTCACGGGCTCGGTCGCGCTGGTGGCCAGCAAGCTGCGGCGCTACCTCGCGGTGCGCTTCGTGCTGGGCGTGGCGACGGCGCTGCTCTACACCGGCTGGCTGTGGCTCTTCGGGGTCGACCTGCTGCTGGTCTGGGCGCTCCTGACCTTCGTGCTGAACTTCGTGCCCTCGATCGGCTCGCTGATCTCGGGCATCCTGCCGGTGATCTACGCCTTCGCCACCCGCGACCCCTGGACCGCGATGGCGATCGGCGCGGGCTTGCTGGTGATCGAGCAGGTGATGGGCAACTTCGTCGACCCGCGCGTGCAGGGGCGGCAGCTGTCGATCTCGGCGCTGGTGATCCTGTCGGCGCTGCTGTTCTGGGGCTGGGTCTGGGGCGTCGCGGGCGCGGTGCTGGCGGTGCCGATCACCATGGTGGTGATGGTCGCCTGCGCGCATGTCCCCGCCCTGCGCTGGATCGCGCTCTTCCTGTCGGGCGAGACCGATTACGAGGGCGTCGACGCCCGGCTCGGCGCCCCGGGCGAGGCCGGGGCGCGCGAGTGATCACTTCGGGAAGACGACCGTCCGCCCGTCGTTCAGAAGCACCCGCCGGTCGAGATGCAGCGCCACCGCGCGGGCCAGCACGCGCCGCTCGATGTCGCGGCCCTTGGCCACGAGATCGTCGGGCGTGTCGGCATGGGTCACGTGCTCGACGTCCTGTGAGATGATCGGCCCCTCGTCGAGATCCTCGGTCACGTAATGCGCGGTCGCGCCGATCATCTTCACGCCGCGCGCATGCGCCTGGTGGTAGGGCTTGGCGCCCTTGAAGCCCGGCAGGAAGGAATGGTGGATGTTGATGCAGCGCCCCGACAGCCACGCCGACATCTCGTCGCTGAGGATCTGCATGTAGCGCGCCAGCACCACCAGCTCGGCCCCCGTCTCCTCGACCAGCGCCCGGATCTCGGCCTCCTGCTGCGGCTTGGTCTCGCGGGTGATCGGCAGGTGGTGATAGGGCACGCCCGCCGGCAGGTTGACGCTGAGCACCTCCTGCGGGTGGTTGCCCGCGACGGCCACGAGATCCATCGGCATCTCGCCGATGCGCCAGCGGTAGAGCAGGTCGGCGAGGCAGTGGTCGAACTTCGACACCAGGATCAGCACCTTCGGCCGGTGGTCCTGCGGCGCCAGATGCCACTCCATGCCGAAGGCGGTGCCGATCCCGTCCATCTTGGCGCGGAACCTGCCGTCACCGCCGGTCTCCTGCGGCAGGCGGAAGGCCACGCGCATGAAGAAGGTGCCGGTCAGCGGATCGTCGAACTGCCGCGCCTCGGTGATGTCGCCGGCGCAGTCGGCCAGCGCGGTGGCGACGGCGGCGACGATGCCGGGGCGGTTGCGGCAGGTCAGCGTCAGGATATGGGTGGTCATCGGCGTGTCGTCCCCCGGGGTCATCTGTCGCCCCGGTTCTGGACCGGCGCGGCCCCGGCCGCCAGCACCGGCGCGGCGCATTTGCGCGATTTGGCGACATGGGGCGCCGGAAACCGCGGCCGCGCGGTCGCGTTGGGCGACGGAACTTTCCGATAGGAGACAGGCCATGAGCGACGGCAAGACCACCATCGACCACGACGAGATCCGGCACTGGTGCGAGGCGCGCGGCGGCCACCCGGCGCGCGTCGCCACCACCGCCGATCACGGCGAGGGCGGCATCCTCAGGATCGACTTCGAACCGCCCGCCGACGGGCTGGAGCGGATCTCGTGGGAGGACTGGTTCGAGATCTTCGAGGAGAGCGACCTCGCCTTCCTGCACCAGGACCGCGCCGCCGACGGCTCGGCCAGCCGCTTCAACAAGCTGGTCGAGCGCGATTGACAGGAGTGGGTGGCCCCCGACGGGGGCCGCCCGGTCCGGGCTTGGGGCCTCTTGCTGGGTGTCGTTGACCGCAGGTTGCCGCATGGGCGGGCTTTCCGGGAGCGATGTCCGGATCGAGCCCAACTTACGCTTTCGACGGGCCGCAGCGAATGGCCGCTCGCACCAGTGAGCCACAATCGTCCTACAACCCCGAAGGTCGTGTCCGCGCTAAGGTGATGATGCGAATCGGAGCCGCAGAGAGGGACAAAAATCACCCGTCTTGGCGGGTCCTTGAATGCCGGTACCACCTCAGGGTAACCGCGAAGCGTCAAGATAGCGGAAAGGTTGATTGATATTCCCGCGCTTAGGTGGCAACGTTATTCTCTAGGACAAAAACAAAATATTCTCGAAGGCTGCTATGAGACGGCTATTCATTGTCATTGGTATTGCAGCTTTCCTGTACATCGGTTTTATTCATATTCCATCTATTGAACTCACATCTCCGCCCCTTGAGATGGAGGGGTTTGGGGGCGTTTCACTATCGAATGAGGCACAGGTTCTGCTGGATAGAACCAAGGAGCAAGCACTGGCGCTTGTCAAACGTCAGAACGTTTGGAAACGGGTGAGCCTTGCGGCGGGGCTTCTCGCTCTGGGTCTGACTGCGGCGGCCACGATCATCGCCGGCAGACGTCGTCGCGAGAGCCGTACGGATCGAGAGGAGTTCCTAAACAAGAAAATCACAAGCATCGGTGCCCTCACTGCACTTGCGACACTGGCCAGCGCTGGAAGTGATCTAACTGCTAATGCACTAGTCGATCCTCTTAATGGCGGGATTGAGGCACTTAAGGCCGCTCTCGTCGAGGTGCCGGCGGAAATTGCAGCGGACCCAACATCGGAGCGCCACGTCCTAGCCGCGCTCGAGGTTACTCTGGCGGAGCATGGACCTTGAGTATGCTGTGCGCTGTCCTTGCGACGTGGTTCGCAAATTGCGCACCCGAACTGCCACCCGAGGCGACGCAGCTCACGGAAGCGGTCATGTTGCGTCCTGTAGTCGAAGAGGCGATCACTCTCGCGAACCGTCTGCTCAGCGTTTCCAACGAACCCTACAAGGTCACGACTTCTTGGTCGCGAGACAGCCGGGCGTCTGACGCAAACGAAATTGTTGTTTACCTTATGCAATCGCCAGCAAGTCCGGCGGCCAGAGCAGCTCAGAGAAACCGAACTGCCGAAGTCCTATCAGCGATGCAGGCTGACCAATCTGGTATTGACGATGGGGCGTTCGATTGCGGGGAGCTGGACGATTGTATAGACCAGCTTTATCCTGAAGAAACAGTGAATCTTGCGATGCGTACACTAAACGAGTTAACCCGCTGGGAGGTTGGAAAGACCAGAAAAGAGTGTCGGTGTATTGTGCTAATTGAGCATGATCTAAGAATGTTTGAGCTAGTCTTTGGTGCAGACTGGGACAGATATATTCTACTCACGAGGTTCGCTGGTTTTCCGGGCGAGCTGGAGGCTGCGATCAAGGAAGGTCGTCTGCCCGAAGCTCTCACAGATGGCGAAACCGTCACGCTAGCTGCCATGCTCACGCTAATTCTTCTCCACGAGGTGGGACATTCCACCAGTTACTCGATCAGTTCCACGGAAACGACTATGGCTTCTGGTCTGGACGAGCTGATCGACGATCTTCACGAGGAGCGCCGGGAGGAGCTTCGCGCTGACGCGTTTACTGGAAGTGTCCTCCGACGCGCGTGTTTTGATAGGCGGCTGGTCCCAGCCGAAGAGAATGCTTGTCTCGCCGCTGCCGAGCTCTCGATGCTGACGTTTATCGTTGGAATGAAAGGCAAGTCGCGTGAGGCGCGGTGTCTGCGGTTTTTGGATACCGTGCCAGGTTATCCGAACTGGCAGGCAAGATTCATGACTATTAACTTAATCCAGCACCCAGGCCCTTCGTCCATTGGGCTCCTAAGAGACTATGTTGAAACCCGTAATAGCCTGGTGCAACTTTCTTGGCTATCAGATGTTCCAGTTTGCAGTAGCGCATTGGCCAACTGACGGCGGCATTTAAGGGTTAGCTTTTGGCCTCACGGAGCCACCAGAACTCATACGCTTATGTCGCAGGGGAAGCGACCGTTTTCGACCGACCTGTTTTGTCCAAGATTTTGTGACCCAACGAAAAATGAAGGTCGTCCTAGACACTCGGACGTACGCCGCTCCGGGAGTGATTTTCAAATGGCTGCCATTCACCCATACTGTTAAGCTGAGGAAAAATCAAGGCGGATAATTGCAAGTCGAGAAGTTTCAACATTTCCCTCCGAAGATGCAACTGGAGCAGTTCACTGACTTGAATGGCAAGCTGTCTGTATGGAACAAGCGGCAGGCAAACTCCTGCAGCAGGTCCCAAACAACACGTTCGGAGAGACGCACCTCTACACTGTCGAAAATGAGCGTGGCGAGACGGACACTTCGTTCGAGAAGGAGATGATCGGAATTGAAGCGACGGCTGCCAAACTCATAGACGCCATCGAGGGTGCGGTTGAGCAGGGTAGGGCACCCACATTCAGCGCTTCAGAAAAGGCGAACCTTGACCTTTTTTTTAAACAGCATGGAAACGCCAACCTTCCCCCGATTTCTTCGGAAAAGCCGATTCCATAAATACAGGCCCCGAATTTCTAGATGATACTTTTAAAGCACTTCTAATAAAGAACCCAGACCAAGAAGCCGAAATTGCTGCCCTTAATTCACCCCAGAGCCGAAAGCGACTCCTTCAAGCCGGGAAAATTAAGGGAATGTCTATTCCTATTGGGAAGACTCTCAACATTTTCGCTCGGCGCGGTATCGAGATCCTCCAACTCCCACCAGGAGGCTGTGACTTCCTAACTAAAAAATTGCCGACAGCACGAACAAGGCAACCTTTAACCGATCCCGAAGCAGAAGCTTGGACGCCCATTTCACCCCGATTGGTGATTCGTTTGGACATGGCGGAAGACACGGTCATACTGGGAGAATTTGATCCTATTCATTTGACAGGCTTCAACCGCACCATCGCCATACAAAGCACGATGTTTGGCGGCCCCAATCCGGAACAAGTTAATGAGATGTCAGAATGGCTTTCGACCGAGAACGTGAAGTTTGAACGGTAGACCAAAACTCATACGTTTCTGGTCTCAGACCAAATCAACTGTTTCTGTTCCGTCTCTGGAGCCGCCACTCGTTCAAAGTCGGCAAAGTCCGCATGGCGGACCTCCGAGGCAACAGCGCCCCCGCAGGTCTCCGCGCGGGCGTCCGCCCTTCCAGGACGCCTGACGCTCGGCACCGTGCGCGCCCCCGCGCAACCCATTTGACATAAAACCTCGCCCCCGACCCTCACCCCCTGATCCGCACCGGCACGCCCTTGTAGGCCGGGGTCTTCGACAGCTCGTCGTGATAGCCCAGCGGGATCAGCGGGTTGGTCTCGGGGTAATAGGCCGCGACGCAGCCGTCGGGCAGGTCGTAGGCGATCACCTTCAGCCCGGCGACCGTGCGGGCATGGCCGTCATCCACCGCGCAGTCCAGCGTCACGCGCTGGCCCTCGGCCAGCCCCGCCCGCTCGATCATCTCGGGGTTCATCAGCACCACCTGCCGGTCGGTCTTGAGACCCCGCAGCCGGTCGTCGAAGCCGTAGATCGTGGTGTTGAACTGGTCGTTCGAGCGCAGCGTCACCAGCGTGTAGCTGTCCGCCCCCGGATCCTGCCCCAGCGCCGAAAGCGTCTTCGGCGCGGTGAAGATGGCGCGGCCGGTCTCGGTCTGCCACTGCCGCTCGCGCGCGGGGTTGCCCTTGTAGAAGCCGCCCGCCTCGAACAGCCGCGCGTTGAAGTTCTCGAATTTGTCGGGGTAGGTCTCCTCGATCAGGTCGCGCACCAGCGCGTAGTCGGCCACCCAGTCGTCCCACTTCACCTTGGGGTTCCCGGGCAGCGTCGCCTTGGCGATGCCGGCGACGATGAAGGGCTCGGAGCGCAGCATCTTCGAGGCGGGCGTGCGCCGCCCCTGGCTGCCGTGGATGTGGCTGAGGCTGTCCTCCATCGACACCGCCTGCGGCCCGGTGGCCTGCATGTCCTCCTCCGCGCGCACGAGGCAGGGCAGAAGCCAGGTTTCCTTGCCCACCAGCAGGTGCGAGCGGTTGAGCTTGGTCGCGATCTGCACGTTGATGTCGAGCCCGGCCCAGGCCGGGTCGGCGCGGCCGATGTCGGGGATGGCGCGGGCGAAGTTGCCGCCCAAGCTCACGAAGCCTTTGACGGTGCCGTCCATCACCCCCTTCACCGCCTCGACCGTGGTGGTGCCCTCGTCGCGCGGCGCGGTGAAGCCGAACATCTCCTCCAGCTTGTCGAGCGGCACGAGATCCGGCTTTTCCGAGATGCCGACCGTCCGCTGCCCCTGCACGTTGGAATGGCCGCGCACCGGCGAGATCCCCGCCCCCTCGCGGCCGATATTGCCGCGCATCAGCAGCAGGTTCACCAGCATCGCGATGTTGAGGCTGCCATGCACGTGCTGCGTCAGCCCCATGCCGTAGATGCCGATCACCTTCTCGCTCTCGGCATACATCTCGCCGACCTCGGCCAGATCCTCCTGCGAAAGCCCCGAGGCGCGCTCGATCTCGGGCCACGGGGTGTCGCGCACCATCTTCTCGAATTCCGGCCAGCCGGAGGTGTGCTGCGCCATGAAGGTCCGGTCGAGCACGCCGCCGCCCTGTTCGCCGTCGATCTCGAGCACCCGCTTGCACAGCCCCATCAGCGCCGCGATGTCGCCGCCGGGCCGGACCTGCAAATAGCGGTCCGAGATCTGCGTCTCGGCCCCGGCCAGCATCTCGACCGGGTTCTGCGGGTCGCGGAAGGTGACGAGCCCCGCCTCGCGCACCGGGTTGAAGGTGACGATCCTGCAGCCGCGCTTCTTGGCGGCGCGCAGCGGGTGCAGGAAACGCGGGGAGTTGGTGCCGGTGTTCTGGCCGAAGAACAGGATCAGGTCGCAGTGATCGAAATCCGACAGCACGCAGGTGCCGACCGGCGAGCCCGTGACTTCCTTCAGCCCGACGCTGGTGGTCTCGTGGCACATATTCGAGCTGTCGGGCAGGTTGTTGTGGCCGTAGAGCCGGGCGAAGAGCGCGTAGAGATAGGAGGTCTCGAGGCTCGCCCGCCCCGAGGCGTAGAACACCACCGATTTCGGATCGAGCGCCTTCAGCCGCTCGCCGATCCCGGCGAAGGCCGCGTCCCATGTCGTCTCGACATACTTGTCGGTCTCGGGGTCGTAGCGCATCGGGTGGGTGAGCCGGCCCTGCATCTCCAGCTCGTAGTCGGAAAAGCCCTTCAGCTCCTCGACCGTGTGGCGGGCGAAGAAGTCGGGCGTGCAGCGGTCGCGCGTCAGGTCCCACAGCGTCGCCTTGGCGCCGTTCTCGCAGAACTCGGCGACATGCGGGTTGGGCGGCTTGGCCCAGGCGCAGGAGGTACACATGTGGCCGCCGGGCTTGTTCTGCCGCATCAGCGTGTCGAGCGCGCCCTTGTCGGGCCGGTCCTGCCCGAGATGCCGCGCCACGCTCTGCAACGAGCCCCAGCCGCCGGCGGGCGCGTCGTAATGCGGCAGCTCCTCGCGCTGCCGGGTTTCCTTGCGGTCGCTCATGATGCCCTCCCGGTCCGCCCCGCGCCGCGCTCGCGGCGGGTCTCGCGGGGTGAACCTGCGTGCCGGGGGCTTGTTCCGCGCCCCCCCCTGCCCCGCCCCGCGGCGCGCCGTCGCCCCCGGGGGGCGCGGCGGGAACCGCGCGCCACCGGTGCCGGTTGGCCGGGCAACCTTGCAAGGAAAGGCACCCCATGGCCGAGACCGACGAGAAACCGCACAGCACCGACCGCCTGCGCCACGACATCGACGCGGGCGAGGCCGGCGACAAGAAGGGCTTCCCCGACACCTCCGCCTCGCCGCTCGGTACCGATGACGAGGCCTCGGGCAACCCCAACACCGAGGAACAGGTCAAGATGGCGCAGGCCGCCGAGACCGAGAACCCGGCTCGCGGCGAGGCCAAGCAAGCCTCGGGCGCCAAGCGGCCGGTCACGGCCGAGCATGGCGGCGGCCGGACCTCGACCGAGCAGAAGAACCGCAACATCCTGATCGCCGTCACCGTCGGCACGGCGCTGGTGCTCACCATCATCGCGCTGCTGGTCTGAGGCTCGACATTCCCCCGCCCGGGCGCTTGGATGCGCCCGGCAAGGAGGGAATGGGACATGAAACTGCTGAGACACGGGCCGCTGGGCCATGAGCGGGTCGCGATGCTGGACGCCGAGGGCCGCCTGCGCGACCTGTCGGAACACCTGCCCGACCTGTCCGGCGCGGCGGTCGGGCCCGAGACGCTCGACCGGCTGCGCGGGCTCGACCCGGCGGAGCTGCGCGAGATCACCGATCCGCAGCGGATCGGCGCCTGCCTGTCGCGCGTGCCGAACTTCCACTGCGTCGGGCTGAACTACGCCCGCCACGCCGCCGAGGCCGGGAAGCCGCCGCCGAGCGAGCCGATCCTCTTCTCCAAGGCCAGCTCGGCGCTGTCGGGGCCGAACGACGCGGTGGTGATCCCGCGCGGCTCCGAGCAGACCGACTGGGAGGTGGAGCTGGGCGTGGTGATCGGCCGCGAGACCTACGAGGTGTCGGAGGCGCGCGCGCTCGAGCATGTCGCGGGCTACTGCGTCGTCAACGACGTCTCCGAGCGCCACTTCCAGGCCGAGCGCGGCGGCCAGTGGATCAAGGGCAAGTCGTCGCCGGGCTTCGGGCCGATCGGCCCATGGCTCGTCACCGCCGACGAGGTGCCCGACCCGCAGGCGCTGCGGCTCAGCCTCGCGCTGAACGGCGAGGTGGTGCAGGACGACAGCACCGCCGACATGATCTTCTCGGTAGCCGAGATCATCTCCTACATGTCGCGCTTCATGCGGCTGCTGCCGGGCGACATCATCGCCACCGGCACGCCGTCGGGCGTCGGCATGGGCATGTCGCCGCAGCGTTTCCTGCGCCCCGGCGACCTGATGGAGCTCGAGGTCGAGGGGCTGGGCCGCCAGCGGCAGGAGGCCGTGGCGGCGAAATGATCAGCCGACCGGGGTGAGCAGCTTTCGCCCGGCCAGATGCGCGGCGATGTTGTCGCGCATCAGCCGTGCCATCGCCGCGCGCGTCTCCCGCGTGGCCGAGCCGCGATGCGGCTGCAGCGCGACGTTGTCGAGCTGCAGGAAACGCGGGTCGATATCGGGCTCGTTCTCGAACACGTCGAGACCGGCCCCGCGCAAACCACCATTCTCCAGCGCGTCCAGAAGCGCGGTTTCGTCAACGCAGGAGCCGCGCGAGATGTTGACCAGCACGCCGTCCTCCCCCAGCGCCGCGATCACCCCGCGCGAGACCATGCCGCGCGTCTCCGGCCCGCCGACCAGCGCCACCACCATGTCGTCGCTGGCCTCGGCCAGCGCCTCGGGCGTGGCGTGGTGCGCCCAGCCGGGCGTGTCCTTCTCGCGGCGCGACCAGTAGTGGATCTCGCAATCGGCGGCCGCGAGCCGCCGCGCGATGGCATGCCCGATCCGCCCCAGCCCGAGGATGCCGACCTTCCGCCCGGCCAGCCGCCGCGCCAGCGGCAGCGGCGTTCCCGCCGCCCAGTCGCCGCTGCGCAGATGCGCCTCGGCCTGCCCCAGACCGCGATGCACCGAGGTGAGCAGCGCCACCGCCAGGTCGGCCACGTCGGCATCGAGCACGCCGGGCGTGTTGCTGACCGCGACGCCGCGCGCGTGGGCGGCGTCGACGTCGATCGCGTCGAAGCCCACGCCGTAATTGGCGACGAGCCCCAGCCCCGGCAGCAGGTCGAAAGCCTCCGCCCCGAGCGGCGCGCCTGACTTGTAGGCCACGGCCCGCACCTGCGCGCGCGCGGCCTCCTCGATCCCGGCGAGATCGCCGGGGCCGTCGATGAAGCCCACCTCGAAGGCGTCGCGCAGCGCCGCGCGGTCGGCCTCGCCGTGTCCGCCGATTGCAAGTACGTCCATCTGCCCCTCCCTGTTCAGCCGGGCCATTGGCCTCGGCGGAAGGGGGGAAGTCAACTCGGGGGCGAGGCTCAGGGCAGCGCCGCGTGGCGGTTCACGTCCTTGTAGAGCAGGTAGCGGAACGGCCCCGGCCCGCCGGCGTAGCAGGCCTGCGGGCAGAAGGCGCGCAGCCACATGTAGTCGCCCGCCTCGACCTCGACCCAGTCGCGGTTCAGCCGGTAGACCGCCTTGCCCTCGAGCACGTAGAGCCCGTGCTCCATCACGTGGGTCTCCTCGAAGGGGATGACGCCGCCGGGCTGGAAGGTGACGATGGTCACATGCATGTCGTGGCGCAGGTCGGCCGGGTCGACGAAGCGCGTGGTGGCCCAGCGGCCCTCGGTGCCGGGCATGGCGGTGGGGGTGACGGCGTCGTCGGAGGTGACGAAGGGCTCGGGCCTGTCCAGCCCCTCGACCGGCTCGTAGCGCTTGCGGATCCAGTGGAAGCGCGCCGGCGCCTCGCCGGTGGCGCGCAGCCGCCATTCGGTGCCGGCCGGGATGTAGGCGAAGCCCCCCTGCCCCATCGCGTGGACCTCGCCCGCGAGCGTCAGCTCGATCCGGCCTTCGGTCACGAAGATCACGCCCTGCGCCTCGCGGTTCGGCTCGGGGGCGTCCGAGCCGCCGCCGGGCTGCACCTCCATCACGTATTGCGAGAAGGTCTCGGCAAAGCCCGAAAGCGGCCGCGACAGCACCCAGAGCCGCGTGCCCTCCCAATGCGGCAGGAAGGAGGTGACGATGTCGCGCATCACCCCCTTGGGGATCACGGCATAGGCCTCGGTGAAGACGGCGCGGCCGGTGTGCAGCGCCTCCTGCCCGGGATGGCCGCCCGTCGGGGCGTAGTAGGTCCTGTCGGTCATCGCCGCGCTCCTTCTTGAGATCGCACGCATCCTGCGCGCCCGCCCGGCCGCGCGAAAGGGCCCCGGCGCCTTCGGCTCTGTTCGGGAAAACTTGAAGATGGCGCTCAGCGCACGGTCAGGACGATCTCGCTGACGCTGTCGTCGACCGACTGGCAGGCGGCCAGCAGCCGCCGCTCCAGATGCGTCTGCACGTAGGCCGCGTGAAAGCGCGAGGGCGCGGCCAGCGTGAGCCGCCCCCCTGCCCTGCTCTCGCGGCTGAGCCCGCGCAGCCACGAGCCGTAAAGCGCCGGGTCCTCGGAATGCAGCACGCCTTGCGCCAGCGCCCATTCGTGCCCGGCCGAGAGGTCCGGCGCCGGCACCTCGCCCTTCATCGGCAGCGGCACCACCTTGGGGCTCTCCTCCTGCCCCTCGAGGCGCAGCGCGAAGTCGGGGCCGACCGCCTCCCATGTCGGGCGCGTGTCCTTGAGCAGCCGCTCGATCTCCAGCCGGTATTCCGTGACCCGTCCGCGCGCGCCCGCGCGCGAGACGCTGAGCCAGCCCATCGCCCGGAGCTTGGCCATCTCGCGCTTGACGGTGCGCTCGTCCACGGCCCAGAGCCGGGCGATCTCGCGCTGGCCCACCGCCAGCTCCTCGCGCGTCCAGTTGTAGCGCGCGGTGATCAGCGTCATCAGCCTGAGCACCAGCTTCTGCTCGGCCTTGCCGCGCGACAGCGCATGCGCGCCGAGCGCGGTGAGGATGTCGTACTTGCGGGCCGCCGCACCCCGGCCCACGGGCTTCGTCGTCAACATGGCGCGCCCTGTCATTGCCACTCCCGTCGCCGGGGTGGTCACCTTACTGCTCCTCGATGAACGGAAAGCTCGGCCACCGTTCGCAGGGTGGCCCGTCTTTGCAACGCCTTTCCCCAACTGCTCCTGATTTGCGTCCGGAAACTCGATTCTGTCAAGCGAACTCCGGATCGGCGTCCTGGCGCCAATCCATTTCCGGATGGAAATCGGTATGTATTGGTATTGGGGGACATCCAAGATGTCCCCTATTCGCGCCGAAATGTCCCCCATTTCCGGTGCGGCGGCGCGATCATGTCCCCCTTGCGGCGGCGGTTTCGCCCCCCGGTCGTCCGCCCTGGCCACGAATCGTGCGTGGCCCGGCGTGGCCCTTGCGACACTGGCGCGGACGCCAATCCGGCGAATTCGCGGATTCCACATTAGCGGGGTTTTCTCGAAGCGCAATTCCGGCGTAGATCGGAGCATCAGAAGAATTAGCGTTCCCGCGGTTTCCGGATCACCGGTTCCCCGCGGGGAACCGGAGGGCAGAGACACAATGTACACGCACACGGACCTGGCCCGGCTGCAGTCGCAGTCGCTCAAGATGCAGGGCTACATCCGGCAGCAGACCTTCTCGCCGGAGAACGAGAAGCACCTGCGCCGCTTCTCGAGCTGGGAGGTGGCCGAGCTGATCCTCGGGCTGAACCCCTCGACCTTCCGCGGCCGGCTCGCCGCCGACCCGTCGCTGCCGCAGGGCCAGGTCGAGGAGGACGGCCGCCAGCGCTGGTACTCGCTCGAGGAAATCAACGAGCTGCGTCGCCGGCTGCGGCACAAGGGCAAGCCGCTGCTGCCGCCGCGCCCGGCCGGCAAGCGCGCGATCCGCGCCGCCGTCGCCAACTTCAAGGGCGGCGCCGGCAAGTCGACCGTGGCGCTGCACTTCGCCCATGCCGCCGCGCTCGACGGCTACCGCGTGCTCTGCGTCGACTTCGACCCGCAGGCGACGCTGTCGCACTCGATGGGCCTGTCGGACGTCGCCGAGGAATACACCGTCTGGGGCATCATGGCCCGCGACCTGATCCGCGAGACCGAGCGGATGAACGCCTCCGGCCGCGGCGCCGAGAGCGGCACCGCCCTGCCCGAGCGCAAGCTGCCGCCCTCGGTCACCGGCATGGGGCTCGACGATCTGCGCGTCACCGACTTCATCAAGGCGACCTCGTGGCCGACGATCGACCTCGTGCCCTCCTGCGCCAACGCCGCCTTCGTCGAGTTCGCCTCCGCGCAGTACCGCCACCTCAACCCCGAATGGTCGTTCTTCGCGGCGGTGGAGCGCTACCTTGCGCAGCTGCCGGCCGATGCCTACGACATCGTCATCTTCGACTGCCCGCCGGCGATCGGCTACCAGTCGATGAACGCGGTCTTCGCGGCCGACGTGCTCTACATCCCCTCGGGCCCCGGCTACTGGGAATATGACAGCACCACCTCCTTCATCGGCCAGCTGTCGGAGGCGCTCGAGGATCTCGGCCGGTTCCGCGGCGCGGTGCCTGCGGGCACCGAGCCCGAGAAGCACTTCGCCGACATCCGCTTCCTGCTGACCCGGTTCGAGCCGAACAACGACCTGCACCGCGCGATGCAGCAGGCCTTTCACAAGGTCTTTGCTTCACACGTGGCCGAGCACCCGATCGAGATGACCCGCGCGGTCGAGCAGTCGGGCCGCTTCCTGTCGTCGGTCTACGAGATCGACTACCGCAACATGACGCGCGAGACCTGGCGCCGCGCCCGCGCCAGCTTCGACCGCGCCTATGACGAGTTCCGCGCCACGCTGGTCGCGGCCTGGGACAAGCTGGAGGACTGAGATGGCCCGCAAACGCTCCATGTTCGACATCGACTTCAACCCCGAGCCCGAGGCCGAGGCGGCACCCGCGACGCCCGCGCCGAAGCCCGAGCCGGAACCGGAGGCCAAGCCGGAGCCGAAGGCCGAGGCCCGGCCGGAGCCTGCACCTGCGCCCGCGCCGGCCCCCGCCGCCGGCCGGCGCGGGCCGATGGCTTCGGCGATCACCGAGACGGCGGACGCCGCGCGCGGCCGGGCCGAGGCGGAGGCGCGGATCCGGGCCGAGAACGACCAGCTCGCGCATGAGCATGTCCGGCTCAAGCGGCTGGGCCTGATCACCGACCTGATCGCGGTCGACGCGGTTAAGACCGACAAGCTCACCCGCGACCGCGCCAAGACCCGCGACCCGGAGCTGGAGGAGCTGAAGCAGTCGATCCTCGATGTCGGCCTGTCGAACCCGATCCGGGTCGAGCAGGACGGCGCCGGCGGTTACGAGCTGATCCAGGGCTTCCGCCGCCTGACCGCGTTCCGCGAACTTCTGGAGCAGACCGGCGACCAGCGCTACGCCAGGATCCCGGCGGCGATGGTTCCCCGCGGGGAACCGGTGCGCGACCTCTACCGCAAGATGGTCGACGAGAACCTGGTGCGGAAGGACATCTCCTTCGGCGAGATGGCGCAGCTGGCGTTGAACTACGCGCGCGAGACCGGGATCAAGCCGCATGACGCGGTGGGCGAGCTCTACGCCTCGGCGCTGAAGCAGAAGCGCAGCTACATCCGCAGCTTCACCCGCGTGCTGGAGCGCGCCCATGGCACGATCCGCCACCCCGAGGCGATGCCGCGGGCGCTGGGGCTGGAGCTGTTCAAGATCATCGACGCCGACCCGATCCTCGGCGACGAGATGATCGGCATGCTCAAGCGCGTGCCCGATCGCGACGCCGAGGCCGAGACGGCGATCCTGAAGGACTTCGTGCAGCGCGCCCCGAAGATCGTGAAGCCGCGCCCGAAATCGGTGTCGAAGACGATGCTGCGGCTGCCGCGCCCCGAGGGCGAGGCGAAGATCGCGGCCTCCGACGGGCGGGTCGAGCTGCGGCTGGCACGGGACTTTTCGGCGCTCGACCGGGCGCGGCTGCAACGCGCCTTCGAGGCCTTCTTCGACGCGCTCGACGGCTGAGCCCAAGCGCGACGTGACGGGAAGGGGCCGGCCAGCGCCGGCCCCTTTTTCATGCGCGGGCGGCAGCGGTTCCCCGCGGGGAACCGGGCGCACCTGCCGCCGGCCCCCGCGCCATTCGCGGCGGCACCGCCGATCCGGCACCAGGACACCGCGCAAGAAAAAGGCCGGTTCCCCGCGGGGAACCGGCCCGGCCGACGCGCGGCGTGGCGCGTCAGTCGGTCTTCTTGGCCCGTGGTTTTCGTGGTGTCGCGGGCTTGCTGGCGCGGCCCGAGGACTCGGCCGTCTTGGCGGCCGCCTTGCTCTGGGTCTTGGGCGGGGCCTTCGGCTTGGCGGCGCTCTTCGTCGCGGGCTTTCGCGTGGTCTTGCGCGCCGGCTTGGCCGCGCCGTCGGCGGCCGCGTCATCGCCGGTCGGCGTGCCGGTCGCGCCGGTGCTGGCCTCGGCGGCGATCTCGGCATCGATCTCGCGCGCGGCCTCGTCCCAATGCGCCTCGTGCTGCCCGTGCTCGGCGCCGGCGCGTTCCCATTTCTCGTATGCGCGCTTCCGGATGCGGTCTTCGCGGTCGTCGTGCATCATCGTTCTCCTTCCACAGGGCCGCTCGGGCCCAAGTCCCGGCGCCAAACCGGCGGTTGTGCCGCGGGCGCGGGGATCATCTGTTGCGCGCGGGCGCGGCGACCAGAGCCGGGCGGCGATTTTCTCGCGCGCCACCGCAGCCCGGCCATGCCGCGCCCGCAATTGCAGCGTTACGCGGCAACGCAGCAAAGGAAAGGCCGAGATGACGCAGCGTCAACTATGTGCGTTACCGTACAGTTCAGCCGCGGCCGCGATAGGGCGCCACGCCGGTCTCGGGGATCCAGACCCCGGCCGGGACCGCGCCGGTCTGGTAGAACACGTCGATCGGGATGCCGCCGCGCGGGTACCAGTAGCCGCCGAGCCGCAGCCATTTCGGCGACAGCGTCTCGCACAGCCGCCGCGCGATCGAGACGGTGCAGTCCTCGTGGAAGGCGCCGTGGTTGCGGAAGCTGGTCAGGAAGAGCTTCAGCGACTTCGACTCCACCAGCCAGTCGCCCGGCACGTAGTCGATCACCAGATGCGCGAAATCGGGCTGGCCGGTCAGCGGGCAGAGCGAGGTGAACTCGGGCGCGGTGAAGCGCACGGCATAGTCGACATCGGCCTGTGGGTTGGGCACGCGCTCGAGCACGGCCTCCTCGGGGCTCTGCGGCTGCCGGGTCTCGCCGCCCAGCACGGTCAGGCCGTCATAGATGGATTTGTCGGTCATCGGGCACTCCGGGTGTCAGGGTGCCGTCGCCATAGGCCCCGCGGCCGGGGAAAAAAAGACCGCCCCCGCGGCGTGGCGCCGGGGCGGTCGGGGGCAGGCAAGGTCTCGCGTGCGGGGCAGGGGGGTCAGCCGAGCCGGTCGCGCAGCCGCTGCAGATGCGCGGCCAGCAGCGCCTCGGCCCGCTCCGCGCTCGCCGCCTCGACGTAGCAGCGGCATTCGGGCGCGTTGCCCGAGGGGCGCAGATGCACCACCTCGCCGTTCTCGAAGGCCAGCCGCAGACCGTCGGTCAGGTCGAGCCCGGCCTCCGCCGCGCCGGTGTCGAAGAAGGCGGCCCGCGCCTCCGGGTCGTCGGTGAGCGCCGCGATCAGCGCCGCCGAGCGGTCGGTCGGCACCTCCTGCAGCCGGTCGGCGGCGGTGAAGCGCGCCGGCAGCGCCGCGGCCAGCTCCTCCAGCCCGATCCCGGCGGCGCGCGCCGCCGCCAGCGGCGCGAGGATCGGCAGCACCGCGTCGCGGGTCATCAGCGGCGCCAGCGCCCCGGCCGGGGCCGGCGCCTCGAAGCCCAGCAGGAAGCCGCCATTGGCCTCGTAGCCGACCACCGCCGCCGCCGGGTCGGCGTCGAGCGCCTCGGCCATCGCCGCGATCACGTAAGGAGAGCCGATCCTGGTGCGGCGCAGCTCGAAGCCCGGCTGCATCCGCTCGACCAGCGTGTTGGAGGAGACCGGCGTCGCGACGATCGCGGCGCGCAGAAGCCGCGCGGTGAGCGGGCCCAGAACGTCGCCCGGGACGATCCGGCCCGCCGCGTCGGCCACCATCGGCCGGTCGGCGTCGCCATCGGTCGAGATCACCGCGTCGAGCCGGTGCTCGGCGGCCCAGCCGGGCAGGGCGGCGCGGGTTTCGGGCGCAACCGCCTCGGTGTCGACCGGCACGAAGCCGGCCGCCCGCTCGATCGGCACGGCCGTGCCGCCGAGCCGCTCCACCAGATCGACCAGCATGTCGCGTGCCACGCTCGAATGCTGGTAGACACCGATCCTGAGCCCGTCGAGCGCGTCCGTCCCGAAGGCCTCGACGTAGCGGGCGACGTAGCGCGCGCCGCAGCCCGCGTCCTCGCGCAGCGCGCCCTCGGCCGGGGCAGGCGCGGCCTCCGCGTCGAGCGCGGCGAGGATCGCCGCCTCGTCGGCCTTGGTGATCTCGCCCGATGGCGTGTAAAACTTCAGCCCGTTGCGGTCGTCGGGGATGTGGCTGCCGGTGACCATCACCGCCGCCGCGCCGGCCCCGGTCGAGGCCAGCGCCAGCGCCGGCGTCGGCACCGCGCCGCAATCGACTACCTCGACGCCGACACCGCGCGCCGCGGCCGCGACGGCGGCGGCGATGCGCGGCGAGCTGGCGCGCAGGTCGCGGCCCACATGGAGCGCGCCGCCATGCGGGCAGGCGGCGAGGAAGGCCCGCACGTGGCGGGCGACGAGCGCGTCGGTCAGCTCGGTGACGAGGCCGCGCAGGCCGCTGGTTCCGAATTTGGGGGGCATCTTCGATCCTGTCCGCTGTGCATTGCCTTCCTCATTAGGCCGCCGCCCCCCGCCGCCGCAACCATCGGCAGAGCCGCGCGGCGGGGTCCGGGGGACGGGCAGGGGGGGAACGCGGGCCGGGGCGCGGGACTTGAGCCGGCAGGACATGGATGCGGGAGGATGACGATGCGCGCGATGGCAATCACCCTGGGCCTCATGCTGGCCGCGCCGGTGGCGGGGCCGGCGGGGGCGCAGCCCTCCTTCGATTGCGGCGCCGCCCGCACCGCCACCGAGAAGACGATCTGCGCCCGCCCGGCGCTGGCCGATCTCGAGCGCCGCCTCGTCGCCGTCTATGACGGTCTGGTGGCGGCGGCGGGCGAGGCCGAGGCGCGGCGCATCGCCGACATCCAGCTCGAGCGGCGCGAGGCCTGCGGCTCCGACGCGGCCTGCATCGAGCGGCAGCTCCTGACCACGATCGGCGTGTTCCGCGCCGAGACCGACGCCGCGCGCGCCCCCGCCCCGGCGCCCGAGCGCGCCGCGACCGATGACAGCGAGGCGGCGCTGCGCGACCTGCGCGCGGCGCTGGGACGCGGCGCGCCCGAGGCGCCGCAAGCCGGGGCCCGAACCGAGGCCGGGGCCGGGGGGCCGTCGCCCGAGGAGTTGGCTCGGCGACGCGCCGCCGGGCTCGAGGCGGGCTTCGACCGGTTGCCCGACTACCGGCAGCGGCTGGTGCAGGGGCGACTCGCGGCGGCGGGTTTTCTCGAGGGGTCGGTCGACGGGATGTGGGGCACGGCCACGCTGGAGGCGATGCGCCGCTTTCTCGACGCAGCACATGCGCGCGGCGTGGGCTTCGCCGTGGGCGGCGCGCCTGGCAGCCGCTGGGCCTACCGGCTGATCGAGTCGGAGATCTTCCACGAGATGTTCCCGCCCGAGTGACGCGGCGCCGCTCTGGTGTTCGCCGCGCCATGCGCTAGAGGGGCGGCCGGGGAACGAAAGGGGAATCGGCGATGATGGGGCGGACGCATCTGGCGCTTGGCGCGGTGGCGGGGGTGCATCTGGCGGCCGCGGCGCCGGGGCTCGGCCTGCCGGTGGCGGCGGCCGCGCTGCTGGGCTCGATCCTGCCCGATCTCGACACGCCTTACAGCAAGCTCGGCCGCAGGCTCTGGCCGCTGTCGCGGCTGGTCTACTGGAGCTTCGGCCATCGCGGCGGCACGCATTCGGCGGTGTTCCTGGTGTTCGCCGCGGCGCTTCTGGCGGTGGCCTCGCCGCCGGTGGGGATCGCGCTCGGCGCCGGCATCGCCACGCATCTGGCCGCCGACGCGGTGAGCTACGGCTACGGGCAGCGTTTCACATTCCGCGGTGCCGGCGTGCCGCTGTTCTGGCCGCTGAGCGAGCGCAAGGCGGGCTTCCGGCTCCTCAAGGTCAACGGGCTCGCGGAGAATCTCGTGGTGCTGCCATGGGCGCTGCTCTGGGCCGGGCAGGCCGGCTGGCGGCTGATCTGAGCGCGGTGTTTTCTTGACCGCCGCGCTGCGCTAGTCTGCCGGCAAAACAGGCAAGCCAGGCAGGACCCCGAATGGCCCATCTCCGCATTCCCGTGCTTTTCGGGATGATCTTGCTCGCCGCCGGCTGCACGACCCTGCCGCGCGGCGCCGCGCTCAAGCGCGAGATCCTGCGCGAGGAGGCGGTCGAGGACGGCGAGGCGCGCAACTTCATGGTGGCGCCGGTCACCCGCGCGCTCTTGCCGGTCTATGCCGCATGGCCCGAGACGGGGGGCGAGCGCTACCCCTGGATCGAGCGGGTCGACCAGCCCGACACCCGCATCATCGCGCCGGGCGACGTCATCAAGGTGACGATCTGGAGCACCGAGGAGAACGGCCTCCTGACCGGGCCGGGCCAGCGCTTCGCGGTGCTGCCCGAGATCCGGGTCGGATCGGCCGGCACGGTGTTCCTGCCCTATGTCGGCGACCTGAAGATCTCCGGCATGTCGCCCGAGACGGCGCGGGCGCGGATCGAGGCGGAATACGTCACCGTCACGCCCTCGGCGCAGGTGCAGCTCGAGTTCGCCGAAGGCCGGCAGAACACGGTGAGCCTCGTGTCGGGCGTGGCGCGGCCCGGCTCCTACCCGCTGCCCGACCGCGACTTCACGGTGATGAACCTGATTGCCGAGGGCGGCGGCGTGCCGCCGGCGCTCAACAACCCGCAGATCCGGCTGGTGCGCGGCGAGCGGATCTTCGGCACCTCGGTCGAGCGGCTGCTCGACACGCCGCGGCTCGACACCACGCTGGTCGGCGGCGACAAGATCCATGTCGAGGCCGACGACCGCACCTTCCTGTCGCTCGGCGCGGCGGGGCGCGAATCGCTGCATCCCTTCCCCGAGGACCACGTCACCGCGCTCGAGGCGCTGTCGATCATCGGCGGCGTCAACGACGCGCGCGCCGATCCCGGCGGGGTGCTGATCCTGCGCCGCTACCCGGCCGGGCAGGTCGGCCCCGGCCCCGGCGCGCCCGACCACGAGCGCGTGGTCTTCACAATCGACCTCACCTCGGCCGACGGGCTGTTCAGCGCCGGCGCCTTCGAGATCCGGCCCGGCGACCTGGTCTATGCCACCGAAAGCCCGGTGACGACGGCGCGCACCATCTTCGGGCTGATCGGCTCGAGCTTCGGGCTGGCGCGGCAGGCCACCGCCTTCTGAGCCGGCCCTAGTCCCAGCGGCCGATCGCCAGCAGCCGCGCGCCCATCACCTGCGCGCCGGCGGCGAAGCTCGCGGCCCCGGCGGCGCGCGGCAGCCGCAGCGCCACCGAGGCGGTGCCCGCCTCCTGCATCGCCGGGCCGAGATCGCCCGGCCCGAGGCCGCCGTAGTCGGCCTCCGCCCCCGGCAGCGTCACCGCGACCTGCGGCGGCGCGGCGAAAGGGGCGGGGAAGGTCCAGACATGCTCGAGCCGGTCGGCCGAGAGCCGGGCGAAGAGCGCGGCCTCCGCCTGCGCGATCTGCGTGCCGTCGGCCAGCCGCAGAAAGCGGCCGCCGGGGCCAGTGCCGGTCTCGAATACCGCGCCCGTCGGCAGGCCCGAGGCGAGCCCGACCGGGCCGATCAGGTCGGCCTGACCGATCACCCGCTGCCAGCCCTGCCAGGCCCCGCCGGCGCGCGAACGCCGCCAGGCCCGGCCGGTGCCGGTCTCGGTCAGGCGCTGCGCGATCTCGTCCGGCCCCTGCGCCGCCACCTCGAGTAGCGCGGGGCCGCTGGCCCCCGGCGGCGCGTCGGGGGCGGGCAGCGCCATGGCGTAGGTGCCTGTCTCGCGCGCGAGATCGGCCGAGGCCGCCTGCGGCGCGGCCGCCGCGCCGAGCCCGAAGGCGCCCACCGACATGAGCCGGCCCGGCGTCGCGTCGCGCGGGCCGGACTGCACCGCCGCGCCGGTGGCCCGCCCGTCACTGGCCGAAAGCCGCAGCGCGCTGGTCCAGCCGGCGCCGTCGGCGCTGGTCTTGATCTCGAAATCCGGCCCGCCGGCGAGCCCCATCTCGGCGCCGCCCGTAAAGCCGGTCTGGAACAGCAGCGAGGCGGTGTCGCCCGGCCCGGCGCGGTTGACCTTCAGCCGGTGGTCGCCGCCGTCATGGCTGAGGAGCACCGCCGGGGCGGCGACGCTGAGCCGGTTCTCGGCATCGGCCTCGGCGCCGAGCCCGAGACGGTCGGCCTGCGTCGCAAGCTCGGCCGGGGCGCGCCAGCCGCTGCCGTCGAAGACCAGCTCGGCATCCTCGGCCGTGCAATGCGCGCGCCAGCCCGCGGCCGGCGTCTCGAAGCGCCAGGCCGCGCCGTCCCAGACGGCGAGGGCGTGGTCGCGGCCGGCCCAGTCGCCGGTCGCGCCGACGCCGACGAGGTGGCGGTCGCCCGCGCCGGGGGCGGCGGGCGGCGCGGCACGGTCGCGGTCGGCCACCACCGGCTGCACCAGCGCGTCGAGCCGGCGCAGCGCCTCGTTGTGGGTGACGTGCTTCTGCGCCTGCGCGGGCTGGATGTAGGGCAGCGAGAGGATGGCCGAAACCTGCATGGGGCGTCCTTCGGGGCATGATTGGGTCCGGGTGCCACCCTAGCGGCGGCGCGATGACGCCCGGTGAAGCGGGCGGGCGTTGCCTTGCCATCGCCCCGCCGCCGCCGCTATCTGCCCGCAGGCTCCGGCACCCGGCGGGGGCTGCAAACGGAGGCAGCATGACCGACCACGCCAGCCCGTCCCGGCGCGCGCTCATCACCGGCTCGGCCGGCTTCATCGGCTACCACCTCGCCCGGCGGCTGCTGGCCGAGGGCTGGCAGGTGACGGGCCTCGACGCGATGACCGACTATTACGAGGTGGCGCTGAAGCGGGCGCGCCACGCGGCGCTGGCCGAAAACCCCGGCTTCACCGCGGTCGAGGGGCGGATCGAGGAGGCGGGGCTTCTCGACCGGCTGGTGGCCGAGACCCGGCCCGAGATCGTCGTGCATCTGGCCGCGCAGGCCGGGGTGCGGCACTCGATCGACGCGCCCGAGAGCTATGTCGAGGCCAACCTGATCGGCAGCTTCCGCCTGATCGAGGCGTTGCGCGCCACGCCTTGCGCGCATCTGATGATGGCCTCGACCTCCTC
>NZ_FNAT01000013.1 GCF_900102015.1 Limimaricola pyoseonensis | reverse complement strand
CCCTCGACGCCGAGCATCGGGGTGGAGGGTCTGGCGGGCGAGGCCACCATCCTCGATGACGACACCACGCCGGGGCCGGTGGTCTCGATCGCCGCCGCGGCCAATACCGAGTCCTCGTTGCACTACCTGACCTTCGTCGTCAGGCTGTCCGAGGCGGCCGCGGACGCGGTGTCGTTCAATTACCGGACGCTCGCCGGCACGGCGGAGGACGAGGATCTCTACCACGGGCTGAACTCCACCGCGACGTCCGGCCAACTGAGCTTCGCACCGGGCGAGACGACCAAGGAGATCGTCATCCGCATCTCCGGCGACAGTCTCGACGAGCGCGACGAGAGCGTGGTGATGCAGCTGTCGGAGCTGACGCCGAATGCCAGCTTCGCCGGCGGCGAGACCACGCTGCGCGCCACCGGCGTGATCCGCGACGATGACGGCACCGGCAGCAACCTCGCGCTGTTCGTCTCCGACCCGGTGCTGGTCGAGGGCGACAGCGGCACCCGCGAGGCGGAGTTCGAGGTCCGGCTGTCGCGCCCGGCGGAGGAAGCCTTCAGCGTCGGCTACGCCACGCGCGACATCAGCGCGCTGGCCGGCGAGGATTACGCGCCGCGCACCGGCACGCTGAACTTCGCCATCGGCGAAGAGGTCAAGACGGTGCGGGTGCCGGTCTTCGGCGACGCGGCGGCCGAGCCGACCGAGAGCTTCGCGCTGGTGCTCGACCCGCCCTCGACGCCCAGCATCGGGGTGGAGGGGCTGGCGGGCGAGGCCACCATCCTCGATGACGACACCACGCCGGGGCCGGTGGTCTCGATCGCCGCCGCCGCCAACACCGAGTCCTCGTTGCACTACCTGACCTTCGTCGTCAGCCTGTCGGAGGCGGCCTCGGACGCGGTGTCGTTCGACTACCGGACGCTTGCCGGCACGGCGGGGGACGAGGATCTCTATCACGGGCTGAACTCCGCCGCGACGTCGGGCCGGTTGAGCTTCGCGCCGGGCGAGACCACCAAGGAGATCGTCATCCGCATCTCCGGCGACAACATCGACGAGCGCGATGAACACGTGGTGCTGCAGCTGTCGGCTCTTGTCGGCGGGTCCTTTGCCGATGGCGCGTCGACCGCGAGCGCCTTGGGCTTCATCCGCGACGATGACGGCGTCGGGCTCGAGACCTCGATCGCGGTCGAGCCGGTCATCACGCGCGAGCATGCCGTGGACGCGATGCGCTACGAGATTCCGGTGGCGCTGTCCCGCCCCGCGACGGCCGAGCTGAGCTTCGACGTGGTGGCGCTGAACCAGAGCGCCATCGCCGGGCAGGATTACAGGCTCATCGACAGCCGCGTCACCTTCGGCGTCGGGGAGTCGCGCGCCGCCGTCTCGGTGGACATCCTCGGCGACGGGCTGGACGAGGCGACCGAGACCTTCGGCTTGGCGCTCACCCCCGTGAGCGGCGCGCCCTTTGCGGGCAATACACCGGTCGGCGTGGTCACCATTCTCAACGGGCCGCGCATCCCCACACCGGGTGACGACCGCCTCGAGGGGACAGCCGGCCCGGACGACATCAACCTTCTCGCCGGCGACGACTATTTCGACGGGCTTGGCGGCAATGACAGCGTCCGGGGCGGAAACGGGTCGGACATGATCATCGGCGGGGCGGGCAGCGACGACCTTCACGGCGAGGCGGGGCACGACTTCCTGATCGGCGGTGCGGTGGCCAACGTCGTCTCGGTCGCGGGCGGGCAGGTCTACCGGCTCTACCGCGCGACGCTCGACCGGTCCCCGGATGCGACGGGCTATGACGGCTGGACCGGCCGGCTGGAGGCGGGCACCCATCCGCTGCTGAGCGTGGTCACCGGCTTCGTCGCCAGCCGCGAGTTCCAGGCCGTCTACGGGGCGCTGAACGACACGGCCTTCGTGCGGCTGCTCTACAACAACGTCCTCGACCGCGCCCCCGATGCGACGGGCCTGACCAATTGGGTGGGGCGGCTGGCCACGGGGGTGACGCGCGAGGAGGTGGTGCTCGGCTTCTCGGAAAGCCGCGAGTTCAAGCTCAAGACCTTGCCGGAGGCCGGCGCCTATTCCGAGGCGCAGGCCGACCATCTCAGGGCGACCTATGCCGATGACGTCTTCCGCCTCTACCAGGCGACGCTTGACCGGGCCCCGGATGTCCAAGGGCTCGGCAACTGGGCCGGCCGGCTCGCGGATGGCCAGAGCTACGTCAACATCGCCGGCGGCTTCACCAACTCGGCCGAGTTCCGCAGCACCTACGGCGCGGTCGACAGCCCGGCCTTCGTCACCCTGCTCTACAACAACGTGCTGGACCGCAATCCCGACGCGACCGGCCTGCGGAACTGGGTGGCACGGATGGACGGCGGCATGTCCCGTGAGGGCGTCGTTCAGGGCTTCGCCCAGAGCCAGGAGCTGATCAACAAGACCGCAGCACCCTTCGCGGCCTACATGGCGTCGCTGGAGGGAGACGAGCTAAACGGCGGGCCGGGCAACGACATCCTGGCCGGCAGCCTGCTGGCGGACACCTTCGTCTTCGACGCCGACGAGGATGGCGCCAACAGGGTCCTGCACCTCGAGACTTGGGACACGCTGCGCTTCGTCGATTTCGGCTACAGCGAGGCCGCCGACGCGCTCGACCACATGCGCGCCGTGGGATCGGGCGTCGTGTTCTCCGATCAGGGCGTGCAGGTGACGTTCGAGCGGACCAGCCTTTCGGAGATCACGACCGTCGACTACCTGTTCACCTGATCGCTGAGGGTCGATCGGGCGGCCGGTTCCGGGGCAGGGGCCGGCCTCCGAGCGGCCGGCGCGTGCGGCTGGGGATGGCATGCGGCGTCCGAGCCGGTTTCGGCCCGGTCTGTTTCCCGCCGCCGCGGGCATCGCGGCCGAGCGCTCGTCGGGCAGGGCATTCGAGGGGGCGAGCGACCAGCGGGGCAATTCCACCGGGCGGCGATCGACCCGCGGGCCGGGCGCTGCGGTATCCGGCAGGTCCTGCCGCTGCGTCGGGGATCGGGGTGAAAACGGTCTTCCGATCGCGCATGGGCGCGTTATGCTGACCTAGCGTCAGGTGGGTCTGGGTCGAGGTCGGGTATGGATGGCACGACGGTTCGAGATGCGCTGCTCGAGGCCATCGGCCGGGGCGGTGGCACGGGAAGCCTGCTGGTTCTCGACCCCGCCCCCATTCACAGCCTGTGGATCTCGGGGCATCTGTCCCTGCTGATCGACCTGCCGCTGAATGTCGTCATCCTCGGCTCCATCCGCGATCTCTTCGCCTCGCGCCAGAATTGCCGGAAGGGGCGGGAGGTCTCGGCCTTCCTCGATCGCCACACGCCGCCATTGCACTTGCTGCGGGCCGGGGCGGCTGCGGGGCAGGAGCTCGACGACAGGCAGCGCCGCCCCGAGGAGCGGCTCGCGGCGCTTGCGCGGCTGCAGGCGAGCGGCGCAGAAGAGGTGGCCACGCTGCAACCGCCGGTCTTCCTGCTCGTCACCGATGGCGCGGCTTGGCGCGCGGCCCCCGGTGCGGGGGGCATCCACGCCATGGACATCCGCGACCTCGCGCTGGTGGCGCAGGCGGCGGGCCTGATCGGGAAGGCTATCGAGATCGCCCATGCCATCGAGCTGCCCGGCGAGGTGACCGCCTTCGGCTAGAGGTTCGCCGCAGCAGGGCATGGCCGGCGGGCGGACGATCTTAATCGAACGGGAGAGGCTCGTGGCCGCGAGGCGTCGATGCCGTGATACTGCATGCAAGCGTCTATGCCCTAGCGGTGCGGCGCGTCGGCTTCGGCGGCGCGCAGCGCCTCGGGCGTGTCGATGTCGATGAGCAGGCCGGGTGCGGCCGGGCAGAGCCGCACCGCCCCCGGGGCCCCGCCGCGCAGGAGCGCCGCCGCGCCGCGATCCCCCTCCAGCGCCTCGAGATCGGGCAGCAGTGCGGCCGGGAAGCAGGCGGGCGGCATGATCCGCGTCCCGTCATGCGCCGCCGCCGGATGCGCGGCGTCGCAGGCGGCGACCACCTCGCGCAGCAGCTCCGGCCGCACCCGCGGCATGTCGCCCAGCACCACCAGCAGCTTCGCGGCGCCGAGCGCGCGGGCCCGGCGCGCGCCTGCGCGCAGGGAGGCCGACTGGCCGCCCTCGGGATCCGTCGGCACGATCTCGAAGCCGTCGAGCACTGCCGCCACCGCCGGGTCCGCGCAGACGGCCAGCAGCCGGTCCGGCCCCGACGCCCGCAGCGCCGCGGCGGCATGCGTCACCAGCGGCCTGCCGCGAAACGGCGCGCGCAGCTTGTCCTGCGGCCCGAAGCGCCGCGATCTTCCCGCGGCCAGCAGCAGCCCGACGATCATCTCCTTCGCCATTCCTTTCCATCCCGCGATCCGCGGCGCGCGTCGGCCCGCACCCGATGAATAGCGGTGCGGCGGCCGCCGTCCACCGCACATCGCGGCGGCGGGCGCGGCGGCGGCCGGGCAGGGCCGACATCAACTGGACATCGCCGGGCCATCCTGTTGTCGTCTGCGCCGACCGACGAGCAAGGGAACGATCCATGCGACTGAGAGATCTCGATATCCTGACCGTCGCTCCGCCCGCGCCGGGCTGGGGCGGGCGCTACTGGATACTGGTGAAGCTGACCACCGATGACGGCATCACCGGCTGGGGCGAATGCTACGCCTCCGCCGTCGGGCCGAAGGCGATGGAGGCGGTGATCCGCGACGTCTTCGCCCGCCACATGGAGGGCGAGAGCGCCGAGAACGTCGAGCTGATGTTCCGCCGCGCCTATTCCTCGGGCTTCACCCAGCGCCCCGACCCGACGGTGATGGGCGCCTTTTCCGGGCTCGAGATCGCCTGCTGGGACATCCTCGGCAAGGCGCGCGACCGGCCGGTCTGGGCGCTGCTCGGCGGGCTGATGAACGAACGCGTGCGCGCCTACACCTACCTCTATCCGCTGGAAAAGCACCCGCTGCCCGAGTTCTGGGTCGACGCGGAGATGGCCGCCGAATCCGCAGCCGACGCGGTGGCGCGCGGCTACACGGCGGTAAAGTTCGACCCGGCCGGGCCCTACACGATCCGCGGCGGCCACCAGCCGGCGATGTCGGACATCAGCCGCTCGGTGGCGTTCTGCCGGGCGATCCGCGAGGCGGTGGGCGACCGGGCCGACCTGCTCTTCGGCACGCATGGCCAGTTCAACACCGCCGGGGCGATCCGGCTCGGCCGGGCGATCGCCGAGTATGACCCGCTGTGGTACGAGGAGCCGCTGCCGCCCGACAACCCGCTCGAATTCGCCGAGGTGGCGCGCGCCACCGGCCTGCCGGTGGCGACCGGCGAGCGGCTCTCGACCCGGGCCGAATTCGCGCTGCTGCTGCGTTCGGGCGGCGCCGAGATCCTGCAGCCGGCGCTGGGGCGCGCGGGTGGCATCTGGGAGACCCGCAAGCTCGCCGCGCTGGCCGAGAGCTTCAACGCGCAGGTCGCGCCGCATCTCTATGCCGGCCCGGTCGAATGGGCCGCGAACATCCATCTCGCCGCCTCGATCCCGAACCTGCTGATGGCCGAGACCATCGAGACGCCGTTCCACGACCGGCTGATCAAGGGAGCGATCCGGGTCGACGAGGGCTTCGTGTCGGCGCCGCAGGCGCCCGGCCTAGGCATCGAGATCGACGAGGATCTGGCGCGGGCGCATCCCTACGAGGGAGAGGGGCTGCACCTGGAGATGAGCGAGGCGCCTTGCGACTACGCCCGCGGCAACATCTTCGAGGGCGGCGCCCCGGCGCCGAAGGCATGACCGCGCTGCCGCCCGGCCCGGGCGAGGGCGGCGGCCCCTCGGCCGCCGCGATCCGCGCCGAGCGGCCGGGCGACGCGGCGGCGATCGGCGAGGTGACGCGCGCGGCCTTCTCGGAGGTGCCCTACGCCTCGGGCACCGAGGCCGCGATCGTCGCGGCGCTGCGCGAGGCCGGGGCGCTGACGCTGTCGCTGGTGGCCGAGGAGGCGGGCCGGGTGGTCGGCCATGTCGCGGTCTCGCCGGTCGAGGGGATCGGGCCGGGCTGGTTCGGCCTCGGGCCGGTCTCGGTGCGGCCGGGGCGGCAGAAGGCCGGGATCGGCGCGCGGCTGGTGCGCGCCGCGCTCGAGCGGCTGCGCGCCGCGGGCGCGAGCGGCTGCGTGGTGCTGGGCGATCCGGGCTATTACGGGCGCTTCGGCTTCGCGGCGCGGCCCGGGGTCGGCTTCGAGGGCGCGCCGCCGGAATACTTCCAGCAGATCCGTTTCGCGGGGCCCGCGCCCGAAGGCCGGGTGCGCTACCACCCGGCCTTCGGCGGCTGAGCGGCGCGCTCAGGCGGCGGTTTCGGCCGACCGCGCCTCGGCCGCGTCGCGCCGGGCGCGGTCGAGCCAGCCCGCATCCATCTGCGGCACCGAGGCCAGCAGCCGCCTCGTGTAGGCCTGCTGCGGCGCCTCGAAGATCTGCCCGCGCGGGCCGGCCTCGACGATCCGGCCTTCCTTCATCACCACCACCTCGTCGGCGATCGCCTCGACCGTGGCGAGGTCGTGGGTGATGAACATGTAGGTGAGCCCCAGCTCCTTCTGCAGCCGGATCAGCAGCTTGAGGATGCCCTCGGCGACCAGCTGGTCGAGCGCCGAGGTGATCTCGTCGCAGATGATGAAGCGCGGCTTGGCGGCCAGCGCCCGGGCGATGCCGACGCGCTGCTTCTGGCCGCCCGACAGTTCGGGGATGCGGCGGTCGAGGAAGGTGTCGGGGTCGAGCTCGATCAGCTCCATCAGCTCGCGCACCCGCGCGCGGCGCGCCTTGCCCCTCAGCCCGGTGAAGAAGGCCACCGGCCGGTCGAGCGTCTCGCGCACGGTGTGGCGCGGGTTCAGCGCGGTGTCGGCCATTTGGTAGATCATCTGGATCTCGCGCAGCTGCGCGCGCGAACGCTTGGCGTGATCCCCGGCCAGCGGCGCGCCGTCCCACAGCACGCGGCCCTCGCTTGGCGCCATCAGCCCGGCGATCACCTTGGCGAGCGTCGACTTGCCCGATCCGCTCTCGCCCACCACGGCGGTGGTGCGGCCGCGCGCGAGGGCGAAGTCGATCCCGTCGAGCGCCTTGAAGCTGCGGTAATGCGCGCCCACCCCGTCGAGCGTCAGCAGCGGCTCGGCCGGGCCGGTCTCGGCCGGTTTCCGGATCGAGCGCACCGCCCAGAGCGAGCGGGTGTAGTCCTGCTCGGGGCTTTCCAGCATCCGCTGCGTGGCCGCGGTCTCGACCTCGCGGCCGTGGCGCATCACGGTGATGCGGTCGGCCATCTGGCTGACCACGGCGAGGTCGTGGGTGATGTAGATCGCCGCGGTGCCGTAGCGCTCGGTGATGTCGCGCATCGCGCCCAGCACCTCGATCTGGGTGGTCACGTCGAGCGCGGTGGTCGGCTCGTCGAAGATGATGAGATCGGGGCGGCAGGCCATGGCCATCGCCGTCATCGCCCGCTGCAACTGCCCGCCCGAGACCTCGTGCGGGTAGCGGAAGCCGATCTCGTCGGGGTTCGGCAGCCGCATCTGGCGGTAGAGCGCGCGGGCGTCGTCATGCGCGGCCGCGGCATCGGCCGTGCCGTGCAGCAGCGGCCCTTCGGCGAACTGGTCGATCAGCCGGTGCGCGGGGTTGAAGCTCGCCGCCGCGGATTGCGCGACATAGGCGATGCGGCGGCCATGCAGCCGGCGCAGCGTGGCATGCGAGGCGCGCGCGAGGTCGGTGCCGTCGAAGTCGATCCGCCCGCCGGCGATGCGCACGCCGTCGCGCACGAAGCCCATGGCGGCGAGCCCGGCCGAGCTCTTGCCGGCGCCGCTCTCGCCGACGAGGCCCAGCACCTCGCCGCGGTCGAGATCGAGGTCGAGCCCCTCGAGGATCACCGTGGGGTCGGTCTTCGACCCGGCCTCGAGCCGCAGGTCGCGAATGGTCAGCAGGTTGCCCATGTTCTCCTCCTCAGCTCTTCAGCCCGCTGGCGCGGTGCAGCATCCAGTCGACGATGAAGTTGATCGAGACGGTCAGCAGCGCGATGGCGCCGGCGGGGATCAGCGGCGTGACGTCGCCGAAGGTGATCAGCGTCGCGTTCTCCTTGACCATCGAGCCCCAGTCGGCGGTCGGCGGCTGGATGCCGATGCCGAGGAAGGACAGCGCCGCGATGAACAGGAACACGAAGCAGAAGCGCAGCCCGGCCTCGGCCACCAGAGTGGACGAGATGTTGGGCAGGATCTCGCGGCGCAGGAGCCAGACCGTGCCCTCGCCGCGCAGCCGCGCCGCGCCGATGAAGTCGAGCGCGACCACGTTCATCGCGGCGGCGCGCGACAGGCGGAACACCGGCGCGAGGTAGATCACCGCGATCACGCCGACCATGTTGGGTATCGACGGGCCGATGATGGCCAGCAGCATCAGCGCGAGGATCAGCGGCGGCACCGCCATCAGCACGTCGACGGCGCGCGACATCAGCTGGTCGACCCAGCCGCCCTTGAGCGCCGCGAACATGCCGAGCGCGGCGCCGACCGAGAAGGCGATGCCGGTGGTCAAGAGCGCGAGGCCCACGGTGTTGCGCGCGCCGAAGATCATCCGCGAGAGCATGTCGCGCCCGAGATTGTCGGTGCCGAGCGGGTGCTCGGCGCTCCAGGGCAGGTATTCGGCGCCGACGATCTCGGTCTCGCCATAGGGCGCGACCAGCGGCGCGAAGAGGCCGATCAGCAGCGTCGCGGCCAGCACCAGCAGGCCGAAGATCGCGGTGGGCGGGGCGGTTCTGAGAAGCGTCATGGTCCTCTCCTCTCAGCGGCCGTGCCGCAGGCGCGGGTTCGACAGGATCGACAGGATGTCGGCGGCGACGTTCAGCAGGATGTAGGTCCCGGCGAAGAACAGCCCGACCGCCTGCACCACCGGGAAGTCGCGGCTCGCGACCGCGTCGACCAGCAGTTGGCCGAGGCCCGGATAGGAGAACACCACCTCGACCACCACCACGCCGACGATCAGGTAGGCGAGGTTGAGCGCGATGACGTTGATGATCGGCGCCAGCGCGTTGGGCAGGGCGTGGCGCAGCACCACCCGCCAGCGCGGCACACCCTTGAGGCGGGCCATCTCAATATAGGGGGCGGCGAGCACGTTGATGATCGCGGCGCGGGTCATCCGCATCATGTGCGCGATCACCACGAGGATCAGCGTCAGCGCCGGCAGGAAGGTGGCGTGCAGCGCGCCGCCCAGCGTGTCGACCGAGTCGATCCGCGCCAGCGTCGGGAACCAGCCCAGCTTGATCGAGAAGACGAGGATCAGCAGGTAGGCCACGAAGAACTCGGGCATCGAGATCGCGCTCAGCGCGCCGATGTTGGCCGAGCGGTCGAACAGAGTGTTGCGCCACAGCGCCGCCAGCAGGCCGAGCACGACGGCGATCGGCACCGCGATCACGGCGGCGTAGGCGGCGAGGAACATGGTGTTGGCGAGCCGGGTCGAGAGCAGCTCGGCCACGTCGCGGCGCGAGGCGAGCGACTGGCCGAAATCGCCCTGCACCACGCCCGAGAGCCAGTCGAGGTAGCGCAGGTGCGGCGGCTGGTCGAGGCCGAGCTCGGCGCGGAAGGCGGCGAGGGTCTCGGCGGTGGCGGACTGGCCGAGGATCTGCTGGGCGAGGTCGCCCGGCAGCAGCTCGATGCCGACGAACATCAGCGCCGAGACGGCGAACAGGGTCACGACCCCCAGCGCCAGGCGGCTGAGGATCAGCTTTTGCAGGCGGGTCATGTGTGGGTCTCCGCGGCCCGGAGGGGCAGGCCGGTCAGGGAAGCGGCGGCCCGGAAACGGGCCGCCGCGGGGAAGGGCACGGGATCGATCAGGCGAGCCACCAGCGTTCGATGAAGCGCTGGCTGTCGAGATCCCACATCTCCGAGACCTTCTCGGGCGTCTGCACCTTCTGGTTCATCGCCGAGACGTACTGGCCGAAGGCCGGGATCAGCGCGCCGCCATCGGTCTGGCACAGCTTCTGCATCTCGCCGTACATCTCGGCGCGGCGGCCCTGGTCGAGCTCGGCGCGGGCCGCGACCAGAAGCTCGTTGAAGCGCTCGTTCTGCCAGTTGGTGTCGTTCCAGTCGGCGCCGGCGGCGTAGCCGGCCGAGAACATCAGGTCCGGGGTCGGGCGGCCGCCCCAGTAGCTGGTGCAGAAGGGCTTCTGCAGCCAGACGTTGGACCAGTAGCCGTCATCGGGCTCGCGCGAGACGCCGACATTGATGCCGGCGGCCTTGGCGGCCTCGGAGAACAGCACCGAGGCGTCGACCGCGCCGTTGAGGGCGGCGTCGGCGGTGTGCAGCGTCACGTCGAGGCTGTCGAGGCCGGCCTTGCCGAGATAGTGCCTGGCCTTCTCGGGGTCGTAGGCGTGCTGCTCGAGATCGGCGTTGTAGAACGGCATCGAGCTGGCGATCGGGTGGTCGTTGCCGACCGTGCCGTAGCCCTTGAGCACCTTCTGCACGATCGCCTCGCGGTCGATCGCGTGCTTGAGCGCCATGCGCACGTTCACGTCGTCGAAGGGCGCGGTGTTCACATGCATCGGCATGGTGTAGTGCAGCGTGCCGTCCTGGGTGTGGATCCGCACGTTGGGGTTGCGCTCGAGCATGTGGATGGTCTTGAGGTCCGGGCGGTCGATCAGGTCGACCTCGCCGGTCATCAGCGCGTTCATCCGGGCCGCCGCGTCGCCGACCTTGAGGATCACCACCTTGTCGAAATGCGCCGCGCCCTGCTTCCAGTAGTCGTCGCGGCGCACCAGCTCGATCCGCACGCCCGGCTCGAAGGCCTCGATCACGTAGCCGCCGGTGCCGATCCGGCTGTCGGGATCGATCGTGCCGTCGCCGCGGTCCTGCCGGATCGTCAGGTGGTAGTCGTTGAAGATGAAGGGGAAGTCGGCATTGCCGGACTTCAGCGTGAAGACCACCACATTGTCGCCGTCGGCCTTGATGTCGGCGATCTGCTCGAGCAGCGGCTTCACGCCGGATTTCGACTGCTCGCCCATGTGGTGGCGGATCGAGGCGACCACGTCCTTGGCCGCGACGGTCTTGCCGTCCGAGAAGGTGGCGTCGTCGCGCAGCCGGAAGGTCCAGGTCGCGGCGTCGGGGGTGGCCTCGTAGCTTTCGGCGAGGTCGGGCTTGGCGCTGCCGTCGGGGGCGATCTCGACCAGGGTCGAGAAGACGGCGTAGCTCGTGGCGAACATGAAGTCGTTCGAATAGGTCGCCGGGTCGAGCGAGTCCGAGGTGCTGCCCTGGGTGAAGCCGACGCGCAGCGTGCCGCCCTTCTGCGGCTCGGCGGCGCGGGCCGGGGTGAGCCCCATGCCGAGCGCGAGGCCGGCGGCGGCGGACCCGGCAAGGAAGCCGCGGCGGCTCGGGGCGGCGAAGCTGGTGAACTGGGTCAAGTGGTATCCTCCTCTGTTTCAGTGCCTGCCCCGGCGGCCCGCGGCTGCCGGGGGATCGTGTCGGGCGCGCGCCTCGTGCGTGTGCACGCTCACGCGCGCCCCGGGCGGCCGCGCCGCCCCGTCATCTCAGCCCGCGAGCGTGATCGCCTTGGCGCGGGTGTAGGCGTCGAGACCCTCGAGACCCTTTTCGCGGCCGAAGCCCGACTTGCGGTTGCCGCCGAAGGGCAGCTCGATGCCGCCGGCCCAGTAGTCGTTGACCGTGACCTGGCCGGCATCGATGGCGCGCGCGACGCGCAATGCGCGGCCGGTATCGCGCGTGTAGATGCCTGCGTTCAAGGCGAATTCCGTGCCGTTGGCCAGCACGATCGCCTGCTCCTCGCTGTCGAAGCCCTGCACCGCGAGCACCGGGCCGAAGATCTCCTGCGTCACCGCCTCGTCGGCCGCGTCGGGCGTGTCGAGGATGGTCGGCTCGAAGAACCAGCCTTCGCCGGTCTCGGGGTCGGTGGCCGGGTTGCCGCCGGCGAGCACCTCGACGCCGCGCTCGCGGGCGCGGGCGACGAAGCCCGCCACCTTGTCGAGATGCGCGGCCGAGTTGATCGCGCCCATGTCGGGGTTGCGCAGCCCGTGGCCGAACTTCAGCGCGCGGGCCTTCTCCACGAGCTTCGGCAGTACCGCGTCGCGCAGCGCGTTGTGGATCAGCAGCCGCGAGCCGGCCGAGCAGATCTGCCCGGAATTCGAGAAGATCGCCCAGAGCGCGCCATCGGCCACGGCCTCGGGGTCGGCATCCTCGAAGGCGACGAGCGGCGACTTGCCGCCCAGCTCCAGCGTCAGGCCGGTGACGTTCGGGGCGACCGCGCGCATCACGTTCACGCCGGTCGCGACCGAGCCGGTGAAGGTGACATGGGCCACGCGGGCATCGGCAACGAGCGGCGCGCCGGCGGCCGTGCCGGTGCCGGTGACGACGTTCACGACGCCCGCGGGCAGGCCGGCCTCGACCAGCAGCTCGGCGATCAGCAGCGCGGTGAAGGGCGTGGTCTCGGCCGGCTTGACCACGGCCGAGCAACCGGCGGCCAGCGCCGGCGCGATGCCGCGCACCAGCGTCGAGGTCGGGTAGTTCCACGGCACGATATGCGCGGTCACGCCGACCGGCTCGCGCAGGGTGAAGGCGGCGGCGTCGGAGCCGAGATTGACCGAGCGGCCGTCGAGCTTGTCGGCGGCGCCGGCGTAGTACTCGAACAGCCGGGCCGAGCCCGCGACGTCGCCGCGCGCCTCGGCCAGGGTCTTGCCGCTGTCGAGCGCCTCGACCACGGCCAGCCGCTCGGCATTGGCGCGCAGGGTGCGGGCGATCTCGTTGAGCACGCGGCAGCGTTCGGCCGGGGCGCGGCGGCGCCAGGTCTCGAAGCCCTTGCGGGCCGAGACCAGCGCCCGGTCCACGTCCTCGGCATCGCCCGCCGCGAAGCGGGCGAAGGCGCGGCCGGTGCCGGGGTCGAGGCTCTCCATCGTGCCGCCCGCGGCGGGGGCCACGAAGGCGCCGTCGATGAAGTGGCCCTGCGGCAGGTCGGGCAGGGTGCCGGTTTCGAAATAGGTGGCGATCAGGGCATCGGCGATCATGCGTCGGCCTCGCTTTTCTGGTAGGTGGATTTCGACAGCCATTCCGGGGCGATCTCGACGCCCCAGCCGGGCGCGTCGGTGACGCGGGCGCGGCCGTCGGTGATGTCGTAGGGGCTCTCGACGAAGAGCTCGTCCTGCCAGGGGTAGTAGTCCGGACCCTCGATCGAGAATTCCAGGTAGCGCCCCGGCAGCGGCAGGGCGCGCATCAGGTGCATGGTGAACAGCGTCACCAGCGACAGGTTGGCGGCGTGGGGCGTGCAGGGCAGACCGGCCTCGGCGCCCATCCGGGCGACCTGCATCGAGCGGGTCATGCCGCCGAGATAGAGGATGTCGGGCTGCACGATGTCGACCGCGCGCATCTCGATCATCCGGCGCCAGTTCTCGAGATCCCAGTCCTGCTCGCCGCCGGCCACGTCTATGTCGAGCGCGCGGGCGACCTCGGCGGTCTCCTCGAGTTTCCAGTAGCGGCAGGGCTCCTCGAAATGCTCGTAGCCCTCGGCCTCGAGCATCCGCCCGACCTCGATCGCGCGGGCGGGCGAGAAGCCGGAATTGCCGTCGACCAGCAGCGCCGCCCCGGCCCCCATCGCGCGGCGCATCGCCGGCACGATCGCCTCGGTGCGGCCGGGCCACTCGTCGACGTCATGGCCGCATTCCGCGCCGACCCGGACCTTGAAGGCGTCGAAGCCATGCGCGTCGCGCAGCCGCAGCATCCGCTCGGCCTCGGCCTCGGGGGTGATGTCGCGCCGCATCGAGGAGGCATAGGCGCGGATCTCGCCGGCCGAGCCGCCCAGCAGCTCGGCCACCGGCTTGCCCAGCGCCTTGCCGCGCCAGTCCCAGGCGGCGGTGTCGAGCCCGGCCAGCGCCCGCATCAGGTAGGTGCCGGGGTACTTGTGCTCGCGCTCGGGGATCTCGGCGACGATCTCCTCGAGCGCGTCGATGCCGCGCCCCAGCGCCCATGGCGCGACCTGGCGGTGGAACACCTGCGCGGTGATGTCGGCGTTGTAGGTCGAGACCTGGCCCCAGCCCTGCGCGCCGTCCTCGGTGGTCAGCCGCACGAAGCCCACCAGCGGCGTGGCGAAGGTCTCGAACGCGGTGATGCGCGGCCCGGTGTCGGCCGCGCCTCGCCCGGCTTTCGGCATCGCGCCGGAGGCGGAGTAGGGGGTGGCGGTCATGCGGACTCCAGGATCAGATCGGCGGCGCGGTGCGCGGCCATCATGGTGGGGGCGTTGGTGTTGCCCGAGGTGATGTTCGGGAAGATCGAGGCGTCGACCACGCGCAGCCCGGCGAAGCCGTGCAGCCTGAGATAGGGATCGACCACAGACTGCGCCGGGTCGTCGCCCATCCGGCAGGTGCCGACCGGGTGGAACACCGTGCCGCAGCGGGCGCGGAAATCCTCGAGGATCGCCTCGCCGTCGAGCTGGCGCAGGTCGGGGTCGAGCGCGCTCTCGACCAGCCCCTGCAGCGCAGGGGTCTGCATGATCCGGCGGCACAGCGCGCCGCCGGCGATCACCGCCTGCCGGTCCTCTTCGGTCGCAAGCGAGTTCGGCCGGATCCGCGGCGCGGCGCCGGGATCGGCCGAGGAGATGTCGATCCGGCCGCGGCTGGTCGGGCGCGCCGGCTGGTAGCCGATGATGAAGCCGGGGAAGGGGTCGGGGTTGACCACGTTGCGGGTGCCCGAGGGCGTCGTGGTGTAGCTTACCGGGTTGAAGTAGATCTGCTGGTCGGGATGCGCCTGATCGGGCCTCGAGCGGAAGAAGCCGCCGCATTGGTTGACCGAAAGCGCCAGCGGCCCGCGCCGCGTCAGCGCGTAGCGGATCGCCGCCATCGCCTTGCCCCAGAGCGGGCGCAGCTGGTTGTTCAGCGTCGGCTCGTTGGCCTTGAAGTAGTAGTTCAGCCCGAGATGGTCCTGCAGGTTGCCGCCGACATGCGGCGCGTCGGCCCGCACCTCGATGCCGTGCGCGCGCAAGAGGTCGGCCGGGCCGATGCCCGAAAGCTGCAGGAGCCGCGGCGAGGTGACGGCCCCGGCCGAGAGGATGATCTCGCGCCCGGCGCGCAGCACCTCGGCGCCGCTTTTCGTGCACAGGTGCACCTCGCTGGCGCGGCGGCCCTCGAAGCCGATCCGCTCGACCGTGACGCCGGTGCGCAGCGTGACGTTGGGCCGCTTCAGCGCGGGGGCGAGATAGGCGCGCGCCGCCGAATGGCGCAGCCCGTCGCGGGTGGTGATGCGATAGGCGGTGGCGCCCTCGGCCTCGGCGCCGTTGCAATCGGCGGTGCGCGGCAGCCCGGCCTCGTCGATGCCGGCGAAGAAGTGGCGGTTCACCTTGTGGATCTGGTCCGAGACGTCCTGCACGTGCAGCGGCCCATGGCCCTCGCGCCGGCCGTCGGCGGCGACGCGGGTCTCCATCGCCTCGTAGGTGCGGCGCGCGACGTCCCAGTTCCAGCCGGTGGCGCCGGCCTCGGCCCAGTCGTCGAAGTCGTGCGGCAGGCCGCGGGCCCAGACCAGCGCGTTGATCGAGCTCGATCCGCCGACCACCTTGCCGCGCGGCCAGTAGTCGCTGCGCCCGCCGAGCCCGGCATCGGGCTCGCTCTGGTAGCGCCAGTTCATCTGCGGATGGAAGAAGGTCTTGCCGTAGCCCAGCGGCAGCCGCACCCAGGGCGAGCGGTCGCGCGAACCGGCCTCGAGCACCAGCACGCTGTGCCGGCCCGAGGCGCTCAGCCGATCGGCCAGAACGCAGCCGGCCGAGCCGGCGCCGATGATGATGTAGTCGTAGCTTGCCAATCCGGGCCTGCCTTGCATTCGATGTCGCGCGCAGCCTGTCAGATCGCGCCCGCAACCTCCTAACGAAAAAAAATTCGCAGCAACCTTAAAAAATTTCGTCACAGGCGCTATCCTGCCGGCATGTTCGACGAGCTTCCCCCGCTAAGCTGGCTGCGGGCCTTCGAGGCGACCGCCCGGCTCGGCAACTTCACCCGCGCCGCCGAGGAGCTGAACCTGACGCCCTCGGCGGTCAGCTACCAGATCCGGGCCTTGGAGGCGCGGCTCGGCCACAAGCTGTTCGAGCGCCGCCGCCGGACGCTGGTGATGACCCGGCTGGCGCAGTCCTACCTGCCGGTGGTCAGCAAGGCCTTCGCCGACATCGATGCCAGCACGGCGGGGGTGTTCGGGCGCATGGGCGGCGAGCGGGTGACGCTGCGCTGCATGAACTCGCTCAACATGCTGTGGCTGGTGCCGCGGATCGAGGCGTTCCGCGCCCGCCATCCCGACATCGCGCTCAGCCTGCTCTCGGCCTCATGGGCCGAGGGCGGCGACAGCGCGCTGATCGATCTCGACATCCGCTACGGCGAGGGGCTGTGGTCCGACGGCGAGGTGATCCCGCTGATGCGCCACGGCGTGCAGCCGGTCTGCGCGCCGGATCTGGCGGGCGGGATGCCGGCGCTCGAGCGCGGGCCGCTGATCGAGATGGCCGGTGTCGTGGACACCTGGCGCCATTTCTTCCGGCTGCACCTGCCCGAGACCCGGCCGCCATCGCCCGACTACGTCGTCGACACCTCGCTGATGGCGCTGGAGCTGGCGGAGCGCGGCCTCGGCCATGCGCTGGTCGCCGACATCTTCGCCGCGCCCTATCTCGAGTCGGGGCGGCTGGTGCGGTCCTGCGACCGCAACCTCGAGGCGCGGCACGGGCATTTCATCGTCGTGCCGGCGCATTCCGACCGCAACCGGCACGGCGTGCGCGCGATGATCGACTGGCTCGGCGAGATCGCCACCGACGCGTGACGGCGGCCGTCCGGACCCGGCGGGCCTGAGGCGGCGCAGGGGGTCAGGCCGGGGTCGCGGGTTCGCGTTGCGGCGCCGCCAGCCCGCCCATGCGCCGCAGCTGGCCCAGCACCTCGGCCACGCCCTCGCCATGGCGCAGGGCGCAGAACGCGACGGGACGCTCGCCCCGCATCCGCGCCGCGTCGCGCGCCATCACCTCGAGCGAAGCGCCGACATGCGGCGCGAGGTCGGTCTTGTTGATCACCAGCAGGTCCGAGCGGGTGATCGCCGGGCCGCCCTTGCGCGGGATCTCCTCGCCGGCCGCGACGTCGATGACGTAGACGGTGAGGTCGGCGAGCTCCGGGCTGAAGGTGGCGGAGAGGTTGTCGCCGCCGCTCTCGATCAGCACCACCTCGATGCCGGGATGACGGCGCTCAAGCTCGGCGACGGCGGCGAGGTTGAGGCTGGCATCCTCGCGGATCGCGGTGTGCGGGCAGCCGCCCGTCTCGACACCGATCACCCGGTCGCCGGGCAGGATCTGCATCCGCATCAGCGCCTCGGCGTCCTCCTGCGTGTAGATGTCGTTGGTGATGACGCCGATGGAATGGTCGGGGGCGAGCGCGCGGGCCAGCGCGGCGGTGAGCGTGGTCTTGCCGGCGCCGACCGGGCCGCCGATGCCGATGCGCAGGGGTCCGTTCATGGAGGTCATGTCGCGAAGATCCTCGGTTGCTGGGTTTCGTGGCGCATCGCGGTGACGTCGCCGAGAAAGGATGTGGAGGAGAGGTCGTCGAGCGTGCCGGTCTTGGCCTCGGCGGCGAGGCGTTCGCAGAGGGGCGCGAGCGCGATCTGCACGCGCTGGCCGCCGGTCTGGCCCAAGGGCATCAGCCGCAGCGCCGCCGAGACGAGGTTGGCCATGAAGCCGTGCAGGTAGAGCGCGACGGTGGGCCGGAGCGGCAGGCCGTGGCGCGCGGCGCGGGCGCCGATGGCGACGGGGTGCAGCAGCGGCGTGTCGGGGCCGCCCGAGACGGCGGCCTCTGTGCGGACGAAGGCCGCGCCCTGCCGCTCGGCCTCGATGACGCGTTCGCGGGCGGCGGCGAAGGCGCGGGCGGTGGCGTCTATCCGGGCAAGCTCGGCGTCGTCCGTGGCGCGGAAGGCGGCGGCGAGGAACAGCGCGTCGTTGCGGCCCGCGCCGTGCTCCAGCAGGTCGGAGAGCCAATCCTGCAGACTGGCCTCGTCCGTCACGTGGCCGTCGGCGATGGCGGTCTCCAGCCCGTGCGAATAGGCGAAGCCCCCGACCGGGTAGGCGGGCGAGAGCCAGCGCGCGAGGGTGAGCGCCTGCGTCTCAGTGAGCATGGGCGGAGTGACCGTGCTCATGGGCGTGGGTGCGACCATGGCCGTAGGCGCCGCCCTCGGGGGAAAACGGCCCGGTGACGTCGCGCAGCTCGGCGCCGAGATGGTCGAGCATGTGGGCGATCACCTTGTCGCGGCGGATCACCAGCCGGTCGGCGTGAATCTCGCAAGGCGTGTGGCGATTGCCGACATGCCAGGCGAGGCGGGCGAGATCGCCGCGCACCTCGGTCAGCGCCTCGGGCGCGGCGAGGATGGCGACGCGGCGGCCGTCGCCCAGCTCCAGCGCGTCGCCCGCCTCGAGCGAGACGGTCTGCGGCAGGTCGACGAGCACCGACAGGCCCGAGGTCGTGACCAGCACGCGGCGGCGCAGGAAGCGGCCCTCGTAGTCGAGCGCGCAGGTCTCGGCCTGGCCGGTCCAGTGGCCCTTGCGGTGCAGGGTGCGGGCGGTGGGGAGGTCGGTCATCGGGTCACCTCAGAACAGGAAGTAGCGCTGCGCCATCGGCAGCGTCTCGGCGGGTTCGCAGGTCAGCAGCTCGCCATCGGCGCGGACCTCGTAGGTCTCTGGGTCGACCTCGATCGCGGGCAGCGCGTCGTTGAGGCGCATGTCGCGTTTCGTGAGCCCGCGCGTGTCGCCGATGGCGACGGTCTCCTTGGCAAGGCCGAGCCGCTCGCGCAGCCCGTCCTGCTGCGCCGCCGCGCTGACGAAGGTGACGCTGGCATGCTCGACCGCGCGGCCATAGGCGCCGAACATCGGCCGCAGATGCACCGGCTGCGGGGTGGGGATCGAGGCGTTCGGGTCGCCCATCTGCGCCATGACGATCTGGCCGCCCAAGAGCACCATTTCGGGCTTCACGCCGAAGAAGGCCGGGTGCCAGAGCACGAGGTCGGCGCGCTTGCCGGGCTCGATCGAGCCGATCTCGGCGGCCAGCCCATGCGCGATGGCGGGGTTGATGGTGTATTTCGCGACGTAGCGCCGGGCGCGGAGGTTGTCGTTCTCGCCGGTCTCTTCCGAAAGCCGCCCGCGCTGGCGCTTCATCTTGTCGGCGGTCTGCCAGGTGCGGATCAGCACCTCGCCCACGCGCCCCATCGCCTGGCTGTCCGACGCGATGATCGAGAAGGCGCCGATGTCGTGCAGGATGTCCTCGGCGGCGATGGTCTCGCGCCGGATCCGGCTCTCGGCGAAGGCGATGTCCTCTGGCACGCGCTTGTCGAGGTGATGGCAGACCATCAGCATGTCGAGATGCTCCTCGACCGTGTTGACGGTGTAGGGCCGGGTCGGGTTGGTCGAGGCCGGGAGCACGTTCATCTCGCCGCAGATCTTGATGATGTCGGGCGCGTGGCCGCCGCCCGCGCCCTCGGTGTGGAAGGCGTGGATGGTGCGGCCGGCGATGGCGGCGACGGTGCGCTCGACGAAGCCGCTCTCGTTGAGCGTGTCGGTGTGGATCATCACCTGCACGCCGGTCTCGTCGGCGACGCGCAGGCAGCAGTCGATGGAGGCCGGGGTGGTGCCCCAGTCCTCGTGCAGCTTCAGCGCGCAGGCCCCGGCGCGCACCTGCTCGTGCAGCGCGCCCGGGAGCGAGGCGTTGCCCTTGCCGGCGAAGGCGAGGTTCATCGGGAAGGCATCGGCCGATTGCAGCATCCGCGAAAGGTGCCACGGCCCGGGCGTGCAGGTGGTGGCGAGCGTGCCATGCGCCGGGCCGGTGCCGCCGCCGAGCATGGTGGTGACGCCGGAGGCCAGCGCCTCCTCGATCTGTTGGGGGCAGATGTAGTGGATGTGGCTATCCATGCCGCCGGCGGTGAGGATGCGGCCCTCGCCGGCGATCACCTCCGTGCCGGGGCCGATCACGATGTCGACGCCGGGCTGGGTGTCGGGGTTGCCGGCCTTGCCGATGGCATGGATGCGGCCGTCCTTCAGGCCGACATCGGCCTTGAAGATGCCGGTGTGGTCGAGGATCAGCGCGTTGGTGACCAGCGTGTCGACCGCGCCCTCGGCGCGGGTGCGCTGGCTCTGGCCCATGCCGTCGCGGATGGTCTTGCCGCCGCCGAACTTCACCTCCTCGCCGTAGCGGGTGAGGTCGCGCTCGACCTCGATCACCAGCTCGGTGTCGGCGAGGCGGACGCGGTCGCCGGTGGTCGGGCCGTACATCGCGGCGTAGTCGGCGCGGGGGATGTTCACCGGCATCGGGTGGCCTCCATGAAAACGGTCGGTCGGGGTTTCATGGAGGGCCGGGGCGTCAGCGCATCGCGCGCAGCTCCGCGTTGCGGCGCAGGGTCAGCTCTTCCATGCAGTTCCAGTAGAACATCGGCGCGGCGCTGCCGCCCGATCTCTGCTCGGGTTCGCAGGTCGCATCGCGCCGCGCGAGCCAGGCGCGCTGCTCGTTCAGCAGCGCCTGTCCGGATCCCCGCGCATCCGCGCGCGGCTTCACCACGCGCCACAGGCGGTTCAGCTCGGCGTCGGCGGCCATCCATTCCTCGTAGGCGCAGAAGTTGATGCCCATCTGGTGCGAGGGGTCGCAGCGGGGCCCGTCCTCCTGCGCCGAGGCGGGCAGGGGTGGCAGGAGAAGGAGCGGGAACAGGAAAACGTAACGCATGGCAAACCTCCGGGGGTGTCTCGCGGAAGGTTAGCATGGCTCGTCGATTCTCCCGATGCGGGCGCATCACAGATCCCCCATCACGTCGCCCTGGAAGCCGAAGACCTTTCGGTCTCCGTGTATCTCGATCAGCCGCACCTCGCGGCGCTGGCCGGGTTCGAAGCGCACGGCGGTGCCGGACGCGATGTCGAGCCGGCGGCCGCGCGCGGCGGCGCGGTCGAAGTCGAGCGCGGCGTTGGCCTCGGCGAAGTGGTAGTGGCTGCCGACCTGAACGGGGCGGTCGCCGGTGTTGGCGACCATCAGGGTGATCGCGGCGCGGCCCGGGTTCAACTCGATCTCGCCCGGGGCGGGGAAGGTCTCGCCGGGGATCACGACCGCGCCCTCCGCCATGCCGCGAGACCGGCGAGGCCGATCAGCGCGAAGGCCGCGAGCGGGCCGGTCCAGCCGGGCTGGCCGTGCGGGTGGCCGGCATGGGCCAGCGCCGGGGCGGGCAGCAGGGCCGGGGCGGCGAGCAGGATGCGGGTCATCATGGCGGGCTCCTTTCAGCGGATCGGGTCGTGGACGGTGACGAGCTTGGTGCCGTCGGGGAAGGTGGCCTCGACCTGCACCTCCGCGATCATCTCGGGCACGCCCTCCATGCACTGGTCGCGGGTGACGACCTCGGCCCCGGCCTGCATCATCTCGGCCACCGAGCGGCCGTCGCGCGCGCCCTCGACCACGGCGTCGGTGATCAGCGCGATCGCCTCGGGGTGGTTGAGCTTGACGCCGCGCGCCAGCCGGCGGCGCGCCACCTCGGCGGCCATGGCGACGAGAAGCTTGTCCTTCTCTCGGGGGGTGAGGTTCATCTCAGAGTCTCCATGAGGCGGGGAGCGTGTCGCCGGTGAGCCGGTCGAGCACGGGCAGAAGCGTGGCGCGCAGCGCATGGCCGTCGCGGGCCAGCAGGCGCAGCACCAGAAGGTCGGGGGCCATCAGCGAGGCCCCGGCACTGGCGGGCAGCAGAGCGCGGATCGGCGCGAGATGCGCTTCGGCCGAGGGGTCGGCGAGGATCACGCTGGCCATGGCTCCGGCGCCGTTCGCCACGGCGGGGCGGGCGAGATGGGCGGCGATGTCGCCCTCGAGGCGCAGCGCGTCGAGATAGAGCGGCGCGCCGTCGCGGCGGATCTCGATCCGGTCGCGGAAGCGCGCGGCGCGGAGCCGCTCGCCCATGGCGGTACGGCCGAAAATGATCGGCTCGACCACCAGCGCGCGGGCGCCGGGGTCGAGGTCGAGCGTCAGGCGGCGGTCGAGATCGCAGCCCTCGTAGAGGATGGTCTCCTGCGGCAGCCAGTCGATCCGGGCGCCGTGCCGCGCCACCAGCCGGTTGCGGATGCGCGCGGGCGCGGGGCCGGTGGCGCGGTAGGCGCGCTCGGCGGCCTGGGTGGTGAGGCGCAGATGCGCGCCCTCGCGGGCCTCGGCCGCGATCGAGAAGGCGTCGCCGCCGGTCGCGCCGCCGGCGGTGTTGAGCACGATCGCCTCGACCCGGCCGGGGCGGCGGGCGAAGAGCGCGCGCAACGACCCCTCGGCGCGCAAGAGCGCCACGCGGCTGTCGCCCGCGGCGTGATGCGCGGCGATGCGCAGGCTGCCCCTGGCGCGTTGCGGCGCGTGCGGGGTCGCGGCGGCGGTCGATGCGGTCTCGTGCAGGATGGTGCGTCCTCCCTTGTCGACACCGGGCTACAGGCGGCGGGGCGCGAAACGCCACGAGTCGCGCCGGGCGGCCGCCCGTTCCGGCGGCGACTGGCGCGAAATTCGGCAGGGGCGGGGCGAAGCGCCCAAAGATCGGGCAATGCGCGACGGGGCGCCCCGCGCTGCGGCGTGGCGGTTGCCGTCGGGTGCGGCATTCCGGATGCAGGAGGCGTCCCCGGCGAACGCGGCGCAGACCCGGTGCGGGGGAGAGGGTGGTGACGGCCGCGAAAGTTGGCGCTGACGACGGCCGCCACCGGGTGCAACAGAAGTTGCGGGACATGAGTTAGTTGCGGCGGCCCTGCGTGGCAATGCCGACGGCGCGTCCCGCGGGAGACAGTGACATGAAGACGCGCATTTCCAGCCTCGCCCTCGCGGCGGGCCTCGGCCTTTCGGCCGCCCCGGCCCTGGCGCAGGACGCCGCTTGCCCGATCAAGGTCGGCGTGCTGCATTCGCTCTCGGGCACGATGGCGATCTCGGAGACCACGCTGAAGGACACGGTGCTGATGCTGGTCGAGGACCAGAACGCCGCCGGCGGCCTTCTGGGCTGCGAGCTCGAGGCGGTGGTGGTCGACCCGGCCTCGGACTGGCCGCTCTTCGCCGAGAAGGCGCGCGAGCTGCTGACCGTGCACGAGGTCGACGTGATCTTCGGCAACTGGACCAGCGTCAGCCGCAAGTCGGTGCTGCCGGTGATCGAGGAGCTGAACGGTCTGCTGTTCTACCCCGTCCAGTACGAGGGCGAGGAAAGCTCGCGCAACGTGTTCTACACCGGCGCCGCGCCGAACCAGCAGGCGATCCCGGCGACCGACTACTTCCTCGAGGAGCTGGGCGTCGAGAAGTTCGCGCTTCTGGGCACCGACTACGTCTACCCGCGCACCACCAACAACATCCTCGAGAGCTACCTCAAGGATCAGGGCGTGGCCGAGGGCGACATCTTCGTCAACTACACCCCCTTCGGCCATTCCGACTGGTCGAAGATCGTCGCCGACGTGAAGGCGCTCGGCGCCGACGGCAAGAAGGTCGGCGTGATCTCGACCATCAACGGCGACGCCAATATCGGCTTCTACAAGGAACTCGCCGCGCAGGGCATCTCGGCCGAGGACATCCCCGTCGTCGCCTTCTCGGTCGGCGAGGAGGAGCTGTCGGGCCTCGACACCTCGAACCTCGAAGGCCACCTCGCGGCCTGGAACTACTTCCAGTCGGCCGAGGGCGAGGCCAATGCCGAGTTCGTCGCCAAGTGGAAGGCGAAGATGGGCGAGGAGCGGGTGACCAACGACCCGATGGAGGCGCATTACATCGGCTTCAACATGTGGGCGCAGGCGGTCGAACAGGCCGGCACCACCGAAGTGGATGCCGTGCGCGCCGCGATGTACGGCCAGACCTTCCCGAACCTGACCGGCGGCACCGCCGAGATGCTGCCGAACCACCACCTGACCAAGCCGGTGCTGATCGGCGAGATCACCGGCGAGGGGCAGTTCGACATCCTGAGCCAGACCGACCCGGTGCCGGGCGACGCCTGGACCGACTACCTGCCCGAAAGCGCCGTGCTCGAGGCCGATTGGCAGGCGCTGGAATGCGGGATGTACAACACCCAAACCGAGACCTGCGTGCAGATCAAGTCGAACTACTGACGCGCGACCGGCCGGGGGCGCGTCGCGTCCCCGGCCCCAGAACGGGCGGGACATGCCATGAGACGGATGACGAGGCGCGCGCTCGGCGTGCTGGCGCTGGCGCTCTGCGCCGGAACGGCGGCGGCCGGGCCGATGCAGGACCTGCTGCAGCGGAACCGGGCGCTGATCGAGGAAAGCTCGCGCCGCACCATCGCCCCGGCGATCGAGGCGGTGGCGACGAGCGGGCTGCCGCAGGCGCAGCAGGTGCTGCGGGCCTGGCAGGACAAGGCGCTGGCGATCGACGCGGCCGGGCGGTTCTGGATCGCGGGCGAAGGCGCGCCGCTCGACCCCGAGGGCGAGCTAGCCGCGCCCGAGGGCGATCTCGACCGCATCAAGCCCAACAGCGGCATCCGGGCGCTTCTGGGCACGGCGCTGGTCAGCTTCCAGCTCACCGACCCGGACCCGGCCAGGCGGATGGCCGGGCTCGACTCGATCCTGCGCGATCCCGAACCTGAATTGCTGGCGCCGCTGCGCGCCTCGATGGCGGGCGAGACCGACCCGGCCATCGCCGCCCGCAAGGAACGGCTGGAGCGGCTGCTGACCATGCGCTTCGGCGAAGACGAGGCGGCGCGGGTCGCGGCGATCGAGGCGCTCTCGGGCGACATCTCGGTCGAGGCGCGCGGCGCGCTGAACCCGCTTCTGGCAACGCGGCGCGTGGCGGGCCCGGCGGGCGAGACGCCCGAGGGCAATCTCGCCGCAAGGCTGGTGCCCGGCGCGGACGGCTTCGGCCATGCCGCGGCCTACGCGATGCTGGTCGATGCCGGGCTGGCGCCGCCGCGCCCGACCGACGCGCAGATCCGCGACGCGCTTGCCGCGAATATCGAGGCGGGCAGGGTGGCGGGCGTGCCGGTGGCGCAGCTCGGCGATCCGGGCAGGCGGGCCGCGGCCTATGACGCGCTGGCCGGGCAGGGCCTCGTGCCGCCGCGGGTGGACGAGGCGCAGGTCGAGGCAGCGCTCGCCGCGCACGGCTTCCACGAGATCTACCTCGAGCCCTCCGCCGCCGTCACCGACGCGGCGCGCCGGGCGCTGGCGGCGATCGACACCAAGGTGACGGCGATGAAGGGCGTCGATCTCGGGCTCGACGCGCTGTCGCTCGCATCGATCTACTTTCTTGCCGCGATCGGGCTGGCCGTCACCTTCGGGGTGATGGGCGTGATCAACATGGCGCATGGCGAGTTCATCATGATGGGCGCCTACACCGCCTATCTGGTGCAGCAGCTCGTGCCCGACCGGACGCTGTCGCTGATCGCGGCGCTGCCGGCGGCCTTCGTGGTGACATTCGCCGCCGGCGTTGCGATGGAGCGGCTGGTGATCCGGCATCTCTACCACCGGCCGCTGGAGACGCTGCTCGCCACCTTCGGCATCTCGATCGCGCTGCAGCAGCTCGCCAAGATCGCCTTCGGCACGCAGGCCCGGCCGCTGACTGCGCCGGACTGGCTCGGCGGCGCGTGGATCATGAACGACGTGGTCGGCATCAGCCATATCCGCATCGCGATCTTCGTGCTGGCGCTGATGTTCCTCGGCTTCTTCCTGTTCCTGATGAAGCGCACCCGGCTCGGGCTCGAGACCCGCGCGGTGACGCAGAACCCGGGCATGGCGGCCTCGGCCGGGATCGATCCGGGCCGGGTCAACATGCTGACCTTCGGGCTCGGCTCGGGCATCGCCGGGATCGCCGGCGTCGCCATCGGGCTCTACGCCAAGGTCACCTCCGAGATGGGCGCCGACTACATCGTGCAGAGCTTCATGACCGTGGTCGTGGGCGGCGTCGGCAACATCTGGGGCACGCTGGCTGGCGCGGCGATGATCGGCGGGCTGCAGAAGGCGATCGAGACCGCCAACCCGTCGAACACGCTGGCGGCGCAGACCTACATGATCCTCGTCGTGATCCTCTTCATCCAGTTCCGGCCGCGCGGCATCGTCGCGCTCAGGGGCCGGGCGGCGGGGGACTGAGCATGTCCCCCCTCAACCAAGCGGAGGCCGCATGACCGGCTCGTTCCTCTCCCGCAACCCCTCCGTCCCGGTGATGCTGGGCGCGATCCTCGCGCTGGTCTTCGCCGTCACGGTCTTCTCCGAGGCGATGGGCGGCGGGCTCTCGACCAGCTTCGTCAAGACGCTGGGCATGACGCTCTGCCTCGCGCTGGCCGCGCTCGCCATGGACCTCGTCTGGGGCTACGCGGGCATCCTGTCGCTCGGCAACATCGCCTTCTTCGGCCTGGGCGGCTACATGATCGGCATGTGGCTGATGGCGGCGCGGACCCGCGACGTGGTGACCGCGAACCTCGCCGCGCAGCCGATCCCGCCGACGCCTTCGGAGATCGACGCCGCCGTGGCCGGGCAGATCTTCGGCGTGGTGGGCTCTGACAGCTTCCCGCTGGTCTGGGCCTTCTCGGGCAGCCTGGCCGCGCAGCTCGCGCTGGTGGTGCTGGTGCCGGCGGCGTTGGCGGCGGTCTTCGGCTGGCTCGCCTTCCGGGCGCGCGTGACCGGGGTCTACCTGTCGATCCTGACGCAGGCGATGACGCTGGCGCTGGCGCTGTGGCTGTTTCAGAACGACAGCGGGCTCAGGGGCAACAACGGGCTCTCGGGGCTGCAGAACATCCCCGGCGCGGAGGGCGTGCCGCAGGCCGAGGTGGCGCTGTGGTTCCTCTGGGGTTCGGCCGCGGCGCTGGCGCTCGGCTATCTGCTGTCCGCGTGGCTGGTCTCGGGCAAGTTCGGCGCGGTGCTGCGCGGCATCCGCGACAACGAGAGCCGGGTGCGCTTCCTCGGCTACCCGGTCGAGGGCTACAAGCTCGCGATCTTCACGCTCTCGGCCGCGATCACCGGCGTGGCGGGCGCGCTCTACTACCCGCAGGCCGGGATCGTGAACCCGGCCGAGATGATGCCGATCGCGTCGATCTACCTCGCGGTCTGGGTGGCGATCGGCGGGCGCGGGCGGCTCTACGGCGCGGTGATCGGCGCGGTGGCGGTGAGCCTCGTGTCGTCCTTCTTCACCTCCGGGCGGCTGCCCGACCTCGATCTCGGCCCCGTCCGGCTGGTCTGGGTCGACTGGTGGCTGGTGATGCTCGGCGCGGGCTTCGTCGCGGTGACGCTCCTGGCGCCGAAGGGGCTGGGCGGTCTGGTGGACTTGTGGTCGCGCCGCCGCGGCGCCGACCGGCACGGCGCGGATCTGGGCCCCGATGCGGGCGCGCTGCGCGAACAGGAGGCCGAGGCATGACGTCGCTTCTGGAAGTGTCCGGCGTGTCGGTGAGCTTCGACGGCTTCCGCGCCATCAACAACCTCTCCTTCCGCATCGGCCCGGCCGAGCTGCGCGCGGTGATCGGGCCGAACGGCGCGGGCAAGACCACCTTCATGGACATCGTCACCGGCAAGACCCGGGCCGACAGCGGCACGGTGCGCTGGGGCGAGAAGGGGCTGTCGCTCACGGGGCTCTCCGAGGCGCGGATCGCCCGCGAGGGGGTGGGGCGCAAGTTCCAGAAGCCCACCGTGTTCGAGGACCAGAGCGTCGAGACCAACCTGCTGATGGCGCTGAAGAACCGGCGCGGGCCCTTCGCGGCGCTGATCTGGCGGCCGAAGCCTGCCGAGATGGAGCGGATGCGCGAGCTGGCGGGCACGATCGGGCTGTCGGCGCATCTGGCGCGCAAGGCCGGCGAGCTGAGCCACGGCCAGAAGCAGTGGCTGGAGATCGGCATGCTCTTGGCGCAGGAGCCGAAGCTCCTGCTGGTCGACGAGCCTGCGGCCGGCATGACGCCCGCCGAGCGCGAGAAGACCACCGAGATCCTTGTCGAGGCGGCGAAGACCCGCGCGGTGGTGGTGGTCGAGCACGACATGGAGTTCGTGCGGCGGCTGAACTGCCGCGTGACGGTGCTGCACGAGGGCTCGGTGCTGGCCGAGGGCAGCCTCGATCACGTGACGTCGAACAAGGACGTCATCGACGTCTATCTGGGGAGGTGAGCATGCTGGACGTGGACGGGCTCGACCTGCATTACGGGCACAGCCGGATCCTGCACGGGGTCGGCCTTTCGGCGCGGCCGGGCGAGGTGACCTGCGTGATGGGCACCAACGGCGTCGGCAAGACCAGCCTGCTGCGGGCGCTGTCGGGCCGGCACCGGCCCAGCGCCGGGACGATCCGGCTGGGCGGCGAGGACATCACCGCGCTTTCGGCGCATGGCAAGGCGCGGCGCGGCCTGGGCTACGTGCCGCAGGGGCGCGAGATCTTCCCGCTGCTGACGGTGCGCGAGAACCTCGAGACCGCCTATGCCGGCCTGCCGCGGGCCGAGCGCAGCGTGCCCGACGAGATCTACGAGCTGTTCCCGGTGCTGCACGAGATGCGCCACCGGCGCGGCGGCGACCTCTCGGGCGGGCAGCAGCAGCAGCTCGCCATCGGCCGGGCGCTGGTGCTGCGCCCGAAGCTCCTGCTGCTCGACGAGCCGACCGAGGGCATCCAGCCCAACATCATCCAGCAGATCGGCCGGGTGATCGGCCGCCTGCGCGAGCGCGGCGACATGGCGATCGTGCTGGTCGAGCAGTATTTCGACTTCGCGGTCGAGCTGGCGGACCGGGTGGTGGTGATGCGGCGCGGCGCGGTGACGCTGTCGGGGGCGCGCGCGGCACTTCCGCGCGAGCGGCTGCTGGCCGAGGTCTCGGTCTGAACAGGGGGCGGGCCGGCGTCAGCCGGCCGTCCGCAGGCCCGCGACCAGCAGCCGGAACTTCTCGCCCTGGATCGCCACGTGGTCGCGTAGCAGCGATGCCGCGCGCTCGGCATCGCCCTCGCGCAGCGCCGCCATGATCGCCTCGTGCTCGTTCATCGATTGCGGGATCCGGCCGCGCAGCTGCAGCTGCATCCGGCGGAACGGCCGGAGCCGGCGATGCAGGCGCCGCGCCTCGCCGCACAGGAAGGCATTGCCCGACTCCGCATAGAGCCGGTGATGGAAGCGCTCGTTCTCGAGGTAATAGCCGTCGATGTCGCCCGCTTCCATCGCCGCGCGGCAACCGGCATTGGCGGCCTCCAGCTCGTCCAGCGCCGCGTCCGCGATGCGCCGCGCGGCAAGGCGGCCGCAGGCGGCCTCGAGCTCCGCCATGACCTCGAACATCTCGAGCAGTTCGACCGTGCCGATCTCGCGCACGAAGACGCCGCGGCGCGGCACCTGCTCGACCAGCCCGGCGGCCGACAGCCTCTGGAACGCCTCGCGGATCGGCGTGCGCGACACGCCGTGCTCCTTGGCCAGCCGGGTCTCGTCGAGACGGGTGCCGGGCGCGAAGCGGCCGCGCAGGATGTCCTGCTCGAGCGTTTCGGCGATCAGGTCGCTGCGGCTGCCGCTCATCGCGCCCCCTCGCATATGCAGTTGATGCCAAATTGTATACGAAAACTTGACACTGCATGCAATCCCGCGCAGCGTGGCGGCGCGCGAGGAGGAGGATCGAGAATGGCCAACCCGCTCTACGACACGATCTTCGGACGCCATGCCGGGCAGGGCAGGACGTTCCTGCACCTGCAGGACGGGCGCGAGATCGGCTATGACGGCTTTCTCGCCATGGCGGCGAAGATCGCGCATGCCCTCTCCGCCGCCGGGCTGCGACCGGGCGACCGGCTGGCCGCGCAGGTTGCCAAGTCGCCCGAGGCGCTGGCGCTCTATGCCGCCTGCGTGCAGGGCGGTTTCGTCTTCCTGCCGCTCAACACCGCCTACACCACCGAAGAGCTGAGCTATTTCGTCGAGGACAGCGGCGCGCGGATCCTCGTTTGCGACCCCGGCGCGCAGGGCGCGCTGGCCCCGCTCTGCGACCGGCTCGGCGCGGCGCTGCTGACGCTCGGCCCCGACGGGTCGGGCACGCTGATGCAGCGCGCGGGCGCGATGCCCGAGAACTACGACACCGCCGCGCGGAGCGCCGACGATCTTGCCGCCTTTCTCTACACCTCGGGTACGACGGGGCGCTCCAAGGGAGCGATGCTGACGCAGGACAACCTGCTGTCCAACGCCGGGGTTCTGGTCGATCACTGGCGCTTCACCGAGGACGACGTGCTGCTGCACGCGCTGCCGATCTTCCACACCCACGGGCTCTTCGTGGCGACCAACACGCTGGCGCTGGCGGGCGGGTCGATGATCTTCCTGCCGAAGTTCGACCTCGACCGGGTGATCGAGCTGATGCCGCGGGCCACGACGATGATGGGCGTGCCGACCTTCTACACGCGGCTTCTGGGCGACGAGCGCTTCACCGCCGAGACCGCGCGCAACATGCGGCTCTTCATCTCCGGCTCGGCGCCGCTCCTGGCCGAGACGCATCTCGAGTTCGAGGCGCGCACCGGCCACCGAATCCTCGAGCGCTACGGCATGACCGAGACCAACATGTCGACCTCGAACCCGCATGACGGCGAGCGCCGCGCCGGCACGGTCGGCTTCCCGCTGCCCGGGGTCGAGCTGAAGATCACCGGCCGCGAGACCGGCGAGCCGCTGCCGCAGGGCGAGGTCGGGATCATCGAGGTGCGCGGGCGCAACGTCTTCAAGGGCTACTGGCAGATGCCCGAGAAGACCGCGGCCGAGCTGCGCGCGGACGGCTTCTTCATCACCGGCGATCTCGGCCGGATCGACGCGGACGGCTACGTCACCATCGTCGGTCGCGACAAGGACCTGATCATCTCGGGCGGCTACAACATCTACCCCAAGGAGATCGAGCTGCTGCTCGACGCGCAGCCCGGCGTGCTGGAAAGCGCGGTGATCGGTGTGAAGGACGCTGATTTCGGCGAGGCGGTGCTGGGCGTGCTGGTGCCGAAGCCGGGCGCGCGCATCGACACGGACGCGGTGATGGCGGCGATGCAAGGCAGCCTCGCGCGCTTCAAGCAGCCCAGGCGGCTGGAGATCGTAGGCGAGCTGCCGCGCAACGCCATGGGCAAGGTGCAGAAGAACCAGCTGCGCGACCGCTTCGGCGGCTGAGCGCGGCTCAGCCCGCCGCGCCGCTGCGCCGCGCCTCGAGGATCGCGGTGAGCTTGGCCATCATGTGGTCGTGAAGCAGCGTCCCCAGCGCCGCGCCGTCGCGCGCCGCCAGCGCCTCGGCGATGCGCTCGTGCTCGGCCAGCGCCTTTTCCCAGCGGCTGCGGGTCAGGTTGGCCTGGTAGCGGGCGCGGTGGATCTGCCCGGCGACGGTGGCGTGGGTCCGGGCCAGCATCTCGTTGCGGCTGGCGGCGAGGATGGCGGCGTGGATCTTCTGGTTGATCTCGAAGTAGAGCGGCCGGTCGCCGGCGCCGACCGCGTCGCGCAGCGCCCCGGTCAGCCGCGCGATCTCGGCGATCTCGGCGTCGCTCGCGCGCTCGGCCGCCTGCCGCCCGGCGATGCCCTCAAGCGCTGCGAGCACCGGGAAGGCGTCGGCCAGCTCGGCGTCGCTGCGCCGCGCCACCACCGCGCCGCGGTTCGGGATCAGGTCGATCAGACCCTCCGAGGCGAGGATCTTCATCGCCTCGCGCAGCGGCGTGCGCGAGACGCCGAAGCGCTCGGTCAGCTCGCGCTCGCGGATCTTCTCGCCGCCCTTCAGCTCGCCCTCGAGGATCAGCCCGCGCAGCACGTCGGCCACCTGCACCGCGAGGGCAGGGCGGGCCAGCAGCCCGGCCGGGTCAGGGATCTGCGGATTGGCCGTCATGCCGGTCTCCTTTCGCGTCCGAGGTCATGCGGTCGAAGACCTCGGCGATGTGCAGCGCCCGCCGCCTCGTGCCGTCGGCGATCTGATGCCTGCAGGACGTGCCGTTGGCAATGATCAGCGCATCGGGCGCGGCGCGGCGCACCGCGGGCAGCAGCTCGGCCTCGCCCATGGCGAGCGACACGTCGATCGTGTCGGCGCCGTAGCCGAAGGCGCCGGCCATGCCGCAGCAGGACGATTGTATCACGCTGGCGTCGAGCCCGGGAATCGCCGCCAGCGCGCGTTCCATATCGCCCATCGCGCCGGCGGCCTTCTGGTGACAATGGCCGTGCACATGCGCCGTCGCGGCCCCGGAGGAGAAGGGCAGTTGCATCCGCCCGGCCGCCGTCTCGCGGGCGACGAACTCCTCGAAGAGCAGGGCATGCCTGGCCAGCCGCTCGGCTTCCTCGCCCGGCAGCAGCGCCTTGAACTCGTCGCGCAGGGTGAGCAGGCAGGACGGCTCCAGCCCGATCACCGGGCGGCCCGCCTCGACATGCGGCAAGAGCGCCTCGAGCGTGCGCCGCGCCTCGGCGCGCGCGCGGCCGAGCATCCCGGCGGCGAGGTAGGTGCGCCCGCAGCAGAGCGGCCGCTCGCCACCGGGCATCGCCGAATGCACGGTGTAGCCGGCGCGGGTCAGCACCCTGAGCGCGGCGCGGGGAATTTCCGGCTCCATCCAGCGGTTGAAGCTGTCGGCGAAGAGCACGACCTCGCCCGCACTACCCGCCGGCGCGGCGGTGATCTCGGCCTCGCGGAAGGCGTCGCGGCGGAAGCGGGGCAGGGTCCGGCGGGCCGATATGCCGGTGATCCGCTCGGCCAGCTTCGCCACCGCCGGCACGCGCTCGCGCAGCGCGAAGAGCGGGCCGGCCCGCGCGGCGAGGCGGGCGTAGCGCGGCATCTCGGCGATCAGCCGGTCCTTCAGCGAGAAGCCCAGCTTCTTGCCGCGCTGGTGCAGCACTTCGGTCTTCATCTTCGCCATGTCGACGCCGGTCGGGCATTCGCGCTGGCAGGCCTTGCAGCCGACGCAGAGCTTCAAGGTCTCGGCCATCTCGTCGGAGAAGAGCGCGTCGCGCCCGAGCCTGCCCGACAGCGCCAGCCGCAGCGCGTTGGCGCGGCCGCGGGTGACGTCCCGTTCGTTGCGGGTCACCCGGTAGCTCGGGCACATCACCCCGCCCGAGAGCTTGCGGCAGGCGCCGTTGTTGTTGCACATCTCGATCGCGCCCTGGAAGCCGCCCGAGGCGCCGGACCAGGCCGACCAGTCGAGACCGGTCTGCAGATCGTCGAAGCGGTAGCCCTCGGGGTAGCGCAGGAGCGACCGGTCATCCATGCGCGGCGGCTCGACGATCTTGTTGGGGTTGAAGCGCCGCTCCGGGTCGAAGGCGTCCTTCACCTCCTCGAAGGCGCGCACGAGGCGCGGCCCGAACATCTTCACGTGAAACTCCGAGCGCACGATGCCGTCGCCATGCTCGCCCGAATGCGAGCCCTTGTAGTCGCGCACCATGTCGAAGGCTTCCTCGGCGATGGCGCGCATCGCCTTCACGTCCTTCTCGAGCCGCAGGTTCAGGACCGGGCGGACATGCAGGCAGCCTTCGGAGGCATGGGCGTACCACGTGCCCTCGGTGCCGTGTTTGCGGAACACGTCCGTCAGCCGGTCGGTGTAGTCGGCGAGGTGCTCGAGCGGCACCGCCGCGTCCTCGACGAATGAGACGGGCTTCCCGGCCTCCTTCATCGACATCATGATGTTGAGGCCCGACTTCCTGAGCTCGCCGATATCGGCCATGAGCTTCGCGTCCCAGACCTCGACCACGCCGCCCTCCTGCGCGCCGCCCCGGCCGAAGCCGTAGCCGAGATCGGACATGGTGTCGTGCAGCTCGGCGATCCGCTCGGCATTGGTGTCGGGGTCGTCGAACTCGACGAACAGCAGCGCCGCAGGGTCGCCTTTCACAAAGGCATCGAGGGTCGGCACGAAGACCGGGATCTCGCGGGCGAGGTTCAGCATGGTGCGGTCGACCAGCTCGACCTGCGTGGGGTCGAGCTTCACGAGGTGCTGCGCCGCCTCCATCGCCGCGCGGAAGGTCGGGAAGTGGCACACCCCTTGCGCCTTCTGCTGCGCGGGCAGGGGGGAGAGTTTGATCTCGATCGCGGTCGAGACGGCGAGCGTGCCCTCGGAGCCCACCAGCAGATGCGCGAGGTTGACCGGCTGGCCGTTCGGCACCAGCGCGTCGATGTTGTAGCCGCCGACCCGGCGCTGCACCTGCGGGAAGCGGCGGGCGATCTCGCGAGCCTCGCGTTCGCCGATGCCGAGCAGCCGGTGCAGCAGCGGCTCGGGCACGCTATTGCCCGAGCCGGGACCGAAGTCGAACTCGCTGCCGTCGGCGAGCAGCCCCTGGATCGAGATCACGTTGTCGCGCGTGGTGCCGTAGCGCAGCGAGCGCGCGCCGCAGGAATTGTTGCCGACCATGCCGCCGATGGTGGCGCGCGAGGCGGTCGAGACATCAACCGGAAACCACAGCCCGTGCGGCCTGAGCTGGCGGTTCAGCTCGTCGAGCACGATGCCCGGCTGCACCAGCGCGCGGCGCCCCGCCACGTCGAGGTCGAGGATCCGGTTGAGATGGCGCGAGCCGTCGAGGATCAGCCCGGTGTTGATGGTCTGGCCGCATTGCGAGGTGCCGCCGCCGCGCATGGTGACGGGCACGCCGTCCTCGCGGGCCGCGGCCAGCGCGCGGGCCACGTCGGCCGCGCTTTTCGGCACCGCCACCCCGGCGGGCATGATCTGGTAATGCGACGCATCCGTCGCGTAGCGCCCGCGGGAGAAGGCATCGAACAGCACCTCGCCCTCGAACTCGTCGGCCAGCCGACGCCTCAGCCCCTCGCGCAGCATCCTGTCGCTCTCCCCGCCCCGTCCGACATATTGTTCCTTGACAGGAATTATGAATTCAGAATTCAATTCAGGTCAACCGAAAGGCCCGAGGCCCCCGCCGGAAGGGGGCGCCCGACGCGGCGGCCAATGATCAAGGGAGCGTCCCAGATGCCTGCTGGCCGTCATTTTCTGCAGATCCCCGGCCCGTCCAACGTGCCAGACCGCATCCTGCGGGCGATGGACTACCCGACCATGGATCATCGCGGCCCGGCCTTCGCCGAGGTCGGCCGCGCCGCGCTGGAGGGCGCGAAATGGGTGTTCGGCACCGAGAACCGGGTGATCATCTACCCGTCCTCCGGCACCGGCGCCTGGGAGGCGGCGTTGGTCAACACGCTGTCGCCCGGCGACACCGTGCTGATGTACGAGACCGGCCATTTCGCGACGCTGTGGAAGAAGCTGGCCGAGCGGCTGGGGCTGAAGCCGGTCTTCATCGAGGGCGACTGGCGCCGCGGCGCCGACCCCGACGCGATCGCGGCCCGGCTGAAGGAGGACGAGGCCCACGAGATCAAGGCGGTCTGCGTGGTCCACAACGAGACCTCGACCGGCGCCGTCTCGCCCATCGCCGCGATCCGCCGCGCCATCGACGCCGCCGGCCACCCGGCGCTGTTCATGGTCGACACGATCTCGGGGCTGGCCTCGATCGACTACCGCCATGACGAATGGGGCGTCGACGTCACGGTCTCGGGCTCGCAGAAGGGGCTGATGCTGCCGCCGGGCCTGTCCTTCAACGCGGTCAGCGAGAAGGCCGTGGCCGCATCGAAGACCGCAGGCCTGCCGAAGGCCTACTGGGCCTGGGACGACATGATGGGGCCGAACGACACCGGCTACTTCCCCTACACGCCCGCGACCAACCTGCTCTACGGGCTGAACGAGGCGATCGCGATGCTGCGCGAGGAGGGGCTCGAGAACGTCTTCGCCCGCCACACCCGGCATGGCGAGGCCGCCCGCGCGGCGGTCGAGGCCTGGGGGCTCGAGGTGCTCTGCGCCCGGCCCGAGGACCGCTCGGGCGTGCTGACCGCGGTGATGATGCCCGAGGGGCATTCGGCCGACCGGTTCCGGGCGATCGCGCTCGAGAATTACGACATCTCCTTCGGCAACGGGCTGAGCAAGGTGGCCGACCGGGTGTTCCGGATCGGGCATCTGGGCGATTTCAACGACCTCATGCTCTGCGGCACGCTGGCGGGGGTGGAGATGGCGCTCTCGGATGCGGGCGTGCCGCATCGCAAGGGCGGCGTGCAGGCGGCGATGCAGGTGCTCGGGGGCGGCCAGTCCGCGCTCAGGGCCGCCGCCGAGTGAGTCGGCGCGCCCGCCGCGCGCCCCCGAGGGGCAGGGCGGCGGCGGGTGCGCGACGCGGGCGAGGGGAGCGGCGGACAGAGCCGGAACGGCCGGCCGCCGCCCCCCTCCGGGACGACGGGTCCATAGGGAGGAGGAACCCATGAACACCAAGATTCTCGCCGGTGCGGCGCTGTCCGCGCTGATCGCCGGCCAGGCCATGGCCGCCGACATGACGCTGCGCTTCGGCCATGTCGGAAATCCCGGCTCGCTGTTCGAGGCGACCGCGAACCACTTCGCCGAATGCGCCAATGCCGAGCTGGGCGACGCGGCCGAGGTCCAGGCCTTCGGCTCGTCGCAGCTCGGCAAGGACCAGGAGCTGCTGCAGAAGCTGAAGCTCGGGCAGGTGCATTTCGCGCTGCCCTCGTCGGTGATGTCCTCGGTCGACGACCGCTTCGGGGTGTTCGAGATGCCCTACATCATCCAGGACCGCGACCACATGCGCCGGGTCCAGGGCGAGATGATGGATGTGTTCGAGGGCGCGGCCAACGAGAACGGCTACACCATCGTCGGCCTGGCCGAGAACGGCTTTCGCCACATCACCAACAACGTCCGGCCGGTCAACGTGCCCGCCGATCTCGACGGGGTGAAGCTGCGCACGCCGAACGGCGCCTGGCGGGTGAAGATGTTCCAGCATTACGGCGCCAACCCGACGCCGATGTCCTTCTCGGATGTGTTCACCGCGCTGCAGACCGGGGTGATCGACGGCCAGGAGAACCCCTACGCCCAGATCGCCTCGGCCAAGTTCCAGGAGGTGCAGGACTACCTGTCGATCACCGGCCACGTCTACACGCCGGCCTACATCCTCGCCTCGAAGAAGCATTTCGACGACCTGCCCGAGGAGGTGCGCGCGGTGCTGAGCGACTGCGCGGCGCAGACGCAGGACTTCACCTACGAGACCGCCGCGCAGATGGAGGTGGACCTGCTCGAGGAGATCAAGGCCGCCGGGGTCGAGGTCAACGAGGCCGACAAGGCCGCCTTCATAGAGGCGTCGCGGCCGATCTACGACGCCTTCGCCGCCGAGGTCGAGGGCGGCGGCGATCTGATCGACAAGGTGCTCGCGCTCGGCGGCGGGTCGAGCTGAACGGGGCCGGGGCGTCGTCCAAAAGGGCGGCGCCCCGGTCGCATCCGATCCCCCCCTTGCCCCGCGCCCGCGGGGCGCGGGGCCAGCCCTCCAGCGAGTGAACGATGACACAGCCAGCCGCGATCGGCGCCGGGCGCGCGGCCCGCCGCCCCACACAGGCCGCAGGGACCAAGGGGCCCATGGACATCTTGAACCGAATATCCGCCGTGATGGCGCTGCTGCTCGAATGGATCACCGTGGCGCTGATGGTGGCGCTGACCGGGGTGGTCATCGTCGCCGTGCTGGCCCGGCTCCTGGGCGAGAGCTTCTCGTGGTACGACGAGGTCGCCGCGATCATGCTGGCCTGGATCACCTATTACGGCTCGGCGCTGGCGGCGCTGAAGCGGCGGCATATCGGCTTCGACACGGTGCTGCTGGCGCTGCCGCCGCGCTGGCGCATGGCGGCGCTCGCCTTCGGCGAGGCGGTGGTGCTGACCTTCTTCGTGCTGATGGCGCAGGCCGGCTTCCAGGTGCTGGCGATCCTCGAGGGCTCCTACCTCGTCTCGCTCACATGGGTGCCGGTGCAGCTGACCCAGTCGGTGATCCCGGTCGGCGCGATCCTGTTCATCGCGGGGCAGCTTCTGAGCCTGCCGGACTACTGGTCGAAGACCGCGCGCGGCATCTCGCTCGAACATGCCGAGATTGAGGAGGAGGTCGACACCGAGATGCACAAGAACGCCGGCCACGTGGTCGGGGAGGTCCGCTGATGCTGATGCTGTTCATCTTCGTGGCGCTGGTGGCGCTGATCTGCATCAACGTGCCGATCGCCGTGGCGCTGGCCATGGCCGGCGTGATCGGCCTCTTGGCGACGGAAGGGGTCAACTCGCTCGCGACCATCGCGCTCGACATGTATGGCGGCGCGACCAAGTTCTCGCTGATCGCGATCCCGATGTTCGTGCTGGCCGGCGCGATCATGAACGCCGGCGGCATCACCGACCGGCTGATCAACTTCGTCTCGGCGCTGATCGGCTTCATCCGCGGCGGCCTCGCCATGGTGAACATCGGCGTGTCGCTGTTCTTCGCCGAGATCTCCGGCTCGGCGGTGGCCGACGTCGCGGCGATGGGCTCGATCTTGATCCCGCAGATGAAGAAGCGCGGCTATTCCGGCGCGCTCTCGGCGGCGGTGACCTCGTCCTCGGCCTCGCTCGCGATCATCATCCCGCCCTCGATCCCGATGATCCTCTACGCCGCCTCGGCCAACACCTCGGTGGAGCAGCTCTTCGTCGCGGGCCTCGTGCCCGGCCTGCTCGGTGCGGGCGGTTTGATGGGCGTCGCCTACTGGTTCGCGCGGCGCTACAACCTGCCGACCGAGGAGGCGTTCAACGTGCCGCGCCTCAAGGCCACCTTCATCGAGGCGCTGCCGGCCTTCGTGCTGCCGGTGATCATCCTCGGCGGCATCTTCGGCGGCTTCGTCACCGCCACCGAGGCCGCGGGCCTCGCGGTGATCGCGGCGCTCGTCGTCTCGGCCTGGTATCGCAACGTCGATCTCAAGCACCTGCGCCGGGCGATGCTCGACGGCGGCATGCAGACGGCGGTGGTGATGCTGCTGGTCGCGGCCTCTGTGCTGATGGGCGGCTTCCTGACCCGGGCGCAGATCCCGCAGCAGCTGGCCCAGGGCATCCTCGCCATCACCTCCGAGCAATGGGCGATCCTGCTGATCCTCAACGTCTTCTTCCTGGTGATCGGCTTCTTCCTGCACTCGGCGGCGGCGATCATCCTTGTGGTGCCGATCGTCATCCCGCTGATCCAGCAGGCCGGCATCGACCCGGTGCATTTCGGCCTCGTGGTGACGCTGAACCTTGCGATCGGGCAGCAGACCCCGCCGGTGGCCTCGGTGCTGATCACCAGCTGCGCGGTGGCGCGGGCCAATATCTGGGAGGTATCGAAGGTCAATGTCGGCTTCGTCGGCGTGCTGCTCGCGGTGCTGATGCTGTGCACCTACGTGCCGGCCGTGCCGCTCTTCCTGGTGGAGTACTTCTACAGATGACATCGACCGATGAGCTGATCGTGGAGCGTCGCGGTGCGACGCTCCACCTCGTCTTCAACCGCCCCGAGGCGCGCAACGCGCTGAGCTTTTCCATGTACGAGGCGCTGGCCGAGGCCTGCCGCACGGTGCCGACCGACGGCTCGGTCCGCGCGGTGGTGATCTCTGGCGCCGGCGGCCGGGCCTTCGCGGCCGGCACCGACATGACCCAGTTCCGCGGCTTCGAGACGGCGCGCGACGCGCATGACTACGAGGCGCGGATCGCCTCGGTGCTGCGCGACCTCGAGACCTGCCCGCTGCCGACGCTGGCGGCGATCCACGGCGCCTGCACCGGCGGCGGCGCGGCGATCGCCGCGGCCTGCGACATCCGCATCGCCTCCGAGACCCTGCGCTTCGGCTTCCCGATCGCGCGGACGCTGGGCAACTGCCTCGCCGCCGGCAACCTCGCGCGGCTGACCGAGCTGGTCGGCGCCGGGCGGCTGCGCGAGATCATCTTCACCGCCCGGCTGATCGAGGCCGGCGAGGCGCACGCCATCGGCCTCGTCTCGGAGGTGCTGCCCGACGAGGCGGCGCTGATGGCGCGGGCGGACGGGATCGCCGAGACGCTCGCGGGCATGGCGCCGTTGACGCTGCGCGCCACCAAGGAGGCGATGCGCCGTAACCGCGAGGCGCGCGCGGTCGAAGACGCGGACCTGATCGAGTTGTGCTACATGAGCGAGGATTTCCGCCACGGGATGGAGGCCTTCCTCGCCAAGCGAAAGCCGGAATGGAGGGGCAGATGAGCGGACCGCTGGCGGGCATGAAGGTGGTGGAGCTCGCGCATATCATGGCCGGGCCCGCCTGCGGGCTGATGCTGGCGGACATGGGCGCCGACGTGATCAAGGTCGAGAAGCCCGCGGGCGACGACAGCCGCCGCTTCGTGCCGCCCGAGATCGAGGGCGAGAGCGCCGCCTACCTGATGATGAACCGCAACAAGCGCGGCATCGCGCTCGACCTCAAGCGGCCCGAGGCGGTGCAGGCGCTGCGCGACCTGCTGGCCGGGGCCGACTTGGTGATCGAGAACTACCGCATGGGCACGATGGAGAAGCTCGGCCTCAGCTACGAGAGCCTGCGCGAGATCAACCCGCGGCTGGTCTATTGCGAGATCTCCGGCTTCGGCCGCACCGGGCCCTATGCCAGCCGCGGCGGCTTCGACCTGATCGCGCAGGGCATGTCGGGGCTGATGTCGATCACCGGCGAGGGGCCGGGCCGGCCGCCGGTCAAGCCCGGCGCGCCGATCACCGACATCACCGCCGGCATCCTCGCCGCGATGGGCTGCGTCGCGGCCTATGCCCGCGCCCGCGAGACCGGGCAGGGGCAGAAGGTCGACACCTCGCTGTTCGAGGCCGGGATCACGCTCACCTACTGGCAGAGCGCCATCGCCTTCGCCACCGGCGAGACGCCGGGGCCGGTCGGCTCGGCGCATCCGCTCAACGCGCCCTACCAGGCCTTCGAGACCCGCGACGGCTGGATCAATGTCGGCGCCGCCAACCAGCAGAACTGGCTGCGGCTGCTGCAGGTGATCGGCGCGCCCGAGCTCGACGCCGACCCGCGCTTCGGCTCGAACCGCGACCGGATGCTGAACCTGCCGGCGCTGGTCGAGATCCTGAACGGCCACCTGCGGGCGCGCGACACCGCCGACTGGCTCACGCGCATGGAGGCGGCCGGCCTGCCGGCCGGGCCGGTGCTGAGCATCCCCGAGATGCAGGCCGACCCGCAGGCGCGGGCGCGCGGCATGATCGTCGAGACCGATCACCCGCAGGCCGGGCCGGTGCAGGGGATCGGCCACCCGGTCAAGTACTCGGCCGGCATGGCGCCGAACGCGCGCCCCGCGCCGCTTCTGGGCCAGCACGGGCGGGAGGTGCTCGAAGAGATCGGCTACCCGTCCGAGCGGATCGCGGCGCTCCTCGCATCCGGCGCGCTGGTCGACCCAAACGGCGCAAGGCAACCCGAGGCGGCTCTCGGGGCGCGATAGGGCACCGCTCCCTTCCGAGGCGCGCGACGGCCCGCGACTTGCGTTGGCGCGGGGCGTTGCCTGTGCCGGCCCGTGCGGCTAGCGTCGGGCGGCCTATCGGAGGGAAGAGGACATCATGACCGACCAGCGCACGCTCGGCTTCGACACGTTGCAGATTCATGCCGGGGCGTCGCCCGATCCGGCGACCGGCGCGCGACAGGTGCCGATCTACCAGTCGACCTCCTACGTCTTCAAGGATGCCGACCACGCCGCGCGGCTGTTCGGGCTGCAGGAGGTGGGCTACATCTATTCGCGCCTGACCAACCCGACCGTCACCGCGCTGGCCGACCGCGTCGCCGCGCTCGAGGGCGGGGCGGGGGCGGTCTGCTGCTCTTCGGGCCACGCGGCGCAGATCATGGCGCTGTTCCCGCTGATGGGGCCGGGCTGCAACGTGGTGGTCTCGACCCGGCTCTATGGCGGCTCCGTCACCCAGTTCAGCCAGACCATCAAGCGCTTCGGCTGGTCGGCGCGCTTCGTCGACTTCGACGATCTCGCCGCGATCGAGGCGGCGGTGGACGACGACACCCGCGCCATCTTCTGCGAGTCGATCTCGAACCCGGGCGGCTACATCACCGACCTGCCCGAGGTGGCCGCGCTCGCCGACCGGGTCGGGCTGCCGCTGATCGTCGACAACACGCTGGCCACGCCATATCTCTGCAACCCGATCGCGCAGGGCGCGACGCTGGTCGTGCATTCGGCCACGAAATACCTGACCGGCAATGGCACGATCACCGCGGGCGTGGTGGTTGACAGCGGCAAGTTCGACTGGTCCGCCTCGGGCAAGTTCCCCTCGCTCGCCGCACCGGAGCCCGCCTATCACGGGCTCAACTTCCACGAGGCGCTGGGGCCGATGGCCTTCACCTTCCACTCGATCGCGGTGGGGCTGCGCGACCTCGGCATGACGCTGAACCCGCAGGCCGCGCATTACGCGCTGATGGGGATCGAGACGCTGAGCCTGCGCATGGCGCGGCACGTCGCCAACACCGAGCGCGTGGCGAACTGGCTCGAGAAGGATCCGCGCATCGACCGCGTGACCTGGGCCGGCCTGCCGTCCTCGCCCTGGCACGGACGCGTGGCGAAGGTCACGCCGAAGGGGGCGGGCGCGCTGTTCACGGTCGGCGTGAAGGGCGGCTACGAGGCCTGCGTGAAGCTCGTCGACAGCCTGAAGCTCTTCAGCCACGTCGCCAATCTCGGCGACACCCGGTCGCTGATCATCCACCCCGCCTCGACCACGCACCGGCAGCTGACCGTCGACCAGCAGATGGCGGCGGGCGCCGAGCCGGACCTGGTGCGGCTGTCGATCGGGATCGAGGACCCCGAAGACCTGATCGCCGATCTCGACCAGGCGCTGGACATCGCGACCGCGAGCTGACGCTCAGGATGATCCCGCCCCGGAGACCGGGGCGGGCCGGCCGCCGGGGCGCGGGCGGCGGCGATCGCTCGGAAAGCCCGGTGGCCCGGCCCTCATCGCGGCGGGCCGGCCGGGCGGCTCGGGGCGTCGCGCGCATCGCCCGGCCCGGCCGCTGCCGCCTCCTGCGGGTCGCGCCCGGCGCGCCGGGCCAGCTTGGCCGCGAGGTTCGGCCCCACGCCCGGACGCGACCACGGGCAGACCGCGATGCAGATGGCGCAGCCGTGATGCTCGTTGAAGAAGGGCAGGCAGCGGTCGAAATCCACGTACCATTTCCGCACCCCGCGCACGCGCCGCTTCTCGGGCTGGATCGCCAGTGGCGGGCAGGCATCCTCGCAGATCCGGCAGCTGGCGCAGAAGGCGTCGATGCCATGCGCGCGCGGCGGCGTCGGCGCGAAGGGCGCGTCGGTCAGCACCGCCGAGAGGCGGAAATTGGCGCCGAGGTCGCGGTCGATGATCGAGCCGTGCTTGCCCAGCTCGCCGAAGCCGCAAGCCAGCGCCGGCGGGATCAGCGTGAAGGCGCCGGTCATCGGCCCGGTGACCGGCTCGGCCGCCCAGCCGGCTCGGCGCAGCCAGCCCGCGACCTGCTTGGCGGCATGCGCGGCGCGGCCGTATTGCCGCACCACCTCGGCGCCGGCCTCGACCTCGGGGGCCTGCCGCAGCCGGTCGTAGTCGTGGCGGACGCCGAGCAGGATCACCCGCGACTGCGGCACGCTGTGGCCCTCGTAGCACCATTCGGACCGCATCTCGGCCACGCCCGCCTTCTCGCAGAGCCCGCTTGCGACGAAGCCGTCCAGCTCGGCGGTCCATTCCTCCGGCGCGGCCTCGCGGCGCTCGGGCGCGACATCGGGCAGGGGGGCTTCGAGGATCGCCTGCCGGGCGGCACGCTCGGCCACCAGCGCCGGCGCGTCGGGGCGCACGGTGTAGAACCAGCGCTGCATCCCGCCATGCGGGATCTCGTCGGGGTCGGGCGCCCAGTAGACCATCCGCGGCGGCCGCGGCGCGTCGAGGTCCATGCCGTTGATCTCGTTGCCCGAGACGGCGGGGGCCAGGGCCATCTGGGCGGGGTCCGGCGTGAAGGGGCGGTGCGGGTTCGGCTTCGGCATGTCGCGACGTTACCCGATCACCGCCCGCCATCAAGCCGGGCGCGGCCGCGACGGGCCGCGCCCGGGCGCAAGGCTCAGGGCCGGGCGGGGGCGGCGCGCCGCTCCTCGGCGATCTCCTCGATGCGCTCGCGCAGGCCCGCGGCCTCGGCCTCGAGATCGGCGAGCAACCGGTAGGAGACGTAGTACTTGAAGATGTTGCGCACGTAGATCGCCGGTTCGCGGCTCACCGCCTCCTGGATCGCGATCTCGACATTCTCGAACCAGACATCGGGGTCGAGCCCCATCGCCTCGGCGCGGCGGCGCGCCTTCGCGACGCCGCCGGGCCCGGCATTGTAGGCCGCGAAGGCCAGCAGCGTCTGGTCGAGCGGCGCGATCTCGGGCGCGTCGAAGAAGCTGTCGCGCAGCCAGCGCAGGTAGCGCAGCCCGGCATGGACGTTGGCGTCGAGCGACGAGACGTCGGGGATCCCCACCACCGGGTCGGCGGCGGTGGTCGGCATGACCTGCATCACGCCCACCGCGCCGACATGGCTGCGCGCGTCCTGATCGAGCCGGGATTCCTGGTAGGCCTGCGCCAGCACGAGATCGGGGTCGAAATCGTACTGCTCGGAGTATTTCTCGATCACGGGCTCGACCTCGTCGATCCGAAGCTGCGCCGCGTCGGTGCCGAGATTCTCGATCCAGTCGGCCGAGTTGGCGTAGCGCTCCAGCACGACGTTGCCCAGAAGCGTGCCCTCGCGGGCGACCTCGGCGAAGCCCTCGAGCGCGCGGCGCAGCTCGGGATTGGCCTGCCGCATCGCCCATGCGATGCGCCCGTCCTCGGTCAGCTCCACCGCCTCGTGGATGACGACCGAAGGATAGGCGGAGGACCAGAACCGCGCCTTGAAGTCGGTGACGACCGTGGCCGGGATCACGCCGATCTCGACCAGTTCGATCAGGTCGTAATCGTCGAGCCGCCCGTCGACCAGCCGCACATCCAGCGCCGGCCGGCCCTCCGCCTCGCGCGCCGCGTTCAGCCGTTCGAGATTGGCGGCGTAGCGGCTGCCCTCGGCGACGTAGAGCGGCAGGCCCACGAGGTTGTCGACGCTCTCCACCCCGTCGAGGCCGGGCGCGAGCACCGGCACGTCGTTGACGTCCTCGATCAGCGGCCGGGTGTAGGCCAGCCCGTCGGTCTCCTCGGCGCGGGTCGCGGTGAGCGTGGTGAAGTCGCTGCGCCCGCCCAGCACGGCCGGCAGGATCTCGGCCCGCGGCATCGGCGTCGGCACGACCACGGTGGGCGTGTTCGACGCGTCCTCGAGGCTGGCGAGGTAGAGCTCGAACTCGCGCGCGATCTCCATCGCCACGCCGACGGCGTTTTCGCCGTCGAAGGCGATCATCAGCGGGTCGGGCGGCACCGCCATGCGCAGGTAGCCGCGCTCGCGCATCTGCGGCAGGCCGCCGGTCTCGGGCGCCAGTATCGCGTCGACCAGCACCTCGCCGTCGCCGCGCGCGGCCGCGTCCTCCTCCGCGATCCGCTCGGCCAGCGCCCCGAGATTGCCCGCCGGCTCGACCTCCCGGGCCTGGGCTTGGGGGGCCGTGACGAGCAGTCCGGCGGCGATCAGGCAAAGGCTGCGTTGAAGCGGCATGTCGGTCCTCCGCGAATGGCTTCGGTGTGCTGCACGGGCCCAACGTCGCGATGCCGCTTGGGCTCCGAAGATCGGCGGGCTTTCGCGCGCCGCGGCGCGGCATCGGCATGGCGGCGCCCCGGCGCCGCGCCGGCCGGGTTCCCTTTCGTTAAGGCGCGGTGCGGCCCTTTCGGCCGCCCGGCCGAGCCCCCAGATTGCAGCGCGAACGACATGACGGAGCGAAGACAATGTTTGGCAAGGTTCTCACCAGCCTCGGCATCGGCGGCGCCACCGTGGACGCGGTGCTCGAGGACGACCGCGTCGAGGTGGGCGGCACCCTGAAGGCCGAGATCCGGGTCAAAGGCGGCACCACCGCCCAGGAGATCCGGAGCGCGCGGCTCGAGCTGGTGACTCACTGCCTGGTGGAAGGTCCGGGCGGCGCGAAGGCGCATGGCGACATCGTCCTCGTCTCGGGCGAGGTCGCGATCGGGCAGGTCGCGCCGGGCGAGGAACTGGCGATCCCGGTCGAGATGGACGTGCCGGCCTCCGCGCCGATCAGCATCGGCTCGACCCGGACCCATCTGCGCACGAGGCTCGACGTGCCCGGCGCGATCGACCCGAAGGATAGCGACCTCGTCGAGATCGTGCCGAACCCGACCATGACGGCGGTGCTCGACGGCATCGCGCAGGCCGGCTTCCGGCTGGTCGAGACCGAGGTCGAATACGACCCGCGGCGGCGCGCGCCCTTCGTGCAGGAGTTCGACTTCCGGCCCTCGGGCTTCGGCGATCTCGGCATCGAGGAGGTCGAGATCTCCTTCGCGCCCGCGCCCGGCGGGGTCGAGGTGCTGCTCACCGTGGACAACCGCGGCGGCCTGTTCTTCGGCGGCGGCGAGCGCGCGGCGCGCATCCGCATCGCGCACGCCGAGGCGAGCCGCATCGACATGGCGAGCGAACTGCGCCGCGCGATCGACCGCCTGCGCTGACGGCGCCGGCGACGGGGCAGGGGCCAACTTCGTAGCCGGGAAATTTCCGGCGCGGCCTTGACCGGGCCCGGGCAGGGACCCACCTGCCCGGGCAAGCGGCCATTCCTGCGCCGCGGCCCGCCGGCATACCGCATGCCGACCGAAACCACGCGATGGGGAGACCCGGACATGCTGCAGGTTTTGGGAGGCGTCTGGGCGCTGCTGCTGGGCATGGTCCTGATCATGATCGGCAACGGCATGCAGTCCACGCTGATGGGCGTGCGCGGCGGCCCCGAGGGGTTCTCCACCCTTTCGCTGTCGATCATCACCTCGGGCTATTTCGTGGGCTTCCTCGCCGGCTCGCGCATCGCGCCGCTGATGATCCGCCATGTCGGGCATGTCCGCGTCTTCGCGGCGCTCGGCTCCTTCATGTCGGCCGGTCTGATCCTGTTTCCGCTGATCGTCGAGCCGTGGCTCTGGACCCTGCTGCGGGTCGGGCTCGGCTTCTGCCTGTCGGGGGTCTACGTCACCGCCGAGAGCTGGCTGAACAACGCGGCCAGCAACCGCACGCGCGGCACGGTGCTCTCGGCCTACATGGTGGCGCAGATGCTGGGCATGATCGCGGCGCAGGGCGCGCTCAACCTCGCGGATGCGGGCGGCTTCGCGCTGTTCATCCTCTCCTCCGTGCTGGTCTCGCTGTCCTTCGCGCCGATCCTGCTCTCGGCGCAGCCCGGCCCGCCGACGCAGGTCGCCAAGCCGATGTCGCTCAGGCAGCTCTACGACCGCTCGCCGCTGGGCACGGTCGGCACCTTCCTGTTGGGCGGCGTCTTCTCGGCCCAGCTCGGCATGGCCTCGGTCTACGGCACCGCCGCGGGCTTCGGCCTGCGCGAGGTTTCGCTCTTCGTGGCGGCGATCTTCGCGGGCGCGCTGGTGCTGCAGTTCCCGATCGGCTGGCTGTCGGACCGGCTCGACCGGCGGGGGCTGATCCTCGGCGTCAGCGCGCTGGGCGCGGCCGCCTGCCTGGGCGGGCTCCTGCTGGGCGGCGGCTTCGGGCCGCTGCTCGTGGCCGCCTTCCTGATGGGCGGCATGGCGAGCCCGCTCTATTCGCTGCTGATCGCCTACACCAACGACTATCTCGAGGTCGAGGACATGCCGGCCGCCTCGGGCGGGCTGGTCTTCATCTACGGTCTCGGCGCGATCGTCGGGCCGCTGGCAACGGGCCAGATCATGGAGCTGGTCGGGCCGGACGGGTTCTGGGCCTTCCTCGGCGCGGTCTTCGCCGCGATCACCCTTTACGCCGCGTGGCGGATGACCCGGCGCCCGGTCACCGCCGAGGAGAGCCGCGCCTATCTCGGCGTGGTGCCGACCGCCTCGCCCGTCGCGGTCGAGGCGGCGCAGGAATGGTATGCCGAGGAGGCCGAGCGCGCCGACGAGGCCGAGGCCGCCGAGGCGGCCGAAACCGGCGAGGAAGCGACGTCGCGCTGAGGCCGGCGGGCGGTCTTGACCCGCCCGGTTCGGAAATTCTTGCCTGAAGACGCCGCTTCGTGGACAATCGTTAATGTTCTTGGTGATTGTCCGGCGGTGTCGGACATCGGATAACTCGCCGGCTCGGGTTGGGTTTCTGATGCGGTATGAGTGGTTTGCGATGATCGGCCTGGTCTGCGCCCTTGGCGCCCAGGCTTCGCCCGTTCCGGCTGAATCCGTGGCGGAAGAGGCGGACATGATCGCGGGGCCGGGCCTCGGCCGCGCCGCCGCCGAAGCCGAGCTTGCCCGCCTGCGCGAACAGATCGCCCTCGAGACAGCCCGTCTCGCGCTGCTGCGCAAGGATCCCGGCACATTCGCGACCGATGCGCAGACGGCGACCGACGCCGCACCTCCCGCCGTGGCGCTGCTGCGCGACGAACGGGCCGCGCTGGGCCGGCGCCTCGCCGCGGAGCGGGTCGCGGGCGCGCAGAGCGCGGCCCGGCTCGAGGCGGAGATCGCCGAGCTGCGCGGCCGCCGCGACCGGGACCTCGTGCATCAGGCCGCGCTGGCCGGCCGGCTCAAGCTGCATGCGGAGGCCGAGGCGAAACACCGGGCCGAGATCGCGCGGCTGGCGCAGGCCGAGGACGCGGCCCGTCAGGCCCGGCAGGTCGCGGCGGCCGAGCTGCAGCGCATGGAGGCGGCGCTGGTCACGCTGCGGCGCGAGCATGACGGGCTCGACACCGAGGTGGCCGCGCAGGCCGCCCGGCTCGAGACGCTGAGTGCGGCGCTCGACACCGGCGAACGGATGCGGAGCGAGCTGCAATCCGAACTCGCCTCGCTCGCGCCGGCGGTGGAGCGGGCGCGGCGCGACCTCGCCACCACCGGGCGGCAGGCGGCGCTGGTCGCCTCGGGCCGCGACCGTGTGGTCCAGGAGGTGGACCGCCAGGCCGCGACGCTGCGCCGACTGCAACAGGAGATCGAGACGGCGAACGCCCGCAGATCGACGCTCGACGCCGAGATCGCGCTGTTGGGCGACCGGCTCGGCGAAGCCGAGCGGACGGTGGCCGACGGCGCCGCCCGGCGCCGCGCGGCCGAGGCCGAGCTGGCGACGCTCACGGCGCGGATGCAGGCCGACATCCGCGCGGCGCGGGTTGAGCGCGCCGCGCTGGGCGACGATACGCAGGCCGTCGCCATGCGCCTGCGCGCGCTCGAGGCCGAGGCGGGGCGGGCGGTGTCGCGGCTCGAACGGCTGGCGGCCGGCGCGGCGCAGGCCGAGGCCGAGGCCGAGGAGGCCCGCGCCGCGCGCGACCGCGCCACCCTCAAGCGTGACGAGGCCGAGACCGCGCTCGCCGTCATCCGCAAGCGGATGCAGGAGGAGGTGGCCGAGACGCTGCGGCGCAACGCAGTCGTCACGGCCCAGCTGATGGCCAATGCCGACAGGCTGGTCGCGCTGCGCGCCGCGGTCGCGGCCCAGTCGGCCGCTGCGGCCGCGCCCGCACCGTCGGCCGATCCGGCCGCGCCCGACCTGTCACCCGCCGCGCCAGCCGCCGCCCCCGCGAGCCGCGCCGCGGCCCCTGTGCCCGAACCCGAATCCGTGCCGGACCGGATCGACGCCGCGCTCGACGCCGCCCCCGGTCTCGCGGCCGCCGGCTCCGAGGCGCGGGCCGGGCTGGCCGCGCGGCTGCGCGCCGGGGTTTGCCCCGCCGACGCGCTGCGCGAGGCGCTGGGCGCGGTCAACCGGCAGACCCTCGTGTCGCTGATCCGAGATCTCGGCCCCTGCGAGGGCGGGGCCGCCCAATGACGAAGGAGCCCAGACCGTGACCTGTCTTTCGATCTGCCGCGTGCTGGTGGCGGCCGCCGGACTGGCCTGCGCCGCGCTTGCGGTGCAGGCTCAGGAGTTCGAGAAGAACATCCTGACGGGCGGCCCCTCGGGCACCTACATCCAGTTCGGCAACAACATCGCCGGCCTCGCGCAGAATTGCGGGCTGACGCTCAACGTGCGCGAAAGCGCGGGTTCGCTCGAGAACTTCATCGGGGTGCGGCAGCGGCCGCACACCCAGTTCGGCATCGTGCAGAGCGACGTGCTGGAATATCTCAAGACCTATTCCGCCGACGATCCGGCCATCGCCCGCGCCATCCGCGGCGTGCGGATCGCCTTCCCGCTCTACAACGAGGAGATCCACGTCCTCGCCCGGCGCGAGATCGGCGGGCTCGGCGACCTCGACGGCGCCCGCGTCGCGGTCGGCGTCGAGGACAGCGGCACCTTCCTCACCGCGTCGCTGGTGCTCGACATCGTCGGCGTCCAGCCGGCCGAACGCGCGCTGATCGGCCCCGACGCGGCGCTCGAGGCGCTGCTGGCCGGCGAGATCGACGCGCTGTTCTACGTGGCCGGCGCGCCGACGCGGCTGTTTCAGGACGACCGCATCGACGCCGGGCGCTGGCACCTTCTGCCGGTCGAGGACGACGTGCTGGGCGCGGTCTACCAGCCGACGCGGATTGCCGCGGACACCTACCCGTTCCAGTCCGAGGAGGTGCCGGCGATCGCGGTGAAGGCGGTGCTGATGACCTATGAATACGACGCCCGGCGCAACGCCTATCACCGGGCCAGCTGCGACGCGGTGCGCGACATGGCCAACCTGATCTTCACTCGCTTCGCCGATCTCAAGGAGACCGGCCATCCGAAGTGGCAGCAGGTCGACCTGACCGACATCCCGCCGGGCTGGGAGATCGGCGCCTGCGTCAATCTCGGGCTGGCCTCGGATTACAGCCTCGAATGCACGCCGCCGGCCATGGCGGGCCCGGGGCCGGCCAGCGAGGCCAACGCCGTCTACCGCCGCCAGATCTGCGCCGCGATCGGCTGCTGAGCCGGCGCCGCGCTGCTCAGACCGCGAGAAGCTTGCGGTACATCTCGATCAGGAAGGCCTCGGCCTCGGCGAAGCGGTCCTTCGACTTCTCGGGCGCGATCTCCTCGATCTGCACGTCGAAATCGGCGTAGTGCTGGGTCGTCGCCCAGATCGAGTAGAGCAGGTGATGCGGGTCGACCGGCGCGATGCGGCCCTCGGCGATCCAGTTCTCGAGCACCGCGATCTTGGCGTTGTAGAGCTCCTTCAGCGGCTCGAAGATCTCGCTGCGGGACTGCGGCAGGCCGCTCAGGATCTCGTTGGCGAAGAACTTGCTCTCCTTGGGGAAGTTCTTGGAGATGTCGAGCTTGCGCCGGATGTACTGGCAGATCTCCTCGACCGGCTCGCCATTGGGGCTGAGCATGTTGAGCGGCGACATCCACAGCTGCAGCGTGCGCGACAGAAGCTCGCGCCGGATCGCGTCCTTGCTTTCGAAGTAATAGAGCAGGTTCGGCGTGGTCAGCCCGGCGGTCTTGGCGATCATGTTGATCGAGGCGCCGGAGGAGCCGTGCTGGGCGAAGACCTCGAGCGCGGCGCCAAGGATCTGCTCGGTGTTCTTGCGCTGGATCCGGGTCTTGGGTTTGGTCCCCGCCATGCGTGCCATGCGCCGTCCAGCTCCCGCCTATGGGTCAATCCGGGTGCCCTATCGCACAACTGCAAGGGCAAGGCCAGAGCGGCGGCCATGACGCGTCCGGTGTGCGGATCGGGCGTGCACGGTCCGGGCCGGCGGTCCCGGCGGGCAGGGTGGGCTGCCCGCCGGTCGGCGTTCTGACGCGCGGGGGAGGCCTCAGGAGGCGGCCTTGAGCGGCGTGACGTTGCCGGCCTTCTCGCGGAAGGCGGGGATCACCGTCTGGCCGTAATCGGCGATGATCTTCTCCTCGTCGCCGCTGTCGAGATAGATGTTGAACTGCGTCGTGCCGGCCTCCTCGAGCTCGCGGATCTTGGCGACGTGCTCTTCAGGCGTGCCCAGCACGCAGAAGCTCTTGATGATGTCCTCGGTGATGAAGTCGAGATACGGGTTATCGCTCTGGCCGTGCTTGGAGTAGTCGTAGCCCTTGCGGTTCTCGATGTAGGAGGTGAGCGAGGAGGGCACCTGGTCGCTGTCGGCGCCGTATTTCTCGACGATGTCGGCGACGTGGTTGCCGACCATGGCGGGGAACCACTTCACCTTCTCGATCGCCTCGTCGATCGGCCCGGTATGGGCGGGGGCCGCGGCCATCACCTTGTAGCCCGACATGTCGAGCCCGGCCTCGGTCCCGGCGGTCTTGGCCTGGTCGGCCAACCATTTGACGATCTTGGGCTCGGCGATCTGCAGCACCACGCCGTCGCCGACCCGGCCCGCGGAGGCCAGCGCCTTCGGGCCGTAGGCGCCGATCCAGACGGGCAGCTCGTAGCCGTCGGCCCAGGGGAACTTCACCGGCTCGGGGCATTCGCCGTACTGCACCTCCTCGCCGCGAATGAGCGCCTTCACCACATGGGTGAACTCCTCGAGGCGCTTCAGCGTGGACGGCTTCTTGCCCATGACGCGCACCGCGCTGTCGCCGCGGCCGAGGCCGATGTCGAAGCGGCCATTCGACTGCTTGGCGAGCGAGCCGAACAGCGAGGCCGCGACCGACCATTCGCGCGAGTTGGGGTTGGTCACCAGCGGGCCGAAGCGCATGCGGGTGGTGTGCTCCATGCACATCGCCATGGCGACGAAGCTCTCGCGCCACAGGATGTGGCTGTCGTAGAACCAGCAATAGTCGAAGCCGGCGTTCTCGGCCTGGCGGACCAGCGCGCGGGCGCGCTCGGGCTCGACGAAGCCCTTGAAGCAGATGCCGAATTCCATGTGATTTCTCCTCCCTAGAGAATTGATGTTGTTGTTGTGGATCAGTGGTCGGGCGGGCAGATGCGGATGCCCGCATGGCTGAAAGGCACGGCCTTCGAGATGTTCAGCCGGATCAGGATCGGGGTGATCGCCTCGATGCAGCGCGCCGATTGCGCGTCGCCGGCGTTGTAGGCCTCGACGCCGAGCTTGCGCACCAGATCGATCACCTTCTTGCGGGCATCCAAGCTGTTGCCGCAGACGAGGATGTCGCAGTTGATCGTCTGGTCGAGCGCCTTCAGCGTCACCGCCGAGACGTTGTGCAGCGCGCCGATCACCGGGATCTCGGGGCCCAGAAGCGCCTGCGCCGCCTCGGTGGCCGAGCCCTCGGGCGGCATGGCGACCTTCTTGGGGTCGCCTTCGGCCAGCGGCACCACGATGTCGACGAGGATCTTGCCGGCCAGCGCGGGCTTGAGCGCTTGAAGCGTCGCGTTGTGGGCCGAGAAGGGGACGGCGAGGATCACCATTTCCTCGGCGGCGGCGGTGGCGCCTTCGTTGTCGAGGCCGCGGATCTTCGCGGCGTCTGCGGGCAGCTGCGCCTGCAGCTCCTCGGCGATGGCGGCGGCGCGCACGCCGTCGCGGCCGCCCAGCACCACCTCGACGCCGGCGCGCGCGAAGCGCAGCGCGAGACCCTGGCCCTGCGGCCCGGTGCCGCCAATGATCGCGATTGTCATCTGAACATGTCCTCTTGTTTCTGGCGTAGGATGTCGGCGCCGCGGCTCTCGGCCGGCGTCCAGTCGAGCCCGCGCAGCAGCACCGCCGGGGTCTTGCCGTCCTTGCGCACCACCAGCCCCGAGGCGGCGGCGATCTCGTCGGCGAGCGCGGGCTCGGTCACCTGCAGCGGCCGGCCCCAGGCGTCGGTCTTGCCCTGCTCGCGGATCGTGGCGGGCACCTGGGACAGCCCGATCGCGACGTTGACCTGGCCCAGCCGCCAGGGCCGGCCGAAGGTGTCGGTCATCACCACGCCGATCTGCGCGCCGAAGCGCTCGGCCAGCGCCACGCGCAGCGCCGCGCAGCTGGCATCCGGGTCGGGCGGCAGCACCATCACGGCGCTCTCCTCGCCGAAATTCGACTCGTCCACCGCGGCATTGGCCGAGATGAAGCCGAGCCGGTGCTCGCAGATCATCGTGCCCTCGTTCTGGTCGGGGCGGCGGAAGGCGCGCACCACGCGGCTGCTTTCGCGCAGCACCACCTCGACCTTGCGGGCGTCCTTGTTGAGCTCTTCGGCGTAGCGCAGCGCCTCGTCCGAGGGCGTGACCGTATCGAGCGGGATGATGCAGCCCTCGGCCTTGGAGAACACTTTCTGCGCGACGCAGAGGATGTCGCCGTGGCAGAGCCCGAGGCCCGCCGCCTCGAGCCGGTCGCCGATGATCGCGGCGAGGTCGTCGCCCTCGCTTATGTCGGGGATGCCGGGGATGGCGGTCAGCGAGACGGAAAGGCTCATTGCGCGCCCTCCAGCCGCCGCCGGCCCAGATGGCCCGCGGGCAGGTGGTGCAGGTCGGCGGCCGTGTCGATGTCGACGCGCAGGCTCGCCAGCGGCATCACCACCGGCCGCAGCCCCGCCGCCTCGGCCGCGCGACGATGCGCGACGGTGGATTTCGGCCCGTAGGCGAAGCCGAAGGGGCAGGGCAGCGGCACCATCAGCGCGTTGGTCCCGAGATCCTTGGCCGGGCAGATCACCGCCGCATCGCCCCCGATCGGGAAGGCCAGCAGCCGCGCCAGCTCGGCCGGATCGGGGTCGGCCAGGTCTCCCGGCAGGACGCAGAGCGCCTCGTAGCCGCGCCGCTCGGCCCAGCGGGCGGCGGTCTCGACCGCGCCCGACAGCGCGCCCGCGCCGTCATCGTCGATCACCCGAAGCCCGAGCGCGGCGGCGACGTCGCGGATGACCGGGCTGCCGGTGACGACGGCGAGGTCCACCTGCGCCTCCAGCCCGTCGGCCGCCTCGCGCAGCCGCGCCGCGGTGGCCCGGAACAACCCGAGCGCCAGCCGCGCGCGCTGCCCGTCCGACAGGGCGAAGCTCAGCCGGGTCTTGGCGTGGCGCGGATCCTTCATGGGGATCACCGCGAGGCGCTTGCCCGCGCCGCTCATGCCGCCGCCTCCGCCGGGGCGAAGGCCAGATCGATGATCTCGCGCGCCAGCCGGGCCTTGTCGGCCTGGGTCTGCATCATGATGTCGCTGCAATGCGGGGTAGGGCCCTCGGCGGCGATCTCGGCGCTCAGCGCCGCGTCGGCATGGTCGATGACCAGCCGGTCGACCAGCGTGCGGTAGCGCCGCGCCACGCCGAGCGCATCGGCCCGCAGCCCGAGCGCGGCCATCATCCGGTCGGCCGGGCCCTTGACCACCCGGCCATCGATGAAGGGGCTGACCGCGACCTTGCGCGCGGTGGCGGCGCGCAGCGCGTCGCCTATCCCCGGCACGCCGAGGATCGGCGCGATGCTGACCAGCGGGTTCGACGGCGCGATGACGATCAGATCGGCCGCGGCGATGGCGGCCAGCGCCTCTGGCGTGGGCCGCGCCATGTCGAGGCCGGTGAAGGCGATCTCGCGGATCTCGGGGGCGCAGCGCTCGCGCACGAAGTATTCCTGGAACCGCAGCCAGCGGCCGTCGGTGGTGCGCATCCTGGTTTGCACCACGTCGTCGGTCGGCAGCAGGATCGCGGGCCTCACGCCGAAGGCGCGCGCCACGTCGCGGGCGATGTCGGAGGGCCGGTCGCCGCGCGCGCGCCGCATGGTGCGGTGGATGTGCAGCCCGAAATCGCGGTCGCCCAGCGACATCCAGGTGTCGGCGCCAAAGAGCTTCAGCGTTTCCAGTGCCCGGTGCCCCTCGTCGGCCACGCCCCAGCCCTGCGCGCGGTCGATCCGCCCGGCGAGGCTGTAGGTCAGCGTGTCGATGTCGGGCGAGACCCAGAGCCCGTGGAAGCTGTCGTCGTCGGCGACGTTGCCGATCACCGACAGCGCCACGTCGTCATGGGCCGCGAGCCCCTCGGCCATCTTGGCGCCGCCGACCCCGCCGGCGATCAGGCAGACCTTGCGCGGGCTCATCGGGCCGCCTCCGCCGGGGCAGGTTCGGGGAACATCTCGAGGAAGGCCAGCGGGTCGCGGCCCTTGCGGTCCACCAGCGGCGCCAGCTCCTCGGGGTCGTGATGCTCGAACACCTCGCGCGTCTCGTAGACCGTGTTGCGGCGCACAGGCACACGGCCGGCGGCGCGGATCATCCGCACCAGCTCGCGCGCCGTGATCTCCTGCCCGTGGTCGGATCCGGCCGCGCGCGAGATGCTCTCGTTCATCAGCGTGCCGCCGAGGTCGTTGACCCCGCGCGTCAGCATCTCCTGCGCTCGCGCGGCGCCGAGCTTGGTCCAGCTCACCTGGATGTTGTCGATCCAGCCATGCAGCATGATCCGCGACACCGCGTGCATCAGGTCGACCTCGCGCGCGGTCGGGCCGGGGCGGACCTTGTCGGGGATCTGGGCGTAGAGCGGTGAGTCGGTATGCACGAACGACAGCGGCACCAGCTCGGTGAAGCCGCCGGTGTCCTTCTGGATGTCGCGCAGGAGCGCGATATGCGCGGCCCAGTGCTCGGGCGCGTCGACATGGCCGTACATGATGGTGGCGGTGGTCGGGATGCCGACCTCGTGCGCGGTGCGGATGATCTCGACCCAGCGCTCGGCCGAGAGCTTGTTGGTGGTGAGCTGCATCCGGACCTCGGTGTCGAGGATCTCGGCCGCGGTGCCGGGCATGGAATCGAGCCCCGCCTCCTTCAGGTCGGTCAGGAAGTCGCGGTAGGACATCTTGGTCTTGGACGCGCCGTACCAGATCTCGAAGGGCGAGAAGGCGTGGATGTGCATGCCCGGCAGCGCCGTCTTGATGGCGCGGATGATCTCCCGGTAGTAGGTGCCTTCCATCTTCGGATGCAGCCCGCCCTGAATGCAGACCTCGGTGGCGCCGCGATCCCAGGCCTGCTGCGCGCGCGCGACGATCTGTTCGGGCTCGAGCCACTCGGCGGCCTTGTCCTCGGCCCGCTTGGCGAAGCCGCAGAACCGGCAGCCCATGTAGCAGATGTTGGTGAAGTTGATGTTGCGGTTGACGACGAAGCTCACGCGGTCGCCATTGGCGCGGCGGCGCAGTTCATCGGCGGTGCGGTAGATCGCGTCGATGTCGCCTGCCTCGGCGCGGAACAGCGCGACGCCTTCCTCAACGCTCACCTCGCCGCCCGCAAGCGCCTTGTCGAGGATGGCGCGGATGGCGGGCGAGGCCCCGGCCGGGGCGGCGGGGTCACGGGCGAACTGCCGGGTCTTCGACTGGTAGGTCATGCTGTCTCTCCGATGTGCCGCTGCTCGCGCGCCAGCCCCTCGCCCCCGGCCATGCCGAGCGCCCGGGCCCGCACGGCCGGGTTGATGAAGCCCTCGTCGCCGGCGAGGTATCTGGGGTAGACGGTGAGCCGCTCGCGCAGCGCGAAGCCGGCCGTCTCGCAGGATTCGGCCAGCGCCCGGATCTCGGGCCATTCGTGCTGCGGGTTGATGAAGTCGATGGTGACGGGCGAGATGCCGCCCCAGTCGTTGATGCCGGCATCGAGATAGGCGATGTGGCGCGCGCTCAGGTTCGGCGGTGCCTGCAGGCTAATCTCGGGCGACAGGATCACCCGCGCCGCCGCGATGGTGCGCAGCATGTCCTCGAGTTCGGGCTCGGGGTGATGCGCCATGGCGATGTCGGGCTTGCGCTGGAAATTCTGGATGATGACCTCCTGCACGTGGCCGTGCCGGGCGTGCGCGGCCTCGATCGCCCGCAGCGCCTCGATCCGCTCCTCCCATGTCTCGCCGATGCCGATCAGCAGCCCGGTGGTGAATGGCACGCGCTTCTGGCCCGCGCGCTCCAGCGTGCGCAGCCGCTGCACCGGCGTCTTGTCGGGGCAGGCGAAATGCGCCTGTCCCTTGCGGGTCAGGCGGCGGCTCACGGTCTCGAGCATCATGCCCATCGAGGCCGAAACCGGCTTGAGCAGGTCGATCTCGTCGTCGGTCAGCGTGCCGGCATTGACATGCGGCAAGAGGCTGGTCTCGCGCAGCACCAGCGCGCACATGTCGCGCAGGTAGTCGGTGAGCCTGGAGTATCCCAGCCGTTCCAGCCCCTTGCGGGCGGCCTCGTAGCGCAGCTCGGGCTTCTCGCCGAGGCTGAACAGCAGCTCCTTGCAGCCCTCGCGCTCGCCGCGCCGCGCCTCGGCCAGAACCTGTTCGGGGGTCATGATCCGCGCCTCGGGCGATGAGGGGTGCTTGACGAAGGTGCAGTAGCCGCAGGTGTCGCGGCACATGTTGGTCAGCGGCACGAAGGCCTTGCGCGAATAGGTGACCCGGCGGCCCCAGGCCGCGTCGCGGATCTGTCGGGCGCTGGCCATCAGGGCGTCGAGATCCCCGGAAGCGGCAAGCATCCCGCCGGTGCTGGGCAAGTGGCTGGTCATGATCTCCTCCTGCCTCAAGGCTGAGCGATCCCGGCGCGTCTTGTCAAAACTATTTTTAGCATCAGGTCAAAAAAACCTAATGATCAACTTTTTATACAGCAATAACATGCACATAAGAGGAGCATGAATTCCTTCATCATCAAAATAATTGACTACTAGATAAAACAACGCGGATAGTCCTGGGAAGCTTCACGCGGCGCTTGGGAGGGCGCCGCTGGGCATCGGGAGGACATGGACGATGATCATTGGAGCGCCACGCGAAGTGGCGGCCGGCGAGTCGCGCGTGGCGATGACGCCGGCCTCGGCACGGGACTTGCAGAAGCTGGGGCATGACTGCCTGGTCGAGGCGGGGGCGGGCCTGGCGGCGGGGTTCACCGACGCGGCCTACGAGGCGGCCGGTGTCACCGTCGTGGCGGATGCCGCGACGCTCTGGGCCGAGGCGGAGATCGTCACCAAGGTGCGGCCGCCGCTGGAGGACGAGCTGGGCCGCCTGCGCGAGGGCCAGACGCTCATTTCCTTCTTCTACCCGGGCCAGAACGCCGAAGCGCTGGGCCGCGCCAGGGACGCCGGCGCCACGGTGATCGCGATGGACATGGTGCCGCGCATCTCCCGGGCGCAGAAGATGGACGCGCTGTCGTCGATGGCCAACATCGCCGGCTACCGCGCGGTGATCGAGGCGGGCAACAATTTCGGCCGCTTCTTCACCGGGCAGGTGACGGCCGCGGGCAAGGTGCCGCCCGCCCGCGTGCTGGTGATCGGCGCGGGCGTGGCGGGCCTCGCCGCGATCGGTACCGCGACCTCGCTCGGCGCGCAGGTGCAGGCCTTCGACGTGCGCCCCGAGGTGGCCGAGCAGATCGAGAGCATGGGCGCCGAGTTCGTCTTCCTCGACTTCGAGGACACGCAGGACAGCTCGGCGACGGGCGGCTACGCCGCGCCGTCTTCGCCTGAGTTCCGCGAAAAGCAGCTCGCCAAGTTCCGCGAGCTCGCGCCCGAGACCGACATCGTCATCACCACCGCGCTGATCCCGGGCCGCGACGCGCCGGTGCTGTGGACGAAGGACATGGTCGAGGCGATGAAGCCCGGCTCGGTGATCGTCGATCTCGCCGCCGAGCGCGGCGGCAATTGCGAGCTGACCGTGCCGGACGACAAGTTCGTCACCGAGGGCGGCGTCACCATCGTCGGCTACACCGACTTCCCCTCGCGCATGGCGGCGCAGTCCTCGACGCTCTACGCCACCAACATCCGCCACATGCTGGCTGATCTCACGCCGGGCAAGGACGGCGTCGTCGACCACGACATGGACGACGACGTGATCCGCGGCGCCACTGCCACCCATGCGGGCGAGATCACCTACCCGCCGCCCAAGCCCAGGACCGCGGCCATCGCCGCGGCGCCGAAGAAGGAGAAGCCGCGCGAGCTGACGGCCGAGGAAAAGCGCGGCCAGGAGGTCGCGGCCTTCCGCGCCCAGACCCGCAGCCAGGTGACGCTCTTGGCCGCCGGCGGCGCGGTGATGCTGCTTTTGGGCGCGGTGGCGCCGGCGAGCTTCATGAGCCACTTCATCGTCTTCGCGCTGGCCTGCTTCGTCGGCTTCCAGGTGATCTGGAACGTCAGCCACTCGCTGCACACGCCCTTGATGGCGGTCACCAACGCGATCTCGGGCATCGTCATCCTCGGCGCGCTCCTGCAGATCGGCTCGGGCAGTTTCCTCGTGGTGCTGCTTTCGTTCATCGCGGTGCTGATCGCCTCGATCAACATCGTCGGCGGCTTCCTGGTCACGCGCCGGATGCTCGCCATGTTCCGCAAGTCGTAAGGGGGCCGGATCGTGAGCATCGGCATCGTCTCGGCCGCCTATATCGTCGCGGCCATTCTCTTCATCCTGTCGCTGGGCGGCTTGTCGAACCAGGAAAGCGCCAAGCGCGCGGTCTGGTACGGCATCGCGGGCATGGCGGTGGCGGTCGCCGCCACCGTGTTCGGCCCCGGCGTGCACAACCTCTTCCTGATCCTGATCGCGGTGATCGCCGGCGGCTTCGCCGGCTGGGTCGTCGCCGGCCGGGTGCAGATGACCGAGATGCCGCAGCTGGTGGCGGCGCTGCACAGCTTCGTCGGTTTGGCCGCGGTGTTCATCGGGCTCAACGCCGACATCATGCTCGCCGACATCGAGGCGACGCTGGCCGGGCTCGGGCTCGACCGCGCGGCGCTGGCGCTCCTGGACCCCGACGAGCTTCAGGCCGCGGGCGGCGGCTTCTTCGGCGAGCTCACCGGCTTCGGCAAGAAGCTGGCGCTGAAGGACGCGGCCGAGATCGCGATCCTGAAGGCCGAGGTGGCCCTGGGCATCTTCATCGGCGCGGTCACCTTCACCGGCTCCGTGGTGGCCTTCGGCAAACTCGCCGGCCGGGTCGACGGCAAGCCGAAGAAGCTGCCCGGCGGCCACATGCTCAACGCCGCGGCACTGGCGCTCTGCGTGGCGCTGGGGCTTCTCTACCTCACCGGGGCCGGCATCTGGACCATGGTGCTGGTCACTGTCATCGCCGGCTTCATCGGCTGGCACCTGATCATGGGCATCGGCGGCGCCGACATGCCGGTGGTCGTCTCGATGCTGAACTCCTACTCGGGCTGGGCCGCCGCCGCGATCGGCTTCACGCTGGGCAACGACCTGCTGATCGTCACCGGCGCGCTGGTGGGCGCCTCGGGCGCGATCCTGTCCTACATCATGTGCAAGGCGATGAACCGCAAGTTCGTCTCGGTCATCCTCGGCGGCTTCGGCGGCAGCACGGGACCCGCGATGGAGGTCGAGGGCGAGCAGGTGGCGATCGACGCCGAGGGCGTGGCGCAGGCGCTCGACGAGGCCGAGAGCGTGGTGATCGTGCCGGGCTACGGCATGGCCGTGGCGCAGGCGCAGCAGTCGGTCTCCGAGCTGACCCGCCGGCTCAGGGCGCAGGGCAAGACCGTGCGCTTCGCGATCCACCCGGTGGCGGGGCGGCTGCCCGGCCACATGAACGTGCTGCTCGCGGAGGCGCGGGTGCCCTACGACATCGTGCTCGAGATGGACGAGATCAACGACGACTTCCCCACCACGGACGTCGCCATCGTCATCGGCTCGAACGACATCGTGAACCCCGCCGCGCAGGACGACCCGAACTCGCCCATCGCCGGCATGCCGGTGCTCGAGGTCTGGAAGGCCAAGCAGGTCTTCGTCTCCAAGCGCGGCCAGGGCACCGGCTA
>NZ_FNAT01000007.1 GCF_900102015.1 Limimaricola pyoseonensis | reverse complement strand
CGCCGCCGGCGAAGCTGGCATTCGGCGTCAGTTCCGACAGCTGCATCACCACGCTCTCGTCGCGCTCGTCGAGGCTGTCGCCGGAGATGCGGATGGCGATCTCTTTGGTCGTCTCGCCCGGCGCGAAGCTGAGCCGGCCCGACGTCGCAGAGGAGTTCAGCCCGTGGTAGAGATCCTCGTCCTCCGCCGTGCCGGCAAGCGTCCGGTAATTGAAAGAGACGGCATCCGCGGCCGCCTCCGACAGGCTGACCACGAAGATCAGGTAATTCAACGAGGATTCGGTATTGGCGGCGGGGGAGATGGAAACCGTGGTCATTACGAAAAACTCCGATACCAGTAAACGCCTGACACCGGAGAGTGCACCCGAGCTGCATACAATTATCAATAGATCAATGTAACTTAGACCATTCCTTTGCGGCGAGCCGCGAAAACACCGGCGGGCGAGCGCGCAAATCAGAAGCCATCTACGAGAGCGGGATAAAAATAATTAATACGGGCTAAATATAAATATTAATACATCTAATTAATTCGGAATGCGGATCGCGTGATGCGACAGGAATTTTTTCATGAACCACGCGCTGCTGGGCCACGTCGAGACGCTCGGAGCGGTGCCGGGGCCTTCCGTCATTTCCGAAGGGGCCGCTCCACGAGAGGCCCGGTTCGGGCCACTTGGCGGCACAGGTCATACGAGGGCGGAATATCCGCAATCCGGGGCCATTCGGCTCCCTGGCCCGGCCCCTTTCGGGCCGCCGGGCAGTTCCATTCGCCCGGCGCCAAGTGACGCCCTAGGCGAGCGCCTGGTCCTGGATCAGCACCGGCTCGAAATAGGTCTTGCTCCGGCCGCCGAGCGTGATCGGTTCGATCATCGCCACGCAGCGCCGGTAATGTTCGGTCTCGCGGTGACGATCGAGCGCCGCGGCGCTTTCGAAGATCTCGTAGACCGAGAAATTGTGGTCGTCCTCGGGGTCGCAGAGCAGGTCGAACCGGATGTTGCCGGGCTCCTTACGCGTGCCTTCGCAATTGATGCGGAACGCCTCGAGGAACGTCTCCCGCTCGCCTTGCGCCACCCTGATGTTCACGAGTTGGATCAGCATGTCTTGTCCTTCCGGGCTGGTGTTACTGGATGCCGGGGGCGCGCCACATCGGCGTCGTGACCCCTTCGGCGGCGAGCGTGCGCTGGACCGCGTAGGCCTTGGCCCAGCGCTCGCCCAACGCGTCGTAGAGCGGCTTCAGCCCCGGATCGGGCCGGTACTCGGCATCCGGACGGAACCAGGCGCGGCCGGCGGCCTCGAGCGTGTCGAACTGCCCCGCACCGGTCGCGGCCGCCGCGGCGCATCCCAGCGCCGTGGCCTCCTTCACCTGCGGGGTGACCACCGGCAGGCCCGTCACGTCGGCGAGGATCTGGCTCCAATGCGCGGATTTCGATGCGCCGCCGGCAAAGACGATCCGCTCGGGGCGCCGGCCGAGAAGGCCGGTCACGGCATCGAGGTTGCGCGCCGCGACCACGGCCGCGTTTTCCTGTAGCGCCCTGAAGATCGCCGCCGGACCGCCCCGCTCGGGGTCGAGCGGCAGGTTGAGCAGCGAGGGCGCGGCGTGAAACCACGCATCGTAGCGCATCACGTCGGAGAAGATCGGCAGGATGCCATGCGCGCCCGGCGGCACCTGACGGCTCTCGGCCTCGATCGCGGCATAGTCGCGCCCCTGCCCGAAGGCGTCGCGGAACCAGCGCATCACCGCGCCGGTGAAGAAGCTGATCGCCTCGCACTGGTTCAGCCCCGGCACGACATGCGGGTTGATCCTGAGCCGCATCGAGGGGTCCGACACCTCCGCCCCGACATTGACCACGGTCTGCCAGAAGGTGCCGCCCATGATCGCGCAGTCGCCCGCGCGGGTCGCGCCGAGCGCGAAGCTGCCGATCTGGCAGTCGCCGCCGCCGGCGATCACGGGGGTGCCGGGGGCGAGGCCGGTCTCGCGCGCGGCCGCGGCGCTGATCGTGCCGACCGTCTCGCCGGTGGCGGCGGCGCGTGGGAACAGCCCCTCTGGCAGGCCAACCTCCTCCAGCGCGCCCGGCACCGGGCGGCGGTCGCGCAGGTCGACGAGGCCGGTGGTGCCGGCATTGGACGCCTCGCAGACGAGCTCGCCCGACAACCGGTAGAGGATCCAGTCCGACAGCATGGTCAGGTGCCGCGCCGCCTGCAGCGTCTCGGGCGCATGGCGCTGCAGCCAGAGCAGGCGCGGCAGCGCGCCCAGCGCGAAGGTCTGGCCGGTGGCCCGGTAGAGCCGCCGCTCGAGATCGGCATGGTTCTCCTTGAGCCACAGCACCTCGGCCTCGGCGCGGGCATCGACATTGGCGCAGGCCCAGATCTCGCGCCCCGATGCGTCATGCAGCACGAAGGCCTCGCGCATCGAGGTCGCGCTGACCCCGGCGATCCGCGCCGGGTCGACGCCCGAGCGCGCGATCACGGCGCGGCAGCATTCGGCCAGCATCGCCCAGTTGCCGGCTGTGTCGAAATCCATCGAGCCCGGGTAGCGGGGATCGCCGGCATGCCACCATTCGCGCGCCTCGGCCGCGACCTCGCGGCCGGTCTCGTCGAACAGCACCGCCCGGCCCGAGCCGGTCCCCGCGTCGATCGCAAGATAATGTCTCATGCACCCTCCCCGGGCTGTTCGAGCACGAGGCGGGCCGTGGTCTCGTCGGTGATCAGGATGTCGAGCAGCCGGCCGCGTAGCGCAGCACCGATCGCCTTCGACTTGGCCCGGCCGCCGGCCGCGCCGATGACCTTCTCGGTGCCGCCGAGCTGCGCGAGGTCCACGCCCACCACGCGCCGGTGCAGCGGCAGGTCGAGCGTCTGGCCCGCCTCGTCGTAGAGCCGGCACAGCACGTCGCCCACCGCGCCGCGGCGGCGCAGCGGCTCGACCTCGTCGCGCGAGAGGTAGCCCTGCGCCACGACGGTGGCGCCTTCGCTCAGCTCGCCGATGCCGACCAGCTTGAAATCCGCGTTCAGCGCCATGTCCATCAACCGCGCCACCGAAGGCTCGCGCATCAGGGCGGTGGCGAGGTCGGGGTCGGCCACCACCAGCGGCGCGGGAATGACGTGGATGTTGCGGTCCCAGTTCGCCATGCCCATGCCGTCGACATAGGTCCGCACGCCGCCGGTGAGGGAGACGAGACCCACGCCCCGCTGCCGCGCGACATGGCCGAGCATCCGGATCGAATGGGTCACCGTCGCGCCCCAGCCCACCGCCAGCAGGCTGTCGGGCGCGAGGTGCTGCATCAAGTACTGCGCCGCCGCCTGGCCGATGCGCTCGTTCAGATCATCGGCCGGCGCATCCGGGATGACCCGGCAGTCGCCCAACCCGAACCGCGCCCGCAGCGTCTCTTCCAGTTCGAGACAGCCTTGGTGCCGCGAATTGATCCGCACCTGGATCAGGCCGGAGATCCGCCCCTGCTCGAGCAGCCGCGAGACCTTGATGCGCGAGATATTGAGCTGCGCGCCGATCTCGTTCTGGGTCAGCCCGTCATTGTAATAGAGCCAGGCGCAGCGCGCGAGCAGCGCCTCGTCCAGATCGCCCAGTGCGTCGTTCGTCCCGTCCATCGCAGCCCATCTCCGTCACGCCCCGCGTAAGGCATCTCAGAATGCTCTACACGCGATCATATGATCAGGTCAAATACTTCGAGTCGAAGCAAGTGCGCGCATCAGGGCGAAAATGTTTGACAGATCGCGCGTCATGCTGATCATATGATTTTGTCAGGTTCATTTGAACATGATGGGGAGCAAGATGGGCGAGATGCTGGCCGAGCTGCGCGGCGTGACCAAGGCCTACGGGCCGGTCCAGGTGCTGCGCGACGTCGATTTCGAGATCCGCGCCGGCGAGATCCACGCCCTGCTCGGCGGCAACGGCGCCGGCAAGTCCACCCTGATGAAGATCCTGGCCGGGCTGGTGCCCGCCAGCGCCGGAGAGATCCGCATCAACGGCACATCGCTGTCGCACCCCACGCCGGCCCAGGTCCAGGCGCTCGGCCTCTATCTGGTGCCGCAGGAGGCGCATATCTTCCCGCACCAGTCGGTCCTGCAGAACGTCTGCATCGGCCTGCCGCGCGCCGCGCATCACTACCGCGACCGGATCGAGCGGCACATCGCCGAGCTGGGCGTCTCGATCTCGCCCGACGCCAAGGCCGCGACGCTCGAGATCGCCGACCGCCAGCTGGTCGAGATCCTGCGCGGCATGATCCGCAACGCCCGCGTCCTCGTGCTCGACGAGCCGACCTCCGCGCTCACCCCGCACGAGGTCGAGGCGCTGTTTACCCGGATGCGCGCGCTGCGCGACGCCGGGGCCGGCCTCGTCTTCATCTCGCACAAGCTGCACGAGCTGCGCGCGATCTGCGACCGGATCACCGTTCTGCGCGACGGCAACACCGTTCTCGCCGCGCCGCTGGCCGACTGCCCCGACACCCGGATCATCGCCGCGATGAGCCCCGGCGCCAGCGCGCTGCGCGACCGCGCCGCCCCGCGCGAGATCGGCGCGCAGGCGCTGACGCTCGAGGGCGTCTCGGGCGAGGGCTTCGAAGACATCTCGCTCGGGCTGCGCGCGGGCGAGATCCTCGCCCTGACCGGCGTGGTCGGTGCGGGGCGCACGGAGCTGGCCGAGACCCTGGTCGGGTTGCGGCCGCTGGCCGGCGGGCGGCTCGAGGTGAACGGCCGCGCCCTGCCCCGCCCCAGCCCGCGCCGGGCGGTCGATGCCGGGCTGGTCTACCTCTCGGAGGATCGGCAGCAATACGGGCTGTTCCTCGAGGCGCCGCTGTTCTGGAACACCTCCAGCTTCGTCACCCACAAGCTGCCGGCGCTGCTGCGCCCCGGGCGCGAGAAGGCACGCTTCGCGCGCTACCGCGACAGCATGAAGATCCGCTGCCAGTCGCCCGAGCAGAGCGCCGCGGCGCTGTCGGGCGGCAACCAGCAGAAGGTTCTTCTGTCGAAATGCCTGGCCGCCGCGCCGCGCGTGCTGATCCTCGACGAGCCGACGCGCGGGGTCGATGTCGGCGCGCGCGGCGACATCTACGCGATCATCGAGGAGCTGGCCGCCCAGGGCGTCGCGGTGCTGCTGATCTCGTCGGATTTCGACGAGGTGGTGCGCCTCGCCGACCGGATCGCGGTGATGGCGGGCGGCCGGATCGCCGGCGAGCTGCCCGGCGGCAGCCCCATCGGCGAGATCGCCCGCCTCGCCTTCGAATCCCGGGAGCCCGCCCATGCTTGACGCGATCGCACGAAACCGCGTGGCGACGCTGGTCTGCGTCACCGTGCTGGTGCTCCTGGCGGTGGGCCTCGCCGCGCCCGGCTTCCTGACCGGCAACACCGCCGCGATCATCTGGTCGAACGGGCTGGTGCTGATGCTGGTCGCGCTCGGCATCCTGCCGGTGATCCTGACCCGCAACATCGACGTCTCCGGCGGCTCGATCCTCGGCCTCTCGGCGGTGGTGCTCGGCCTCACCGTCAATGCCGGCACCCCGCTCTGGGGCGCGGTGGCGCTGGCGCTGGCCGCGGGCACCGCCGCCGGCGCGCTGAACGGCGCGCTCGTCGCGGGCCTCGGCGTGCCTGCGATCGTGGCGACGCTCGGCACGCTCGGGCTCTATCGCGGCATCATGCTGATCGCCACGGGCGGCGAATGGATCGAGGGGCTGCCCGACGGGCTCAAGGCGCTCGGCGCCAAGGGCGCGATCGGCATCGCGCCGCTGGGCTGGGTGGTCGGCGCGCTGGCGCTGGCCCTCGCGCTGGCGCTGCGCACGCGCCGGGGCCTGTGGCCGAACGCGGTGGGCGACAACCGCGAGGCGGCGCGCCATCTCGGCCTGCCGGTGCGGCGCATCGTCTTCGGCTCCTTCACCTTCGCCGGCTTCATGGCGGCGCTGGCGGGCGTCACCTTCGCCGCGCAGATCGGCTTCGTGCCGAACCAGGCCGGCACCGGGATCGAGCTGCGCGCCATCGCCGCGCTGGTGCTGGGCGGCGTCAGCCTCTTGGGCGGCGTCGGCACGGCCGGCGGCGTGGTGGTGGCGGTGATCTTCTTCACCGCGATCGACACCGCGCTGGTCTTCCTGAAGATCCCCGCCTACTGGAACGACCTGATCGGCGGCGCCATGCTGCTTCTGGTCCTGCTGATCGACGGGCGGCTGCGCATCGCGCTCGAACGCCGCGACCGCGCCGCGCGCTACCGCCGCGCCACCCAACTCCCCGACCGGACCCCGCTGGAGGACGCCGCATGATCCGCCACGTGATGCGCTGGGAGGCCGTTCTGGTCGCGATCCTCGTCGCCGAGCTGCTGATCTTCGGGGCGATCAACCCCCGCTTCCTCAACAGCGCGAGCCTGCTCTTCGGCACCTCCGACTTCGTGCATATCGGCATGGTCGCGGTGCCGCTCACGCTGGTGATCATAGCCGGCGGCATCGACGTGAGCTTCGCCTCGACCGTCGGCCTTACCGCGATCCTGTTCGGCATCGCCAACTTCATGGGCGCGCCGCTGGCGGTGTCGATCCTCGCGGCGCTGGGCGCGGGCGCGCTGGCGGGCGGCTTCAACGCCGCGATGATCCGGGTGACGCGGCTGCAGCCCTTGGTGATCACGCTCGGCGCGCTCTACCTGTTCTCGGGCGCGGCGACCGTGCTGTCGGGCGCCGTCGGCGCCAGCGGCTACGAGGGCATCGGCGGCTTTCCGGCGGGCTTCACCGCGATGGGCTATGCCCGCATCCTCGGCCTGCCGACCGGTCTGGCGCTGTTTCTCGCCATCGCCGTCGCGCTGTGGCTGCTGCTGCATCTCACCCGCTTCGGGCGGCTGGTGTTCCAGACCGGCCAGAACGAGGCGGCGGCGCGCCATTCCGGCCTGCCGGTCGGGCGCGTGCAGGCCACCACCTACGTGTTGACCGGGCTCTGCGCCGCGCTGGCCGGGCTGATGCTGTCGGCCTATTTCGGCTCGGCCCGGGTCGATCTCGGCACCGCCACGCTGCTGCCGGCGATCACCGCGGCCGTGCTGGGCGGCGCCTCGATCTATGGCGGCCAGGGATCGGTGCTGGGCACGGTGATCGCGGTCTTCATCATCGGCTACCTGCAGCAAGGACTTCAGATGAGCGGCGTCCCGAGCCAGATCTCGGGCGCGCTCTCGGGCGCGCTGCTCGTCGTGGTCGTGGCGCTGCGCCACGGCGCGGCGCTGCTGCGCGATCTCATCCCGGCCGCGTCATCGTCCCGATGACACGGCCGGACAACAGGGAGGAGACGGGACATGACAGTGAAGACACTACTGGGCGGCGCGCTGGGCGCGGCGCTGATCGCCGGGGCGGGCGGCGCCAGCGCGCAGGACATCGCCTTCATTCCGAAGCTGGTGGGGGTGGGCTTCTTCACCTCGGGCGGCGCCGGCGCGGTCGAGATGGGCAAGGAGCTCGGCGTCAACGTCACCTATGACGGCCCGACCGAGCCCAGCGTCTCGGGCCAGGTGCAGTTCCTCAACAACTTCGTCAATCAGGGCTACGACGCGCTGATCGTGTCCTCGGTCTCGCCCGACGGGCTGTGCCCGGCGCTGAAGCAGGCGATGGCGCGCGACGTGCTGGTCATGACCTGGGACAGCGACGTCAACCCCGACTGCCGCAGCTACTACGTCAACCAGGGCACGCCCGAGCAGCTCGGCGGCCTGCTGGTGGACATGGCGGATGACGGCATCGAGGGCGAGGAGGCCAAGGTGGCCTTCTTCTACTCGAGCCCGACCGTAACCGACCAGAACGCCTGGGTCGAGGCCGCCAAGCAGAAGATCGCGGCCGAGCATCCCGGCTGGGAGATCGTGACGACGCAATACGGCTACAACGACGCGCAGAAGTCGCTGCAGACCGCCGAGAGCATCCTGTCGGCCTACCCCGATCTCGACGCGATCATCGCGCCGGACGCCAACGCGCTGCCGGCGGCGGCGCAGGCAGCCGAGAACCTCGACCGCGCGGGCGACGTCACCATCGTCGGCTTCTCGACCCCGAACGTGATGCGCCCCTACGTGAAGCGCGGCACGGTCGAGCGCTTCGGCCTGTGGGACGTGACCCAGCAGGGCGCGATCTCGGTCGCCGTGGCCGCGAAGGTGCTGCAGGACGGCCCGCTCAATGTCGGCGACAGCGTCGAGGTGCCGGGCATCGGCAAGGTCGAGGTCTCGGCCAACTCGGTGCAGGGCTACGCGCACGAGGCCGACGGCAACGGCATCGTGCTGCTGCCCGAGCGCACCGTGTTCACCGCCGAGAACATCGACAACTACGACTTCTGATCGCGGGGTCCGCGATCCTTCGGGGGCCGGTCGGACCGGCCCCCGCTTCATGCGAGGAGACGACATGCAATCGCGCTGGAACGACGACGACGCCGCCCGCTTCGCCCGCGAGGCCGAGGCGCAGGGCCAATCCGCCGCGCTCGGCCTGCGGGTCTACAGCTCGCGGCTGATCGGCGGGGACCCCGACCTCGTGCTGCATGGCGGCGGCAACACCTCGGTCAAGATCGGCAGCGGCGCCGACGCGGTGATCCACATCAAGGGATCGGGCTGGGATCTCGGCGCGATCGAGGCGCCGGGCCTGCCCGCCGTCCGGCTTGAGACGCTGCTCGCCGCGCGCGGGGTGGCGCGGATGTCGGACGACCGGATGGTGGCGATGCTGCGCGGCGCGCTTCTGGAGCCCAAGGCCCCCACCCCGTCGGTCGAGGCGCTTCTGCACGCCTATGCACCGCACGCCTTCGTCGATCACGGCCACGCCACCGCCGTGCTCGCCCTCGCCGACCAGCCCGGGATGGAGCCGACGGTGGCCGATCTCTTCGGCGGCGAGGTCGCCTTCGTGCCCTACGTGATGCCCGGCTTCGCGCTGAGCCAGGCCTGCGACCGGGTGATGCGCGACAACCCCGGCTGCAAGGGCCTCTGGCTCGAGCAGCACGGCCTGTTCACCTTCGGCGCCACCGCGCGCGAGAGCTACGAGCGGATGATCGACTACACCGGGCGCGCCGAGGCGCATCTGGCCGATCGCGGCATCGCCCTGCCCGGCCCTGAGGCCGACGACGCCCCCGCCGACCCGGCGCTGGCCGGGATGCTGGCCCGCGCCCTGTCGGGCGGCGCGCTGGGCGACGACCCGGCGCTGGACTGGCGCAGCACGCCGTCGATCCGGGCGCTGGTCTCGCGCGACGACCTGTCGGAGATCGTGCATCGCGGCACCGCGACGCCCGACCACGTGATCCGGCTGAAGCCCTTCCCGATGATCGTGGCGCCCGACATCTCCGAGGCCGGGATCGCCGCCGCGCTCGACGCCTACGGCGCGCGCTACCGCGCCTATTTCGAGCGTCACGCCCCGCATGCCGAAGAAGAGAAGATCATGCTCGACCCGCTGCCGCGGGCGGTGCTGGTCGAGGGCCAAGGCCTCTTCGGGCTCGGCCGCGACGGGAAGGCGGCCCGCATCGCCGGCGATCTCTGGGAACAGACCGCGCGGATCGTGCTGGCCGCAGAGGCCTATGGCCGCTTCACGCCGATCGCCGAGCGCGACCTGTTCGACATGGAGTACTGGTCGCTCGAGCAGGCCAAGCTGCGCTGAGACGGGCCTCGCGGCGCGCGCCCCGCAAACGGGCCCGGGCCGCCGGCTCACCCGGGGGGGCGCATCGCCGTGCCGATCGGGGCGCGGGAACGGCCGACCGACGGATGCGCATGGGCCGGTACCGATGTCGCGAAACGGCCCGGCACCCCGGCCGGGATCGGCGCTTCGTTGTCGGTTTCAAATGTCCAAAATGGTCGCATACGGCGGCCCATTTCATCCTCGGCGAGAGCCCCATGCCGTCACCGCCAACCACGGGCAGCAAAATGCCCCGTTTCGCTTGACCTTGATGGCCCGCGACACACTTGCGGCGCATGACCAAGCGTAAACCCGTTGCGACACTGGCCTGGTCTGAGGGCGCATCCGACGACATCGCTCCTCCCTCGCGCTGGTGAGGATGCGCCCTTCCCGACGACCCAGTTTGTACCCGTTGCCCAGCCGTGCCCGTTTGAGACCCTGACCCGCCCCCGCCCGATCAGCCCGGATGGAGCACTGCCATGCCCAACGGTCTCCTGCTCGACCACTGCATCGACCCCGACGGCGGCGTGAACGCCGAGATCCTCGCACGGGCGCTTGGCGTGGATGTCCTCGACCTCAGGCGCGCCGCGCCGAACCAGAGACGCCTGAAGGAGCTCTACTGCATCCTGAGCGTCATCCGGCCCTGGACCCGATCGGCCTCCGACAGCTGGTCCTGGTATCACGGCAGGCGGCTCGCCGGGCTCGACGGCCGCACGCCCGCCGCCATGGTGAACGAGGGCCGCTATTCCGAGCTCAAGGAATTCCTCGAATCCGGCGAGGCCCTCGCCACGGCCTGGCCGGCGGCGATGGAGATCGACTTCGTCCCGAAGGACGCACGGCCCGCGGCGAACAGCTGACCCCCGATCCGCGCGACGGGACGCAGCCCCGCCTCAGCCGGTGGCGGCGATGCGCCGTTCGTCGCGCGACAGGGCCGCGCGGAACGCCTCGAAGGACGCCTTCGGCGTGCGCTTCTGGGTCTCGTAGTCGACATGGACGAGGCCGAAGCGCTTTTCGTAGCCGAAGGACCACTCGTAATTGTCGAGCAGCGACCAGGCGAAGTAGCCCTTCATCGGCACCCCTTCCCCGATCAGGCCGCGCACCACCTGAAGGTGGTCCTCGAAATACTGCAGCCGCACCGGGTCGTCGCAGACGCCGTCCACGAGGTGGTCGTCGCCGGCCATGCCGTTCTCGGTCACGTAGAGCGGCAGCTCGCCGGTGTAGTCGCGCGCCACGCGCGCCAGCAACGTGCCGAGGCCCTGCGGATAGATCTCCCAGCCCATCGCGGTCTTGGGCAGCGGACCTTCGACCGCCGTGGCGTGCGGCCAGGGCGCGTCGGGCGCGGCGGCGACGAGCGAGCGGGTGTAGTAGTTGATCCCGAGCCAGTCGATCGGGGCCGCGATCTCCTCCATCTCGGCCTCAAAGCCCGCCGGCATGTGCGGCCCGAGCGCGTCGAGGATGTCCTGCGGGTAGCGGCCCTTGAACAGCGCATCGAGGAACCAGCGATTGGCGATGCCGTCGGCGGTGCGCGTGGCCGCCGCGTCCTCGGGCGCGTCGGTGGCGGGCTGGTTGTCGGCGAGGTTCAGCACGATGCCGAGGTTCTTCTGGCCCATCTCGCGCATCACCGAAAGCGAGCGCCCATGCGCCAGCATGACGTGGTGCATGGCGCGGGCGGCGGCGCGGATGTCGCGCAGGCCGGGCGCCTGGGCGCCGATGAAATGCGAAAGCCACGCCACGCACCACGGCTCGTTGATCGTCGCCACCGCCTCGACCCGGTCGCCGATCCGTTCGATCACCGCGCGGGTGTAGGCGGCGAAGAGGTCGACGGTCTCGGGGTTGGTCCAGCCGCCGATATCGGCCAGCGCCGAGGGCAAGTCCCAGTGGTAGAGCGTCAGGTAGGGCTTGAGCCCGCGCGCCACGATCGCGTCGACCAGCCGGTCGTAGAAGGCCAGACCCTCGGGGTTCACGTTGCGCCCGTCGGGCATGATCCGCGCCCAGGAGACCGAGAAGCGGTAGACGTCGAAGCCGCCCGCCTGCACGAGGTCGAGATCCTCCTCGAAGCGGTGGTAATGGTCGCAGGCCACGGCGCCGTCATCGGCGCCGGTGACGTTGCCCGGCGTCGCGGCGTAGGTGTCCCAGTGCGAGGAGCCGGCGCCGCCGAAGCGGTGCCCCTCGATCTGGTAGGCGGCGGTGGCGGCGCCGAACAGGAAGTCGCCGGGAAAATCGGCACGGGTGAAGCTGAAGGTCATCGGCTGTCCTTGGATGGGTCGTGGGCGTCCTCCCGCGGGAGGCGCGGCGTTCGGAGAAGGCGGCCCGCGCGGGGGGCCGCCCGCAGATCAGATCCGTTCCTCGGTCTCGGCGTCGAACAGCGAGGCGCGCGACGGCTCGAAGCCGATCGGCAGCACGTCGCCCGCCCGCACCTGCGCGTGGCCGTCCATGCGGATCCTGAGCGGCCCGCCGGCGAGATCGGCATAGACCAGCGTGTCGGGGCCGGTCGGCTCGACGAGGTTGACGGTGACCGTGGTCTGCACCGGCGCGCGTTCGACCAGCTCGCCGGTGACGACGTGCTCGGGCCGGATGCCGATGGTGGCTTGGCCTGCGCGGGCGCTCTCGGAGGAGAAGCGGTAGCCCTGCATCGGGATCGCGAGGTCGCCCGCCACGAAGGTCTCGCCGTCGAACCGGCCGTCGATGAAGTTCATCGAGGGGCTGCCGATGAAGTCGGCGACGTACCTGTTCTGCGGGCGGTTGTAGATCTCGTCCGGCGTGCCGAGCTGCATGATCACCCCGCCGCGCATGATCGCGATGCGGTCGGCGAGCGTCATCGCCTCGACCTGGTCGTGGGTGACGTAGATCATGGTGTTCTTCAGCTGCTGGTGCAGCCGCTTCAGCTCGACGCGCAGGTCGGCGCGCAGCTTGGCGTCGAGGTTCGACAGCGGCTCGTCGAACAGGAAGACGTCGACGTCGCGCACCAGCGCCCGGCCGATCGCGACGCGCTGGCGCTGGCCGCCCGAGAGCGCGCCGGGCTTGCGCTTCAGAAGCGGCTCGATCTGCAGGATCTCGGCGGCGCGGGCGACACGGGCGGCGATCTCAGCCTTGGGCACCCGGGCGTTCTTCAGGCCGAAGGAAAGGTTCCCCTCCACCGTCATCTGCGGGTAGAGCGCGTAGCTCTGGAACACCATGCCGATGCCGCGCTCGGACGGCTCCTTCCAGGTGACGTTCTGGTCCTGGATGAAGATCTGGCCGTCGGTGACCTCGAGAAGACCCGCGATGCAGTTGAGCAGCGTGGACTTGCCGCAGCCCGAGGAGCCGAGCAGCACGAGGAACTCGCCCTGCCGGATGTCGAGGCTTAGGCTCTTCAGGACCTTCACGTCGCCGAACTGGAGGTCGAGGTCGCGGATCCGGACCGAAGGGGCGTGCATGTTCATGGCGTTCATCCTTTCACCGCGCCGGCGGCGATGCCGCGGACGAAGAGTTTGCCGGAGACGAAGTAGATGACGAGGGGAACGAGGCCGGTGAGCAGGGTCGCGGCCATGTTGACGTTGTATTCCTTCACGCCCTGCACCGAGTTGACGATGTTGTTGAGCTGCACCGTCATCGGGTAGATCTCGGGCTTGGTGAAGATCACGCCGAACAGGAAGTCGTTCCAGATGCCGGTGACCTGCAGGATCATCGCCACCACGAAGATCGGCAGCGACATCGGCAGCATGATCCGGAAGTAGATGCCCCAGAAGCCGGCGCCGTCGACGCGCGCGGCCTTGAACAGCTCCTCGGGCATACCGGCGAAGTAGTTGCGGAACAGGAGCGTCAGGATCGGCATGCCGAACACCGTGTGCACCAGCACCAGCCCCCAGAGATTGCCGTAGAGCCCCAGCTCGCGCAGGATGATCACCATCGGGTAGAGCATCACCTGGTAGGGGATGAAGGCGCCGAGGATCAGGATGGTGAAGAACACCTCCGAGCCTTTGAACTTCCAGTTCGCCAGCGCGTAGCCGTTGACCGAGGCGATCGCGACCGAGAGCGCGAGCGACGGCAGCAGGATCTGCACCGAGTTGCCGAAGCCGCGCGAGAGGCCGTCGCAGTTGATGCCGGTGCAGGCGCCCGACCAGGCCCTGGCCCAGGGCTCGAAGGTGATCTCGACCGGCGGCGCGAAGATGTTGCCGAGCCGGATCTCGGGCATGCCCTTGAGCGAGGTCATCACCATCACCCACAAGGGCAGCAGGTAGTAGAGCGAGACGACGATCAGCGTGCCGTAGACGATGATGTTGGTGCGCGACAGCGCGCGCTTGGGCTTCGGGCCGCGCGGCCCATGGGTGGGGAGAGCGGTATCAGCCACGTTTCTTTCCTGCGAATTCGAGATAGGCCCAGGGGATGAGCACGATCAGCACCGAGACCAGCATCATGGTCGAGGCGGCGAAGCCCTGCGCGAGGTTCTGGTTCTTGAACATCGCGTCCATGACGTAGAGCGCGGGCATCTGGCTCGAGATGCCGGGGCCGCCGGCGGTCTGCGCCACGACGAGATCGTAGACCTTGATGATGCCCGCCGCGATCAGCACCAGCGCGGTGACGAAGACCGGGCGCATCATCGGGATGATCACCTTCACGTAGGTCTTCACCGTGCCGATGCCGTCGACGCGGGCGGCCTTCCAGATGTCCTCGTCGATGCCGCGCAGACCGGCGAGCATGATCACCATGATCAGGCCCGAGCCCTGCCAGATGCCGGCGATCAGGATGCCGAAGATCACGAGGTCGGGGCTGTTGAGCGGGTCGAAGACGAAGCTCTCCCAGCCCATGGCGCGAATGCTGGCCTGGATGCCGAAATCGGGGTTGAGGATCCACTGCCAGGCGAGGCCGGTGACGATGAAGCTCAGCGCGAAGGGGTAGAGAAAGACGGTGCGGAACGCGCCCTCGAAGCGGATCTTGCGGTCGAGCAGCGCCGCCAGCGTGAAGCCGATCAAGAGGATCAGCACCATCGAGCAGATGCCGTAGATCGCGAGGTTCTCGAGCGAGACGAGCCAGCGCCGCGTGCCCCAGAGCCGCTCGTACTGGCCGAGGCCCTCCCAGCTCAGCCGCGGCAGCAGCTTGGAGTCGGTGAAGGAGTAGATCACCGTCCAGACCGTGCAGCCGACGAAGACCACCAGCGCGGTGAGCACCATCGGCAGCGAGGCGATCTTGGCCGAGATGTTGCGGAACGGGCGACGCGGCTTTCGCTCGGCGCGGGCGAGGTCGATGCCGTCGCTTTCGACTATCGTCATGTGAGGGGGTCTCCCGGCTGCTGGCGACGGGCCGTGCGAGGCCATGGGCCGCGGCGCGCGGCCCCGTCGCGCGAGGACGATCGGGGGGTGGCGCGGGCCGCGGCTCGGCGGCCCGCGCAGGGCGGATCAGTCGGCGTCGGCGATGATCTCGGCGAAGCGGGCCTGCGCGTCGGCCGCGCTCATCGAGCTGTCGGCCCAGAACTCGGCCATCAGGTCCTCGACCTGGCCGGTGGTGTCGGCGGTCAGGGACATGTCGCCCGAGGGCAGGATGCCGTCCGCGCCGCCGGCGAGGATCTCGAGACCCTTCTGCATGCAGGCATTGGCGGTCGACATGTCGATGTCGCCGCGCACCGGCAGCGAGCCCTTGGCGAGGTTGAAGGCCACCTGCACCTCGGGCGAGAGCAGCACCTCGGCCAGCTCCTTCTGCATCGCGGTCACTTCCGGGTCGTCGTTGACCGGGAAGTAGATCGCGTCGCCGCCGGTATCGAGCACGGCGTTGACCCCGAGGCCCGGCAGGCAGGAGTAGTCCTCGCCCGCGACCTCGCCGGCCATGGCGAACTCGCCCTGCGCCCAGTCGCCCATGATCTGGCCGCCGGCGGCGTCGGTGATCACCATGTTGGTGGCCTGGTTCCAGTCCTGCACGTTGGAGCCGGCGGCCATCTCGCGCGCATTGGCGACGGCCTCGAAGGCGGCGGCGTAGTCCGGCCCGGCGGCGACCTCGGCGTTCTTGTCGATGTTGACCGCCTTCCAGGCATCGAGGCCGGCCACGGCGAGCGAGATCGTCCCGAAGGCGAGGTTCGACTGCCAGGGCTGCTGGCCCAGCGCCAGCGGCTGCTTGCCGGCCTCCTTCAGCGCCGGGGCGGCGGCGACGAACTCGGACCAGTTCGTCGGCACGGCGACGCCGGCATCCTCGAAGGCCTTGTGGCTGAGCCACAGCCACTGCGCCGAGTGGATGTTGAGCGGCGCGCAGTAGATCCGGCCGTCGACGGTGCAGCCCTCGAGCAGCGCCGGCGGGTTGATGACGTCGGTCCAGCCATTGGCCTCGGCGACGTCGGTGATGTCGAGCATCATCCCCGCCTCGATCAGCTCCTCGGCCTGGCGGCCATGGGTCATCTGGGTGGCGCCCATCGGGTCGCCGCCGAGGATGCGGCTGATGATGATCGGGCGCGCGGTGCCGCCCGAACCGGCGATGGCGCCGTCGACCCAGCCATTGCCGGTCTTGGCCTCGTAGGCCTCGGCGAGCGTCTTCACGGCGGCGGCCTCGCCGCCCGAGGTCCACCAATGGGTGACTTCGAGCTCACCCGCGGTCGCGGCGGTGGCGCCGAGCGCGGCGGTCAGGGCCAGCAGGGACGGTGTCAGTTTCACGATCGCATCCTCCCGAATCTAAATCGTTATAGGCGGACCTATAACGTTTCAGATCGTGCTGGCAAGATTTTCTTCGGCGGGTTAAACAAAGGGACAGGACACCCCGCCCGGCGCTAAGGTTGGCCGAGCCGGGCCCGGCACCGGTCCCGCGCCCCGCGGAAACGGCAAGGCAAGGAAAGCGCGCATGGCACCCGAGAGGATCACCGAGGCGGCCGCGACGTCGGCGCGCAAGAAGCCGACGCTGAAGACCATCTCGGAGCTCAGCGGCCTCGCCGTCGCGACGGTGTCGCGCGCGCTCAGCGACGCGCCCGACATCGGCGCCGAGACCAAGGAACGCGTGCGCCGCATCGCGGCCGAGATCGGCTATGTCCCGAACCGCGCCGGCGTGCGCCTGCGCACCGGCCGCACCAATGTCGTCAGCCTCGTGATGTCGACCGAGCACGAGATGATGAACATGACCGCCCGGCTGATCTCGGCAGTGGCCGAGGGGCTGCGCGGCACGCCCTACCACCTCAACATGACGCCCTATTTCCCGGGCGACGACCCGATGAAGCCGATCCGCTACATCGTCGAGACCCGCTCGGCCGACGCGATCATCTTCAACCAGGTCGAACCCGACGACCCGCGCGTCGCCTACCTGATGGAGCGCGGCTTCCCCTTTGCCACGCATGGGCGTTCGAACCGGGCCGCGGAATATGCCTATTTCGACTTCGACAACGCCGCCTTCGCGCGGCTCGGCGTCGAGGCGCTCGCCGGCAAGGGCCGGCGGCGGGTGCTGCTGATCGCGCCGCCGGTCTCGCAGACCTATGCCGGGGCGATGATCGAGGGCGCGTCCGAGGCGGTGCGCTCGCAGGGCGTCGAACTGCTTGTCGCCGACGGCGTGACCAGCGACGACGGCAGCGAGGCGATCCGGCGGCGCATCGCGCAGCTGTTGCAGGCGGATGCGGCGATCGACGGGCTGCTGACCGGATCGCCCACGGCGACGATGGCCGCGGTGGCGGCCTTCGAGGGCTGCGGCCGGCAGATCGGCCGGGATTTCGACGTCGTCGCCAAGGAGGCCATCCCGTTCCTCAAGCTGTTCCGCCGCGAGATCATGGTGGTCGAGGAGGACATCGCGAAGGCCGGCGTCTTCCTCGCCAAGGCGGCCGTCGCCGCCGCGACCGACCAGCCCGCGGCCCCGCGGCAGTTCCTCGACAGCCCCACGAGATTCGACGTCTAGCCGGTCCCGATCGCCCGGCGCGCCGAGCCGGGCACGAAGACCCATCGCCCGCCCCTGACCGCCCACCCGCGGCCCGGCCCGACCGCCTGCGCCCGGGCATCCGCTCAGGTCCGGCGGCGCGAGTCGGCCAAAACCGGCCGAGAGGACTTCGGCAAGGTCTGTTCCCTCGCGCAGACCGCCTGTTCACCGCGCCATATGACCTATAGTGCTTTCCATCTTGAATGTTTCTCATTCCGAAGCATATAGCGCCCACTCGCGACAAGGGGGTGGGGCGTGATGGATGAGGCGTCGGACGACACCGCGCGCGGCGAGATGCTGCTGGGGCTGGTGCTGCTCTACTGGGCGCTGCACGAGCGGATGGAATGCGTGGAGCCCGAATTCACCCGGCAGGAACGGGTGCTGCTGCTCAGGCTCGGCACGCCGCGCCGCATGGGCCAGCTCGCGCATCTGATGCAGGCGCAGCCCTCGGCCATCACCGCGCTGGCCGACGGCTTCGAAGAGCGCGGCCTCGCCCGGCGCCGCCGCGACCCCGAAGACCGCCGGGTCTGGCTTCTGGAACTGACCGATCAGGGCCGGACGCTGCGGCGCGAGATGCTCGACCACCTCGATCGCATCCTGCACGAGACCACCGGCCTCGCCGATGATGAATTGGAGATATTGTGCAACCTGCTCCTGAAGACGCGCGACCACATCAAGGCCACCGGCCTGCCGAAGGTGCTGCCGCTGTGACCCGGCTCATCCTGTTCTCCGTGGCCCTGATCCTCGCGGCGACGTCGCCGAGCGCGCAGCAGACGCCGCGCCCCGTGAAGCTGATGACGGTCGAGGCCGGCCCCCGGACGCCGGACCGCCAGTTCTTCGGCCAGGTCGTGGCGCGCCAGACGGTCGACCTGGCATTCCAGGTGTCGGGGCAGATCGTCGAGTTCCCGGTGCTCGAGGGCGAGACCGTGCCCGAGGGCGATCTCGTCGCCCGGCTCGATCCCGAGCCGTTCGAGCTCGCGCTCGAGCAGGCCGAGCTGCGCAAGGCCCAGGCCGACCGCGACCTCGAGCGGCTCGACCAGCTCAGCCGCTCCACCGTCAGCGAGGCGGCGCTGCAGGACGCCCGGACCGCCGCCGAACTGGCCGACGTCACGCTGCGCGACGCCCAGCGCGCGCTGTCGAAGGCGCGGCTCGACGCCCCGTTCGAGGCGCTGGTGGCCGAGCGCATGGTCGCCAACTTCTCGACCGTCTCGCCCGGCACCCCGGTGGTGCGACTGCACGACATGTCCGAGCTCAGGATCGAGGTCGAGGTGCCCGAGATCCTGTTCCAGCGCGCCGGCCTCAACCCCGGCGTGAAGGTCGAGGCGCGCTTTCCCGGCCGCCCCGGCGCCTTCCCGCTGGAGATCCGCGAATTCACCTCCGACACCGACGCGACCGGCCAGACCTTCGTGCTGACGCTGGCCTTCGTGGGCGAGGAGACGCCGCAGGTTCTGCCCGGCTCCTCGGTCACCGTGGTGGCCATGCTCGACGACGGCGCGACCGGCGCAGTGCTTCCGACCGGGGCGCTCGTGCCGGATGTCGACGGCACGGTCTCGGTCATGGTGTTCGAGGAAACCGACGACGGCGCGCGTGTGACGGCGCGGCCGGTCACGATCGAGCCGACCGATGCGGGCGGGTTCCGCGTGACCGAGGGCCTCTCGGGCGGCGAGGAGATCGTCTCCGCCGGTGCCGCGCTTCTCGATGACGGGCAGGCGGTGCGCCGCTTCACCGGCTTTCCGGAATAAGGGGCGGGACCATGGGCATCGCGCGCGCGTCGATCGAGAAGCCGATCCTGACATGGCTGGTGATCCTGGGCTGCCTGATGGGCGGCATCTGGGGCTTCGCCACGCTGGGCCGGCTCGAGGACCCGGCCTTCACCATCAAGCAGGCGGTGATCTCCACCGGCTATCCCGGCGCCTCGGCCGAACAGGTGGCCCGCGAGATCTCGGAGCCGCTGGAATCGGCGATCCAGCAGATGGGCGAGGTCGACACCATCACCTCGGTCAACCAGCCCGGCCGCTCGCTGATCGAGGTGGAGATCAAGTCCACCTATGACGGCGAGGCCCTGCCCGACATCTGGACCAAGCTGCGCGCCAAGCTGCGCGACGCCGGCCGCGACCTGCCGCAGGGCGCGGGCCAGCCCTTGGTCAATGACGGCTTCGGCGACGTGTTCGGCCTCTACTACGCCGTCACCGCGCCCGGCTTTGACGACGCCGAGCTGCACCGCCTCGCCACCTGGCTGCGGCGCGAGCTGCTGGCGGTCGAGGGCGTGGCCGACGTGGAGCTGGCCGGCCTGCCGCAGGAGGCGATCTTCGTCGAGCCGGAGCTGGCGCTGTCGACGGCGCGCAACCTGCCGCCGCAGGCGCTGGTCGGCGCGATCTCCGCGGCGGATTCGGTGGTGCCGGCCGGCACGGTCGACCGCGACGGGCAGCGCACCATCATCGAGGCGCCCGAGGGCTCTGACAGCGTCTCGGAGATCTCGGGCCTCTCGGTCGGCGTCGGCGGCGAGGTGCTGAACCTCTACGACGTGGCGCAGGTCCAGCGCGGCCGGGTCGAGCAGCCTTCGCTGATGATCCGCCACGACGGCACCGAGGCCTTCACCTTCGGCGTGGCGGGGCTCTCGACCGAGAACATCGTCGCCGTGGGCGAGCGGGTCGATGCGCGGCTTGGCGAGCTCTTCGTCGAGATGCCGGCCGGGGTCGAGCTGCACCCGGTCTACCAGCAGCACGAGGTGGTCGACGAGGCCTCGAACGCCTTCCTCGTCAACCTCGCCATGTCGGTCGGCATCGTGGTGCTGGTGCTGGCGCTGTTCATGGGCTGGCGCGCGGCGATGGTGGTCGGCACGACCCTGCTGCTGACCGTGGTCGGCACGCTGTTCTTCATGGCGATCTTCGCGATCGAGATGGAGCGGATCTCGCTCGGCGCGCTGATCATCGCGATGGGCATGCTGGTCGACAACGCCATCGTGGTGGCCGAGGGCATGCAGGTCGCGATGCTGGGCGGCCGATCCTCGCGCGAGGCGGCGACCGAGACCGCGGGCAAGACACAGGTGCCGCTCCTGGGCGCGACGGTGATCGGCATCATGGCCTTCGCGGGCATCGGTCTCAGCCCCGACGCGACGGGCGAGTTCATGTTCTCGCTCTTCGCGGTGATCGGCATCTCGCTGCTGCTGAGCTGGGTGCTGGCGATCACGGTGACGCCGCTGCTCGGGCACTACTTCTTCAAGCGCGGCACGGCCGGCGGCGCGGGCGCCTATGACGGCGCGCTGTTTCGCGGCTACGCCACCCTGCTGCGCGGCGCGCTCAAGGCGCGCTGGCTGGTGATCCTCGCGCTGATCGGCATCACCGCCGCCTGCTTCGTGGGCTTCGGCCAGATCCGCCAGCAGTTCTTCCCGAACTCCAACACGCCGCTGTTCTTCGTGCATTACAAGCTGCCGCAGGGCAGCACGATCCACGAGACCTCGGAGGATCTCTCGACCATCGAGGCGTGGCTGTCGGAGCGTGACGAGGTCGTCTCGGTCACCACCTATGCCGGCCAGGGCGCGAGCCGCTTCATGCTGACCTATTCGGCGCAGAAGCCGAACCCGAGCTACGGCCACATGATCATCCGCACCGGCTCGATCGAGGAGATCCCGGAGCTGCGCGCCGATCTCGAGGCCTTCGGCCGCAGCGCCCTGCCCGCGGGCGAGTTCCGCACCGAGCGGCTGGTCTTCGGCCCCGGCGGCGGCGACCCGATCGAGGCGCGGGTCTCGGGCCCCGACCCGGCGGTGCTGCGCGCCGTCGGCGCCGAGGTGATCGCCGCCATGGAGGCGGCCTCGCCCAACGTGCTCGATGCGCGCACCGACTGGCGCGAGCCCGAGCTGGTGATCCGGCCCGCCTATGCCGACGAGCGCGCGCAGAGCGCCGGCGTCAGCCGCGACGACCTCGCCACCGCGCTGCGCTTCGCCACCGACGGCATCGCCGCGGGCGTCTACCGCGAGGGCGAGCGGCTGATCCCGATCACCGTGCGGCTGCCGCGCGACGCCGATGTCGGCCTGCGCGACCAGCCGGTCTGGTCGGAGACCGGGCGGCACTTCCTGTCGGTCGAGCAGGTGATCGACGGCCTCGATCACGAGGTGCAGAACACGCTGGTGCATCGCCGCGACCGGGTGCTGACCCTGACCGTCGGCGCCGACATCCCGCCCGAGCGCACCGCCGCCGAGGTGTTCTCGGAGATCCGCGCCGCGGTGGAGGCGGTCGAGCTGCCGGCGGGCTACGCGCTCGACTGGGGCGGCGAGTTCGAGAACTCGGCCGAGGCGCAGGAGAGCCTCGGGCGGCAGCTGCCGCTGTCGCTTCTGGTGATGGTGCTGATCTCGGTGCTGCTGTTCAACGCGATCCGCCAGCCGGTGATCATCTGGCTGCTGGTGCCGATGTCGGTCAACGGCGTGGCGCTGGGGCTTCTCGGCACCGGCCTGCCCTTCACCTTCACGGCGCTTCTGGGCCTGCTGTCGCTGTCGGGGATGCTGATCAAGAACGGCATCGTGCTGGTCGAGGAGATCGACCTCGTCCGGGCCGAGGGCGTGGCGCTGAAGGAGGCGATCGTCACCGCCTGCGTGTCGCGCCTGCGGCCGGTGGTGCTGGCGGCGGCGACGACGATCCTCGGGATGCTGCCGCTCCTGTCGGACGCCTTCTTCGTGTCGATGGCGGTGACGATCATGGGCGGGCTGGCCTTCGCCAGCGTGCTCACCCTGATCGCGGCGCCGGTTTTCTATTACGTCTTCTTCGCCAGGTCGGAGCGCCGGGCGGATGCGCGACCCGAACCGGCGGTGGCCTGACGGGAAAGAGGGCCGACACAGCGATGACGCATGCCGGGGCGGCCGAGGTCGCCCCGGCCCTGTGATGGGCCGGTCCGGCCGGCGCGACCCGCGCAATCACGCCTCGCGGCAGGCGCTCCACCACGCGCGAGGACATCGCCCAAGGCCCCGCGACCGTGGCGTGTCACCCGGCTTCCCGGCCCCCGCGCGTCGCGGCCATCGCCAGGATGTCCCGGGCGCGCCGGGCCATCGGCGCGTCGATCATCCGCCCCCCCAGCCGGGCGGTACCGCGACCGTCCGCCTGCGCCGCCGCCAGCATCTGCAACACCGCTTCGGCCCAGGCGACGCTGTCCGCGCCGGGCAGGAAGCCCGCGTTCAGCGCGGCGATCGTGTCCGGGTGGATGGCGCTGGCCCCGGCGAAGCCAAAGGCCCGTGACCGCCGCACGAGATCGGCGAGGTCGTCATGGTCAAGCCGGGCCACGCTGTCCAGCAGCCCCAGGGGTGCGACACCGGCCGCGCGGGCCGCGGAAACGAGCCTCTGCCGGGCATAGAGCAGGGCCTCCGGCGTGGGCTCCATCCCGCAGGCGGCGGCGTAGTCCTCGGACCCGAAGGCAAGCGCCCGAACGCGCGGCGCGACGGCGATCTCGAACGCCCTCTCGATGGCGGTCGGGTCCTCCAGAAGCGGCACGAGGCCGATGCCGCCCGCAGGCATGCCGCGCTCCGCCTCGAGCCGGTCGAGCGCCGCGGCCAGCCAGGCGATCATCGAGGCGCCGCGGGCCTTGGCGACGTAAAGCCCCTTGAGGCCGGGGCGGACCACGGCGTCGAGGTCGCGGGCCGCCTCGAGCAGGTCGGCGTTGATCCGGACGACCAGCTGCGCGGATCCCTGCGCCAGCCCGTCCCAATGCGCGACCAGAAGGTCCCGCGCCCTGGACTTCTCCGCGTCCGGCACGGCATCCTCGAGGTCGAGGATCAGCGCATCGGCGCCGCGGGCCTGCGCGCGCTCGAGAAAGCGCGGCACGTTGGCCGGCACGTAGAGCAGCGAACGCCAGCTCATGCGATCGTCCCCGCCTTCCGCAGATTGGCGATCTCGTCCGGCGAGAAGCCGATCTCCGAAAGGATCTCCGCCCCGTCCTCGCCGATGCCCGGAGCGGGCCGGCGCAGGCTGCCCGGTGTCGCGGACATCCGGGGCAAGGGGCTGTGCTGCACGGACGCGCCGGTGTCCCCGTCCGGCAGGGCGACGTAGACGCCCCGGTCCCGGAAATGCGGGTCGCGCGCGATGTCGGCGCTGTCGTAGATCGGTGCGGCGGTGACGCCGGCGGCGTCCATGAGGGCCAGCGCCTCGTCGCGGTCGCGCTCCGCGAACCATGCCGCCACCGCCGCGTCCACCTCGGCGCGATGGGCGACCCGGTCGGCATTGGTGCGAAACCGCGGGTCGTCGACCATGTCGGCCCGGCCGATGGCGTGGAACAGCCTTTCCGCCATCGACTGCATCGACCCCGACACCGCGATCCATGCGCCATCGCGGGTCCGGTAGGCGTTGCGCGGGCTCGAGGTGTTGGAGCCGTTGCCGACCCGTGGCTTCGGCACGCCGGTCAGCAGCTGGTCGAGCGCCTCCGGCCCGAGGACCGAGGTCATCGCCTCCAGAAGCGAGAGGTCGATCACCTGCCCCCCCTGCCCCGCATCCCGCGCCCGCAGCGCCATCGCGACGGCATGGGCGCCGTAGAGGCCGGCGATCATGTCGGCCAGCGCCAGAGGCGGCAGCAAGGGCGGGCCCTCCGGCTCGCCGTTCCGGGCGGCGAAGCCCGACATCGCCTCGATCAGCGTGCCGAAGCCGGGGCGCCTGGAATAGGGCCCGGACTGGCCGAAGCCGGAGACCCGCAGCAGCACGAGCTGCGGATGCCGGGCGAGCAGGTCGTCCGGCGCCAGCCCCATCCGCTCGAGTGTGCCGGGGCGGAAGTTCTCGATCACCACGTCGCTGCCGGCGATCAGCCGGCGCAGGACATCGCCCGCCGCCGGGTCCCGGAAGTCGAGGCCGAGCGACCGCTTGTTGCGGCCATAGACCTTCCAGAAGCTCGGCACACCGGCCTGTTTCCAGGCTCGCAGCGGATCACCGGCGGGGATCGGCTCCACTTTGACCACGTCGGCGCCGAAATCGGCCATCTGCAGCGAGGTCATGTTCCCCGCGACCAGCCGCGACAGGTCGAGCACGCGCAGCCCCGAAAGCGGGCCGGTCGCGCCCGGTTGCCAGTCGGTCTCGGCCCAGCTCACAGCAGGCGCCCCCCGGTCTCGGGGTCGAAGACGAGCGCCCGGTCCGCCGGGACGCCCAGCGCGATCCGGTCGCCCGGCGACAGGCGGGCCTTGGCGGGCAACACCGCCACCATGTCCTGCCCGGCGACGGTCAGCGTCACGTCGGCGGTCTCTCCGGTCGGCTCCACCAACTGCACCACGGCCTCCGGGCCATCCTCGGCCATCGTGATGGTCTGGGGCCGGATGCCGTAGGTGACGGCCCGCCCTTCGGGCAGGTCGAGCGGGCGCGGCAGCGGCATCGTCGTGCCACCGCTCAGCTGCACATGGCGCGCCTCGGGCCCTGCCGACATGGCCCGGAACAGGCTGATCTCGGGCGAGCCGATGAAGCTTGCCACGAACTCGGAGACGGGGTTGTCGTAAAGCTCGGAGGGCGGGCCCATCTGCGCGATGCCGCCATCGTTCAGCACCACGATCCGGTCGGCCATGGTCATCGCCTCGGTCTGGTCATGCGTGACGTAGAGCGTCGTCTTGCCCAGCTTCTGGTGCAGTTTCTTGATCTCGGACCGCATCCGCACCCGCAGCTTGGCGTCGAGGTTCGACAGCGGCTCGTCGAACAGGAAGGCCTCGGGGTCGCGCACGATGGCGCGCCCCATGGCGACCCGCTGGCGCTGACCGCCCGACAGTTCCTTGGGCAGGCGGTCGAGCAGGTGGCCGAGGCCGAGGATCTCGGCCGCCTCCTGCACCTTGGCCCCGATTTCCGCCTTGGAGGCCCCGGCCAGCCGGAGCGAGAAGCTCATGTTGTCGGCCACCTTCATGTGCGGGTAGAGCGCGTAGGACTGGAACACCATGGCCAGCCCCCGCTCCTTCGCGGGAATGCGGTTGGCGATCCTGCCGTCGATCACGATCCGGCCGCGGGAGATGTCCTCCAGCCCCGCGACCATGCGCAGGAGCGTCGACTTCCCGCAGCCCGACGGCCCGACCAGCACGACGAACTCGCCATCCGCGATGTCGAGGTCGATGCCGTCGAGAACGTCGACACCGCCGTAGCTCTTGCCGACCCCTTCCAGCTGGATGCGGCCCATCGCTCAGCCCTCCCTGATCTCGAAACCGGTGCAGCCGATCGCGCCGGCCGCACCGAGCCGCAGGCCGGCCATGCCGCGCGGATGGCGGCCGTCGGTTGCGGTCAGAAACTCCTGCCCGTCGATCGACAGGGACAGCCGCTCGCCGATGGCGCTGAAGGTCAGCTCCACCTCCTCCCCGGCCGTGACCGGCGCCTCGGCCAGCACGGTGGTGCCGAAATCCTCGCAGAGGATGACGGCGCGGCCGGCCTCGATCCCCGCGGCATAGAACCGCCGGGCCCCAGCCGCGCGCGCGGAGACGAGATGGCTGTCGCCCGCGATGCACATGATCCGGGCGGTGACGGTCTGGTCGGTGGCGAAGGCGTGGCCGGTCCAGAGGTCGGCGTCGCTCGTCGTCCGGCCGATGATCCGGCCGTCCTCGAGGCCCCAGTCGCCGCGGTTGAAGCTGAACCGGCTGACCGCCCCCCATTCCTCGGCCTCCTCGGCCGGCGAAATGACGGTGTGGCCGGGGCCGGTGACGCGGAAGGACCGGATCAGGCAGGACATCATCACCCGCGCCTCGCCGTGCTGCGCCAGGCGGACGCCGATCTCGTCGATCGCCTCGGCGCTTTCGGGCAGCGTGAAGCGCACCGCCTGCCAATCCTCGGGCAGCGGCGCCCAATCGGCGAGGTCGATCCGCTCGCCGCTGGCGGCAAGCCGGACATAGGGCACGAAATGCACCTCGCGCGGGCCTTCCAGCGCCTTCGTTCCCATCAGCTCGACCGTGACGGTCTGGCCCGAGGCCGTGACCGGCGACAGCATCGGGCGGTAGCGGTTGTCGTCGAAATCCGCCTCCCGGTAGAAGGGCTTCCAGAACACGCGGCCCGCGTCGCCCTTCGCCCAGCGGTCGATCTGCACGTCGAGCGCGCCGGCATGGTGGCCCGGTATCGTGCGCAGCCGGTGCGAGCCCTCGGCGCGGATGCCGTGGCTCGCGCCCGGCAGGGCGAAGTCGAAGAAGACGTCGCGGGACAGGGCCGCCTCGGCCCAGCCCTCGGGGACGGCATCGCCGCGGCGGCGCAGCGCGAGCACCGCCATGTCGCGGGCCGCCGACGGCATGTCGACGATGTTCAGGGACCCGGTCACCGCCGAGGTGATCAGGATGTCGTTGATCGGTCGCCGCCACTTGGCCCAGTGCGGCCGGACGCCCTGCAGCACCCCGGCGATGTTCGCCGCGTTGCCCGCGTTGCAGTCGGTGTCCCAGCCGCACATGGTGGCGATGGCGGCGGTGCGGGGCATGTCGCCGCCGCCATAGAGCAGCGCCAGAACGACCACGCCCGCATTCGGGATCACGTGGCAGACGCCGGTCCACTTGTCGTAGCCGAAATCGCGTTCGAGCATGTGAAAGCAGGCGCGCCAGTCCGCAGGCTCGCCCGCGTGGAAGGCCTCGACCGCGTCGATCACCCGGGCGTAATGCGAGCCGTCGGCCACCAGCGCCCGCGCCCTGCGGTGCACCTCGTGGATGTCGGTCGCGGTGAAGGCGGCGGCGGTGGCGCCAGCGACATAGGCCGCGCCTTCCAGCGCCTCGCCGTCATGCGACACGGCGCCCATGATCCGGGCCAGCCGCGCGGCCTCCTCCGGATCGCCCGGGCAGACCCAGCCCCAGCAATCGGAGAAGATCTGGCCGCCGATCTGCTCGGCCTCGACCTTGCCGCGCAGCGCGATGCTGCCGGTCTCTGGCGGCGTCCTGCCCTGCTGGAGATGGCGGTAGGCCGTCTCCTCGGTCGAGATGCCGAAACCGCCCCACCAGAGCATCCCGTGCCCGTCGGCGATGTAGTTCAGCCAGTTGCGGCCCGCGGCGGCGTGGGTCAGCGCGTCGCCCTCGTCCCATAGCGCCCGCACGAAGAAGAGCGGGCCGTTGGTGTCGTCGTCGGCGGCGAAGTTGCGGTAGTCGCGGACATAGTCGTCGATCTCGCCATAGACCTCCCGGATATGTTCGTGGTCCCAGACCGTCGGCTCGACCGGGGCGCCGAGGCGCACGCCCACGGCCTTGCCGATCAGTCCCGCGTAGATCTTCTGGCGGATGGTGTCGGGGGTCATTCGGCGGACCTCTCGAAAGTCGTCTGAAGCAGGATCCGGCGCCCCGCCGCGATGTCGGTCGCGCGGGCGGCGTCGCCTTCCATGATGTCGGCCACCGCCTCGGCGAAGCGGTCGGCATCGGCGGCAAGGGTCAGGCGGTTGGCGCTGTCGAGCAGCGCGGCGTCCTCGGGGTCGATCACCTCGGGGCCGTGCATGGCCCCGAGGATCGCGCCGACCATCACGCCGATGGAGTCGGTGTCGCGGCCGGAATTGATGCCGTCGACGACCGCCTGCCGGAAATCGCCCCCGGCGGTGATGCAGAAGCCGAGAGCGAGCGGCAGCTCCTCGATCGAGAGCAGCCGCGAGGGCTGGTAGGCGGCCGTGGCGCGCCCCGCCTTCTCGGGGCCGTGCGCCACGTCGTCGCCCATCGGAGAGAAGGGCGCGATGGCCCGGTGCAGCACCTCGGTCACCTCCTCCGCGCCTGCGCCCTTCCGGCGGAGATCCTCGGCGGCGGCGACGACCTCGGCGATGGCGGAGCGGGTGCCGTCATGGGCGAGGTCGTGGGCGGTCCGGACCACCTCGTCCAGCGTCGCTCCGGGCACGAAGGCGCGGGCGACGGCGGCCGCGAAGGCCCCGGCGGCCTCGAGCCCGTAGCTCTGCTGGTGACCGGCGGCGAAGTTGATCGCCTCGTCATAGGCGGCGCGCGGGTTGCAGGCGTTCACCGCGCCGACCGGAGCGATGTACATGGTCGCGCCGCAGTTCACCATGTTGCCGACCCCGCCCTGCCGCGGGTCGCAGCCCGACAGCTGCAGCCGCTGGAAGATCCACTTCTCGGGGTAGAACAGCCGCTCGATCAGCGGCGTCACGCGCTGCAGCTCGGGTACCCAGCGGCTTTCCCAGGCGATCTCGCGCACCATGCCAGTCGCCATATCCCAGGCATCGAGGTGCCGGCGCTCGGCCGCGTAGATCCGCATCAGCGACAGGGTCATGGCGGTGTCGTCGGTGGTGATGCCGTGGCCGCGGACCCGCCCCTTGCGCTGGACCTCGTCCTGGCCGTCGCGGTGCCAGGCCGTGCGCAGCGAGGTCACGCGGCCATAGCGTTCGCGGATCTCGGCGGCGGAAAGCTTCTCGACCGGAGCGCCCATGGCGTCGCCGAAGGCGACCCCATGGACCATGGCCCGGATGCGGCCCCGCAGATCGGGGCCGCCCTGTGCTGCATCTAGGGTCACAGCACGGCCTTCGCGTGGTCGATCATCGCCTGCCCGCCGGCATCGAGCCAGCCCTGCACATAGGCGTCCCAGTCACGCTCGGTCGACAATTCGCCCGAAACGAAGCGGAAGACGTTGGTGCGGTAGTAGGTCTCGGCCCCGTCCACCGCCGCGGCGAGATCCGCCGGCCAGACGAAGCTGTTGTCGGCGCGGAAGTTGTCGACCCCCTGCTGGAGCGAGGCCTGCGCCAGGTCGGAGAGCGGGCTGATCGGTGGCTGGTAGTGGTTCGGGTTGTCGTAGACGAAACGGGGATACCAGGCGCCGAGCTTGTCGGTCGGCGTCAGCGTGTCGCCGTCGCGGGTGTAGTGCTCCCCCTCGAAGCCGAGCCGGTCCATCATCTGCCCCTCGGGGCTGGCCATGAAATCGAGGAAGGCGATGACGGCCTCGGTCTGCTCGGTCGTGACCGGGATCGCGAAGCCGCGGCTTTCCTTGCTGACGTCGATGGCCTGGATCCCGGCGGGCGGGGTCAGCAGGACCAGCTCGGCGCCGGGGTTCACCTGCGCCATCTTGGCCTCGTAGATGCCGATGACGGGACCGGCGGTGCCCATGACCACCCCGACCTGTCCGGTGTAGAACTTGTCCTCCTTCACCTCCCAGTTCGAGGTCACGAATTCGGGGTCGAGCACGCCGTCGGCGTAGAGGCTGGCATACCAGGCCAGTTTCTCGCGCTCGCCCGCGCTGATCCGCGAGTGGATCCACTCGCCCGCCTCGTCCTGCATCCAGGTCCGGTCGATGCCGAAGGCCGGGTCGAAAACCGCGTCCATCTCGTCGGTGTTGTTGGGGGCGATGATGCCGTGGCTCACCGTCGTGCCATCGAGTTCGATGCCCGGGATGGCGCGCAGCAGGGCGTCCCATTCCTCGAGGCTGGCGGGCGCGGACAGGCCCGTCGCCTCCAGCAGGTCGCGGCGGATAACCGGGGCCTTGGTCCGGGCCGGGAAGACGTAGAGCAGGTAGGGGTAGTTCGCCATCCGCGCGGTGTTGTGCGGCCAGAGCGCCGGGGCCAGGTGCTCCGTCCCCTCGATCAGCGACCCGAGATCCTGCAGCACGCCCTGCTGGGCGATCTGCTCGTCGCCGCCCTGGAAGTAGATGACATCCGGAATGTCGCCCGACAGCAGCATCAGGTTCAGCTTCTCGGCATAGCCCTCCGAGGGCAGGTCGACGATCTCGATCGAGATGTCGTGGCCGCGGGCGGCCAGGGCCTCCTCGATCCGCCCGATATGGGCGACGTCCTCGGGGTTGGTCGTCAGAAGGTCCTTCATGACGATCCGGATGGTGCCGCTCGCGGCGCGTGCCGGGCGCGATAGCAGGCCGACCATCGGCGTGGCGGCAAGGCCGGCCAGCAGGGCGCGGCGGGAAATGGACAGGTGTTGCATCAAGTTCCTCCCTTGGGTGCAGGTCACGGTTCCGGTCACTTCAGGGCCCCCGACATGGTGCCCTTGGTGAAGTAGCGAAGGATGAGCGGGTAGATCGCGAGGACCGGCAGGATCGTGAACAGGATCATGCCCGCCCGGAACGCCTTGAAGTCGATCTGGCTGGCGCCCTCGTAGCTGTTCATCGCCTGCAGCCCGACGATGGCGGCCTTGTCGCCGACCACGACGAACTGCCGCAGCACCACCTGCAACGGCCACATGTCCTGGTCGTTGAAGTAGATCATCGGCCGCAGGAACTCGTTCCAGTGGTAGACGACGTAGAACAGGGTGATCGTGGCCAGCGCCGGCTTGGCCAGCGGCACCACCACCCGCCAGAAGATCTGGAACGCGTTGGCCCCGTCGAGCGTCGCCGCCTCGATCAGCTCCTCGGGCACCTCCTCGAAGAAGCGGATCAGGATGATCAGGTACCAGGCGTTGACCATCTTGTAGATGATGACCGCCGAATAGCTGTCCAGCAGGCCGAGCCGCCGCATGACGAAGTAGTCGGGGATGATCCCCGGCTCGAACACGATCGTCGCCAGGATCAGCACGAAGAGCGTGCGCCGGAACGGCAGCCGCCTACGCGACAGCGCCCAGGCCATGAGCGCGGTGCAGCTCACGTTGAGGACCGTGCCGACGGCGGTGATGAAGACCGAGTTCATCAGCCCCCGCTGCACCGCCGGGTGGTTGGCGAGCAGCGTCCAGATGTCGACGGAAAAGCCCTCGGGGAGGATCGCCATGCCGCTCATCCCCGGCACCCGGGCCGGGTCCGACAGCGAGATCGCCAGCAGGTTCAGGATCGGCTGCACGGTCACGACGACGATGGCCAGCAGGACCGAGAGGATGATCGCCTCCTCGACCCGCTCCAGCGGGGTGCGGTTGCGCGTCGCCATCTACCAGACCCCCCTGCCCGTCAGCCGCTTGGACAGGAAATGCGCGCCCAGCATCAGGGTCATGCCCACGACGCCCTTGAACAGGCCCGCCGCGGTGGCCAGAGAGAACTGCCCGCCGGTGATGCCGAGCCGGTAGACATAGGTGTCGATGATGTCGATCTTGTCCCGGATCGCATCGTTGCTGAGGTTGAACACCTGGTCGAAGCCGGCATTCAGGAACAGCCCGACATTCAGGATGAACAGCGTGGCGATGGTCGGCACGATGCCCGGCAGGGTGATGTAGCGCATCTTCTGCCAGCGGCTCGCCCCGTCCATCTCGGCCGCCTCGTAGAGCGCGGGGTCGATAGACATGATGGCCGCGAAGTAGAGCAGGCTGTCCCAGCCGGCGCTGCGCCAGGCCTCCGACCAGACCAGCACCCAGCGGATCGACCCGCTTTCGGTCATGAAGCTGCGCCGCTCGAGCCCGACCATGTCGCGCAGGTCGTTGATCACGCCGTCGCCCGGCGACAGCGCCGCGATGAAGATGCCCGCGATCACCACCCATGACAGGAAGTGCGGCAGGTAGATGACCGACTGCACGCCGCGCCGGAACCGGCCCGAGCGGACCTCGTTCAGAAGCAGCGCGAGGAGGATCGGCAGCGGGAAGACGAAGGCGATCTTCATCGCGCTGATGATCAGCGTGTTGGCCAGCACCTCGAAGAAGGCCGGTGAGGCGAAGAGCTGCGCGAAGTGCTTGAGCCCGACCCAGAGGTTCGGGCCGATGATGCGCAGATCCTCGAAGGCCAGCTTGGCCTCCCAGACCGGCAGGTAATGGAACAGGGCGAAGTAGATCAGCCCCGGTGCCAGCATCAGGTAATAGGGCCACCATTCCCGGACCCCGTCCCGGAGCCGGGCGCCGCGACTGTCGAACTCCTCCTCCGGCCAGCTGTCGCCGGCGATCTCGGCGGTGAGCAGGTCGGGATTGGGAACGTTCCCAGCCGTCGACGAGCTCCGGTCCTCCCGGTCGTGTCTGGTCATCAGGTCCTCCCTAGCCCGTGCCGACGGCGCGGGGGTGGTCGATGCGCGGCAGCGTTTCGCGCTCGATCAGCGTGCAGGGCAGCGACAGGCGCGGCGCCTCCGCCTGCCCCGTCACCTTGCGATTGAGAAGTTTGAAGGCCTGCCGCCCGATTTCGCGCGACGGCTTGCCGACCGTGGTCAGCGCCGGGGTCGACACCTCGGCCGCCGGAATGCCGTCGAAGCCCAGCAGCGCCACCTCCTCGGGGCATCGCAGCCCGGCCGCCCGAATGGCCTGCAGCGCGCCCAGCGCCATCAGGTCGTTGGCCGCGAAGACGACGCGTGGCGGGCCGGCTTTCAACAGCCGCTCCATCGCGGCGCGTCCCCCCTCGACCGTGTACTGCCCATCCTCCAGCCGCATCTCGTCGAGCGGCCATCCCTCGGCCTCGCCCACCGCCCGTACGGCCGCCACGAACCGTTCCCGCGCCGTACGCTCGGCATCGCCCACCAGCAGCGCCGGCATTCCCAGCCCCGCCGCGACGATCCGGTCGAGCCCGATCGACACGCCCTGCGAGATGTCGCTTCCGACCGAGGGCAGCTGCGGGAACCGCTCCGCGGAGGACCCGATCAGGACAAGCGGTATCTGGAACCGCAGAAAATCATCCAGCCCGTCGCGCACCGGGTTCACGATGGCCGCGTCGACGCGCGATTGGGTCAGGGCCTGCAGGTGGCGGCGCTCGCGCTCCGGATCCCAATCCGAGTTGAAGATCAGCAGCGAGATGTCTTCCGCGTCGGCCGCGTCCTGCGCCCCGCGGGCCACGTCCGCCCAGAAGGGGTTGGCGATGTCGGGGATCAGCAGGCCGATCATCCCGGTGCGGCCGGAGCGCAGCGAACGGGCGAGGTCGTTGCGGCGGAAGCCGGATTCCTGCACCGCGGCCATGACCTTGTCGCGGGCCTCCTGCGACACGTTCCCGGCGCCGGACAGCACCCGCGACACCGTGCTCTTCGACACGCCGGACAAGCGTGCGATGTCGATGATCGTCAATGGTGCGGCTGTCTCTGACACGGCGATTCGCGCCTCCCCGACCCGATCAGTAGCACCCGAAATGCCTCGTGGGAACCTTCCCATGATGTTTGGGGCGCGATTTCGAGCGTTTCCGCCTAATCAACCGGTCGAAGCATGGGAGCGCCGGCACCGAAAGCGCGGACCGGGAGGGGCGCCCGTGGCCGAGGCTGTCCCGTACGACATGGCTAGCATGACCAGCAAAGGGATCGAGGATCGGCGCGCCGCCACGGGCGATGCCTTCCGGCCGAGAGCCACGTCAGAAGGTCAACGAATGGCGCCCACCACTGCATCGATGAGCGCCATGGTCTCGACGGGCTCCTGCCCGGTCGGTGCCGAACGTGCGCAGTTCAGGACGACGACGATGTTCCGCGCCGGGTTGAGGTAGAGATACTGCCCATGGATGCCGACGGCGGTGAAGGCCCGGTCCGCCATCGAGGTCGCGGTCCAGGCGGGCCACCACATGTAGCCGTAGTCGATCTCCGCGCCTGTCCTGAGCGTCTGGCGTCGGCCGGCGGCCTCTGTCCAGCCCTCCGGCAGCACGGATCGGCCGTCGATCACCCCGCCCCCGAGGAAGAACTGGCCGAAGCGGGCGTAGTCGCGCAGCGTCGCGCACAGGCCCGAGCCGCCGATCTCGGCGCCGCCGGGGGCGTCGAGCCACCATTCGGCGTCGGTCTCCATGCCGTAGGGCGTCCAGATCGTTCGCGAAAGGTACTCGGCCAGCGGCAGGCCGGTCGCGCCGCGCACCACCTCGCCCAGCACCTGCGTCTCGCCGGTCGAGTAGGTGTGCCGCGTGCCGGGTTCTCCCGCGCGCGGCAGCGCCGCCATCACCGCCATCAGCGCGCCGGGCTGCTGCGCGATCTGGGCGCGCAGCAGGTCGCGGCGGTCCGACGCCGGATTGGTGTAGGTCTCGTCCCATGCCACGCCCGACGCCATCAGCAGGATGTCCCCGACCGTGACGCCGTCATAGGCGCTGCCCGCAAGCGCCGGCACGTGGTCGGTCACCATGTCGTCGAGCCCGCCGACATGGCCTTCGGCGATCGCCGCGCCCAGAAGCGTCGAGGTGACCGACTTGGCCACCGACATCGACATCCAGCGCGTGTCGGGGCGGTTGCCGTGCCGGTAGGTTTCGTGGACGACCGCGCCGTCCTTCAACACGATCAGCCCCGTGACGCGGTCGAGTGCGAGCGCATCGTCGAAACCGTAGGTCGCGCCATCGATCTCGACCGCGACCGGACCGAGGCGCCGGTCGGAGGAGGGCAGAGGTCGCGGCGTGCCGGCGGCCGCGACCGTGCGGGTCGGGAACAGCCGGTGGATGTTGCGAAAGGTGCTGACCGCGAGATCGGGCCCGAGAGCGCCGCCATAGATCGCCTCGACCGCGCCGATCGACTCGGCGGCATGCGGATTGACGTACGCGGGCCGCCCCTGCCGTGGAACGCTCCCATCGCTTGCCCGCGTGATGCCGAACCGACCCGTCATCGGCGTTCCTCCTCCAATAGGGCTTGCCCACGGCCACTCGCCCGGCGGATGTTGTGGACGGCGTCATGCGGCCTCGCCGCCGACCACCGACGCTCCGAAAGCTGGGACGCCGAGACTTGAACCTGTCGACACGCAGTAAGCCGACCGAAGACGCCTCCGGGCAAGGAAATTCGCGGGATGACGCGCTGTCGCTGGCGGTGCAGGCGCTGCACACACCGGACTTCTTCCCGGCGATGATCGGGCTGCTGCGCCGCGCCGCGCCGTTCACCGGAGCCTTCGTGACCACGCTGCACCCGAACCGCGCCCCGACACATGTCCATGACAACGTCCGGGCCGAGCGCCGCCGGGTGGTGATCGACGACTACCTCGAGAGCGCCTACCTGCTGGACCCGATCCACGACGTGTTCCTGAGCGGGGCGACCGATTGCGCGGTGCGGCTGCGCGACGTCGCGCCGGACCATTTCCGGCGGTCGACCTATTACAAGCTCTACTACGGCAACATCGACCTGCGCGACGAGATGGCCCTGCTGATCCGCATGCCGGGCGGCTCCGCGCTGTTCTACTCGCTGGGCCGGATCGGGCGGGAGCCGCGCTTCACCGCCCGCGACCTCGCGGCCTTCAGGCGGCAGCTGCCGCTGATCGGCTCGCTCTCGCGCAAGCATTTCGAGAACCGCCCCGACGAGCCGCCATACGGCCTCGGCCAGTCGATCACCCAAGCGCTGGAGCAGTTCGGCACCGATGTGCTGACCGCGCGCGAGCGCGAGATCGCCGGGCTCATCCTCAAGGGCCATTCCTCGGCCTCGATCGGTGCCCTGACAGGCACCACGACCGGCACGGTGAAGATCCACCGCAAGAACCTCTACCGCAAGCTCGGGATCGGATCGCAGTCGGAACTGCTGTCGCGGTTCCTGCAGTCGGTCATGCGCTGACCTCTACCCCCATCGGGATATTTACCGGCGCGTTCCGGCGCGGCTAGCCTTGCCCTGACCGCACGGAGAGACGTCATGGACAAGGATCCGCAACGCCAGACCGACCGGGCCCGACAGCGCCCGGCCATCGCGGCCCGGCGGCTGACCAAGCGCTTCGGCCCGATCGAGGCACTGAAGGATCTCAGCCTCGACATCCGCGAGAACGAGTTCTTCACACTGCTCGGCCCGTCGGGTTGCGGCAAGACCACGCTGCTGCGGCTGATCGCCGGCTTCGAGCTGCCGACGACGGGCCGGATCGAGCTCGACGGCGAGGACATCTCCGGCCTGCCGCCGCATCGGCGCCCGGTCAACACCGTGTTCCAGAACTACGCGCTGTTCCCGCACATGACGGTGGCCGAGAATGTCGGCTTCGGGCTGAAGATGCTCGGCCGGTCCCGGTCCGAGATCGCGCGGCGCAGCGCCGAGATGCTCGAGCTGGTCGAACTCGGCGCCATGGCGGGGCGGCGGGTGGAGCAGCTCTCGGGCGGGCAGCAGCAGCGCGTGGCGCTGGCCCGGGCGCTGGCGCCGGCCCCGCGGGTGCTGCTGCTCGACGAGCCGCTGGCCGCGCTCGACCTCAAGCTGCGCAAGGCGATGCAGCTCGAGCTGAAGAAGCTGCAGGCCGAGACCGGCATCACCTTCGTCTTCGTCACCCACGACCAGGAGGAGGCGCTGACCATGTCGGACCGGATCGCGGTGATGCGCGCGGGCGAGGTTCTGCAGGTCGGCAGCCCGGCCGAGATCTACGACAGGCCGGCGCATCGCTTCGTCGCGGACTTCATCGGCGAGATCAACATTCTCGAGGGCCGGATCGAGCGCATGAGCCGGGAGGGGCATGCGCTGGTCCGGCTCGGCGGCGGTGCCGAGATCGAGGCGCGGCTCGACCCGGAGCTGCCGCGGCACGGCGCCGTCTCGGTCGCGGTCCGGCCCGAGGGCGCGCGGCTCGCCGGGGCCGAGGAGGCCGCCACCATCGAGGGCCGCCTCGAACATGTCGTCTATTTCGGCTCGGGCTCGCACATCCATCTGCGCCTCGCCTCGGGCGAGCCCTTCGTGCTGCGCCATTCCGGCCCGGTCGACCCGCAGCACCTGCAACCGGGCGCGCGGCTCGGCGCCTGCATCGCGCCCGAGCAGGCGCGCGTGCTGGCGTGAGCCGCGCGATGCTCTCCCGCCGCGCAGGGCTGTCGCGCGCCGCGCTGCTCGCCCCGGCGCTGGCGATCATCCTCGCCGTGGGGGTGCTGCCGCTCGGCATCACGCTCGTCTACTCGGTGCTGACGCCCGGCACCTATGGCGGGGTGAGCTGGGCGTTCTCGCTCGACGCCTACGTGCAGTTCCTGTTCGAGCGCGACATCTTCGACGACACGCTGCAGTTCAACGGCGCCTACCTGTCGATCTTCGCCCGCTCGATCGGGCTGGCCTTCGGCGCGACGCTGGGCGCGCTGATCCTCGGCTTCCCGACCGCGTGGTTCATCGCCACGAGGCCGCGCGAGCAGCGCAATCTCTGGCTGTTCCTGATCACCCTGCCCTTTTGGACCAACCTGCTGATCCGCACCTACGCGATGCTGCTGATCATCCGCGACGAGGGGATCGTGAACCTGTCGCTGATGCAGGTCGGGCTGATCTCGGAGCCGCTGTCGATCCTCTACACCGACACGGCGGTCTTCATCGGCCTGATCTACGCCTACCTGCCCTTCATGGTGCTGCCGCTCTATGCCAGCCTCGAGAAGATCGACATGCGGCTTCTTGAGGCGGGCTACGACCTCTATGCCGGCCGCTGGAAGGTGCTGCGCCACGTGATCGTGCCGCTGGCCCGCCCCGGCATCGTCGCCGGCTGCGTGCTGGTCTTCATCCCCGGCCTCGGCGCCTACATCACGCCCGAGCTGCTGGGCGGCGGCAAGAAGCTGATGATCGGCAACATGATCGCGATGCAGTTCGGCTCGTCGCGCAACTGGCCCTTCGGCTCGGCGGCGGCGCTGATCCTGATGGCGCTGGTGGTGCTGGTGCTGCTGGCCCATGCCCGCGCCGCCGGACGGGAGGGTCGCGCCCATGGCTGAGATCTCCGCCGCCGCCCGCGACCGCACCCCGATGGCCGGCACCCGGTCCCCGGCGCGGCGCCGGATGCGCGACCTGCGCGCCATGCCCGGCTTCTCGGCCGTGGCCTGGGCCTGCATCGTCGCGCTCTACCTGCCGATCGTCGTGCTGGTGGTGTTCTCCTTCAACGACAACCGCTCGGTGGTGCGCTGGACCGAGTTCTCGTGGCGCTGGTACGAGGCCGCCTTCGCCAACGAGGCGATCCGCGGCGCCGCTTGGACCTCGCTGAAGATCGCCGCCGTGGCGACGCTGGGCGCCACCGTCGCCGCGACCATGGCGGCGCTGGCCACCACCCGTGGCCCGCGTTTCAGGGGGCGTGCGCTGGCGCTCGGCATCGTCAACCAGCCGCTGGTGATCCCCGAGATCGTCACCGCCATCGCCACGCTGTCGCTGTTCTCGCTGATCAAGCGCCTGACCGGCGTCAACGGCATCGGCTACCTGATGCTGGCGCACACCGCCTTCTGCATCCCCTTCGCCTTCATGCCGGTGCGCGCGCGGCTCGAGGACATGACGCTGACGCTCGAGCAGGCCGCCGCCGACCTCTATGCGACGCCGTGGCGGACGTTCCGGCTGGTCACGCTGCCGCTGCTGGCGCCGGGCATCCTTGCCGGCGCGATGCTGGCCTTCGTGGTCTCGCTCGACGACGTGATCATCACGCTGATGATCGCCGGCCCCGGCGAGACCACCCTGCCCATCTACATCCTCGGCGCCATCCGCCGCGGGATCACCCCCGAGATCAACGCCGTGTCGACCATCCTGGTCGGGGTCTCGGTCCTGCTGGTGCTGCTGCTCTTCTGGGTGCAGCGGCAGATGCGGAAATGACGGCGGCACAACAGGAGGGACCAAGATGACACGACCCGTGACAGGCCTCGCCGTCGCATCGGCGCTGGCGCTCGTCGGCACCGTCGCCGCGGCGGAGGGCGAGCTCAACATCTACAACTGGGGCAACTACACGCCGCCGGAACTCTTGGAGAAGTTCGAGCAGGAATACGACGTCGAGGTGAATCTCGACGGCTACGACTCGAACGAGACCATGCTCGCCAAGGTGCAGGCCGGCAACACCGGCTACGACATCGTCGTGCCGGGCGACTACATGATCAAGGTGATGATCGAGCAGGACCTCCTGGCCGAGATCAAGCCCAACGAGATGGAGAACTTCGACAACGTCGATCCGAAATGGGTCGATGTCTGGTGGGATCCGGGCCGCGACTACTCGATCCCCTACCAGTGGGGCACGACCTCCTTCACCGTCGACACGGCGGTCTATGACGGCGACATCAACTCGCTGTCGCTGCTGTTCGATCCGCCCGAGGAGCTGAAGGGCCGGATCAACATGCTCAACGACATGAACGACGTGATCAATGCCGGGCTGCGCTACCTCGGCTACGGGCGCTGCAACGGCAACGAAGAGCAGATGCGCGAGGTCATGGACCTGCTGATCGAGGCCAAGCAGCACTGGCGCACGATGGACTACGCCACCATCGAGAAGCTGACCTCGGGCGATGTCGATCTGAGCCAGAACTGGAACGGCGCGGCGATGCGCGCCCGCGCCCAGCGCCCGACGCTGCAATATGCCTATCCCAAGGAAGGCTTCACCGGCTGGATGGACAACATCGCGGTGCTCAAGGACGCGCCGAACATGGAGAACGCCAAGCTCTTCGTGAACTTCATGATGGAGCCCGAGCACGCCGCCATGGCCTCGAACTTCGCGCGCTACGCCAACGGCATCCTCGGCTCGGAGGAGTTCATGGATGCCGAGATGCTCGAGGCGCCCGAGATCGTCATGCCGGCCGACGCCCCGGCCCCGGATTTCGTCACCCCCTGCCCGCAGGAGGTGGTCGATCTCTACAACAAGGTCTGGACCCGCCTGAAGCAGTAGGCCCGGCCCGGCGCGCGGAGCGATCCGCGCGCCGTCCCTCACCCCCCGCTTTCCTGCCCCCGGAGACTGCCATGCCCCATGCCAAAGCGACGCCGGTTCTCGGCCGCCGCCCCAGGACGGCGCGCGAACTCGGGATCATGCAGGGTTTCCCGCCACCGCCGGAGAAGCGGCCGACACTGACGAACTGGGACCTGCCGCCGTTCAACCGCTGGTCCTTCCAGAACGTCCGCAGCCTCGTGCCGACGGTCGACGTGTTCCGCGGCACCGGCCCGGTGCGGCCTCTGCCCGAGGCGGCCGATCCGCTCGGCGACCTCGCCGTGCCGGACCCGGCCGGCGGCAGCCGCAGCCTCGACGACTTCCTGGAGGAGAGCTACACCGACGGCTTCCTCGTCATGCATCGCGGCCGGGTGGTCTTCGAGCGCTACCTGAACGCCATGGGACCGGCCGCGCTGCACCTGTCGCAATCGGTCTCGAAATCCGTGACCGGTCTGCTGGCCGGGGCGATCCATGCCGAGGGCCGGCTCGACCTCGACGCGCCGCTGGCCGGGATCGTGCCCGAGCTTTCGGGCTGCGGCTACGCCGAGGCGACGCTGTCGCAGGTGCTCGACATGCGCTCGGGCGTGCGCTTCAGCGAGGACTACAACGCGCCGCACAGCGACATGACCCGGATCGACATCGCCTCGGGCTGGCGCCCCGCGCGCGCCAACGAGGCCCGCCCGACGATCCGCGACGTGATCCTGAGCCTGCCGCAGATCCGCCCGCATGGCGGCGCCTTCGACTACCGCTCGATCGAGACCGACGTCGTGGCCTGGGTGCTCGAACGCGTCACCGGGGAGCCGCTGGCAGAGCTGCTGTCGCGGCATGTCTGGCAACGGATCGGCGCCGAGCGCGACGCGTATTTCACGGTCGACACCGCCGGCACCGCGCTCGCCGATGGCGGCTTCAACGCCACCCTGCGCGACTTCGCCCGGATCGGTCTTCTGCTGCTGAACGAGGGGCGCGTCGAGGGCGCGCAGATCGTGCCGCGCGCCTGGATCGAGACGATGCGGCAAGGAGACCCTTCGGTCTTCGGCGCGCCCTACACGGCCATCTTCCCGCGCGGGGCGTATCGCCGTTTCTGGTGGATCCGCGACGCCGATCGTGGCGACATCTGTGCCCGAGGGGTGTTCGGCCAGCTCATCTACGTCGACCCCGACAGCGCGCTCGTCGTCGTCAAGCTCTCGACCTGGCCCGATTACGTGATGCCGCAGCTGACGCACCAGACCTTCGAAGCCATCGACGCGATACGGGCGGCCCTGCAGTAGCGGGGCGGGGTGGCGAAAGATCAGGAAGACATGTCGAGATGCGAATATCATGCCTGCGGCATGAATGGTGCCCGGGGGCGGAATCGAACCACCGACACGAGGATTTTCAATCCATTAGGCTCAGCTCGGCATGCGCGCCCGACGCCTAGGCGCGCTTACAGGCACGGCCAGCCTCGTGGCTCTGAGCCACTACTATAAGGCTTCGACCCGAAGGCCTCGGATGGCAATCGCGCCGTCAACAAAATCGCGCTCCTCGGCGCTCAGCACGCGGTGGCGCGGGTAGAGCGGCGCGGCACGGTCATTCACGATGCCGACCTCCCAGCCATCCGTCGTCTCGAAGAAGCGCTGCGCCCCCACCTCGCCGAACTCGCGCAAGAAGCCCTGAAGCACGACATCGAGGTAGCTCAACAAGATCGGCATGCGCTCCTTCACCGGCCAGCGACCGGGCACGACCGAGTAGATCGCCACCTCGACCGGGTCAGCAACGGCATGGTCCACGTCGTCGCATGCTCGAACGCGGGCATACCCTGCCTCGCGGGCATCGAGCGCGGCCCAGTCGCCGCCCGGCACATGTGCCATCAGGCCTTCGATCGTGGTCGCCACGTCGCGCACGACACTTAGAAAGGCATGGTCGCGGTGCCCAGTCAGGCACCATGTCCGGCGCCAGCCGCGCGCCTTGGCAGGGTGGGCCTCTACAAAGTCATGCGTACTGCGGTTTACGAGGCTGCCATAGCCGAAGAAGTGCGGTCGTGGGGTCATGCCTAACGCATAGGGTGCGAGGCCATTCGCCCGCAAGCCTCTCACGCCGCCATTAGATCGCGCTCCATCTTCTCAAAGAGGGCGATGTCATCGTCTGCGCTCTCGAACAGATGCCCATAAGTGTCCATCGTCATGGTGATCGAGGCGTGGCCGATGATCGTCTGGATCTTCTTGGGGTTCCAGCCCTGCTCGATGAACAGCGAGGCGGCTGCATGGCGCAGCGAGTGGAAACCGAAGCGCGGCAGGCCGGCCTCGTCCACGAGGCCCAGCTCGCGCATCATCGGCCGATAGACGCGGTTATTGATGTTCGAGTAGCTCTGCACCTTGCCCTTCGAGTTGGGGAAGACGAGGTCCAGTTTACTCTCGACGACCTCGTCGCGCCACGCCAGCAGCGCATCATGCACCATCGGGGCCATCGGGATCTCGCGTCGCCCTGCCCTGCTCTTCGGCGCGCCGATCTGCTGGAACTCGTCGGCGCGCTGAGTGACGCGGATCATGCGGCGGTCGAAGTCGACGCCCGCCCAACTCAGCCCGCGCAGCTCCGAGATGCGCATGCCAGTGAAGATGGCCGTGATGAACATCACCCGATGCGAGGCCGGAGCCTTGTCGATGATCAGGCGGATCTCGTCCTTGGTGGGGATCACCTTCCCGTCGCCTGCCGTGCGCGTCTGGCGCTTGAGCTTCACATCGGTGGCGACGTTGTGCTCGACCCATTCGCGCTCCATGGCCTCGGACAGGATCGAGCGCAGGCTGACCATCACCTTCTTGACCTGCGCGCGTGAAACACCGGCATCGAGCAGGTCATACATGAAGTCGCGCACTTGGCTGCGCGACAGCACCGCCAGAACCACGGCGCCGAGCCGCGGCTCGATGTGAATGGTGACATGACTCCGGTAGGCCTTCAGCGTGGCGCGTTCGAGTTCGTTGCGTTCACAGGTCTTGAGCCAGCTCTGGCAGGCGTCGGCGACGGTCTTCGGCGGGGTCGGCATCGGGCAATCTCTTCGTTGCTGCATCTGCCGCCATTATACGACGCGCGGAGTCGCCCGTCGGGCCTAATCCCATGTTCTACAGGAGTTATTCCGGCGCTCGCCATGAAGAGGCGAAACGACGCGCTCCGAAGAATGGCCGATGTATCCCCTGCAAAAACCCTACGATGATAATGGATGTCAGCAGGTGCCGGGTGGATGCGGGCGGGGTCAGATGATGTCCGACTCTCGTGCGTCTCTCACGCTATGAAACGCATCCCGGCATAGAGCGTCTCACTGGTGCGCGAACCGGGTCGGCGGCTACCCTGTCTCAAAAATTGCCACCGTCGCCACCTACGCGCCTCTCTGGCGACCTTCGAGCATGTAGAAGAGGCTGAGCCGCCCCCGACCCTGCGCCGCTGGCGATCTAGAAAGGAGCCAGCAACGAGGACCACGATCGGCCGGGCGCGGACAGCCTCACCGTGACAGAAGAGCTGATCCTGCACCTACTCGACCGCATCAATGACACCAGCGAGGTGGGCCAACGATAGGACGACTACCGGCAGCTGCAGACCGAAATGCGCGAGGGAGCGCCACAGGTGCGCGTCCCGGCCTGGTGGCTACCCAACTCATATATCGGCACCATCGCCACCAGCGCGGCACCTGAGCGACCTACGGGGCTTTTACCAATGCAGGCTCGCCTTGCTCGCTCCGGGATACTTTTGCGCGGGAGCCGGAAGCTCCCCCACGCGGCGCTTACAAGCTCACAGAACACACGAAGCAGGCGCTCAGCTGATACGCGCATTCGGCTAGACTCATACACCCTTTGATGGACTATCGCGACCGAGACGCCCTCGTATGATGACCCGGCGAACTCCTGCCTGTACCCTGTTCGTCACTTGGCCGAGGCTTCGCCCTCGGCCTTTCTTCGCGTTCAAAGCATTCGAACAATGGGCTCGAACAGGCAGGCCGTTCGCATGATGCTATCAATAGAACCACGCGAACTGTGCCTGTCTGTCGCCATATGCCAAGGACTGGAGAGGGATGAAAATGGCTCAAGGCGCCGCCTCGCAGGAACTGGTTCTGTCCCTGGGAATCTAGGGGCCGCCCAGCACTAACGCGCGTCAGGTCATGCGGCGCCCGCCAAACGTGAACGGGCGGCCCGCGGGATCCATGCTAGCATGAACCTCGCGAACACTGCCTGTCCTGCCCTAGTTCGTCACTGGCCGGAGTTCTGCCTCCGGCCTCCTCTTTCGGGGCTCCCGTTTTACTTGGGCTTCATGAGCCGGGGTTGCCTCGGCGCGGGGGTGAGCTGACGCCTCCTCCCCAGGCGACCCCGCGCCGTGGCTGTCAGGACGTTTCCGCCCCCCTCTTAATCAACGAAAACAATAAGCTGCGCTACAACATCGGGGGTGTCGCGCAGAACAGCCCGCATGGCGTGAGGCTACTCGAGCGATGCCCGGAGCTGGTGCGGCACGCCATAGTCGTCCATGCAGGGATAAAGCACGGCAGTGAACCCCGACGGCCAGCCGGGCCGATCGAACGCCACCGTCAGACGCCCGAAGTTTCGCGAACTGCGGCCGTCCGGACCGGTAAGGGTAGCTGCGCAGGCCCCGGGCTCGTCCGCGATCCAGAACCTGGCATGAACACCGCGATCTTCATAGTTGCCGGCGAGGTCGTGAATGTAGAGCATGCCCGCTCCCTCCGGGGCCATGAAGGACAGCAACGCCATGTCATCGATCTCGCTCTCGTAGATTACCGGGCCGGTCTCGCTGACCCACATCTCGTCAGCAGCGACAAGAGCGGGAACGAGGGCGAGCAGGCTGGCCAAGACTGCGGAACGAATGAGCATGAGGATCTTCTGAAGGTTCGCCGCAGCTAAGCGCGTGGCGGGCCGAACGACAAGAATGCGACCGGCGAGATGCTGCGAAGTATCCTACTACCGCAAACCGTCCGGCTAGAGGCAGCAGAGTGTCTACCGCGACCCGGAGAGATCCAAGGGCCGGGACAGGGCGGACGGCAGTTCAGTTAAACTAACTCGGATTAGGCCGCTCTCCTTGCACCCCTTTCCGACGATCGAGGTGGGCAGACCTTACCGATAGACAGGTTGTGTTGCATGCCCTTCTGATCACCTAAGGCAGCAATATTGACCGCGTATCGCGGCCTCCGCCAAAGGAGTGGGCCACCTGCTGACACCATGAGCAAGCTCCATGACGCTTGCGCTGCTCCCGACGCCATCAGCCAGGGAGACCACCATGCTCGAGCCACGCATACAGGATCACTTCATTGCCGACGAACGCTACACCGAGCTGGTCGAGCGCCTGATGGCCCTCGGCCTACCTCCGGCGCGCCGGGAGGAGGTCGTCGCACTGCTGGGAGGTCTGGGCGAAGTCTGGCCCCGCTCGGCGCGCCCCCAGCTCAGCGGCGAGCGGGACGGGTCGAACTCGCCCACCATCCACGATCTTGTCATGCCGCTGTTCGACGACATCGAGGAAGAGGACAGAGTTCAGCGGTAGATGCTAAAGCCGGCGGCGGCCCGAAGGGAATGCTGCGGTCCCGAGGGAAATCACGAGCCGCCGCCATGGGCGAGCATGCCATCGGCATGCGAGATGACCTAGGGAAAGTTTGCCCCCGGCGAACCTTCTATATGCTCGCCATCGAGCGCGGTCTGGGCGCGCACGCCCCAGACCCCGTAATAAGAGCGACTTGCCGCTCAGCGCGGCGTTCTGGGCGCCTTAGCCGCATTCCGCCGTGACCCTGCCGCTCTATCAGCTACCGCCATGCCACCACCTCGCCCGGCAACTCGATCGCGTGTGCGATTTCGAGCATGTTCTCAAGCAAACCCACATGTTCGGCCACCGCCGCCAGATCGCGGACATCGACAAGGTGCATATTCTGCGCGGCGCCGCCTTCCGGCCATACAGCAGAGGATCCGACGAGCCCGAACACTGAGCCAGTGCTAGCATCACTCATCTCGTGCCGAAGCCCGTCCAGCAACTCGCGGGGACCGCAAGGCCGTATGACCAGAGGCGGCGTGTGGCGATCGAGAAAGGCCAGCACCTCCCTTCCCTTGCGACAATCCTGACGTGCAGCGAAGATTGCCCGAATTGTCGTTGGGATCACGACGGTGAGGTCGAGCTCCAAGAGCAGGTGCAAGTGCCGGGCAATCCACAAACTGTGAATGGGCACCGCATCAAGCACCAGTAGCGTGCTGCGGCGGCCCTCGCCCCTCTTCACCTCTGCAAGCAAAGCGCCTCTTGCGGCGGTCTCGTCCATGACAAGCCCCCTCCATCAAGTCCTCGCTCCGGTCAGACCATAGCACAACCATGGCAGGCACGGGAGAGAAGCGTCAGCCCCTCTTTGCAACCTAGGGGCCGAGAGGGTGGGGCCAAGCAAGGCTACAGCGCTTGCAGGGAGCGAGCCCGGGCACTCGAGCCGCCAGGACGCGCGGTCGCAGCGCCGCCGACTAACATGAGGCATCACGCTGGCGCCGAACGCCACGCAACCAACATCTACGGAGATGCACCATGACCACCAGCCCCACCGCCACCTTTCTGAAGCTCGCCATCGCCAACAGTGACCTGACACAGCGCGAGATCGCCCATCGGGCCGGACTGCCTAAGGCGAACGTGTTATCGATGATGAAGGCCGGCGAGACCAAGGTGCCGCTGAACCGCATCCCGGCGCTGGCCGAGGCCTGCGGTGTCGACGCCGCTACCTTCGTCCGCATCGCCATGACCGAGTATCACCCTGCGATCTGGCGGGTGCTGGAAACCGAGTTCGGGGCAAACCTAACCGGGGACGAAGAGAAGCTGGTCGAGAGCTGGCGCTACCTCTCAGAGCGGACCAGCGGCCCGCGCCCCTTCCACGAGCAGAAGCGGTCGCTCGCCACCATCATCATAGAGCTATCGCGGTTGAGCGAGCACTTCCGAGTGGAAGAAGACGGGCAAGATGATCTGGACCGGCTGCTGGAGAGCATCTGAGTCGGCATGGTCGAAGGGGTAAGTCGAGCGAGAATCTGGCCAACTTTTTTTCAACGCGAGTACTTGTAACCTGCCAGCGCCTCATGCGGCCCCAGAAGCAGCGCAAAGCCTACCTATACAGCATTATGGGAGCTGCTGTGGCCAACCTTCTCGCATGTAGATAGATGGTTGGCCTAATGACTGTAGGTAGAGCGTACCGCCAAGCTCTTTCCAGAGGGGCGTGTCTCTACCGTGACAGCAGAGCTCAGGCCAGCGTCACGAAGCTCCCACAGCAGGGCCTCCCTGCCCCAACGTCTAGCAAGCGCTATAAGCGCGTGGTCGATCTTGTGGTTCAGCGCCTTGAACGAACGCAGGAAACCATGCTTGCGAAGCTTAGCCGGCATCTCCGAGATCATGCGGTGTTTACGACGCTCCCGAAGGAGTTCGTTCTCTCCCTCGTGGAGCCGGTGCAACGCGTAGACGCCTCCCTTCTCGAAGGCGTCCACCTCGCTAATATGACCCTTCAAGCCGAGATCCAGACTGGCCAGCTCTGGCCGCAGCGTCGGCAGAAAGAACTCGAACATTCCTGATCGCAGCGCCTGAAATTCAAAGTCGTAGAGGTCTCCTACCTCGCCGATCGAGTGGAGAACCGTGAACGCTCCAAGCCCTGGATGACCGTTCTTGATCATGACCTCTAGACGGGCGCGCTTGGCCTCGTCGTCGAGGGGGTCAAAGGTCTTCGCGGCATTGTCGCGTCGGTTGGTTTCCTTGTTCATGATCCTGACCAGCACCGGCCCCTCCTTCGGGCCAGCATAGTAGGTGCCATCGATCACCGGCGGGCTATACGCAGTGGGATGAAACACCGTCGAAGCACGGCGCGGCAGGTCCAAGGCGAGGATCGGGTCGACCAGCGTCTTCGTCCATGTTGGAGGCCTGCTGTTCACTAGGGACGCCACAGGTTGGGCTTCGGCAAATTTCACCCGCGGGCGTGCTCGAGGCTGCGCAGTGTAGTCGGGCGGTAGCCGCAGATGCCGGCGCAGAAGATCGACCATCTGCCAGCGCAACAGGTCGCAACGGGACTTCTCCATGTCCAAGGGGTTCTTGACGTAGAAGTCGACGGACACCTCGACCGCATCGATGAAGAAGACCGTGCCGGCAAACTCCTCGCGCAGATATTTGTCTCGCACAGCGGAGAGGGTCAGCGCCAGAGTTCGAGGCGTCGGGTCCTGCAGCCGGAGATAGAACTCGTGGCCGACGTAGGGAGTGCGCTCGTTCGGTCCCGCAACAAAAGCGTTCCCGCGCTCGCCCTGTGCCCGCAGCACATCATTGACTGTGCGGGCGACGTTGCGCGCTTGCCGCTTCTTGGTGAGGAAGAACTTCAGCTGCACCCAGTCAAGCACGGCGTGAGCATCGAAGAGATTGAGGTCGACCTGCGGGATTAACTCGTCGCGACCCTCGAACCGACGCTGGGTCAGGGAACATGGCTGCCGCCGGTAGCTAATGCTTGGCGGATCGAGCTCTTCTGGCCAGTTGTAGGGATGCGCGAAATGAAGGGGGAACTGCAAATATGTCGACGTGCCGCCAGCCATATGCACCTCATCCGCCTTGGAGTTGCGAGGCAGTCAGGGCACAAAGTCCTAGAAAAATCAAGGCCCTTCCATAGGGGCGTTCCTACTGAGGAAAGTGCAAGAACGCACAACCTTGCAAACCTCAAGTAGAGGGAAGTCTCAAGAAAAATTCCTACTTAGACTTGCAGCAATCAGCGAAGGAACGAAATTTTCTTCGATGAATTCCATCACTTGATCAACAGCAATAAATCGACACCACGACCACCGACCCGGACTTCATCAGAAAATACGCTCCTACCCCAATAACAGATTCGTCGAGCAGAGGCATTTGCAAGACTATCTGCTTTAGTTGCGATCACCTCCGCCCTTTCGTCGAGGCATGCAAATCTCTCAAAGACCAGCCATCGCAAACGCGGTTGTTGAAAAATCCATTCGATGACTTGTGGAGCAAACAGCCCATAGCGGATAGGGCCGCTACCCGCATGCACAAGAACGGAGCGGCATTGGGCCAAAGGCAGGTGATCGGCGCTTTCCATGCCGCCATGTTAGACAGCAGGATATCAATGACCTGTTAACGCCCCTTCGGAGGCGAACCCATGCCGGCATTGTCATCGACACCTGTGCTTGCCAGATCGGACCCGACGCGCGACTGTCCATTCGCGCAGCGGGTCGCGATCGAGACCCTCCCCTTTCGCGAAACACCCTACTGGTGGCACATCGCGACCTCGCGCCATCTGGGCATCTATCGCCCCCATGCCATGGTCTGCACTTGGACGGCCCGCTACCTTACTACCGACCGGCTCTACAGGCAGAAAGCCCTCGGCCCCGCGCTCGACACCGGCAAGGGCGTCATGGCCTTCGGAGAGGCGCTCCGTCGCGCGCAGGACTGGTTTGCCGAGCCGGAAGTCGTGCGGGCGGCCAACCGATCTAAGCCTGTCGGACGCACGACGTCAGTGAACTTCTGTCCGCTCGGCGAGGTCTATACCGTTGGCCATGCGCTGGCCGACTACACCGCCTGGACCCGGATCGCGCGGTCGCCCGGGGGGCACTACAACAACCTCGCACTGATCAACTATCACCTCGCGACCGACTTGCTCTTCGTGCCGGTCAACGCGCTCACCACGTGGCACCTGCGCCGCCTGGCGCACAGGGTTCTCGAGCGACCGCCGAAGTTCGGCTTCCAGCGCGAGCGTCCGAAGGTCCGGCTGTGCGACCTGACCGCGGAGGACCTCCGACGTCGCAAGCGGACTTTCAACTCGCTTGTGACTATCCTGAGGATGGCTTTCCGCATGGCCTGGGAGAACGGGTATCTCGACAGCGAGCGGACTTGGCGCTGTCTTCACCGAATGCCGGTCAACCACACGCCGCGCCGCATCTTCCTCGATCGGAATGAGTGCCGTCGCTTGCTCGCCGCGTGCCCGCCGGCCCTGCGCGATCTGGTGCTCGCCGCGCTCTACAGCGGATGCCGCGTCGGCGAGCTGGCCCAGCTCCGGGTCGAGGATGTCGCCCATCAGATCTATGGTCTGCGTGTCCCCGCCTTCAAGCGCAGCCCCGGGCGCTTCGTCTTCCTGCCCGACGAAGGCATGGCATTCTTCCTGCACTGCTGCGAGGGCAAGGGACCGCGCGATCACGTGCTGCTGTCGGCCAAAGGGCGCGTCTGGCGACGTCAGCACGCCGGTCCGTTCCGCCTGTCGGCGGCGAGGGCCGGCTTGCCGGCGACATTCGTCTTCCACGGCCTGCGACACACCTATGCCAGCGACCTGATCCGGAAGGGTGTGCCACTGGAGATCGTCGCACGGCAGCTCGGCCATGCCGACACGCGCACGGTTGCTTCGACCTATGGCCATCTCGCCGAGCAGTATCGCGAGGACCAGATCCGCAGCCGCTTCTCATTGCTCGACTCCAATGAAGTCGCCCGAGCGAATAGCATGGCCGGAGAACTGGCGGCGCGTCGGCAGCTGGGGCACCGTAAAGAACAGTAAGCTTTGACGGCGCGCCTGATTGACTGGCTCCCCAGAAAGTCTGGGTGGCAAAGTGGTCTGTCGACGACAGAGCTCGGTTCCGTGCGTGCAATGCAAGCTTACCTCCATGACACACCTTCTCACGGGCTACGATTCGTAGACTCTTCGGACGGGATCCTGCCGCGACACAAATCACTGATATTGCCGAAACTGTTTCGCTGGACTCGGTGGAACTTGGCTATTGGTTGGCCAAGTCCGGCAGAAATATGTCCGTTGCTGGACCGCACCCCATCCACGCCCTACCAGTGACACATTCGCGCCAAGATCACTGACCGGCAGAATGCGGAGCCTGGCACGCGGGGACCTTCCCTCCTCGCGCGCTCGGATCGGCTTGGCGAACTGGTTTCCAAGCCCTGATCCCGGTGAGCATCCATGCCCGCACGCAATCCCGATTTCGTGGTTCCCCGCGTCCTGCGTGGCCTGCCGGCAGCTGTCTTCTCGGCCCCCAACTCGCAGCGTGGCGTCTGGCTACGACGGCTGGCGCTGGCCGCCTCGATCTTATTCGCGGTCTGGGCTGCGCTGTTCTTCATCGAGATCTGGAACGCCGGCCGCCTCGCATCCGTCAGCGCCCCGCAGGATGCCATTCATCCGCCGGGCCTTGATGCGCATGTGCACTTGCACGGTCTCGAGCCACCGAGCCCGCATGCGGGTGGCGCGGCCTGGCAGCCCGCCAGCCAGCCGTCCACGGATTGCCCCGAGCCAGGCACGAAACCCCGCCGTCCGGTCTTCGCCTTCGCGCCGTCGTCCTCGCCCCATGCGCCATTCTCTCTCGAGCGCGATTGCGGCCTGATCGACGTGCTGCTGCCCGAGTGGGCCACCCTCGAAGTCCTGCAGGATGCGCCGCGTCTCGACATGGAAACCGAAGCCGCGCGCATGCCCATGGCGCAGGCCGCGCCCCGTGGCACGGCCATCTGGCCCGTGGTGAACGTGACGCCTGGCTATCTCGCCGCGTTCGTGCGGTCGCCTGGGCAGTTGGAGATCGAGTTCGAAGCCCTCGCGGCCGAGGCCCACCGGCAGGACTGGCCGGGCTACTGTCTCGACTTCACTGCGCTGGTGGGCTCTCCGCTCTCCGGGCGCTCTGCGCTGCTGCGCGAGTGGATGCGACTGACCCGTGCGAACGGGATGGAGCGCTGCACCATCTTCCCCGCGAACACGGAGGCCGCACTCCTGCAGATTGCCGGTCGAACGGCCGACTTTGTCATCGCCAAGGGATTCCAGGAGCCTTGGATCGGAACCGCGCCGACCGCCCTTGCGGGACGGGATTGGTTCGCGTCCGAGATCGGGCGAGTGCAAAGGCTCGTGCCGGAAGACCAGCTGGTCGTAGCGCTCGGCGCAGGCGCCGTCCTGTGGCATCCGCAGGTGGCCCAGCCCGAGCGGGTCGGGTTTGCCCATGCGATGACCGAGCTTGCCCTTGCTGACGGACGGATGTCGTTCAGCCCTGAAGCAGGCAACAGCTTCGCGAACTGGCGCGACGAGACTGGCGGTCGCGTCCGGGCTTGGCTTCTCGACCTGGCCTCGTTCGACAGCCAACTGCGCGCACTCGAGAGCCGGTCCGATGCCGCGGTGGCGGTCTGGGGACTGGGCCTCGAGGATCCCGCGATCTGGCCACGTCTCGCGGGCGCATCGGATGCCGCCCTGACCCGCGTCTACTTCGATAGCTATGTCCACCAGCTGGGCGAAGGCCCCTTCGTGCGCCCGGGGCCTGTCGCCCGGCACGGTGTGCGCCAGATCACGCGCGACCCGGTCTCGAACGAGATCACGGAGTTCGATTACAAGGTTTTGCCACGGGCCGCACTTGTTGAGCTCTACGGTCGCGGCCGGCCCGACCAGATTGTCCTGACCTTCGACGACGGCCCCGATCCCAGGCACACGCCCGCGATTCTTGACGCGCTGAAGGAGAAAGGCGTCCCGGCTTCCTTCTTCGTGTTGGGCCAGAGCGTCGCGCAGTCACCCCAGATCCTGCGGCGCATCCTGAGAGAGGGCCACGAGATCGGCTCGCATAGCTACTGGCACCCGAAGATGAGCGCGATCTCGGAGACCCGTGCCCGGCTGGAGATCAACTCGACGCAGCTCGCCATCGGAACCGCCAGCGGGGTCTCGGCCCGGCTCTACCGCGAGCCCTACATGCGCAGCGGCGGGCCGATCCATCCCGCGGAACTCGCGACGCTGCGCCCCTTGCACGAGGCGGGCTACGTGATCGCGGGTATCGAGGTGGTGCCTTGGGACTGGACAGCAAGCTCGCCCGAGGCGCTGACCGACGAAGTGATCGCACAGATCGCCCAGGGTGCGGGCAACGTGGTGCTCCTGCATGACAGCGGCGGCGACAAGAGCGTCACCGTCGCGGCGGTGCCCATGATCATCGACCGACTGCGTGCGCAGGGCTACGAGTTCACGACCTTGGCCGGTCTTCTGAACACGCCCGCTTATACGCTGATGCCGACCGCGCCCGCGCTGTCGCACTCGCTGCACGGGCTCTCGTTCCAGGTGCTCGGCAATGGCTGGACCATCCTGGCCGTGGGCTTCTGGACCACCTTCGCGATCGGCGTTTCGCGATCGGTCCTCCTGCTGGTGGCTGCGCGGCTGCGACGCCGACATGTGGCGCCCCTTCTGTCCGCCGGCGATAGTCCCACCGTGGCCATCGTCGTCCCCGCCTACAACGAGGCGCGGGTCATCACGCAATGCGTCTCGAGCGCCCTGGCCAGCGCCTATGACCGCCTTGAGGTCATCGTGGTCGACGATGGCTCGACCGACGGCACCGCCGAGATCGCGCGGGCGGCCAGCGCCGACCCGCGGCTGCAAGTCATCCGCCAGGCCAATGGCGGCAAGGCCAGCGCTCTGAACACCGCCATCGCCGAGAGCAACGCCGAGATCTTCGTCTGCCTCGATGCCGACAGCCAGGTGGATCCCTATGCCGTCGCTCGCCTGGCGCGGCACTTCCGGGACCCCGAAGTGGGCGCCGTCTCCGGCAAGGTGGTGGTGGGCAACCGCACCAATTGGCTCACCGGGCTGCAGGCCCTGGAATACATCACGGCTCAGGGGATCGAGCGGCGTGCACGCGAGCGCTTCAACGCCATGCCGGTCGTTCCGGGCGCGCTCGGAGCCTGGCGGGCCACGGCCGTGCTCGAGGCCGGGATCTACTCGTCCGAGACGCTGGCCGAGGATGCCGACCTGACGATGTCGGTGATCCGCTCGGGCTACCGGGTGGTCTACGACGAAAACGCGATTGTCACCACAGAGGCGCCTTCCAGCCTTTCGCAGCTCATGACCCAGCGACTGCGCTGGTCGCTGGGCATGTTGCAGGCGAGCTGGAAGCATCGCGGCGCCTGGCGGGATGGACCGGCGCTCGGGGTGATGACGCTGCCCGATCTCGCGCTCTCTGGCTACCTGCTGCCCTTGCTGGCCCCGCTTGCCGATGCCTTTTTGGTGATCCACCTGTGGAGCTGGTTGCAGTCGGACGGGACCGTGCAGGCCTCGTCCATGGCGCTGATCGGGGGGTATGCGCTGCTGCCGCTTCTCGAGGTGGCGATGGCGGCCGCGGCGTTCCGCTTCGATCCCTCCGAGAGCCGCCGGTTGCTCCTGCTCTTGCCGCTTCAGCGCCTCATTTACCGTCCGATCCTCTACTACTGCGTCTACCGGGCCTTGGGGCGCGCAGCCTCGGGACGTCTGGCGAAATGGGGACGGATGCAAAGAGAGGGCAGCATGCTGATCGCAGGCCTGCGCCGAGCATGATCGGCCGCCGCGACCTCCTGAAGGGAGCGGGCGTCGTTCTGGCAGGGTTCGGGCCACGCCCAGGCTGGGCAATCCCCGCCGCGATGCCGAGCTATACCGTCCTGCGGGACATCGCGGCGGGCACATCGCCCGAGGCGCTGCGGGCGGTATTGTCGGCGTTTGAGCGCCACGGCCTTCCGGTCACCTGCCTAGTGACGCTCGACGCGCCGGAGCATGGGGTTTTGACGGCCGACAGCCCCGTGGCCGAGGTTCTGGCGGACATGACACGGACCGCACCGGGTCTGATCGAAATCGCGCCACATATCAGCGAGCTGGCCACGCTGTCGAGCTACTTCCAGGCGCGCCGGGCCGCCGAGGCCGTCGCGCGCCTGAAAGGACTGCTCGGGGGAGCGGAAAACGAAGCAAGGCTTACTTCGATCGCCTGCGACAGCCCGGCCCTCGCGCAATCCCCACAGGGCCTGCGCGGGGCGGGCCTGCGCACCGTGCTCCTGCTCGCCGAGAGAAGCCGAACAGTGCGCAGTGAGCGCTGGCCGGATGGCACCGTGCGCTTTCTCGGCGGAGAACGGATCGACCTGGGCGAGGCGCGTTCGCTCTACTGGCAGATCCCGGCGGAACAGAGCCAGGCCCTCTGGACGCTGTCGATGACGGATCTCGATCGCCAGAGCCCGGCACAGCTTGCGGCCGAAGCCGCTGTCTTCGCCAGCCAAGCGCTCGCGGCCGAGTTGCACCGCGGCCTGTCGCACCTGACGCTGTCGGAGGCGCAGCTACGCGACGACTTCGGATACCGCCGGGACTTCGTCCTACACCTGCTGACCAACTCCGAGACGAGCGAGGCATTCCTCACGCTGGGTAAGCAGCTGTCAGCCGCCGGCATTCCGCATGGCTACAGCCTCAAGCGCGATCGCGGTGAGGGCACTGTCATCGCCGAACTCGAGGTCGACCCGTCCATCGCGCCGGCACGCGTTGGACGGGTCGAGCGCTTGACCGAGGGCCGGTCACGCACCAGCCGGACCATCGAGTTGCGCGCGGGTCCATCCGGGTTCAGAGGTCTAAGCGAAGACAACCGACTGGTTCTGCCGGCCACGACCCTGACACGGCCCGAGCAGGTCTTCGAGCTCGAGCACCTTGCGCACGATCTCGAGGATACGGTCTTGGTGGTCGACACGGATGGCCTGGAGCACGAGGCACACAGGACCGTCCTTCTGCGGAGCCTGCAGAAACTGGGTGACAGGCCGGGGCTGCATCTGGCGTCGATGCCGGAGGCCGTGGCCCGCATGCTGCCGCAAAGCCCCTACATCGGTCACCACCGGCGCACCGAGCACTATTCCGCAGCAATCAGACAGCCAGCGGGAGAGATCGCGCCTGAAGAGCGTGCCGCCTTGCTCGAAGATGCGAGACGGGCCTGGCGCTACTTCGAGAGGTGGACTCATCCCGCCACGGGACTCTGTCCCGCCACCGCCTATGATGGACCGGCCGGGCGGCGGCTGCACGAGGCGGTCACCATGTGGGACGTGGGTAGCCACATCAACGCGCTCATCGCCTCGCATGATCTCGGCCTGATCGGGCGCGCCGAGTTCCGGGCGCGCAGCGGCCGTATCCTGCCCCAGATCGTCGGCCGGCGTTTCAAGGGCAGGCTGCTGCCGCAGGGCTGGATCCGCACCGATCGCGCCCGATGGGGCACGAAGGACTTCGATGCCTGTGATGCCGGCCGGCTGCTGGCCGCGCTCTACGCGCTCGAGAACCACCCCTCGGCCGGAGCGCGGCCGATGGAGATCGTGCGGGGCTATGATCTGGGCGACATCATCCAGGCGGGCGAAATCCAGAACGTGACCGACGGGCTGTTCCATAGCTCCTATCGCTCGCATTGCGCGCACTACGCGGCTCAGGCCTTCCGGGTGTGGGGGTTCGATGCCCGCTCGCCCTACGAGGTCCTGACGGGCCGCTCGCGCGCCGACGGTCAGATGGCGCTGCTCGAGGTCTCGGGTTTGATCGGGCCCCTGGGCGCCGAACCCCTGCTGCTCGAGGCCATTGAACTCGGCATGTCGCCCGAGAGCGCCTACCTTGCAGACGTGCTGTTTGGCGCACAACTCGAGGAATACGAGACGACCGGGCGACTGAAATGCGTCTCCGAATGCCCGATCGATCGTGCACCCTGGTTCCTCTACTCGGGACTGCAACTCGACGCGGAGGACCGTCGCTGGGCCACTGACACGGTCAGCGGACATGCCCGGCATCGCTCTCAGGAGTTCGGCGCCGCCAACGCGGTGATCAGCAGCAAAGCGGCCTACCTCTGGGCGGCTTGGCGCCCGCACCCCTATAGTCAGGCACTGATCGACCATGTGCGCGCCAATGCGCGTCAGGATGTGGGGTTCTCGCCGGGAATTTATGAAGCGGACGATCGCGCCATGCCCAACTATAGCGACATAAACACCAACGCGATCATCCTGCAGTCGATAGCTTATCGCCTGACGGCTGCAAACAAATAAGTAATTCGTTTGTCCAACCCATACGTCTACTACTTGTAGTTCCGCGTTTCTTTGACGCCCTCGTGCCTCAGTTTTTGGCCACTCCCTTCAAATCTTTCATGAGCTTGGCATAGAGCGCAATTTAGGCACGGAGGTGTAGCTCGGGCCATATTGGGGTGACTTGCCGCCCAGCGCAGCGCTCTGGGCGTCTTAGCTACTCTTCGCCGTGGCCCTATTGCTCCATCAGTTACCGCCACACCACCACGTCGCCCGGCAACTCGATTGCGTGCGCGATCTCGAGCACGTTCTCCAGCAAACCTACCTGTTCGGCTACGACTGCCAGATCGCGGACATCGACTAAATAAGCATGCTGCGCGGCGGCTTCCCCAAGCCATGCGGCAGAGGATCCGACGAACGCGAACACAGAGCCCCCGCCTGCATCACTCACCTCGCGCTGAAGCCCGTCTAGCAACTCGTGGGGACCGCCGGATCGTATGACCAGAGGCGGCGCATGGCGATCGAGAAGAGCCAGCACTTCCTCCCCTTGCGACAATCCTGACGTGCGGCGAAGACTGCCCGAATAGTCGCTGGGATCACGACAGTGAGGTCCAGTTCCACGAGCAGATGCAAGTGTCGGGCGATCCACAGGCTGTGGATGGGCACCGCGTCTAGCACCACCAGCGTGCTACGGCTGCCTTCTCCCCTCTCTATCGCTGCAAGCAAAGCATTCCTCGTGGCGGTCTCGTCCATGACAAGCTCCTCCCATCGAGTTCTCGCTATGCTCGGACCATAGCACAACCATGGCAGGCACGGGAGAGAAGCGACGATCTCGCAAAAGACTGGGCGAAGTGTAGGAAGCGCTCATACCGCCCAAAGGTGAAACTACTGTCCCTGGGGCACCAAATGCACGGTCGCGGCGCCACTGACTAACAAGAGGCATCCCGGCGGCGCCGAAGGCCGCGCAACCAATCGGAGACGCCCCATGACTAAGAGCCCCACCGCAGAATTCCTCAAGCTCGCCCTCGCCAACGGTGACCTGACCCAGCGTAAGATCGCGCAGAAGGCCGGACTACCTAAGCCAAACGTGCTCTCGATGATGAAGACTGGCGAGACCAAGGTCCCGCTAAATCGCATCCCGGCGCGGGCCGAAACCTGTGAGGTCGATGCCGCCACCTTCATCCGCATCGCCATGACCGAATATCACCCTGACATCTGGCGGGTATTGCGGGAGGAGCTTGGAGGGAACCTGACTGAGAGCGAGGTAGAGCTGGTCGAAAGCTGGCGCCACCTGACGGAGCGAACCAGCGGCCCCCGTCCCTTCCACGAGCAGAAGCGGTCGCTTGCGACCATCATCGTGCAGCTGTCGCGGTTGGCCGAACACTTCAGCGCCGAAGAAGAGAAGGAGCAGGACCTTGACCGGCTCTTGGAGGACATCTGAAGCTGAGAGAACAAATAGGTATCAAGGAACAAACAAGCATGAGCTTGAACCACGATACTTGTTCTGAGCTCGCCTTCGGCGAGCGGCGCCCTTCGGGCGCGCGCCGACTTCGTCGGCGGGTTTCACTGTTTGCCAATTAGTTGTTTATTGGTTGTCCACGGCCTCGACGAGGCCTTTGGAACTGCTCTATCCCCCGCCAACTCCAGTAACGCTCGGACAAGAGCTGATCGACGTTCTATATCGACCCTGAAGCTGGCGGGGGATGTTCTGTAGTGCCTTCGTCACTGGCAGCCATAAGAGCCAAGCACCTCAGACCAATTGGTGCAGCGGGCGGCGTCCATGCTCCCGCATTAGCTCCGACATCCTGGCCCCTTCGGGCCAAACGCGGTTGTAGTCTTTCGACTACGCCCCGAGCCACGGCTTATGTGCCGACCGTAGCCCGGGAGGAGGTTGAGCGGCGCTCAGAGCCTCCATCCTTTACGAGCTGTTGCGCATGTCGCGCCGGGGCTCACCCCGTCGGCTTCGGCTGCCTCATAGTGCCGGTCATGTTCCCGGTATCACCGTTAATCGATATAGGGCCGATATGCTCACGCTGCTGGCCGCAGCGCGTCACCAAGTGTCACGCCCAGATATGGGAGGTCCAGCGCGAGCGATCAACAGGCTGATCGCCAAAAAGGTGAGGCCGAAAATGACTGCAACCTAGCACGTTCCGCCTGAAGGCGATTAATGCCTGCACCACGCGAAGTCCTAGAAGATCCGCACTCTCTAAGAGGCCATGCCTCTAGCTAAAAACTCCTTAGAGCTGGCATCCTTGGAACCCCAGCTGTCCGGACCGGCAAGACGCGCACCGTTAGCCTTCACCGACTCCTCCTTGCGGCGCGAAAACCCAGACTAACAAGCTAGTGGTTAATAGGGGTCCTGGCTGTCACGCCACTCACTAGCGCGCTCGCCAAGACCCTCCCCAAGCCTACACACACACGTCCGGTTCGGGTGACCAAAGGGAAATCATGGCCTCGTTTCTCTAGCAACCTGTCTATATGACTGATGCCGGGTCCCCCGCGCGTAAGAAACGAACACTCTAACCGCTGCCGCATGCCCCGCTGCGTTCTACTCAACGGCCCGCTCCAGTCGATCACGGCCAATAACTACTTCACGGATCGCAGCGTGCACACTCACTGAAACTTCGGGACATCATCGATGGTCGGGTTGGAGGATGCCCCGACAAGGAACAGGCCCGGCGCTCGCGCACCGGGCTGTTGTCGGACCCGGGAACCCACTGCCCTACTGGACAGGGGCCAAGGGCTCGGGCACGGCGTTGCGGATCGAGGGTACTTGCTTGAGATAGGCGTAGATGGCGCCCAGATCCTCGTCCGTCATGTTGCGATAGGCCGGCCAGGGCATCGGCGGCAGGATCGGCCGTCCCTGCCCCTTGTGCCGTCCATTGCGGATCGTGTCGACGAACTGCGCCTCGCTCATGTCGCGCAGCACCCCGGTTTCCGGGTCGGGGGTCAGGTTGGCGGTGAAGCTGACACCCCACGGCCCGGCATAGGCGGTGTTGGTCGGGTTACCGGCCCAGACCCAGGCCTCGGACAGCTCGGGCTGCGCGTCGACCTGCAGATCCGCCGGATGCCCCGACAGCGCGCGGCTCATGTCAGGCTCGGGCCCGTTCGCCCCCAAAGCCCAGGGGGTGTGGCAGTCATGGCAGCCCGAGGTGTTCACGAGGTACTCGCCGCGGGCCACCGGGTCGACCTGCTGAGCCACGAGGCCGTTGCTAGTGAGCGCCACAAGCAGGATGAAGCTGAGCCCGAGAAACATTGTGGCGACGGCTTTGAGGAACATCATCTGAGGTCTCCTTCGATGTGCGGCGCGGGGTCCTCCGCGCGGGGTTGGTTGGCGATCCATCGCGCTAGCAGCGCGAGGGCCTCCTCGTCGACGAGAGCGGTGCCGAGCGGCGGCATCTGCAGCAGCCGGTCGCGCGAGCCCGCCCGGTGCAGCAGCGCGCTGGCCTCGGGCGCACCGGGCGCGATGCGCAGCCCGACGCCCTCGGGCAGCCCGGCGGGCGGGTCCTTCAGCGTCACGCCGAATGCGGTGGCGCGCACGGCGGGGGTCGCGTCGTCCAAGCCATGGGCGAGGTCGAAGCCAAGATCGGCGAGCGCGCCGCGATCGTCGTGGCAATGTCCGCAATTTGCGTGCAGATAACCCAGCGCCGCGCGCTCGACCGGGTCCGCGGCCGGGATGCGCGGCGCGAGGCCCGCCGGAACGCCCTCGACCAGCCCGCGCTCCACCAGCGCCGCGAGGTCCACCGCGCCCGCGGGCAACGGCTCGGCATGCGGCGCCGCCGGGTCGCGGTCCGGCGAGAGCTGCAGCGCCGAGAAGCCAAGGACCGGGGCCGGCCCGCTGCCGTGGCAGACCCGGCAGTCCGAGCGGCCCGGGATCGCATGCGCGCGCCCGCCCTGAAGCGGCCAGGCCCCGGCCCGGCCGCGCTCGGGGGCGAGCGGCGCGTCCTGCCCGTCGGCGCTCCATTCATAGGCCGCGAAGACCCAGCGCCCCTCGCCGAGATGCTCCATATAGCGGGTCTCGACCGGCTGGCCGTCGAAGGCGAACTCCTTCCAGAACCGCGTGCCCGCTGGAAACAGCCAGCGGTCGGGGTCGGAGGCGTTGATCCGCGTGCCCGGCGGCAGCGAGATCCAGCGCCGCTTCGCCGCGCCGTCGGTCCAAAGCGGGTATTGCGGCGAGAAGGCCAGATGCGCCGGGTCGACGCTGCGCGTCGCGGGGTCGGCATAGAGCCCGGTCGCGAACAGGTCGGGCGGCACGGCCTCGCCGAAGGAGGGCCGGACCGGCTCGGCCAGCGCGGCGAGCATGGCCGAGAGGGCCAGCGCCGCGCCCAGCGTCGCGCCGCCGCGGCGGGATCCTGCGAGGAATGGAGCGGACATCGGTGCGGGTCTCCGTTCGGCCCGCGCGACGGCTGCGGGCGGTCTCGACCCGAGATACGCCGAAACCCGCATCCGCTCATCGGAAGTGATTGCTCCGGAAATCTGAAATGTTTCTTAACGCTGCCCGACCCCGCTCAGAACTCTTCTAGGGCCAGCGTGCCGGCGACGTCGAAGCGGAAGCGGCCCCGGCCCGACCGCTGGATCTGAATGCAGCCGCCGCGCTCGGCGAGACGCCTCTGCAGCAGCAACAGTCGCGATTCCAGGTTGTCGAAATGCGCCGGCAGTTTCAGCGCGGCGTCGAGCCGCAGCTCGCGGTTGGAGAACTCGGTCCGCCCGGTCGTGGCGTGCTCGGTCGCCAGCTTCCAGAAGATCGCCCCGGCCACGCCCTTGATGAGGTAGGCCCCGTCGACGAAGACCGTGTCATCGAAGCGGTAATGGCGCAGCCGCAGCGGCCCCGTGCATTCCGTGATCTCCGTCGGGCACGGCGCGGCCGCCTCCTGCGCATCATGCCGTTCCAGCAGCAGCCGCATGCCAAGGCTCTGCGCCACCAGTTGTAGCGCGTCCTCGTCGTCATAGCCGAACCGGTTGCGCTGCGGCGACTCAGCGAAGAGCACGCCGACCGTCTCGCCCATCGGCCTGAGAGGCAGCGCGATCTGGCTGAGCGGGGCCTCGAGGCCCGGATAGGGGATCGACGCGAGCGGCACCGCATCCTCGTCAAGCCCAGCGGCCGAGCGCACCGCCTCACCATAGCTGTATTCGGCGGCGAGATGGCCGATGCGGATCGGCACGCCCTCCGCGGCGGCGACCCCGATCACGCCCTGCCCGAGAACGACCTCGAAGCCGATCCCGGTCGTCGGGTAGCCATGCGATGCGACAGTGAAGAGCCGCCCGGCGGAAGGGTCGAGCATCAGCACCATGGAATGGCCGATCCCCATCTGCCGCTCGAGCGCCTTGAGGAACCGGTCGAGCAGCGGCCCGGCCTCGTCCGCCGTCGCGAGCTCCGCCGCGGCCCGCCGCGCGGCGCTGAGCGGATTGCAGGGCCGCACCACCTCGAGCCGGCGCGACGGCAGGGGCTCGATGGCGCGGACCTCGTAGATGTCCGAGCCGAGCAGCCGGAAGACCGCTTCCATGCGGCTGTGCGAGGCGATCCCGGCGAGCTTGGCGCGCATCGCCTCGAACAGCGGGCCGCTGGTCCGGGTCTCCTCGTAGTCGAGGTCGAGCCGGTACTGGGCATTGCTGTCGGGATCGATGACGATCACCGAGGCGGCCCTGGTCGCGAGCACGTTGCGGCGGGTCTTGTTGAAGAACTGGTAGGACAGCGCGACATGGCCGGGATCGACGTAGTGGACCTGTGAGATCTCGGAGACGTTTGGCGTTCCCTCACCGTCGGCGGTGGCGAGGAAGGCGGGAACCACCCCTTCGAGGCAGTTGCGGATCTGGTCGAGCGTGGTCACCGCGCGGCCTCCTCCAGCCGCTCGCCGGCCTTCGGGCCGGGGGTCTGGGTGAAGGCCGCGCAGGGTACGAACTCCACCGCCACCGCCTCGGTCGGGTCGAAGCTGCAATAGGCCGTGGCGAAGGCCTCGCCGTATTCGGCGTCGATCAGTTGGTCGCGAAAGGCGCGGAGCTGGCGCGTGGCGACGCGCAGGTCCTCGGGCTGCGCCGCGAGCAGCACTGCGCCGTCGCCCTTGATCTGGATCGAGCGATGCGTCGGCACCTCGGAAACGGTCAGGGCGATCCGGCTGTCGCGCATTAGCCCGAGTAGCAGTTCCGAGTTCGAGGGCCGCGACAGCAGCACTCGGACCCGCTCCGGCCCGATCACCGTGCAGCCCAGCGCCACGCCGGCGAGCGGGCGGTCCAACAGGCCGGTCACGCCGAGAATGATGCTTGCGCCGTGCTGGCAGAAGGCTTCGACCAAGGCCTGCGCCTCGGGCAGCAGTCCGGGTTCGGCGGCGATGGGGTCTGCGGGGGCTCCGGCGCTCGGCATGACGCGACTCGCGGCAAGACCTCTGGGGGGCAAGACGGTCGCGCAAATCTTACCGGAATCATAACCGCACTGCGAGCCTGCATTTGGCCCTCGGGCGGCCCTCCGAGCATCCGCTTCTGAGCAATCTTTCAAGGTTCTCCGAGCCACCACTGAACTGCCGTGAGCCCGGGTCCGGGCGTAGGACTGAGGCTACTGGTCGGGCGTCGTCCGCCGGTTCCGCTCCCTGCCCCCGCGCCCCGGCTGCCCGGTTGCGCGGGACCTGCCGAAAGGACCGAAGATGGCCGCTCGCTTCGCCTGGCCCCGCAAGACCCGCGACATCCGCAATCACCATTTCGACTCGACCGTCTGGGACGAGTTCACGTTCCGCGAGGGCGATATCGTCATCGCCTCCTACGCCAAGTCGGGCACCACATGGACGCAGCAGATCGTCGGCCAGCTGGTGTTCGGCGGCGACCCCGCGATCCGGGTCGCCGATCTGTCGCCCTGGCTCGACCTGCGCGTGCCCGAGAAGTCGGCCAAGCTCGGCCTGCTGGCGGCACAGACGCATCGCCGCTTCGTCAAGACCCACCTGCCGGTGGACGCGCTCGTCGTCTCGCCCAAGGCTAAATACATCTACATCGCGCGCGACGGCCGCGACGTGGCCTGGTCGCTGCACAACCATCACAGCCGCGCCAACGCGTTGTGGTACCAGCTGCTTAACGACACGCCGGGCCGGTTCGGCCCGCCGATCGGCCTGCCCCGCCCCGATCCGCGCGCCTATTTCCTCGACTGGCTCGACGGTGACGGTCACCCCTTCTGGCCTTACTGGGAGAACATCCGCAGCTGGTGGGCGATCCGCGACCTGCCGAACGTGCTGCTGCTGCACTACGCCGATCTAAAGGCGGACCTGCCCGGCGAGGTCGACCGGATCGCCCGGTTCCTCGACATCCGGGTCGACGACGTGACGATGCAGCGCGTACTGGAGCATTCGAGCTTCGCCTGGATGAAGAGCCATGCCGACCGCGCCGCGCCGCTCAGCGGCATCTGCTGGGACGGCGGGGCCGGCGACTTCATTCACAAGGGCACCAACGGTCGCTGGCACGACGCACTGATCGCCGAGGACTGCGCCCGCTACGAGCGGCGCGCGCTGACCGAACTCGGCCGGAGCTGCGCCCGCTGGCTCGCCCAGGGCGCGCACGGGCTGAACGCCCGCACCGCCCGATCCTCACACCACGAGGGACCACCGGCCATGGCAGGTCACGACGGGATCGAGACGCCCGGTGATGCACTGCCGCGCCTGGCAGGCCTGACACGGAGACCACGATTTGCGGCCCCCCCCTTCGACCGCCGCCCCGCTGCGCGAAACGGCGACGGCTTTGATGGGCAGGGAAATTCACCCGGTGCCCGGGCGGGTGACCGGAGAATGCCCACCCGCTTCGGGACCCCGGCCATGGATGTCCCAGATCAACGGAGCATAACTATGAATTCTCGACGCATCCGCCTTTCACACCTTCGTATCTCGATGGTCGCCCGGTCCGAACGCATCGCGGACCTGCCACCGGAACCGCTCGATCACCCCGCGCTGAAGGATCTAGGACCCCGGGAGCTGGCGGATCTGCCGCTGCCCCGGCCCATCTCGACGGGGCGCGACCACGACTTACCCCCAACCGTTTGAGGAGAGCGTAGCCATGATACTTTTCGCCAAGACCATATCACCCGCTCGGCTCGCATTTGCCCATGTCTTGCAACGGTCGAAATCTCCGATCATGGATCTGCTCCGCATCACGACCGACAGCCACGCGAGGCAAGGCGTCGACGACCTCCCCGGCAGGATTCAGGCTGATATCGGCATGATTTCCAACGCGGGGCCGACAATCCATATCGACCGGCACGGCACTCTCGTCCGGTACTGAAAGGACGGCTTCGCGCTTGGCAAGAGGCGCGAAGCCGCCATTCTTGGAAACACCGGCGATCGAGACAACCGGAGGGGCAGCCCAGCAGAGTTGCCATGCGGCGTTGCGTTCGCCTCTGGTCGATCACCAGGCGCGGCGAGAAATCGAATGAGGCGCGCCGCCACGGTGGAGACGCGACATGTCACGGCGTTCGTATCGAAGAGACAGGCCCTGTTCGGCCGCTCGCCTCGCACAAGACGGGGCGGACGTTTTGGAACGGACAATGTCCGATTCCTTGGCTTAACTCAGCTGCTCATGGCCTGCCGGTTCCGCGCACAAACCGCATTGGGAACTGCAAAGGTGTTAACGCGCTGCCAGCCACATGCACCTCATTCGCCCTGGGGTTGCGCGACAGTCAGGGCATGAAGTCCTAGAAAAATCAAGGGCCTCACATGAGGCCACCCCTACGTGAAAGCGTGCGGAAACGCACAACCTTGTAACCGTCATGAACCGGGGATGTAGCCCCGGACCCGCGCTACTGCGCCGAGAGCACGCCCTGCACGTCACCAGCGCCGCGGAGTCACGTGCCAGCACACCAGTGGCATCGGCCTTATCTTGTCTTTCTGAGCGCCCGCATTACAAGATCTAGGCGCCCACGTAATAAGCGCCACACATGATGGACAGATCGAAGCGGAGTAGCCTGACAAGAGCCCGCCTTTAAGCGCTTGCCATGACGTATAGCAATCCTGTTAAAACCGCCTGAGTTGTATCAGCTCGTGGCCTAGAAGGGGCCTTATGCACTTTTAGGGGACCGCAATATGTGGCGCCCAGCTTTGACCCCGTGATTTGAACGATCTCGAGGGCACGAATGATAGGAAGGCTCCGAAGATAAAAAAAATGCGCCAAAATTACTCCATCGCCCTTATCGCGCTCACCGCACTGGCGGCCTGCGGCGGCAGCTCGGGTCAACCCAACACTTTGCCCGACACGCCCGGTGCTCCCGACGTGCCCAACAACACCTCGATTCCGGGCATGAGCGACCCGCACTATGAGACCACGGTCGGCATGAGCTACAACCAGAGCACCGAGGTCTCGAGCCTCGCCGTGATCTCGGATCGGGATGGCCCGGAACAGCGTACCGGCAGCATCGCTCTGGTTCCGGCCGGCTCTCGCGATCATGGCTACATGTACGACGTCGATGTCGCCGAGCTGGCCGTGGATCCCAAGGACGACTCCTTCATTGACCGTGCCGAGGCCTATCTCCACGCTGCCATCGGGGAAGAGTTCGTCGCGGAAGGCATTACCATCGTCGGTGAAGCCATTCTCGGCGACGGGAAACGGATGCTGATCGCCGAGCACGAGTTCATGGGGCGGCGTTTCTACATCCCCGCCGACGGATCGCCCATGCGGATGGGTGCCTTCTCGACCAGCTACGACGATGACGACATGGTCGCGCATGCCGTATTCGGCATCGAGACCGAGATGGCCGACGTCGCCCGGCAGACCGGCACGGCCAGCTTCAGCGGACTGTCGGAAGCCTCTGTGCTCGGCGGCTCGGTCGAGAGCAACTATCGCGGCACCTCGCAGGGCACGATCGACTTCGAGACCGGCTCCTTCTCGGTGAGTGCCAGCTTGCGCAGCGACGCCGACAACGAGATCAGCGTTACCTCGAACGGCATGATGTCCGATGGCGGCGAGATGGAAGGCCTGATGATCGCAAACGGCCTGCTGGCTGATGGCGGCCGGGTCGATGGAGCATTCGAGGGCCAGCTCTTCGGTTCGAATGCCGACGACATCGGCGGCACCTTCTCCGGCGGCACGGGCTCGACCAACATCGCCGGCCAAATGATTATGTCGCGCTAAGATGTCTTAGCTAGCAGCTGGGTCAGTCGGCACAACTGGCCCAGCAAATAAAGGCGGCACTCCAACTACTACGTAGGAGATGCGAGTAAAAACCGAAAACCAGCTGGTCAAGGAGCTGGACGGCTCGATATTTCTAAGCACCGTTGCCGCCCAACTTAATAAAAGCCCCACCCCTGCTTTAGATCATTGCATGTTCGATCGCTGCAACGGGGTCAATGCAATAGGCGTTGATGATGTGACCGCCCCCCGACGGCATCGGTGCGCAAAGGTGGGTTTGCAACAATCCACATAGGGGGACGACCATGTCGGAAATTGCTACAATCGGTCAGGCTCTGGCGAAGAACAAACTGGGACAAACACTGCGCCTGCATCTGATCGCTCCCCACACCTTCGACTAAAGTGCGGCGCGCGAGACCACCGTCCCGTCTTGGTGATCCCGCCCCTACGCACGTTGCGTGCTGTCGGAATGCCCGGCGGGTGTGAACTCTAGCGCGGGACTTGAGCGCACATAGTGAGCTAGCTGATCGAGGTGGTAGGCATCACTCTATTCGCTTACGACGTGGCCGCGCTTCGGGCCGGGGTGCTCGTGTCATGGCAGGCCGTCTGAAGCGCCAGAAAGGCTCACAGACACCCTTGGCCACGAGTCCACTGTCTGCATCCTTCTTTGGAAGAAGAATGGATACTGGCCTTGCTTTCAACGCATTCTGTTTTGGAGACATTGATGATCTGACACACCCAGACTTGCGCAAGAGCGGCTCCTTAGCGGGCGAGACTCTCATCCCGCCCACCTGATCTTGTCAGGTCAGCGCTAACGCCCGAGCAGCATCTGACCAACGATGCTGGCCGACCCCATTTCATCGTCGATGTTGCCCGAGAAGGTGCCCCCGACATGGGTCGCCTCGGGGCCGTACACCTGGCCGTCGAAGACCCCTTCGAACTGTTCGCCGTCACGGCGGGCGTTGATAAAGGCCGCCTCCGTGTCGATCAGCTCACCATCGGCAGTCACCGTGCCCCACGCCTGCACGCCGAACGACTCCCGGCTCTCCGGGTTTTGCCTCAGCGTCGCGGCAAGGCCGAAGTCCCCGTTGACGAAATCCACATGACCGCCGGAAGCGCCGCGATAGGTACCCGAGCGACCGGGACCTCCATCGGCATCGGTCGCCACGACGGAAGCTTCGGCCCACCCCTGGAAACGGAAGCCGTCCTTCACGTTCGCGATCTCTTCGGCCAGTGTTTCGCGGCCGAATATCGCATGGGTCACGAAATTCTCGTCGTGGTTCGAACTCAGGGCGCCGACGAAAACATCGGAGCCCTCGGGAGGCAGATACAGGCGCCGCCCCATGGACTCGTTCTCGACGATCAGGATGCGGTTGCCGTATTGATCCTGATCTTCCACCACCGTGGTGGATCCATTCTTGAAGAACTCGTCGCCAACCGGCACCTGGATGTAATCCGTGTCATCGGAGCCGTCCCAGGACACGGCGAGTTCGACCGTATCAGTCGCGTATTTCGCGCCATCCCGGTCGGACCCAGTCACTAGGGAAACGCTTCCCACGCGCTGGCTCGCGCCATTGGCATCAATTGCCGATACGCTAGTGACCTGAGCAGGCTGGTCAGCCACCAGACCCAGAGATTCCTGATAGTGCGCAGACCGCAGATCTGGGATCGGCTCATAAGCAGGTTCAGGAGTAGGGTCGACTAGAGACGTGTCCGGCAGGGTGTTTGAACCTCCGCCACTACAGGCGGCAAGGGTCGTCGTAGCCAAAGCAATAAGAACCGCGACCGGGCTAGATCTTCGCATGAAAGTATCTTTCTAACTTTATTTGTATTGCGCAATACCTCAGGGAGGTCAAAATTGCAGTAGCACTAGAACCGCTCGCGGCTTCCCGCTCAAGAGAAAACCTAGAAAACGAATGCATCCTTACGCTTGGTAATGCACGAAAAATCAAACCGACTGCCCAGTTATTTCCCTCAGGAGCTTTCCACGGCGCCACTGTGTAAATATATTGAAAATAGGGGGCCGATCGATTTTACCAGAATCGCAAGCGCCACCCGCAATTCTATATTTAATTTATAGCTTGAAATTTATAAATACATCTGCCAGTCAATTTAAGGAAATAATAGTAATCATTTTTCTTCCTTCTAAAATTTGAAACTAGGGAAAATTAAGCCAATCGAGAAGCTTTCATCATCGTAAAGATCGGCCGTCGAAGCGGTATACTCGTAATCCAGGCTGACGGAGAAGAGATCGGTCAGTTCGGTGGAGAGCGACAGCGTGGTCACGTGATCCTCGCGGTCCTCGCCGAAGAACTGACCGCCCGCCATGTAGCGATGCGAAAGGCCCACCGTGGTGAGGCGATCAAAAGCCGGCCGCGTCAGCGAGACGGAGCCATCGGCCAGCGTGGTGTGCTCGCCCTCGATCTCTTCACCTAGGCGGAAGGACAGGCCGAGAGCGCCCACTTCCTCGATCGCGCTGATCAGCGCCACGCCGGCGGTAAGCTTGTCGTAGTCCTCTCGGAACGCCTGCTGGGCCTCGAGCTTGATCTCGTGCTCCGCGAAGGAGGAGGAGAACATCTGGCTGTAGCCCAGCGAAGCATAGGCTTCCTCCAGCTTCGAGCCCTGATCGAGAACCCGCACGCCGAGGCAGCTGTCGATCCAGTTCCACTGCGAGACATGCGAGGCCAGGCAGTTGTTGGCGCCGGCGTATTTCTTGTCGAGGTCGTGCTCGAAGGAATACTGGTAGGCCAGCTGGCCGCCGAAGGAGAGAACGTGGCCCTTGGCGACGCTGTAGTCGGCGCCAGCTATGAGTTGACCACCGAGAAGAAAGCCCTCCTTCGCCCGGTCGTTCTCGTCGATGATAAACTCCAGACCGCCAAGCGTGATGCTCTCGGCAGGGATGCCGCTGTTAATGTTGCGATCGTGCTCGACAAGCGGCTTGGCGGCTACGAAGCCCCGGATGCGCTGGGCGCCCTGCCCCTTCTTATGCAGTAGGCCATCGCTGCGCATGAAGGAGCCGACGAACTTTTCGCTACCGCGCGGCCGCGCCTGCAGGACGGAGTAGACGGCCAGCCGATTGGAGCCGGAAACCATGGCGCTTTCCCAGCGATGCTTAAGCGCGTCCGCCGCAAGGGCGGAGGGAGCAGCAGCGGCTAGGGCGGCGATTAGGAGGGCGTTCTTCATGTTATGCTTCCTTGTCAGGCGGGGCGAGAAATGCCGCCCCGCCGATCGTTTTGAGTGGTCAGTCGCGCTCGGCGATGAAGATGCCCCTCAGCAGGGTCGACTGGTTCTGGCTGTCGATCAGCTCCACCTCGAGGGCTCCGCTGGCCGCTTGCCTCGTCGAAGTGCCACGCCGACGGGCGCCCGGCCGCGAAGATGTCGGGGTTCGAACCTGGCCGAAACCGGCTCGGCCGCCGCAAACGGCCTCCCGGCCTTCAGCATCCTGACCGCGATGCTAGTCGAGACGCTCAGGCAGACCCGGCTGGGCCAGCGCATTTCGGCTTCGCCGACCCCATCGCGAACTCTGGAGCGGTGAGCATCGCGGCTCCGGGCCGGAGCTCTGTTCAGGAGGTTGGCTGTGATAACGGGCTGATCACCAGCAACCAGCGCAGGCGGGATGCGCCCACCTTGCGCCATAGGCAGGCGACCCGTCCGAACGATCGTCCGTCCAGTTTCTCGAATTTTGGTCAGGGCAATTCCCCCGGAATTGCCCTGACCACGTCTCACACCAGGATGTTCAAATCTTCAAAGAGACCAATCTCCGTCCGCATGAACGTGATCGAGACGTCGTCATGGCTGAACACGGTATCCTGCCCGGTGCTCTGCATGTTGGCCACGGCCTCGGACGCATCACTGTAGCCGAAACCGGTGAAGGACAGCGTATCCCATGCGTCGAGCTGCAGCACACGGTCGCGCCCAGCATCCGCCGCCCCGAAGATGAAAGTATCGGCCCCCAGCCCGCCATAGATCAGGTCGTCTCCGGCGCCCCCGCGGAACGTGTCCCCTTCGACCGCTGCCATATAAGAGCGGAACTCGTCCTCCGTGCCGATGACGAACTCACGGCTCTGCGAGAAGCCGCGCACGACCGCTTCGCGGGTCATTCCATCGTCCAGGCGGGTGGTCCAGTTCTCGAGGCCGGCCGCATCGGCGCTGCGGCCAAGGACGTTGTTGTAGAGCAGGCTGACGAACTCGGCATTGCCGAGATCACCATAGGTGTTCTGGAACTCCCGGGAGTTCACGAAGCCACCGGTCACGGCGAGGAAATCGGTCCCGGCCCCGAGGCGCCCGGCCCAATTTTCAAGACCAGCGAAGTCGGGCTCCCTTCCCAGCGTCGCCCGGTAGAGCCGATAGACGTCATCAGCATGAGGAGCAGCAACACCGCTGTCGGAATAGGCGAAGGCGCCGGCATTGGTCTGGATCTTGAACTCGGCGCTTTCCGAGAAGCCCAGCACGACGCGTTCGCGGCTCATGCCGTCCTCCAGCCGGGCCGTCCAGTTGTTCAAACCCGTCTGGTCGGGCGCCCGATCGAGCACATTGTTATAAAGCAGCGACACGAAGCCCTGGTCGTCGAGCGAACCATAGGTGTTCTGGAACTCGCGGCTGCGCACGAAGCCCGAGACGATCTCGCTCAGCTGCATCTCGCCCGAGGCCAGCCGATCGGTCCAGTTCTCGAAGCCCGCCGTGTCTGGAGCCCGCCCGAGAGTCGCCTCGTAGAGGCGGTAGATCCGCGCATCGTCCTGCGTCGAGACATCCCGCACGGACCCGCCGATCAGAAGGTCATCGCCCTCCTCGCCGAACAGGCGGTCCGCACCATCGTTGCCGATCAGGATGTCGTCGCCAGCCCGGCCGAACACCGCACTGACATCCGCGCCGCCGGTCAGCAGGTCTGCTGCCCCGGTCCCCAAGATCCTTTCCACGCTCTCGTTCTCTTCGGGCGTGTTCAGCGCGGAGACTAGGAACGAGGGATCGTTCGTCAGGGCGAAGTCCAGAACCGCGTTGTCGAAGCTGGCGGTTCCAGGAACCAAGCCAGCGTTCCGTGCCGCCTGCTCGGATGCGGCGCGCACCTCGGCATCGAGCATGTCCAGCGTGACCAGTTCGCCAGGGTAGTCCTCGAGGTAGAATCCCGAAGGGCTTTCACCGTCGTCGTAGGCAAAGAGGGATTCGCTTTCGTCGGCAACCCGCCAATCTGTTCGATACTGGCCATAAAGGTCTTCGAAGGCGAAAGGCCGCGCGAGCGGGGTTCCATCGGCCAGAGCAACATCGTTGGTCTGGTTGCCGTCACCATCCCCGAGCAGTCCCTCCAGCCGGCCGAGCAGCGACGTATTAAGCCGGATATCGATATCGACGCGGCCGTCGAACACCGTCACGCGCAGCTGGCTGTCGCCATTTCCGACCTCGCCATCTTCTCCGGCGTAGACGGCGATATAGGTGTCGCCTTCGCGGTAGACCCGATCATTTCCGACCTGCACAAAGGAGAAGTCGCTCACTTCGACCGGCACGCCATCGATCGAAAGCGGGACCGGATCCGTGCCGTCAATCATCACGGATCTTCCGCTCAGATTGGTCGCTACGGCCGCGTTCACGCTGGCATTCTCGCCCACCGGGGTCATGCGTGCCTGAATGGCGAAATCCCCGCCATCGGCATCTCGCAGCAGGATATACTCACCGGCCGCATGGAAGTCGTAGTTCACGCCATCCAAGGTAGAGAGGTGCGGGTCGCCGGTGGTCCATGCTCCGGTCACGTCATCGGAGAGCAGCGGCACGATGGATTCGACGATTCCGCCATTGCGGACAGGAAACTTCCAACGGCCCGTCAGGCCGGTGTTTCCCTCGGTTTCGTCGAGCGCCAGGATCGCATCCTGATTGCCGGAGGCGGGCAGTTCAAAAAACGTGCCGTCCGCGCCGGTCCCGGCGGTATACCCGGCGCGAGCCACTTCGCCCCCCAGCCCGTCGATCCCGCCGCTTGCCTCACCGGTCGTCCAGTTGATGTCTTCGTAGCGGAACTCGATATCGAAATCGCCGTTGCCCTGATCGGTCAGGATCAACTGGAACGCGTTCAACTTGTCCGTGCGCATCTCATAGTAGCCGACATCGTCCCAGGTGACGATGAACTGATCCGTGACTTCGTTGAAGTCGTAGTAGACTAAGTTGGACCCGGTGGAATTGCCGCCCGCCGTCGCACCGACGGCGTCACCGCGCGTATCAACGTCCCCGAAGAACGGTGTGATCTCGGGGTTGTTGCTGATGCCGGTGATCACGTCGGGCGTGAAGGCGGCGCGTGGCGCATCGAAGGTGATGCTGCCGTTGTTGTTGATCCATACGCCCCGGTAGACGTTCCCGAAGAAATTGATGCCGTCCTCGAAGATGGGGCTCAGGTCGATTTGAGAAGTGGACAGGTCATCATTGGCGGGAAGTATGTTTTCGCCAAACCCGGCGTCGCCGCCTAGTCCGGAAAGAAGCGAGATTGCCCCCGGCTGCACTGTTGACATAATATCGCCCCAACCTTCCCTAGGTGCTGTTATACTTTTCGGCAATAGCATTTATCTCTACAAAACACGCAAGGGTAGATTCGATTTTCTTCTCAAAACCGCCTATTCAAGTGGTATTTTTGCGCAAGAGTAGCCAGATGCACGTGTCCCTGCCTCACCACGCGACATGGGCACCGGTTCTCTTTTAGAGAGTCCAGTAGCTCTTGGGTTGTTTCCGAGGCCATGCGGCTCGCAGTGTCGCCCCCTCCTCCGCCATGAACCCGACCAGCAGTGTGTTCCCGTGCCGGAGTATGGGCGGCAGTGATTGCAACCTTGCCGGCCAGCCCGGATCTGCCCTCGGATCTCAGCCAGCGACGAGAACAGCGCAGATCCCAGACACTCGGTCTTAGGTAGCAAATGCGCCAACTTGCCGGATGGGTCGAGCCGGCGGAGTTCGCTGCAATGATGGTATGGCCGAGTTCCTGATCATACAGACGCTGACGCAGAAACGCGCCGATATCCGCTGGTAGATCAAGGCCTACAAGACGCAGATCGCGCATGCGAAGCACGACCTCGCACATGTGAACGCTATGACCGAGCTGTGCGGCGCCGCAGCGCCAGCGGGCGCACCATATCGTGAGCCACGGGTTCCTCAAGAATGGTGACCTGAGACCCTGTTCCTCCCTCCAGTTTGAGGTAGAGTCTGTCCAACTTTGGAGACAGACGACTCTGTCGCGCTAACGGACTGACGGGATTCATCTCCGAAATCCAGCATGGTAGCGGGCACGCATGAGCCGCAGACCCAAGCCGCCGAGCTACAAGACCAGGAACTGGTCTGATTATAACGCGGCGCTGAAGAAGCGTGGCTCCCTGACGATCTGGTTCGATCCCGACATGGTCTGGACGCCGCCCCCGAATGGCAAGAGGGGTCGCCATCAGAGCTATAGCGACGCCGCCATTCAGGTCTGCCTGACGATGAAATCGCTGTTCGGCCTGGCGCTCCGCCAGACAAGGGCTTCGTCGAGAGCCTTTTGCAGATGATCGGCCTGGACTGGTTGGTGCCGGACCTCAGCACCTCGTGCCGACGCCAGAAGACGTTGGCCGTGGATATCCCCTGTCGCGGCTCACCAGGCCCGCTGCATTTTCTGATCGACAATGAGGCATTGTCCGCCATCGGTCCGAGGACGATGCCGAATGGGATCAAGGCCGAGGGGAAGGCGAATGGCACGCACGAAAGCACGGCGGGCCAAAGCGACGCCTGTGGCGCAAGATCCTCCTCGGGATCGACGAAGACGCGCTGGAGGTTCGGGCTGTCGAGATCACGGACAGCCGGACCGGTAATGCCCCCATGCTTCCTGAACTGCTGAACCAGATCCCCAGCAACCAGGACATCGACTCGATCACGACAGACGGCGCCTACGATATGCGCAAGTGCCATGACGCCGTCGCTGATCGGAGGGCGCATGTGGTCATCCCGCCGCGCAAAACGCGAAGCCTTGGAAGCCCGTCACCGCTGGGGCGATCGCCCGCAACGAAGCCCTCAGAGCTTCAAAGTATCTGGGCCGGTCCCTGTGGCGCCATTGGAGTGGGTATCACCACCGGAGCCGCATCGAGACGAAGATGCACTGTGTGAAGCTGCTGGGCCAAAGCTTCATGGCTTGGGACTTCGACCGTCAGGTCGCCGAGATCCAGATCCGCATCGCCGTGCTCAACGGCTTCACCGCGCTCGGCATACCTGTGACAGCGGCCGTAGGATAAATCCGTCTGGGGAAAGGCGCACGTCGGCCATCACCCGTTCTGCGCAACAGAGCCGATCCAACACGTGAATTCAGGCCTCTTCGTCGACTTCGACAAAGTCCGACGGCAGCACACCCGAGGCGTGAACCCTTACCAGCGCCGCCAACCACTGGCAGCAAAAGGACATCCACAGCTTGACAAGAATTTTCAGCGATACAATTGGCGCGCATGACCATGCGTAAACCAGTTGCGACATTGGCCTGATCTGAGGGCGCGTCTGGCAGAGTTACTCCTCCCTTGGCTCTCCGAAGATGCGTTCTCCCCTCCGATCGAGCTTTCTGTGCCCGCCTGCGATCCGTGCCCGCTTGACCCCACGACTGGCCACTGTCCGACCAGCCCGAATGGAGCACTGCCATGCCCAACGGCCTCCTATTAGACCACTGCATCGACCCTGCCGGCGAGGTGAACGCCAAGATCCTTGCGCGTGCGCTCGGCGTGGACGTCTTCGACCTCATGCGCACCGCGCCGACCCAAAGGCACCTGAAAGACCTCCACTGCATCCTGTGTGTCATCCGGCCTTGGACCCGCTCGGCCACCGACACATGGTCCTGGTATCACAGCAAGCGGCTCGCACGGTTCGGTGGCCGCACGCCGGCAATCTTGGTGAATGAGGACCGCTGCGCGGAACTGAAAGACTTCCTCGAAGCCGGTGAAGCTCTCACGAATGCCTGGCCGCCCGCGCTGGAAATCCGTTTCCTGCCGAAGGATGTCAGGCCGGCGGCGAACGGCTAAATGGGCCAGAGCGACGGCGGTAGTGACCGTTCTCCGGCGTCTAGCTGTTAGGCGCCTGTCAAGGCTGGATCAGTTTCCCCACGAAGCCGCCGAACGGTCTCACGCAGCCTTTGCAGAATGCGCGACAGGGCGAGGGCATCGAAGTTGCCGCTATCCCGCAATGCCGCGAGATCCGCGTGAGCCAAAGCCATCTGTGTCAGAGCCAGCGAGCTCGAGACCTTCTGGCTGCAAGCGGAAATAGTGCGCGTCGCGGCATCGAGCGCATGGCGCACGCGCAGAATGTCGGCCTGTCGACGCAGCAGTGAAAGCACCACGTCCACGTCGGCGATGCTGCGCGAAATGGTGAGGCTGTCGTGCTGGGAAATAGTCTTGGTTGTCATGATATCTTTGGCTTTCGGTTCGGAGGGGTCTATCGAGGCCCGCACTCCTAGAATCTGGTTAGTGACCCACCTTCCGTCACGGCGTCAAAGCGACGGCGCAGGAAACGGGTAACGGAACGAGTGCGCAATCGGGCCGTCCGTCGAGGCGACCAGTGGCGTCACACGGACCTCGGGAATTGCACGCGAGGTCGCGACAGTGGGGTGGCATCCGGCGCCCCGGCGGGAGCGCGAGATGTCGCGGTGGGGGTATCACAATGCGGCTGGCTTCGGGCAGCGCGCCTCCCGTTGGAGACGCGCCGAGCGTGTCGAGGAGCAGAGCCCTGACCGGTATCGAAACCCAGCATCTGGTGAGACCGAGATAATGGTGCCCGGGGGCGGAATCGAACCACCGACACGAGGATTTTCAATCCACTGCTCTACCCCTGAGCTACCCGGGCACGGGGATGGAAGCGTCGGCTCCCATCGGGTGTGGGCCTTCTAGGCGAGCCGTGCGGGGGTGTCCAGAGGGTTTCGCGAAGAAAACCCGAGGTCACCCTCAGTGCGGTTTACCCTCGTCCCGATCGGCCTGCCGCGCGGCCTCTTCGGCCGCCTGCTCGGCATCCTCCGGGTCGTGCGAGGGCACGGCGTAGGCGCCGCCCAGCCACTTGCCGAGGTCGATGTCGGCGCAGCGCTTCGAGCAGAAGGGGCGGTAGGTCTCGACGCCCGGCTTGCCGCAGATCGGGCAGGCCATCACAGCCGCCCCAGCAGGTGCATGAGCTCCGGGCGCTCGCGCTTGCGCTGCAGTTCGAACAGGCCCATCGTGGTCCAGCCGACGAGCGAGGTCTCGACCGGGTCGGCGCGGAAGGCCGCCTTCAGCGACTGTTCCAGCTGCTTGCGATGCGCCTTCGACATCGGCGCGAAATCCACCACGACCTGGCCCCCGAGGCCGCGCAGCCGCAAGGCGCGCGGCAGGATGCGGGCCGCGGCGAGGTTGGCCTTCAGGGCCGCCGCCGGCGTGGTGTCGCCGCCGGTGTTGACGTCGACCGCGACCAGCGCCCGGGTCGGCTCGACGAAGATAGTGCCGTCGCCCGTGGCGATGCGCGGGGATCTGAGCGCCTCGAGCCCGTCGAGCACGCCTTCGCGTTCGAACCCGCCGGGCTCGGTCACCACGTCGCCCGCGCGCCATTCGCGCCAGGCCAGCACATGCGGCCCGTCGCCCTCGGTCAGCGCCTCGGGCTCGCGGCCCTCGGCGTCGCCGATCACCGCCTCGGCGAGATCGCGCATGGCGGCGATGTCCTCGACGATCTCGTCCTCCTCCGCGCCGGCGCAGGCCGAGCGCAGGATCAGCCCCAGATCGCCGCCCGCGCCCTCCATGCCCTCCTCGGCGAGGATCCGCAGCCGGGCGCGCTCTTCTTCCTCGGCGATCTGGCGCGAGATGTTGAGCCCCGGCGCCTGCGGCGTGACGATGGCGTAGCGGCTCTTGAACAACACCCGGTCGGTCAGCGGCACCGCCTTGCCGTCCTCGGCCACGCCGGTGACCTGCACCAGGATCGCCTGGCCCGGGCGGAGGCCCTTGCCGTGGCGCAGGAAGCCCGAGCCGCCGGGCAGGCGCACCATCATGCCGCCCTGCCCCTTCAGCGGCCGGTCGCAGATCGCGCGGTAGATCGCGCCGGGACGCGGCGCGTCGCCCTCGTCGATCAGGATGTCATCGAGCTGGCCGTCGACCATCAGAGCAGCGGCCTCGCGCCCCTCGAGATGGTCGAGAACGATGCGGCGTCCCTTCATGCGGTGGCTCCGTGAACGGGGTATCCGGCGGCGGTGAGAAGACCGGCGGCCTCGGCCAGCGGCAGGCCGACCACGCCGGTGAACGATCCGTTGATCCAGGGGATGAAGGCCCCGGCCGGCCCCTGGATGGCATAGCCGCCGGCCTTGCCCTGCCAGTCGCCGGTGGCGAGATAGGCGTTGACCTCGGGGTTCGACAGCCGCTTCATCTTCACCGCGGTCTCGACCTCGCGCGTCCAGAGCCGCTCGCCCCGGCGCACCGCGACGGCGGTGATGACGGTGTGGCGACGCCCCGACAGCAGGTGCAGGAAGGAAGCCGCCTGGGCGGCATCCACGGGCTTGCCCATGATGCGGCGCCCCAGCGCGACGGTGGTGTCGGCGCAGAGCAGCACCTCGCCCTCGTCGAGCGTGACGGCGCGCGCCTTCTGCTCGGCGATGCGCCGGGCATAGGCGCGCGGCAGCTCGCCGTGGCGCGGCGTCTCGTCGATGTCGGGGGGGCGCACGTCCTGCGGCACGAGGCCGATCTGGGCGAGCAGCTCGCGCCGGCGCGGCGAAGCCGAGCCGAGCACCAGTCTCAGCCCGGCATCGGGCGGCTGCGCGCTCATCTCGCGGTCAGCGGAAGCGATAGTTGATCCGACCCTTGGTCAGATCGTAGGGGGTCATCTCGACCTGCACCCGGTCGCCGGCGAGGACGCGAATCCGGTTCTTGCGAAGCTTGCCTGCCGTGTGCGCGATGATCTCATGGCCGTTTTCCAGCTCGACCCTGAACGTCGCGTTCGGCAGGAGTTCCTTCACGACGCCGGGAAATTCGAGCAGTTCTTCCTTGGCCATGGTCACTCCAGTCGGTGGGGCCCGCGCGATCGCGGGCTGATGCCGGCTAGATGCGCTCTCCGGGCCAGATTTTCAAGGGCAAAGACAGTTTTGGGCGCGCGGCTGCGCGCCTCTTCGCGCGCCAGCCGCGCCTTTCATGGGCGAAGCCGTCCTCCCTGCGCGATTCAAGATTTCGTGCAGGTTGTACGGAACGGGGACGTGCGTGCGCCGTTGTGCCGCCGAAGCGAAGCATACACGGGAGACGATCTCATGAAAATGCGGATGACACGGCTGCTCGTCACCACCGCCCTGACGCTGCCGATGGCCGGGATGGCCGCGGCGCAGGACGCGGACGCCACCTGTTCCGACCTCGAACTGCTGCTGCAGGAGCAGATGGCCGAAGGCGTGCCGACCGAATCCGGCATGACCGAAGACCAGATCAACGAGCTGATCGCGGCCGAGAACGATGCCGAATGCGCTGTGGTCTATGTCGAGCTCGAGCAGCTTGTCGCCGTCGACGTCGAGCGGGAGGCCGTCGAATCCGAGGACGAGGCCGAGCTGGCCGAGACCGAGACCGCCACGGTCCGCCTCGAGGACGAGGTGGTGATCGAGGGCATGGTCTATCTCGACCAGCAGGCGCCGCAGGTGAACGTCGAGAGCGGCCAGACCGACGTGATGGTGTCGAACGCCACGCCCGACGTGACCGTGCAGGAAGGCCAGGCCGACATCCTGATCCGCCAGGCCCCGGCGACCATCACCATGGACATGCCGCAGCCGACCATCCGCATCGAGCAGCCGGCCCCCGAGATCATCATCACCATGCCCGAGCCGGGCGTCGACGTGGCCAACGCCCAGCCCTCGGTCGAGGTGCGCCAGGCTGATCCGATCGTTTCCGTGACCCAGCCGCGCCCGCGCGTCGAGCTCGAGCTTCAGCGCGCCCCCGAGGGCTCCGAGGGCGGCGTGCAGGTGACCGACCGCGCCACCGGCGAGACCTACGAGGCCGGCGCCGAGCCGGGCGAGGCCCGCTCGGTCGAGAACGCCGAGGTGCAGCTGTCGACCACCGAGCCGACCGTGACCTACGAGGAAGAGCGCGACGCCCAGAGCGCCAACGTGCAGGTGCAGCGCGCCGAGCCGAACATCCGCTTCGAGAGCGCCGAGCCGGTGATCGAGTTCACCCAGGCCGGCGAGCCGATGATCGAGATGGTCCAGACCGGCGAGCCCGTGGTCACCTTCAACGAGGCCGAGCCCGCCGCGGCGATGGACGAGGCCGAAGCCGAGATGGAGACCGAGGAGCCGCTCGAGGCCGAAGCGACCGAAGAGGCCGCCGAAGCCGAAGCCGCCGCCGAGGACATGGCCGCCGAAGCCGAGGCCGAGGTGACCGAGGAAGCTGCCGAGGCCGAGGCGATGGTCGAAGGCGCCGCCGAGGAGGCCGAGGCCGAGATGACCGAGGAGGCCGCCGAAGCCGAGGCCGCCGCCGAGGGCATGGCCGCCGAGGTCGAGGGCGAGATGGCCGAGGCCGAGACCATGGAGACCGAAATGGTCGAGAGCGCTGGCCCCGCGGTCGAGCGTGAGGGCTTCGCGATGGTCCCGGCCAACGAGATCACCGTCAGCGATCTCGAGGGCAGCACGGTCTACGGCGTCAATGACGAGCGGATCGGCGACATCGGCGACATCATGGTTGATGCCGACGGCCAGATCGAGAACGTGATCGTCGAGGTCGGCGGCTTCCTCGGCATCGGCGAGAAGCCGGTCTCGATCGCCTTCGACCAGATGACCATGCTGCGCTCCGAGGCGGGCGAGGTGCGCGTCTTCATCGAAGCGACCGAGGAGCAGCTCGAATCGATGGAAGAGGTCGAGCAGTAATCTTCGCGGATTGCGACGACATTTTGGAAGGCCGCCCCACGGGGCGGCCTTTTCGCGTCAGCCGCGCGGCGGGCCCCAGCGCGCGATCAGCCGCTCCACGATCATGTCGCGGGTCTGGCGGTAGCTCCTGAGCCGCTCCTCGCGCCCCTCGCCCAGCCCCGTGGGGTCGAGCACCGGCCAGTACTCCACGTCGAGATGGTAATGCGTGGTCAGGTCGAGCGCGCGGCGCTGGCTGGCCGGCGACAGCGCCAGCACGAGGTCGAAGGAGCTGAGATCGTCGCCCCATTGCTCCATCTCGTCGAAGCTGCGCGAGCGGTGGCGGTGCAGCTCGACGCCGATCTCGGCGCAGACCGCGATGGCGAAGCCGTCGATCTCGAGGTCGTTCTTCACGCCGACCGACTGGATGTAGCAGTCGGTGCCGTAGAACTTCTTCATGATGCCCTCGGCCATGGGCGAGCGCACAGCGTTGTGGTCGCAGCAGAAGAGCACCGATTGCGGGAGAGGCTGCAATGCGGCGGCCGGCTCCATCATCAGACCCCGAAATGCAACACGCAGATCAGGGTGAAGAGCCGTCGCGCGGTGTCGGTGTCGAGCTCGGCCTTGCCCTCCAGCCGCTCCTGCAGAACCCGCGCGCCCTCGTTGTGGATGCCGCGCCGCGCCATGTCGATGGTCTCGATCTGGCTCGGCGGCAGCGTCTTCACCGCGTCGTAGTAGCTTTCGCAGATCTGGAAGTAATCCTTCACCACCTGCCGGAACGGCCCGAGCGAAAGATGGAACTCGGCCGCCGCCTCGCCGGTCTCGGTCGCGACGTCGAAGACCAGCCGCTTCTCGCGGATCGCGAGGCCGAGATTGTAGGGCCCCGGCACCGCGCGCCCGTCGCGCTCGGGCAGCGCGAAGCTGTTCTCCTCCAGCAGGTCGAAGATCGCCACCCGCCGCTCCTGCTCGATCTCGGGCGTCGGCGGCGGCAGCCCGTCATCGTCGAGCCGGATATGCGCGATGCGGGTCACCCGGCGGTCCGGTTCAGCCGGTCGAGCCGGGCCTTCAGCGACAGCGCGTGCGCCTCGAGGCTCTCGGCGCGGGCGATGCGCTCGCCGGCCGGGCCGATCGCGGCCAGAGCGTCGGGCGTCATCTTCGACAATGTCGTGCGCTTGAGGAAATCCATCACCGAGAGGCCAGACGAGAACCGCGCCGACCGCGCCGTAGGCAGGACGTGGTTCGGCCCCGAAATGTAGTCACCGATCGCCTCGGGCGTCCAGTGCCCGAGGAAGATCGCCCCGGCATGGGTGATCTTCGCGGCCAGCGCCTCGGGGCCGGCGACGCAGAGCTCGAGATGCTCGGCGGCGATCCGGTCGGCCAATGCCGCCGCCTCGTCGAGGTCGCGCACCACCACCACCGCGCCGAAGTCGCGCCAGCTCGCGCCGGCGATGGCGCGGCGCTCCAGCGTCTCGAGCCGCCGCTCGACCGCCTCGGCCACCTTGTCGCCGAAGCCCGCATCGTCGGTGATCAGGATCGACTGCGCGCTCTCGTCGTGCTCGGCCTGGCTCAGCAGGTCGAGCGCCACCCAGTCGGGGTCGTTGTCGGCATCGGCGATGACGAGGATCTCCGACGGCCCGGCGATCATGTCGATGCCGACGCGGCCGAAGACCCGGCGCTTGGCGGCGGCGACATAGGCGTTGCCGGGGCCGGTGATCTTGTCAACGGCGGCGATGCTCTCGGTGCCGTAGGCCAGCGCCGCGATCGCCTGCGCGCCGCCGATGCGGTAGATCTCGTCCACCCCGGCGATGCGGCAGGCCATCAGCACCAGCGGGTTGGCGACGCCGTCGGGCGTCGGCACCACCACCGCGAGCCGCTCGACCCCGGCGACCTTGGCCGGAACCGCGTTCATCAACACCGAGGACGGGTAGGAGGCGAGCCCGCCGGGTACGTAGAGCCCCGCCGCCGCCACGGCCGTCCAGCGCCAGCCCAGCATCGCGCCGGTCTCGTCGGTCCAGCTGTCGTCGCGCGGCATCTGCCGGGCGTGGTAGGCGCGGATGCGCTCGGCGGCGAGTTCCAGAGCGGCGCGGTCCTCGTCCGAGACCTTGGCGCACTCCGCCTCGATCTCCTCGGGCGTGAAGCGCAGCCGCTCGGGGGTGAGCTGCAGCCGGTCGAAGCGGGCGGTGTAATCCGTCAGCGCGAGGTCGCCGCGGGCTCGAACGTCGGCGATGATCGCCGCCACGGTGTCGTCCACGTCGGGGCTGTCCTCGCGCTTCATGGTCAGAAGCGCGGAGAAGCGGGCCTCGAAATCGGGATCGGCGGTGTTCAGGCGGTGCGGCATGGCGGTCTCCTTCGGCTCTGGGGCATAGCCCTGCCCGCCCCCCTGCTCAACCGTCCAGTTGCCGCAGGTAGAACAGGTCATCGACCCAGGCCCCGTCGATCCGCGCGGCACGGGGCAGCCGGCCGTAGCGGGCGAAGCCGTGGCGTTCGTAGAAGCTGATCGCGCGGGCATTGTCGGCGGCGACGAAAAGCTCGATCTGGCGGCGCCCGTCGCGTAGGGCCCGCGCCACCACCCCCTCCATCAGCCGGTCGGCCGCGCCGCTGCCGTGATGGTCAGAACTCAGATAGACGGCCTTCAGCTCGGCCCGGTGGGCCACCGCCGCGACCGGCAGGACCGGGTCGAGCCCCGCCGTGCCGATGAGCCGCGCGCCCTCGAACAGACCGAGGATCAGCCGCGTCTCGAGCGCGTCGCGCACCGCCGCGTCCGGGCGGGCCAGCTCCTCCGCCAGTGTCGTGAGAAAAGCCCGCGGGAAGGCGCGCAGCCCCTCCGCGCGAATCCGCCGCCACTCGGCCAGATCTGCGGGGCCGAGCGGCCGGACGATCATTCCGGGTGCTTGGGCGCCTTGCCCGAGGGCGCGCTGTAGGGCCGGGTCACGTCGCGCAGGATCACCTCCAGCGCCTCGACCTCGACCGCGATCTCGCCGTCGCCGGCGAGGATCATCCGCACCGTGCCGGCCGCGTCCTCGCCCGGCTCGAAAACCATCGCCAGGAGCGACAACACCGTGTCGGCGTCGCGCTCGCCCAGCCCCTGGCTGCGCACGGCTGTGACGTTCTCGATGCAGAGCACCGCCTGCACGCGTTCGGCCTCGCGCGTGGTGGCCGGGTCCTCCCAGCGGAAGCGGTTGACCAGCATGCCGAAGCGCCGGTCGCTCTTCTTCCAGGCCATCTCGGAGGCGGGCAGGACCGAATCCTGCACCAGCGCCGAGATCACCTGCAGATCCTCGCCGTCGAGCGCCCTGAGCCGGAGCGGCCGGGCCGCCCCCTCTTCGAAGGTCGCGTCGCGCGTCTCGGTCATGCCTTCACCCTCTCGATCTTCGCGCCCACGGCGCCGAGCTTGTCCTCGACATTCTCGTATCCGCGATCGAGATGATAGACCCGGTTCACCACCGTCTCGCCCTCGGCGGCGAGCCCGGCGAGGATCAGCGAGACCGAGGCCCGCAGGTCGGTCGCCATCACCGGCGCGCCCTTCAGCTTGTCGACGCCGGTGACCGTGGCGTGGCCGCCATGCACCTCGATCTTCGCGCCCATGCGCATCAGCTCGGGGGCGTGCATGAAGCGGTTCTCGAAGATCTTCTCCTCGAGCCGGCTGGTGCCTTCGGCGGTGCAGAGCATCGCCATCATCTGCGCCTGCAGGTCGGTCGGGAAGCCCGGGAAGGGTTCGGTCACCACGTCCACCGCGCGCGGCCGGTCGCCGCGCAGCTTCACCTTCAGCCCCTTGTCGGTCTCGCTCACGTCGATGCCGGCGGCGTCGAGCTTCTCGCAGAAGGCGCCGATCAGGCCGATCTCGCCGCCGAGGCACTCGACCTCGCCGCCGGTGAAGGCCGGGGCCAGCATGTAGGTCCCGAGCTCGATCCGGTCGGTGACCACGCGATGCGTCGCACCGCCGAGCCGGTCGACACCCTGCACCTCGATGGTCGAGGTCCCCTCGCCCTCGATCTGCGCGCCCATCGCGCGCAGGCAGCGGGCGAGATCGACGATCTCGGGCTCGCGCGCGGCGTTCTCGATCCGGGTCGAGCCCTTGGCCAGCGTCGCGGCCATCAGCACGTTCTCGGTGGCGCCCACCGAGGCGAAGCGCAGCGGCACCCGGCCGCCCCTGAGGCCGCCGCGCGCCACCGCGTGCAGGTAGCCGTCCTTCAGCTCGATCTCGGCACCGAGCGCCGAGAGCGCCTCGATGTGGATGTCCATCGGCCGCGCCCCGATCGAGCAGCCGCCGGGCAGCGACACCACCGCCTCGCCGGCGCGCGCCAGCAGCGGCCCGAGCACGAGGTTCGAGGCGCGCATCTTGCGGACGATCTCGTAATCGGCATGGGTCGAGGCCAGCTCGTGCGTCGACATCGCGATCACCTTGCCGCCCTGCATCGACGACACCTCGGCACCCAGCGATTCGAGCAGCCGGGTCATGGTGTGGATGTCCGACAGCCGCGGCGCGTTGGTCAGCGTCAGCGGCTCTTCCGACAGAAGCGTCGCCGGCATCAGCGCCAGGCACGCGTTCTTCGCACCCGCGATCGGGATCTGCCCGCGCAGCTCTGCGCCGCCGCGCACGATGATCGAATCCATGCCTGCTACTCTTTCTCTTGCTCGGTGTGATCCGCGCCCTCGCCCTTGGCGGAGCGCGCCTGCGCCTGCGCCTTGCGGCGGGCGATGTTGGCCTTGAGCGCCGCCTTGAGGCGGTCCTTGCGATCGGCCGCGCGGGGCGGCTCCTGGCGGGGTGTCTTCATGGGTTTCGCAGATAGCGCCAAGCCCGCATTGCGTCCAGTTCCCGCCCCCTGCCGGGCCGGCGAAACCCCGCCGCGCCGGGCCGTCCGGCCACCGTCGCGTCAAGCGGCGAAAAAAGCGGTTGCGCTCGCCAGCCAGACAAGTAAAAGCCCGCCCAGACGAGATGCTGCAGTAGCTCAGTGGTAGAGCACACCCTTGGTAAGGGTGAGGTCGAGAGTTCAATCCTCTCCTGCAGCACCATCCCCCCCCAGCCAGACATCCGCAGGCCCGCCCCGATCGGGGTCGATGCTTCGGCGCGTTCCGTCCCACCTTTCGGACCCGCGATCCGCGGGATCGTCGCCCCTTCGACCCATCGAGCCGCCATGCACCCCCGGGTCCTGAACGGCATCGGGGCGGACATTCCTGCCCGCCCCGATCCGATTCCGTGCGTTCCGCCGCCTTCAGACGGTCTCGGCGTCGCCGATCCAGTCCCAGGGCCGGGTGAAGGCGCCCAGCGCCTTCGCGACCTGCGCCTCCTCGGCCGTGCCGGTGCGGCGGATCTTGGCGACCAGGCCGCGGCGGTTGTCCTCGACCACCTCGGCCACCTCGGCCTCGACCCCGGCGGCGGCCAGCGCCTCGTCGTAGATCCGCTTGATCGCCAGCTTGCGCAGCGCCGGCTTGAAGATCTTGCCCACGGCGGTCTTCGGCAGTTCCGGCAGGATCTCGAGGTGACGCGGCCGCGCCGCCTTCTCGGGCACGTGCTCGCGCGCGTAGTCGAGCAGCTCGGCCTCGGTCACCTCGGCGCCCTCGCAGAGCTCGACATAGACGCAAGGGATCTCGCCCGCATGGGCGTCGGGCTGGCCGATCGCGCCGGCGAAGGCGATGGCGGGATGCGCGGCCAGCGCCTCCTCGATCTCGGCGGGGTCGATGTTGTGGCCGCCGCGGATGATCAGGTCCTTGGCCCGCCCGGTGATCCAGAGATAGCCGTCCGGGTCGATGCGGCCGAGATCGCCTGTGCGCAGGAACTGGTGCTCATGCGCCGGGCCCGGCCAGTAGAGGCCGCGGTTCTTGTCGGCCTCGGTGTAGGTGTCGCCGCGCGACACGCCGGGGTTGGAGACGCAGATCTCGCCCACCGTGTCGGGCGCGCAGTCCTGACCGGTGCCGGGGTCGATGATCCGGATCTCGGTATAGGGGAAGGGCACGCCGACCGAGCCCACCTTCTTCTGGCCCTGCGGCGGGTTGATCGCCACGAGGCAGGTCGCCTCGGTCAGGCCGTAGCCCTCGCAGATGGTGACGCCCGCCGCCTGCTCGAAGCGCTTGTAGAGCTCCACCGGCAGCGGCGCCGAGCCCGAGAAGGCCATGTTGAGCGACGAGATGTCGGCATCGACCGGGCGCTGCATCAGTGCCGAGATCGCGGTCGGCACGGTGATGACGAAGGTCACCTTCCAGCGTTCGACCAGCTTCCAGAAATTGTCGAACACGCCGTCGCCGCGATAGCCGGCGGGCGTCGGCATCACCACCTGCGCGCCCGAGGCGAGCGAGGCGCCCATGATGACGATGGCGGCGAAGACGTGGAACATCGGCAGCGGGCAGATGATCACGTCGCGCTCGGTGAACAGAAGCTTCTGCCCGAGCCAGCCGTTGTAGACGATGCCCGAGTAACGGTGCTGCGCCACCTTCGGCATGCCGGTGGTGCCGCCGGTGTGGAAATAGGCGGCGACCCGGTCGCCGGGGCTGTCGGCGAAGGCCAGCGTCGTGGGGCGCTTGGCGATCTCGCGGTTGAAGTCGAGCACGCGCGCCTTGTGCCTGACCTCGACCTTGGGCCGGACCAGCGGCACGATGAACTTCTTCAGCCCCGTCAGGTAGCGGTGCAGGTCGACCTCGAGCACGGTCTTGACGTTGGGCGCCAGCGCCACCGCCTCGGCCGCCTTCTGCGCCACGTCGGTCTTCGGGAAGGCCTTGAGCGTGATCAGCACCTTGGCGTTGGTCTCGCGCAGGATCGCGGCGATCTGGCCCGCGTCGAGCAGCGGGTTGATCGGGTTGACGATGCCGGCGATCTGGCCGCCGAGATAGCTCAGGATCACCTCAGAGCAGTTCGGCAGCATGTAGGCCACGACGTCGGTCTCGCCGACGCCGAGTTCCCGCAGGAGGTTCGCGGTCTGAGCCGACTTGGCGTGCAGGTCGCGCCAGCTCAGCGTCTCGGCCGGGGCCTTGGGGTCCGAGAAGAGCTGGAAGCTCAGCGCCGGGCGGTCCGGAAAGGCCTTCGCCGTGCGCTCCAGCAGCGCATGCGTGGTGGCGGGCTGCCCCTGCGCCTCCCAGCTGGCCTCGGCCTCGATCGCCATGCGATCCGCGTTGCCGGCAAAGCTCATGCCGTCTCCTCCCTCGTGTGGTCCCTGTGGTGCCTTGCGGCACGCTGTTCGTTGTTCGCGCCGCGTGGCGCGGTTCTCCTCGGCCCGCCTCGCGGCAAGCTTTACCCGCCCGTCAGCTTCGAGCCGTTGGCCCCTTCACGCAAGCATGACGCAACGAAAGACCGAACTTGGCAAGCCCGCTGCAGCGCGCGGGCTACTCGGCGGCCGCGGCGGGCAAGCCTTCGGTGAACTGCAGCCGCGCCAGCCGGGCGTAGAGGCCGCCCTCGGCCACGAGGTCGTCATGCGAGCCCTGCGCCACGATCCGCCCGTTCTCGAAGACGAGGATGCGGTCGGCCTTCTTCACCGTGGCGAGGCGGTGCGCGACGATCAGGGTGGTGCGGCCGCGCGCCAGCTCGTCCACGGCCCGCTGCACCAGACGCTCGCTCTCGGCGTCGAGCGCGCTGGTGGCCTCGTCGAGCAGGAGCACCGGCGCGTCGCGCAGGATCGCGCGGGCGATGGCGATGCGCTGCTTCTGCCCGCCCGAGAGCATCACGCCGCGCTCGCCGACCTGGCTGTCATAGCCCTGCGGCAGTGCCGTCAGGAACTCGTGCGCCGCCGCGGCGCGGGCCGCGGCCTCGACCTCGGCGTCGCTGGCGTCGGGGCGGCCGAAGCGGATGTTCTCGCGCGCCGTGTCGGCGAAGATCACCGGGTCCTGCGGCACCAGCGCGATCTGGCGGCGGAACTCGCGCCGCTGCATGTCGCGCAGGTCGACGCCGTCGAGCGCGATGCGCCCCGTCTCCGGATCCCAGAAGCGCAGGATCAGCTGGATCATCGTGGTCTTGCCGGCGCCCGAGGGGCCGACCAGAGCCACCGTCTCGCCGGGGCGGACGGTGACGCTCACATGGTCGAGCGCCGAGGTGTCGGGCCGCGAGGGATAGGAGAAGGACACGTCGTCGAACACGATCTCGCCGCTGGCGCGGGGCGCGGGACGCGGCGTGCCGGGGTCGCGCACGCTGTCCTCGGCGTTCAGCAGCTCGACCAGACGCTCGGTCGCGCCGGCTGCACGCTGCAGCTCGCCCCAGATCTCGGTCAGCGCGCCCACCGCGCCCGCCACCATCACGGCATAGATCACGAACTGCACCAGCGCGCCGATCGTCATCTCGCCCGCATGCACGTCGCGCGCGCCGATCCACAGCACGCCGACGATGCCCGCGAAGATCAGGAAGATCACGATCGCGGTCATCAGCGCGCGGGTGGCGATGCGCGAGCGGGCGGCGTCGAAGCTCTTCTCCGTCACGTCGTCGAAGCGTGCGCGGCTGGCCGCCTCGTGGCTGTAGGCCTGCACGGTCTGCACCGAGAGCAGCGCCTCGGACGCGTTGCCCGACGAGGCGGCGATCCAGTCCTGGTTCTGGCGCGACAGCCCGCGCAGACGCCGACCCAGCACCACGATCGGCACGATGATCGCCGGCACGATCAGGAGCACGAGCCCGGTCAGCTTGGCCGAGGTCAGCAAGAGCAGCGCCAGCCCGCCCGCCAGGATCAGCATGTTCCTGAGCGCGACCGAGGCCGAGGAGCCGATCACGCTCAGGATCAGCGTCGTGTCGGTGGTGATCCGGCTCAGCACCTCGCCGGTCATGATGCGTTCGTAGAAGGCCGGGCTCATGCCGATCATCCGCGCGAAGACCGCCTTGCGGATGTCGGTCACGACGCGCTCGCCGAGCCGGGTCACGAGGTAGTAGCGCGCCGCCGTCCCCAGCGCGAGCAGCGCCGCCATGACCAGCGCCACACCGAAATAGCGGTCGAGCAGCAGCCCGGCATCGACCTCGAAATTGTCGACCACGCGGCGCACCGCGATCGGCAGCACGAGGCTGACGCAGGCGGTCAGCACCAGCGCGACGACGGCCGCCGCCATGATGCCCTTGTAGGGCAGAAGGAACGGCCAGAGCGCGCGCAGCGCGCCGATGTCGCGCGAGGCCGCGCGGTCGTCCTCACCGGATTTGGGGGCCCTTGCCATGGCGCGCCTCGTCACTTGTTGCACCCGGCTGTCTAGACCCGGCACCCCATGATCACAAGCGAGGCCGGCTGCGGCGCTTCGGCCTCAGGCCGGGGCGGCCACCGCGGCGGCACGGCGGCGCAGCGCCGCCACCGGGACCAGCACCACGAGCAGCAGCCCGCCGACACAGGCGAAGGCGGCGCGCAGGCCGAACAGCTCGGACAGCCCGCCCATCAGCACCGGCGCGACGAAGAAGGCGCCGAAGCCGATCACCGCCACCTTGGCGATGGCCTGCGCGCGCTGGTGCGGCGCGACCATCTTGCCGGCCAGCGCCAGCCCCATCGGCCCGATCACCGAGATGCCGAGACCCATCGTCGCGAAGCCCAGATAGGCGACCACCGGCACCGGCGCCGCCGCCGCGATCGCCGCGCCGGTGGCCGAGACCAGCACCGCGACGCGGATCACCGCCGTTTCGCTCAGCTTCTCGGCCAGCGCCTGGCCGCCGAAGCGGCCGAGCGTCATGGTCGCGCCCAGCAGCGCCGGCCCCAGCGCGCCCTGCGCCGCGCCGCCGCCCAGCGTGCGCTCGATATGCAGCGCCGACCAGCTCTCGACCGTGGCCTCCGACAGGAAGGCGATCAGCACCACCACCCCGCACAGCACCACCGGCCAGAGCGGCAGCCGCAGCGCCGGGCCCTCCGGCGCGGGCGCGGCGACCTCGGCCATCCGCAGGAGCGGCAGCGCCAGCACCACGAGGCCCGCCACCGCGGCCAGCACCGTCTCGGGCGCAAACCCCGCCTCGCGGGTGAAACCGGAGGCCAGCGCCGCGAGGCCGTAGGCCAGCGAGAACAGCCCGTGATTGGCGTTCATCAGCGAGCGGCCGTGCCGCGCCTCGATCTGGCTCACCCGCGCGTTCATCACCACGTCGAGGATGCCCGAGGCCATGCCGACCACCACCATGCCCGCGGCGAAGGCCAGCGGCGTGGCCGCGAGCCCCGGCCCGACCCAGCTCACCGCCAGCAGGAGCGCCGCCACCGGCATGGCGCGCGGCCCCAGCGCCCGGTCGAAGCGCGGCGCGATCCACATCGTCGTCAACAGGCCCAGCGACGAGCTGAGCAGCAGCAGGCCGAAGGTGCCGTCATCCACCGCCAGCCGGTCCTTCAGGACCGGGACATGCGCCGCGAAGACGCCCCAGAACAGCCCCATGACGACGAAGGCCACACCGGGGGCGCGGGTGAGGCGAAGCGCGGAGAGGATCGACATGCCCCGCGCAGTGGCACGCGCGTGACGCGACGTCCAGTCCCGGCGTTCGCCTCACCCGCGCCCGACGCGGTTTTCCGCCGCCCGGGGCCTTCCCTTTTGCGGGATTCGCCGCTAAGGGCACAGGCTCTGAATCGGGCCATACACCCTTGGAGGATGGCCCAGGAACCTGAAAGGAATTTCCAATGGCTAAAGAGATCCCGGATCTCGTCGCCACGGCGCGCGCGGGGACAGGCAAGGGGGCCGCCCGTCAAGCTCGCCGTGAGAACCTCGTGCCCGGCATCGTCTATGGCGGCGGCGTCGATCCGCTGCCGATCAACCTGCCGTACAACGAGCTGGTGAAGAAGCTGAAGGCCGGCCGCTTCCTGTCGACCCTGTTCAACCTCAAGGTCGAGGGCCAGGACGACGTGCGCGTGATCTGCCGCGGCGTGCAGCGCGACGTGGTCAAGGACCTGCCGACGCATGTGGACCTGCTGCGTCTGCGCCGCACCACCCGCATCAACCTCTTCATCCATGTCGAGTTCGAGAACCACAAGGCCGCGCCCGGCATCAAGAAGGGCGGCGTGCTGACCGTGGTCCGCCCCGAGGTCGAGCTGAACGTTCTGGCCGGCGAGATCCCCGAGCAGATCGTGGTCGACCTGACCGGCAAGGAAATCGGCGACGTCATCCACATCAACGACGTCACCCTGCCCTCGGGCGCCAAGCCGACCATTGAGCGCAACTTCGTGATCGCCAACATCTCGGCGCCCTCGAAGCTGGCCGCGGCCGAGCAGGAGGCCGATGAAGAAGAGGCCCCCGCCGCCGACGAGGTCGAGGCGACCGAGCAGACCGCCGAGTGATCCTCGCGATCTGACGCCAAAGCAGACGGGGCCCTTCGGGGCCCCGTTTCGCGTTTCGGGGGCACTGGTCCGCCCGCGGCGCGCGCGCTAGTCTCCGCGCCATGAAACTCTTCGTCGGACTTGGAAACCCGGGCGCGAAATATGCCCAGAACCGCCACAACATCGGCTTCATGGCCGTCGACCGGATCGCGTCGGATCACGGCTTCACGCCGTGGCGCGCGAAGTTCCAGGGCGAGATCGCCGAGGGCCGGCTGGGCTCCGAGAAGGTGCTGCTTCTGAAGCCCATGACCTTCATGAACCTCTCGGGCCAGTCGGTCGGGGAGGCGATGCGCTTCCACAAGATCGACAGCACCGACGTCACGGTCTTCCACGACGAGATCGACCTCGCGCCGGGCCGGCTCAAGACCAAGGCCGGCGGCGGCCATGCCGGCCATAACGGGCTGCGCTCGATCCACCAGCATCTCGGCCCGCATTACGACCGGGTGCGCATGGGCGTGGGCCATCCCGGCCACAAGGACAAGGTGTCGGGCTACGTGCTCAAGGACTTTGCCAAGGCCGACGAGGGCTGGCTTGACGACATGCTGCGCGGCGTCTCGGACGGCGCGGCGGCGCTGGCCGCGGGCGACGCGGCGCGCTTTCTCAATGCCGTGGCGCTGCGGCTGAACCCGCCGCGCTCGGGCGGCGGCAGCAAGGGCCCGGCCGCCGCGCCCGACGCTCCTGCCCCCGCCTCCGCGCCCGCCACTGCCGCGAAACCGGCACCGAAGCCGGCACCGAAGCCGGAGCCCGAGATCGACGACCGCTCGCCGCTGCAGAAGCTGGCGGACCGCTTCAGATGAGCCGGATGCGCGCGGCCCTCGCCGACCAGTCGCGGCACTGCGCGGCGCTGGGCTCGCCATTCATGGGCCGTCTGATGGCGCTCTTGTCGGAGGCCTGGCCCCTGCCCGGCGCGGTGGCCGAGCGGCTCGAGGCCTGGCCCGGCGAGGTCGGCGCCCGCGCCGCCGCGCTGCCGCTGCGCTTCGCGGGCGGGCTGCACGCGCTGGTGCTGCAGGGCCGCGACGACGCGCTCGCCGCCGCCTACCCGCCGCACGCGGACTCCGACGCGGCGCTGCTCGACGCCGTGGCAGGGGCGGCGCGACGCCACGAGGCCTTCCTGCTCGACTGGATCCAGAGCCCGCCCCAGACCAACGAGGTGCGCCGTGCCGCAGCGCTGATCGCCGGGGCGCATCTGCTGGCCGACCGGTTCCCGCTGCCGATCCGGCTGTCGGAGCTGGGCGCGAGCGGCGGGCTCAATCTCGGCTTTGACGGCTTCGCGATGGAGGTGGCGGGCCGCCGCTACGGCCCGGCGGATGCGGGCGTGGTGCTGCGGCCCGACTGGGACGGCCCCCTGCCCCCGGCCGCCGATGTCGCGGTGGCCGAGCGGCGCGGCGCGGACCTCGCGCCGCTGGAGCCGGCCCGGCCCGAGGACGCGCTGCGGCTCACCGCCTATCTCTGGCCCGACCAGGCCGACCGGCTGGAGCGCACCCGCGCCGCGATGGCCCTGCGCGCCCCCGGCATCGTCGACCGCGCCGACGCGATCGACTGGCTCGAGGACCGCCTCGCCGCGCCCCGGCCCGGCCATCTGCACATCCTGTTCCATTCCATCGCCTGGCAGTACTTCCCGCCCGAGACGCAGGCGCGCGGCCGCCGGCTGATCGAGGCGGCCGGCGCCCGCGCCAGCGAGGACGCGCCGCTGGCATGGCTGTCGATGGAAAGCGATGGCGGCGATCCCGGCGCGCGGATCGGGCTCAGGCTCTGGCCGGGCGATCTCGAGCTGACGCTGGGCCGGATCGACTTTCACGGGCGCTGGGTGCGCTGGACCGGGCCCGAGCGGCTGGACGGTGCGGCGGCGGCGTCTATCCTGTCGGCCGAATGAAGGAGGGCGCCATGGAAATGGATGCGAAGCGCAACGTGCTCGGCGGCGATCTCGAGACCTGCTCGACCGATCCCCTCACCGGTTTCTTCCGGGACGGCCACTGCAACACCTGCGCCGAGGATGCCGGCAGCCACACGGTCTGCGCGGTGATGACCGCCGAGTTTCTCGCCTACTCGAAATACGTGGGCAATGATCTGAGCACGCCCCGGCCCGAGTTCGGCTTTCCCGGCCTGAAGCCCGGCGACCGGTGGTGCCTCTGCGCCGGCCGCTTCCTGCAGGCGCATGACGAGGGCTGCGCGCCGCGCGTGCATCTTGCCGCGACGCATGAACGGGCGCTCGAGATCGTGCCGCTCGAGGTGCTCGAGGCGCATGGCGCCACCGCCTGACACGAAAGGGCCGGCCGGACTCTCGTCCGGCCGGCCCCTTTAACGGGCGATGGCGCAGGATCAGTTCTGCGCGTCGTCGTCGTCGCCCGCGCTGCCCTCGTCGTCCTCTTCGTTGCCGAAGCCGGTCTCGTCGATGGTGTTCGGGTCGATCGCTTCCTCACCGTCGTCGCGGTAGTCCGGGTCCTCCGGGTCGTCCGACTCGGCCCGGTCCTCGGGCGACGCGATCATGGCCGCGGCGCTGTCCTCCATGACCATCAGCTCGGCGGGCACCGCGAAGGCCACGGTGACCGGCGCGCCGTTGACGACCACGGGCGTGTCGACCTCGGTCATGCCGTCGCCGAAGTCGTAGGTGCCGTTGCCGTTGGTCTCGGCATGCAGCATCCCGACCAGCTCGGTGCCGGCCTCGAGCGCCATCGGCAGCGTGACCATCACGTCCATGTTCTCGCCCGCCATGACCGGCGCGTGCGCGATCGACTCCGGCACCACCGGGGCGCCGTTCTCGACGGCGTGGACGACGATGTAGCCGTCCTGGCGGGTGCGGATCATCGGGAAGGTGATCATGGTCTGGCCGTCGGCGGTGGCCATCATCATGCTCTCGCCCGCGGCGATCTCCATATCGTCCTGGGCGAAGGCCGCGCCGGCGACGAGCGCGGCGGCGGCGGTTGCGGTGGCAAGGGACTTGATCATCCAGATCTCCAATATCGGTTCGATGCCCCAACACCACGCACGCCAGGAGTGTTCGTGCGGCATCGTACACTTTGCCGTGATGTCACTGACGACAAAAGAAAACGCCGGCCAGGCTGAGCCTGGCCGGCGCTGCGGCCATGTCTGGCCACCACATCTTGAACGCGAGGATCAGTTCTGCGCGTCGTCGTCGTCGCCGGCGCCGCCGGAGTCGTCTTCCTCGTTGCCGGTCCCGGTCTCGTCGATGGTGTTCGGATCGACGGCTTCCTCGCCGTCATCACGGTAGTCCGGGTCCTCGGAGTCGTCCGACTCGGCGCGGTCCTCGGGCGAATCCACGTCGTCGCCCATGTCGGCGCTCATGCGGATCTCGGCCACGCTGAGCATGCCGTCGCCGTCGGTGTCGTCCATGATGAGGATCGCGGCGCCTTCTTCGCCGAAGGCCGCGACCAGCTCGTCATTGGTGAGCATCATGTCGCCGTCGGTGTCGACCTCGGCGAAGGGGATGGCCTGCGCCAGGGCGGTCGAAGCCGACAGGACGAAGGCGGTCGTGGCGGCGGCGGTCGAAAGTTTCTTCAGCATTTCGGTCCTCGCGTTTTGAGTTCGCCGCTCAACGTGTCATTCGACAAACCCGTTCAGCATGGCTCGATCACAAGAACGTGAAGACGACCGCCGCGGCCCTCACTTGGTGATGTCGACCCCGAGATGCTGCGCCACGGTGAAGATGTCCTTGTCGCCGCGGCCGCACATGTTCATCACCAGCAGGTGGTCCTTCGGCAGCTCCGGCGCGATCTTCATGACATGCGCCAGCGCGTGGCTGGGCTCCAGCGCCGGGATGATCCCCTCGAGCGCGCAGGACAGCTTGAACGCTTCCAGCGCCTCGTCATCGGTGATCGCGACGTAGCTCGCCCGCTTCGCCTCGTGCAGCCAGGCATGCTCGGGGCCGATGCCCGGATAGTCGAGCCCGGCCGAGATCGAGTGGCCCTCGAGGATCTGCCCGTCATCATCCTGCAGCAGGTAGGTCTTGTTGCCGTGCAGCACGCCGGGCCGGCCGCCCGCGAGCGAGGCGCAATGCTCCATCTTCTCGGACACGCCCTTGCCGCCGGCCTCGACGCCGATGATGTTCACCTCCTTGTCGTCGAGGAAGGGGTAGAACAGGCCCATCGCGTTCGAGCCGCCGCCGATCGCGGCGATCAGCGTGTCGGGCAGGCGCCCCTCGGCGGCCTGCATCTGCTCGCGCACCTCCTTGCCGATGATCGACTGGAAGTCGCGCACCATCGCCGGGTAGGGATGCGGGCCGGCCACGGTGCCGATGCAGTAGAAGGTGTCGCGCACATTGGTGACCCAGTCGCGCAGCGCGTCGTTCATCGCGTCCTTGAGCGTGCCGCGTCCCGAGGTCACCGGCACCACCTCGGCGCCCAGCAGCCGCATCCGGAACACGTTGGGCTTCTGCCGCTCGACGTCGTGCGCGCCCATGTAGACCACGCATTTCAGGCCGAACTTGGCGCAGACGGTCGCGGTGGCGACACCGTGCTGGCCGGCGCCGGTCTCGGCGATGATCCGGGTCTTGCCCATGCGCCGCGCCAGCAGGATCTGGCCCAGCACGTTGTTGATCTTGTGCGCGCCGGTGTGGTTCAGCTCGTCGCGCTTCATGTAGATCTTGGCGCCGCCCAGATGCTCGGTCAGCCGCTCGGCGAAGTAGAGCGGGCTAGGCCGGCCGACGTAATGCGCCCACAGGTCGTCCATCTCGGCCCAGAAGGACGGGTCGGTCTTGGCCTTCTCGTACTCGGCCTCGAGAGAGAGGATCAGCGGCATCAACGTCTCGGAGACGAAGCGCCCGCCGAAGCTGCCGAAGCGGCCATTCTCGTCGGGGCCGGTCATGAAGCTGTTGAAGAGGTCGTTCGCCATCGCCGGGTCTCCTGAGCTTGCCGGCTCCGACCTACCCCCGCCCGCAGGCCGCGGCAAGGGCGGCGCGGCTCTCAGTCGCGGCCGCGGCGCCGACCGCGCCAGCGCCGCGACACCTCGCCGGTCCAGCGGCGGCTGCGGATCAGCGTGGCGTTGACCCCGGGGCGCAGGATCGGCAGGTCGAAGGCCAGCAGCACGAGGCCGATCGGCAGCATCCACAGGCCGAAGATCGGCAGGATCGAGGCGATGCCGCCGCAGATCAGGAACAGGCCGACCGGGATGCGGATCCAGCGGGCCTGGTCGCGCAGCAGGCGCTCCGTCAGGCCCTGCAGGCGCGGCGAGGCCGGCGTGACCGCCCGCATCTGCCGGCGCAACCGGGCCTTCTCGCGGTCGTGATCGAGGGAACTGCTCATGGGCGGCATGTAGGGCGAAGGACGGGCGGGCGCAATCGCCCCGGCGTCAACGGCCCGCGGCCTCCATGAAAGCGGCAATCCGGCGCGCATCCTTGACCCCGGGCGCGCTCTCGACGCCAGAGCTGACATCGACCTGCCGCGCCCCGGTGCGCGCCAGCGCCTCGGGCAGCGTCTCGGGCGTCAGCCCACCGGCCAGCATCCAGGGCCGCGACCAGCGCCGCCCGGCGATCAGCCGCCAGTCGAAGGCTAGGCCGTTGCCGCCCGGCAGATCCGCCCCCGGCGCCGGCTTGGCGTCGACCAGGAGCTGGTCGGCCACCTCGGCATAGAGATCGAGCTTCGGCAGATCCGCCTCGGAGCCGACCCCCACCGCCTTCATCACCGGCAGGCCGTAGCGAGCGCGCACTTGGGCGACACGCTCGGCGCTCTCGCGGCCATGCAGCTGCAGCATGTCGAGCGGCACCGCCTCGACCAACGCGTCGAGCGCGGCGTCGTCGGCATCGACCGTCAGCGCCACCTTGGCGACGCCGGGCGGCACCTCGACGGCGAGGGCGGCGGCCTGCTCGGGGCTCACCGCGCGCGGCGAGCGCGGGAAGAAGACGAAGCCCACGTAGCGCGCGCCCGCCGTGACGGCGGCGCGCAGCGATTCGGGCTCGGACAGCCCGCAGATCTTGACAGCGGCGGGCACGGCTCAGCCGCGTGCGGGCTGGGCCGGGGCGTCGAGCAGCGCCAGCACCTCGTCGTCGCCCTCGTGCTTCTCGTGGCGCAGCCGGTCGACCTCGCGCTCGAGACGCTCGGCGTCACGCGCGCGGCGCCGCGCGGCGGCGCGGTACTTGTGCTCGCGCAGCCATTCCCACAGGAAGCCGATCATCAGGCCGAGCGCCACGCCGATCAGGATCACCGCGTAGAGCGGCATGTCGATGTCCGGCGACACGCCGAACAGCCCGCTCAGCCCTTCGGGCAGGACGCGCAGGGTGACCATGCCGCGGTTGGCGAGGCCAAGGATGACGAGGCACAGGGCGACGAGGCCCCAGAAGGCGGTGCGAAGGATTCTCATGCTCGATATCTATTTCCCGTTCAGCCTGTCGCGCAACAGCTTCCCGGTCTTGAAGAAAGGCACGTGCTTCTCCTCGACCTCGACCGACTCGCCGGTGCGGGGGTTGCGGCCGGTGCGCTGATCGCGCTTCTTGACGGAAAAGGCACCGAAACCCCGCAATTCCACGCGTTTTCCGTCGGCCATGGCCTGTGTGATCCGGTCGAAGATGGTGTTCACGATCTTTTCGACATCGCGCTGGTAGAGATGCGGATTCTCGTCCGCGATCTTCTGGATCAGTTCCGAACGAATCATGCAGGGCCTCCTGAACGCCGCCCCTTCGGGCGGCCCGCGCATGGGCATTTCACGCCCCCGTGACCCCAAGACTATAGGCCGAGATCGGGTTCCGTTAAATAGTACAATCAAATCAACGCCGATTTTCCAGCTTGCCCGCACAACGCGAAAACCCCGCCGCCCTTTCGGGCGACGGGGTCGGGTAGGCTTGGAGGCGGGCCGCGGCGCGGCCCGCCGGACCTCAGCGGTCGCCCTTGAGCGCGGCGCCCAGGATGTCGCCCAGCGAGGCGCCGGAGTCGGAGGAGCCGTACTGCTCGACCGCTTCCTTCTCCTCGGCGATCTCACGCGCCTTGATCGACAGGCCCAGCTTGCGGGTCTTGCTGTCGACGTTGGTGACGCGGACGTCGACCTTGTCGCCGACGCCGAAGCGCTCGGGGCGCTGCTCGGCGCGGTCGCGCGACAGGTCGGAGCGACGGATGAAGGACTTCATGCCCTCATAGGTCACCTCGATGCCGCCATCCTCGATCTTGGTCACCTCGACGGTGATGATCGAGCCGCGCTTCACGCCGCCGATGGCTTCCGCGAACGGGTCGCCGTCCATGGCCTTGATCGAGAGCGAGATGCGCTCCTTCTCGACGTCCACCTCGGTGACCTTGGCCTTGACCACGTCGCCCTTGCGGTAGTCGCCGATCACGTCCTCGCCCCGGCCTTCCCAGGTCAGGTCGGAGAGGTGCACCATGCCGTCGATGTCGCCCGGCAGGCCGACGAACAGGCCGAACTCGGTGATGTTCTTCACCTCGCCCTCGACCTCGGTGCCCTCGGGGTGGGTCTCGGCGAAGACTTCCCACGGGTTGCGCTGGGTCTGCTTCAGGCCGAGCGAGACGCGGCGCTTGGCGCTGTCGATCTCGAGCACCATCACGTCCACCTCCTGCGAGGTCGACACGATCTTGCCGGGGTGCACGTTCTTCTTGGTCCAGCTCATCTCCGAGACGTGGACCAGGCCCTCGACGCCCGGCTCCAGCTCCACGAAGGCGCCGTAGTCGGTGATGTTGGTCACGCGGCCGGTGTGGACGCTCTCGATCGGGAACTTCGCCTCGACGGTGTCCCACGGATCGTCCTGCAGCTGCTTCATGCCGAGGCTGATGCGGTGGGTTTCCTTGTTGATCTTGATGACCTGGACCTTGACGGTCTCGCCGATCGACAGGATCTCCGAGGGGTGGTTCACGCGGCGCCACGCCATGTCGGTGACGTGCAGCAGGCCGTCGACGCCGCCGAGGTCAACGAAGGCACCGTATTCGGTGATGTTCTTGACCACGCCGTCGACCGTCTGGCCTTCGTGCAGGTTGGCGATGACTTCCGCGCGCTGCTCGGCGCGGCTTTCCTCGAGGATGGCGCGGCGCGAGACCACGATGTTGCCGCGGCGGCGGTCCATCTTGAGGATCTGGAACGGCTGCTTGAGACCCATGAGCGGGCCGGCGTCGCGCACCGGGCGGACATCGACCTGGGAGCCGGGCAGGAAGGCCACGGCGCCGCCGAGATCGACGGTGAAGCCACCCTTGACGCGGCCGAAGATCGCGCCTTCGACGCGCTGCTCGTCGGCATAGGCCTTCTCGAGACGGTCCCACGCCTCTTCACGGCGGGCCATCTCGCGCGAGATGACGGCTTCGCCGCGGGCGTTCTCGACCTGGCGGAGGAAGACCTCGACCTCGTCGCCGGGCTGCAGCTCGGCCTGCTCGCCGGGGTTGGCGAATTCCTTGAGATCGACGCGGCCTTCCATCTTGTAGCCGACGTCGATGATGGCCTGACCCGCCTCGATGGCGAGCACGCGGCCCTTGACGACGCTGCCCTCGGACGGCGTGTCGATTTCGAAGCTTTCGTTCAGGAGGGCTTCGAATTCCTCCATGGATGCCTTAGCGCACATGCAGTTCCAGATCCTTTTCGGGTTCTATTCGGGCCAGACGGTTGTCTCCGCCGGTCTTTTCCAAATGGGCACCGGCCTTGTCCGGCCCGCAAACGCGACAGGGGGACGGAATGCTCCGCCCCCGGGGATCGTGTCCTGCGGTCCATCGGGCGCTCCCTCGCGACACCCGGCCGATGCGCGCTCTATACGCCTCGGTGCCCCGCGCATCAACCCCCGCCCACTGGCGCCGCGATCCCTCCCCGCTTAGGACAGATTCCGCCGCCAGTTGTCCGGGGGCAAACGGGGGAGCGGCATGGACGAGGCGATACTGAAGGCGTTGAACGTGGTCGTGGGCCATCCGGGGCAGATCGACACGGCGCTGATCCTGATCGCCTCGAACCCGCTCTTCAAGGGCGTGCCCGTGATGATGCTGGTCTGGGCGCTGTGGACCCGCCCTGCCCCGCACCGCGCGCAGCTGCGCGCCCGGCTGGCCGCGGCGCTCGTGGCCGGGGTGCTGGCCATCGCGCTGGGTCGCGCGCTGTCGATGCTGCTGCCCTACCGGCCCCGGCCGATCCACGACCCGGATCTCGCCCTGCGCGTCGCCGACACGCTCGGCGCGCATACGCTGAACGGCTGGAGCAGCATGCCCAGCGACCACGCGGTGCTGTTCTTCGCGCTCGCCGCCGGCATCGCCATGGCGCACCGGCTGGCGGGCCTCGTGGCCGGCCTGCATGCGCTGGTCGTGGTCAGCCTGCCGCGCATCGCGCTCGGCTTCCACTGGCCGAGCGACATCCTGGTCGGCGCCTTCGCGGGCGGGCTGCTGGCGGTAGCGCTGGTGCCGATGCTGGCGCGGCTCGCCGGCGCGCTCGACCTCGAGCGGCGGCTCGAGACGCAAGGCTGGGTGCTCTACCCGATCCTGTTCCTCGTCACGCACCAGCTCGGCACGATGTTCGCCGAGGCGCGCTGGCTCGCCACCGTGGTGGCGGCGATGGCCGGCGTCACGATCTAGCGCCGGCCGCCGCGACCCGCGCCACCGCCGCGGCGATCGCGGCCTCGACCGTGAGGTCGGAGGTGTCGATCACATGCGCGTCCTCGGCCGGGCGCAGCGGCGCGGCGGCGCGGCTTTCGTCGCGCGCGTCGCGGGCGCGCACATCGGCCAGCACCGCCGCCATGTCGGTCGCGTGACCGGACTCCAGCAGCTCGGCCAGCCGCCGCCCGGCGCGGGCCTCGGCGCTCGCGGTGACGAAGAGCTTCACCTCGGCGGCCGGGCAGATCACCGTGCCGATGTCGCGCCCGTCGAGCACCGCGCCGCCCTCGCGCCGCGCGAAGCCGCGCTGGAAGTCCAGCAGCGCCGCCCGCACCTCGGGGATGACGGCGACCTCGCTCGCGGCCTGCGCCACCTCGGGGCTGCGCAGCCCCGGCTGCTCGAGCGCGTCGGGCGTCAGGTCGCGCGCCGCCGCGACGGGCTCGGCGCCCTTCAGCACCAGCGCACCCACCGCGCGGTAGAGCAGCCCGGTGTCGAGATGGGCGAAGCCGAAATGCGCGGCCACGGCGCGGCCGATGGTGCCCTTGCCGGCGGCGGCGGGGCCATCGATGGCGACGGTGAAGATCATGCCCGGCCCAGCTTCGCGCCGAGCCCGGTCATCAGCGGCTCGAACACCGGGAAGGAGGTGGCGATCGGCCCGCCGTCATCGACCCGCATCGGGGCGTTGGTGGCCAGCCCCATCACCAGGAACGACATGGCGATGCGGTGGTCGAGCCGGCTCTCGACCGTGACGCCGCCCGGCACCCGGCCGAAGCCGCGGCCCTCGACGATCCACCAGCCCTCGCCCTCCTCGACCGCGACGCCGGCGGCGCGCAGGCCCTGTGCCATGGCGTCGATCCGGTCGCTTTCCTTGACGCGCAGCTCCTTGACGCCGCGCATCACGGTCCGGCCTTCGGCGAAGGCCGCGACCACCGAGAGCACCGGGTATTCGTCGATCATCGAGGCCGCGCGCTCGGGCGGCACCTCGATGCCCTTGAGGTTGGGCGAGAAGCGCGCGCGCAGGTCGGCGACCGGCTCGCCGCCCTCCTCGCGCGGGTTCTCGTAGGTCAGGTCCGCGTCCATCTCGCGCAGCGTCTCGAACAGGCCCGCGCGGGTCGGGTTGAGGCCGATATTCGGCACCAGCACGTCCGAGCCCTCGGAGATCAGCGCCGCGCAGACCGGGAAGGCCGCCGAGGACGGGTCGCGCGGCACGACGATGTGCTGCGGCTTCAGCTCGGGCTGGCCGGTGAGCGTGATCACCCGGCCCTCATCGGTCTGCTCGACCGTCAGCTCGGCGCCGAAGCCCTGCAGCATCCGCTCGGTGTGGTCGCGGGTGGCCTCCCGCTCGATCACCACCGTCCGGCCCGGCGCGTTGAGACCGGCCAGCAGCACCGCCGACTTCACCTGCGCGGACGGCACCGGCACCGTGTAGCGCACCGGCATCGGCTCGCGCGCGCCGGTGACGGTCATCGGCAGACGCCCGCCCTCGCGGCCCTCGGCCTGCGTGCCGAACAGCGCCAGCGGGTCGGTGACACGGCCCATCGGGCGCGAGCAGAGCGAGGCGTCGCCGGTGAAGGTGGCGGTGATCGCGGTGGTGGCCATCGCCCCCATGATCAGCCGCACGCCGGTGCCGGAATTGCCGCAGTCGATCACGCCCGCGGGCTCGGAGAAGCCGCCGACGCCGACGCCATGCACCGACCAGCGCCCGCCGCCGTGGTCCGTCACCTCGGCGCCGAAGGCCTGCATGGCCTTGGCCGTGTCGAGCACGTCCTGCCCCTCGAGCAGCCCCTCGATCACCGTCTCGCCGACCGCCATCGCGCCGAGGATCAGGCTGCGATGGCTGATCGACTTGTCGCCGGGCACATGCGCCTCGCCCGAAAGCGGGCCTCCACGCTCAGAGATCATCGGGATCGGATCGCCATGGCCGGACATCGGGGCACCTCGTCGTTTGCTCGCCCGTTCCTAGACCGCCGCAGGGTCATGGTCCACGCCCCTGCCTACTTTACTCCCGAAATACTCCCGCCGGAGGCACCCGTCCTCACGGCCGGCGGAAGGTCAGGTAATGCGGGCGCCGCCCCTCGCGCAGCGCCTTCTGCTCGTAGCGGGTCGAGGGCCAGTCGGCCCAAGGCCGGTCGTCGGGGTGGTCGACCCGCTCGAACCCGGCCGCCGGCACCTCCTCGAGCGTCTGGCGCACGTAATCCTCGATGTCGGTCGCCACCCGGAACTCGGCGCCCGGTTTCAGCACCCGCATCAGCGGCTCGAGATGCTCCTGCGTCACGAAGCGGCGGCGGTGGTGGCGCGCCTTGGGCCAGGGGTCGGGGTAGTTCAGGAACGCCTTTTCGATGCTGGCGTCGGGCAGCACGTCGAACAGGTCGCGCACGTCGCCCGGATGCACCGAGACGTTCTCGACGCCGGCGTCGCGGATCTTGCCCAGCAGCATCGCCACGCCGTTGATGAAGGGCTCGGCGCCGATGATCGCGATGTCGGGATAGCTCTTGGCCATGTGCACGAGATGCTCGCCGCCGCCGAAGCCGACCTCGAGCCAGACCGGCTTGCCGCCGAAGCGCGCGTCGAGGTCGAGCTTTTCGCGCTCGGGGTTCACGTCCCAGCCGACAGGGCCGGGCGAGAGCGCGCCCAAATCCTCGTCGAGATGCTCCTTCTGCCGGGGGCGGAGCGTCTTGCCGTGAATGCGGCCATAGAAGTTGCGCCAGGGGGCGCCGGTGGGGTGCGAGCCTTTGGTCATGGCGCGCGGATTAGCCCGGCCGGGGCGGTGGCGCAACAGGGCCGAAGGGCAGTCGGGCCGCCCAAAGGTCGCCGTGAGTATTTGAAGAGTGAAGTGGCAGGGGCGCCGGGCCCCTGCCCGTCAGAGCCCGCGCGTCAGCGCGTCGGCCAGATCGGTGCGCTCCCAGGAGAAGCCGCCATCCTCCTCCGGCGTGCGGCCGAAATGGCCGTAGGCGGCGGTGCGCTGGTAGATCGGGCGGTTCAGCCCCAGATGAGTGCGGATGCCGCGCGGCGTGAGATCCATCGCCTGCGCGATGGCGTGCTCGATCCGGGCGGCCTCGATCTCGCCGGTGCCGTGGGTGTCGCAGTAGATCGACAGCGGCCGGGCCACGCCGATCGCGTAGGACAGCTGGATCGTGCAACGGTCGGCGAGACCGGCGGCGACGACGTTCTTGGCGAGGTAGCGCGCGGCATAGGCGGCCGAGCGGTCGACCTTGGTCGGATCCTTGCCCGAGAAGGCGCCGCCGCCATGCGGGGCCGCGCCGCCATAGGTGTCGACGATGATCTTGCGGCCGGTCAGGCCGGCATCGCCGTCGGGGCCGCCGATCACGAACTTGCCCGTGGGGTTCACCCACCACTCGGTGGCGTCGGTGATCCACTCGGCCGGCAGCACCTCACGAATATAGGGCTCGACGATGGCGCGGATGTCGGCGCTCGACTGCCCCTCGTCGGAGTGCTGGGTCGAAAGCACGATCGAGGTCGCCTCGACCGGCATGCCGTCTTCGTAGCGCAGGCTGATCTGGCTCTTGGCGTCGGGGCGCAGCGTCGGTTCGGCGCCGGACTTGCGCGCCTCGGCCAGCCGCTTCAGCACCCGGTGCGCGTAGTGGATCGGCGCGGGCATCAGTTCGGGCGTCTCGCGGCAGGCATAGCCGAACATGATGCCCTGGTCGCCGGCGCCCTCTTCCTTGCCCTCGGCCGCGTCGACGCCCTGCGCGATATGCGCGGACTGCGCGTGCAGCAGGTTGGTGACCTCGACGCCGTTGTGGTGGAAGGCGTCCTGCTCGTAGCCGATGTCGCGGATGCAGTCGCGCACGATGTCCTCGACGCCGCCCAGAACGGCCTGGAGGCGGCCCTTGTCCCGCAGGCCGATCTCGCCGCCGACGATGACGCGGTTGGTGGTGGCGAAGGTCTCGCAAGCCACGCGCGCCTCGGGCTCCTCGGCGAGCAGCGCGTCGAGCACGGCGTCGGAGATCCGGTCGCAGACCTTGTCGGGATGGCCTTCGGAGACGGATTCCGAGGTGAAGATGTAGTTCTTGCGGGACATGGGAAAGGCGCTCCATTGGATTTCGCCCGACACGCCAGGAAGCCGTTGTGCCGGGAGGGATCCGATCCGGCTACGCCGGGACCCGGGCGCGGTCAAGCCGAATGTCCCGGCGAAGCGATCCCAGTGCCGCGAGCAGCGCCAGCACGACGAGCATCGGCGCGTCGCCGGTCCGCGCATAGGCCGGCGCCGGGCCGCGCGGCGGCAGCGCGGCGTCGACCGCGCCGGCCTCGTTCAGCCCAATTTGCGCGGTGACGCGCCCGGCCGCGTCGATCATCGCCGAGACGCCGGTATTGGCGACCCGCGCCATCGGCATGCGCTGCTCGATCGCCCTGAGCCGGGCCTGCGCGAGATGCTGGTAGGGGCCGGACAGGTCGCCGAACCAGCCGTCATTGGTGACCAGCAGCATCAGCCGGGGCCGGAGCGCGCCGGTGGCCGCGGCCGCGTTGATCTCGCGTGCGAAGATCCCCTCGTAGCAGATCAGCGGCAGCGCGAGGCCGATGCCCGGCACGGCCACCGGGTGCAGACCCGGACCGGCGGTGTAGCCGCCGCCCTCGCTCGCCGCGAGGCCGTGGATGCCGAAGCGGGCGGCGAGATCGCCGAAGGGGACGTATTCGCCGAAGGGCACGAGGTGGCTCTTGTCGTAGAGCGAGGCGACGCGGCCCTGCGGGTCGAGCACCACGGCCGAGTTGAAGTAGCGCGTGCCCTCGCGCCGCTGGATGCCCAGCGCCAGCGGCGCGCCGCGCGCCGCCTGCGCGCCCTGCGCCAGGGCGACCTGCGACTCCTCAAGAAGCCAGGGCAAGGCGGTCTCGGGCCAGACCACGAGGTCGGGCGGCGCGCCGGCCGCCGTGTAGTCGATCAGCCGCTCGTAGAAGACCCGGGCCCAGTCCGGGTCCCACTTCAGCGCCTGCGTGGCGTTGGGCTGCACCAGCCGCACCACCGGGGCGCCGGCCTGCGGGCCGGGTGCCGGGCCGGGGTCGAGCGCGAACCAGGCGCCGATACAGGCCAGCGCCGGCACCCCGATGACCGAGCGGGCACCGATCGCATGGGCGGCCATCGGCAGGCCCAGCACGCCGAGCGTCAGAAGCGGCGCGCCGCCGAGCGCCGCGAGTTGTGCGAAGGGCGTGTCGATCAGCACATGGCCCGGCAGCGCCCAGGGAAACCCGGTGAAGACCACGCCGCGCAGCATCTCGACCCCGGCCCACAAGGCCAGCAGCAGCGGCCAGCCACGCCTGTGCGCCAGAGCCCAGGCCGCGCCCCAGAAGAGCGCGAGGCCCCCCGCCATCAGCACCAGCGCAAAGGGCGCCATCCAGCCGTGGCGGGCCACGTCGACGAGGAAGGGCTCGACGATCCAGCTCAGCCCGAGGCCGAACCAGCCCGCGCCCAGCGCCCAGCCGGTCAGGAAGGCGCCGCCGCGTGTCGTGGCGAATGGCCTGAGCACGGAGGCCAGCAGCAGTGCCGCCAGCGTCAGCGGCCACAGCCCCCAGGGGGCGAGGCCGAGCGCGGCCAGCGCGCCGGCCAGCGCCGCGACCGCGCCGCGCGGGGCCGGACGCGCGGCCATGCGGCGGGCGGTGGCCCGCGCTCCGGCCCATCGCATCGCGGTCAGGCTTCCCGGACCGTTTCCCGGGCCGAAAGGCTTCCGGGCAGGCGGATCCGCAGCCGCTTGATCCGGCGCGGATCGGCGTCGATCACCTCGAACTCGACGCCGGCCGGATGCGGCACCACCTCGCCGCGGGCGGGCACGTGACCCGCCAGCATCGAGACCAGCCCGCCGAGGCTGTCGACCTCTTCCTCGTCGATCTCCTCATGCGCGGTCAGGTCCATGCCCACCGCCGCCTCGAAGCTCTCGAGCGGTGTACGCGCCAGCGCCAGCCAGACGCCGGGCTTCTCGCGGATGAAGCTCTGCGCCTCGTCGACGTCGTGCTCGTCCTCGATCTCGCCGACCACGGTCTCGATCAGGTCCTCGATGGTCACGAGGCCGTCGGTGCCGCCGTACTCGTCGATCACCAGCGCCATGTGGATCCGCTCGGTCTGCATCTTCTGCAGCAGCACGCCGAGCGGCATCGAGGGCGGCACGAACAGCAAGGGCCGCAGCATCTCGCGCAGGCTGAAATCGGGCCGCTCGGGCACGAAGCAGTATTTCAGCGCGAAATCCTTGAGGTTGACCAGGCCGATCGGCGTGTCGAGCGTGCCGTCGAAGACCGGGATCCGGGTCAGGCCGCTTTCGCGGAACACCTCGATCAGCTCGTCCATCGGGATTGTCACCGGCACGGCCGTGATGTCCGCCTTGGGAATCATCACGTCCTCGACCCGCATCCGCCGCAGGTTCAGCATCCCCGGCACCGGCAGGACCGGCGCGAAGCTGCGCGGCGCGTCGAGCTGCGCGATCTCGGCCTCCGGGGGGCTGAGGACCCCGATGATGCGGCTGAAGAATCCGCGTCCGCCACCGCCATCGGCGGTGACGCTACTTTGCCCCTCGGGGCCCTCATCGCCGCCCTCGCGGGGCTGGCCCACGGCGGTGGTCTCAATCGCGTCGCCCATCTTCTCCTTCCGGCACAGTTGTCAGGTCCCCGGCATATGGGTCCGCGATCCCCATCTTGCCAAGTATCTCCGTCTCGAGCCTTTCCATGAGCGCCGCATCGCCGTCGCGCTCGTGGTCGAAGCCCAGCAGATGCAGGGTGCCATGCACCAGCAGATGCGTCACGTGGTCCTGCATCCGCCGCCCCGCCTCGACCGCCTCGCGCGCGCAGGTCTCGTAGGCGATCGCCACGTCGCCCAGCTCGGTCGGGCCGAACCGGTCGTGCTCGGGCGGTGCGGGCCAGGCCCCGTCCCGCGCCGCGCCGCGCTCGTCCGAGGGCCAGCTCAGCACGTTGGTCGGCTTGGGCTTGCCGCGGAAATCGGCGTTGAGCTCGGCGATCCGGGTGTCGGAGCAGCCCAGCAGGCTGATCTCGAAGCCCTCTGGCCCGAGGTCGAGCCTTTGCAGCGCCGCCGCGCAGGCGGCCTCGGCCAGCGCCTCGAGCCCGGCCGCTTCCCAGCGGTGATCCTCGATCAGGCAGTCGACCAGCGGCGGCCGCACCGGCTTACGCGGTGCCATCGGCTTCGTAGGCATCGATGATCGCGGCGACCAGCGGGTGGCGCACGACGTCCTTCGAGGTGAAATAGCTGAAGCTGATCTTCGGGATGTCCTTCAGGATGCGCTCTGCGTCGTGCAGGCCCGAGGCCACGCCGCGCGGCAGGTCGACCTGGCTGCGGTCGCCGGTGACCACCATGCGCGAGCCCTCGCCCAGACGGGTGAGGAACATCTTCATCTGCATGGTCGTGGCGTTCTGCGCCTCGTCGAGCACCACGAAGGCGCGGGCGAGCGTGCGGCCGCGCATGAAGGCCAGAGGCGCGATCTCGATCACCTTCTCCTCCATCATCTTCGCGGCCTGCTTGCCGGGCAGGAAGTCGTTCAGCGCGTCGTAGAGCGGCTGCATGTAGGGGTCGACCTTCTCCTTCATGTCGCCGGGCAGGTAGCCGAGCTTCTCGCCCGCCTCGACCGCCGGGCGCGACAGGATGATCTTGTCGACATGGCCCTGCAGGAACATCGACACGCCGACCGCGACGGCGAGATAGGTCTTGCCGGTGCCGGCCGGGCCGATGCCGAAGCACAGCTCGTGGTCGAACAGCGCCCGCACATAGGCCTTCTGGGCGTCGGTGCGCGGCTCGACCAGCTTGCGCCGGGTCTTGATCTCGATCCGCTCGGCGGCCGGGTCGGCCTTGAACAGGTCGATCTGCTCGGCATCGGGGTCGGGCTCGGGCGCGCCCATGCGCAGCTCGCGGTCGACATCGGCGGCCTCGACCGGCCGGCCCGCCTCGAGTCGGGCATAGAGCGCCTGCAGCACCCGCACCGCATCCTGCGAATCCGGCTCTTCGCCGATCACCGACAGGCGGTTGCCGCGGCGCAGGATCTGCACGCCCAAGCGCTCCTCGATCACCGCGAGATGGCGGTCATGCTCGCCGCACAGGTCGATCAGCAGGAAATTGTCGGGAAACTCGAGAATCGACTCGGTCGGGGTGGCGATGGACAAGCAGGACTCCTCATGCCGATGCGCGCCGGGGGTTGTGACAATGGTCGCAATTCGCGCGCCTCCGCGCAAGCGAATGCGGCGCGGGATACGGCCGAAACGCCCCGCGCGGGCTTTCGTTGCACGCCCCATCTGGGAACCAAGACCCGGAATCGGAAGGGCCGCGCTCCCGGCGCGGCCCCTGCCATCACGTCGGCGCGATCTCAGAGCGGGTCGGGAATCGGCGAGCCGTCCTTGAAGGGCCCCGCCGCGACCTCCGGCTGGGCCACGCCCGAGCAGACCGGCCGCCCGTCCGGCGTCAGCCGCTCGGACATGTAACCCTCGACGCCGTCGTCGATGATCCAGTGGTCGCAGCCGTTCGGGTCCACCCAGATCCCGGCCACCATGGTCGAGAGGCTGTGGGCGTTGATGCCGCGATCGGCCGACTTGTCCGGGCCGATCGGGGCGCAGGCCGAGACGAGGCCGCCCAGGGCGACGAGCGCGATGATCTTGTGACTGGTCATGGCGGCTCTCCTCAGCGCAGGCAGTAGATTTCGACGCGGCGGTTCTGCGCCATGCCCGCGGCGGTGGCGTTGGTCGCCTTGGGCTGGCGTTCACCGAAGCCGCGCACGTCGACCACCCGCACCCCGACGCTCTGGGCGACCTGCGCCACGGCGTTGGCGCGGTTGTTCGACAGGCGGATGTTGTACTCGTCGCTCGCCCGGCTGTCGGTGTGGCCGTAGATCAGGAAGCCGAAGGCATCGGCCTGCCGGAAGAACTGCTGCAGCCCCTCGCGGCCGGCGGCCGAGATGTGGAAGCGGTCGGTGGCGAAGAACTGGTCGGTGTTCATCACGCCGCAGATCTCCGAGCGGTGGCAGACCGGGCGGCCGTCGCGGGTGCGGTGCGGGCTCATGAAGCCTTCGGCGCCGTCATCCATCGCCCAGTGCTCGCAGCCGTCGGGGTCGATCCAGATGCCGGGCCGGTAGCGCTCGGCGTCGACCACCCGCGGATCCTGGGCCATGGCCGGGCCGGCCAGGGCGCCCAGCCCCAACGTCGCCGCCACGAGCGCGCCGATCATCCGCGCGCCCCGCTTATCGAGAAATGCCACAGTCACTGTCCTCCTGAGAACTCGTCATATCCCGCAGGGCCCTGGCCCATGCGGCGTCGAAGCACAGTGTTAACGCGCCCTTCCCTCTTGGAAAGGCTTAGGCGATTCTTTGCCGATCGCGGTCGGGACAATCGGCCACGCCTCCGGTCATTGCCCCGTTTTCAAACAACAATTCCAGTCGGAAAGTCACATTTGGGCAGGCGGCGGCCTTGCCCCTGCCGGGATTCGCGCGATCAGGCGAGGAGCGTGCCGCCGAGCGAGTTCGGCCCCGCCTCGGTGATGCGGACCTTCACGATCTCGCCGCGCAGCGCCTCGGGCGCGTCGACATGCACCGCGAAGAGATGCTCGGACTTGCCGACCATCTGCCCCGGCAGCCGGCCCGGCTTTTCCAGAAGCACCGTCGTCTCGCGCCCGACCATCGCGTCCTGCGCGGCGCGCTGCTGCTGGGTCAGCAGGCCCTGCAGCCGCTGCAGCCGGTCGTCCATCACCTCCGGCGCGACCTGCACCTTGCGCTCGGCCGCTGGCGTGCCGGGGCGCGGCGAGTACTTGAAAGAGAAGGCCGAGCCGTAGCGGACCTCGCGCACCAGATCCATCGTCGCCTCGAAATCGGCATCGGTCTCGCCGGGGAAGCCGACGATGAAATCCGAGGTCATCAGGATATCGGGGCGCGCGGCGCGGATGCGCTCGATCAGGCGGATGTACTCTTCGGCGGTGTGCTTGCGGTTCATCGCCTTGAGGATGCGGTCCGAGCCCGACTGCACCGGCAGGTGCAGGTAGGGCATCAGCTTGGCCTCGTGCCCATGCGCCGCGATCAACGCCTCGTCCATGTCGTTGGGGTGCGAGGTGGTGTAGCGGATGCGCTCCAGCCCGTCGATCTGCGCGAGCTGGCCCACCAGCGCCGCGAGGCCGCCCTCAGCGCCATGCCAGGCGTTGACGTTCTGGCCCAGCAGCGTGACCTCGCGCACGCCCGCCTCCACCAGCCCGCGCGCCTCGGCGACGATGCGCTCGGCCGGGCGGCTCACTTCGGCGCCGCGGGTGTAGGGCACGACGCAGAAGGCGCAGAACTTGTCGCAGCCCTCCTGCACGGTGAGGAAGGCGGTGGGGCCGCGCTTGGCCTTGGGCCGGCTCTTCAGCGCCGCGAACTTGTCGTCCTCGGGAAACTCGGTGTCGACGGCGCGGCCGCCCTGGCCCACCCGCGCCTCCATCTCCGGCAGGCGGTGGTAGCTCTGCGGCCCGACCACGAGATCCACGAGCGGCATCCGGTTGAGGATCTCTTCGCCCTCGGCCTGCGCCACGCAGCCCGCCACGCCGATCTTCAGGTCGGGCTTGGCCTCCTTCAGCGGCCGCAGCCGGCCGAGGTCGGAATAGACCTTCTCGGCCGCCTTCTCGCGGATGTGGCAGGTGTTGAGCAGGACCATGTCCGCCTCGTCCTGCACCTCGGTGGTGACGTAGCCCGACGCGCCCAGCGCCTCGGCCATGCGCTCGCTGTCATAGACGTTCATCTGACAGCCATAGGTCTTGATGAAGAGCTTCTTGGGCGCCTGGGTCATCCGCCATCCCCCGGTGAAAGATCAGGCCGCGGGTCTAAGCCAAAGCCCCGTCTCTTGCAATGTGGGCCCGATCCGGCAAGGTCGGCGGCAGGTCACGAGGGGGATGCGATGCGGATCACGGCGCTGCGGCGCGCGCTGGGCCAGCCGGAGGACGGGCCGACGGCCCTGATGCTGGCCGAGGACGCCGCCGAGATCGAGGGCACGCTGCGCCACCTGCTCGGGCTCGGCTTCGGCCGGGTCGTCGCGGTGCTGCCCGACGACCTCGAGGCGCCCGCGATCGGCGACCCGAGGCTGCACCTCGTCACCGCAGAGACCCGCGGCCCCGGCCGCGCCGAGGCGCTGCTCGACGCCGCGCTCGCTGCCGCGCCGCCGGGGCTGTGGCTGCATTGGTGCCACAACGCCGAATACCTGCTCTTTCCCCATTGCGAGAGCCGCGGCGTGGAAGAGCTGTGCCGCTTCGTGGAGGGCGAGCGCCGGGCGGTGGTCGGCGGCTGCATCGTCGATCTCTACCCCGCCGACGTGGCCGCCCACCCCGACGGCGTCGCCCCCGGCGCCGCCTGCTTCGACCGGATCGGCTATGTCGCCATGCCGCGCCATGACGAGGCCGGGCAACAGCTGCCGCGGCAGGTCCGGATCCTCGGCGGGCTGCGCCGACGCTTCGCGGAACACGCCGACCCCGCGCGGCACGACCTGGCCCGGCCGATGCTGCTGCGGGTCGCGCCGGGGATGCGGCGCGACCCGGACGGGCGCTTCGCGCCGCCCGAATACGACACGATCGAGGGGCCGTGGCACCGCTCGCCCACGGCGGCGCTGGCCTCGTTCCGCGCCGCCAAGGCGCTCAGGCGCAACCCGGCCTCCCGCGCCGCGGCGACGCGGTTGCGCTGGGCCGGCTCGGCCCGGTTCGACGGCACGTCGCGCCAGTTGCTGGAAGCCGGGCTGATGGAGCCCGGTCAGTGGGTCTAGGCCCGGCCGTAGGCCTCGGCGATGGCGATCTGCAGCGCCGCCGCCGGGTCGCGATGCGCCCAGGACACCAGCTGGAAGGCCGGGTAGAAGCGTTCGCAGGCGGTGAAGGCCGCCTCGATCATCCGGTCGACCTGCTCGGGCCCGGCCACCTGCCCGCCGGCCAGCGCCAGCCCGTAGCGATAGGCCATCACCCGCCGGTCGTCCCACCACACGAAGCCGCCGACCCAGAGCCGGTCGTTGATCCGGTTGATCAGGTCGAGGATCTGCGGCAGCCGCGGCTCTGGCGGGTCCATCTCGAAGCAGCAGGCCAGCCGCAGCGTCTCGTCCGCCGGCTGCCAGGCCAGCGTCGCGCGATAGTCGCGCCACTGCCCGGTCAGGCCCAGCGCGATCTGGTCCTCGTCGACCCGTTCGACCTCCCAGTCGCGCAGGTCCGCCACCCGCTCGACCAGATCGATCGGATGGATCTCGTCGGCGTCGAGATACTGCTCTGAGAATGCCATTGCCGGCCTCGTGTGCTTGCTGTCATGGGCCGCGACGCGGTGGCGGCCCTTGCGTCATCGGGAGCCCTTCCGGCCCGCGATCTCGTGGGGTATATGATGAGTCTTGGCCGAGTCGCTGTAAAGCGCGCAGTTGGGGATAAGTGTCCCGATTCGGCCCCGGAACGAATCGCTTCCCGAATTTCTTGTGGATAACCGAATCGGTGCTGCCGCCGCGTGGCCCGTTGCCACGGCCCCGCCGCTGCGGCAGCCTCCCGCGCAAATCACGGGAGACATCATGAACACCGATCTACTCAAGCGCCTCTGCGAGACCCCCGGCGTGCCGGGGCACGAGCACCGGGTCCGCGACCTCGTCCTCAAGGAGATCGAGGGGCTGTTCGACCATGTCGAGACCGACCCGATGGGCAGCCTGATCTGCCGCCGCGACGCCGCCACGGACGGCGCGCCGAAGATCATGCTGCTGTGCCACATGGACGAGATCGGCTTCCTCGTCAGCCATGTCGACGAGAAGGGCTTTCTCTGGCTGCAGCCGGTCGGCGGCTTCGACCCGCGCAACCTGTTCTCGCGCCGCGTGCTGGTCTGCACCGACGAAGGCGACATCAAGGGCGTGATGAACCCCGGCGGCAAGCCGCTGCACATCTCCAAGCCCGAGGACCGCAAGAAGGTGCCCGACGTGGGCGAGTTCTTCGTCGACACCGGGCTCGGCCCGAAGGCCGCCGAGATGGTGAAGATCGGCGACATGGTGGTGATGGACGAGCCGTTCCTCGAGATGGGCGAGAAGTTCGTCTCCAAGGCGCTCGACAACCGCGTCGCCTGCTGGCTCGGCATCGAGGCGATCCGCCAGCTGGCCGACAAAGGCCGCGGCGCCGAGATCCACGTGGTCTTCACCACGCAGGAGGAGGTCGGCCTGCGCGGCGCGCGCACCGCCGCCTACAAGGTGCGCCCCGACATCGGCATCGGCGTCGACACCACGCTCGCCTGCGACACGCCCGGCGTGCCGGACAAGGACCGCACCACCCAGCAGGGCAAGGGCTTCGGCCTGCATGTGCGCGACAGCAGCTTCATCGCCGATCGCGGCCTCGTCGCCGATCTCGAGAAGCTCGCGCAGGACAGGGGCATCCCGTTCCAGCGCACCATGCTGGCCGCCGGCGGCCAGGACGGCGCGGCCGCGCAGCAGGCGGCGGCCGGCGCCCGCGCCGTGGGCGTGGTCGTGGGCACCCGCTACATCCACACCGTGACCGAGATGGTCGACCGCACCGATCTCGAGGCCGCGCGCGACATCCTCGCCGCCTATCTCGAGAGCTTCTCGGCCTGACACGCGAAGGGGCGGCCCGCCGGGCCGCCCCTTTCACGCTCGGCTCTTCGCCCGGGCTCAGTTCGAGGTCTTGGTCTCCAGCGCCTCGATCCGCGCCTTCAGCGCCTCGTTCTCCTCGCGCGCCTTCTGCGCCATGGCGCGCACCGCGTCGAACTCCTCGCGGGTGACGAGGTCGCGGTCGGCCAGCCAGCGGTCGAGCATCGACCGCATGGCGTTGTTGGCCTCGTCCTTCGCGCCCTGGGCCACGCCCATCGCGTTGGTCATCAGCTGCGACAGGTCGTCGAAGATCTTGTTCCGGGACTGCATTGCGGGCCTCCGCTGGCATAACGCTTTGTCCCTATATGGGCGGGCCGGCCCGGCGCGACAAGCCGCGCATCGCGGCGCCCCGGCCCGGCGGCTCGATTGACTCCGCCCGCGCGCGGCCGCAGACAAACCGCCATGAACGGCATTCCCTTTCCCGAGATCTCGCCCGAGATCTTCTCGGTCTCGATCGGCGGCTTCGACTTCGCGCTGCGCTGGTACGCCATGGCCTACATCGTGGGCATCATCCTCGGCTGGCGCCTCGCCGTCGCGGCGCTGAGACGCCCGCGGCTCTGGCCCGCCGACACGCCCGCCATGACGCCGCCGCAGCTCGAGAACCTGCTGAGCTGGATCATCCTCGGCATCATCGGCGGCGGCCGGCTGGGCTACGTGCTGTTCTACCAGCCGGGCCACTACCTGACCCATCCCTGGGAGATCCCGATCCTGTGGCAGGGCGGCATGTCCTTCCATGGCGGCTTCATCGGCGTGGTGCTGGCCATTCTGATCTTCGCGCGCCGCCACGCGCTGCCGCTCGGCGGCGCGGCCGATACCATCGCGCTGGCCACGCCCCCTGCCCTGCTGCTCGGCCGCATCGCCAACTTCATCAACGCCGAGCTCTGGGGCCGGCCGACCGACCTGCCCTGGGGCGTGATTTTCCCCGGCGCGGCCGCGCAGGACTGCCCCGGCATCGAGGGGCTCTGCGCGCGCCACCCCTCGCAGCTCTACGAGGCCGGGATCGAAGGGCTGTTCCTCCTGGTGCTGTTCGTGCTGATGGCCTTCCGCTGGGGCGCGCTGAAGCGGCCATGGCTGCTCTCGGGCACCTTCTTCCTCGTCTACGGCATCGGCCGCTTCCTGGTGGAGTTCGTGCGCCAGCCCGACGCGCAGTTCGTGACCCCCGGCAACCCTCTCGGCCTCGCGCTGCACATCGACGGCTGGGGCCTGACCATGGGGCAGCTCCTGTCGCTGCCGATGATCCTTGCCGGGCTCGCGGTGGTGCTCTGGGCGCGGCGGCGCCGCGTCGGGGTGCCGGCATGAGCGCGCTGCACGACATCCTGCTGCGCCGGATCGCCGCCACCGGCCCGATCAGCATCGCCGAATACATGACCGAATGCCTGCTGCATCCCGAGCACGGCTACTACACCACGCGCGACCCGCTGGGCGCCGCGGGCGATTTCGTCACCGCGCCCGAGATCAGCCAGATGTTCGGCGAGCTGGTCGGGCTGTGCATCGCCCAGGCCTGGATCGACCAGGGCCGGCCGGACCCCTTCGTGCTGGCCGAGCTCGGCCCCGGCCGCGGCACGCTGATGACCGACCTTCTGCGCGCGACCCGCGCGGTGCCGGGCTTCCACGCCGCCGCGCGGCTGCATCTGGTCGAGGTCTCGCCGGCGCTGCGCGCCGTGCAGGCCGAGGCGTTGCCGGAGGCGCGCGGCTGGCATGACCGGCTCGACCAGCTGCCCGAGGACGGCCCGCTGTTCCTCGTCGCCAACGAGTTCTTCGACGCGCTGCCGATCCGGCAGTTCCTGCGCGAAGGCGCGGGCTGGCGCGAGCGCGTGATCGCGCGCGACGGCGACCGGCTGGGCTTCGGCCTGACCGCGCCCGCGCCGCTGGCCGAGCTCGCGCACCGGCTGGACGACACCAGCGACGGCGACATGGTCGAGACCTGCCCGGCCCTGCCGGCGCTGGCGGGCGAGATCGGCCGGCGCATCGCCGCGCAGGGCGGCGCGGCGCTGGTCGTCGACTACGGCGCCGCCGACGCCACGGGCGACAGCTTCCAGGCGGTGCAGGGCCACCGCAAGGTCGACCCGCTCGAGGCGCCGGGCTCGGCCGACCTCACCGCGCATGTCGACTTCGGCGCCCTGGCGCGGGCGGCGGCGCCGGCGGCCTGTGCCGGGCCGGTGGCGCAGGGCGTCTTTCTCGAGCGGCTCGGCATCACGCCCCGGGCGCGGGCGCTGGCGCGCGGGCTCGAGGGTGCGGCGCTCGAGACGCATGTCGCCGCGCATCGCCGCTTGACCCATCCGGGCGAAATGGGCGACCTGTTCAAGGTGGCCGCGCTGCATCCGCGCGGCACCCCGCCACCACCCGGGATGGACCCGTGAACGCCGCGACGCCGCTCGACATCATCACCTCTGACAGCCTCGCCGAGCTGCGGCACGGCTTTTTCGGCCGCGCCGGCGGCGCGTCGTCGGGGGTCTTCGCCGGGCTGAACTGCGGGCTCGGCAGCTCGGACCAGATCGAGGCGGTGCGGATCAACCGCAGCCGCGTCGCCGCCGCGATGGGCGTGACGCCCGACACGCTGGTCGGCGTGCACCAAGTGCATTCCGCCGACGTGGTCGCCGTCGACGGCCCGCAGGACCGGGTCCGGGCCGACGCCATGGTCACCGCGACGCCCGGCCTCGCGCTGTCGATCCTGACCGCCGACTGCCAGCCGGTGCTCTTCGCCGACACCGGCGCCGGGGTGATCGGCGCAGCCCATGCCGGCTGGAAGGGCGCGCTGAACGGCGTGCTCGAGGCCACGGTCGAAGCGATGATCGATCTCGGCGCGCGGCGCGAGGCGATCCACGCGGCGATCGGCCCGACCATCAGCCAGCGCTGCTACGAGGTCGGCCCGGAGCTGCTCGAGGCCTTCATGGCCGAAGACCCCGAAGCCGCGCGCCACTTCGCGCAGGGCGAAGGCGACCGGCTGCTCTTCGACCTGCCCGGCTTCGGCCTCAGGCGGCTGCGCGGCTGCGGCATCGCCTCGGCCGAATGGACCCGCCACTGCACCTATTCGGACCCGGCCCGCTTCTTCAGCTACCGCCGCTCCACCCATGCGCGCGAGGCCGATTACGGCCGGCTAATCGCCGCAATCCGGCTCTGAGCCCGCCCCGGGCCGGGCCAGAAGCGGTCCTTTTCTCGCCCCCTTCGCCCGACATGCTGCCCTTGTCACGACAAGGAGACCGTCATGTTCAGGTTCATCCTGAAGATGTTGCGCGGCGTGCCGGCAGGCCCCGTCGCGCTACCGCCGCTGCCGTTCGAGGCGCGCCGTCCGCGCCGCCCCGTCGCCTGAACCGAAGGGCCCGACCGGGCCCGCCCTGACCCTCGCGCTCGCAGCGGCCGGTGGGGGCCGGCCGGGAGCGCCAAGACCGGATGTCGATCACATGGCCACACCCGTCTTTCCCCGCACCTCATCGGTGGCGCCGCCCGGCCTTCCGCAGCCGGAGGACGGCCGCGCGCCGCCGCCCGACTCGGTGGAGGCCCGCCTCGCCCCGCGTCCGGTCGGCGCGCCGCCGCGCCCCCGGCCGAGCCTCATGCGCCGGATCGAGATCCTCTGCGTCTGCCCCCGCCACCCGGGCGACATCATCGAACGCAGCGACACCGTGCCCGCCCTGCCGGTCTTCGAGGATGCCGTCTCGGCGATCGCCCGCGGCGCGCTCCTGCCGACCGATCGCGGCCTCGTCGCGATCGAGGATCTCTGGCCCGGCGACAAGGTGAAGACCGCGACGCAGGGCTTTCGCACGCTGCTGTGGCGCGGCTCGACGACCATCGTCGCCGGCGTGCGCGGCCAGGCCCCCGAGATGGGTCGGCTGACGCGGATCTCGGCCGACGCGCTGGGCATCGCCCGGCCGATGCACGACCTGCTGCTCGGCCCGGCCGCGCGGCTGGTGCGGCGCGGCGCGGCGATCGAGCGGATCACCGGGCACCGCGCCGCGGCGATCCCGGCGCATGACCTGCTCGACGGCTTGGGCGTGGTCGAGGTGACCCCGCCCTCGGGCGTGCAGGTCTTCCACCTCGGGTTCGAGCGCCAGCAGCGGCTGGTGGTCAACGGCGTCGAGATGGAAAGCTACCACCCCGGCCCGGCGCAGCTGGCACAGCTCGACGGCGAGACGCGCAGCCTGTTCCTCGCCTGCTTCCCGCACCTGTCGCGGATCGAGGATTTCGGCCCGCCGGCGCTGCCGCGTCTTAGGCTGTCGGATCTGGAGATGGTGGCCTGATGAGGGCCTAGACCCGCGCGCTCAGGCGCGGCGCGACAGCCGCTCCTCAAGCACGTCGAAGGGCACGCCCGGCTCTTCCTTGCCGTTGCGGATCACCAGGCTGGTCTTGACGCTGGCGACGTTCGGCGCCGAGGTCAGCTCACCGGTCAGGAAGCTCTGGAAGCCGCGCAGGTCGGGCGCCACGCATTTCAGGATGAAGTCGACCTCGCCGTTGAGCATGTGGCACTCGCGCACCAGCGGCCAGTCGCGGCAGCGCTGCTCGAAGGCGGTGAGCTCGGCCTCGGTCTGGCTGACGAGGCGCACCATCACGAAGACCGCGACGTCGAAGCCCAGCTCGCGCGCATCGACATCGGCGTGGTAGCCGCGGATGTAGCCCTGCTCCTCGAGCGTGCGCACCCGGCGCAGGCAGGGCGGCGCCGAGATCCCGACCCGGCGGGCCAGCTCCACATTCGTCATCCGCCCGTCGCCCTGCAGCTCGGCCAGGATCTTCCTGTCGATCTCGTCTAGCTTGGTCCCCGGCATGTCCCACTCCTGAATCTTGCGCGACCCCTACGTCACCGAGACGGCTTGCGCAACGATCTTGCACGTCCGCGCAACATCGTGACCAACCGGCATGGTTTCAAGGGAACGGTAGACCGCCCTGCGCGACCGTCATGGCCGGGCTGCGGGGGTTTGCACCGTCAGGCGCAGGGGCTATATGCAGCCGACTTCAGGCTTGCAAGGGGGTGTCCCATGACCACGGAGCGCGAAACCAGGGTGCTGATCATCGGCTCGGGCCCCGCGGGCTACACGGCGGCGGTCTATGCCAGCCGGGCGATGCTCAAGCCGATCCTGGTGCAGGGTCTCGAGCCGGGCGGCCAGCTCACCACCACCACCGATGTCGAGAACTGGCCCGGCGACGCCACCGTGCAGGGCCCCGACCTGATGGTGCGCATGGAGGGCCATGCCCGCGAGATGGGCGCCGAGGTGATCACCGACATCATCACCGATCTCGACCTCTCGAAGCGGCCCTTCACCGCCAAGGGCGACAGCGGCACGGTCTACAAGGCCGACGCGGTGATCCTCGCCACCGGCGCGCGGGCGAAATGGCTCGGCCTGCCCTCCGAGGAGGCCTTCAAGGGCTTCGGCGTCTCGGCCTGCGCCACCTGCGACGGCTTCTTCTACCGCGGTCAGGAGATCGTCGTGGTCGGCGGCGGCAACACCGCCGTGGAAGAGGCGCTGTTCCTGACCAACTTCGCCTCCAAGGTCACGCTGATCCACCGCCGTGACGAGCTGCGCGCCGAGATGGTGCTGCAGAAGCGCCTCTTCGATCACCCGAAGATCGAGACGCTGTGGTTCCACCAGCTCGAGGAAGTGGTCGGCGAGGACAGCCCCAAGGGCGTGACCGGCGTGCGCGCCAAGAACGTCAAGACCGGCGAGATCACCGAGATCCCGGCCAAGGGCGTGTTCATCGCCATCGGCCACGCGCCGGCCTCGGAGCTGGTCAAGGACCAGCTCGAGACCCATCACGGCGGCTACGTGAAGGTCGAGCCGGGCACCACCCGCACCTCGGTGCCGGGCGTCTTCGCGGCGGGCGACCTGACCGACCACGTCTACCGCCAGGCCGTGACCTCGGCCGGCATGGGCTGCATGGCCGCGCTCGACGCCGAGCGCTTCCTCGCCGAGGCGGGCGACGCGCCCGAGGTCGAGGGCCACGCCAAGGACGAAACGCTGCCGCTGGGCTACGGCGCGCCCGAGACCGAAGGCGTACAATGAGTTTCCGGGCGGCGGACCTCCGGCTCCGCCGCCCGAAGCGCCCGTCTCCGGCGCGTCCTGCCCGAGGGCGCCGACCCGCTCGGCGCGGCCGAGCATCCCGTGGGCCGGTTTCACCACGGTGGCCAGCGAGCCCTCTCCGCCTCGCTGAGCGCCGAAGGCATCGACGTGGCCCCTACCTCCTATCTGCGTGATGCCACGACCTGCGCGTTAATCCGCCCGACCCGGCGGTGCGCCATGTCGAGAACCGCGCCGCCCTTCACCGGGCCCGCAGCAGGCCCGCGAGCGGAGCCGCGGCGCGCAAGGTGCCGAATCTCACCCATCTCCGCTGTTGGGACGGGGCCCGCCCGATGGCGCCATGCTCGTCCCGTTCGGGCGGCCGACCCCGTGGTGCGCGGCGCGCGGCCGAGGGGTGTTCCACGGCGATCGGCACCCGGCGCATGATCGTTCTGCCTCGGCGCCCGAAACCGGAAACTTGTCCGTTTCACCCGCATCGCTCTTGATCCGTTGCGAACGCACGGTCTACGAGCGCTAGGAACAGTTCATTTTCCGGCCCCCGGAGTTGCGTCATGATGGCCCCCAATCTCGCCCCGATCCCCGAGCTCTACGTCTCCTACGACTCGGCCCAGAAGCTGAAGCTCGAGGCCGGCAACCTCGTCTCGCACGATCTGACCCAGCGGCAGACCTGCGATCTCGAGCTCCTGATGAATGGCGGGTTCAACCCGCTCAAGGGCTTCCTGTCGGAGGAGGACTACGACAGCGTGGTCGACACCATGCGCCTCGCCGACGGCCAGCTCTGGCCGATGCCGGTGACGCTCGACGTCTCGGAAAGCTTCGCCGAGCGGGTCGAGATCGGCCAGGACATCGCGCTGCGCGACCAGGAGGGCGTGATCCTCGCCACCATGACCGTCACCGACAAGTGGGTGCCGAACAAGTCGCGCGAGGCCGAGAAGGTGTTCGGCGCCGACGACCAGGCCCACCCGGCGGTGAACCAGCTGCACAACCACACCGGCAAGGTCTATCTCGGCGGCCCGGTGACCGGCATCCAGCAGCCGGTGCATTACGACTTCAAGGCGCGGCGCGACACGCCCAACGAGCTGCGCGCCTATTTCCGCAAGATGGGCTGGCAGCGCATCGTCGCCTTCCAGACCCGCAACCCGCTGCACCGCGCGCACCAGGAGCTGACCTTCCGCGCCGCCAAGGAGGCGCAGGCCAACCTGCTGATCCACCCGGTGGTGGGCATGACCAAGCCGGGCGACGTCGACCACTTCACCCGGGTGCGCTGCTACGAGGCGGTGCTCGACAAGTACCCCTCCTCGACCACGCATCTGTCGCTTCTGAACCTCGCGATGCGCATGGGCGGCCCGCGCGAGGCGCTGTGGCACGCGATCATCCGCAAGAACCACGGCCTGACCCACTTCATCGTCGGCCGCGACCATGCCGGCCCTGGCAAGAACAGCCAGGGCGAGGATTTCTACGGCCCCTACGACGCGCAGGAGCTGGTGCGCCAGCACCAGGAGGAGGTCGGCATCGAGATGGTCGACTTCAAGCACATGGTCTACGTGCAGGAGAAGGCGCAGTACTACCCGATCGACGAGGTGCCCGAGGGCGCGACCGTCTTGAACATTTCGGGCACCGAGCTGCGCCGCCGCCTGGCCGAGGGGCTGGAGATCCCCGAGTGGTTCTCCTTCCCCGAGGTGGTGCGCGAGCTGCGCCGCACCAAGCCGCCGCGCGCCAAGCAGGGCTTCACGGTGTTCTTCACCGGGCTGTCGGGCTCGGGCAAGTCGACCATCGCCAACGCGCTGATGGTCAAGCTGATGGAGATGGGCGGGCGGCCGGTCTCGCTTCTGGATGGCGACATCGTGCGCAAGAACCTCTCGAGCGAGCTGGGCTTCTCGAAGGAGCACCGCGACCTCAACATCCGCCGCATCGGCTTCGTGGCGAGCGAGATCACCAAGAACGGCGGCATCGCGATCTGCGCGCCGATCGCGCCCTACGCCACCACTCGCCGCGCGGTGCGCGAGGACGTCGAGAACCACGGCGCCTTCGTCGAGGTGCATGTCGCGACCTCGCTCGAGGAATGCGAGCGGCGTGACCGCAAGGGGCTCTACAAGCTGGCGCGCGAGGGCAAGATCAAGGAGTTCACCGGCATCTCCGACCCCTACGACGTGCCCGAGACGCCCGAGCTCCGGGTCGAGACCGAGGGCACCGATGTCGACAACTGCGCGCATCAGGTGATCCTGAAGCTCGAGCAGATGGGACTGATCGCCGGCTGACCCGGCCATTCATGAGAACGCGAAAGGCGCGCCCCCTGGGGCGCGCCTTTTTCGTTGCGGTCAGTGGGTCAGAGCAGCAGCTCGCCCCGCATCAGCATATGCCCCGTGCCCGAGACCCGGACGCCCTCGATCGCACCGGGCGGGCCCAGCACCTCGACCTCGGCCTGCCCCGGCCGGCCCATCCAGTGCCCCTGCTCCGCGGTGTAGCGCGGCGCGTCGATCAGCCCGCGCGCCCACAGATAGGCCGCCGTCGCGCCGGTGGCCGAGCCGGTGAACGGATCCTCGGGCGGGCTCGGCGGCGCCAGGAGCAGCCGCGAGAAGGTCCGCCCGGCTGAGGTCGCGCCTTCGAGCGTGACGAGGAAGGGCTCCATCACGTCGGCGTCGGGCTCGCCGCCCAGATGCGCGCGGAACCGGCCGAGCGCGTCGACGTCGAGCCGCGCCCGGCGCAGCGCGTCGTGATCCCTGAGCACGGTGATGCAGAAGGGCAGCCCGGTCGAGACCACCTGCGGCGGCGCGACGATGTCGCCGGGGTCGAGGCCGATGGTGGCGGCGACCAGGTCCGGCGGCACCTCCGGCCCGAAGCGCGGCGCGACCTGCGTCATGCCGATCAGCGGCAGGCCGGCCGACCGGGTCAGCGTGATCGGGATGATCCCGGCCTGCGTCTCGAGCGTCAGCCCGTCGCCCTCGATCAGCCCGCGCGACAGCATCGCCGCGACGGTGGCGATGGTCGGATGCCCGGCGAAGGGGATCTCGCGGCTGGCAAGGAAGTAGCGCACCCGCATGTCGGCCCGCTCCGACGGGCCGGTGAAGGTGCATTCGACGAGCGAGGTCTCGCGCACGAAGGCGCGGCAGGTCTCGGCGTCGAGATGCGCGGCGTCATGGACGACCGCGCATCCGTTGCCCCCGAAGGGCCGGTCGGCGAAGGCGTCGACCCAGTCGAAGGCGAGCGGGGTCAATGCAGCGTCAGCGGCTGCATGTCGTGCTGGCGCGCCAGCGTGAAGGCAAGGTCGCGATCGGCCACCAGCGCCAGCTGCTGGCCCTCGCTGTCATGCACCGCGAAGAGCACGTCGAGGCCCTCGGCCTGCTCTTGCACCTCGTCGGGCAGGTCGGCCACGGCGACGGGCTTGACGTAGACCAGGTTGCTTTCGTCGGCGGTCAGCTTGGGATGGCGGAACTGGGTGTTCATTTTCCACTCCTCTTGATGCGGATCGTCTGCACGACGCTGTCGGCGGGCTGACGGGAAAGGTCGATGTGCAGGAGGCCGTTCTCCATCACCGCTTCGCCAACCTCGACGCCGTCGGCGAGCACGAAGCTGCGCTGGAACTGGCGCGCGGCGATGCCGCGATGCAGAAAGACCCGCTCCTGGGCCGCCTCGGACTGGCGGCCGCGCACCACGAGCTGGTTGTCCTCGACCGTGATCGACAGGTCGTCCTCGGCGAAGCCGGCGACCGCCAGCGTGATCCGGTAGGAGCGCTCGGACGTCTGTTCGATGTTGTAGGGTGGATATCCGTCTCCCGACGCCTTCGCGGTGCGTTCGACCAGCCGCTCCAGCTGTTCGAAGCCCAGAAGGAAGGGGTGCGTCCCCAATGTCGACTTCGTCATGCGACACGTCCTTTCACAAGCGACCGTCCGTCAGCGGCCCCGGCATCGGCAGCCGCTTGATTTCAATATGGGAGGCGGAATTCCGCCTTGCAAGTGGCGGGGCTAGGCGGCGGAGGGTACAGCGAATATGCTGTCGAAAAGACCTGGGGCCCGGCCATGAACCAATCCGCGAAGATGGAGGAGATCGAGGTGCTCCGCGTGGAGCTCGAGGTGCTCAAGCGCGAGCACCGCGATCTCGACGAGGCGATCCACGCGCTCGAGGAGCGCGGCGGCACCGACATGCTGCGCCTGCGCCGCCTGAAGAAGCAGAAGCTGCAGCTCAAGGACCGAATCGCCCGGATCGAGGACCGGATCTTTCCCGACATCATCGCCTGAGCCGCGCTTGCCGTTGCGGCCGCCCCCTGCCCCGGTGTAACCCGCCCCCAAGACAGCGAAGGGGAGCGGCATGGATCCGAAGGTCGGCATCATCATGGGCAGCCAGTCGGACTGGGCGACGATGCGCGAGGCGGCGCAGATGCTCGACGAGCTGGGCGTCGCCTTCGAGACGAAGATCGTCTCGGCGCATCGGACACCCGACCGGCTCTGGGACTACGGCAAGACCGCCGTGGAGCGGGGCCTGCAGGTGATCATCGCCGGCGCCGGCGGCGCGGCGCATCTGCCGGGCATGATGGCCTCGAAGACCCGCGTGCCGGTGATCGGCGTGCCGGTGCAGACCAGGGCGCTGTCGGGCGTCGATTCGCTCTACTCGATCCTGCAGATGCCGCGCGGCTTTCCGGTCGCCACCATGGCGATCGGATCGGCGGGCGCGGCCAATGCCGGGCTGATGGCGGCGGGCATCCTCGCGCTGCAGGACGAAGGCCTCGCGCAGCGGCTCGACGACTGGCGCGCCGCGCTCTCGACCTCGATCCCCGAGGAGCCCACCGATGACTGACGCGCTCCGCCCCGGCCAAACCATCGGCATCCTCGGCGGCGGCCAGCTCGGCCGCATGCTCGCCGTCGCGGCCTCCCGCCTCGGGCTGCATTGCCACGTCTACGACCCCGCCGAGGGCGGCCCGGCCGCCGAGGTCGCGGCGCGCGCCACCTGCGCGGCCTGGGACGACGAGGCGGCGCTGCGCGCCTTTGCCGAGGCCGTCGACGTCGTCACCTACGAGTTCGAGAACGTGCCAGCGGAATCGCTCGACCTGATCGAAGCGATCGTGCCGATCCGCCCGAACCGCCGCGCGCTCGCCGTGAGCCAGGACCGGCTCGACGAGAAGGATTTCCTGCGCGATCTCGGCCTCGCCACCGCGCCCTACGCCACCGTCGACGACGCCGCCTCGCTCGACGCCGCGCTGGAGCGGATCGGCACGCCCGCGATCCTAAAGACCCGCCGCTTCGGCTATGACGGCAAGGGGCAGGCGCGGATCATGGCCGCAAGCGACGCCGCCGCCGCGCTGGCCGAGATGAACGGCGCGCCGGCGATCCTCGAGGGTTTCGTGGAGTTCAGCCACGAAGTGAGCGTGATCGGCGCGCGCGGGACGGGCGGCGCGGTGGCCTGCTTCGATCCGGGCGAGAACCGGCACGAGGGCGGCATCCTGCGCGAGACCACCGTGCCGGCGCGGCTCTCGGCCGCGCAGCGCACCGACGCGGTGCTCCTGGCGGCGAAGATCCTGACCGAGCTCGACTATGTCGGCGTGCTGGGGGTGGAGCTCTTCGTCACCGCCTCCGGTCTCGTGGTGAACGAGATCGCTCCGCGTGTGCACAATTCCGGCCACTGGACGCAGGATGGCTGCCTGATCGACCAGTTCGAGCAGCACATCCGCGCCGTGGCCGGCTGGCCGCTGGGCGACGGCGCGCGGCATTCGGACGTGGTGATGGAGAACCTGATCGGCGACGACGTCGACCGCATCCCCGAGATCGCGGGCACGCAGGCTGCGATCCATCTCTACGGCAAGGCCGAGGCGCGGGCGGGCCGCAAGATGGGCCACGTCAACCGGCTGACCGGGCCGGCGCGCTAGAGCATCTCGCGCAGGGCGGCGTCGAGGCCGCCCATGCCGCGCGGCGTCCAGCCCAGGCCCCGCACCCTGTCGCAGCGCATGGCGCTGACCCGCGCGGCGTCGGCCCGTTCGGGCAGCACCCCGCCCCGACCGGTGATCCGGGCCACGCGTTCCAGCAGATCGCGCCGGTCGAGCACGATGTCGGAAGCGTTGAAGCTGCGTAGCGCGAGCGCGTCCTCCGGCACTTCAAGCAGCAGCGCCACGGCGGCGGCGAGGTCGTCGCCGTGCAGCTCCGTCGCCACGCGCGGCGCGACGTCCTCGCCCGCCGCGAAGGCCGCGAACAGGCCCTGCCATTTGTGCGCCTGCCCCGGCGCGGGCGGGCCGTAGATGCCGGTGGCGCGCAGGCTCGCGGTGGCGAAGCCGGGCCGGGCCAAGGCGGCCAGCCCCTGCTCGACCGCCCACTTCATCTCGCCATAGAGCGTGTCGGGGCGCGGCGGCAGATCCTCGGCCAGTTCGGTACCCGGCGGGTAGTCGCCATAGACCGCGCGCGAGGACAGGAACACGGCGCGTGTGACACCCGCCGCCCGTGCCGCCTCGAACAGCCGCAGCGAGCCGTCGCGATTGCGCCCGAGAAACCCCTCAGGATCGTCCCCCTCGCCGCCACGATAGCGCCCCGGCGCGTGGCTGAAGGCGGCATGCACCAGCGCCTCGCAGCCCGAGAGCGGCGCGGCCTCGCCCAGCCGCCAATCGTGATGCTCGGCCCCCGGCACCGCCGTGCGGCCCAGCGCCACGACCGCGTGGCCGCGCGCGTGCAGGCCGCGCAGCAGGAATTGCCCGACCAGCCCCGAGGCTCCGGTCAGAGCGACCCTCATGTCGGGTCCGGCAGGTCCAACAGCTCCGGCACCGGCCCTTCGCCGGCGAATGCCTTCCACAGCTCGATCAGCGGCCTGAGCCGGTCGGCCTTGGCGTGGTCCTGCCACGGCTTCTCGTACTGGTAGTGCAGCACCTTGATCTGCTCCCAGCTCCACAGCTCGGGCAGGTTCAGCCAGACATATTGCAGCGTGTTGTAGGTCACCGGCAGGCCGTGCCAGTCGGGGAAGAACGCCTGCAGGAAGGTCTGGTCGGTGCGCCGCCAGAAGGCGCCGGGCCGGTCGAGCCGGGCCAGCATGGCGTCAAAAGTGGCCGGGTCGGGCCGCGCGGTGAAGACGCCGGAATTCATGCGATGGAAGTCGGCGAGGCTCTCGTAGACGTTCGGCGCGGCGCAGAACTCCGGGTAGTCGAACAGCGTGTCGATGTTGCGCAAGACCAGCGTGTCGGCGTCGAGGAACACCACCCGGTCATAGTCGGTCAGCTGCCACAGCCGCAGCTTGGCGAAGTTGTCGAGCGGGGTGTGAAAGGCCGGCTTCTCGCCCTTGGTGAAGGGCGCGGCCCCGTGCAGCGCCTCGCGCGCATGTGCGGCGGCGAAAGCGTCGGAGACCGGCAGCAGATCGGTCGCCACCAGCCGCGCGCCGCGCGCGCGCAGCGGCGCGAGCGAAGCTTCCCCCACCCCGCCGGTGTGCAGCACCACGAGGTCGGCCTGCGCCGCCGAGAGTCGCAGCGAGCGCAGGAGCGCCTTCGCCCCGAGCGCGAAATCGGCATTGGTGACGAGGGTGACGTAGGCCCGGCGGCTTCGCGCCGGGCCCTCGGGGCGCAGGCCCTCGGTCACGAGATGCGGCGCAGCGCGCGGCCCTCGGGGTCGCGCTCCACCCGCCGGGCGAGGTCGCGGGTCCAGGCCGAGACGGCCGGCACGCGGCTACGGTCGATCCGGTGCGCATATTTGCGCGCCACCTCGACCACCTCGTCCAAGAGGCCTTCCCGCAGGGTGATCGGTTCGAGGCCAAGCGCGAGAAACTGCTCGTTCTTCACCACGAGCTCGTTCTCCTCGGCTTCCTTGCGGGGGTTCGGCAGGTAGGCGATCTTGGCGCCGGTCTGCTTCGCCACCAGCTCGGCGAGGTCGCGCACCCGGTGCGTCTCGGTCATCTGGTTGAAGATCCGCACCCGCTCGCCGCGCTTGGGCGCATCCTGCAGCGCCAGCTCGATGCAGCGCACCGAATCCTGGATGTGGATGAAGGCGCGGGTCTGGCCGCCGCTGCCGTGCACGGTGAGCGGATGGCCGATCGCCGCCTGAATCAGGAAGCGGTTCAGCACCGTGCCGTAATCGCCGTCGTAGTCGAAGCGGTTGATCAGCTGCTCGTGCCGCCGGGTCTGGTCGGTATGGGTGCCCCAGACGATGCCCTGGTGCAGGTCGGTGATCCTGAGCCCGTCGTTCTGGGCGTAGAACTGGAACAGGATCTGATCGAGCGACTTGGTCATGTGGTAGACCGAGCCGGGCCGGGTCGGATACAGGATCTCCTGCTCGACTTTCTCGCCCGACAGCGTCTCGACATCGACGTTCAGGTAGCCCTCGGGGATCGCCGCACCGACGCTGGAATAGCCGTAGACGCCCATGGTGCCGAGGTGCACGAGATGCGCGTCGATCCCGGTCTCGACCAGCGCGGCGAGCAAGTTGTGCGTGGCGTTGGTGTTGTTGTTGACCGTGTAGACCTTGTGGCGGTCGGACTTCATCGAATAGGGCGCGGCGCGCTGCTCGGCGAAGTGGATCACCGCGTCGGGGCGCTCCTCGGCGAGCCACTGCTTCAGCCGCTCGTATTCCTTGGCGAGGTCGAGCAGGTGGAAGTTCAGCCGGCGCCCCGTCACCTCGTGCCAGATCCGGCAGCGCTCCTGGATCGAATCCATCGGGGTGAGCGACTGCACGCCCAGCTCGGTGTCGATCCAGCGCCGCGACAGGTTGTCGACGATGTGGATCTCGTGGCCCTGCTCGGACAGGTGCAGACAGGTCGGCCAGCCGACGAAACCGTCGCCGCCGAGGATCGCGATCTTCATGGGTCCTCCCCCGTTTCCGCTCATGCCGTTTGACTGCCACGTCCGCACGACGCGCGCATGACGGCCCGCTCCGCGGCGGAGTAAGGCATGGCGCGCGACCGAGCGCCAGCCCCGCGCGACGCAGCGGCAAGCGCCCGCCGAAGGCGGGCGACCGGAGGGGTCTGGCCGAACGGGCCGCCCGCATGGCGCGGCCCGTGCAGGCGGAGGACGCGGCGGCCCCGGCCAGTGCCGGGACCGCCTGCGCCTCACGGGCGGCCGGCGCGGCTCACTTGCGGCGCGCCGATGTCAGCACCCCGACCAGCGCGGTCGCGGCGAGGCCGACCGTCGCGGCGGCGGCAGCGGTGCGCCAATGCGGCGGCAGCGGGCGATAGACGTCGGCGATCCGCGCCAGCACCGCCATCGGCGGCGCGGCCTTCCACAGATCGGCCTCGGCCCGCGCGCCCGAGCGGCGCGTCACCTCGCGCATCACGCCGATCCCGGCGGCCATCGGCTTGAGCCGGGCGTGGCTCTCGCGCTTCTTCGGCAGCCGGCCGCGCGACACCGCCTCGAGCGCGTCCTCGAGCGGGTCGTCATCGCCGGCCCAGAGGCCCCGATAGACGATGGTGCCGTCCTGATCGGTGAGCCAGACCGCGTTCGGCTTGAGGTCGAGCTGACGGTGCAGCGTGCCCGAGACGTCGTCCACCGCGACCGACCAGGGCAGCCTGTCGCGGCGCTTGAGCGCGCGGGCATTGGCGATCTTGGTGTCCATGTCGCGCGGCTGGCCGTAGCGTTCGCCCGGATGCGCCTCGCGGACATGCAGCATGACGAAGACGATGCGGCCGCCATAGCGGCGATGCAGCTTCTTCAGAAGCGGGTTCGAGGCCGCCGTCATCGGGCAGGTGTAGGAGCCGGTGATCAGCAGGATCGGCCGGTTGCTGGTGATCGAATGGCTGCGGATGCGCCCGCCCGAGGCCTCGGGCAGGTCGAAGCCGGGCAGCCGGTCGCCCGGGCCGGGCGTTCCGGCGCTGAAGGCCATGTCCCTGCGCAGGGTCGAGGCCTCGACGTGGTCGTAGCTGTAGTCGTCGGTCACGGTCATGAGCGGTCTCCCGGTTCGGGTTGCGTCCTTGTCGGGGACACAACCCGCGAAAGGCTCAGCCGTTCGATTTGCGCGCCTCGAGCGCGCGGTTGAGATCGATCACCGCGCCGATCAGCCCGGCATGGGCGAAGGCCTGCGGGATATTGCCGAGCATCTCGCCGGTCCGCGGGTCGGCCTCCTCGGAGAACAGGCCCAGATCGTTGCCCTGCGCGATGCCGGCCTCGATGATCTCGCGCGCGCGCTCCAGTTCGCCGCGCATTACCCAGTACTGCGCCACCCAGAATCCGGCGGCGACGAAGACCCCTTCGGCCCGGCCGTCGGCCTCCTGCAGGCGGCGCCAGTAGAGCTTGCCGTCCGGGCTCCAGTCGCGCTCGAGTGCCGTCATGGTGGCGATCATCTCGGGCGTGTCGGCGGCGCAGTAGTCCCAGACCGGGAACAGCGCGGCGGTGACGTCGACCTCGTCCGAGCCGGCATGGACGGCATAGGCCCCCTCAGGCGTCAGGCAGTGGGCCGCCACCCAGTCGCGGATCTCGCGCGCGGCATCGCCCCAGCGCTTCGCTTCGTCGGCATCGCCGTAGGCGGCGGCCGATTCCAGCGCGCAGGCCGCGACCACCTTGCCGGAGGTGTAGTGCAGCCTTTCCCCCTCCTCCCAGATGCCGTGATCGGGCTCCTGCCAGCAGCCGGTGAGGAAGTTGCAGATGTCCTGCACCACGTCCCAATGCGCGCGCTCGTCCTGCTTGCCCTCGCGGTAGAGCAGCTTGGCGGCAAGCGCGACATTGGCGAAGGCGTCGAGTTGCAGCTGGTCGGCCGCGCCGTTGCCGATGCGCACCGGGCGCGCGCCGTTCCAGCCGGCCAGCGGCAGCTCGGTCTCGGGCGGCGCGGTCTGGCTGTCGAGATCGGTGAACACGGCCATCGGGTAATGCTCCGAGGTGCCGGTCGAGCGGCAGATGAAGCGCAGGTAGCGCTCGCCCTCGCCGTCGCTCTTGCACAGCCTGAGCAGCGCCGAGACGATCATCCCCGCGTCGCGCAGCCAGACATAGCGGTAGTCCCAGTTGCGCGGCCCTTCCGGCACCTCTGGCAGAGAGGTGGTGACGGCGGCGACGGTGCCGCTGGATTCCTCGTGGGTGCAGAGCCGGATCGCGCGCAGCGCCTCGTCGATCTCCGTCTTGAAGACGCCTTGGTAATCCACCGCCTCGTCGAAGGTCTTCCAGTAGGCGAGGCTGTTTTCGCGCCAGCCGTCGATCGCCGCGCGGTCGGGCGGCGGCAGCGGGCCGTCCGACAGCAGCATCCAGCCCGCCTCGCCGGCGGGCAGCTCCATCACCGCCGCGTCGCCCTCGATCCTGAGCGGGTGCGAGCCGTGCAGCGCCATCTGCTCGATCATCACCGCCTCGCCCGAGCGCGACAGCTGCGCCGCGTGGCGGCCGTAATCGGGGCGCGGATGCAGCACCAGCCGGACCGGCACGGGCGACGGGCCGATCTCGCGCAGCAGCACGCCCACCGGCGCATCGGGGCCCGAGGTCATCCAGTCGAGCAGCGTGACGCGCCCCGCGTCGTGCTCGAGCGTCGTCTCCAGCATGCCGCTGCCGTCGAGGTAGCGGCGCGGCCCGGGCCGCGCGCCTTCGACCTCGACCCGCCATTCGCCGCCATCGGGGTCGAGCAGGCCCGCGAGCAGGCTCGGCCCGTCGAAGCGGCAGGGGCAGTACCACAGGATGCGGCCCATGCGGTCGAGAACGGCGGCGCTGCGGCGGTCGCCGATCACGCCGAGGTCGCGGATCGGCACGGTGTTGCTCGCCGGGGTCCCGCCCGGCCTGTCGGTCTGCCTCTCGGGGCGGGGTCTGGTCATGCGGGCTCTCCTTCGCCGGACCAACCGGGGGCGTCGGGGGCGGTTCCTGTGCGCGACGCGCGGTCGCGGGGGCCGGTCATATGGCCGGCGTCAGACCGGAACGTCGGTGGTGTTCTTGATCTCGCGCAGCGTCACGCTGGTCGAGATCGACAGCACGTGCGGCAGCTGCACCAGAGCGTTCTTCACCGTGCTCTCGTAATGCTTGATCGACTTGGCCAGCACCTTGAGCAGGTAGTCGTGGTCGCCCGAGACCGAGTAGCACATGACGACCTCCGCGATCCGGCCCACCGCCGCCTCGAACTCCTCGAGATGGGCGCGGGAATGGCCGTTCATCCGCACCGCGCAGAACACGATGATCTCGAAGCCCGCGGCCACCGGGTCGACGATGTGGCGGCGTTCCTCGATCACCCCGGCCTCGCGCATCCGCGCCAGCCGCCGCCAGCAGGGGGTGTGCGACAGGCCCAGCCGGTCGCCGACCTCGCGCAGCGTCAGCTCCGGCTCGGCCTGCAGAAGCCGCAGCAGCCGCCGGTCGGTCTCGTCCAGTTCGATCGCCTCGCCCATCTCGCCCCATCCGCGCCTGCGCCGGACATCCTTGGGCGCGGGCGCGGCGGGGTCAATGGGCTGCGCGGTCACGTCCAGCGGGCGGGGCGCTTCTCGAGGAAGGCCGAGATGCCCTCCTCCGCCTCCTCGCTCTCCCAGGCGTCGGCGAGGCGCTCGATCGTCGCGGCGATCACCTCGTCGTCGATGCGCGGCCCGAGCGCGCGGGCCAGCGCCTTGGAGCGGCCGACCGCGCCGGGCGCGATCTTGAGATAGGGCGCGACCTCGGCCTCGACCGCGGCGTCGAGATCCTCCGCCGCCACGGCGCGGGCGACGATGCCCAGCCGCTCGGCCTCGGCGGCGTCGAACAGCCGCGCCGACATGAAGACCTGCCGCGCCCGCCCCTCGCCCATCCGTGCCAGCACGTAAGGAGAAATCGTCGCCGGGATGATGCCGAGCTTGGTCTCGGTGAAGCCGAAGCGCGTGCCGTGCGCGGCGATCGCCACGTCGCAGATGCAGGCCATGCCGACGCCGCCGCCATAGGCGCCGCCATGGATCTTCCCAATCAGCGGCCGCGGCATGGTGTTGAGCGCGCCGAGCATGTTGGCGAGGCGCTTCGCCTCGGCCATGCGCCCGGCCCGGTCGGCCGCGATCTGCGCCTTCATCCAGTTCAGGTCGCCGCCGGCGCAGAACACGTCGCCCGCGCCCCGCAGCACCACCGCGCGCGCCTGCGCGCCCTCATGCGAGGCGAGATGCGTCAGCTCGTCCATCATCCGCGCCGAGAGCGCGTTTTTCCGCTCTGGCGCGTTCAGCGTGACGGTGAGCACGCCGCGATCGTCGGTCGAAAGCTCCAGCGTTTCGTATGTCATGCGCGCAGCTCCTTGGCGAAGCCCGCCGTCTCGGCCAGCCGCTTCATGTCGAGCCCGGTGTCGAAGCCCCGCTCCTGCAGCATCAGCGCCAGCCCCTCGGTCGCGACGTTGCCCGCGGCACCCGGCGCGAAGGGGCAGCCGCCCAAGCCCCCGATGCTGGCGTCGAACACCCGCAGGCCCCGGTCGAGGCAGACCGCGACATTGTCGAGCGCCCGGCCCGAGGTGTCGTGGAAATGGCCCGCGAGCTTTTCCGACGGCACCCGCTGCAGAACCGCGTCCAGCATGGCGTCGGTGTCCTCGGGCAGCGCCCGGCCCAGCGTCTCGCCGAGGCTGATCTCGTAGCAGCCCATCTCGAGAAGCCGCGCGGCGACATCGGCCACCGCCTCGGGCTCGACCTTGCCGTCATAGGGGCAGTGCGTGACGCAGGAGACGTAGCCGCGCACCGGCAGGCCGGCTCCTTGCGCGGCCTCCATCACGGGCAGGAACCGCTCCATGCTCTCGGCGATGGAGCAGCCGATATTGGCCTGGCTGAACCCTTCCGAGGCCGAACCGAACACCGCGACCTCCTCGGCCCGCGCGTCGCGCGCGGCCTCGAAGCCGCGCAGGTTCGGGGTCAGCGCGGCGTAGCGGATGTTTGGATTGCGGGCGATGCCGGCCAGCACCTCGGCCGCGTCGGCCATCTGCGGCACGCGCTTGGGGTTCACGAAGCTCGTCACCTCGATCCGGCGGAAGCCGCAGGCCGAAAGCCTGTCGACCAGCTCGATCTTGGCCGCGGCTGGGATCACCTTGCTCTCGTTCTGCAGCCCGTCGCGCGGGCCGACCTCGACGATCTCGACGCGCTCAGTCATCTTGCGGCTCCAGCGTCAGCAGCAGGTCGCCGTCGGAGACCTGCGACCCTTCCTTGGCAAGCACCTCGGCCACCACCCCGTCGCGCGGTGCGGTGAGCGTGTGCTCCATCTTCATCGCCTCGAGGATGGCGAGCGGCTGGCCCTTCTCGACCGTCTGCCCGGCCTCGGCGCGCATCCGTTTAACGAGGCCCGGCATCGGCGCGACGATGCCGTCGCCGCCGCCTGCCGCCTCGGCCGCGGCCAGCGGATCGGGGATCTCGAACACCCAGGCCCGGCCCGCGTCCCAGACGGTGACGCGATGGCCATGCTTCGCCGCCTCGGCGCGGAAGCGGCGGCCGCCGGACGTCACGGCGAGGCCGTTTGCGTCACGTGAAACAGCCGTCTCGCTACCCTCGCGGTGCCAGCTGCCCGGCCCGTCCTTGACCAGCGCCACCTCCAGCGGCTCGCCCTCGTGCAGGAGCGGCACGTGGATCTCGGAGGCGCCCCAGTGGCGGAAGCCCCGAAGCGCGTCCCACGGGTCCTGCGCGGCGGGCGGGTGGTCGAGACCGGCGGCGGCGAGTGCCGCGAGCACCGGCACGTGGGCGGGCATCTCGGCCTTCGCCGTCAGCGCCTCGAGGTCGCGGCCGATCAGCCCGGTGTCCACCTCGCCATTGGCGAAGCCCTCGTGGCGCAAGAGCGCGGCGAGGAAGCCGAGATTGGTGACCGTGCCGCCGACCTGCGTGGCCTCGAGCGCCGCCAGCAGGCGCGCCATCGCCTCCTGCCGCGTCGCGCCATGCGCGATCACCTTGGCGATCATCGGGTCGTAATGCGGGGTGATCGCGTCGCCTTCGCGCACGCCGGCATCGACCCGCACCGCGCCCAGCTCGAAGCGCGCGGCCTCGGGGAAGCGCAGCCGCTCCAGCCGGCCCGTGGCGGGCAGGAAGCCGCGATCGGCGTCCTCGGCGTAGAGCCGCGCCTCGAAGGCGTGGCCGTCGATGCCCAGCTCGTCCTGCTTCAGCGGCAGTTCCTCGCCGCGCGCGACGCGGATCTGCCACTCGACGAGATCGAGCCCGGTGATTGCTTCGGTCACCGGATGCTCGACCTGCAGGCGGGTGTTCATCTCCATGAACCAGAACCCGTCCTCGCGCAGCCCCTCGGAGCCGTCGGCGATGAACTCGATCGTGCCCGCCCCGACATAGCCGATGGCGCGCGCCGCCTCGACCGCGGCCGCGCCCATCGCGGCGCGGACATTGTCGGGCATGCCCGGCGCCGGGGCCTCCTCGATCACCTTCTGGTGCCGCCGCTGCAGCGAGCAGTCGCGTTCGAACAGGTGGACGACGTTGCCGTGGGAATCCGCGAAGACCTGGATCTCGACATGGCGCGGCGAGGTGATGAACTTCTCGACCAGCACGGCGGGGTCGCCGAAGCTCGCCCGGCCCTCGGCCTGCGCCCCTTCGAGCGCGTCGGCGAAATCCGCCGCCCGCTCGACCAGCCGCATCCCCTTGCCGCCGCCGCCCGCGCGGGCCTTGATGAGGACCGGGTAGCCGATCCGCTCGGCCTCCTCGGCCAGCATCTTCGCGTCCTGCCCCTCGCCGTGATAGCCCGGCACGACCGGCACGCCGGCCTCCTCCATCCGCTTCTTGGCGGCGTCCTTGAGGCCCATGGCGCGGATCGCGCTCGCCGGCGGGCCGACGAAGACCAGCCCCGCGGCCTCGACCGCCTCGACGAAATCGGGGTTCTCAGAGAGAAAGCCGTAGCCCGGGTGGATCGCTCCGGCGCCGGTGCGTTTCGCGGCCTCGAGGATGGCGTCGATCTTGAGATAGCTCTCGCCCACCGGCGCCGGGCCGATGCGCACCGCCTCGTCGGCGAGCTTGACATGCACCGCGTTCGCGTCGGCGTCGGAATGCACGGCGACCGTCTTCAGCCCCATCCGGCGCGCGGTGGTGATGACCCGCGCGGCGATCTCGCCGCGGTTGGCGATCAGGATCTTGTCGAACATCAGGCGAAATCCTCCACCAGCCGGAATCTCTCGCAGACCAGCATCATCTCGGGGCTCCAGCCCCCGTTGCGCTCGAAGTAGCGGCGGTGTCCCTCGCGCCAGCCTTCCAGCGTCTCGTTCTCGCCCTCGGCCAGGGCGAACTCGGCATCGACGTCGCAGAAGCGGCGCTGCGTGACCTCGACCGTCTCGATCAGCAGCGCCGGGCTGCCGTCCCAGTTCAGCGCCACGTCGCGGCGGCCGACCGCCGGCAGGGGCTCGCCTGCCTCGAAGTCGCGCAGCGCGCCGCAGGTCGCGGTCTTGGCGCCCGAGCGGACCAGAGCGATCAGCTCGGCGCAAAGTTCGGGCCCGTCGCCGAAGCGGAAGCTCACCAGCTCCGGGTCGCGGGCCTTCAGTTCCTCCATCGTCACCATGCCCGCCTCACATCCGGAAGACGCCGAAGCGCGTGTCGGGGATCGGCGCGTTCAACGCGGCGGAAAGCGACAGCGCCAGCACCTCTCGGGTCTTGCGCGGATCGACCACGCCGTCGTCCCAGAGCCGGGCGCTGGCATAGAGCGGGTGCGCCTGCTCCTCGAACTTCTCGCGCAGCGGCGTCTTGAAGGCGGTCTCCTCCTCGGGCGACCAGGGCTTGCCCTGCCGATCCAGCGCCTCGCCGCGCACCTGCGCCATGACGCCGGCGGCCTGCTCGCCGCCCATCACGCCGATCCGGCTGGCGGGCCAGGTCCACAGGAAGCGGGGGCTGTAGGCGCGGCCGCACATGCCGTAATTGCCCGCCCCGTAGGAGCCGCCGACCAGCATGGTGACCTTCGGCACCTCGGTCGAGGCCACCGCCGTCACCAGCTTGGCGCCGTCCTTGGCGATGCCGCCGGCCTCGTATTTGCGGCCGACCATGAAGCCGGTGATGTTCTGCAGGAAGACCAGCGGGATCTTGCGCTGCGAGCACAGCTCCACGAAATGCGCGCCCTTCACGGCGGCCTCGGAGAACAGCACGCCGTTGTTGGCGATGATGCCCACCGGCATGCCCATGACATGGCCGAAGCCGGTCACCAGCGTCTCGCCGTAGCGCGGCTTGAACTCGTCGAGGCGCGAGCCGTCGAGCACGCGGGCCAGAAGCTCGCGGATGTCGTAGGGGCGGCGCGGATCGGCCGGCACCACGCCGAGGATCTCCTCGGGGTCGAACAGAGGCTCCTCGGCCGCCTGCAACAGCAGGCTGTCGGGCTTGCGGCGGTTCAGCCCCGCCACCGCCTGCCGCGCCAGCGCCAGCGCGTGCGCGTCGTTGTCGGCGAGGTAGTCGGCCACGCCAGAGAGCCGCGTGTGCACGTCGCCGCCGCCCAGCTCCTCGGCGGTCACCACCTCGCCGGTCGCGGCCTTCACCAGCGGCGGGCCGGCGAGGAAGATGGTGCCCTGCTCCTTCACGATGATGGTCACGTCCGACATGGCGGGCACGTAGGCGCCGCCGGCGGTGCAGGAGCCCATCACCACGGCGATCTGCGGGATGCCCTTCCCGCTCATCCGGGCCTGGTTGTAGAAGATCCGCCCGAAATGGTCGCGGTCGGGGAAGACCTCGTCCTGGTTGGGCAGGTTGGCGCCGCCCGAGTCGACGAGGTAGACGCAGGGCAGATGGTTCTGCTCCGCGATCTCCTGCGCGCGCAGGTGCTTCTTGACGGTCATCGGGTAGTAGGTGCCGCCCTTCACGGTGGCGTCGTTGCACACCACCATGACCTCCTGCCCCTCGACCCGGCCGATGCCGGCGATCACGCCCGCACCCGGCGCCGCGCCGTCATAGAGGCCGTGCGCGGCGGTGGCGCCCACCTCAAGGAAGGGGCTGCCGGGATCGAGCAAGCGGGTGACCCGGTCGCGCGGCAGGAGCTTGCCGCGCGAGACGTGGCGGTCGCGGGCCTTCTCGCCGCCGCCGGCGCGGGCGGCCTCGACCGCCTCGCGGACGGTCTCGAGCGCGGCGAGCTGGGCCTCGCGGTTCTCGGCGAACTGTTCGGACGAGGGCGAAATCGCGGAACGCAGCACTCCCATCAGCGCATCCCCGCCCGCAGGTCTTCGGCCGGCGATCGGGGCTCACCCCGATCGCGCCACGTCGCGTCGTCGAACATGTTCTCTCCCTACTCCGCCGCCACCGCTTGCGGGGCGTCCTCCCTGATCGCGGCCCTCAGCGCCTCGCGCCGCGGGGCCGCCTGTTCCATCGCCTTGGCCTTCACCGGGCCGTAGCCGCGGATCTGGTCCGGCAGTTCGAGCAGTTGCAGGATCTCGGCGTCGCGCCCCTTCCCCAGACGCTCCATCGCCAGATCCATGTCCGCCTCGTAGGCGCCGATCAGCGCCCGCTCCGCCCGCCGCTCCTCGCTGCGGCCGAAGACGTCGAGCGGCGTGCCGCGCAGCCGCTTCGCCGCCGCCAGCACCCGGAACGCCTTCAGGACCCAAGGCCCGAACTCGCGCTTCTTCGGCCGGCCTTCGGCGTCGGTGCCGGGCAGGCCCGGCGGCGCGAGGTTGAAGGCGATCTTGTAGTCACCGTCGAACTGCCGGCGCAGGTTCTCCGAGAACTCGGGCCGAGTAAAGAGCCGGGCGACCTCGTATTCGTCCTTGTAGCTCAGCAGCTTGGCATAGTTCTGCGCGACCGCGCGGGCGATCTTGTCGCCCATGGGGTGTGAGGCGGCCGCATTGCGCACCGACGCGACCCGGTCGGTGTAGCGCCGCGCGAGCCTGGCGTTCTGGTAGTCGGTCAGATGCCCGGTGCGGTGCGCGACGAGCTGGTCGAGCGTCATCTGCGCCTGCGGGACATGCGGCGGCTCGTCGGTCTCGCCCATCTCGCGGATCACCCGCTGCGGGTCGGCGGCCATCACCCGGCCCCAGTCGAAGGCGTCGAGGTTGGACTGCACCGCCACGCCGTTCAGGCGCACCGCCTCGGCGATCGCCTCGCGCCCGACCGGGATCAGCCCCTGCTGCCAGGCATAGCCCAGCATCATGATGTTGACCGCGATCTCGTCGCCGCAAAGCTCGCGCGCGACATGGGCGAAGTCGTGGAAATGCTCGGGCGAGCGCACCGTCTTCTCGACCGCGCGCATCACCCCAGCCGAGCGGAAGTCGAAGTCGCGGATGCGCACGAAGTCCGAGGTCGGCGAGAGCTTGGTGTTCATCACCGCGTGGGTGCGCTCCGCGTCGCAGAGCGTGACGCCGTCCTTCGAGGCCGCGACCACGCTGTCGGCGGCCAAGAGCACGTCGGCCGTGCCGGTCGCGATGCGCGGCGCGGTGGCCGGGCGCTCATGGGTCGAGATGCGGATGTGGCTCAGCACCGCCCCGCCCTTCTGCGCGAGGCCCGCCATGTCGAGGATCATCGGCGACAGCCCCTCGAGATGCGCGGCCATGCCCAGAAGCGCGCCGATGGTCAGCACGCCGGTGCCGCCGACGCCGGTGACGGCGACGTTCCACGGCTTGACGATCTGCGGCAGCTGCGGCTCGGGCAGCGTCGAGACGTCCGGCCCTTCGGCCGCCGGGCGCTTGTGCGGCTTGGCGCCGCGCAGCGTCACGAAGGAGGGGCAGAAGCCCTTGAGGCAGGAGAAGTCCTTGTTGCAGGCCGACTGGTTGATCTGCCGCTTGCGCCCCAGCTCGGTCTCCAGCGGCTCGACCGCGATGCAGTTCGACTGCACCGAGCAGTCGCCGCAGCCCTCGCAGACCGCCGGGTCGATATGCACCCGCATGTCCGGGTCCTCGGCCTTGCCGCGCTTGCGGCGGCGGCGCAGCTCGGCGGCGCAGGTCTGGACGTAGACCATGATGGTCACGCCCTCTATCTCGCGCAGCTCCTTCATCACCGCGTCGACCTCGTCGCGGTGGCGGATCTCGGTGCCCGGCGCCAGGTCGGAGGTCGAGTAGTTCTCGGGGTGGTCCGAGAGCAGCACGATCTTCGCGACGTTCTCATGCGCGACCTGATGCGTCACCTGCTCGGGCGAGAGTGGCCCGTCGACCTTCTGGCCGCCGGTCATGGCGACCGCGTCGTTGTAGAGGATCTTGTAGGTAATGTTGGCCTTGGCCGCGACCGACTGGCGGATCGCGAGGTGGCCGGAATGGAAGAAGGTGCCGTCGCCGAGGTTGACGAAGCGGTGCTTCTCCTCGGTGAACTTGCCGATCGCGCTCCACGGCACGCCCTCGGCCCCCATATGGGTGAAGGTCTCGGTGTTGCGGTCCATCCACTGCACCATGTAGTGGCAGCCGATGCCGGCCATCGCCTTCGAGCCCTCGGGCACCTTGGTCGATGTGTTGTGCGGGCAGCCCGGGCAATAATGCGGCAGGCGCGTCACCGGCGCCTCGTGGGCGAGGCCGCGCGCATGGCCGGCCTCGAGCCGCTTCAGCTCGGCCTCGATCCGGTCGTGCAGCCCCTCGGGCAGGTCGATGTGCAGAAGCCGGTCGGCGATGGCGCGGCCGACCGAGCCGACGGTGAGGCCCTGGGAGAGCGACAGGAAGGGGCGGTCCTTCTCGTCGTGCTTGCCGATGATCCGCGGGCGCACGTCGGCGCGCCAGTTGAACAGCTGCTGCTTGATCTGGTTCTCGATGATCTCGCGGCGCTCCTCGACGATCAGCACCTCGTCGAGCCCCTCCGAGAAGTGGCGGATGCCCTCGGGCTCCAGCGGCCAGGGCATGCGCACCTTGTAGAGGCGCAGGCCGATCGCCTTCCACTCGTCGGGCCCGAGGCCCAGCTCGGCCAGCGCCTGGCGCACGTCCTCGTAGGCCTTGCCGGAGGCGACGATGCCGAAGCGGGCGTTGGGCGTGTCGATCGTGACTTGGTCGACCCGGTTGGCGCGGGCGAAGGCGAGCGCGGCGAAGCCCTTGTGCTCCTGCAGCCGCTCGTCCTGCACCAGCGGCGGGTCGGGCCAGCGCAGGTTCAGACCGCCTTCGGGCATGTCGAAATCGGTGGGCAGCAGGAACTGCCGCCGCTCCTGCCCGAGATCGATCACGGTCGAGGTCTCGACCGTCTCGGAGATCACCTTGAAGCCGACCCAGCAGCCCGAATAGCGCGACATGGCGATGCCGAGCAGGCCCAGCTCGAGGAACTCGTGCACCGAGCTGGGATAGAGCATCGGCATCAGCGCCGAGATGAAGGCGTGGTCCGACTGGTGCGGGATCGAGGAGGATTTGCAGGTGTGGTCGTCGCCGGCGATGGCCAGCACGCCGCCATGCGCCGAGGTGCCGGCGGCGTTGGCGTGCTTGAGCACGTCGCCCGAGCGGTCGACGCCCGGCCCCTTGCCGTACCACAGGCCCAGCACGCCGTCCTTCTTCGCGCCCTCGGAGAGCGCGAGCTGCTGGCTGCCCCAGACCGCGGTGGCGGCGAGGTCCTCGTTGACGCCGGGCTGGAACACCACGTCGAGCGGGTCGAGATGCTTGCGCGCGGCCATCAGCTGCTGGTCGTAGCCGCCCAGCGGCGAGCCGCGATATCCCGAGATGAAGGTGCCGGTATTCAGCCCGGCGGCGCGGTCGCGCCGCATCTGGGTCATCGGCAGGCGCACCAGCGCCTGGATACCGGTGAGAAAGACGTGGCCGGTCTCGGCCGTGTACTTGTCGTCGAGCGACACGTTGATCGTCATGCACCCCTCCCCTGGCTTATGACGGGGCCGAGTCTAGACCGGATCGCGCGGAATGCGGTCCCCGTTTTCGAGGGGCTTGCGACACTTCCGCGTGACAAGGTCACGAAAAACCCGGCAAAAACGGAAACGGCGTCACGCCTTTCGGCGGACGCCGCATTCCCCTCGTCAGGCGCCGAGAGCGCCGCCCGGACGGGCGGAACCGGGGCCGCGCGCGGCCCCGGCCGGTGTCAGCCGACGCTGGCGAGCAGGCTGGCGTTTCCGCCCGCCGCGGTGGTGTCGACGCAGACATGCCGCTCGAGGAAGAGCCGCGTCGCGATGTCCTCCTCGGCCAGAAGCGGCACCCGCTTGCCTTCGCGCGCGGCGAGCGCGGCGCGGAACGGGCGCAGGGCCTCCGAGCCGCCGCGCAGCGCCACGGCATCGACGCCGCGCAGGCTCTCGAGCGCCTTCGGGTCGAGCGTGCCGTCGAGGCAGGCCTCGCCCGAAAGACCCGGCGCCACGCCGATGGCGGCGCAGCCGGCCTCGGCCGCGTGCTGCATCTGCATCCGCGCCTCCTCGACCGACGGGCCGAGGCAGAGCACGGTGCCGCGCGGCACCACCGAAAGCCGGTTCGACTCGCCGGTCGGCCCCGGAAGGGTGACGGTGCCCCTGCGATCGGTGGCCGGCGTTGCCGCGTCGAGCAGCGCCTGCACCTTCTCGCTCGGCACCTCGGGCCCGTTCGCCGCCAGCGACGGGATGCGCGTCGGCTCGGTGAATCGCGCGACGTAGCGCGGCCCGCCGGCCTTCGGCCCAGTGCCCGACAGCCCCTCGCCGCCGAAGGGCTGCGAGCCCACGATGGCGCCGATCTGGTTGCGGTTGACGTAGAGGTTGCCGACATGGACGCGGCGCGTCACGTGCTCGACCCGCTCGTCGATCCGGGTGTGCAGGCCGAAGGTCAGCCCGTAGCCGGTGGCGTTGACCGCGTCGATCACGTCGTCGATCTCGTGCGACTTGAAGGTGGCGACATGCAGCACCGGGCCGAAGATCTCGCGCTCGAGCTCCTCGATGCCGTTCAGACGGATCAGCGCCGGGCCGACATAGAAGCCCTTCTCGGGCGTCTCCAGCTGCCACATCAGCCGGCCCTCGGCGCGGGCCTTCTCGACATGGTCGACGATGCCCTTCTCGGCGCGCGCGTCGATCACCGGGCCGACATCGGTGGAGTGCGCCCACGGATCGCCGATGCCCATCTCCTCGGCCGCGCCCTTGAGCATCTCGAGGAACCGCTCGGCGATGTCCTCCTGCAGGTAGAGCATCCGAAGCGCCGAGCAGCGCTGCCCGGCCGACTGGAAGGCCGAGTTGACGATGTCGCGCACCGCCTGCTCGGGCAGGGCGGTGCTGTCGACGATCATCGCGTTCAGGCCGCCGGTCTCGGCGATCAGCGGCGCGGTCGGGTCCATGTTGGCGGCCATGGCGCGGTCAATGCCGATCGCTGTCTCGGTCGAGCCGGTGAAGCACACCCCCGCGATGCGCGGATCCGAGGTGATCGCGGCGCCGACCACGCGGCCCGCGCCGGGCAGAAGCTGCAGCGCCTCGCGCGGCACGCCGGCCTCGTGCATCAGCCGCACGCCCAGCGCCGCCACAAGCGGCGTCGACTCGGCCGGCTTGGCGATCACCGCGTTGCCGGCGGCCAGCGCCGCCGCGACCTGGCCGGTGAAGATCGCCAGCGGGAAGTTCCACGGGCTGATGCAGGCGAAGGTGCCGCGGGCCGGGTCCTTCAGCTCCTCGCCGCGGGCGGCGTAGTAGCGCAGGAAATCGACCGCCTCGCGCAGCTCGGCGATGGCGTCCTTCGGCGTCTTGCCGGCCTCGCGCGCGACCAGGGCGAAGAACTCGTGCGCGTGCTCCTCGTAGAGATCGGCGGCCTTCCTGAGCGCGGCGCCTCGGGTCGAGGCCGGGGCCTGCCAGCGGCGGGCATGGCTGATCGCGGTCTCGACATCGGCCTTGGACGACATCACCACCTCGCCGACCACGTCCGCCGGATCGGCCGGGTTGGTGACGCGCAGCGTCTCCTCGCCCTCGGCCTCGCCGGCGAGGATCGGGCCGGCGGACCAGTGCCCCTCGCGGTAGGCGTTGCGCCCGGCGTCGAACTCGGCCAGCTGGTCCACCGCCGTCAAGTCCCAGCCGCGCGAGTTCTCGCGCTCGGGCTGGAACAGCGCGCGCGGGTCGCGCAGCTCCTTCGGGCGCGGGCCGCCGAGCTTCTCGAACGGGTCGGCCGCGACCACCTCGGGCGGCACGCTCTCGTCGACGATCTGGTTGACGAAGGAGGAGTTGGCGCCGTTCTCGAGCAGCCGCCGCACGAGGTAGGCCAGCAGGTCGCGATGCGCGCCCACCGGCGCGTAGATCCGCAGCCGGGTGCCTTCCTTCTCGATCTGCTTGTCGTGCAGCGCCTCGCCCATGCCGTGCAGGCGCTGGAACTCGAAGTCCTGCCTGCCGCCGGCCATCTCCATCACCGTGGCGACGGAGTGGGCATTGTGGGTGGCGAATTGCGGGTAGATCCGGTCGGTCATGCCCAGCAGCCGCTTGGCGCAGGAGAGCCACGCCACGTCGGTCGCGGCCTTTTCGGTGAAGACCGGGAAGTCGGTCAGGCCCTCGACCTGCGCGCGTTTGATCTCGGTGTCCCAGTAGGCGCCCTTGACCAGCCGCAGCATGATCTTGCGGTCGAGCTTCTCAGACAGGGCGTAGAGCCAGTCGATCACGCCGCCGACGCGGCGGCCGTAGGCCTGCACCACGACGCCGAAGCCGTCCCAGCCGGCCAGCTCCGGGTCCGACAGCACCGCCTCGATGATGTCGAGCGACAGGTCGAGGCGGTCGGCCTCCTCGGCATCGACGTTGAGGCCCATGTTGCCGGCCTTGGCGGCGCGGGCCAGCTCGGTCAGACGCGGCACCAGCTCTTCCATGACCCGCTCGCGCTGGGCCTCCTCGTAGCGCGGATGCAGCGCCGAGAGCTTGACCGAGATGCCGGGGTTGTCGCGGATGTCGGCCGCCGTCGCTTCCTTCGAGATCCGCGCGATGGCGTCGGAGTAGCTCTTCATGAAGCCGGCGGCGTCCTTGGCGGTCAGCGCCGCCTCGCCCAGCATGTCGTAGGAATAGGTCACGCCGGACTTCATCGGCCCGCGCGAACGCTTGATCGCCTCGTCGATGTCGCGGCCGAGCACGAAGGTCTTGCCCATCTCGCGCATCGCGGCATGGGTGGCGGCGCGGATCACCGGCTCGCCCAGCCGCTTGATCGCGCGGCGCAGCACGAGGCCCAGCCCCTCGCCCTTCTCGTCGAGCACCTTGCCGGTCAGCATCAGCGCCCAGGTCGAGGCGTTGACCAGCGGCGAGGCGGCCTTGCCGAGATGCGCGCTCCAGTCCGAGGGCGTGATCTTGTCCTCGATCAGCGCGTCCATGGTGTGCGCGTCGGGCACGCGCAGCAGCGCCTCGGCGAGGCACATCAGCGCGATGCCCTCGCGGGTCGACAGGCCGTACTCGGCGAGGAAGGCCTCCATGATGCCGGGCCGGGTGTCGTTGCGGATCGCGCGGACCAGCTCGGCGCCGCGCCGGGTGGCGGCGGTACGGATCTCGGACGAGATCGGGTCGGCGGCCATGAGATCGGCCAGCACCTCGGCCTCGTCGCGTCGATGATCGGCACGGATGCGGATGCGCAGATCGTCAAGCTCGCTCATGGTGACCCCCTTGAGTTTAAGAATATGACATTCTACTCCTGATCAGCTAAGGCACGTTTCCCGAAGATCGACGGAAAACCCGCCTTTTGCCCGAAATTTGAAGACGTGGCGGGAGGAAAGATGAGCAATTCCGACACCGGCAGCCATCTCGACCGCGTGGATTACCGCATCCTCGCGGAATTGGCAGCAAATGCTCGGCTTCCGGTGACGGAACTGGCCGCGCGGGTCGGCCTGTCGAAATCGCCCTGCCAAGTGCGGCTGAAACGGCTGCAGGAACGGGGCGTGATTCGCGGCTTCCGGACGGTGATCGACCCCGCCAAGCTCGGTCTCGATCACGTCGCCTTCGTCGAGGTGCGGCTGTCGCACACCACCGAGGAGGCGCTGTCGGACTTCAACGCCGCGGTGCGCCGGATCACCGAGGTCGAGCAGTGCCACTTGATCGCCGGCAGCTTCGACTACCTGCTCAAGGTCCGCACCCGCGACATCCGCAGCTACCGCGACGTGCTGGGCTCGAAGATCTCGGCGCTGCCGCATGTGGCGGGCACCTCGACCTATGTCTCGATGCAGCCGATCATCGACGACACGATGTAGCCGGCGGCCCTGCGCCGCCGCCGATCCCGAGGCCGGTCACCCTTTCGTCAGAACGCCGGGCCGCCATTGCCGCGGCCTCGGCGCGGCGCGATGATCCGGCCGCCCCGACCCGTTCCGGAGAAGTCATGCTCGACACCGTCGCCCGCCGTCTGATCGATCCGCCGCTGAACCGGCTGGGGCGCGGCCTCGCCCGCGCCGGCGCGACCGCCGACGGCGTGACGCTGGCCGGCCTCGTGCTCGGCCTCGCGGCGGCGCTTCTGATCGCGCTGGGCGAAAGCCACTGGGCGCTGCTGCCGCTTCTGGCCTCGCGGCTGGCCGATGGGCTCGACGGCGCGGTGGCGCGCGCCACGCGGCGCACCGATTGGGGCGGCTATCTCGACATCGCCTGCGACTTCGCCTTCTACGGCGCGGTGCCGCTGGCCTTCGTGCTGGCCGATCCGGCGGCGAACGGTGTCGCCGGCGCCGTGCTGCTCGCCGCCTTCTACTTCAACGGCACGACCTTTCTCGGCTACGCGATCCTCGCCGAGAAGGCCAAGATCGAGACCCGGGCGCAGGGCGTGAAGTCGCTCTACTACTCGAACGGGCTGCTCGAAGGCACCGAGACGATCGGCTTCTTCGTCCTGATCTGCCTGTTCCCCGGCGGTTTTCCGCCGCTGGCCGCAATATTTGCCGCTTTGTGTTACATCAGCGGCACAGTCCGGATTATTGGAGCACGACGCCTGTTCCGGACCCACGGCCAAACTGGCACCGATTAAGGCAGACCTTCGTTCGAAGGGCTCTGCGGAGCGCACCGCTTCACGGAGCTGCATTATCTTGAGGAGCGCCAGACGTTGACTTCCGTCACCGAGGCAGCCTGGGATGACGCCCAAGCGATCGGTGCTGCCCCGACGGCACCAGCGGCACGGACCGCGATCGCGGCGGAGCAGACGACCGCGCCGCCCGGCCCGGTGACCGGCCCCGTCGCGGCGGTGATCCCAGGGACACGCACCCGCCCCGAAGGCGGAATGACCCTGGCCAAGCGGATGCTCGACGTGACGCTGGCGCTGGTGCTTCTGGCCCTGCTCTGGCCGGTGATGATCGGCCTCGTGCTGCTCCTGCTGGTGGTCGAGGGCCGGCCGATCTTCTTCCTTCACGACCGGATGAGCACGCCCACGCGCAGCTTCAAGCTAGTCAAGTTCCGCACCATGCGCTGCCATGGCGAGGCCGGCGGCGTGACCGGCGGCGACAAGGCGGGCCGGATCTCGCGGCTGCAGCGCCTGCTGCGCCGCAGCCGCGCCGACGAGCTGCCGCAGCTGTGGAACGTGCTCAGGGGCGACATCTCTCTGGTCGGGCCGCGCCCGCCGATGCCCTACTACGTCGAGGCCTTTCCCGCGCTCTATGCCGAGGTGCTGAAGTCCCGGCCCGGGATCACCGGCCTCGCGACGCTGCGCTTTCACGCGCATGAGGAGGCGATCCTCGCCACCTGCACCTCGCCCGAGATCACCGACCACGTCTACCGCCGGCGCTGCGTGCACCGGAAGGCCCGGCTGGACCTGATCTACCAGCGCCGGCGCACCGTCTGGATGGATCTGCGGCTGATCGCGGAGACCGCGCTGAACGTGGTGCGCCCCCGGCGCCGGCGCCGGAAATGGTCCCGGCAGAACCGCCGGGACCGGGCGCTCTAGCAGCGATAGCCGTCGGGGTTGCGCGACTGCCAGTTCCAGTGGCTGGCGACCATTTCGCGCAGCCCGTGCTCGGCCCGCCAGCCCAGATCGCGCGCCGCGCGCGACGGGTCGGCCTGGATCGCGGCGATGTCCCCGGCGCGGCGGGGCGCGATCTCGAAGGGCAGGTCCCGCCCCGCGGCCGCCGAGAACGCCTCGAGCATCTCGCGGACCGAGTAGCCCTGCCCGGTCCCGATGTTGTAGGCCTCCGTCCCCGTCGCCGCGGCGCTGCGCTCCAGCGCGGCGAGATGCGCCCGGGCGAGGTCGACCACGTGGATGTAGTCGCGCACGCCGGTGCCGTCCGGCGTGGGGTAGTCGTCCCCGAAGATCCTCAGCCGCTCCAGCCGGCCGGCCGCGACCTGCGCGATGTAGGGCATGAGGTTGTTCGGGATGCCGGCCGGATCCTCGCCGATCCGCCCCGAGGCATGGGCCCCCACGGGGTTGAAATAGCGCAGCAGCATCACCGACGCCTCGGGCCGCGACGCCGCCCAGTCGCCAAGCACCTGCTCGGCCATCCGCTTGGTGTGCCCGTAGACATTGGTCGGCGACAGCGGGTGATCCTCGGTGCAGGACAGGGCCTGCGGCTCGCCATAGACGGTCGCCGAGGACGAGAAGACGATCCGCCCGCAGCCGGCCGCCTCCATCGCCCGCAGGAGCGACAGCGTGCCGGCGACATTGACGTCGTAGTAGTCGACCGGCCGCTCGGCGCTTTCGCCCACGGCCTTCAGCCCGGCGAAATGGATCACCGCGTCGGGCGCGAACGACTTGGCCAGTTCGGTCAGCCCGGCGGTGTCGCGGATGTCGAGCCGGTGCGCCTCGGCCGGCCGGCCGGCGATCTCGGCCACGCGCCGCAACGCCTCGGCATCGCTGTTGGCGTAGTTGTCGACGCAGGCGACCTCGTGGCCCTGCGCCAGAAGCTCCACGATGGTGTGGCTGCCGATGTAGCCTGCACCGCCCGTCACCAGAACCTTCATCGGCCGCTCCCTTCATGCCTGTTCCCACCCTATTGGCAGGTCCGGCCGGAGGGGCCAAGGGGCGAGCGCCGGATCGGCGCCCGCCAACCGCGCCGCTACTGCAGCGCCTGCTCGGTGATCTCGTGGGTGAAGGCGCCCTCGGGCTCCTGCGAGATGACCGGGTCCGAGCCGCCGGCCAGCAGCGTGTCGACGGTGCGCCGGTAGGCCGCCTCGTCGAGGCTGCCGTCGGAGCCCTCGGTCAGCTTGGCGATCTCGCCCATCATCCGCACCTGGTGCGCCTCGGTCTGCGCGCCGGTCTCGTCGTAGTCGAGCACGATCTGCGCGGCCTCCTCGGGGTTCTCACCGGCCCATTTCCAACCCTGCATCGAGGCACGGACGAAGCGGACCATCTTGTCGACGAAGTCCGGATCCTCGAGGTTCTCCTCGAGCACCCACATCCCGTCCTCGAGCGTGGCCACGCCCTCCTCCTCGTACTTGAAGGTGACGAGTTCGTCCTCGGTGATGCCGGCGTCGAGCACCTGGCCGTACTCGTTGTAGGTCATGGTCGAGATGCAGTCGGCCTGGCGCTGGATCAGCGGGTCGACGTTGAAGCCCTGCTTCAGAACCGTCACCCCGTCATCGCCGCCCTCGGTCGGGATGCCCTCCTGGCTCATCCAGCTCAGGAACGGGTACTCGTTGCCGAAGAACCAGACACCGATGGTCTTGCCGCGGAAATCCTGCGGACCGGTGATGCCGGTGTCCTTCCAGCAGGTCAGCATCAGGCCCGAGCTCGCGAAGGGCTGGGCGATGTTCACCACCGGCAGCCCCTTCTCGCGCGCGGCCAGCGCCGAGGGCATCCAGTTCAGCATCACGTCGGCGCCGCCGCCCGCCAGCACCTGCGGCGGTGCGATGTCGGGCCCGCCGGGCAGGATCTCGACGTCGAGTCCCTCCTCCTCGTAGAAGCCCTGATCGAGCGCGACGTAGTAGCCCGCGAACTGGGCCTGCGTGACCCATTGCAGCTGCAGCCGGACCTCGTCGAGATCCTGCGCCGAGAGCGGCGCGGTGCCCGCCATCAGCGCTCCTGCCGCCGCAGCGGCCATCATCATCCGTTTCATTCTTGGTCGACCTCCGTTGGTGTGGACGGCCCGATTGCGGGCTCTGTTGGTTATCCGCGTTGCGAGGGATGCCAGAAGGTCACCCCCCGCTCGATCAGGGCGACGAGCCCGTAGAAGCCGGTGCCCGCCAGCGCCGCGACGAGGATCGCGGCCCAGACCATGTCGAGCGCGAGCTGGCCCACCGATGTCGTGATCCGGAAGCCGAGCCCGAGCGTCGGAGAGCCGAAGAACTCGGCCACGATGGCGCCGATCAGCGCCAGCGTCGTGCAGATCTTCAGCCCGTTGAACACGAAGGGCATGGCGGCGGGCAGGCGCAGCTTTAAAAGCCCCTGCCAGTAGCCCGCGCCCCAGCTCTTCATCAGGTCGCGCTGCATGGCGGTGGTCTCGGAGAGCCCCGCCACGGTGTTCACCAGCATCGGGAAGAACACCATGACCACCACGACGGCGGCCTTGGACTGCCAGTCGAAGCCGAACCACATGACGAGGATCGGCGCGGTGCCGACGATCGGCAGCGCCGCCATGAAGCTTGCCAGCGGCAGCAGCCCGCGCTTGAGGAAGACGAAGCGGTCGACCGCGATGGCGGTCAGGAAGGCCGCGCCGCAGCCGATCAGGTAGCCCGAGAGCGCGCCGCGCCCGATGGTCTGCACGAAGTCGGCCCAGAGCACCGGCAGGCTGGCGCCGAAGCGCGCGCCGATCTGGCTCGGCGGCGGCAGGATCACCAGCGGCACCTGCAGCGCCCGCACCGCGATCTCCCACAGCACGAGGATGGTGAGGCCGAACAGCAGCGGCACCGCCATGCGCGCCCAGATGCGGTTCGCCAGTGGCCCGGTGGCGAGCCAGACGTTGAGCGCCCAGAGCCCGAGCCAGAGCGCTAGCGCAAGGATCGCCGCGCTCATGCCGCGCCCCCCATGCGCCTGAGCGCCAAGCGCTGCGCACCGCCGATCGCCGCCACCAGAACCGCCGCCAGCGCGGCGGCGAGGAACAGCGCCGCCCAGATCTGCGCGGTCTGGCCGTAATAGCTGCCCGCCAGCATCCGTGCGCCGAGGCCCCCACCCTGCACCGGCAGCTCGCCGACGATGGCGCCGACCAGCGCGGCGGCCACCGCGATCTTCAGCGAGGCGAAGAGATAGGGCATCGAGGCCGGCAGCCGCAGACGCGTCAGCACCTGCCAGCCGCTCGCGTCCCAGGTCCGCATCAGATCGGTCTGCATCGCGTCGGGCGCGCGCAGCCCCTTCACCATGCCGACCACCACCGGGAAGAAGGACAGGTAGGCCGAGATGACGGCCTTGGGCAGCAGCCCCTGCAGCCCGACGGAGTAGAGCACCACCACGATCATCGGCGCCAGCGCCACGATCGGCACGGTCTGGCTGACGATGGCCCAGGGCATCACCGACTTTTCCATGGTCTTCGAATGGACGATGCCGATGGCCAGCAGGATGCCCGCCCCCGCGCCGATCAGGAAACCGAGCGCCGTGGCCGAGAGCGTGATCCAGGCGTGCAGCAGGAGCCCCCGGTTCGACAGGCTGCCCGAGTTCAGCAAGCCGCGCCGCCCCTCGATCTCCTCCATCACCGTGCTCTGCCACAGCTCGCCCGCGACCTGGTGCGGCGCCGGCAGGCGCGGCCGGTCCTGCGCCCAGGTTCCGGAAATCTGGCCGGGATTGGCGAGCACGAGGCCCAGCGCGTTCGCGTCGCGGCGTTCGACGGCGGTGGCGGGCGTGACCGCCGCCCCCGCCCGCTCGGCCTCGGTCAGCACCTCGCGGATGTTCATCGGCACGGCGGCCGCGTACCACAGCGCGAAGACCGCCAGCAGCATGGCGAGGATCGGCCCGGCCCGGATCATTCCGCGACCCCTGCTACTTTTCTCCTCAAACACGCATATCCCGCGGTTTCGACCCGTCCTGCCGTCGAACGGGCAGACCCGTACCGCCATGCGTATTTTAAGAGAAAAGTAACCATCAGGGTGTGTCCTCGGTCTGCGGTACAGGCTGGCGAGCCGATGACCGCGAGAGAAGTAGCCATGCTACGGGCCTCCCGCTCCGAACGGGCGGGAGGCCTTTCCTAGTCCTCATGCCCGGCCCTCAGCCCCTCGCGTACCCGGTGCGCGATCTCGATGAACTCGCGGCTGTCGCGGATGTCGAGCGGGCGCTCGCGCGGCAGCGGGCTGTCGATGACGTCGGTGATCCGGCCCGGGCGCGGGCTCATCACCACGATCTTGGTCGACAGATACACCGCCTCGGGGATCGAATGGGTGACGAAGAGCGTGGTCTTGCCGGTCCGGGCCCAGAGCTTCAGGAGCTCCTCGTTCAACCGGTCGCGCACGATCTCGTCGAGCGCGCCGAAGGGCTCGTCCATCAGCAGGATGTCAGCGTCGAAGGCGAGCGCCCTTGCGATGCTGGCGCGCTGCTGCATGCCGCCCGAAAGCTGCCAGGGATACTTCTTCTCGAAGCCCCCCAGCTCGACCAGTTCCAGCACCTCGCGCACCCGCCGCGCCCGCTCGGCCTTGGCAAAGCCCATGATCTCCAGCGGCAGCGCGATGTTGCCGCCGATGGTGCGCCACGGGTAGAGGCCGGCGGCCTGGAACACGTAGCCATAGGCCCGCGCGCGGCGCGCCTCGTCCGGGCTCAGCCCGTTGACCGAGACCTCGCCGGCCGTAGGCCGCTCCAGCGCGGCGACCACCCGCAGGAAGGTGGTCTTGCCGCAGCCCGAGGGGCCGATGAAGGAGACGAACTCGCCCTTGGCGATGTCGAGGTCCACGCCCTTCAGGGCGTGCACCGGCCCGTCGGCGGTCTCGAAGGTCAGATCGATGCCGCGCGCCGAAATGACCGTCTGCGGGATCGGGGCGTTCATCATCGCCGCACCCTCCACCCCGCGCTCAAACCCCGCTCGCCGGAATGCCCGACCGCTCCACCGGCCGCGGCGCGGTCAGCGCCTTCCACGAGGACAGCGCCCGGTTCACCGCGCCCTGCGGCTCGCGCGCGACGAACTCGCCGTGACCTTCCTGCGCGTGCAGCTCGCCGTCGCGCACTGAGACATGGCCGCGGCTCAGCACGTAGCGCGGCAGGCCCTTCACCTTCTGCCCCTCGAACACGTTGTAGTCGATCGCCGAGGCCTGCGTACCGGCGGTGATCGTCTTTTCCTTCTCGGGGTCCCAGACGACGATGTCGGCGTCGGAGCCGACGAGGATCGCGCCCTTCTTCGGGTAGCAGTTGAGGATCTTGGCGCTGTTGGTCGAGGTCACGGCGACGAATTCGTTCATGGTGATCCGGCCGGTGTTGACGCCATGGGTCCAGAGCATCGGCATCCGGTCCTCGAGCCCGCCGGTGCCGTTCGGGATCTTGGTGAAATCGCCGACGCCGTTGCGCTTCTGCTCGGTGGTGAAGGCGCAGTGGTCGGTCGCCACGACCGAGAGCGTGCCGGAGGCGAGACCGGCCCAGAGGCTGTCCTGGTGCCGCTTGTCGCGGAAGGGCGGCGACATCACCCGGCGCGCGGCGTGGTCCCAGTCGGGATGGGCGTATTCGCTCTCGTCGAGCGTCAGGTGCTGGATCAAGGGCTCGCCCCAGACCCGCTTGCCCAGCATCTTGGCGCGCCGGATCGCCTCGTGCGCCTCCTCGCAGGAGACATGCACGACGTAGAGCGGAACGCCCGCCATGTCGGCGATCATGATGGCGCGGTTCGTGGCCTCGCCCTCGACCGAACTGGGGCGCGAATAGGCATGCGCCTCGGGGCCGGTGTTGCCCTCTGCCAGGAGCTTCGCCTGAAGCTCGGCCACCACGTCGCCGTTCTCGGCATGCACCAGCGGGATCGCCCCCAGCTCGGCGCAGCGGCGGAACGAGGCGAAGAGCTCGTCGTCGTTCACCATCAGCGCGCCCTTGTAGGCCATGAAGTGCTTGAAGGTGGTGATGCCGTGGTCGCGCACGACCGTTTCCATCTCGTCGAAGACCTGCTTGTCCCACCACGTGATCGCCATGTGGTAGGAGTAGTCGCAGGCCGCCTGCCCCGACTTGTTGTGCCAGACCTTCAGCGCGTCGAGCAGGCTCTGGCCCGGGCTCGGCAGCGCGAAGTCGACCACCATGGTGGTGCCACCGGCCAGCGCGGCGCGGGTGCCCGAGCCGAAATCGTCGGTGGAATGCGTGCCCATGAAGGGCATCTCCAGATGCGTGTGCGGGTCGATCCCGCCCGGCATCACGTAGCAGCCGGTGGCGTCCAGCGTCTCGTCGCCGGTCAGCCCCTCGCCGATCGCGGCGATCCGGCCGTCCTCGATGAGCAGGTCCGACTTGTAGGTCAGATCCGCCGTGACGATGGTGCCGTTCCTGATGACCGTCGTGCCCATGCCGTTCCCTCTCCCGTTGGTCCGGCCCCGTTGACCGGGGCGTCGCATAGCCGGGCCGCGCCGGGCGGGCGCGGACCGGGAAAGGGGTGCGGCGGGCCGGTCGGGGGCGGCGGCGCGCGGCGCGGCCGGCATCGCCCCCTCACGGGCCTCAGCTGGCGGGGCGCGGCCCCACCGTGCCGTCGTCGTTTTCGCACAGCGGCGCGCCGCTGGCGTCGCGCACCGGGTAGCCGCTCAGAGGCTCGGTGCGCTCGATCGAGAAGAGGTAGCAGCCGTCGCCGTTCTGGAACACCGCCGAGGGCGGCGTGCCCGGCACCAGCGCCGACAGCACGACCTCGGGCACCTCGACGCCTTCCTGCGCGCCGCTCGCGGTGATCGCGTTGGGCGCGGGCGGCGGGGCCGAGGCGGTCTGCGGCGCGGGCTCGCTGTCGAGCGGCTGCGTGGTCACGCTTTCGGGGCGCGACAGCGCCGCCGGCGGCTCGGGCTGCGGCTCCGGCGCGGGAAAGACGGGGGCCGGCTGCGGCTGCACCGCGACGGTCTGCACGGGCTCGCAGGCGGCGAGTATCGGCAGGGCGGCAAGCAGGGGCAGCAGGCGAAGCGAACGGGACATCGGGGTCTCCTGAGGATCACGGGTTCGGGATACAGCATAGCCGCCCCGCGCCCGGGTCAAGTGCGCGACCCTCATTCGACGATCCCCGCCGTCTCCAGCACGGCATGGAACAGCACGTCGGCGCCCTTCGTCGCCCAGTCCTGGGTGATCTCCTCGGCCTCGTTGTGGCTGAGCCCGTCCTTGCACGGGCACATCACCATCGCCGTCGGCGCCACACGGTTGATCCAGCAGGCGTCGTGCCCGGCGCCCGAGACGATGTCGCGGTGGCTGTAGCCCAGGCGATCGGCCGCGGCCCGCACCGCCGCGACGCAGGTGCCGTCGAAGGTGACGGGATCGAAATGCCCGACCGGCTCGATCTCGATCCCGAGGCCCAGCTCATCGGCGATGCGCTGTGCTTCGGCTTCGACCTCTCCCCGCATCGCGTCGAGCTTGGCCCGCTCGGGCGAGCGGATGTCGACGGTGAACACCGCCCGGCCCGGGATCACGTTGCGCGAGTTCGGGTAGACATTGGCCTGCCCCACCGCGCCCACCGCGTCGGGCTGGTGGTCCATGGCGATGCGGTGCACGGCCTCGGTGATCCGCGCCATGCCGAGACCGGCATTGACGCGCATGGCCATCGGCGTCGAGCCGGTGTGGCTCTCCTTGCCGGTCAGCCGCACCTCGAGCCACCACAGGCCCTGGCCGTGGGTGACGACGCCGATCTCCTTGCCTTCGGCCTCGAGGATCGGGCCCTGCTCGATATGCAGCTCGAAGAAGGCGTGCATCTGGCGCGCGCCGACCTCCTCGTCGCCCTTCCAGCCGATCCGCTCCAGCTCGTCGCCGAAGCGCTTGCCCTCGGCATCCTCGCGCGCATAGGCCCAGTCCAGCTCGTGCTGGCCCGCGAAGACGCCCGAGGCCATCATCGCAGGCGCAAAGCGCGTGCCCTCCTCGTTGGTCCAGTTGGTGACCACGATCGGGTGCTTCGTCCTGATGCCCATGTCGTCGAGCGAGCGGATGATCTCCAGCCCGCCGAGCACGCCCAGAACGCCGTCGTACTTGCCGCCCGTGGGCTGGGTGTCGAGATGGCTGCCGACATAGACCGGCAGCGCGTCCGGGTCGGCGCCCTCGCGGCGGGCGAACATCGTGCCCATCGCGTCGACGCCCATCGTCAGACCGGCCTCCTCGCACCAGCGCTGGAACAGCGCCCGCCCTTCGGCATCCGCGTCGGTCAGGGTCTGGCGGTTGTTGCCGCCCGCCACGCCGGGGCCGATCTTCGCCATCTCCATCAGGCTCGCCCAGAGCCGGTCGCCATCGATCTTCAGGTTCTCTCCGGGCGCAGCCATGCGGGTCTCCTGTCTGGGTCGGCCGGGCGCGGGACGATGCGGTGCGGCGGCCTGCCTTGATTTGACCAGTCGGTCAAAGGAACGCTAACAGAGGCCCGAATCCAGTCAAGGATTTCGCTTCCCCCGACGGCAGATGCCCGAAAAACGGGAGGACCTGCCCCGCGATGGCGCTATTTCCGGCGCGAGACGCATGAGGACCAGATGACCGACGCGCCGCCGCAGACCCGCATCCAGGCCCGCAACCGGGCGATCATCCTCGAAGCCGGGCTCGAGGTCTTCGCCGCGCGCGGCTTCCGCGGCGCGACGCTCGACCGGATCGCGCAGTCGGCCGGGCTGTCGAAGCCGAACCTGCTCTACTACTTCCCCTCCAAGGAGGCGATCCACGTCGCGCTGCTCGAGCAGCTGCTCGACCTGTGGCTGGCGCCCTTGCGCGCGCTCGACCCCGAGGGCGAGCCGCGCCAGGAGATCCTGCGCTACGTCCGCCGCAAGCTCGAGATGAGCCGCGCGCATCCGCGCGAGAGCCGGCTCTTCGCCAACGAGATCCTGCAGGGCGCGCCGCGCGCCCGCCCCGTGCTCGACCGCGAGCTCAAGCAGCTGGTCGACGAGAAGGCGGCGCTGATCGCGCGCTGGTCCGAGGCCGGCCGGATCGGCCCGGTCGACCCGCATCACCTGATCTTCTCGATCTGGGCGCTGACCCAGCACTACGCCGATTTCGACGTGCAGGTGCGGGCGGTGCTCGGCGAGGCCGACCCCTTCGCCCGCGCCGAGGCCTGGCTCACCCGGATGTTCGAGGCGGTGCTGGCGCCGCCCGGCTGACGGCGCCCGGCCCGGAACGGGCCCGCCGGCCTACTCGGCCGCCTGCGCCGCGGGGTTGTTGGGATGCGTGGTCCAGTCGGCATGCTCGGGCGAGACCACGCGGCCGGTGCGCGGATCGGTCGACCCGGCGGCCATCGGCACCATGTCGATGCAGTTCTCGACCGGGCAGACGTCGACGCAGAGGTTGCAGGCCACGCATTCGGCGTCGATCACCTCGAACACCCGGCCCGGCTTCATCGCGATCGCCTGGTGGCTGGTGTCCTCGCAGGCGGCATAGCAGCGGCCGCACTTTATGCAGAGATCCTGGTCGATCCGCGCCTTGGCGACGTAGTTGAGGTTGAGGTTCTTCCAGTCGGTGACGTTCGGCACCGCGCGGCCGACGAAGTCCGACACGTTGCGGTAGCCCTTCTCGTCCATCCAGGTCGAGAGCCCCGCGCACATCTCCTCGACGATGCGGAAGCCGTAGGTCATCGCCGCGGTGCAGACCTGCACCGTGCCGCAGCCCAGCGCCATGAACTCGGCCGCGTCGCGCCAGGTGGTGACGCCGCCGATGCCCGAGATCGGCAGGCCGCGCGTCGCCTCGTGGCGGGCGATCTCCGAGACCATCGACAGCGCGATCGGCTTGACCGCCGGGCCGCAATAGCCGCCATGGCTGCCCTTGCCGTCGATCGAGGGCTCGGGGCTGAAGCTGTCGAGATCGACGCTGGTGATCGAGTTGATCGTGTTGATCAGCGACACCGCGTCGGCGCCGCCGTTGCGCGCCGCCGCCGCCGGCTTGCGGATGTCGGTGATGTTGGGCGTCAGCTTCACGATCACCGGCCGGTCGTAATACTGCTTGCACCAGCGGGTGACCATCTCGATGTATTCGGGCACCTGCCCCACCGCCGAGCCCATGCCGCGCTCGCTCATGCCGTGCGGGCAGCCGAAGTTCAGCTCGATCCCGTCGGCATTGGTCTCGGCCACGCGCGGCAGGATCGCCTTCCAGGCCTCTTCCTCGCAGGGCACCATGATCGAGGCGATCAGGGCGCGGTCCGGGTAGTCCGCCTTGACCCGCGCCATCTCCTCGAGGTTCACCTCGAGCGGCCGGTCGGTGATCAGCTCGATGTTGTTGAGGCCCAGCACCCGCCGGTCGGCGCCGTGGATCACGCCGTAGCGCGGGCCGTTGACGTTGACCACCGGCGGTCCCTCGGCCCCCAGCGTTTTCCAGACCACGCCGCCCCAGCCGGCCTCGAAGGCCCGCCTGACATTGTACTCCTTGTCCGTGGGGGGCGCCGAGGCCAGCCAGAACGGGTTCGGGCTGCGGATGCCCAGGAAGTCGGTGGTCAGGTCGGCCATCTCATCGTCCCTTATCCTGCGGGTGGCGTGGAATGCATCACGATGGTGTTACCCTCGCTGTCGAGGAACATCGCGAAGCGTTCGTTCTCGTTCCAGGGCAACTCTGCGGGCTTGCCGGCAAAGCGCACGCCCGCCGCCTTGAGGCGCTCGATCTCGCCGTCGAGATCGCCGCATTCGAGGTAGAGCACCGGCACCTCGTCGGCGTAGCTCACCTCGTGGCGGCGCGCGAACTGGATCTTGGTGCGGGTCTCCGGTAGCTTCATCATGATCATCCGCCAGTCGTCGTCGAGCTCGGCGTCGAGAGCGACCTCCATGCCGACCACGTCGCGGTAGAACGCGAGCGCGCGGTCCTGGTCGTCGACCGGAAGCGGCAGGATGAAAATGCCGGTGAATGCCATTTGTCTAACCCGTGAGCATGCTGTGGATGTCCTCGGCGGCATCCCGACCCTGCGCCACGGCCGTGACCGTGAGATCGTCGCCACCAAGGGCACAGTCCCCACCGGCCCAGACCTTGTCCAGATTTGTGCGCCCGGAACCCTGCGTCACGATCTTGCCGTGTGCGGTTTCGACGCCCTCAACCGTGCCGAGCGTCTGGCCCACGGCCCTAAACAGCTGGTCGGCCGCGAGGCGGAAGGTCTCGCCGGTGCCGCGCAGCCCCTCCGGGCCGGCCTCGGTGTACTCGAACTCGACCGCTTCGAGACGGTCATCGCCGATCAGCCGCACCGGCATCGCCTCGAACACCAGCCGCACCCCGCGCGAGGCGGCGAGGTCCTGCTCGTAGCAGCTCGCGCCCATCTTCGCGCGCTCGCGGCGGTAGACGATGGTCACCTCCTCGGCCCCGAGCGCCTTGGACTGCACCGCGCAGTCCACCGCCGTCATGCCGCCGCCGATCACCACGACGCGCCGCCCGACCGGGAGCGCGGACAGGTCGCCCGCCTGCCGCAGCTCCGAGATGAAGCCCACCGCGTCGCCCGTGCCCTCGAGCTGCGCGCCCTCGACCTCCAGCGCGTTGACGCCGCCGAGCCCCATGCCGAGGAACACCGCGTCGTAGTCCGAGGTCAGCTCGTCCAGCGTGAAGTCGCGGCCGAGCCAGCGGCCATGGCGGATCTCGATGCCGCCGACGCCGATGATCCAGTCCGCCTCGCGCGCGGCGAAATCATCCACCGTCTTGTAGGCGGCGATGCCGTATTCGTTGAGGCCGCCGGGCTTCGGCGCGCCCTCGAGGATCACCACCTCGTGGCCCTTCAGCGCCAGCCGGTGCGCGCAGGCGAGGCCCGCAGGCCCGGCACCGACCACCGCGACCCGCTTTCCGGTCGCGGCGGCGCGCGCGAAAGGGTGGCCCTGCCGCGACATCAGCTCGTCCGTGGCATGGCGCTGCAGCCGGCCGATCTCGACCGGCCGGCCCTCGGCCGCCTCGCGCACGCAGGCCCCCTCGCACAGCACCTCGGTCGGGCAGACCCGCGCGCACATGCCGCCGAGGATGTTGGCCTCGAAGATCTCGCGCGCCGCCGCGTCGGGCCGGCCGGCGCCGATCTCGCGGATGAAGAGCGGGATGTCGATGCCGGTCGGACAGGCGGTCACGCAGGGCGCGTCATGGCAGAAATAGCAGCGATCCGCGGCCACCTGCGCCTCGTGCGCGCTCATCGGCGGGTGCAGGTCGAGGAAGTTCTCGGCCAGCATGTCGGAAGGAAGGCGCCCGGCGGCGATCCCGGGGGTCGTCGTGGTCGGCATCGGTGGCTCCTGACTTGGCTGCCTCGCTCGGCCCAGCCTGCCACGGTTTGATTTTTTATCAAACGGTAAATTCTGAGCGGTCGCGCCGGCCCTGCCCGCCCGAAGGCCACGGCCGCGGCGGGAAATGACGATCATGGTTAATCGCCCGCCGGCGGGCCGCCGCCCCGCCGCCCCGGGGCAGATGCCGGCAATTCTCCGCATCGCCTTTACCTCGGGTTGACCATGATGCCGGCGCGGCGTTGCGCGGCCCGGGCCGGGGCCGGCACAACCCCCGCATCCCCTGCCCGACCGAAGGAGAGACCGATGCCGTTTTCCACGTTCCGCGCCGGCCTGATCGCCGCCCTGCTCGGCCTGCCGCTCGGCCTGCAGGCCGAACCCGGCCCGCCCGCCGGCGAGGTGCTGCTCACCGTGACCGGCCTGCCCGACGGCACCCCGGCGCGGCTCGACCGCGCGGCGCTCGCGGCCCTGTCCGAGGACGCCTTCACCACGACCACGATCTGGACCGACGGGCCGCAGCGCTTCGAGGGCGTGTCGCTGCACGACCTTCTGGCCGCGCTCGAGGTGACGCCGCCGGCCGAGGCGGTGCTGCGCGTCAGCGCGGTGAACGACTACGCGGTCGACATCCCGCTGTCGGACGCCCGCGACGTCGACGGGCCGATCGTCGCGCATCTGCACAACGGCGCGCCGCTGCCCCGCCGCGGCAACGGCCCGCTCTGGATCGTCTACCCCTACGACGCCGACCCCGACTGGCGCACCGAGGTGGCGTATGCGCGCTCGGTCTGGCAGCTCGACCGGATCGAGCTGGTGGACCCGGCGCGGTGAGCCGCGCCGGCCCTGGTGGCCGTGACGCTGATGCTGCTGGCGCTGGCGCTGGCGTCGCTCGACGTGCTGCGCAAGCTCGATCACCAGGCCACGGCCACCTCGGACAACGTCCAGTGGACGCTGACCCAGGTCGAGGTCGAGTATCGCCGGCTCGAGGCGGCGGTCGCCAAGGCCCGAGCCGAAGGCGGCGCGCCCGCGGCGCTGGCCGAGCTCCGGCGCCGCTTCGACGTGTTCTACGCCCGGATCTCGGCCTTCGACAGCGGCGTGCTGCGCGACGCACTGGCCGACCTGCCGGGCGACGGCTCGCCGCAGCGCATCCGCGCCGCGCTCGACGACGCCGTGCCGCTGATCGACGCCGACGACGCGCGGCTCGCCGCCAGGCTCGAGGCGCTGGGCCGCGACATCGACACCCTCGCCCGGCCGGTGCGCGAGATCGCCGTCGGCGGCATCGACAGCTTCGCCCGGATCACCGACGACTCGCGCCGCGCCGTCACCGCCACGCTGACCCGCACCGCGATCGTCACTCTGGCGCTGGTCGCCGCGCTGCTGGGCATGGTGGTCTGGGCGCTGCGGATGTGGCGCGACGCGCGGCTCCTGGCCGAGGAGGCGCACGAGGCCTCGGCCCGCTACGCGGCGATCCTGTCCTCGTCGCTCGACGCGGTGCTGGCCACCGATGCCGACGGCCGCATCCAGGAGTTCAACCCGGCGGCCGAGAAGCTGTTCGGCCATCCGCGCGACGAGGCGGTGGGTTGCGGCGTGGCCGACCTGCTGGTGCCATCGCATCTGCGCGACAGGGTCTCCGCCGCGATGGCCCGCACCGCCGCGGGCGAGCCCGGCGCGCTGCCGCGCGGCCGCGTCACCGGCCGCGCCCAGCGCCGCGACGGCAGCAGCTTTCCGGTGGAGATGTCGGTCTCGACCGCCCATCGCGGCCGCGACACGATCTTCGTCATCTTCCTGTGCGACATCACCGCGCGGCGCCAGGCCGAGACCGAGCTGCTGCGCGCCCGCGACGACGCGCTGGCCGGCGAGAAGGCCAAGGCCGACCTGCTGATGGTGATGAGCCACGAGATGCGCACGCCGCTGAACGGCCTGCTCGGCACCATGGAGCTGATGCGCGACGGCGCGCTCGACGCCGAACAGCGCGAGCATCTGCGGATCATGGAGACCTCGGGCCGGCTGCTTTTGAGCCACGTCAACGACGTGCTCGACGTCTCGCGCCTCGATGCCGGCAAGGTCGAGCTGCAGCAGGAGATCTTCGAGCTGGGCCAGTTGCTGCACGAGGTGGCCGATGGCCAGCGCGGCCTCGCCGAGGCCAACGGCGACACGCTGGCGGTGGCGCTCGACCCGGCGCTGCCCGGCCACGTGCTGGGCGATTGCGGCCGGCTGCGGCAGATCGTGCTCAACCTCGTCGGCAACGCGGTCAAGTTCACCCGCGACGGCGCCGTCACGGTCGAGGCCGAGGCCGCCGGCCCCGGCCAGGTCGAGATCCGGGTGATCGACACCGGCATCGGCATGAGCGAGGCCGACCTCGCGCGGATCTTCGACGATTTCGTCACGCTCGACACCTCCTACAGCCGCACCTCCGGCGGCACCGGCCTCGGGCTCGGCATCGTGCGCCGGCTGGTGCAGGCGATGGGCGGCGAGATCGGCGCGCAGAGCGCGCCCGGCGAGGGCAGCCTGTTCTGGCTGCGCCTGCCGCTGCCCGAGGCCGCGGCCCCCGGCGCGCGGCCCGCCGCGGCGAACGCCGCGCCGGCGGCCGGCACGGCGCGCCGGGTGCTGGTGGTCGAGGACAACGAGATCAACCGCGTGGTGGTGGGCGAGATGCTGCGCCGCGCCGGCCATTCGGTCCGCTTCGCCCATGACGGCGAGGCCGGCGTGCAGGCCGCGCAGGCCGCGCCGGTGGACGTGATCCTGATGGACATCTCGATGCCGCGCATGGACGGCGTCGCCGCGACCCGCGCCATCCGCGCCGGCGACGGGCCGAACCGGCGCACGCCGATCGTCGCGCTGACCGCCCATGCGCTGCCGGCCGACATCGCGCGCTTCCACGCCGCCGGCATGCGCGAGGTGATCACCAAGCCGCTGAGCCGCGCGGCGCTGGACCGGCTGATGGCGGGGCTCGGGGCCGCCCCCGGGCCGGACGCGCCGCCCGACCCGGCGCCCGCGGCCCTGCCGCTGATCGACACCGCCGCGCGCGACGCCTTCTTCGCCGATCTCGGCCGGCCCCGCGCCGCCGCCCTGCTGGGCGAGTTCCTCGACACCACCGCCGCGAGCATGGCCGAGATCGCCCGGAACGGCAGCGCGCTGCCGCTGCCGCGGCTGGTGACGGAGCTGCACCGCATCGCCAGCGCGGCGGGCCTGTGCGGCGCCAGCGCGCTCTGCGTCGCGCTGCGCGAGCTGGAGACGCTGGGCAAGACCGGCGCCGAGATCGAGCTGCGGGCCGGGCTGCCGGCGCTGCAGGAGCTGTGGCGGCGCACCGAGGCCGAGCTCGCGCCGCTCCGGCGGGACGCGGCCTGACCGCGACGCGCCCTCTTGACCCGGAGAGAGGCGCGGCCCGAGAGTGGGCGCGCCCGGCCCGTCGCGGCCGCCCCTGCCAGCCCCGAGAGGTCGCCCGATGGACAGCCTGATGCAGAACGACCCGGCCCGCGTGATCGAGGCCGACCGCGCCCATGTCTGGCATCACATGATGCAGCACCGGCAGCTCGAGACCACCGACCCGCGCATCATCGTCGAGGGGCGCGGCATGCGGGTCTGGGACATCACCGGCAAGGAGCATCTCGACGCCACCTCCGGCGGCGTCTGGACCGTCAATGTCGGCTACGGCCGCGAGCGGATCGCCGACGCGGTGCGCGACCACCTCGTGAAGATGTGCTACTTCGCCGGCTCGCAGGGCACGGTGCCGGGCGCGCGCTTCGCCGAGGCGCTGACGGAAAAGATGCCGGGGCTGTCCCGCGTCTACTTCGCCAATTCGGGCTCCGAGGCCAACGAGAAGGCCTTCAAGATGGTGCGCCAGATCGCGCACAAGCATCACGGCGGCCGCAAGTCGAAGATCCTCTACCGCGAGCGCGACTACCACGGCACGACGCTGGCCTGCCTCTCGGCCGGCGGCCAGCTCGAGCGCAACGCGCAATACGGCCCCTTCGCGCCGGGCTTCGTCATGGTGCCGCACTGCCTCGAATACCGCGCGCAGGACGAATTCGCCGGCAGCGATTACGGCGTGCGCGCGGCCGAGGCGATCGAGGAGGTGATCCTGCGCGAGGGCCCCGACACCGTGGGCGCGCTCTGCCTCGAGCCGATCACCGCAGGCGGCGGCATCATCGTGCCGCCGCGCGGCTACTGGGAGAAGGTGCAGGAGATCTGCCGCAAATACGACGTGCTGCTGCATATCGACGAGGTGGTCTGCGGCATGGGCCGCACCGGCACATGGTTCGGCTACCAGCAGTTCGGCGTGAAGCCCGACATCGTCACCATGGCCAAGGGCGTGGCCTCGGGCTACGCCGCCATTTCCTGCTGCGTGACCACCGAGGCGGTGTTCGAGCGGTTCAAGGACGCCTCCGACCCGATGGCGCATTTCCGCGACATCTCGACCTTCGGGGGCTGCACCTCGGGCCCGGTGGCGGCGCTCGAGAACCTGCGCATCCTCGAGGAGGAGGAGCTGCCCGACAACTCGACCCGGATGGGCGTCTACCTGCAGGAGGGGCTGTTTGCGCTGATGGAGAAGCACCGCGTGATCGGCGACGTGCGCGGCATGGGCCTCTTCGCCGGGGCCGAGCTGGTGGCCGACCGCGACACGCGCGAGCCGGTCTCGGAAAAGCAGGTCGGCGCGGTGGTGGCCGACTGCCTGAAGCAGGGCGTGCTGATCGGCGCGTCGAACCGCTCGGTGCCGGGGCTGAACAACGTGCTGCTCTTCGCGCCCGCGCTGATCGCCGAGGAGGACGACATCGACGAGATCCTCGAGGCCGTCGACGGCGCGCTGGGCCGGGTCTTCGGCTGAGCCGCCCGCCCGGCCGTCGCGCTTGACCGACTCGCCCCGCGGGTCGTCTCATGACGGGACGCCGGGGCGGGCCCGCCCCGGCCTGACCGGAGGTTGCCGCCATGTCCCGTTTCCTCGTGCACATCCACACCGGCCCCGCCGATCCCAACAAGGTCACGCTCGGCTGTCTCGTGGCGCTGACGGCGGCGAAGAAGGGCCACGAGGTGACGTTGTTTCTGGCCGGCGACGGCGTCCACCTGCTCGCGGCGTCCCACCGCGCCGGGGTCGAGGGCCAGGGCACGGGTCGGCTGTCCGAGCATCTGGGCGCGCTGGCCGAGGCCGGCGCGCGCTTCCGGGTGTCGGGCCTGTCGGCCAAGGCGCGCGGCTATGACGAGCGCCTGCTCGACGGCCTGCCGGCCGAGTTCGCGACGCCCGACATGCTCGTCGATCTCGCCGAGACGGCCGACACGGTGCTCTGCTACTAGGTCCAGAATGTGAGACCGGCCCGGCATCGGCCGCACCGCCCCTTCAATTCCCGCCCGCGCGGTGTCAGTCTTCCGCCACCGCGGAAACAGCAGCGAGAGACAAGGCATGACGGGCGGAGAGGCGATCCATCCCGACCTGAAGGAGGCGTCGGTCTTCGTGACCGGCGGCGCGAGCGGCATCGGCGCCGCGCTGGTCGAGGGCTTCCTGCGGCAGGGTGCGCGCGTGGCCTTCTTCGACCGCGCCGACGCCACCGAGACCGTCGCGGCGATGGAGGCGCGCACCGGCAACCGGCCGCTCTTCGTGCAGGGCGACGTGACCGACACCCCGGCGCTGATGGCCGCGATCGACACCGCCGCCACCACCCACGGCCCGGTGACGGTGCTGGTCTCGAACGCCGCGGACGACACGCGTTACGACGCGCAGGCGTTGACCGAGGCGGAATGGGACGACTGCCTGGCGCTCAACCTCAAGCCCTATTTCTTCGCCGCCCAGAAGGTGGCGCCGATGATGGAGGCCGCCGGCGGCGGCGCCATCGTCAACATGTCGTCGGGCAGCTACCTGATGGGCGTGGCGCGGCTGGCCCCCTACGTCGCCTCGAATGCCGGGATCATGGGTCTGACCCGCAGCCTCGCGCGCGAATGGGGCGGGCGCGGCATCCGCGTCAATGCCATCGCGCCGGGCTGGGTGATGACCGAGCGCCAGAAGGCGCTCTGGGCCACGCCCGAGGCGCAGGAGCGCCACCGCGCCCAGCAATGCCTGCCCGAGCTGATGCAGGCCGAGGACCTCGTGGGCGGCGTGCTGTTCTTCGCCTCGAAGGCCTCGCGGATGGTGACCAGCCAGATGCTGGTGATCGACGCCGGCGTCAGCGTGACCGGATGAGCCGGCCCGACTGGATCGCGCTCGACTGGGGCACCACGCATCTGCGCGGCTGGGGCATGACCGCCTCCGGTTCGGTGATCGAGGAGCGCCATTCCGAGGACGGCATGGGCCGGCTCGGCCCGGACGGCTTCGAGCCCGCCTTGCGCGCGCTCTGCGGCGACTGGCTGGAGGGCGGCCCGGTGCCGGTGATCGCCTGCGGCATGGTCGGCGCCCGGCAGGGCTGGGCCGAGGCGGCCTATGCCCGCGTGCCCTGCGCGCCGCTCTCGACCCCCTTCACCCGCGCGCCGGGCGATCTCGAGGTGGCGATCATCCCCGGCCTTTCGCAGTCGGAGCCGGCCGACGTGATGCGCGGCGAGGAAACCCAGGTCGCGGGCTTCCTCGCGCTCAACCCCGGCTGGGACGGCGTGCTGTGCATGCCGGGCAGCCATTCGAAATGGGCGCATCTCAGCGCCGGCGAGGTGGTGAGCTTCCGCAGCTTCATGACCGGCGAGCTTTTCTCGGCGCTCTCGAACCACAGCGTGCTGCGCCACTCGGTCGGCGGCACCGACTGGGACGACGCCGCCTTCGATGACGCCGTCTCCGAGACGCTGTCGCGGCCCGAGCGGCTCGCCGCCGGGCTGTTCGGCATCCGCGCCGCGGGGCTCCTGCACGGCCAGGGATCGGGCACCGCCCGCGCCCGGCTCTCGGGGCTGCTGATCGGGGCGGAGCTGGCCGCCGCCAAGCCCTACTGGCTCGGCCAGCAGATCGGCGTGATCGGCGCGGGGCCGCTGGCGCGTCTCTACGTCCGCGCGCTCGCCGCGCAGGGCGCGCCGGCCGCGCAGGCCAACGCCACCGCCGTCACCCTCGCGGGCCTCACCGCCGCCTGGAAGCTCAGGAGCCAGACATGACCCGACCGTTGATCGCCATCCTGCGCGGGATCACCCCCGCCGACGCCGTGCCCGTCGCCGAAGCGCTGATCGAGGCCGGGATCACCGTGATCGAGGTGCCGCTGAACTCGCCCGATCCGCTCGACAGCATCGCCGCCATGGCCTCGGCCTGCGCCGGGCGCGCCACCATCGGCGCGGGCACCGTGCTCACCGCCGATCAGGTCGCCGAGGTGCGCGCCGCGGGCGGCACGCTGATCGTCTCGCCCAACATGGACCCGGAGGTGATCCGCGCCACGGTGAAGCGCAACATGCAGAGCTGGCCCGGCGTGATGACGCCGACCGAGGGCTTCGCCGCGATCGCCGCCGGCGCGACCGGGCTGAAGCTGTTCCCGGCGAGCCTGATCGGCCCGGACGGGCTGAAGGCGATGCGCGCGGTCTACCCGGCCGAGGTGCCGATCTACGCCGTCGGCGGCGCCGGCGCCTCGAACTTCGACCAGTGGCTCAAGGCCGGTGCCGACGGCTTCGGCCTCGGCACCGCGCTCTACACGCCGGGCCTTCCGGTCGAGGACGTCGCCGCCCGCGCCCACGAGATCGTCGCCGCCTATGACGGGGCCACGGCATGACCGAGTTCTCCGCCTTCGAGGTCTATGACGACACGATCTGCACCCTCGGCGAAGGCGCGCTGTGGCACCCCGAGCGCGGGGAGCTTCTGTGGTTCGACATCCTCGGCCGCCGGCTGCACGCGCCCGAGGGGCGGCAATGGGTCTTCGAGGACATGCCGTCCTGCTGCGGCTGGATCGACCGCGACACCCTCCTCGTCGCCACCAACACCGCGCTGGTGAAGTTCTCGCTCGAGACCGGCAAGGGCGAGAAGGTCGTCGATTTCGACGCCGACAACCCGGTGACGCGGTCGAATGACGGCCGCGCCGATCCGCATGGCGGCTTCTACGTCTCGACCATGGGCATCGACGCCGAGGTGAACGCCGGCGGTCTGTGGCGCTACTACCGGGGCGAGCTGCGGCAGGTCCGCTCGGGCATGACCATCCCCAACGCGATCTGCTTCCCGCCCGAGGGCGGCTGGCTGCACTACACCGACACGCCCACGGGCATGATCATGCGCCAGCGCATGGACGACGACGGCTGGCCGGTGGGCGAGGCCGAGGTCTTCGTCGACCTCAAGCGCCACGGCCACAACCCCGACGGCGCGGTGATCGACAGCGAAGGCACGCTGTGGAGCGCGCAATGGGGCTCGAACAGGCTCGCGGGCTACGACCGCGAGGGCCGCGAGATCGGCCACCACCCCTGCCCCGGCGCGCCGCAGGTCACCTGCCCGGCCTTCGGCGGCGACGACATGAAGACGCTCTACCTCACCTCGGCCATCGCCGGCCTGTCGGAGGCCGAGATCGCCGACGCGCCGGATTCGGGCCGCACCTTCGTGACCCGGGCCATGGCGCCGGGGCAGAAGGAACACCGGGTGATCCTGTGACGCCATTCGGCACGACGGCCGAGGGCCGCGCCGTGCACCGCCTGACGCTGGCGGCGGGCGACCTGTCGGTCGACCTGCTGACCCGCGGCTCGATCCTGCGCGCGGTGCGGCTGGAAGGCGTCGCGCGCAACCTGACGCTCGGCTCGGACGAGCTTGCCGATTACGACGGCGCGATGCGCTATTTCGGCGCGATCGTCGGGCCGGTCGCCAACCGGCTGGCCGGGGCGCGGGCCACGATCGACGGCGCGGAATACCGCTTTCCGGCCAATGACGGGAAGGCGCTGCTGCATTCGGGAAAGCACGGCACACAGTTCCGGCTCTGGGAGGTGACGGAGCGGTCGGGAGACGCCGCCACGCTCGTCCTCGACCTACCCGAGGGCGCGGACGGCTTTCCCGGCAACCGCCGGATCACCGCGCGCTGGCGCGTCACCGCCCCGGCGACGCTGCGGCTGGAGCTCGAGGCCGTGACCGACGAGCCGACGCTGATGAACCCGGTCAACCACAGCTACTGGAACCTCGCCGGCACGCCGGACCTGTCGGGCCACCGGCTCAGGGTCCGGGCCGGGCACTGGCTGCCGACCGACGATGAGACCCTGCCCACCGGCGAGATCGCGCCCACCACAGGCGGCGCCATGGATTTCCGCGCGCCGCGCGACCTCGTGCCGGGCGAGCCGCCGCTCGACCACAATTTCTGCCTGTCGCGCGACGACGAGGCACTGCGCGAGGTGGCCGAGCTGTCAGGCGGCGGCGTGAGGATGCGGATGGCCACCACCGCGGCGGGCCTGCAGGTCTATGACGGGCGCGACAGCGACGCGGCCGGGCTCGCGCCCTATGCGGGCCTCGCGCTCGAGGCGCAGCGCTGGCCCGACGCGGCGCGCCACCCTGCCTTTCCCTCGATCCTGCTCGGGCCGGGCGAGACCTTTCGCCAGACCACCGAGTGGCGCTTCGCCGCCGACTGACCGCCGCCCCGGCAGGCCGACCGCGCGGGCCCGGGCCGGCCCGGACGCGGCCGATTGACAAACCCGATAGTTTTGGTCAACTTCAAGGCCGACCGCATGCCAGCCCCTGCGGGGCCAGCCGCGCCACGGCGATTTCGAGGTTTTCGCATGACGATGATGACGCCCCACCCGCTGCCCCGCCCCGCCCGCGCCGAGGAGGCGGAGCTTCCGGTCCATGACGCCCGCAGCCTGACCGAGGGCGGGCGGGCCCATATCCTGCTCGACGGGCAGAGCTACCTGCTGCGGATCACCCGGGCCGGCAAGCTGATCCTGACCAAGTGAGGCCGGATCCGGCGCCGCGCCTGCCTCCCCGGCCGCGCCGCGACCGGGCGGCGCGGGGCCTGCCAAGCCCTGCCGGGGTGCAACCTAGCCTTCGGACAAGTGCCGTCGCGGAGGTCTAGGCAGAAAGCCGTTATCTGTTAGACAGTCGGTCATCCTATCCACGGCCGGAGCCGACCGATGACCACAGCCGAGCTGACTGACCAGCCGAACGCCCTGTCGAACCACCCCCGCAACCCGGGCATCCCGCTCGATCCGGCGATGTTCGAAGGCCGTGCGGTGAACCGGTCCGCCGCAGAGCGGCGGGCAGCGACGCTGACCACGCGGCGCTCGGTCAAGAAGACCCACCAGGCCGCCTGGCTCGTGAACGCGATCCGCTGCATCGACCTCACGACGCTGGCGGGCGACGACACCGAAGGCCGGGTGCAGCGGCTCTGCGCCAAGGCGCGCCAGCCGCTGGCGCCGCGCATCCTCGACGGGCTCGGCATCGCCGAGATGGGCCTGACCACCGGCGCGGTCTGCGTCTACCCGACCATGGTGCCGCATGCCGTCAAGGCGCTGCGCGGCACGAACATTCCCGTCGCCTCGGTCGCCACCGGCTTTCCGGCCGGGCTGATGCCGCTGAACCTGCGGCTCGAGGAGATCCGCTGGACCGTCGACCAGGGCGCCGACGAGATCGACATCGTCATCACTCGCGAGCATGTGCTGAAGCGCGACTGGGCCGCGCTCTACGACGAGGTCGCGGCGATGCGCGAGGCCTGCGGGCAGGCGCATCTCAAGGCGATCCTCGCCACCGGCGACATCGCGACGCTGCGCAACGTCTATGCCGCCTCGATGGTGGCGATGCAGGCGGGCGCCGACTTCATCAAGACCTCGACCGGCAAGGAGGGCGTCAACGCCACCCTGCCCGTCTCGCTGACCATGGTGCGGGCGCTGCGCGACTACGGCGACGCCACCGGCCACCGGGTCGGCTTCAAGCCCGCCGGCGGCATGAAATCCGCCAAGGACGCGCTGGCCTGGCAGTACCTGATGAAGGAAGAGCTCGGGAACGACTGGCTCCAGCCCGACCTGTTCCGCCTTGGTGCGTCGTCGATGCTGGGCGACATCGAGCGCCAGCTCGAACACCACGTCACCGGGCGCTACGCCGCCGCCCACCGTCATTCGCTGGCCTGAGGGAGAGCGCGTCATGAACACGATCACGGACATTCTCGCCACCATGGATTACGGCAAGGCCCCCGAGGACAGCGCCATCGTGCGCGACTGGCTGAAGAAGAACGAGGCCGGGTTCGGCCACTTCATCAACGGCCGGTTCACCGCGCCGGGCGAGACCTTCGAGGTGCTGTCGCCCGCCTCGAACGAGGTGCTGGGCCGGGTCACGCAAGGCTCCGCCGACGACGTCGACGCGGCCGTGAAGGCCGCGCGCAAGGCGCAGCCCGGCTGGGCGGCGCTGTCGGGCCACGAGCGGGCCAAGTATCTCTACGCCATCGCCCGCCACGTGCAGCAGCATTCGCGCTTCCTCGCCGTGCTCGAGAGCCTCGACAACGGCAAGCCGATCCGCGAGAGCCGCGATGCCGACGTGCCGCTGGTGGCGCGCCACTTCTACCACCATGCCGGCTGGGCCGAGCTGCTCGAGGACGAGCTGCCGGGCACCGCGCCGCATGGCGTCTGCGGCCAGATCATCCCGTGGAACTTCCCGCTGCTGATGCTGGCGTGGAAGGTCGCCCCGGCGCTCGCCGCCGGCAACACCGTGGTGCTGAAGCCCGCCGAGTACACGCCCCTCACCGCGCTGGCCTTCGCCGAAATCGCGGCCGAGGTCGGGCTGCCGAAGGGCGTGCTCAACATCGTCACCGGCGACGGCCGCACCGGCGCGTCCATCGTGGCGCATGAGGGCCTCGACAAGATCGCATTCACCGGCTCGACCGAGGTGGGCCGCCGCATCCGCCGCGAGACCGCCGGCACGGGCAAGTCGCTGACGCTGGAGCTGGGCGGCAAGTCGCCCTTCGTGGTCTTCGCCGACGCCGATCTCGACGCCGCGATCGAGGGCGTGGTCGACGCGATCTGGTTCAACGCGGGCCAGGTCTGCTGCGCCGGCGCGCGCGTGCTGGTGGCCGAGAGCGTCGCCAAACGCTTCGAGGAGCTTCTGGAGAAGCGGATGCGCCAGCTGCGCGTCGGCGACCCGCTCGACAAGAACACCGACATGGGCGCGATCGTCCACCCGGTGCAGCTCGACCGTATCCGCGGCCTCGTCGCGCAGGGCGTCAAGGAAGGCGCGGAACTGGTACAGGGCGACGCGCCCGAGGGCTGCTTCTTCCCGCCGACCATCGCGATGAAGGTCGAGCCCGCCTCGACGCTGGCGACCGAGGAGATCTTCGGGCCCGTCGCGACCGTCACCACCTTCCGCACCCCAGAGGACGCGGTGGCGCTGGCCAACAACACCCGCTACGGCCTCGCCGCCTCGATCTGGTCGGAGAACGTCAACCTCTGCCTCGACATCGCGGCGCAGTTGAAGGCGGGCGTGGTCTGGATCAACTGCACCAACGTCTTCGACGCGGGCGCGGGCTTCGGAGGCTACCGCGAGAGCGGCTTCGGCCGCGAGGGCGGGCGCGAGGGCATGATGGCCTACCTGACCCACCCCAAGCCCAAGGCGAAGCGCCCCGAGGCGGCACCCGAGGCCCCCGTGGGCCAGCCCGGCGCGGCGGCCAACGGCACCGGCATCGACCGCACCGCCAAGTTCTACATCGGCGGCAAGCAGGCCCGGCCCGATTCGGGCTACGCCTACCCCGTGCAGGGTGGCTCCGGCCCGGTGGGCCTCGCGGGCTTGGGCAACCGCAAGGACATCCGCAACGCGGTCGAGGCGGCGCACAAGGCCAAGGGCTGGGGCAAGGCCACGGGCCACAACCGCGCGCAGGTGCTCTACTACGTGGCCGAGAACCTCTCGGCCCGCGCGACTGAGTTCGAGGCGCGGCTGGTGTCGTTCGGTGCCTCCAAGTCCGCGGCCAGGACCGAGGTCGAGACCGCGATCCGCCGCACCTTCTGGTACGCGGCGCAGGCCGACAAGTTCGACGGCGCGGTGCACCAGACCAAGAGCGCGCATGTCACGCTCGCCATGCACGAGCCGCTGGGCGTGATGGGCATCGCCTGCCCGACCGCGCAGCCGCTGCTGGGCTTCGTCAGCCTCGTGCTGCCGGCGATCGCCATGGGCAACGCGGTGGTCGCGCTGCCGTCGCAGACGCATCCGCTGGCCGCGACCGACCTCTACCAGGTGTTCGACACCTCCGACCTGCCGGGCGGCGTCGTCAACATCGTGGCGGGCGAGCGCGACGCGCTCGCCAAGACGCTGGCCGAGCATGACGACGTGGCGGGCATCTGGTACTTCGGCACCGAAGAGGGCGGCCGGATGATCGAGGAGGCCTCGGCCGGCAACCTCAAGCAGTCCTGGGTCGAGGACGGTGCCGCGCGCGACTGGACCGGCCGCGATGGCCAGGGCCGCGGCTTCCTGCACCGCGCCACGCAGATCAAGAACATCTGGGTGCCCTACGGCGAGTGATCCTTCGGGGGCTCCGGCTTCGCATCCTCACCACGCCCGGCCTCCGGCCGGGCGTCTTCGTCTTCGCCCATGCGCCCGAGCAGCCGCCCGCCCACCAGCTTCGCGCCCTGCCACAGCCCGCGCCCCGAGCGGCTGATCTGGGTGTCGCCCGAGCGGGCGTGCCTCGCCGCCGCGATGCGCAGCCGGTTGCGCTGCGCCAGAAGTCCCTCGCTCACCGCGCCCGACAGCGCGCTGCGCACCGCGTCGAGGTTCCAGTCCGGCTCGAGCGCGCTGACCGGGCGCGGCCGGATGCCGTCCATGTCGTTCGCGATCGCGTCCATCGCGTCGCGGATGCGGTCGCTGACCTCCTGCGGCAGCTCGTGCTCGGGATAGGGCCAGTCCGGGCCGAAGCGGTCCACCGCCGTCGCCACGAGGATCATCGGCGGCCGCCGCCGGTCGTGATGCTCGGCGAACCATGTGCAGAAGGCCTCGTGCAGCTGCGCATCCGCCGCCCGGCCGGGCCGGTTGGCGCGGATCGTCCAGAGCAGGATGTCGCTCTGCGCCATCTCCTCGAGCAGCGCCTTCTGCCGCGACGGGCTGCCGTCTAGGCCTTGCGTGTCGAGCAGCACGCAATCGGTGCCGTCGATCGCCGCCTCGTAGGCGATGGTGCCGTCGGTGGTGGCGCGCATGTCGGTCTCGGTCCGGTCCTCGCCCAGAAGCGCGTTGATCAGGGTGGACTTGCCGGCGCTCACCTGTCCCAGCACCAGCACGCGCAGCGGCGCGTCGGGCTGCGCCAGCCGCGCCTTGTCGGCGCGGGTCTCGTCGAGCTGGAACTGCAGGAGCTCCGCGTCCGAGAAGCGCAGCCGCCCGGAGTAGAGCTCGACCGCGGCATGGGCCACCTCCTCCAGCAGCACCGCCTGCAGCACGCCCATCATCTGGTTGCCGAGATAGGAGGAGTTGCCGCCCGCCATCAGCCACTCGACCTCGCGCAGCACGCCCTTGGCCGGGTTCAGCGCGAAGCGCAGCACCCGGTGCCCGGCATAGGCCGCCTCCATCGCAAGCTGGGCCCGGCCGCGATGCTTCCAGACCCAGTGGATCGTGGCGAGCGAGATCCGGTCCGAGAAGGGCACGTGGCGGCGCAGGTGATCGCGGTAGCGCGACGCGGCGCGCTCGGTCAGCAGAAGCGCCTCGGGCAGCGTGAAGTCGAGCGCCTTGCGGTCGGCCTGCCCCATGCCCTTGGCGATGTCGTCGATCACCGAGAGCGCGAGGTCGGGCAGCTCGGCCCAGGCGATCGGCTCGGCGGTCTCGCGTTCGATCCGGCGGCGGGCGGCGTTGTAGGCCTTGCGCTCGGTCTCCGACCAGACCGGGTCGGCCTCGACCTTCATCTCGCCCATCAGCGCCGACTTGGCGTCGCCCGGCACCGGGCGGCGGCGGCGCGCGAACCAGCGCAGCCCGTAGGCGAGGCCGGCGATCGCCACCGAGACGCCGAGATAGGGCAGGAGCCAGTCATGCTCGGTGAGCCAGAGGAAGCCCAGGAGGAAGGGCGCGACGAAGGGCAGCGCCAGGGAGGCGGCGATGATCAGCCGGTCCCAGCGCAAAAGCGCCCGGCGCAGCCGGTGCAGCGGCCGCGGCCTCATCCCCGCTTCGCCCCGCGCAGCGCCTCGCGGTAGAGCGCGCGCAGCTCGGCCTCCGACGCCGGGTCGCCCGTCGCCTCGCGCCAGAGCCAGTAATGCGCGGCCCGGCCCAGCGCGTAGGTCGCCGCGAAGCTGGCGCTGCCGGCGATCGCCGCGCCCAGCGTCTGCCCCGCCACCGGCACCAGCTTGGCCGCCTGCCGCGCGACGTAGCCCGCGCCGAAGCGCAGCGCGGCGCCTAGGCCCAGCGCGGCGGCGAACTCGGCCATGCGCGCCCGGTCCCACTCCACGCCGCGCCGCTGCGCGAGGCCCCGCAGCATCGCCGCCTGCAGCCCCGGCACACCCACCGCGCCGATCACCGGCGCGGCGTCGGCGGCGGCGGCCGCGCCCGCGTAGCGCAGCACGAGGGGGCGCGCGGCGCGGAACGCCTCGGCCTCGCCCGGCCCCTCGCGCAGCAGCAGCGCCACGTCGGGCATCGCCTCGCCCAGAAGGTCGAGCAGCGCGTCGGTCCCGCTCTCGCGGCCCGGCGCGAGCGACAGCTCGACCCAGGGCAGCGGCCCGCGCGCCGCCGCCTCCAGCGCCGACTGGGTGGCGGCGCGGGCGCGGAACCGCGCCTGCGGGTCGGGCACCTCGGCGGCGGCGGTGTGCAGCAGGATGACCTTCAGCCCCGGCCTGCGCCGGCGCAGATCGCGGATCGCGGCAACGAGGTCGGCCTGCGCCGGGTCGTCGAGCCGCGCCATGGCGAGCACCGCGTGGCTGCGCGCCTCGCAGGCGGCGAGATCCTCGGCCGCCTCGTAGCCCGCCTCGCCCAGCCCGCGGGTGTCGAGGAATCGCAGCAGCGGCGCCTCGCGTGGGAAGTCGAAGGCGCGGGCCGAGCGGGTGCAGGGCGCGAAGCCCGAGCCGATCTCGATCTCGTCGAGCCCGGTCAGCGCCCGCACCAGCGAGGACTTGCCGGCCCCGGTCTTGCCCAGCAGCCACAGCACCGGCAGGCGCGGTGTCGCGGCCTCGGCGTCGTCTGGGGCTGCAGTGTCGTCAGGCTCGGTCACGTCCGGTCCGGTCAGGCTGTCTCGCGCCAGCAGATCACGCGTTTCTCGTCTCGCACAACGCCCGGCGCGCATGACGGTTCGTCAACCGGGCTTTCGTGACATTTCCCGCTTGACGCCCGCCCGCGGCTGGACTACCTCCGGCCTCGCTTCAGGCGGAGTAGCTCAGTTGGTTAGAGCAGCGGAATCATAATCCGCGTGTCGGGGGTTCAAGTCCCTCCTCCGCTACCAAGCCCCCCGAACAGCCTAGAGCAAAACAGCCGCCCTGCGCGAGCGGGCGACGGATCTCGTGCGATTTTGCCGGTCCGGTGCCGCCCTGTTCCCTGACGGATCGTTCTGCAGATACGCCCACGTCGATGGAGCGGGGAGGCGGTCTCCTCGTCCCTGCGCCGCCCCGGCTCGCGGCTCCCCGCCCCTCCGAGAAAGGGCGGGGTCCGGGCCTTACTGCGCGACGCCGTAGATCCCTGCGATGTCGTCGAGCATCAGGTTGGCCGCGATCACGCCGCCGGCGGTGTTCCACACCGCGTCGTCCACGGCGTGCACGTCGCCCGCCTTCACCGCCTCAAGCGACCGCCACAGCGGGTCGGTCAGCACCTCCTGCGCAAGCTCCTCGCCCTCGCCGTCGCCCGGCTCGTAGGTGAAGTGGAAGATGCGGTCGCCGTCCATCTGCGGAATGCTCTCCTTGCCGACCCGCAGCGCGAAGTCCTCGACCGCCTGATTCTCGGGCCGCGCGAAGCCGAGCTGCTCGAGCAGAACGCCCGAGAAGCTGTCGAGCTGGTAGATCCGGATCTGGCCGGCGAGGAAACGGATCACCGAGACCTCCTCCTCGGTCGCGTCGCCCAGATCTTCGGAGAGGTCGGTCACGCGCTGGTCGAACGCGGCCATCACCGCGTCGCCCTCCTCGCCGAGGCCCAGCGCGTCGGAGTAGAGGTCGAAGTTCACTTTCCAGTCGCCGCGCAGCTCCTGGCTCATCACGGTGGGCGCGATGGCGGAGAGCTGGTCGTAGATCTTCTCCTGGCGCTGCTGGTTGCCGATGATCAGGTCCGGCTCCAGCGCCGCGATCAGCTCGAGATTGACGCCGCTCTCGGTGCCGACCACCTCGACGCCCTGCATGCGGTCGGCGATGTGGTCGTACCACGGATCGCCGGTCCAGGACTGCACCGCGCCCACCGGCGCGACACCCAGCGCCAGCAGCGCCTCGGTGCCCTCGTTGGTGAGGATCACCACGCGCTCCGGCGCGTCGGGCACCTCGGTGGTGCCCATGGCATGGGTGATCTCGCGGGCCTGCGCCGCGCCCGCGAGGGCCAGGCCGGCAAGCGCGGTGGTGAGGGTAAGGCGAAGCATCGCTGTTCTCCTGAAATGGGGTCCGGGGCTGTGCTCGCAAATCCGACTGTTTCTATCAAGATGGTATTTGACTATTTTTGACAGGTTTGCGAATGAGCGCCGGATGACCCGCCCTGCCCTTCTCCTCCTAGCCCTCTTGCCGCTGCTCGCCCTGGCGTCGCTGCAGCTTGGCCTGACCATCTATGGCCCCGGCGAGGTCTGGGCCGCGCTGCGCGGCGCGGAGGGGCAGGACGCGCTGATCATCCGCACGCTACGACTGCCGCGCACCGTGCTGGCCCTGCTGGTCGGCGCCGCGCTCGGCCTGTGCGGGCTCCTGATGCAGAGCGCCACGCGCAACCCGATCGCCGAGCCGGGGCTTCTGGGCGTCAACGCCGGCGCGGCGCTCGCCGTGGTGCTGGGGGTGAGCCTGCTGGGCCTCGACGGCATCGCCGCGATGACGCTGATGGCGGCGGCGGGGGCCGTGGCGGCGACGGTCCTGGTCTTCGGCCTCGCGCTGGCGGGCGGGCCGAACCTGCCGCCGGCGCATCTGCTGCTGGCCGGGGTGACGCTCTCGGCGCTGCTGTGGTCGGGCACGCAGGTGGTGATCCTGCTCGACGAGGCGGCGATGGAGGAGCTTCTGTTCTGGCTCTCGGGCGCCTTCGCCGACCGGCCGCTCGCGGCGCTGCCATGGGCGCTGCCGCCGATGGCGGCGATCGCCGTCCTCGCCCTGCTGGCGACCCGCCGGCTCGACGTGCTGCGCACGGATGACGGCACCGCCGAGGCGCTCGGCGTGCCGGTCCGGGCCTCGCGGCTCGCGGCCCTCGTCGCGGCGGCGCTGCTGGCGGGCTGCGCCGTGGCGCTGGCCGGGCCGATCGCCTTTCTCGGCCTCGTCGCGCCGCACCTCGCGCAGCTGGCCGGCGCGCGCGACCACCGCGCGCTGGTGCCGCTCACGATGCTTTGCGGCGCGGTGCTGGCGCTGGTGGCCGACATCGCCGCCCGCCACCTGATCGCGCCGAGCGAGGCGCCGATCTCCGCCGTCACCGCGCTCGCGGGCGCACCAGTGCTGCTGGCGCTGCTGCGCCGCCGCCGTCTGGGGACGGCATGAGCCGGGCGGCGCCGATGGCGCTGCTGGTCGCCGCCCTCATTGCGCTGGCGATCGCGGCGGTGGGCCTGGGCAGCACGCCGATCCCGCCCGAGCGGGTGATCGCGGCGCTGTTGGGCTGGGGCGAACGGACCGACCAGATCGTGGTGTGGAACCTGCGGCTGCCGCGCGTCGCGCTCGCCGCCTGCGCCGGCGCGGCGCTGGCGCTGTCGGGTGCGCTGCTGCAGCGCACCACGCGCAACCCGCTCGCCTCGCCCTCGATCCTCGGCATCACCGACGGCGCGGCGCTGGGCGTTCTGGTGTTCCTCTTCGCCTTCAGCGACGAGGCCAATTTGCTGCAGGTGCCGGTGGTCTGGCAGCCGCTCTTCGCCGCCGGCGGCGCGGCGCTCTTCGCGCTGGCGGTGACTCTGCTGGCCGGGCGCGACCGGGGCGACCCGATGCGGCTCATCCTCTACGGCGTGACGCTGGCGGCGCTGGCGCATGCGGCGGTGGTGCTGATGATGATCGTCGGCCCGGTCTACCGCTCGGGGCAAGCGCTGGTTTGGCTCGCCGGCGCGGTGCACCAGGCGGAGTGGCGCGACGCGGCCATCGTCGCCGCCGCGCTCATGGCCGCGCTGCCGCTGCTGGTCCGCCTCGCCGGCCCGCTCGACCAGCTGCGGCTCGACGGTGCCAGCGCCTTCGCCACCGGCCTGCCGGTCGAGGCGGTGCGCGCGACCGCGCTCGTGCTGTCGGTCGCGCTGGCGGCGGCGGCGGTCAGCGTGGCGGGCGGGATCGGCTTCGTGGGCCTCGTCGCCCCGCACGCGGCGCGGCTCCTCTTCGGCAGCGCGGCGGCGCGCGAACTGCCGGCCGCCGCCCTCCTCGGCGCCGGCATGGTGCTTGGCGCCGACCTGCTGGTGCGCGCAGCCTTCCAGCCGATCGAGGTGCCCGCCGGCGCCGTCACCGCGCTGATCGGCGCGCCCTATTTCCTGTTCCTGCTGACCCGGATGGGACGTCTCAATGCCTGACACCGCCCTGTCGCTTCGCGATGCCGCCATCGGCTACGACCGCAAGCTGGTCTTCGAGGACCTGTCGCTGTCGGTCCCGGAGGGCCGTGTCACCGCCTTCTGCGGCCCCAATGGCTGCGGCAAGTCCACTGCGCTCAAGGCGATGCGGCGGCTCCTGCCGCTGCAGGCCGGCGCGGTCGAGCTGCGCGGCCGGCCGATCGCCGGCTGGAGCCCGCGCGACCTTGCGCGCGAGCTGGCGATGCTGTCGCAAAGCCCCGAGGCGCCGGTCGAGATCACGGTCGAGGAGCTGGCCTTCATGGGGCGCTACGCGCATCGCCGGGCGCTGTCGGGCCGCAAGCGCAGCGACCGGGCCGCCGTCACCGCCGCGCTCACCGCCGTCGACATGGCCGACCTCGCGCATCGCCCGATCGGCGCGCTGTCGGGCGGGCAGCTGCAGCGCGCCTGGCTCGCCATGGTGATCGCGCAGGAGGCGCCGGTGATCCTGCTCGACGAGCCGACCAACCATCTCGACGTGGCGCATGCGCTCGAGACGCTGGCGCTGGTCCGGCATCTGAGCCACGAGATGGGCAAGACCGTGGTGGTGGTGCTGCACGACCTGAACCTCGCGGCGCGCTTCGCCGACGCCATCACCTTCTTCCGCGCCGGCCGCATCGCCGCCGAGGGGCCGGTCGCCGAGGTGTTCCGCCCCGAGATCATCGGCGAGGTGTTCGGCATCGCCTGCGAGGTCCGCCCCGACGGCCCGGATGGCCGGCCCTTCGTGCTGCCGCTGCACCGCGCCACCGCCGGGGCGCACTGATCCCGCCCCGACCGGCCTGATAGGCAAAGGCTGCGCGCGGCCCGGAGGCTATTCGCGCGCCTTTTCCAGCAGGGCGACCATCTCGCGGAACTTGGCGCGCTGCTCGTCGGGGTCGCCCGACAGGATCGCGCCTTCCATGCAGGTGTTGGCGTGATCCTCGATCAGCAGGCGTTCCACCGCCTTCAGCGCCGAGCGCACCGCCGCCGTCTGCATCAGCACGTCGACGCAATAGCGGTCCTGCTCGACCATCCGGGCGATTCCGCGGATCTGGCCCTCGAGCCGGGCAAGCCGCTTCTGGACCGCGTCTTTGTTCTTCTTCTCTGGCATGGCCTCCGCCTCCGACCGGCCGAACATAACCGGCACCGGCGGCCGCGGCCAGAGCGCAGCGGGGCCGCGACGGGCGGCGATCCGCCGCGCCCGGCCGCTGGCGTCCGGGCCGCGCAGGAGCTCAGCCTCCGGTCCCGGCTTCCGGCCTCAGCCCGGCTTGCCCTTCGCCACCGGCTCGACCGCGCGGCGATAGAGGTGCCAGGTGGCGTGGCCGAGGATCGGCAGCGCGAAGATCAGCCCGACGAACAGCGTCACCACGCCGATCCCGAGCCCGACCACCACCGCAAGGCCCCACAGCGCCACCGGGCCGGGGTTCTTGCGCGCCAGAGCGATCGAGGCGCGCACCGCGCGGCGCACGCCGACATGACGGTCTAGCAGCAGCGGGAAGGAGATGATGGTGCAGACCAGCACCAGCGCGGCGAAGACGAAGCCGACCGCCGTGCCGATGATCGCCATGGCCCAGCCGGCCCCGGTGCCGAGAACCTCGCCCAGGAACGACAGGAGCGACAGCGGCGGCTCGGGCCCGAGCGTCGCGGCATAGATCGTCCAGGCCGCCATCATCCAGACCGTGAACACCGCCAGAAGCCCGAGGCCCAAGAGGAACAGCGCCATCGCCGATGGCGATTCGAGCACCTTGAAGGCCGCGCCCCAGCCCGGATGCCCGCCGGCCTCGCGCCGCCGGCTCATCTCGTAGAGGCCCAGCGCCGCGAGCGGGCCGATCAGGGCGAAGCCGCCGATCAGCGGCACCAGGAGCGGCAGCAGGTTCTGGTCGAAGGCGAAGCGCATCAGCAGCAGGCCGGCCAGCGGATAGACCACGCACAGGAAGATGACATCCGACCGGAACGCCTTGAAATCCTCGTAGCCGGCGCGCAGCGCGGCCTTGAGATCGGCGGTGTCGATCTTGCGCAGCACGATCGGCGCGGTGTCGCGCCCGGTCACCTCATGCGCGCCCTCGGAGATGTAGTGTCCCCCCGCCCCGAGCCGCTGCGCGGTCCAGCTGAGCGGGTTGCCGATCGTCCGGTCCGGTTTCTGTACTGAATCAGCCATGCAGGTGCCCTCCCCTGGTTGGGGGCGGCTCGACCGCGCCGCGGCGCGCCGCCCGGCTGGGCCGAGCATAGCACGCAACCGCGCCGCGGGGCGACGGAGTGCGGCCGTTCACCCTTTCGTGTGCCAAGGCCCGGATGCGGCGTCACACCCATGTGAGAGGTCGTGACGCGGCGCGGCCCCGCTTCGGCCGTAGGCTGTTGTCATCCGACATGGAGGAGACGAGTGATGCGCAACCAAGTGATGACGGGCCTCGTGGCGCTGGGCTGCCTGGCCGGCCCCGTGCTGGCCCAGGACATGCCGATGTTCGGCGGCGAGGAGGACCAGGCCTATGCCGGCCAGATCTGGACGGCGATGGAGGAGATGCATCTCGCCGGAGAGGGGATGATCATGTCCTTCCCCTATCCGGGCACGGATCCGCACGGGATGATGCTCGAGACCTTCTACACCATGGCGACGATCGACGGGCACAGCGGCGCGCTGGTGGTCAAGCGCAACTACGGCCCCGAGGGCGTCTCGGTGGACGAGGTGCTGGGCGCCCCGGCCGAGCATCTCGGCGCGCTGACCATCATGTTCCAGCGCGAGGCCGGCTATGACGACGAGACCGGCAACTGGTTCTACGCCAAGTACCTGCCCGACGGCGCGCTCGACCAGAACCCCGACGGGGTCGCCCTGGCCGGGCTGGTCGGCAAGAACGCCGACGCCGGCTGCATCGCCTGTCACCAGAACGCGGGCGGCGACGACTACCTGTTCACCACCGATGCCGAGATGGGCATGGGCATGGCCATGGAGTGACGGCGCCGCGGGCCGGGGCGGCGGGCGGCCTCAGCCGCGCGCCCGGCTCCAATCCGCGAAGAAGCCGTCCCCGGCGCGGCCAAGCAGCCGCCGCGCCATGTCGCGGCCCATCTCGGCCCCGTCGGCCAGAGGTGCGCTCGCCGCGTCGGCGTGATGCTCCGAGCCGTCGGGGCGCAGGATCTCGCCGCGCAGCCGCAGCGTGCCGCCCTCGATCTCGGCCAGGCCGGCGATCGGCGTCTCGCAGGAGCCGTCGAGCGCGGCGAGAAAGGCCCGCTCGGCGGCGAGGCGCTGCGCGGTGGGGCCGTGATGGATCGGCTCGAGCAGCGCCGCGGCGCGGCTGTCGGCGGCGCGACGCTCGATCCCGATCGCGCCCTGCGCCAGCGCCGGCAGCATCTCGTCGACCGCGATCGGCCGGGCCGGCACGTCGTCCATCCGCAGCCGGTTCAGACCGGCCATGGCGAGGAAGGTCGCCTCGGCCACGCCGTCCCCGAGCTTGCCGAGACGGGTCTGCACGTTGCCGCGGAACTCCACCACCTTCAGGTCGGGCCGCCGCGTCAGGATCTGCGCCCGGCGCCTGAGACTCGAGGTGCCGACCGTCGCGCCCTGCGGCAGGTCGGCAATCGCGCCGTGCTTCAGGCTGACGAAGGCGTCGCGCGGGTCCTCGCGCTCGAGATAGCCGTCGAGCACAAGCCCGCCGGGCTGTTCGACCGGCATGTCCTTCATCGAGTGCACCGCGATGTCGATGCTCTCGTCCAGGAGCTGCTCCTCGATCTCCTTGGTGAACAGCCCCTTGCCGCCGATCTCGCTCAGCGGCCGGTCGATCACCCGGTCGCCGGTGGTGCGGATGACGACGATCTGGAAGGCCTCGAAGGGCAGGTCCCAGGCGCGGGCCAGCCGGTCGCGGGTCTCGTTGGCCTGCGCCAGGGCCAGCGGCGAGCCGCGGGTGCCGATGCGCAGGGGACGGTCGGGGGTGGGAAGATCGCGGGTCATGTCCGATCTCTACGCCGGCCCGGCCGGGGCGGCAACCGCGACGCCGGGCCGCGCCGCCCGCGCTTGACATCCGCCCCGCGCGGCGGGACGAGGATGCATGACCGATGCCCCCACCCCCCCGTCGAAGCTTCTGCTGCGCGCCCTTGCCGGCGAGACCCTGCCGGTGCCGCCGGTCTGGATGATGCGCCAGGCCGGGCGCTACCTGCCCGAATACCGCGCCACCCGCGCGCAGGCGGGCGACTTCCTGTCGCTGTGCTACAACCCGGAGCTCGCGGCCGAGGTGACGCTGCAGCCGATCCGCCGCTTCGGCTTCGACGCCGCGATCCTGTTCGCCGACATTCTGCTGGTGCCGCAGGCGCTGGGGCTCGACCTGTGGTTCGTCACCGGCGAGGGGCCGCGGCTGTCGCCGATCATGGAGAAGGGCGGCGTCGCGGCGCTGAAGCCGGCCGAGGCGATCCACGAGCATCTCGCCCCGGTCTACGAGACGGTCAGGATCCTGTCGCGCGAGCTGCCGCGCGAGACGGCGCTGATCGGCTTCGCCGGCGCGCCCTGGACCGTGGCCACCTACATGATCGCCGGGCGCGGCACGCCCGACCAGGGCCCGGCACACGCGCTCAAGGCCGAGAACCGGGCCGAGTTCGACGCGCTGATCGACCGCATCACCGAGGCGACGATCGAGTATCTCTCGGCGCAGGTCGCGGCCGGGGCCGAGACGGTGAAGATCTTCGACAGCTGGGCCGGCTCGCTCGAGGGCGACGATCTCGACCGCTACTCGATCGCGCCGATGGCGCGGATCACCGCGGCGCTGAAGGCGCGCCATCCCGGCCTGCCGGTGATCGCCTTCCCGCGCGGCGCGGGCGAACGCTTCGCCGACGCGGCGCGCGCGATCGGCGCTGACTGCATCGCCATCGACGACGCGGTCAGCCCCGAATGGGCGGCCCGACACGTGCAGCCGCTGGCCTGCGTGCAGGGCAACCTCGCCAGCCGCCACATGGTGACCGGCGGCGCCGAGATGGTGGCCGAGATCCGCCGCATCCGCGAGGCGCTGTCGCAGGGCCCGCATGTCTTCAACCTCGGTCACGGCATCACGCCCGACGCCGACCCCGACAACGTGGCGCTGATGATCGAGACGCTGCGCGAGCGCCGCTAACCCATCCCGGAGGGGCGCTGCACCGAGCCCCAGCGGCGGCGGTCGTGCAGCCAGCTCTGCACCGCCCAGCCCGACCAGGCGAAGACGTAGAACAGGCCCGCCGCCAGCACCACCAGCCCCGGCAGCGGGCCGATCGCGGCGCGGTCGACGAACTGCTCGAAGTTCTGGACCGGGTTGGGGTGGACGATCAGCTTGCCGATATAGGCGACGGTCTGGATCAACAGGATCCACAGGTAGTTGCGCCGGATCCGGCGGCCCACCGCGACCCAGAACGACACGTGGTAGCGCGGCACCCAGTAATCCTCGGCCAGCGTCTTCTGCCAGCCCTCGCCCAGCCGCAGGTCGCCATCCTGCAGCATCGGCGCGTAGAAATGCGTCTCGAGCCAGCGGCAGCGGGCGCGCCAGACGTTGAAGTAGCGGTAGCGCCGCGCCTCCAGCATCAGGAAGAACAGGATCAGGATGCCCACCAGCACCAGTGGCAGCGGCGAGGCCTCGCGCGAGGCGAAGGCGATCGACAGCGCGATGCCCAGCGTCACCACCGACCAGTTGGTGGTGGTGTCGAGACGGGTGCGCCAGATCGTCGAGCGGTAGTTCTCGCCGCGCCACAGATGCGCCAGCGCGCCGATCTCGGCCGAGTTCAGCTCGCGCTGGGCCTTGGGTTCAGGCTCCGTCTGGTACATCTCAAGCCTCCCGCGTCTCCCCGTCCCAAGCATGGCACGGCCGGCGAGACGCGGTCAAAGCCGTTGAAACGTCAGGCCCATTTCGCCAGCGGCGGCAGGCTCATCAGCACCGCGTCGGGATCGTGGCCGGTGGCCAGCCCGAACTTGGTGCCGCGGTCGTAGACGAGGTTGTATTCCGCGTAGAGCCCGCGATGCAGAAGCTGCGCCTCGCGGTCGGCTTCGCCCCAGGGCGTGGCGCGGCGCTTCTCGGCCAGCGGCAGCCAGGCCGGCAGGAAGGCCCGGCCGATATCCTGCGTCAGCGCGAAATCCGCCGCCCAGTCGCCGGTGCACAGATCGTCCATGAAGATGCCGCCGACGCCGCGCGCCCGGTTGCGGTGCGGGATGAAGAAATACTCGTCGGCCCAGTCCTTGAGCCGCGGGTAGTGTCCTTCGCCATGCGGGTCGAGATGCGCCTTGAGAACGGCATGGAACTGCGCGGTGTCCTCGGCGTATTCGATGCAGGGATTGAGGTCGGCGCCGCCGCCGAACCACCAGGCGTTCGGGGTCCAGAACATCCGGGTGTTCATGTGCACGGCCGGCACATGCGGGTTCTGCATATGCGCGACGAGGCTGATGCCCGAGGCCCAGAAGCGCGGGTCCGCCTCGATGCCCGGCACGCCGCGCGCCGCCATCGCCGCCTGCGCCTTGGCGCCGAGCGTGCCGTAGACGGTCGAGACGTTGACGCCGACCTTCTCGAACACCCGGCCGCCGCGCATCACGCTCATCAGGCCACCGCCGGCATCCTCGCCCTCGTCGCCGGTGCGCGTGGTCGGCGTGACCTCGAAGCGGCCGGCGGCCCGGTCGGAGAGCGGGCCGTCCGACTGCGCGTCCTCGAGCCCCTCGAACGCGGCGACGATCTCGTCGCGCAGCGTGCGGAACCACGCCGCCGCCTGCTGTTTCTCGTCCTGCATCGCCGTCGCGGTCATGCGTGCCCCCATGCTATTGCATATCAACCCGTTCTAGCATTGCGTGCACGGGTCCGCCATGCGACCGGCGGGCTCGATTCAGCCGGAGTTACCCCGAATGCGCCCGTTTCTGTTGCTCGCCCTGCCCCTCGCCCTTGCCGCCTGCGCCACCCCGCGCGAGGCCTGCGTCTCCTCGGCGCTGCGCGAAGGCCGGGTGCTGAACGCGCTGATCGCCGAGACGCGCGGCAATCTCGCGCGCGGCTACGGGCTCGAGCAGCGCGAGGTGCTGCGCACCGAGCGCGAGTTCTGCGAATACCGCCGGGAGGACGGCACCACCGGCCGGCGCTTCTGCGACGTGGTGAACACCGAGACGGTGACCGAGCCGGTCACGCTCGACCTCGCGCAGGAGCAGGTGAAGCTCAACCAGCTGCTCGACCGCCGCGACCGCCAGCAGCAGGCCGAGCGCGCCGCCGTCGCGCAGTGCCAGGCGCGCTATCCCGAGTGACCGGGCCGGAGTGACCGGGCCCCGGGTGACCGGGGCGCGCCGCCTCAGTGGGCGGCGACGTGGCTGGGGTCGATCAGGCTGCGGCCGCCATCGACGGTGATCACCTGGCCCGTGACGAAGGCCGAGGCGTCGGAGGCGAGATACTGCACCGCGTCCGACACCTCGCTGGCCGAGGCGATGCGACCGAGCGGCGTGCAGTGCAGGATCGCCTCGCGCATCTCGTCGTGATCCGAGAGCGACTGCTTGAGCGAGGCGCTCATCACCGAGCCGAAGGCCACGGCGTTGACCCGGATGCGCTTGGGCGCCAGCGCCACCGCCATCGAGCGGGTCATCTGGTCGAGCGCGGCGCAGCTGACCGAGTAGGCCAAGAGCTCGGGATGGGTCAGCCGCGCGGCGATCGAGCTGAGATTGATGATCGAGCCGATCGAGCCCTCGGCCTCGGGATCGGCCTGCTTGATCATCCGCTTGGCCGCGGCCTGGCTGAGCCGCAACGCCGACATCAGGTTCTGGTCGAGCAGCCGCGACACCGAATCATCCTCGATGTCGAACGGGTCCGAGGGCGCCACCTGACGCGCCGCGTTGACCACGATGTCGATCCGGTCGAAGGCGTCGATGGTGAAGGACAGAAGGTTGGTGATGGTCAGCCGCTCGCGCAGGTCGCCTGCGAAGTGGCGCACCGGCCCGTCGGCCTCGCGCAGCACCGAGGTCTCGCGCTCGAGCGCGGCCTCGTCGCGATCGACGAAGACCACGTTGGCCCCGGCCTCGACCATGGCGCGGGCGATGGCGAGGCCGACGCCATGCGCCGCCCCGGTCACGATCGCGGTCTTGCCGGCGATGGAAAAGCTCATGGGGTGCTCCTGTGGGGGAACCTGTCAGCGGGATTTCTGCGGCCGGACCGCGTGGAACAGCTTGAACGCGGAATCGCCGCCGATCTCCTCGACGGTCCGGAAAGCCTCGCGCAAAGCCGCCTCGTAGGGCAAGTGCCGGTTGGCCACCAGCCACAGCTGCCCGGCGGGCTGCAGCATCCGCGCCGCGGAGGCGATGAAGGCGCGGCCCAGCGCCGGGTCAGCGGCGCGGCCGGTGTGGAAGGGCGGGTTGCACAGGATGCCGTCGTAAAGCGCCGCCGGCTTGAACCGGGTGACGTCTTCCCAATGAAAGGCGGCGCGCGCGTCGGTGACGTTGGCCCGCGCGCAGTCGAGCGCCAGCTTCTCGGCCTCGATCAGGTCGATGCTCTTGACGCCCTCGCGCGCCAGCGCGTGGCGCGCGAGATAGCCCCAGCCGGCGCCGAGATCGGCCAACCGCCCCGGCAGCTTCGCGGGCAGCGCCTGCACCAGCAGCTGCGAGCCGCGATCCGGGCCGTCGGCCGAGAAGGCGCCCCATTGCGTGACGAAGCCCTCGCCGATCTCGGCCGGGGCGGGCGCGGCCCAGTCCGCCAGGTCGACTTCGGCCGCGTCGAACCAGAACAGCCGGCCATGCGCGCGCGTCACCGAGGCCAGGTCGCCGAGGCGGCGGCGCAGGTCGCGAAACAGACCGTCCACGCCATCGGTCTTCTGCCCGTCGACGATCACCAGCGGCGCGAGGCGCGCGGCCTGCGCCACCAGCGCGCGCGCCAGCGGCTTGGAGCGCGGCACGAAGACGATCGCGGCGGCCGCGGGGGCCACGCTCTCGTCGCTCTCCACCTGCCAGCCGGCGGCGGTCAGGCGGTCGATGTCGGGACGAAAGCCGTGCAGGATCCGCGTCCGGTCCCGGGGCAGCGCCGAGAGGTCGGTCTCGCCGGAGGGGCGCAGCGCCAGGATCTCGCCCTCGGGCAGCGCGAGCGCGCCGCTGTCGATGGCGGTGGTCAGACGAGCTTCGGCCATGGGGTCCTCACGATGGCGACGGCAAGACGAGGGCCGCCCCTATTCCCTTTCCATGGTGCATTGCAACGGGTGCTGGTGGCGCTGCGCGAAATCCATCACCTGCGCCACCTTGGTCTCGGCCACCTCGTAGGAAAACACCCCCACCACGGCGAGGCCCTTCTTGTGCACGGTCAGCATCAGCTCGAAGGCCTGGGCGTGGTTCAGGTTGAAGAACCGCTCGAGCACGTGCACGACGAACTCCATCGGCGTGTAGTCGTCGTTGAGGATCAGCACCTTGTAGAGCGGCGGGCGCTTGGTCTTCGGGCGGGTCTCGGTCTTGACCCCGGTGAGGTCGTCCGGGCCGGCATCGTCGCCCGCCATGCCGGTCTCGTCCCGCCGCGTCGTCATCCGCAATTCCGCCATGTCTCCCACGGGTCCCCGCGTTTCGTTGCCATCCGCGCTCTGGCCTCGTTATATAAGCGCCCTGTCCCCGCTGAAAAGACCGATCGAGGAGACCTTCATGCCGCAGCTCCGGACCGTCGCCTTCGATGCCGACGACACGTTGTGGCACAATGAGCGGTTCTTCCGCTCCACCCAGGACCGTTTCGTCGAGCTGCTGGCCGATCACGCGGGCCCCGAGCGGCTGCGCGAGCGGCTGCTCGACGCCGAGCGGCGCAACCTCGGGCGCTACGGATTCGGCATCAAGGCCTTCACCCTGTCGATGATCGAGACCGCGATCGAGGTCAGCGAGGAACGCGTGCCGGCCAGCGCGATCGGCGAGATCGTGGCGATGGGCCGCGAGATGCTGGCGCATCCGATCGAGCTTCTGCCCGGCGTCGAGAAGGCGGTCTCGGCGCTGACCGGCGAGGCGCGGCTGGTGCTGATCACCAAGGGCGACCTTCTCGACCAGGAGCGCAAGCTGGCGCAGTCGGGGCTGGGCGATCATTTCGACGCGGTCGAGATCGTCAGCGACAAGACCGCCCCGGTCTATTCGGCGATCTTCGCGCGCCACGGATTCGCGCCCGAGCGCACCCTGATGATCGGCAATTCGCTGAAGTCCGACGTGATCCCGGTGATCGAGGCCGGTGGCTGGGGCGTGCATCTTCCGCACGAAACCACCTGGGCGCTGGAGGAGGCAGAGGCGCCGCGCGGGCACCCGCGGTTCCGCCGGCTCTCGGCCATGGCCGATCTGCCCGCGCTGGTTGAAGAGCTGATCCCGGCCTGAGCGCCTTGGCGCTTGCGATGCGGCCTTTTCGCCACAAGCCGCGCGGCGGGGCGGATCGGCCATCCCCTTGAGCAGGCTTCGCCTTGCCCTGTCTGTGCGAGTCGAGGCGCGCCTTGCCGCGCCGCGCCTCAGCTTCGTTTCCAAACCGGTTGGAAATTCGGCTATTTTCGTGACGTGACGTCCATGCTACCGTGATGCGAACAATAAAGTTGCCGGCAACGCATCGGTGACTCGAGGCAGAAAAAGGGCAATGCAGTGAGCAGTCGTCTGTCGCAGACGGCCCGATGCGGGCTGTTTCTGATCACCACTCTCATCGCGTCCATCACCCTCGCGACCGGCGCCCACTCAGCGCCATACGCCGCGATGGTCGTGGACGCAAAGACCGGGGCCGTCATCCACGAGGAGAACGCCGACACCCGGCTTCACCCCGCATCTCTGACCAAGATGATGACGCTCTACATCGCCTTCCAGGCGATCCAGCGCGGCGAGATCGGGCTGGACACCGAGGTGACCATCCCGCGCGAGGCGGCGGCCGAGCCGCCCTCCAAGCTAGGGCTGCGCACCGGCCAGAAGATCCGCTTCCGCTACCTGCTGCGCGCCGCGGCCGTGAAATCGGCCAACGACGCCGCCACCGCGATCGGCGTCGCGCTGTCGGGCAGCCAGGAAGGCTTCGCCAAGCGCATGAACGCGACGGCGCAGGCGATGGGCATGCGCAACACCAGCTTCGTCAACATGCACGGCCTGACCGAGCAGGGCCACATGTCGACCGCCCGCGACATGACGGTGCTGGGCCGGCACATGATCTACGACTTTCCGCAATATTATAACCTGTTCTCGCGCCGCACCGCCGATGCCGGCATCCGGCAGGTCAACAACACCAACCGCCGCTTCCTCGACGCCTATGACGGCGCCGACGGCATCAAGACCGGCTTCACCAACGCCGCCGGCTACAACCTCGTGGCCTCGGCCCGGCGGGGCGACCGGCGGATCATCGCCACCGTGTTCGGCGGCACCTCGACCGCCAACCGCAACGCGCAGATCATGAAGCTGCTCGACAAGGGCTTCGCCACCCCGGCCGGCAGCGTCGGCGCGGCGAGCCCGGCGCTGGTCGCGGCCGCGCCCGTGCCGAAGCCGACCAGCGGCGCCCACACGATCCGCGTCAGCGGCGTGGTCGGCCGCAGCCTGCGCCCGCAGATCCGGCCCGGCACCGCCGCCGTGCAGGTCGCCACCGCGAGCGGCATCGAGGATGCGCTGGCCGCGGCACTTTTGGTATCTGCCGCGCCCAGCGGGACGGCGCCCGCCTCTGCTGAGGCGGCGCCGGCGCAGGGCGCGGTGACGGTGGCGGCGGCGCAGCCCGCGGCCGAGCCCGAGCCCGCGGCGCCGGTCACCGACCTGTCGGAGATGGCGCCCGAAACGGCGAAGCTCTTTGCCGAGGCCGGGCTGGCTGAGGCCCCCGAGACCACGCCCGAACCGCGCCCCACCGAGATCATCATGACCGCGGCGGCCATCGCGCCGGTCGACAGCTCGAAGATGCAGTCGCCGCCCGAGGTGGTCACCCGCGTCTCGACCTCCGGCGGCCGGCTTTGGGGCATCAATGTCGGGCGCTACAACAGCCGCGGCCAGGCCGAGCGGGTGCTGATCCAGACCGCGCTGAACGAGCCGGGCGCGCTCGATGGCGGGCTGCGCCGCGTGGTGCAGCGTTCGGGCGGCTTCGACGCCAACTTCATGGGTCTGACCAACGAGGCCGCCGACCTCGCCTGCCGCCGGCTGCAGGCGCGCGGCAGCATGTGTTTCATGATCGGGCCGTCCTGAGCCTTCTCCCAGCACGGGACGACCCTTTCGGCGCCGCATCCTCCTCCTCCCGGGATGCGGCGCCGTCTTGTTTCGGGGACCCGGTTCGGCCTTGATGGCAGCCGGACCAAACAGGGAGATCCCATGCCCCGCCTCGCCGTTACCCCGCCCGCGCCCGCGCGCTTTGCCACCACCGACCCGGAGCTCGAGGTCGCGCTGCACCGGATCTTCTGCGTCGGGCGCAACTACGCCGCCCATGCGCGCGAGATGGGCAATGACGAGCGCGAGCCGCCCTTCTTCTTCACCAAGCCCGCCAGCGCCGCCGTGGCCACCGGCGCGGCCCTCCCCTACCCGCCCGCGACGACCGACCTGCACCACGAGGCCGAGCTCTGCGCGCTGATCGGCACCGGCGGGCGCGACATCGAAGCCGCCGATGCGCTCGACCACGTCTGGGGCTACTGCGCCGGCAACGACCTGACGCGGCGCGACATGCAGGCCGAGGCCAAGGCGATGCGGCGGCCCTGGGACATGGCCAAGGGCTTCGACGCCTCGGCGGTGCTCGGCCCCTTCGCGCCCGCCAGCCAGATCGGACACCCCGCAAAGGGCCGGATCGCCTGCCTCGTCGACGGCGAGACCCGGCAGGAGGCGGACCTGTCGCAGATGACATGGAGCGTGGCCGAGATCGTCGCCCATCTCTCGCGCCTCGTGACCCTGCAGCCGGGCGACCTGATCATGACCGGCACGCCCGAGGGCGTCGGCCCGGTCGCGCCGGGGCAGGACTGCACGGTCGAGATCGCGGGTCTCGGCGCGGCGCGGTTCCGCTTCGACTGAGCCCGCTCTCCGGATGCGCTTGGCCCGCCCCCATACGGGGGCGCGGCCGGTCTCAGAACGCGGCGGCCATGAGCTGGCGGGTGTAGTCGGTCTCCGGCGCGTCGAAGATCGCGCCGGCGCTGCCCGCCTCGACCACGTCGCCGTTCTTCATCACCATCACCTTGTGGCTGAGTGCGCGCACCACCTTCAGGTCGTGGCTGATGAAGACGTAGGCGAGGCGGTACTTGCGCTGCAGTTCGCGCAACAGCTCGACGATCTGCACCTGCACCGTCATGTCGAGCGCCGAGGTCGGCTCGTCGAGCACGATCAGACGCGGCCGCAGGATCAGCGCCCGGGCGATGGCGATGCGCTGGCGCTGGCCGCCCGAGAACTCGTGCGGGTAGCGGTCCATGGCCGAGGGCTCGAGCCCGACCTCGGCCATGATCTCGGCCACCATCTCGCGCTTGTCGCGGCCGGTCTCGACGCCGTGGACGCCCAGACCCTCGGAGATGATCTGCGCCACCGTCATGCGCGGGCTGAGCGAGCCGAACGGGTCCTGAAACACGATCTGGATCTCGGAGCGTAAGGGTCGCATCCGGCGCTGGGTCAGGTGCTGGATCTCCTGCCCGTCGAACAGGATGCGCCCCTCCGAGCCGATCAGCCTGACCATGGCCAGCGCCAGCGTGGTCTTGCCCGAGCCGCTTTCGCCGACGATGCCGACGGTCTCGCCCGCGCGCACGCTCAGCGTCGCGTCGTTCACCGCCTTGACGTGGCCCACCGTGCGCTTGAGCAGGCCGCGCTGGATCGGGAACCAGATCTTCAGGTGCTCGGTCTCGGCCACCACCTGCGCGTCGTTCGGCACCGGGTCCGGGTGGCCGCCGGATTCGGCCTCGAGCAGCATCCGCGTGTAGGGGTGCTGCGGGTCGCGGAAGATCGATTCGGTCGCGCCCTGCTCGACGATCTCGCCGTCCTTCATCACGCAGACCCGGTCGGCGATGCGGCGCACGATGCCGAGGTCGTGGGTGATGAACAGCATCGACATGCCGGTGTCGCGCTTGAGTTCGGCCAGCAGCTCGAGGATCTGCGCCTGGATCGTCACGTCGAGCGCGGTGGTCGGCTCGTCGGCGATCAGCAGGTCGGGGTTGTTCGACAGCGCCATGGCGATCATCACCCGCTGCCGCTGCCCGCCCGAAAGCTGGTGCGGATAGGCGTCGAGCCGGCTCTCGGGGTCGCGGATGCCGACGCGGGTGAGCAGCTCGATGATGCGCACGCGCACCGCCTCGCCGCGCAGGCCCTGGTGCAGCTCGATCGACTCGCGCAGCTGCCGCTCCAGCGTGTGCAGCGGGTTGAGCGAGGTCATCGGCTCCTGGAAGATGAAGGAGATGTCGTTGCCGCGCACCCGGCGCAGGTCGCCCTCCGGCGCGCCGACCATCTCGCGGCCCTCGTAGCTGACCGAGCCCGAGACGGCGGCGTTCTCGCCCAGAAGCTGCACGGTCGAAAGCGCGGTGACCGACTTGCCCGAGCCGCTCTCGCCCACCAGCGCCACGGTCTCGCCGCGGCCCACGGTGAAGGAGACGCCGCGCACCGCCGGCACCAGCCCGCCATCCTGCCGGAAATCGACCTTCAGGTCGCGCACGTCGAGGATCGTGTCGGCGCTCATTGGAAGGTCTTTCTCGGGTCGAAGGCGTCGCGCACCCCTTCGAAGATGAACACCAGAAGCGACAGCATGATCGCAAAGGTGAAGAAGGCGGTGAAGCCGAGCCACGGCGCCTGCAGGTTCTGCTTGGCCTGCAGCGTCAGTTCCCCCAGCGACGGCGCCGAGGACGGCAGGCCGAAGCCCAGGAAGTCGAGCGAGGCCAGCGTGCCGATCGCGCCGGTGACGAGGAAGGGCAGCATGGTGACGGTGGCGACCATGGCGTTGGGCAGCATGTGGCGGAACATGATGGTGGTGTCGGTGACGCCGAGCGCGCGGGCGGCGCGGATGTATTCGAAGTTGCGGGCGCGCAGGAACTCGGCCCGGACCACGCCCACCAGCGCCGGCCAGCCGAACAGCACTGTCAATCCTACAAGCAGCCAGAAACTTCGCCCCAGTATCGCGAAGACGATGATGATCACGTAGAGCGAGGGCGTGCCGGTCCAGATCTCGATGATCCGCTGGAAGATCAGGTCGGTCCAGCCGCCGAAATAGCCCTGCACCGCGCCCGCCACGATACCGATCAGCGAGGAGGCCAGCGTGACGATGATCGCGAAGAAGATCGACAGGCGGAAGCCGTAGATCACGCGCGCCACCACGTCGCGCTTGGTGTCGTCGGTGCCGAGCCAGTTGGTCTCGCTGGGCGGCGCCGGCGCGACGCCCGGAACGTCGACGATGGTGTCGTAGGCATAGGGGATCGGCGGCCAGATCACCCAGCCGGGCGCGAAATCGGCCGGGTCGCTCTCTTCGAGCGCAGGCAGCTCGCCCCCCGCCTCCACCGCCGCGATCAGCGCCTCGGGCTGCACGAAGCAGTCGCCGAGGCCCCCGGTGACGATCAGGCACTCGACCTCCGGGTCGGAATAGGCGGCCTCGGTCGGGAAGTCGCCGCCGAAATCCTGCTCGGAATAGAAGCTGACGATCGGGCTGCGCCACTCGCCGCGGTAGCTCACCAGAAGCGGCCGGTCATTGGCGAGAAGCTCGGCGAACAGGCTCAGCCCGAACAGGATCGAGAAGATCACCAGCGACCATAGCGCCCGGCGGTTGCGCTTGAAGTTGCGCCAGCGGCGCGCGTTGAGCGGCGACAGCGCCATTCAGCCCCTCCGTTCGAAGTCGATGCGCGGGTCGATCAGCACGTAGGTGAGATCGGTCACGATGCCGACGATCAGGCCCAGAAGCGAGAAGGCGAAGAGCGTGCCGAACACCACCGGGTAGTCGCGCGCCACCGCCGCCTCGAAGCCCAGCCGCCCCAGACCGTCGAGCGAGAACAGCGTCTCGATGATCAGGCTGCCGCCGAAGAACACGCCGATGAACAGCGCCGGAAAGCCCGAGATCACGATCAGCATGGCGTTGCGGAAGACGTGGCCGTAGAGGACCTGCCGTTCGCCCAGCCCCTTGGCGCGGGCGGTCATCACGTACTGCTTCTTGATCTCGTCGAGGAAGGAGTTCTTGGTCAGCAGCGTCAGCGTCGCGAAGGCCGAGATGGTCGAGGCCAGCACCGGCAGCGCGATGTGCCAGAAATAGTCGAGCACCTTGCCGATCAGCGACAGGCTCTCCCAGTTGTCGGAGGTCAGGCCCCTGAGCGGGAAGATCCGGAAATATGAGCCGCCGGCGAAGAGCACGATCAGGAGGATCGCGAAGAGGAAGCCCGGGATGGCGTAGCCCACGATGATCGCGCCCGAGGTCCAGGTGTCGAAGGAGGAGCCGTCGCGCACCGCCTTGCGGATCCCGAGCGGGATCGAGATCAGGTAGGCCAGCAGCGTCGACCACAGGCCCAGCGTGATCGAGACCGGCATCTTTTCCAGCACGAGGTCGATCACCGAGATCGAGCGGAAGTAGCTCTCGCCGAAATCGAAGCGGATGTAGTTCCACATCATGTTGAGGAAGCGCTCGAGCGGCGGCTTGTCGAAGCCGAACTCGCGCTCGAGCTCGGCGATGAACTCCGGCGGCAGGCCGCGGGCGCCGACATACTCGCTGTCGGAGCCGCCCGAGATCTCGCCGCCGCCGCCGGCGATGCTCTCGAACACGTCGCCGCCGCCCTCGATCTGGGCGATGATCTGCTCGATCGGCCCGCCCGGCACGAACTGCACCAGCGCGAAGTTGATGATCATGATCCCGAGCAGCGTCGGGATCACGAGCAGCAGTCGTCTGAGGATGTAGGCTCCCATGCGGTCGCGCGATCCTCAGCGCAGCGCGCCGGCGGCGCGGAGCCCGTCCGCGGCCTCGGCGTCGTACCACCAGAAATCCAGCTCGCCCAGGGCGAAGGGCGGCATCGGGTCGGGATGACGATACATGTCGTAATAGGCCACCGTGTGCACGTCCTTGTACCATTGCGGCACCCAGATGATCTCGGCCCTGAGCACCCGGTCGAGCGCATGCACCGAGGTGGTCAGCTCGTCCAGCGTCTCGGCGTCGATCACCGTCTTGACCAGCCGGTCCACCGCCGGGTTGCGCAGCCGCATCAGGTTGCGCGAGCTGTCGTCGGCGGTCTTGGAGGCGTACCACTGCTCGAGCCCCACGCCGGGCTCGAAACCCATGCCGAAGGTGTGGTTCACGAGGTCGAAATCGCCCGAGCGGCGGCGCTCGACATATTGCGCGCTGTCGACCCGCTCCAGCTTGGCCTGCACGCCGAGCCGCGACAGGTTCTCGATGATCGGGTTCACGATGCGGTCGAATTGCGGGCTGAACTGCAGGAAGACGAGGTCGAGCACCTCGCCGTCCTTGGTCCGCACGCCGCCGTCACCGATGGTCCAGCCGGCCTCCTCCAGAAGCCGCCCGGCGCGGCGATAGGTGGCGCGGTCGGGGGTGTTGGCCGCGGCCGAGAGCACCGGCGCGCCGCGCACCTCCTCGGTGAGGATGCTCTCGTCGAGCAGGCCTTCCTCGACCAGCGGCCCGAGGATCGCCAGCTCGCCCTCGGACGGCGTGCCGGTGGCCTCGAGGTCGGAGTTCTCCCAGAAGCTCTCGACCCGCTCGTAAAGCCCGTAGAACAGCGACTCGTTCGACCATTCGAAGTTGAACATCATGCCGATCGCCTCGCGGACGCGCGGGTCCTGCCAGGTCGGGTCGTCGAGGTTGAACACGAAGGCCTGCGCGCCGGCGATGGTGCCGTCGGGGATCTCCTCGGTCTTGACCCAGCCCTTCTGCACCGCCGGGAAGTCGTAGCCGGTGGCCCAGTCCTTCGACGAGTTCTCGACCCGGAAGGTGTACTCGCCCGACTTGAACCCCTCGAAGGCGGCGGCGCTGTCGGCGAAATACTCGACCCGGATGGTGTCGAAGTTGTTGCGCCCGACATTGAGCGGCACGTCCGCGCCCCAGAAATTCTCGTTGCGGCCGTAGACGATGCGCCGGTTGATGTCGAATTCCTTCAGCTCGTAGGGGCCGGTGCCCATGAAGGGTTCCTGCGTGCTCTCGTCGATCCGCGCGCCGGTCTCTTCGAACCACGCCTTAGAAAAGGCGGGGGTGTTGCCGGCGAAGCCGATCACGTCGCGGCGCGGCGCCTCCTCGGTGAAGGTGAACTTGATGCGGTGCGTGTCGAGCACCTCGACCGTCTCGAGGAAGCCCTCGACCACGGCGCGGTACTCGGCGATGCCCTGCTCGAGGAAGAGCTGGTTGGTGAACTTGATGTCCTCGGCGGTCATCGGCGTGCCGTCGGCGAAGGTCACGTCGTCGCGCAGGTTGAAGATCACCCAGTCGCGGCTCGCCGGGTACTCGATGGTGGTGCAGAGGTAGCAGTAGAGCCCGTAGGGATCGTCGGCGGTACCGGTCATCAGCCGCTCGTGCGGCAGCGAGTTCAGCGCCGCGGCCACGCCTTGCCGCGAGTAGGAGTTGAAGCTGTCGAAGGTGCCCTGCGACCACTGGCTGATCTCGCCGCCCTTGGGCGCGTCGGGGTTGACGTAGTCGAGATGTTCGAAGTCGGGGCCGTATTTCAGATCGCCGAAATTGGTGTAGCCGTGGCTGACGATCACCTCCGCGTCGCCCGCCGCCTCCTGCGCCGCGAGCGGCGCGGCGACGAGGAGCGCGCCCAGCGCCAGCGCCGATCCGGTCAACCAGAGACTGGGCCCGCGCAGCGGGGCGTCGATCGTGGCGGCGGCGGCAGGGTGGCGTCTGGCGGACATCTTGCGCTCCTTGGGGCGAACGGGCCTGACGGCGAGGCTAGCGGCCCAACGGCCTGACGTTCAAGGCGAGAATGCGTGAGCGCTGCGCGGGTTCCGGCCACCCCGACATGCGAAGGGCCGCCCTCGGCGGGCGGCCCTTTTGCGAAATCCGGCGCAGAACCGGCGGATCAGCCGCCGATGGTCTGCAGGTAGGCGATCAGGTTGGCGCGGTCCTCGACGTCCCGCAGGCCGTTATAGGTCATCTTGGTGCCCGGGGCCCAGTCGCGCGGCGCCTCGAGGAAGCCGTTCAGGTTCTCGGGGGTCCAGACCTCGGCCACGGCCTTGAGCGCGCCCGAGTAGCTGTAGCCCGCCTCGGCGCCGATCTCGCGGCCGACCACGCCGTAGAGGGAGGGGCCGGTGCCGTTCACGCCCTCTTCCAGCGCGTGGCAGGAGCGGCAGTTGCGCCAGACGCCCTCGCCCGCGGCCGGGTCGGCGGCGGCGAAGACCTCCTCGAACGGTACGGCCTCTTCGGCGGGCTCGTCACCGCCGGCATCCTCGACCGGGATCGAATAGGCCTGCTCGACCTCGCCATGATGACCGCCGTGGCCTCCGCCATAGATGATGTCGGCGGCCCAGCCACCCAGCAGGAAGACCAGCAGCGTGCCGCAGAGGCCGCCAACGACCTTGGTCAGGGTCATCGTGTCGAACATGTCGCGTTCCATTCCGTTCGGCGTTTCGCGGGTATGTATCCGCTTCCCGCTCGGGGACGCAAGGTGTAGAGCCGCGACGAAATGCCCTTTGAGGGACGCCTGTTGAGGGAGGGCACCGCATGGCCGGACGCATCGCATTCCAAGGGGAGCTCGGCGCCTACGGGCACCAGGCCTGCGCCGAGGCGCGACCGAAGATGGAGCCCCTGCCCTGCACCACCTTCGAGGACGCGATTGAGGCGGTGCGCCGCGGCGACGCCGAACTGGGCATGATCGCGGTCGAGAACTCGACCTATGGCCGGGTGGCCGACGTGCACCACCTGCTGCCCGAAAGCGGTCTGCACATCGTCGACGAGGCCTTCGTGCGGGTGCATATCAACCTGCTCGGGGTCAAGGGCGCGCGGCTGGCGGAGGTCGAGACCGCGATGAGCCACACCGTGCTGCTCGGCCAGTGCCGCGACTTCCTGCGCGAGCACGGCATCGGCACGGTGACCGGCGCCGACACCGCCGGCTCGGCCAAGATCGTGGCCGAGCGGGGCGACCCGGCGCAGGCGGCGCTGGCTTCCGAGATCGCGGCCGAGATCTACGGGCTCGACGTGCTGGCGCGGCACATCGAGGACCATGACCGCAACACCACGCGCTTTCTGGTCATGGCGCGCGAGCCCGACCTCAAGCGGCGCGGCAAGGGCGGCATGATGACCAGCTTCGTGTTTCGCGTGCGAAACATCCCGGCCGCGCTCTACAAGGCGATGGGCGGCTTCGCGACCAACGGCGTCAACATGACCAAGCTCGAGAGCTACATGGTCGGCGGCAGCTTCCATGCCACGCAGTTCTACGCCGAGATCGAGGGCCACCCCGACGACCGCAACGTCCAGCTCGCCTTCGACGAGCTCGACTACTTCACCGACCACATCAAGCTGATGGGCGTGTTCCCGGCGGCGCCGCGGCGGCACGAGCCGGCGCGGCGCGACTGAGCCGGCCCACCGAGCCGGCCTCAGGCGGTGGCGCGGCTGCGCGCCCAGCGCGCCTCGATCTCGCGGGCGTAGCCCTCGAGCTTCGCGGCCATGCGGCTCTCGAGGCTGCCGCGCATCAGCGCCAGCGGCTGCAGCGCCATCTTGCCGGTCATGCCCTGCGCGCCGAGCCGGACCGACAGGCCCAGCGCGGCGCCCTCGGCCGCGGCGGAGACCTCGACCCGGACCAGCACCTCGACCCCGGAGACGCGGCCCAGCACCTCGTAGCCCTCGGGCGCGTCGTAGCGCTGCAGGTCGGCCTCGATCCGGCGCGTGCGGCCCATGATCGGCACCTCCGCGCCCCAGCCCCGCGCGGTGCCCGCGCCGCGGGTGTCGACCGCGATGCCGCGCCGCAGGGCGAGGCGTTCGAAGGCGTCGAAGTCGCTGGCCTGCGCGAAGACGAAGTCGCGCGGCGCCGCGACCGGTTGGCGGGTGGTCAGTTCCATGTCGCTGCTCGCTCTGCCTCGGTGGGGCCGCCCGCGCGGCCCGTTGCCCAATGTGTCGCGTCAATCCAGCCGGTCGGCAAGCCAGTTCCACATCAGGGTGGCCGCGATGGCGCCGCGGTGTGGCGCGCGGATCTCGTCGTCGAGGCCGGCGAAGACGCGGGCCAGCCGCTCGCGCGAGACCCAGTGCGCGGCCTCGATCTCCACCGGATCGAGCACGAAGCCCGGCCGCGCGCCGCCCTCGACCTCGGCCCGGCAGCCCAGCATCAGCGAGTTCGGGAAGGGCCAGGGCTGGCTGGCGAGGTAGCGCACCGGGCCGCAGCGCACCCCGGTCTCCTCGCGCACCTCGCGCCGCACCGCCGCCTCGACCGTCTCGCCGGGCTCGACGAAGCCCGCCAGCAGCGAGAACATCCGCTCGGGCCAGAGCGGCGAACGGCCGAGCAGCAGCTGGTCGCCCTGCGTGACCAGCATGATCACCACCGGGTCGGTGCGCGGGAAATGATGCGCGCCGCAGGCCGGGCAGTCGCGCCGCCAGCCGGCCTGCGCGATCTCGCTCGCCGCGCCGCAGCGGGCGCAGAAGCGGTGACTCTCGTGCCAGTTCAGAAGCGCCCGCGCGGTGGCGGCGACCTCGGCCTCGAACGGGTCGAGCGCGGCCATCCGCCGGCGCAGCTCGACGAAGCGCGCGGCACCGCCGATCGCAGGATGCGCCACCTCCTCGGCCAGCGCCTCGCCGCCGCTGCCGGCAAGCCCCTCGGCCCAGTCCGGCAGCGCCACCGCCCAGAGCCCCGCCCCGGAGGCATCCCGGCCGAGGAACAGCCGCGCCCCGCCGGCCTTGGCCAGCGCCGGATGCGCCGGCGGCAGCAGCCACAGCCCGGTGGGGCCGCAGAGCGGCCGGCCGCGCCAGACCGGCAGGATCCGCGCCTCGGGCCGCGCCAGCAACGCGTCCAGCGCCGCGCGGTCCTCGCGCAGTTCCGCCGAGCGCTCCAGCCCGCCGCCTCCGAAGGTCACCTGATCCGCCAGCCGCATTCCACCTCCCCTTCGCCGCGATGACGTTGCGGCGCGGGCAGCAGAATGCGGCGCGAAAAAGGAATGTAAAGCTTGGCGATACCGAAAGACTCTACTTAAGGTTGTATTGACCGATGCTAAGGACGGGGGAGCGGGCGATGGACGGAACCGGGATCTCGGCGGGCGACGTGCCGGCGCGCCTGCGGCTGCGGCTGCTCTGCACCACGGACCTGCACGGCCAGATCCTGCCATGGGACGAGATCGCGGACCGGCCCCTGCCCGGACGCGGGCTGGCGCGGCTGGCGCCGCTGGTGCGGGCGCACCGGGCGGGCGGCGCCAACGTCCTGCTGTTCGACAATGGCGACTTCCTGCACGGCACCGTGGCCGCGGAGCGGGCGAGCCGGGCGCTGGCGGCCGGTGCGCCGGGGCCGCACCCGGTGGTGGCGGCGATGAACGCGATGGGCTTCGATGCCGGCACGCTCGGCAACCACGAGTTCGATCACGGCGCCGCGGCGCTCGAGACGGCGCTGTCGGGTCTCGTCCATCCCGTCACCTGCGCCAATCTCGACGACCCCGCCGGCCCCGCCCTGCCGCGCGAGCTGATGCTGGAGCGCCATCTGCGCGACGATCGCGGCGCGATGCACGTCTTGCGAATCGGCGTGATCGGCCTGCTGCCGCCGCGCGGGGCGCAGGGCGGGGCCGGTCGCGGCATCGCCGGCCCGCAGGCCCCGGCCGCGCGCGCGGCGCTGGGGCGGCTGCGGGAAAACGGTGCCGATCTCGTCGTCATGCTGTGCCATGGCGGGCTCGACAGCGCCCGCAGCCTCGCGGCGCTGGCCGGGATCGACGCCCTGTTTCTCGGCCACACCCATGCGCTGCACCCGACCGCCGGCGCCCCCGCCCTGCCGGGGCCGCCCACCGCCATGCCCGGCGCGCTCGGAAGCCATCTGGGCGTGATCGACCTGCAGCTGGCGCAAGACGACCGCGCGGGGTGGCGGGTCGTGGCCGGGCAAGCCCGGCTGCAGGCGCCGGACACCGCGGAGCAGGGTTGCGACTGGGCGGTGACGCGCGCCGCCCTGCCCGCCCATGCCCGCACCCGGCGCGCGCTGGCCCGGCCGGTGAGCCGCGCCCCGGCCCCGATCGGCGGCGCCTTCCCGCTGGTGGCGCCGGCGCCGGCGCTGCAGCTGATGGCCGATGCCATGCGCGCGGCGGCGCGGGCGCTCTTGGGCGGCCACCCCGCAGCCGGCCTGCCGCTCCTGTCGGCGGTGCACCCGTTCCGCCCGGAGCCGAGCGCCGGCTTCGCCGACCTGCCCGGCGGCACCCTGACGTCGCGGCATCTCTTCGCGCTCTGCCCGCATCCCGACCGGCTGCGGCTGGTCGAGTTGCCGGGGGCGGTCCTCCACGACTGGCTTGAGGACTCCGCCCGCGTGTTCCGCCGCCTGCTGCCCGGCCGCCAGGACCAGCCGCTGCTCGACGGCGGTCGGCCGCCGCATCGCTTCGAGCTGCTCGACGGGCTCGAATGGCGCATCGACGCCAGCCGCGCCGCCGGGGCGGGCCGCGTGACGGGGCTGCGCCATGCCGGCCGGCCGGTGCGCCCCGAGGACCGCTTCGTGATCGCGGTCGCCAGCCACCGGCTGGAGATGGACGACCCGCTGGCCGAGCGGCTGCGCGCCGGGCGGCTCAGGCTGCCGGTGGCCGAGCCCGAGCTGCGGGCGGTGCTGCGCGCGCATCTGCGGGCCAGGCCGGCCGCCCCGCCGCCGCGCCGCGGCTGGCGCTTCGCCGCGCTGCCCGGCACGGCGGGCTGGTTCGACGCCGCGCAGCCGGAGCCGCCCTGGCTGCCCGGCCTGCGCCTGGTCGGGCCGGCTCCCGGCGGCGCGTGGCGATTCGAGCTGAGCCTCGACCCGCGCGGCGCGGTGCGGCCCATCGACTCCGGCGGGTCGCGGCGCTATGGCGGCCCCGCCAGGACAGGGACCGTGAGATGCCTCAACGCTTCGAAGCCGTGATCTTCGACCTCGACGGAACGTTGGTCGACACCGAGACGCTGTGCAACGAGGAGGCGGTGCCGGCGCTGCGCGCGCAGGGCATCGAGATCGAGCCCGCCTTCTTCGAGAGCCTCGCCGGCGTCCATGACGACCGCCGCATGGAGCGGGTGCGCGAGGCCACCGGCCGGCCGCTCGACGCGGCGCGGTTCTACGCCGACTGGGACGCGCGGGTCGAGGCCCGCCTCGCGGCCGAGGGGCTGCCGCTCAAGGCCGGGGCGGAGGCGCTGATCGCGCGCATCGCCGCGCTGGGCCTGCCGATGGCGATCGCCACGTCGAGCCGCCGCGCGCCGGGGCTGAGCAAGATCCGCCGTGCCGGGCTCGAGCGGCACATGAAGGCGATCGTCACCGTCGACGACGTCGACGCGCCCAAGCCCGCCCCCGACGCCTATCTCGAGGCGGCGCGCCGGCTCGGCGCGATGCCGGGGCGCTGCATCGTCTTCGAGGACAGCGAGACCGGGGCCGAGGCCGGCATGGCGGCCGGCATGACGGTGGTGCAGGTGCCCGACCTGAACGCCACCGAGGGCCGCCACGCCACGCATGTGGCCGAAAGCCTGCTCGATGGCGCGCGCGCCGCGGGCCTGTGGCCCCTGCCCGCCTGATCCCGGCGCCCCCGGGCGCGCAATCGCGGCCGAGGCGGCCTTGCGTGCCCCGCGCCCTTTCCCTATATGGGCGGCGAGAGGTTGGCGCGGGCAGGCGCCTCGCCAACCCGGTCAGGTCCGGAAGGAAGCAGCCGTAACGAGCCCCGTCTGGGTCGTCGTCCAGCCTCTCACCCATTCGCACACGCACCCGTACACGGAGGACATCATGGAGATTGTGATCGCCCTCCGGGCCGGGGCCGCCTGAAGCGCCGCCCCCAGCCCGACGCGAACCCGCCCGCGACAGCGGGCCTTCCGATATTCGTGACGGGACCATTGCATTGAATACCCCCACTCTTTCCGACCTCGGCTGGTCGGACCATTTCGCGCGTCAGCTCGAGGACGGCGACACCCCCGCCCGCGTGGCCGAGGTGCATCGCAGCCTGCTGGTGGCGCTCACCCCCGACGGGCCGGTGCGGCTTGCCGCGCCGTCGGGCGCCGGCAGCTTCGCGGTCGGCGACTGGGTCGGCATGCGCGACGGCGCGGCGCGCGTGCGCCTCGCGCCCAAGGGCGAGATCGCCCGCAAGGCCGCCGGCCGCACCGTGGCGCGCCAGCTCGTCGCCGCCAATGTCGACACGCTCGGCATCGTCACCAGCTGCAACGCCGATTTCAACGCCGCCCGGCTCGAGCGCTACGTGGCGCTGGCCGCGGCCTCGGACTGCCTGCCGCTGGTGATCCTGACCAAGGCCGACCTCGCCGAGGATCCGCGCGCCTATCTGCGCCAGGCCGAGCGGCTCTCGCCGCTGGTCACGGCGCTGGCGCTCGATGCGCGCGACGCCGATGAGGCCGCGCGGCTCGTGCCATGGTGCGGGCCGGGCCAGACGCTGGCGCTGGTCGGATCATCGGGCGTCGGCAAGACGACGCTGCAGAACGCGCTCACCGGCGGGGCCGAGGCCACCGCCGGCATCCGCGAGGACGACGCCAAGGGCCGGCACACCACCACCTACCGGGCGCTCAGGCGCTGCGCGGCGGGGGGCTGGCTGATCGACACGCCGGGCATGCGCGAGCTGCAGCTCGCCGACAGTTCCGAGGGCATCGACGAGGTGTTCGAGGACATCACCGACCTCGCCGCCGCCTGCCGCTTCTCGGACTGCGCGCACGAGACCGAGCCGGGCTGCGCGGTGCGCGCCGCGCTCGAGGCGGGCGAGCTCGAGCCCGAGCGGCTGGCGCGCTGGCGCAAGCTCGAGGCCGAGGACCGGCACAACAGCGAGACGCTGGCGCAGGCGCGCGCCCGCCATCGCGGCTTCGCCAAGAAGATCAGGGCGATCCAGCGCGACAGCCGACGCCGCAAGGGCGATTGACCCCCGCCCCCGCCGCCGGGCTAGGATGGCCCGGCGGCGGGAAGGGACGAGATGCAGGACGGAGATCGCGAGACCGACCCGAAGACCGACTGGGCCGAGCGCCGCACCGACTGGGCCGAGGACCGCACGCTGCTGGCCAACGAGCGGACCTTCGCGGGCTGGATGCGCACCGGCATGGCCGCGCTCGCCGTGGCGCTGGGCCTCAAGGCGGTGTTCGGCCCGTTCGAGCCCACCTGGATCGCCAAGGCGGCGGCCACGATCTTCATCGTCACCGCGCTTCTGATCTTCGCGGCCTCGGCGCGCGAGGCGCGCCGCGCGCAGTCGCGGATCACCAGCCACGCGGCGGAGGCGCAGAGCACGCGTCGGATGCTCGTCTTCGCGGTGCTGCTTTCGGTGGGCGCGCTGGCCACGGGGGCGATCCTGTGGCTGCTCTAGGCGGCGTCCCGGTGGACCTCGCGCCCCCCGCCGCATAGGTTGGCGAGGTTCCGAATCCCAGCCGCACGAGCCCGATGTCCGACGCCCCCGCCCCCGCCTACCAGGTGCTCGCCCGGAAGTACCGGCCCGAGACCTTCGCCGATCTCGTGGGCCAGGACGCGATGGTGCGGACCCTGAAGAACGCCTTCGCCGCCAACCGCATCGCGCAGGCCTTCATCATGACCGGCATCCGCGGCACCGGTAAGACCACCACGGCGCGGATCATCGCCAAGGGCATGAACTGCATCGGCCCCGACGGCACCGGCGGCCCCACCACCGAGCCCTGCGGCCAATGCGAGCACTGCACGGCGATCATGGAGGGCCGGCATGTCGACGTGATGGAGATGGACGCGGCGTCGAACACCGGCGTCGCCAACATCCGCGAGATCATCGACAGCGTGCACTACCGGGCGGCCAGCGCGCGCTACAAGGTCTACATCATCGACGAGGTCCACATGCTGTCGACGGGAGCGTTCAACGCGCTCCTGAAGACGCTGGAGGAGCCGCCCGAGCACGTGAAGTTCATCTTCGCGACCACCGAGATCCGCAAGGTGCCGGTGACGGTGCTGTCGCGCTGCCAGCGCTTCGACCTGCGCCGGATCGAGCCCGAGGTGATGATCGGCATGCTGCGCCGCATCGCCACCGCCGAGGCCGCGCAGATCGCCGACGACGCGCTGGCGCTGATCACGCGCGCGGCCGAGGGCTCGGCCCGCGACGCGACCTCGCTTCTCGACCAGGCGATCAGCCACGGCGCTGGCGAGACCACCGCCGACCAGGTGCGCGCGATGCTCGGCCTCGCCGATCGCGGCCGGGTGCTCGACCTGTTCGACATGATCCTGCGCGGCGACGCGGCCTCGGCGCTGACCGAGCTTTCGGCGCAATACGCCGAGGGCGCCGACCCGATGGCGGTGCTGCGCGATTTGGCCGAGATCGCGCATTGGGTCTCCGTTATCAAGGTGACGCCGGAGGCCGCCGACGACCCCACCGTCGGCCCCGACGAGCGGGCGCGCGGCGCGCAGATGGCCGAGACGCTGCCGATGCGGGTGCTGACCCGGCTGTGGCAGATGCTCCTGAAGGCGCTGGAGGAGGTGGCCCACGCCCCGAACGCGATGATGGCCGCCGAGATGGCGGTGATCCGGCTGACCCACGTGGCCGACCTGCCCTCGCCCGAGGAGCTGGTGCGCAAGCTGCAGGACGCCCCCGTCCCGCCCCCGCCGCCCGGCGGCGGCAATGGCGGCGGCGCCCGGCCCGCGCCCGCGGGCGGCGCGTCGGGCAGCCATGCCCCCGCCCGCGGACCGGCGCAGAACCAGCCGGCCCCGACCCATCCCGGCCCCTCCGGCCCTTCGGCGCGCGGCGGCGCGCAGCCCGCGGTGGCCGAGGCCGCCGAGCACGCTCTGGCGCGCTATGGCCGCTTCGAGGACGTGGTCGAGCTCATTCGCACCCATCGCGACGTGCAGATGCTGATCGAGGTCGAGACGACGCTGCGGCTCGTGCGCTACAGTCCCGGCCGGATCGAGTTCGAGCCGACCGAGGACGCGCGCGGCGACCTCGCGCAGCGGCTCGGCCAGAAGCTGCAGGCCTGGACCGGCGTGCGCTGGGCGATGAGCGTGGTGCGCGAGGGCGGCCAGCCGACCATCGCCGAGACCCGCGACGCCGCGGCGCTGGCGCTGCGCCACGAGGCCGAGGCGCACCCGCTGGTGCGCGCGGTCTTCGCCGCCTTCCCCAAGGCCAAGATCACCGAGATCCGCACCGAGGCCGAGCGCGCCCAGCACGCCGCCGAAGAGGCGCTGGCCGAGGTCGAGGACGAGTGGGACCCGTTCGAGGAGGAGTGAGCTCATTTGCGCCGCCGCCCTTGTGAGGCGGCCCCCGCGACCGTATCTCAGGGCCAACGCATTCGAGGAGACCAGCGATGTTCAAGGGGCTTGGCGGCCTGGGCGACATGTCCAAGATGATGAAGGCCGCGCAGGAGATGCAGGGCAAGATGGAGAAGATCCAGAAGGATCTCGAGACCCTGACCGTGACCGGCGAGAGCGGCGCGGGGCTGGTCAAGGCCACCGCCACCGCCAAGGGCGAGCTGACCGGGCTCGACATCGACCCGTCGATCTTCGTGGCCTCCGAGAAGGAGGTGGTCGAGGACCTGATCCTCGCCGCGATCAAGGACGCGCAGTCGCGCGCGACTGAGCGCGCGCAGCAGGAGATGAAGAAGATCCAGGAAGAGCTCGGCCTGCCCGCGGGCATGAACCTGCCGTTCTGAGGCCCGCCCTGCTCCTTCACTCTTCAAATACTCGATCCGGCCCTGTCGGCCCGCGCGGAGCCCGGCCATGAGCGAGGACCGCGAGGCGATCGACCGGCTGATCGAGCTGATGGCGCGGCTGCCCGGGCTCGGGCCGCGCTCGGCGCGGCGCGCGGTGCTGCATCTCGTCAAGAAGCGCGGCACGCTGCTGGCGCCGCTGGCCGAGGCGATGACCGAAGTCGGCGCCACCGCGCGCGAATGCCTGAACTGCGGCAATGTCGGCACCGGCGACATCTGCGCCATCTGCGACGACGAGCGCCGCGCGACGGGGCAGATCTGCGTGGTCGAGGACGTGGCCGATCTATGGGCGATGGAGCGTTCGGGCGTGTTCAAGGGCCGCTACCACGTGCTGGGTGGCACGCTTTCGGCGCTCGACGCGGTGGGCCCTGAGGAGCTGCGCATCCCGCGCCTCCTCGACCGGGTGAAATCCGAGGCGGTCTCCGAGGTGATCCTCGCGCTCGGCGCGACGATCGACGGCCAGACCACCGCGCATTACATCGCCGACCAGCTGCCCGGCGTCTCGGTGACCTCGCTGGCGCAGGGCGTGCCGGTGGGCGGCGAGCTCGACTATCTCGACGACGGCACGATCAGCGCCGCGCTGCGCGCGCGCCGCACGCTCTAGAAGCTTGATCCGAAAGCCTTCGCGGCGCAGCATGGCCGCATCTGCGGAGGGTGCGGCATGCGTGGCGATCACGGCACGATCTGGTGGCTGGAGCTGGTGACGGAGGACGTGAAGGCGGCCTGCGCCTTCTACGAGGCGACCTGCGGCTGGAGCTTCGTCGAGACCGAGGTGCCCTCGGGCCATTACTGGGTCGCGCATGAGAACGGCCGACCGGTCGCCGGCATCATGGCCGAGGCCGACCTTCCGACCGAGAAGCACCGCCTGCATGGCTGGGTCGCCTATCTGGCGGTCGAGGATGTCGAGGCCTCCGCGCAGGCGATCGAGCGGCTCGGCGGCCGCATCCTGCGCCCGCCCTTCGACGCGGCCGGGATCGGCCGGATCTGCCTGGCCCGCGACCCGGGCGGCGCGCCTCTGGGCTTCGTGCAGCCGCTGCGCTGAGCCTTGCACCGCGCGGCCCGCAGGCCCATATGGGGCCCTGCAAGCGAGGACGACCTCCCCCTCTTCAGGGATCAGCAAGCGGGACGGCCCGATACAGACCACCCGTATCGAGGAGGCCGCCATGCGCAGCAAAGCCGACAGAATCCGCCAGGCCCTGAGTTTCGAGATCATCGGGCTCGCCATCGTCACGCCCGCGGGCGCGTGGCTGTTCGGCATGCCGGTGTTCGACATCGGCCTCGTCAGCCTGATCGCCGCCACCGTGGCGACCGGCTGGAACTACGTCTTCAACCTCGGCTTCGATCACGCGCTGAAATGGGCGCGCGGCAGCACGGCCAAGTCGCTGCCGCTGCGAGTGCTGCACGCGATCAGCTTCGAGGCGGGGCTTCTGGTACTGCTGCTGCCGGTCTTCGCGTGGTGGCTGGGGGTGGGCCTCGCGCAGGCCTTCACGATGGAGCTGAGCTTCGCGCTGTTCTACGTGCTCTACGCCTTCGCCTTCACCTGGTGCTACGACCGGGTGTTTCCGGACCCCGACGCGGCCGAAGCCGCGCGGGTGCCGGCCTGAGATCCGGCGGGGGCGGCACGCCGCCCCCGCCGGAGACCGTCTCAGCGGTCGTCGTCCTCGTCGTCGTCCGAGCCGCCGGGCAGGTTGAAGAAGCTGTCGGCGTCCGGCAGGTTCTCTTCCTCGCGCTCGTCATCCTTGCGGCTCTCGTCCTCGTCGCCCTTGTCCGAGAGCGTGAAGGTCTCGAGCCCGGAGATCGAGGAGGGCACCTTCGGCTCGGCCGGCATGCCGAGGCTCTGCTCGGTCGAGACCAGCTTGCGACGCTCGTCATCGGTCATGGCCGAGCCGTCGCGCAGGCGCTTGGCGTTGGCCTGCTGCACGGCGGCGTCGAGCTCGGACTGGCGGCACAGGCCCAGCGCGACCGGGTCGATCGGCTGAATGTTGGAGATGTTCCAGTGGGTGCGCTCGCGGATCGCCTGGATCGTCGGCTTGGTGGTGCCCACCAGCTTGGAGATCTGGCCGTCGCTGAGCTCGGGGTGGAACTTCACCAGCCACAGGATCGAGGCCGGGCGGTCCTGGCGCTTCGACAGCGGGGTGTAGCGCGGGCCGCGACGCTTTTCCTCGCCCACGGCCGAGGGGTTGAACTTGAGCTTCAGCTTGTGGAGCGGGTTCTTCTCGGCCTTGTCGATCTCGTCCTGGGTGAGCTGGTTGTTGGCGACCGGGTCGAAGCCCTTCACCCCCGCGGCGACGTCGCCATCGGCGATGCCCTGCACCTCGAGCTCGTGCAGCCCGCAGAAATCGCCGATCTGCTTGAAGCTGATCGTCGTGTTGTCCACCAGCCAGACGGCGGTGGCCTTCGCCATGAGCGGTTTGTCAGCCATGTGAACACCCTTTCGAAAGCACGTCTTCCCCCGGCCCCGGCCTTGGGGCGGACCGCTGGGCGCGGTCCCGGTTTCCGTTTTCGGGGAACTCATCGCGCTATATAGGGACCCGAGGCCATCGAGGAAAGCCATAAATGACCAAGAGGACAGCGCTGGCGGCGATCCTCGCCGCCTGGGGCGGGATCGCCGCGGCCGAGACCGCCGGGGCGTTCGACTACTACGTGCTGTCGCTGAGCTGGTCGCCCGGCTGGTGCGAACGCGTGGGCGAGGCGCGGGAGTCCGAGCAGTGCGACCCGGCGCGCGACCTCGGCTGGGTGCTGCACGGGCTCTGGCCGCAATACGAGGCGGGCTGGCCCGACTACTGCGACAGCCCCGCCCGGCCGCCCTCGCGGGCCGAGACGGCGGCGATGGCCGACATCATGGGCACGGGCGGCTCGGCCTGGCACCAGTGGAAGAAGCACGGCACCTGTTCGGGCCTGTCGTCCGAGGCCTTTTTCGACCTTTCGCGCGAGGCCTACGGGGCGGTGACCCGCCCCGAGGAGTTCCGCCGCCTCGAGCGCGAGATCACCCTGCCGGCCGCGGTGGTCGAGGAGGCCTTCCTGCGCGACAACCCCGAGCTTTCGGCCGACGGGCTGACCGTCACCTGCCGGGACGGGATGGTGCAGGAGGTGCGGATCTGCCTGACCCGCGACCTCGCGCCGCGCGACTGCGGCGCGGACGTGATCCGCGACTGCAGCCTCGGCGACGCGCGGATGCCGCCGATCCGCTAGGGCGCGCCGAGCATGTCGAAGAAGGCGACGGTGGCGGCGACCATCTCGTCGATCATCTCCGGCCCCTCGAAGGCGTTAAAGCTGTGGTCCATCTCCCTGAGCCACAGCTCCTCGCGCCCCTCATGCGCGGCCAGCAGCGCCTCGGCCTGCGCCGGGTCGACCGTGGCGTCCTCGGTGCCCTGCGCCACGAAGAGCGGGCCGTCATAGGCGGCGATCTCCGCGACCGGGTCGGCGGCGATCACACCCTCGAAGAAGGGCCGCCCGAGCGTGACCTCGGCGCCCCAGGGCAGCGTCACCGTGCTCGGCTCGGCCGAGAGCACGCCGCGTTCCAGCGCCTGCGTCCCGAAGAGCCGCCCGTAGGTCGCCTGCGGATCGGCCACCGCCGCCCAGAGCGCCGTGGCCTCGACCGGCGCGCCGCGCCCGGCGAGCGTGGCCGCGACCAGCCCGCCCTGGCTCCAGCCGATCAGGAAGGGCGGCGCGTCGAGCACCCGCGCCTCCCCGGCCAGCCAGTCCAGCGCCGCCCGCGCATCCGCGACCTGGCTCTCGAAGGTGGTCTCGGCGAAATCGAAGCCGCCGGTGCTCTCGCCCGAGCCGCGGAAGTCGATCCTGAGGCTGGCATAGCCCGCCTCGGCCAGGAGCCGCGCGGTGCGGCGGAACACCCCCTCGCCGCTTTCGGCGATCGGCAGCTCGTCGCGGTCGGCGGTGAAGCCGTGCAGCAGCAGCACCACCGGCGCGGGCCCGTCCGGCGGCAGCGCGAGCGTGCCGAAGACCTCGGTCCCCTCGACCTCGATGCTCACCCGGTCCGACAGCCCCGCCCGCCCGTCCGACAGCGGCAGCGGGCGCGGCCAGGGCGCGACGACCATCAGATCCGAGATGTCCTCTTCGGATGCGACGACGGCCCCGCCCTCCCCGGCGGGGCCGTCCTCCTCCGTCGCCCCCGGCGCCTCGGCCGGGGCCGCCCCCTCCTGCGCGTGGCCGGGCGCGGCGGCCAGCAGCAGAAGGCTCAGCAGGGCGGAAAGCGGGATCGGCACGGGGCGGTCCTCCTCACGGCGCGCCCGGCCATGGAAGCGGCCGGCGCGCGGCGCTGTCAAGCGCGCCCCCCGCGCCGCCCCCGCGCTCAGCCGATCGCCGCCGCGCGCACGTCGTCGTCGATATGCGGCACGTATTGCGCGAAGTTGTCGGCGAACATCTGAACCAGCTTGGCGGCCTGCGCGTCGTAGGCCGCGGGGTCGGCCCAGGTGCCGCGCGGATCGAGCAGCGCGTCGTCGACGCCATCGGCCGAGACCGGCACGTCGAAGCCGAAATTCGCGTCCTTGCGGAAGCTGCCCTCGGCGAGGCTGCCGTCGAGCGCGGCGGCCAGGAGCGCGCGGGTCGCGGCGATCGGCATCCGGCGGCCGGTGCCGTAGGCGCCGCCGGTCCAGCCGGTGTTGACCAGCCAGCAGGTCGCGCCGTGGCTGCCGATCTTCTCCTGCAGCAGCTTGCCGTAGACCTCGGGGCGGCGCGGCATGAAGGGCGCGCCGAAGCAGGTCGAGAAGGTCGGCTCGGGCTCGGTCACGCCCTTCTCGGTGCCCGCGACCTTCGAGGTGAAGCCCGACAGGAAGTGGTACATCGCCTGCGCCGGCGTCAGCCGCGCGATCGGCGGCAGCACCCCGAAGGCGTCGCAGGTCAGCATGACGATGTTCTTCGGATGCCCACCCAGCGCGCTTTCCGAGGCGTTGGAGATGTAGTGCAGCGGGTAGGCGCAGCGCATGTTGGCGGTGAGCGAGCTGTCCTCGAAGTCGAGCGCCTTGGTGTCGGCGTCCCAGACCATGTTCTCGATCACCGTGCCGAATTTCTGCGTGGTGGCGTAGATCTCGGGCTCGGCCTCGGCCGAGAGCGAGATCGTCTTGGCGTAGCAGCCGCCCTCGAAGTTGAAGGTGCCGCGCTCCGACCAGCCATGCTCGTCATCGCCGATCAGCACGCGCGAGGGGTCGGCCGAGAGCGTGGTCTTGCCGGTGCCCGACAGGCCGAAGAAGACGGCGGTGTCGACCGGGTTGCCCGGCGCGTGGTTGGCCGAGCAGTGCATCGGCATGATGCCCTTCTCGGGCAGCAGGTAGTTCAGCAGGGTGAAGACCGACTTCTTGTTCTCGCCGGCATATTCGGTGCCGCCGATCAGGATGGTCTTCTCGTCGAGATTGAGCGCGATCACCGTGCCCGAGCGGCAGCCGTGGCGCTCGGGGTCGGCGGTGAAGCTCGGGCAGTTGATGACGGTGTATTCCGGCGCGAAGCCGTCGAGCGCGTCGCGCTCGGGGCGGCGCAGCAGGTGACGGATGAACAGCCCGTGCCAGGCCAGCTCGGTCACCATGCGCACGTCGATGCGGTGCGCCGGGTCGGCGCCGCCATGCAGGTCCTGCACGTACATGCGCCGGCCCTGCAGATGCGCCAGCATGTCGGCCTTCAGCGTGGCGAAGGCGGCGGGCGTCATCGGGGCGTTGTTCTCCCACCAGATCGTGCCCTCGGTGGTGGGCGTGCGGACCACGAACTTGTCCTTGGGGCTGCGGCCGGTGTGCTGGCCGGTGGTCACGAGAAGCGTGCCGCCCTGCCCCAGGTCGCCCTCGCCGTTGCGGATCGCGGCCTGCACCAGATCCGGCTCGGTCAGGTTGTAATAGACCTCCCCCAGCCCCGTGATTCCTTGGGTTTCCAGCGTCATGGCGGGATTCACGCGACCGTGGTCCATTGTCTCGGCTCCTCTCACCGGAGCCGACTTCCGGCCCCGTGAAACCGGCGTAACATGATGATTTCATTGGGCGCCATACAGTTAGCGCAACCATTCCCGCTGTTAGCGCAACCGCCCCGCCCGGCGCCGCCCGAATGGGCGGACGGGCGCCGTACAGGCCTTGTGCTGGCCCTATGCAAGCCCCGTGCGGTGAGGCATTTTAGTCATTCGTCATCAGATTCCGGCTCAATTACGGCAGGTTTGGGGCTGTGATTCGCGCTGCGGCCTTGATCTGTGTGGGTAAAGCCATGAGAGACTGTCTCTCGGCCCCATCGAAAACCCGAGCTGGAAAGGATCGCCGATGTCGAAGATCGCTTTGGTGGATGACGACAGGAACATCCTGACGTCCGTCTCCATGACGCTCGAGGCCGAGGGCTTCGAAGTCGAGACCTACAATGACGGGCAGCAGGCGCTCGACGCCTTCAACAAGAAGCTGCCCGACATGGCGGTGCTCGACATCAAGATGCCGCGCATGGACGGCATGGACCTGCTGCAGCGGCTGCGCCAGAAGACGCAGATGCCGGTGATCTTCCTGACCTCGAAGGACGACGAGATCGACGAGGTGCTGGGCCTCAGGATGGGCGCCGACGACTACGTCAAGAAGCCCTTCTCGCAGCGGCTGCTGGTCGAGCGGATCCGGGCGCTGCTGCGCCGTCAGGACGCGATCTCGGGCGAGACCACCGAGACCACCGAGGAGACCAAGGTCATGGAGCGGGGCCACCTGACCATGGACCCGCTGCGCCACGCGGTGACCTGGAAGGGCCGCGACGTCTCGCTCACCGTGACCGAGTTCCTGCTGCTGCAGGCGCTGGCGCAGCGGCCGGGCTTCGTGAAGAGCCGCGACCAGCTGATGGACGTGGCCTATGACGACCAGGTCTATGTCGACGACCGCACCATCGACAGCCACATCAAGCGGCTGCGCAAGAAGATGCGCAACGCCGATCCCGACTTCTCGGCGATCGAGACGCTCTACGGCATCGGCTACCGCTACAACGAGGAATAGGGCCACCACGAGGATCCGCCGAAGATGACCGCCGCCCCCAAGATCGACGTGCGCGACCTCGGCTCGGTGCGCCGGGCGGCCGAGTCCGATGCCGCCGGGCGCGAACACGTGGTGCTGGGCGAGGACTGGGTCTCGCCCAACGAGGACGCGCCGCCGCGCGAGCGCCGGCGGCTGGTGCAGCTCAACCGCTCGCCGCTCGCGCGCAAGATCATCACCTTCAACCTGATCGCGCTGCTGCTGCTGGTCGCGGGGATGCTCTACCTCACCCCCTCGCGCGACCACCTCGCCTTCCAGCGGGCCAGCGGGCTCATCAGCCAGGCCGAGCTGATCGCCGACCTGTTCGAGGCGCAGCTTCCGGCCGGCGCGCCGGTGAACCTGATGTCGGGCGACGGCATCGACGTCGCCGGCAGCCTCGACGGGCTGGACCTGCGCGGCACGATCGAGCTGCGGGTCTTCGACCCGACCGGCAACCTAGTGGGCGAGCGCTTCGCCGAGGGCGCGGGCGGGCCGGTGCGCGGGCTCGAGATCGGCGACGGCGGCACGGTGATCACCGACATGCTGAACGGCGCCTGGGAAAGCATCGCCGGCCTGTTTTCGGGCGGCGGCGCGGTGCGCGGCGCGCAGGACAGCGCCGCCGCCGCGCGGGCGCTGGTCGACACGGCGCTGGGCGACGGCCCGACCGCCGAGACGCTGGTCGACGGCAAGGGCCGCACCATCTTCGCCGTCGCCACCCCGATCGAGCAGGGCAGCCGGCCCGTCGGCGTGGTCACCGTGACCAGCGCCGCCGGCGAGATCGACGCGCTGGTGCGGCGCGAGCGCGAGCGGGTGCTGCAGATGTTCGTGGTCGGCATGCTGGTCTCGATCGGCCTGAGCCTGGTGCTCGCCTCGACCATCGCCAACCCGCTCTCCGAGCTGGCCGCCGCGGCCGAGACCGGGCGCGACCGCAACGCCCGCAAGCTCGCCCCCACGCGGGTCCGCATCCCCGACCTGACCGCCCGGCCCGACGAGATCGGCCGGCTCTCGGCCGCGCTGAGGGGCATGGTGGCGGCGCTCTACGACCGGATCGAGGGCAACGAGCAGTTCGCCGCCGACGTCGCGCACGAGATCAAGAACCCGCTGGCCAGCCTGCGCTCGGCGGTGGGCAGCCTGCGCGTGGTCAAGCGCGAGGATCACAGGGAGAAGCTGCTCGACGTGATCGAACACGACGTGCGCCGGCTCGACCGGCTGGTCTCCGACATCTCCAACGCCTCGCGGCTCGACGCCGAGCTGGTCAAGGAGGAGGAGGAGGAGTTCGACCTGCTGAAGATGCTGGCGAACCTCAACGACTTCCTCGGCCGCGAGGCGGCGCTGAAGGGCATCGACTTCATCGCCGACCTGCCCTCGCGCCCGATCATGATCCAGGGCCTCGAGGGCCGGCTGGCGCAGGTCTTCGTCAACCTGATCACCAACGCCACCTCGTTCTGCGAGGATGGCGACGCGATCCGGGTCTGGGCCCGCCAGCGCGAGCACCGGGTGCTGGTGGTGGTCGAGGACACCGGCCCCGGCATCCCCGAGGAAGCCCTGACCAAGATCTTCCAGCGCTTCTACTCGGAGCGCCCCGAGGGCCAGTTCGGCAACAATTCCGGCCTCGGCCTCGCCATCTCAAAGCAGATCGTCGAGGCGCATGGCGGCGTGATCTGGGCCGAGAACATCCGCCCGACCGAAGCCGACCCCACCTCGGAGCCGCTGGGCGCGCGCTTCGTGGTCGGCCTGCCGGTCTGACGGGTGGAGCGGGCGCCGCTCCTGCTGCATGCAAGCTGCGTCGCATGGCAGGGTCGCGCGGTGCTGGTCACCGGCCCCTCGGGCAGCGGCAAGTCGGCGCTGGCGCTCGCGCTGATCGGGCTGGGCTGCCAGCTCGTCGCCGACGACCGCACCCGGCTCGCGCTGGCCGGCGGCGCGCTCTGGGCCTCCTGCCCGCCCGCGATCCGCGGCCTGATCGAGGCGCGGGGCGCCGGGCTGCTCTTCGCCCCGCCGCTGCCGGCGGCGCGCCTCGTGCTCGCCGCGGCGCTCGACCGCCCCGAGACGGAACGTCTTCCGCCCGAACGTTGCGTCACCTATATGGGCAGGTCGCTCCCCTTGCTTCACAACATCGGGACGGACCGTTTCGCCCAGGCGATCCTGCAGTATCTCAAGGCAGGACGAAGAGAGCCATGAGACCAGACCCCGCCATGCCCCACCCTTCACCGGCCGCCGAGGACACACGGCGCCAGGATCTCGTGCTGGTGACCGGCCCCTCCGGCGCCGGCCACACCACCGCGATCAACGCGCTCGAGGACCTGGGCCACGAGGTGATCGACAACCTGCCGCTGTCGCTGCTGCCGCGGCTGCTCGACGGGCCGCCGCTGCCCCGGCCGCTGGCGCTGGGGCTCGACGTGCGCAACCGCGACTTCTCGACCGACGCGCTGCTCGAGACGATCGAGCGCCTGTCGCAGCGGCCGGGAATGACGCTGCAGGTGCTCTACCTCGACTGCGAGGAAAGCGTGCTGGTGCACCGCTACTCCGCGACGCGCCGGCCGCACCCGCTGGCCCCGGCCGACAGCCCGCTGACCGGCATCACCCGCGAGCGCGACCTGCTGGGACCGGTGCGCGAGCGCGCCGACATCCTGATCGACAGCACCCATCTCACCCCGCACGAGCTGCGGGCCGAGATCGAGCGCTGGTTCGCCCCGCCCGGCGGCCGCACCCTGTCGGTGACGCTGCAGAGCTTTTCCTACAAGCGCGGCCTGCCACGCGGGCTCGATCTCGTCTTCGACTGCCGCTTCCTGCGCAACCCGCACTGGGAGCCCGAGCTGCGCCCGCTCGACGGGCGCGACGCGGCGGTGGCCCGGCACGTCACCGAGGACCCGCGCTTCGAGGGCTTCTTCGCGCGGCTGTGCGACCTGCTGCGCCCCCTGCTCCCGGCCTTTCACGAGGAGGGCAAGACCCATCTCTCGATCGGTTTCGGCTGCACCGGCGGGCAACACCGCTCGGTGGCGGCGGTCGAACGGCTGGCCGAAACCCTTGCGCAGGAGGGATGGCAGGTGTCTAAACGACATAGGGAGTTGGAACGCCGCGCCGGATCGGGAGGCTCGCCGGCCGTACGGGGACAAGTCGCGTGATCGGAATCGTCATCGTGGCCCATGGAGGCCTCGCGCGCGAATATCTCGCCGCCGTCGAGCACGTGGTCGGCCAGCAGAGCGGGATGGTGGCGATCACCATCCTGCCCGACGACGACCGCGGCGCCAAACAGCAGGAGATCTGCCGCGCCGCCGACGCGGTCGATGCCGGCGCCGGCGTGGTGATCGTCACCGACATGTTCGGCGGCTCGCCCTCGAACCTGTCGCTCAGGGCCTGCGCGGTCTCGGACCGGCGCATCCTCTACGGCGCCAACCTGCCCATGCTCATCAAGCTCGCCAAGTCGCGCGGCAAGACGGTGCCAGAGGCGGTGCGCGCCGCGCTGACGGCGGGACGCAAATACATCGACAGCCTGATCGTCGATGCCGGCGTGCAGACGGAGACCCGGACCGGAACATGACGACCAGAAGACGCCTGCAGATCATCAACACCAAGGGGCTGCACGCCCGCGCCTCCGCCAAGCTGGCCGAGACCGTCGAATCCTTCGACGCCGAGGCCACCGTCAGCCGCGACGGGCTCTCGACCACCGGCGACAGCATCATGGGTCTTCTGATGCTGGCCGCCTCGCGCGGCACCTGGATCGATGTCGAGACCAAGGGCGCCGAGGCCGAGCGGCTGGCCGACGCGATCGAATCGCTGATCGCGGACTGCTTCGGGGAGGGCGGCTGAGCCCCCTCCCCCGCCGCCGTCAGCGCGTCGGCACCGGCGTCTCGCCGCGGTAGTCATAGAAGCCCCGGCCGGTCTTGCGCCCGAGCCAGCCCGCCTCGACATACTTGGTCAGCAGCGGACAGGGCCGGTACTTGGTGTCCGCCAGCCCGTCATGCAGCACGTTCATGATCGCGAGGCAGGTGTCGAGCCCGATGAAATCGGCCAGCTCGAGCGGCCCCATCGGATGATTCGCGCCCAGCTTCAGCGAGGTGTCGATCGCCCGCACCGAGCCCACGCCTTCGTAGAGCGTGTAGATCGCCTCGTTGATCATCGGCATCAGGATGCGGTTGACGATGAAGGCCGGGAAATCCTCGGCCGTGGCCGCGGTCTTGCCCAGCTTCTCGACCACGGCGAGGCAGGCGTCGAAGCTCGGCTGGTCGGTGGCGATGCCGCGGATCAGCTCGACGAGCTGCATCACCGGCACCGGGTTCATGAAGTGGAAGCCCATGAACTTCTCGGGCCGGTCGGTGCGCGAGGCCAGCCGGGTGATCGAGATCGAGGAGGTGTTCGAGGTCAGGATGGTGTGCTCCGCGAGATGCGGCACCAGCTCCTCGAAGATCGCCGTCTTCACCGCCTCGCGCTCGGTCGCGGCCTCGATGATCAGGTCGCAGGGGCCCAGATCGGTGAGCGTCTCGGTGGTCGAGATCCGCGCCAGCGCCGCCTCCTTGTCCTCGGCGCTGATCGCGCCCTTGGACTGCTGCCGATCGAGATTGCGCTCGATCAGGGTGCGGGCCTTCTCCAGCGCCTCGGCGCTGACATCGGTCAGCGTCACCTCGTACCCCGCGAGCGCGAAGACATGCGCGATGCCGTTGCCCATCTGCCCCGCGCCGACCACGCCGACCGTCCTGATCTCCATGCCGTACCCTCTCCCTGTTGGCGCGGCCACCATAAGGCCGCCCCGGGGCGGGCCACAAGCCGAAGCCCTTAGCCGGATCGCAACCTCTGCATGGCCAGATGGGCGCGGGAAAACGGGTGGGTGATGCCATGCGGCATGAACGGATCGGCGCGCCGGCGCCGGCAGCCTTGCGCTGCCGATACGGAACCTCGCGGCTCGAGATGCGCGGCCCCGCGCGCCGGCTGGACGGCCGCTACATCGCCTTCGCCGGCGGGGCGGAGACCTTCGGCCCGGGCGCCGACCAGCCCTTCCCGGCACTGGTCGAACGGCGGCTGCAGACGGCCTGCGTCAATTTCGGCGCGTCGGGCGCCGGGGTCGAGGCCCTGCTGAAGGACCCCGAGATCGTGCCGATCTGCGCCGGCGCGCAGGCGACCGTGCTGCAGGTCACCGAGGCCGCCATGCTCTCGAACCGCTTCTACACCGTCCATCCGCGCCGCAACGACCGCTTCCTGCGGGCCTCCTCGGTGCTGCGGGCGCTCTATCCGGAGGTCGACTTCTCCGAATACTGCTTCGTCGGCCACCTGCTCGGCGCGCTGCACGAGACCGACGCCCACCGGTTCGAGGCGGTGCGCGACGAGCTGCGCTGCGCCTGGCATTGGCGGATGCGGCGGCTGCTGGAGGCCATCTCCGGGCCTGTGCTGCTGCTGTGGCTGCGCACGGAGGCGCCCGCGCCGGGGCGCTGGCCCGCGCATGTCACGCCGGCAATGGTCAAGGCGCTGGCGCCGCTGGTGCAGGAGGTGGTCGAGTTGCCACTGGGCGCGTCTGCCGCGCCGGCCCCGGTCCCGGCGCACCTGCCGGCGGCCGAGGACCATCGCGCCGCGGCCGAGGCCCTGACGCCGCGCCTGAGCCGGTTGTTGCAGCCGGCCGGCTGAGCCGGGCCGCCCGGAACCGGCCTCGCGCCCGGTCCGAGCCGCGCTTCTTGCGTATTTCCGGAGAAAAGTAGGCCCGCCACGAGAAAGGCCCGGCGCGGGGGCATCCCGCGCCGGGCCTCGTGTCAGGCGCGCGTCGCGCGGCTCAGAGCTTCTCGGTCAGCTCGGGCAGCGCGGTGAAGAGGTCGGCCACGAGGCCGTAATCGGCGACCTGGAAGATCGGCGCCTCCTCGTCCTTGTTGATCGCCACGATCACCTTCGAATCCTTCATCCCCGCGAGGTGCTGGATCGCGCCGGAGATGCCCACCGCCACGTAGAGCGAGGGCGCCACCACCTTGCCGGTCTGCCCGACCTGCCAGTCGTTCGGCGCGAAGCCCGAATCGACCGCCGCGCGGGAGGCACCGACCGCCGCGCCGAGCTTGTCGGCCAGCTTCTCGATCAGCGCGAAGTTCTCCTCGGAGCCGACGCCGCGGCCGCCCGAGACGACGATGCC
>NZ_FNAT01000009.1 GCF_900102015.1 Limimaricola pyoseonensis | reverse complement strand
TTCCCGCCTGACGCCGGGCGCTACCATTTTTTTGCCGCGACATCCCGCAGGATGGCGTTGTCCAGCATCTGCTCGGCCAGCAGCTTCTTGAGCTTGGCGTTCTCGTCCTCGAGCGCCCGCAGACGGCGCGCGTCCGACACCTCCAGCCCGCCGAAGCGCGCCTTGTATTTGTAGAAAGTGGCCTGGCTGACGCCGTGCTTGCGGCACACCTCGGCCGTCGACAGCCCAGCTTCCTGCTCTTTCAGCATTCCGATGATCTGTTCTTCTGTGAAACGCGATCGCTTCATGTCCGTCTCCAAAGTTGAACGGACTCTACCTCAAACTGGAGGAGGAACAGGGTCTCAGGTCAACATCCCGGCCGCGACGCAACTCCTGAGCCCGCGCAACTTCATGAACAACGGCGCCACGGCGGCGGCGGTCGCATATGATTGCTCGGGCGTATATGTCGAGACAGATTATTGACTTACGTGCCAAGCAATCGTCACACTTGGCCGATTTGAATGGACTAAATTTTGCGGATGACCTTGGTTTCAATCAACGCATGGAGGTGCGCGCGAAGCCCTGTTGGCACATGCCCACCGTTGATCACGACGCCCGCTTCCATATTCTTTTCTAAGGCATGTCCAGTGAGATTTGCGCTGGTCAGAAACGCGGCTTTGCCGTCTGCTACCGCAACTTTCGCATGAACTCTCCCCTCAGTGAAAGGTGGCGGTCGCTCAGTCCAAACAAATAGCGCTGCCGAAGGCACATAACGCCGCATGGTTGCAATCGGATCTACAGATAGGCTGCCCCCGTGACTCGATGACGTTTCCAAAAGAATTTGAATGTTGACGCCGCGATTTGACGCTGCATTCAACGCGTCTACGACCGAAGAAACGTCGTAGACCACGAAGCTCACGAGAAAGAGGTCGCTTTGCGCTAGACCGATGATGTCTAGAAGGACCTGTTCGGTGCGCCGGGTAGGAACGAATGGCGTAGTCGGACCTGTCCAGACAAGCTCGACTGTACTCTCTCGCTGTGACTTCTCTCGGGCGAAAGTCGCTCCGATCAGTATTCCGGCGAGTACATCTCCTGAGATGTCGGTCTGTTCCCAAACAGCGATGAGGCGATCAAGCGCTGCTCGAGCTGGCGGAGTTGTCACAAGTTGACGCAGGCCCCCAACACTCCCTGTCGCGTCCGATTTGCGGACACGAGCAGCGAGGGCTTCAATCCTAGAGGGTGACAACAGGGTCACGAGGTCTGCGGCAGCAATTAGCAAGGCATCCATCAAATGCTCCCGAAGAATGCCGCATCGGGGTATTCGAGCGTGGATACGACAAGCGCGCGATCAAGGTGGCGGTTCCCTCGCTCACACGACGTCTCAGAGACGAACGAACAGGCGTGGCATGCTGCTCCGTGAAGAGACTGGTCCTTGCTCGGGTCGTGTTCTGCACAGAGTGGATCCGAGGCGCAGATGTGGGCGCGATCCAGGGCTTGGCGCAGAAGTCTCCCGAGATTCTCAGGCTTCCCGAGCTCCACGAGACCACCGAGAGTTCCATCCGAGTCCGCAGCGGCCGTGTAAATGAGAAACCCGGCTTGATCCCTGCCGCCATCTACGTCTGCATAAATGCGCTCACGAATACTAGCGGCATTGTATCCGCATTCCAACGCCAACTCCCGGATCAGCATGTGGGCTAGAGTGTGCAGCATGACATAGCGCACCCCTGGATAACCTTCGTTTGGATCCAGAATCCTCTTTTGGCGCCAGCCGCGATGACCTTGTCGGAGCCGCGAATCGAGAGCTTTTACAGGGTCTTTATCTGCCCAAGCCTTCAAAGCATCCGTGTCGAAGCGAATGAAAATGCCTTCACCGTGAACTTGGGTCGCGGGCACCCAATTCGGTGCTGCGCGTGCGAGAGGCGCTCGCGGGGCGGCCTGGTCTCCTGTGCCCTCGTCGGGTGACTCGATCCTCGTGAATCCAAGAAGGGCATTTACCTCACGGAGCCGCTCCAAGAGCAGCACGCGTTTGATTGCCGAACCGAAGCCCGCGGGAATTCCAACTTTCGTACTCATGAAATGGGGGTAATCGGTAGGAGGATTCTCAGCGGTGAGCACGTCCCATTCTGGTCCTTTCAGGTCACGCTGATCGACGTCCGATCCGCCGTTGCGATGGTTTTTAATAGCAGACCAGATTTGCTCGTCAGTGAACTGCTCGATGCCTGGCAACTGAGCGGTCTTTTTCAGCGTCTTGACGACAAACGCCACTTCCGCTGCTGAGGCAACGTCGTCAAAGAATGTCCAACCGTCCGCGACGAGTTGCGCAAGAGGGCTTCCGACTTGCGGGATGGCGAGGACCGAAAGCGTAACCGGAAACCAGCTGTTGGTCGCGCCTAAGAGGATGGCACGAGGATCATTGGCACAATCATCGTCGTAGCGGTCGATATGCGGGTGTCGGCCACGACAGGCTGGTAGATTGTCGCGTCCTGCTTGACCGAAGGCCTGCGACATATTTTTGGATGCACCGCAGCCATCGCATTTGACCCAGAGGTTTTCAGTCTGCAGCGAAGCTCCGCTCTCGAAGAACCTCAGTGTTGCACGGCAGGTACTGGGCCCGCCGTGAACGAACCAGTGCCAGGCAAAGTCATCCAAATGACCGGCGCGACAAGCCATCAGGAAACGCGCCGGAACAGCGTCCGCATCCCTGGCCCGTTGATCGTTGTTTGACCCCCGGCACCCTTCATGAACGAAACGCGTCAGCTCAGGACGGTATCTATTTTCCTTCAGCTTGAACAAGCCTGCGTCATAGGGCGAAAGCAAACCGCATTTGACGCAGCGAAGCCATCGAGGGAAGGGCTTAACCGGCACGCCGATCAGGGCCGCCGCCGAAAACGGGTCGGTGATTTCCCTCTCGCCCACGGGTGGCATGCGCAGCGACTCGACCTGCGGCCCGAGCACGCTTCTGACATTGGCGAGCAAACGAGCCTCTTGAATCGGCTGGCACCTGTCTTTTTCCCAGCGGTCGATCCCCATCGTGACAACCGACATATTCGGTAGGTCGATGAGGGCGCCTGGTCCATAAGTCCAAAGCAACTGGCTCGGACGAATTTCTCCTACGGGTGTCCTAATCATTGCTGATCCTCCTCGGGCTGCGTCACCCGGGGGCGCCAAGTCGGATCACTTGTCGAGCGGTCGTCTTCCATTACGAGCCGGACTCCTGGTTCGACTTCGCGCATGGACATTGGAACCGTCCAATTGGTCCAAGGCTTTGTTCCCGGCACTGACAGGAGCGGATAGGACGTGGGGCCCGCGCCATGCTTTTGATAGACGAGCGTGCGGCCACCGACGCCAGATTCTTTGGCCCATTCGTCAGCACGACTCTTCATCGCGTCTTCAGTGAGCTTCTTCTTTTGCGAGTCCTCGGTCACTTCCCACGTCCGGGCAGCGACGGCACCTACCGTCTCCAGCATTTCATTGCGACTGGGACTGTTCATTGCGCCAGCGCCGTCATTGGGTGCAAAGGGGTCATACGCGTGGCGCATGATGGAGAGCATCGCCCCTGTGAGACCGCGATCCAGAGCTCGCGGAGAGAACGGGGTTACGGACTGGGCCTCGACATGTTGATAGAAGGTCGCGTGATAATGCTCGAAGGTCTCATAGTGCGACAGATCACGAGGCCGTGCCCACGTCAGCACGGTGGCTACGAGGCCCGGCGGTGTCCGGCCAACACGGCTGGTTGCCTGAATGTACTCTGCCGTGCCCTTCGGTTGACCATTTACCACCATGACGCCGAGACGATTCACGTCGACACCGACAGACAGCATGTTCGTTGCAAGAACTGCATCGATTGGCCGGGCATCTCCGGGTTTCCTGTTGTTTACCCACTCTCCAAGTGACGGGTCGAACATGCCGTCGAAGGGGACCTCGAGCCGGTCAAGGTATCGAGGAATGTCTTGGCTAGAGACGCGAGAAGTTAGTTCGCTGATTTCCTCCACCCTACGCTGCGAAAGCCCGGGCCGGTCCACTAAGCTCATTTCGACACGGAAGGAGCGCGTTTGGACGTCGTCTTCCGCCAAACGCTTCATCCCACCGAGTTCTCGCAGCGAATTGAAGTAGCCTACGAGGGTCATGTAGGGGTCGGCAACCGGGCCGAACCGGTCAAACAGCGCCTGTGCGGCGGTGAGGAATGCCGTGTAGGTCCTGATCAGAACCGCAGGGCGGGAGCTGCCGGGTGCGCAGATTCCCATGTACCGTCGGCCCGGCTTCTCGCCGATAGATCTCTGGACCGAGAAGAAATTGTCCTCGACGTCCAGGCCGGAAGGCGGAAACACGGAAATGCGGCGCATGAACACATTACGCACCTGGTCGTCGGCCCGCCGTACGGTGGCTGTCGAAGCGACGACCTTTGGGCGGACCTTCTTGTCGCCCAGAGCCCAACTGCTCAGCTCGTCGACGGCCGTTTCGTAGAGCCCTACCATGGTGCCCAACGGACCGCTGATGAGGTGGAATTCGTCCTGGATGATCAGATCTGGCGGTCGGATTACGCGAACCGGCTTCACACTGGCAGCCGGATACATCCCCCTTGCTCTGTGCCCGGTACCACAGTCGTGACTCGGCCAGAGCAAACCATGTCGCCCGCATTCCTGCTCCACGCGGCCGAAAAGATTCCGAACCTCGGGGCGCCACGCCATCATCGCGAACTTGTCCACGGTTGCGATCATCATCGTCGGCGGGCGGTGATAGATTTCCTCATCGACGACTTTCACGGGAAGACCCGGATGGGGCTGCCCGCTGGATTTGGCCTTCGAGAAATCGCAGCTGCCAAGCTTATCGCCGCAGTGAATCAATGTCCGGCCCGCAATCCTGTCAACCTCTATGTCGCGCCCGCCTGAAATCTCCGAACCACACCAAGGGCAGCTCGTCAGCTGCGCTGGTGATGCAATGCCTGACTTGTTGCGGTCGTTGTTTCGAATGGCCTCGACAGCCTGGTGTGACGCCTCGGTAGTGCCCGGCGTAACACGATTGCCGACCCAGAGGCCGAGAGTAAAAGGTTCCTTGCCCCAGATCTTGTCGTCTGCACGACGGATGACCTCCATCGCGCAGAGCAGCGTCGTGGCCCGCTGGAATTGCTGTAGCGTCAGAAGGCGCAGTGTGTAGCGCATGATGACTGCGAGACCGCGTGAAGCGTCGAGGCCGCCTAGATCATTTTTCAATCGGCGCATGGCCATGGCGAAGGCCGCCACACCGAGATAGGCTTCGGTCTTCCCGCCACCCGTCGGGAACCAGAGGAGGTCCGCGAACGCCTCGACCGGCTTCGTCCGGTCCGGATGAGTGGGATCGGCCAGGGACGGGATCGATAGCAGCAGGAATGCCAGCTGGAACGGGCGCCACGACCTGTTCTTGGGCACGTCCAATGTGCCCACGTCGACGGTCTCGTTCCGTCGGCGCTTCAGGGCGTAGATGCTTCGGACACGCTGCATCGCCATGGAGCGGTTGGCGAAGCGGAATGCCTCCAGCGCCTTCGGATCAGCAAAGAGTGTTTCCATGCCATCTCGTAGACGACGCAGGATCTCTTGGCAGCGCTCGATGACGTCTTTACCTGGATCATCGAAGCCGGTGATCTCCGCACCCAACCGGGCATTCTGTTCGCCGATCCAAACGGCATAATCTTCAACGAGACACGAAAGGGCGTCGCGCAGCGCGTCCGGCGCCATCTCCGCCAGCCGCTTCATGTCGAGCCAGCCCTCGTCAACCATGCGTTGCATGGCTGCGCGATCCCTGGGATCGGAGCCGGGCGTTTCGGTCACGGCTACTTCGTAGCGCGGGATGATCTCGGTTCGGACGCGGTGCGCTTTCGTCGGGTCGTCTGAAGTCGTATCGGCGTGAACGGAAACGCCGTGTCCAACCGAGAACTCCAGCCGGTTGCGATAGATGAGGGCGAGACGGTCACGCTCGGGATCATCGACGATCACTTCGTTGGAGGGGCGACGCCGGAAGACCGATTTGTCATGATGATCTTCAGGGGCCTCGACGGTGATCTCGGGCTGGAAGAGCCATGCGCTATCTTTGTTGTCCTCGGGCTCCAGCTGTCCGTTCACGAGGAACAGAGTCACCAGACGCTCACCCTTGTTGTTCGTCCGAACCGTGCCTTGAAGCCGAACATCCGGCTGGTCGGGGTCGGGGATAGACGGAGGGAGCGGTCCATCGATCAACGGCAGGGGGACGACACCGCCACACGGGACGCGCTGCCATACCTTGACCTTCACCTGTTCTTCTCGGCCGGTCTGGCGATTGCGCCGGGTCTTGGTGATGTCGTGCTCAGCATTGGGGACCCGTTCGTAACGCCCCCACCGGGCGTCTACCGCCAACGATTGAACATCTGCGGCGACGCAGAAGGTCAGTCCCATGCTCGAGGGCACCAGCGATTGGTTGTTCGTCGTGTCGATCTCGTCGAGCGCGTCGTCTTCGGGCTCCACCCGGCCGGTGGCAGTCGGAAACTCCGCCCCGGGCTCGTGCAGCGGTGCGGTCCGCTCTTCCTCGAGGTCGCCAGCCTCATCGGCACCGGAAGCCGGTTCCACCTGCGTGGCCTGATCGTCTCCCGGGCGTCGGGGCGCCAACTTGCCGACGAGGTAACGATCGCGGACGCTCATGTCCTTGATCAACTCGTGCGGCCCTTCCGCGGGGCCGAGCAGGTCATCGCGCACGGAAAGCTCGAGAAGATCGCGCACGTAGGTCACGTCCTGAATCAGTGGCACCGCGTCGGGGGAAGCCGCGCCGAGCAACGGAAGGGCGCGAAGAAAATCACCCCAAGGCAGCCGTGTTGCCGGCGCGCTCGGCGCGGTCAGGCCGAGCGCGGTCAGGGGAACCGCCGGATCAACGGCCAGAGCTTGGTCGAAATAGATGGTGCGACCGCCGGTATCTGACCGAACACGCAGAATGCGTCCGACGATCCTCACCGCAGCGTCGGACCCTACGACGACTGCCCAGTCACCAGGAGCGACGGCGGTTTCGTCGGTCGGGCCGAGTTCGATCCGGAGTGCACGTCCGTTGGTGGCAGGCTCGCCGCGAATGATCCACGCAGCATTCTGGAGGGCGGCTTGTTCAATCAACTCGGTCATTTTCAATCACTCTCAGAAATGCGGTAGCGGGCGCTTCGGCGTTCGCCTTTACGTTCGACTGTACCGCGCGCCAACAAATCATTGATCGCGGCATTCCACTGGCCATCCGGTATGTCGACATAGGCAAGGATGTCTGACTTGCTCAGCCAGGAGCGACGCGCCTTGAGGTGAGACAATATCTTGTCTGCCGCGGAGCCTACGCTATTTATTGACCTCGGCCTGTTCTGCGCAGGGGCGTCGAATCCGAGCTCGGCTTGACCTGATACTTTGGGGGCTCGTGCCCGTGTAGTTCCGCTTGATGTAGTGGCTGGCGCGTCTTCAACCTCTTCATCATGGCGGCGCTTGTTCAGCTCAGAGAGACGGCGAAGAACTTCAACACGCGCGGCCTCTGAGATTGTGAAGCGAGTGCGGTCGTTTTCAGGAAGATACGGAACGTCATGGAAGCCATGGCCAAGATCAAGATCGTGCCAACCGTATGCGAGAACAACAACATTATCGAGATGGATCTGCATTTCTCGTAGCTTTACAATATCAGCGCTCACGTCGGTTTCATCATGCATCGCATTATATATTTCCGTGATGCCTAACTGTTTTGAGGCATGAATTTCTTGCCTTGCAGCGTAATATGAAACAGCAGCCTCCTCACGCTCGGCGCCCAATGCCTCAGGGAAAGGAAAGGTCTCAAAGGAGGACGAGATTGTGTATTTCAAGGTGTCGCCCAAGCGCGAGCTGGTTTGCCGCGTCCAAATGTCGTGTATGTTGCTTTGAAGTGAGCAAAACAGGGCCCAATCATCCGCTGCTACGACAACAATTGTGTCCTGAAAGACTTGGCGAGAAGGTACGCTTGCGAAGGCGAGGTGCTTCGTAGCGCGCGAGATGACGAAAACAGAATCGAGATTAAGTGATTTGGCATAAAGAGCAGGCCGCTTATCCCCATGGTGCCACCAGTATTTGCGGTGAGCCTCCCGATTGACCTCGTCCCTCTGCGGTTTAACCAACTCTCGAATGCGAGACATTAGCTCAGGCCATTTCGCCTCACAGATAGAAAGCGAGCGGTCACGAAAATCGATTGCCCATCGGCTAGCTGACTGGGTGGGCGAGGTGTTTAGATCGTTCCCGCCCAAGAGAGCCCGAATGACTTCTGAGTTTTCCTTTCTGTTGTCTAAAAATCCCTTTGCTTCAGACTCTGAGAGGATGAACCCACTGCCAACCAAAACAGAGCCCTGAAAGCAAAGACCCTTATTTTGATTCAGAACTACGGGTTCCCGCCAGTCTCCTAGATTTGACAAAGCCGTAGAAATGGAGGCGACAGGGCGACCATCGAGTAATTTTTTTCCTCGCCAGATACCCTTCCAGACAACCACCGTTGCTACAACAACCGCTGCGCTACCAGGCCACCTGAACGCAGATTGGGCCCGTATTATCGCTGCATTTTGTTCGCCAACAATTTTTTCAAGACCCGTTCGCTTCGTATCCCCCTCACCAATTGACTTCGTGGCTAGAAATCCGAAGCAACCAGCTTTGCTGACAACTTCGTTGGCGCGCAAAAAGAAGAAGGCACATAAATCGGCATTGAGGCTGGCGTCCGGTTGGTATTGAGAAAGGTAGTTGAGGAAGCCATCTCCAAATGCAGATCGCATCCTGCGTCCGCCCAAGAATGGCGGATTGCCAATTAAGGCATCAAAGCCCTTCTTCTCATTACTGAAGACCTCAGGGAACTCGAGCGACCAATGGAAAGGATCGCGTGCAAAACCATCAGGCGCATCAACGCAGAGGTCGGTCATCGCATCCCGACGAAGCCGATCCAACGCAGCCTCGGTCCCGTTTGCCGCCGCATCGGCCAGGGTCTCGAGGGCCTGCAGCCGATCCGCGCGCTCGTTCGCGCGCGCTTCCGCCAGAATGATCCCGACGAAGGCATCGGCAACGGCCTGCGGCAAGAGAAGCGCGCGTCGTGACTCGGCATCGAGCGCGGCCATCGCATCGACATCCCCGATGTCCCGGATGGGGATGGAGCGAAGACGGGTGCGCAGGTCGATGGCCCTCTCCACGGCAGCCTGAATGCTCCGCCCGAACAACCTGAGCTGCGTCGACCCTTTCGGGGACATGCTGAGTTCGGTCAATTGCCGGATATCATGGATCCCGAGGAGGCTGTCACCGCTGCGCAGGTTGTGGTCGAGGAAGCCGAAGGGCCGCCCCTTGGACATGGTGGTGAGCCAGAGCGAGAGCTTGGCCAGCTCCACGGCGAGCGGGTTCTTGTCGACGCCATAGAGGCACCGTTCCGCCACGAGGCGACGTGCGACGATCGCGCGTTCCTCGACGTCCTGCGATAGAGGGTCGAACTCCTCGGTCGCATCACCGAAGATGCGTCCCTCGCTGTCGATCCGCTTGCCGATGGCCTCGGCCGCCGCCCAGGCCTCGACCAAGCGGTCGGAGAGCCAACGGCACGCCTGCACCAGGAAGGCCCCGGAGCCCATGGCAGGGTCGCAGATCTTCAGATCCAGCAGCTCCTCGGCGTTCTTCAGTTCCCAGTCCTCGGGCGCCTTGCCTTCGGCCGGGCCGCGGTAGGCAACCGGAGTTAACGTTTCCGCGACGATCTTCTCGGTCAGGCTCTTGGGCGTATAGTGAGTGCCGCTCTCGCGTCGGTCGGCACCGAGGACCACGACGAACGCGCCCTTGTGGTGCACGAGCGGATAGCCCCAGGGATCGGTCCGCAGCAGGGGGGCATAAGGTAGAATGCGGTCGCGCAGACCAACGTCACCACGACAGACGCTTAGCAGACGTGCGGAAAGGCGGTCGTCGGCCGCCCGATCGAGGGCGTTGCGGATGGCAGACTCCGATCGTTCGCTCCGCTCCTTGAGCAGTTCGGCCACTTTGACAGCGCCATCGAGCCGCGCCGACTCCATTTCGCCGAGCGTCACACGCGGGCTCTTCGCCTTCGATCCGCTATCGAGTTCGAGTGTGACGTCATCGACGCGCTTCACCGTGCGCTCGAGGAGGCCCTCGTAGACATGCCCGATCTGTTCCACGTCGAGCGCGCGGTAGGACAGCGTGCGACCTTCGAAGATCTGGATCGCGTCCAACAGCAGGAGAACCGTGCGATCGTCGATCGGCAGTGGTTCGGCCGGATCGCTTCGCCAACTCGTGCCCTTCTTCCGCCCTTCGAGGAAAGGATAGCGATCCGGGTCAAACAGCGAACCTCCGAGCGCCGGTAGCTGCAGGGTCGGGTGATCGATCCCGCCATACACGCCGCGAAACAAAGCGAGCAGCCGCGACCACGCGGACCGACGGCGCTCGAGGATTTCCTCGGAATCCGCGCGCAGCTGCATCCGGAGGCTGGAGATGGCGTAGAAGGCGACGTAACGCGGGTCGCCGAGCAGCAGTAGGGCGCGTTCCTCGGCAGCCAGCAAGAATACGAGCCGCATCATCACGGTCAGGCCGGCCTCATAGAGCTCTCGCGGATCTACGTCACGCAAGAGTTCGCGATTTCGGTCCTGGTCGGCGCGGTCGAGAGCCTGGACGAGCACTTCGACGGCGCGGCGGACTTGTTCTCCTAGCGCTTCGGTAACTTCATCCTGATGCTTCAGGGATCGTTCATAGAGAGCCGGAAGCTTGCCGTCGTCGGGGCCAAAAAAGCGGCGGACGCCCAAAAGACTGACGAATGCCCGCAACGTTTCCGGTTCCTGCCCCCAAAGGCGCGCATACCAGCTCGCGAAGCTTGCCACGGCGCCTACGGGCGCGTGGACGAGCATCCAGCGCTCGCCATTGGTGACGACGCCAGTTGGACATCCAGTCGCCCGGAGCAGAGCGACCATCCGATCGGCCGGGGTGATCGCGAGGCCATCGAAGCGGCGCGTCGCATCAAGATCAGTATCGGGCCCGTAGACTTGGATGAGCAGGAGCGGCTCGTCGGAGTTCGTGGGGTTCACGATAGCCAGATCGGGCGCGACTTTGACCCCATGTTCCGGCAACGAGACAGTCAGCTGCTCGGGCAGCGCCACCCCCCTGCGAAGCACCGTCTTGTCCATCTCGAGCGCATTGATCAGCACATCATCTATCCAGGCCGCGTGCAGCGCGGAAAGGTCGAGATCGTCTGTGTCGACGGCATCACGCCATTCCTCGTAGGTACGACGAAGTCGCTGAGGCCGCCCCGAGGGCAGCGCCTCAAGGCTTTGCGGAAAGACGTCGCGCAGTACCGGCACCGCGAGGAAGGGCCCTGATACTTCGATCAGGTTCAGCCATTCGTGATCGTTGCTCATCTGCGCTTCTCCGTCGCGAGGGAATCCGGAACCAGCAGAACGAGGGCCACGGGGAAAGTATGGTCGACGGCATTGGAATGCCGTTCCTCGATCGCCTTCAGCTCCTGATCGCGCTCGTTCGGAATTCTGGCCAGGCGTGCTTCTAGGGCTGCAAGGTCCCGCTTGAGCTGCGTCCGTTCGTCTTCTGAGAAAAGTAAGAGCTGGACGGGTTTTTGCTCTGCGGCGATCTCGGTTTTCAGCGCCTTTTCGAGGTCGTCCAGAACTTGGCGGATGTCCTCGGCTTCCTTGCGCTTGCGGGTCTCGATCGTGTTCACCAGAAAACGGAGACGGTCCTTGGATCGAGCATCGACGGCCGCCAAAATGTTATCACGCTGCTTGTCGAAACGTGTCCGCAAGGCGTCGAACGTTGCATCCGACAGTGCCGCAGGCTGAGATTGTTCTAGCCAACGCCGAATTTCCGTGACCCCCTCACGTCGGAAACCGGTATCACGCATATAGCCGCCAGCCTCCGTGAGCTCCTCGTGCAGGCGGTGATGGTTCCCGCCGGTTACGACGAGCCGGGACATCACCACCACGGCTGGTCCTTCGATTTCCCCGTCCGGAAGAGAGCGTACGGTTGCCCGGTGGAGCTTCTTTACGTCGTCACGGGCCCAGATTTCCGCGCGCAAGAGCCGCAGGCTCATCTGAACAAGTCGATGGTTGAGGTGAATGAGGACGACGTCATCTCGTCCCTTAGCCACATCGTGGTCGAAGGTGATGGGGCGGACCTTCTGTGTATACGGGTGTTCGAGCCCCTCAAGGCAACGGGACCAGGAACCCGAGAGCGGCGGCATTCGGAAAACCGTGCCATCCGGAGCGCCCGTCAGGGAAACGGGTTCCAGGTCAGGTTTGTCCGCGAGACGAAGTGCGGTGCTGACGGCGCGCTGAATGTGGTCGGGCACGAGGCTTTGTTCACGTCGAGTCTCGCTCAGCCGTTCGTGGAGTTTTGCCACACGATCGCGAAGATCGCGTTCAGCCTTCACGAAACGGCGAGACTTCTCCATGCGTATTTCTGCTTCCCTCGTGTCCAGATCACGGAGGCGTCCTTCAAGCAAATCAGGTAGTTGCGGCGCAATGACTGGATTTACGCTGCCCATGTCGGCGCGCATCGCATCCAGCTTGCGGAGCGCGCGCAGGATGTCGTCGCCTTGGCCGCCTTCGGCATCTACCGGATGCCATATGACGACTTTGCCGGCGCGTTGCCCATGGCGGTCGATGCGGCCGTTCCGCTGTTCCATTACATTCGGGTTGTATGGGATTTCGAGGTGGATCATCAGATGGCAATGGTTCTGGAGGTCGATGCCTTCTGATGCAGCATCTGTCGCCAGCAGAATCCTGACCGGGGATTCCGAGGGGTTGGCTTGGAACGCGGCCTTCACGCTCTCGCGTTCTTTCGGGTCCATGCCGCCATAGATGAGAGCCAACCTATCGCCCCCGAAGCCGTTCGATGCGAGGATCTCCTGCATCCACTGCTGAGTGGCGCGATACTCCGTGAACAGGATCACTCGCTCATTCGTCCATCTGTCACCGTCTTTCAGGTGACTGGCCAACCAATTCAGTACGGCGGTGGCCTTGGCGTCGGCCCGACGAGCTGCCTGGTGTGCCCAGGACCGCAACCGGTCGAGCATCCGGCGTTCTTCGTCGGTCGGTGGCCGGACATGCTTGCCCGCTTCCTCGATCGCCTCAGCCTCGGCGGCGTCGCGCTGCGCGTCGTCCGCGTAGTCCTCTTCGGTCTTAGCTATCGCTCGCCGAAGAATGCGGTCATCGAATTTTTTCTGGCCGCGGTCGCTAACCGAGCGACCTTCGATCGTCGCTATATGCCGCTCCAGCGTGGCCGCGAACGCAGCAGGAGACGATGATAGACGCTTGCGCAGCAACTGGTGTACGAAGTGATCGACGGCCCGTCCTCCATCAGCACCGCCTTCGCGGCTCTTGACGTATGCGTCGAGTTGGCTCCGGGCATTCCTCTCGTCGCCCTCATATTCTACCGGCAATGCCTCAAGTTTCCGCTCGGGATAGATGTGCTTGCCGTTGGGGTCGACCAGATCGCTCTTTAGTCGACGGACCATAACGCGGGTCAACTGGGGGTCACTCGGAAGGACATTTCTCGCGAACCTCTGATCGTCGAGAAGCTCAAGGAGCGCGGTGAAGGATTCAGTGTAGCCGTCATGCGGCGTGGCTGTGAGAAACAGCTTGTGCTGGAAGTGTGGCGCGGCCAGCCGAACGAGCCGCGTCCTGAGGCTTTCGACGGCATAGCGGCCGACGGACGGGGCGACGTTGTGAGCCTCGTCGATGATGAGCAGGTCGAACTTCCTAGGATGGCTCACATGCGGGGGCAAAGCGTCCCGCAGAAGGCGCAATCCTTCGCCCTGTTTGGCCCAGTCCATTGAAGTGATCAGACGGGGAAAAGACGTCCACGGATTAGCGTGGAGGCCGCGCTCGCGGCGCAAACGCTTGACATAGTCCGTATCGACGATCCGGAACTCGAGCCCGAACTTCTCCTGCATCTCGACTCGCCACTTTTCCTGCAAGGAAGCAGGGCAGAGTACGAGTACCGTGCGGGCGCGGTGACGCAGGAGCATCTCTTGAATGACGAGCCCAGCCTCAATGGTCTTGCCGAGGCCGACGTCGTCGGCGATCAGAAGATTGGTGCGCGCCATGTCGATTGCTCGCACGAGCGGATCCAGTTGGTAATCTTCGATGCCTACACCGCTGCGGAATGGGGCCTGCAAATAGCCGCGATCAGCGTTCGTCGCTGCACCCCATACGACCGCATCAAGGAACGCTTGCAGTGTCGAAGGGTCGTCCAAGCCGGTCAAGCGAGGCAAACCGGCCTTCTCAATGACATGAGCTCCTGGCTCGAGCTCCCAGAGGACCTCAATCTCTTCGCCGAGCGCATCCTCGTCGATGGAGGCCAACCGGACGAGATGCCGTTTGGGCAAACCGGGTGCGACCGACCCGCCGTTGACTTCCGAGACCATCCATTGGCGACGACGAGCCTCGACGAGCTGGCCCGGTTCCGGGGCAGCAGAGTGAGCTACCGCGGCCATCAATTCGTCTGCTGTCATGGTCATGGTTGGGCCCCATTCTTTCTGCGTGCGCGTACGAGTTCTGCAATGCGGCTCGCGGCGTGGTTGGCATCTTCATGCTCCCAGATGCGAACCGACTCCCACCCAAGAGCCTGCAGCCGTTGGTCAGTGTCTGCGTCCCGTGAGCGATTGGTTTCGATTTTCTGGCGCCAGAAATCAGCGTTGCTCTTAGGCCAAGAGGCATGCTCGGGACACCCGTGCCAAAAGCATCCATCGACGAACACGGCAATCTTGGTCGCAGGAAACACGATATCTGCGACGCGTCTGGGCTTCGCCAGAAGTGGAACATGGAGTCGATAACGCAGGCCTTGGGCATGCAGAGCCTTGCGGAGATTCAGCTCCGCTCGCGTGCCCTTTTGCCGTACGCGCGCCATTCTACGGCTGGCCTCAGGCGACGAGGGGTTTGCATTCGCCATTGATCGATTGTCTTTCCGAATTCAGGTCGGCATCAGAAAATTTCTGAAGATGGGCAATGATGCTTCGCCCAATCACTTCTCCCAAAGTTACTGGGACGGCGTTACCAATCATTCGACCCAAGGATTTGAAATGAATAAGCTCGCCCTCAGGCACGAATGAATAGGTCGTAGGGAAGCCTTGGAGGATCGCGCCCTCTCTCAATGAAATTGCTCTGTCTTGGTCCGGGTGCCCAAATCGTCCGTTCCCGAACCCGTAATATTGAGTAGTCAGAGTCGGCGCAGGGTTGTCCCACTCCATCCTGCCGTAAACGCCAGGGTACGTCTTGCCGCTATCTTTCTTATGACACGCGGCGACCAGATGCTCTGGCCAATCACGCCAAGAACCGCCGGGCTTGGAAGCACGAATACGTTCGACGTTTAGCGGCGACAGCCGCGATGCGGTATGTAACGGGTCTGCGGCGTAACTCTCGCCATGGGAAATCGGCGGCAGATCTCCAATTGCATCACGTACACTTCGCGCATGTTCCAGATCAGGTGCGGCGGTGCGAATGGGCCCAAATTTTGAAGCAAGCAAGACCATGCGTCGTCTCGTCTGGGGAAGGCCGTATTTGATGCAGTCAATGACCTCTCTATGAACGAAGTATCCCTGACTTTCGAGCGAAGCTGAGAAATCGTCGAAGACGGCGTGTTTAGCAACGGTCGGGACATTCTCCATGGTAACGATGTCTGGACGCGTCTCTTTCACCAATCGGTCGAACTGATAGAGAAGCCCCCAGCGTGGGCTGCTGAGCACGTCGTACCTCTGTGAATATGTAGAGAAGGGCTGGCACGGAGCGCATCCGGCAAGGACCTTTACCCCGCCATTTCCGAAAAGCTCGTCGAGTCTCGCACCGGACACCTTGCTGATGTCCTCTTTGATGAAAATGGCATCATTATTAAACTCGAAAGGGTGTCGGCAACTTTCCTCGATGTCGACGCCAGCTGCGACATTGATGCCCTCTTTCTGGAGGCCGTGGGTCAATCCACCGGCACCGCAAAAAAGGTCAATGCAAGTAACGTCCTTCATTCATCTTCTCACTTTTCGCCTGGTCTGCGATCAGGCGCCTAGGTCGTCGGCGGCCTTTCCGTTTCTGACCCATTCATCGATTTCGTCGGTCTTGAATTTCCAAAGTCGACCGACCTTGTGCGCTGGCATCTCGCGCTTGGAAATCCACCCGTAAACAGTATCCTTGCTGACACCGAGATAATCAGCGATCTCCTCGACGGAGAGCCAGCGATCGGTCATGGTGCGGCCCTTCCAAGTGCAGCTTGCGTATTTGAACACAATCTTTACACCCCCCGTTGGCCGAGTAAACCGGATTTAGGCGGATTAGACCGGTTTTGTTGTGCTTGGACTCGAGCCTCCGTGCCCGGCGTCGGCACTCGCTGCGAAGAGGGCGTGCCGGATCGACCAACGCGCCCTGAGCCTCGTGGAAGCTGGCTCGGCAGTGCGATGTATCCTGCATAGGCCGTGCTATACCGATCCTGGCGTCCAGATGACGTCGGGCAATCTGTATGGTACAAGCCCCGGCCTTGTCCGGTGCGATCTCGCTGAGCTCCCGGTTTTCGAATGCCACGAGATCCTCCATCCGGTAGATAACGCGGCGTCCGATCTTGATGAAGCGAGGCTCGTCACCAAGGGAGCGCCAGTATTCGAGGGTGCTGTGGCTGATCCTCCATGGTGCTGCCAGCTCAATTTGGGTCAGACGTATGTCAAACATTTTCGTTCCCTTTCGTGCGATCTCAACCGCCGCAACGCAAATTCCCTGCGCGTCCAACACGATGCTTCGCGCAGGGTTTTCCTGACAATGCCCGCGCCGGATTCAGCGCCCGACCTTTATCTCCTCCAAGTCGCGAAGCTCTTGATTTTCGAACGCCATCACATCTTCGAGGCGGTAGATCACGCGCCCGCTGAGCTTCATGAAGCTCGGTCCTTCGCCAGTCCACCGCCACCGCTCAAGTGTCCTCGGGCTAATTCTCCATCGGGCAGCCAGATCGATTTGACTGAGGCAAATTTCTCGCATTTTCGTTTCCTTTCGAACGACCTCCATGGTCGCAAGACAACGAATGCGTAGAAAGAAAACGTATTCAAGTCAGTGTGTTGCTGGGCTTTTCGCGTTGCGGGCGCGTTCCGTCGGACGGTCGGCGCAGCAGCGAGTTTCAGGCCAGCGTCATGTCAGATCACGCAATTTCCGTCAGAACATCGCAAGACACGTTAGCCTGCCGGAGCTTCCTCAGGGGTCACAGGAGAGGGTCCAGTTGGAAGGGCATTTCCTCCGCCATATTCCCTCGCGATAGTGTTCTCCCGGTTTTCGAGGGTTGTCAGGTTCGAGCTGAACACTGTTCGTTTCTCGGGGTAGCCAGAATCGTTCCTCTTGGCGCCGTATCCTCTGAGCCGCATGACTACGCCGAATGGAGACAGGGTTTGTAGGCCCTCAATATCTCTCGGCTTTTCGTGCTGACTATCCGAGCATCTCCGACGCTACTCGCGCTCGCCAAGATGGAACGGAGATTGAACCCTTGTCGTTGCGGCCGTTCGATGCGGGCGCGCGGTCAACGCTGCGCCCGCGAGCCAGATGGACGAGAGGGCGGAGAGCGGCCAATCTCTGCGCTTTACGCAATGTCAGTCATGCGGCGCAGTCCAGAAATCCTCGATAGCCCACCCGCAAGCCCTGCTCGAGATGGAAGGTCATCTCGGCCTCGGCGCGGCGCAGGCTGTCGTCGGTGTCGGTCCAGTCGGCGCCGGGGTCGGGCCTGACGGAGATCTCGATGTCCTCGGCGGCGAGCCGGATGCCGTCGTCCAGCGCCTCGACCGCGACAGGCGCGCCGGCGGCGAGCGGGATCAGCACGCCCGACAGCTTGATCGCACCGCTCTCGCCGGCCATGGCGAGCACCGGCTCGCCCTCTTTGGTGCGGCGGAAGGCGCAGGTCGCGTCGCTTGCCAGCGCGGTCTCGATCTCCTCGGATGTCAGCCCTGCCGGGTCGAGGCTGGCCAGCTGCGCGGCGCCGAGCGCCTCCTCGACCGTGCCTTCCTCGGCGGGGGCCTCGGATTCGCCCAAGGCCGGATCGTTGGCGATGCCGTTCTCCTCGATGTCGGCGATCAGGTGGCGCATCTCGCCGATCTCCTTGCGCTGCGCGGCGATGATCTCGTCGGCGAGCTTGCGCACCCGCGGATCCTCGATCTGCGCGCGCTCCGAGGTCATGATCGCGATGGAATGGTGCGGGATCATCGCCGCCATGTAGCTGGTGTCGTCCACCGTCTCCTGGCTGCGGATCAGCCACAGCGTCACGCCGAAGACCGCGACGGCGCCGGCGTAGATCGCGATGTTGATCGCAGTGCTCGTATACATCGACAGCATGAAGCTGAGCATGATCACCGCCATCACCGCGCCCATCAGGAGCGCCATGTAGGTCCGGGTCTCGCTGAAGAAGACGTGCTCGAAGGCGTAGGTGTTGAGATACATCAGCCCGAACATCACCACCGTCGAGGTGGCGATCATCGCGGCGAAGCGCCAGTAGGACATCGGTTTCTCCTTTCACTGCCGGACCGGGGAGGGCCCGCTTGCATGCGAAGGGGCGCCGCCGGACCGGTGGTCCGGCGGCGCCCCGGGTGGTTCAGTCCGTCTCGAAGCCGACCCGCGCGGCGCGCAGCCTGAGCGCGTTGCCGATCACCGAGACCGAGGACAGGCTCATCGCGGCCGCCGCGATGATCGGCGAGAGCAGCAGCCCGGTGAACGGGTAGAGCAGGCCGGCCGCCACCGGCACGCCGAGGCCGTTGTAGAGGAAGGCGAAGGCGAGGTTCTGCTTGATGTTGCGGACCGTCGCGCGGCTCAGCCGCCGGGCGGTCACCAGCGCCGTCAGGTCGCCGCGCACCAGCGTGATGCCGGCGCTCTCGACCGCGACGTCGGCGCCGGTGCCCATGGCGATGCCGACATCGGCGGCCGCCAGCGCGGGCGCGTCGTTCACCCCGTCGCCGGCCATCGCGACGGTGCGGTCCTCCGATTGCAGCCGCCGGATCGCCGCCTGCTTGTCGGCGGGCAGCACCTCCGCGATCACCTCGTCGATGCCGAGATCGGAGGCCACGGCGCGGGCCGTGACTTCGTTGTCGCCGGTCAGCATGACGATCCTGAGGCCCTCATCGTGCAGCGCCGCGATGGCGCGAGGCGTGGTTTCCTTGATCCGGTCGGCCACGGCGACGAGGCCCGCCGCACGGCCGTCCGCGGCGACGAGGATCGCCGTCTGTCCCTTGCGGCGCGCGGCATCGGCGCGCTCGGACAGGGTGGTGGTGTCAGCGCCCGCATCCCGCATCATGGCGAGGTTGCCGATCGCGACGCTGCGGCCCGCGACGCGGCCCGAAATGCCCTTGCCGGTGGTGCTGTCGAAGCTCTCGACCTCGGGCAAGGAAACGCCGCGCGCCGCAGCGCCCTCGACGATGGCGCGGGCGAGCGGGTGCTCGGAGCGCGCCTCGAGCGCCGCGACGAAGCCCAGCAGCTCGTCCTCTTCCATGCGCTCGGCCACCACCTCGACCAGCGCCGGGCGGCCCTCGGTCAGCGTGCCGGTCTTGTCCACCACCAGCGTGTCGACGGCGGCGAAGCGTTCCAGCGCGGCGGCGTTCTTGATCAGCACGCCGTAGCCCGCGCCCTTGCCGACGCCGACCATGATCGACATCGGCGTCGCGAGGCCGAGCGCACAGGGGCAGGCGATGATCAGCACAGAGACCGCCGAGACCAGCGCGAAGGCCATGGCCGGATCGGGGCCGAAGATGCTCCAGACCACGAAGGCGAGGATCGCCACGCCGACCACGGCGGGCACGAAGTAGCCCGAGACCTTGTCGGCGAGCTTCTGGATCGGCGCCTGGCTGCGCTGCGCCTCGGCCACCATGGCGACGATGCGGTTGAGCATGGTCTCGGCGCCGACCTTTTCGGCCCGCATCACGAAGCTACCGGTCTGGTTCAGCGACCCACCGGTGACCGGATCGCCCTCGGCCTTCTCGACCGGGATCGGCTCACCGGTGATCATGCTCTCGTCGATCGAGGAGCGGCCCTCGACCACCACGCCGTCGACCGGCACGCTCTCGCCCGGCCGCACCCTGAGCCGGTCGCCTGCGCGGACCATGTCGAGCGGCACGTCGCGCTCGCCCCGCGCGTCGACCAGCCGCGCGGTCTTGGGCGCGAGGTCGAGAAGCGCGCGGATCGCGCCGCCGGTGCGCTCTCGGGCGCGCAGCTCCAAGAGCTGGCCCAGCAGCACCAGCGTGACGATCACCGCCGCCGCCTCGAAATAGACGCCGACCTCGCCCTCGTGGCCGCGGAACTGCGGCGGGAAGAGCTGCGGCGCGACGGTGGCGACGACCGAGTAGGCATAGGCCACGCCGACGCCGAGCGCGATGAGCGTGAACATGTTGAGGCTGCGGCGGACGATCGACGCCCAGCCGCGTTCGAAGAAGGGCAGCGCCGCCCAGAGCACCACCGGCGTGGCGAGGATCAGCTCGATCCAGTCGAGCATCGGCGCGGAGATGATGGCGAAGGCGTGCGGTGCGAAGTGCCGGCCCATGGCGATGATCGCCAGCGGCACGGTCAGCGCCGTGCCCAGAACGAAGCGGCGGCGGAAGTCGAGATACTCCTCGCTCGGCCCCTCGGTCATCGGAATGCCCTTGGGCTCCAGCGCCATGCCGCAGATCGGGCAGGAGCCGGGGCCGACCTGCTCGATCTCGGGATGCATCGGGCAGGTGTAGATGACGTCCTCGAGCTCGGGCGGCGCGGCCTTCAGCGCCGGGTCGAGGAAGATTTCGGGCCGCGTCTCGAACTTCTCGCGGCACTTGGCCGAGCAGAAGTAGAAGGTCTCACCCTCGTGCTCGGACACATGCTTCGCGGTCTCGACATCGACCGACATGCCGCAGACCGGATCGGTCGCGGTGCGGTCGGCGGGCAGGTCGTGGTGATGCGCATGCGCATGGCAGCCGTGGCCCATGGCGCGTCCTCCTGTGCTCCCGAGGCGCCGACTCGGCGCCTCGATGCCCGAACATACCCCCTATGGGTATATGCCGTCGAGATACCCATATGGGGTATGTCCGCAACGGGCCGGGCGACGTATGGTTCCATGAGCCGGAGGTGCGAGAGATGCAGGAGAGGCGGAACAAGGCGGCGATCCAGAAGCGGCTGGCGCGGCTCGAGGGCCAGATCCGGGGGATCTCGCGCATGGTCGAGGCGGACCGCTACTGCGTTGACGTGCTGGCCCAGACCGCGGCGGTGCGCTCGGCGCTGAAGGCGGTCGAGCGGCTCCTGATCGAGGACCACGCCGATCATTGCATGGAGGCGGCGATCCTCTCGGGTCACCCGGACGAGCAGCGCACCAAGTTCCGCGAGATGGTCGCGCTGCTCGAGAGGGCGCGGCAGTAGGTCAGCCGCCGGCGCCGGTGCGGCCGGCCCTCGAGATCGGCGCCTTGGCAGGGCACGCAGTTGTCGAGGTAAGGCTGGCGGCTATCATGGCCGCTCGACTTCCAGCTCTTCAGCCAACACGCTCGACAGATCGGCGAGGCTGTCGATGACCAGCTGCGCCGCGTAGTGCGGATTGTGGGCATAGGCTCCGTGGTCCTTGGCGACGAACTGGTAGTTGTAGGCCGCCCGCAAGAGGCGCGGCGTCCATGCGGCGTAGGCGTTTCCTCGCTGCAGCTCATCCTCGTCGCCGATGCCGTCGCCGTCGAGATCGGCGAAGAAATAGGGATAGGCCGCCGGATCGTAGAGGATCGGGCGATCCGAGATCTCGGCCGCGTAACGCGTGATCGCGGCGCCGAGACGATCGTGCAGGGCTGCGAGTTCGTGGCCGATGCCGGTGTCGGCAGTCCCGTCCCCGTCGAGATCTTGGGCGGTCGTGCGAATGTCGTCGAACGCCCGGATGCCGGCATGGCAGTCCGTGCAATCGGCGATCTCGAGGCTCGTGTCGTGCGGGCCGTGGCATCCGACGCAGCTTTCGAGCCCCGGCACGTGGTTGAAGCGGCCGGCATAGTCCCGGTCGGGATATTCGTATCCGCCGGCGACCTCGGACCCCATCTGCGTGGTGGCGGCCGCCGAATAGTGCACGTTGATGAACGACAGCTCGGGCACGACCTCGTCGGGCGGCATGTTCGCGGTCGCGGCATCGACATCCCCGCCCCAGGCCCGACCCTGGTGGCAGATCGCGCAGGCGGTCGATGTTCCGAAGCTGGCGGTATCGCCCGAGGGAAACAGCACCTCCTCGATCCTAGAGACGGCCGGGTCATGGCAGCTCTCGCACTCGACCAGTGAGCCGGTCGGCACGGGGTGATCGATCCGGCCCGGCGATTGGCGCGGGCCGTTCGCATAGGCGACGAAACCGGGCGTCGAGTGGCACACGGCGCAATGGCCGGGGATCTCGCCTTCGGCATCCCAATGGCGGAAGGCTTCCGCCGCCGTCTTTGCATGGGCGGAACCGAGCCAGTCCGAGACGATCTGCTCGGGGCTCGGCGCGGCGTCCTGAGCGGCCGGGGGCGAGCCGAGCCCACCCGCGGCGATGACGATGACCGTGATCGTGAGCCGTGACATGACCTGACCCTCCACGCTGCGATCGCGGTTTCGAATCTAGGGAAGCCGTCAGGCGCGGCCTTGACCTGAATCAAGGCGCGTGCAGCGGGGTGGGGGAGATACTCGTCGGAACGGTTTCCGGGCGGGAAGGCCGATGTTTCACGAGCACCCGAATCCACGCGACGCTGCCACGACGCAGTTCGACCGCTCCGCGGCGCCGGATCTGGTCCTCGACGCCTCGGCCCTGCCCGGATTGCGGCTGCGCTGCGATCTGCAGGCGGGCGATCGCATCGCGATCGGCGACGAGATCGCGCATGACAGGTTGCAGCCCCGATTGCGCCTGGTCGCGCCGGCGACCGGCCGGATCACCGATCTGAGGCGCGGCCTCGGACGGCGGTTGGAGCGCGTGGTGATCGAGGTGGATCGCGACGCGCCGACCGAGGTTCGGCTCCGACCGGCCGAGGACCCGCGCGAGGCGTTGCTGGCCAACGGGCTGTGGCCGGTCTTCCGCCGCCGTCCCTTCGGTCGCGTGCCCGGCGTCGAGGATGTGCCGGACGCCATCTTCGTGGATGCCCTTGGCGGGCCCGAGGCCGCCGGCGCCGCGGCGATGCGGGCCCGTCCGGACCTGCTCGAGCCCGGCCTTGCCGCGCTCGGCCAGCTCTCGTCGGGGCCGGTGTTTTTCTGCCGCGATGCCGGCGCGGGCAATCTGCCCATCGGGACGGCGCGGGCCGAGACCGGCGCCGGCGCCACCATGGGACACCGCGTGGCGCGCCGGCACAGCGTCGCGCGGCAGGGCGCGGTCTGGACCGTGCCGGTGCAGTCTGTCCTGACGATCGGCCAGCTCGTCTCGCCGGGGCGGCTGGACTTCTCGCGGTTCCGGGCATGGCCGGGGGATCGTGCGCCGCGCCGCGTGCTGCCGGGGGAATGGTGCGGGCGCGAAGCAGGGCGGGTGCCGTGGTTCGAGTCCCCTCACGGCGCCGATCCGGGGCGCGTGTCGCCACCGGGCAGGCAGGTGCCGCGGCCCATCGTTCCCGTTCCGGCGCTGGATGCGGCCTTGCCACGGCAGCTGCGGGCGGTTCCGCTGCTGCGCGCGCTGTCCGTCGGAGATGCGGAGGCGGCGCGGCGGCTCGGATGCCTCGACCTGCTGGAGGAGGACATGGTCGAGGCCAGCGCGATCTGCGCCAGCGGGTCGGATTACGGGCGCCTGCTGCGGCGCGTGCTCGACCGGCTGGAGGCGGAGGGATGACATACGCCGCGCCCCTGGCGCTGCGGCGGCACGCGGCGCGGTTCGAACTGCGGCTGCGGCTTGCCGCGCTGCTGCCGCCGGTCGCGGTGCGGCTTGCCGTCGAGCCGGGCGCGGCTGCGGCGCTGCTCGTGGCGGTGACGGTCGCGCTGGGCTGCGACCTGGTTTTCGCCGAGCTGCGCCGCAGGCCGGTGCGCGGCAGCGGCCTCGTCGCGGCCCTGATCCTGGCGCTGCTCGCGCCAGCCGAGGCCGGGCTGGGCGAGATCACCGTCGCGATGGCGCTGGCCGTTGTGCTGGGCGAACTGGTCTTCGGCGGGGTGGGGTTCGGCTTCGTCAGCACCGGCGCGCTGGCGCTGGGCATCCTGTCGCTGTCGTTCCCGCATCTCGCGCCGGTGGCGCCGCCGCCCCCCGCGCTCTGGGCCGCGCTGCCCGGCGCGGCGCTGCTTCTCTGGTGCGGGCTGGCGGCGATGCCGGTCGTGCTCGGCATGGGGGTCGGCGTGGCCGTCGCGGGCGCGGTGGCGGGCTGGCCGGGCTGGCCTGCCGCCGCAGTGCTGGCCTTCGGCGCGGTCTTCCTGGCGGCCGATCCGTTCGGCGGGCCCGTGACCGCGCTCGCCCGCTGGCTCTTCGGCGCGGCGGTCGGGGCGCTCGCCCTGCTGCTCGCCCCGGCCCAGGGCGCCGTCGCACCGGCGCTGGTCTTCGCCGTCCTGTTCGGCAATGTCGCGGCGCCCTTGGCCGATGCGGCCGTGCTCGCCGTCGACGATCTGAGGCGGGGAGGGCGGCATGGCTGAGACCCGAGGGATCTGGGGACGCTTTCTCGACCGGCCGAACGAGGACCCGGTCAAGGCGATCGGCATGGCCGGGATCGTGGCGCTCTGCGCGGCGCTGGTCCTGTCGACGACCGCGATCCTGCTGCGGCCGTTGCAGGAGGCGCATCTCGAGGCCGCCCGCGCGGCCCGGATGGAGGAGATGCTCGACACGCTGCCGGGCCTGCGCGACCTGATGCGCGAGGCCGGGGTGGACGCGCTGGAGACCCGTCTCGTCGCGCTGTCGGACGGCCGCTTCGTCGCGGTCGGGGACGGCGCGATGGAACCGGTGCCCGAGGCGGAGGACATCGCCGGGCTGGGCGAACGCCCCGCCGTGGTCCCGGTTCACCTGCTCGAGCGCGACGGGCGGCTGGCACTGGTGGTGCTGCCGGTGAGCGGTCAGGGCTACCAGTCGCGGATCGAGGCGCTGCTGGCGCTCGAACCCGACCTCAACACCGTCGCCGCGCTCGCGATCACCGCGCAGGGCGAGACGCCCGGCCTCGGCACCCGCATCACCGAACCCGACTGGCTCGCGCTCTGGCCGGGCCGCGAGATCGCCGACGAGACCGGGGCGATCCGCATCGCCGTCACCCGAGGCGATGCCACGGGGCCGCACGAGGTCGACGGCATCTCGGGCGCGACCCGGACCGGCAACGGCGTCGCGAACATGGTGCGGTTCTGGATGGGGCCATGGGGCTACGGCCCGTTTCTCGACCGGCTGCGGGAGGGGGCGGCATGAGCGCGCGCGACCGCCTGGTGTCCCCGCTGATCCGCGACAACCCGGTGACGCGGCAGATTCTCGGCATCTGCTCGGCCCTTGCCGTCACCACCTCGATGACCACGGCGCTGACCATGAGCGCGGCGCTGGTCTTCGTGCTTTGCACGGCCGCGGCGCTCATCTCGGCGATCCGCCGGCACATCCCGCGCGCGATCCGGCTGATCCTGCAGATCACGATCATCGCCACGCTGGTGATCCTCGTGGACGAGCTGCTGCGCGCCTACGCCTTCGCGCTGAGCGAGCGGTTGTCGATCTTCGTCGGGCTGATCGTCACCAACTGCCTCGTGCTGGGCCGGGCCGAGGCCTTCGCGATGCATCACCCGGCGGGCGCGGCCGTTCTCGACGGGCTGGGCAACGCGCTGGGCTACGGCCTCGTGCTGATGGTCGTGGCGGCGATACGGGAACTGCTCGGCACCGGGGCGCTGTTCGGCCGGACCGTCCTGCCGCTCGCGGAGGAGGGCGGCTGGTTCGCGCCGCTGCGGCTGATGCAGCTCGCCCCGGCGGCCTTCTTCGTGCTCGGCCTGCTGGTCTGGGCGATCCGGAGCGCCCGGCCCGAGCAGGTCGAGCGGCCCGAGCATCGCCTCGCGCCGGAGGCGGAGCCATGAGCGGCATCCTCTTCGACGCGATCTTCGCGGACAATCTCGCGCTGAGCTTCTTCCTCGGCATCTGCACCTTCCTCGCGGTGTCGCAGAAGCTCTCCACCGCGGTCGGCCTCGGCCTGGCGCTGATCGCGGTGCAGGGCGTCACCGTGCCGCTGAACGCGCTGATCTACCACGCGCTTCTCGCGAAGGGCGCATGGGGCTGGGCCGGTCTGCCGGAGGTCGATCTCACCCATCTGCGGATCATCGTCTTCATCGGCGTGATCGCGGCGGTGGTGCAGGTCTTGGAGATGGCGCTCGACCGCTTCGTCCCGGTGCTGCATCGCGGCCTCGGGATCTTCCTGCCGCTGATCACGGTGAACTGCGCGATCCTCGGCGGCAGCCTGTTCATGGTCGAGCGGCGCTACGACATCGCCGAGGCCGCCATCTGGGGGATCGGCAGCGGCATCGGCTGGGCGCTGGCCATCGCCGCGCTCGCCGCGATCCGCGAGCGGCTGCGCTATGCCGACATGCCCGAGGGGCTGCAGGGGCTCGGCGCCGCGTTCATCGTCACCGGGCTGATGTCGCTCGGCTTCACCGCCTTCGGCGGGCTGGCGCGATGAGCGCCCTGGCCGGAGCGCTGCTGCTGACGGCGCTGCTGCTCGCGCTCTCGACCGCCGTGCTGCTCGCCCGGCGGCTGCTGGTGCCGCAGCGGGCGGTCCGTGTCTCGGTCGAGGGTGGCCCGGGCTTCGAGGCCAGCACCGGCGAGACGCTGCTTGCCGCGCTGGAGCAGGAGGGCATCGACCTGCCGGCCGCCTGTGGCGGTACCGGCACCTGCGGGCTGTGCCGGCTCAGGGTGACCGAGGGCGGAGCCGATCCGCTGCCGACCGAGACCGCGCGGCTGAGCCGGGCCGAGCTGCGCGAGGGGGCGCATCTCGCCTGCCAGGTGGTGCTGCGCGGCGACCTGACGGTGGCGCTGCCCGAAGGGCTCGCCCCCGTGGCGCGGCTCGACGCGGTGGTGGCCGCGACGCGGATGCCGAGCCCGCTGATCCGCGAGATCGAATTGGCGCTGCCCGAGGGCGAGGCGCTCGACTGCGAAGCGGGCGCCTTCGTGCAGGTGACGGCGCCGCCATTCGCACTCGACTTTGCCGAGATCGCGGTGCCTGACCGCCACACCGAGGCTTGGCGCGGGTTGCGCGGGCTGAGGGTGTCGACGGATGTGCCGGTGACGCGCGCCTACTCGGTGGCGGGCCGCCCCGAAGACGCCGCCGCGGGCCGGATCGTCCTGATGATCCGCCTCGCGCTGCCGCCGCCCGGCCTGCCGGGCGTGCCGCCGGGCGTGGTCTCGTCCTGGCTGATCTCGCGCCGCGTCGGAGATCGCGTGGCGCTGTCGGGGCCGCATGGCGGGTTCCGCGCGCGCGAAAGCGGGCGCGAGATGGTCTTCGTCGGCGGCGGCGTCGGACTGGCACCGCTCAGGGCGATCATCCACGACCGGCTGACGCGCGCCGGCGACAGACGGCAGATGAGCTTCTTCTACGGCGCGCGGGGGCCGGGCGACCTGCTGCATGCCGACGAGTTCGAAGCGCTGGAGCAGGGCCATCCGAACTTTTGCTACACGCCGGTCCTGTCCGAGCCCGAAGCGGGATGGGCCGGCCCGGCCGGCTTCGTCCACGAGGCGCTGCGGGACCGCTTCCTCATGGATCATCCGGCGCCGGAGCGCTGCGACTACTACCTGTGCGGCCCGCCCCTGATGACGGCGGCCGTGCGGATGCTGCTCGAGGAGGCGGGCGTGCCGCCCGGGCAGGTCTTCAGCGACGATTTCGGAGTTTGACCATGCAGATGACGCGCAGATCCATGCTCGCAGGTGCGGCGATGACGTTCCTCGCGGGGCCGGCCTTCGCACGCGATGCGAGGGTCATCGGCGGGCGGGCCTTCGGCAGCTACTGGCGCTGCGTTCTGCCCGGCGGCGCCGATGCCGGTCGGGCCGCGCGTGGTCTGCGCCGTGAGTTCGACCGCATCGACAGGGCCTTGTCGCCCTGGCGCGCCGACAGCGCGGCGAGCCTGCTGAACACCGCGCCCGGAGGGCGGTGGATCGAGACGCCACCCCTGCTCGATACGGCGCTGCGGGAAGCGGAGGCCGCCCACGACGCCAGCGGTGGCGGTTTCGATGCCCGCCTCGGCCCGGCGGTCCGGCGCTTCGGGTTCGGACCGATCATGGGCCGGGTGGAGACGGGGTGGTTCGAACTGCGGGGCGACGCGGCGCGCAAGTCCTTCGGCCTCCTGACATTCGACGCCTGCGGGCTGGGCAAGGGGCTGGCGCTCGACCTCGCGATCGCGGCGCTGCGGCGCGAGGGATGCGGGCAGGCACTGCTCGAGATCGGCGGCGAGGTGAGAGCCATCGGCCGCCATCCCTCCGGGCGGCCATGGCAGATCGCCGTCGAGCGACCGGGCGGCGGCGTGCAGCGCCTTCTGCAGACCGGAGACTTGGCGCTCGCCACCTCCGGCCATGCGCCCAACGGCGTGGCGGAGCTTAGGCTGGGCCATGTCATCGACCCGCGCAGCGGCCGCCCGGCGGAGCCGCGGCTGGCGCAGGTCTCGGTCCTTGCCGAGACCGGCGCGCGGGCCGATGCGCTGGCCACCGGCCTGCTGGCGCTCGGGCCGGTCGCGGGGCCATGCCAGGCCCGCAAGACCGGCATCTCGGCGTTGTTCCTCCTGCGCAGGGAGGACGGTTTCCGGGAGATCGTCACCGGCGGCTTCGACGCGATGCCCGCGGATCGGGAGGGCCTGAGATGGCGGTCTTCGCTCTGAGCCTGCTTCTCCTGCTCGGCGCGATGGCCGGGCTGGCCATCGGCCTCCTTGCCGGCCGGGGCGCGCCGCGCGCGGGCTGTTGCGGCGGCGCCTGCGATGCCTGCCCGAAAGGAGGGCGAGGCTGATGCGCCGGGTCGCGGACATCATGTCGCGTGACGTCGTGAGCTTCGCGCCCGAGACCGAGATCCTGCGCGCCGTGGAGGTGCTCGTGGCCCGGGGCATTTCCGGAGCACCGGTGGTCGATGCCGATGGTCGCGTGCTCGGCATGCTGTCGCAGAAGGATTGCCTCCGCGCGGCGATCGAAGGCGCCTATCACCGCGAATGGGGCGGCCCGGTCTCGGCGGTGATGAGCCGGGACGTGAAGAGCCTGCCGCCGGATCTCGATCTGCTGGGGGCCGCGCGGGTCTTCGCGCAGGACCCTTACCGTCGCTACCCGGTGGTCTCGGACGGCCGGCTCCTGGGCATGGTCAGCCGCAGCGACGTGCTGGCAGGCCTGTTGGCAAGCTGGGCCGAATAGGAATCCGGCCCGCATTCGCCTTCGCGCGGCGGTCCGATGGCTTCTCGACCGGCCCGAACGGCCTGATCCGGCCGGCGGCGCTTGATCAGGATCAAGGTCCGGCCCGGCCGCGGGGGTCATGCTCAAGGCCATCCAGACAGCGAGGAGGGGGAGCCATGACGACGACGGGAATCACGGCCCTGGACCACGGACCGCAGGTGGTGGCCGAGTGGCTGAACGAAATCTGCCGGGATCTCGACTGGGACGGCCGCAAGCCGCGCGCCTACATGCTGTTGCGCGCGACATTGCACACGCTGCGGGACTTCCTGCCGCTCGACGAGGCGGTCGATCTCTCGGCCCAGCTGCCGGTGCTGGTGCGCGGGATCTATTTCGAGGGCTGGGACCCCTCGAAGGCGGTGCCGCGCCCGCGCGACAAGACCGAGTTCCTCGACCGGATCGGCGCGCATTTCACCAAGGAGGCGCTGGACGACCCGGAAACGGCTGTCCGTGCCGTCTTCGGGCTGCTGCGCCGCAAGACGTCCGCAGGCGAGATCGATGATGTGGCCCACGCGATGCACAAGTCGCTGCGCGAGATGTGGGAGGTGTCGAGTCGCCCGGTCGCGCTGGGCGGGGCCTAGAGCGCGGCCGGTCGGTCCGGACCCGTGCCGAGTCAGGGGAAGGGCGATGAGCAATGGGGCCATCGCGGCCCGCCTCGCCCTGATCCGGGCCACCTCCGATCTCGAGGCCGAGATCGCGGCAGTTGCGAGGGAAGAACGCACCGGTCACGAGATCCTCCGACGGGCGCTCAACGCGTTCTCGCCAGATCGCCGAGAACGCGTTGGTGGATGGAGGGGTGCTGGTAGCCGGATCGCTTCTAGCCGATCCCGCGGAACAGCGATCCGACCAGGTAAGCGATCGCCGCCGCCGTGCCGCCGATCGCCAGCGTCTCGGCGCCAGAGCGCCACCACGGCGCCAGCGACCAGCGGCTCTTCAGCGCGCCGATCGCGAAGAAGGCGGCCGCGGTCATGGCGACCGACAGGCCGAAGGCCGCGTCGAACCCGAGCGCGAAGGGCGCGAGCGGCACCAGACCGGCGACGAGGAACGCTGCGAAGGTCACCAGCGCGGCGGGCAGGGGGGCCGGTGTCTTCGGGCTCAGCCCGTATTCGTCGACCAGCATCAGCTCCACCCAGGCGCGGCGGTTGCGCGAGATCGCGGTCACCGCGCGCTCGAGCACCGAGCCGCCGAGCCCCTTGGCCGCGAGGATCTGGCGGATCTCCTCGCGCTCGCCCTCGGGGTAGAGGTCGATGTGGCGTTCCTCGACCGCTCTGAGCCGTGCGGCGTCGTCGCGCTCGGCCTTGGTGCCGGAATAGTTGCCCGCCGCCATAGAGAAGCCGTCGGCCAGCAGGTTGGCCGCGCCCAGAGCGAGGATAATTTTCGGAGACAGCCCGGCGCCCTGCACGCCCGCGACGATGGCGAATGTGGTCACGGCCCCGTCCATCGCGCCGTAGATCGCGTCCTTCAGGTGGCCGCCATGTCCGGCGCGCGCCAAGCGCTGCGCGATCTCGGCGCGGCCATGGCCATGATCGGCGGGAGGCCTGCCGAAGCTCAGCATGGTCAGCCCGCAACCTGGATGGTTTCGAGCCAGTGGATCAGGTCGGTGATCGACTGGCTGGTCAGCACCGGCTGGCCGGACTGGGCGGAAAGCGCCCCGAAATCGCTGTCGAAGACCGGCCCGAAGATCGGCATCTCGCCGCCATGGCCGGGCAGGGGGTCGCGGCCGTCGATCTGGCGGGTGGCGCGGGCGACCGGGAAGCGGCCGCCATTGCGCTCGGACAGCCGGGTGAGGTCCGGCGGCGCCTCCTTCAGCACCTCCGCGAAGGGCCCGTCGCCGCGCGCCTCCGCGCCGTGGCAGGACTGGCAGAACACCATGTAGAGATCGTGCCCGGCTTGGATCGAGAGCGGGTCCTCGACCTCCTGCGCCTGCGCCGCCCCGGCGATGAGCAGGATGATGGGGAGAAACGGTCGCATGATCGGCTCCTGTGTTGCGGCCCCAGCTTCGCCCGGGACCGCGCCGCCCACCTTGACCTGCATCAAGCCGGAGAGGGGGGCCTCGGACCGGCCGAAGGCAGGGGCGGTGTGGGCCGCAGTCCGAAGGTCGCCGGCATGAAGCGGATACTGGTCGTGACGGATCTGACGGGGCAGCGCGCCCGCAGCGCTGGGGCGGTCGGCGGTGATCGGTCGCAGCGAGGCCATGCTTGCGCCTACGACTTCGTGCCCGGCACCGTGACCCGGGGTCTCCTGCGCGGTGCGAAGCGAACCGTGCCGTTCTGCAAGAGACCTCAGCTGCCGGCGCCCACAGCGCCGAGCAGCCAGCCGGTGAACTCCCCGAGCGCGGCGCGGCTGGCCCGGTCGAAGGCCGCGGCCAGCGCCGGGCTGTCGGTCGAGGGCGCGTCGGCCCCGGCCTCGATCCGGCGCGTCGCGACGACCGCAGCGTCGCTTTCGCGCACAAGCCGGACCAGCAGCGCGACCTCGATCCGCGCGCCTTCGGCCGCGAAGGCTTCGGCGTGGAAACCGGCGATCTCGGTCAGCACCGCATAGTCGCCGCCGACCCCCAGCGGGCGGCGCCCGGCATAGCGCAGCGCGCCGCTGTCGCCGAGACTGCGCACCATCAGCGTTTGCATCATCTCGGGCACCGGGTCGGCCCAGCGCGCGTCGGGAAGGTACTGCGCCCTGAGCGGGTCGGGGCGGATCATGATCCGGTCCGTCGCGATGCTGCCCCCGGCCTCGGGCAATTCGACGATCACGTCCAAGGGCAGCGGCGCGGTGGCGGTCGCCGCGATCTCGGGCGGGCGGAGGTCGTAGACCTCGAGCGGCGCCGCGGCCCGGTCGAAGACATCCAGAGCACCGCACCCGGTCAGCATCGCCATCAGCCCGAAACCGGCCACACCTCGAACCCAGCCCATCGCCTTCCCTTCACCTGCGGAAGGCCGGGGCCCGGTCGTCCAGCAGGAAGCGGGCGGGGTCCCGATCCATCCGGCCGACCATGCGGTCGATATTGCCGACCAGGGCGCGCGCCTCCTGTGCCAGCCGAGCATAGCCCGGGAGCGCCTCGGCCGTGAAGCCGTCCAGCGCGGCCCCCGACCGCGCCACCGTGGCGGCGAAGGTCTCGAAGGCCAGCGCCGCGGCGCGGCTCGCGACGCGCAGATCCTCGCCGATCCGGGGCAGTTCCGCCGAGACGGTGCCGATGGCGGCCTCGAGGCCCGACGCGGCGCTGCGGACATCCGCGACCAGCGGCGCGATCTCCTCCTCCGCGATCCGGGCGGTTTCGGTGAAGGTGCGGTCGGCCGAGGCGAAGGCGGCCTCGCCACGCTGCATCGCCGTGTCGAGGGACCGCATCGCGCCTTCGGCCGCCGCCAGCCCGTCCGCCGCCCCGGCGACGAGGCTCTCGGCCGAACGGGCGAGCCGGCTGGCGCTTTCCGCCGTGCTCGCGATGTCGGGTCCGAGTGCCGCCACCAGATCGCCCATGGCCTGCCCGGTGCCGCGCAGCTCGGACAGCATCGGGGCTAGTTCCTCGTCGACCAGCCGACCGGTGCGCGCGATCAGCTCTCGGGCGGATCGCGACAGGGCCGCGATCTCGCGGTCGGCGACCCCCTCGATGGCGACCGCGGCGCGCTCGGCGGCCTCGACCGCGGGGCCGATCCGGGCCAGGGCGCCCGCCGTGCCCTCCATCAGCCCGGCGGCCTCGTCGAGGCGGGTCCGGGCCACGTCGCCCGCCGTGGCGAGGCTGTCGATCATGCGCCGCGCTTCCGGCCCGAGAAGCCCTATCTCGGCCCGCAGGTCCTCGAGCATCAGCCGCAGCGCTTCGCTCGCCGCGCTCGCCTCCTCGGCCATGTAGCGGTCGGCCTCGTCCACGAGGTCGCCCACCGCCTGCAGGGTGTCCGAGCCGCTGTCCAACGTGGTCCCGGCGGCATCCGCCAGCGCCTCGATCCGGGTCATCGTGGTCTCGGCCCGGTCGGACAGGGCCACCAGCCGCCCGGCCAGCGCCTCCCACGCGTCGTTGAAGCGCCGGGCCTCGTCTGTCACGCCGGTGATCGCCTCCGCCGTGCCGGACAGGTCGTCGAGCGTCTCTGCCAGCGCCGCGCTGGCGCTTTCGGTGTTGTCGAGGATGCGCGCCACACGGTCGCGGTTCGCCTCGCCCAGAAGGTCGTCGAGCCGCTGCATGACCGAGAGCGCCTCGTCCATCAGCTCGGGCGCGCCGCGCGTCAGCGATTGCAGCATGGAGGGGCCGGCAATGATGCGGGGCGGCGCCTCGCCCGGATCGGCGGAGAGCAGCGGCGCGTCGAATGACCCGGCCTCGATCGCGACGTAGGACACGCCGGTCACGCCCAGCGCCTCGATCCGGGCGACGCTGTCGCGCCGGACCGGGGTGTCGGCCTGCACCTGCACCACCACCCGGATCGCGCCCGACTGGTCGGGCGCCAGTGCGAGGTCGGTGACCTGGCCCACGAGCAGCCCGCCGAAGCGCACCTCCGAGGCGCGGCCCAGCCCGGAGACGCTGTCGAACTCGATCTCGTAGGTGGCGAACTGCCGGTCCAGCTCGATCCGCGCGAACCACAGCGTGAAGAGCAGGATGCCGACAAGACCCGCGAGGGTGAAGGCGCCGACCAGCACGTAGTTGGCCTTGGTTTCCATGCCTCACCTCCCTCCCGGTCCGGATGGGGCGCGGCGGGCCGCCCGTCCGCGGGGCCCGTGGAAATAGTCGCGCACCCAGGGGTGCTCGACCGCCAGCATGTCGTCGAGCGTGCCGGTCGCGAGCACGCGGCGTTCGGCCAGAACCGCCACGCGGTCGCACAGCGCGTAGAGCGTGTCGAGATCATGGGTCACGAGGAACACGCTCAGCCCCAGCGCCTGCACGAGATCGCGCATCAGCCGGTCGAAGGCCGACGCGCCGATCGGGTCGAGCCCGGCGGTCGGCTCGTCGAGGAAGACGATCTCGGGATCGAGCGCCAGCGCCCGCGCGAGGCCCGCGCGCTTGCGCATGCCGCCCGACAGCTCGGCGGGGTAGGTATCGGCCGCGTCCGGGGGCAGGCCGACCATGGCGATCTTGAGGTCGGCCAGCGCGCGCCGCGTCTTGGGGTCGAGCCCGTCGATCGCGCGCAGCGGCACCTCGACGTTCTCGCGCAGCGTCAGCGAGGAGAACAGCGCCCCGTCCTGGAACATCACCCCCCAGCGCGCCGCGATGCCGGCATGGCGGGTCTCGTCGATGCCGGTCATGTCCTCGCCGAACACCTCGATCCGCCCGGCGCTGGGCCGCCTGAGCCCGACGATGCTGCGCAGTAGCACCGACTTGCCGGTGCCCGATCCGCCGACCACGCCCAGCACCTCGCCGCGCCGCATGTCGAGGTCGAGCCCTTCATGCACGACATGCGGCCCGAACCGGTTCTCCAGCCCGCGGATGCGGATCACCATGTCGGCCGCGCCGGTCACAGCCCCACCTGCGCGAAGAGGATCGAGAACAGCGCGTCGGTGACGATGACGGCGAAGATCGCGGTGACCACGGCGCTGGAGGTCATCCGGCCGAGCGACTCGGCGCTGTTGCCGACCTGCATGCCGGCGCGGCAGCCGACGATGCCGATGATCAGCGCGAAGACCGGCGCCTTGACCAGCCCGACCACGACATGGATCGGGTCGGTGCCCTCGATCAGCCGGGTGCGGAACATCGCGGGCGAGATGCCGAGCTCGGCCCATGACATGAGCGCGCCGCCGATGAGGCCGCTGACATCCGCCACCAGCCCGAGGATCGGCAGGGTGATCACCAGCGCGACGAGCCGCGGCAGCACCAGCGCGTCGGCCGGGTCGATGCGCAGCGTCCGCATCGCGTCGATCTCCTCGCGCATCTTCATCGAGCCGATCGCGGCGGTGAAGGCCGAGGCGGTGCGCCCCGCGACGATGATCGCGGTGAGCAGGATGCCGAGTTCGCGCAGGATCGAGATGGCGATCAGCTCGACCACGAAGATCTCAGCGCCGAAGGGGCGCAGTTGCGTCGCGCCTTGGAAGGCGAGCACGACGCCGATCAGGAAGGCCATCAGCGCCACGATCGGCACCGCGCGCAGCCCGACCTCCTCGCAGTGATGCACGAGCGCGGTCAGGTGGAAGCTACGTGGCCGCCGCAGGGCGTTCGAGAGCCGGGCCGCGAAGAGCCCGAGATATTGCAGCAGATCGCGCAGGAAGGCGCCGGCATCGGCCACGCGGCGACCGATCCGGTCGAGCAGCATCGCCGGGGAGAGCGGGCGGTGCGGCTTCGCCTCCGCCCCGTCGAGATTGGCCCGCACCGCCTCGATCAGCGGCAGGGCATGCGGCGGCACCGACGCGATGACGAGTTCCGTTCCGGCCTGCCGCAGACGCTCCTGCTCGGCCAGCAGCAGCCACGCCGCGGCGCAGTCGAGCCGTTGCAGCCCGGCCAGCGAAACGGTGGCGCGCGGCGCCCCGCCGATCCCGGCGAGCAGCCGCCGGAGACGATCGAGGTCCGTCAGTCCGATCTGGCCGTCGAGCGCGAGGACCGGACCCTGGGGGTGTTCTGGTTCGACCGTTGCCAATATCGAGATCCTTCGGGGCCGCCCGGCATGGCCCGCGCCGGAATGCGGGACCGAGCGGGGCCTCGATGGCGATGATGGCGCGGGGCTTCGCGCGGGCCTTGATCCAGATCAATTGCCGGAAAGGTGCGCCGGAATGTTCACGGTCGAGGCTCCCTTCGCCCTCGCCATCCGCCGTCGCGAAATCGATCGCCCGAGCAGGCTGCGGTCGACGCAGCGCGCGAAGGCATTTCGACCTCCCCTGTATCGCACGACAATGCGATGGTACGCGTCGTCGGCCCTGCGCGCGGATCCCACCCATCGAGGCGGGATGCCGCCCGATATCCGGTCAACGCTCCGCGGCGATGGCCAGCACCTCAATGCGGTAGTGCGGCTGCGCCATGCGAGCCTCGACGCAGACCCGCGTCGGCGGCGTGACGGAGGAGACCCACTCGTCCCAGACCGCGTTCATGCCGGCGTAGTCGGCCATGTCCGAAAGCCAGATCTGCACCGAGATCAGGTCGTCGCGGCCGCAGCCCGCCTCCGCGAGAAGCGCGTCGACCTTGGCGAGGACGTCGCGCGACTGCACCGCGATGTCGCCGTCCTTGAGCTGCGACACCTGCCCGGCGAGATGCACCTGGCCATTGTGGACCGCGATCGCGGAGAAGCGGGATGAGCCGCCGATTTTCCTGAGGGTGCCGGTCATGTCTCGCTCCTTGCAGCTGGCATCTGCCGGTCTTGTAGACAGCCCCATCCGCTTCAGGCAAAGTTCATTATCTGAAATCTACTTCAGGGAGTCTGAAGTTGGCCATCAAGATCGAGATGCTGCGCTGCTTCTGCGCGGTGGTGCAGCAGGGCAGCCTGAACGAGGCCGCCAACCAGCTCGGCCGCACTCCATCGGCCGTCTCCATGATGCTCAAGCAGTTCGAGGAGCATGTCGGCGCCGCCCTGTTCGAGACGGCGCGCAAGTCGCGCCTGACGCCACTGGGCGGGATGATCTACGGCGAGGCCCGGCGCGAGATCGAGCATTTCGGCCGCACGGTCGAGGCGATCGAGGGGCTGTCGCGCGCCGAGGCGGGGCAGGTGCGGCTGGCAGTCACGCCCTCGGTGGCGACGGCGATCCTGCCCGCGGTGATCCGGCATTTCCGCCGCGATCATCCGAAGGTGCGCATCGACATGCGCGACATGGACAGCGCCTCGGTGCAGCGCGAACTCGAGAGCGAGCGCGCCGATATCGGCCTCGCGAGCATCGCGGCGGCGCCGGGTTTCGAACGAAAGCTGCTGTTCTCGGACCCGTTCGGCGTGGTCTGCACGCCGGGCGACGCGCTTGCCGCGCGCGGCGACGCCGTCGGCTGGGACGATCTTGCCGGGCGCGACTTCATCGCCAACGGGCTGTGCCGGCTGATCGAGGACGCGGCCTTCGCCCCGATCCTCGACGGCGCGCTGATGTCGGTGCCGAACACCGCCTCGCTGCTGGCGCTGGTGCGCGGCGGCGTCGGTCTGACGCTGCTGCCCCGCCGCGCCGTGCCGCGGGACGACGAGGGGCTCGCCTTCCTGCCGCTCGCCGAAAGCGAGGCGCGCCGGCATCTCTACCTCGTGTCGCAGCCGCGCCGCCTGCTGCCACCGGCGGCCCGCGCCTTCCTGCGGGTGCTCGAGACCGAGACGGCGGATCTGCGCGACGCGGCCTGAATTCAGTTTGGCTGAAGAAAATTCAACCTAATCGCGTTTGATTGAATCCGCCCGCTCGGGCCTACTGTCTCCAGCCACGTCCGGGACGCCCGGTCCAGACAGGAGACAGCAGATGAACGCGATGACCGACCTCAACCGCAACTACATCGCAGGGGCCTGGGTCGCCGGGGTCGGCGAGATCGAGAACCGCAACCCGTCGGACCTGTCCGAGCTCGTCGGCCGCTATGCGCAGGCCAGCGCCGCGCAGCTCGACGAGGCGCTGGCGGCGGCGAAGCGGGCGCAGGCCGTCTGGGCGAGCTATGGCCCCGAGCGGCGGCACGACGTGCTGATGGCCATCGGCACCGAGATGATGTCGCGCGCCGCCGAGCTGGGCGAGCTGCTCTCGCGCGAGGAGGGCAAGCCGCTGGCCGAGGGCAAGGGCGAGATCCACCGCGCGGGCCAGTTCTTCACCTATTACGCCGCCGAATGCCTGCGCCAGATCGGCGACACCGCCGACAGCGTGCGCGCGGGCGTCGAGATCGACGTGCGACGCGAGCCGGTGGGCGTGGTCGCCGTGATCAGCCCGTGGAACTTCCCGACCGCGACCGCGAGCTGGAAGATCGCCCCCGCGCTGGCCTTCGGCAACGCCGTGATCTGGAAGCCCGCCAACCTCACCCCGGCCTCGGCCGTGGCGCTGACCGAGATCATCTCCCGCCAGGACATCCCCGAGGGTCTGTTCAACCTCGTCATGGGGGCGGGCCGCGAGATCGGCCAGGCGCTGGTCGAAAGCCCCGCGCTCGACGCGATCTCCTTCACCGGCTCGGTGCCGGTCGGGCGCGGCATCGCCCGCGCGGCGGTCGAGAACTTCACCAAGATCCAGATGGAGATGGGCTCGAAGAACGCGCTGGCGGTGATGGACGACGCCGATCTCGACCTCGCCGTCAGCCTCGCGCTCGGCGGCGCCTTCGGCGGCACGGGGCAGAAATGCACCGCCTCCTCGCGGCTGGTCGTGCACGCGGCCGTGCACGACGAGTTCGTGAGAAAGCTGGTCGCCGGCGCCAAGGCGCTGAAGGTCGGCCACGCGCTCGAGGCGGGCACGCAGATCGGCCCGGTGGTGAGCGAGGCGCAGCTGCAGGCCAATCTCGACTACGTCGCGCTGGGCCTATCCGAAGGCGCGACGCTCGAATGCGGCGGCGAACGCCTCAGCCTCGCGACCGAGGGCTACTACATGTCGCCCGTCGTCTTCACCGGCACGACCAACGACATGCGGATCAACCGCGAGGAAATGTTCGCCCCCATCGCCTGCGTCATCAAGGTCAACTCCTATGCCGAGGCGCTGGAGGTGGTGAACGACACCGAGTTCGGATTGACCTCCGGCATCGTCACCCGCTCCATCGCGCGGGCCACGCATTTCCGCCGCAACGCCCGCACCGGCTGCGTGATGGTCAACCTGCCCACCGCCGGGACCGACTACCACGTCCCCTTCGGCGGGCGGGGCAATTCCTCCTACGGCCCGCGCGAGCAGGGCGCCTACGCGGCCGAGTTCTACACCACGGTCAAGACCGCCTACATCGCGGCCGGCACGCCGGAGGAGTTGAAGTGAGCCACCGGATCGACGGCCTGCAATACGCCAACTGGTCGGAGAAGATCTTCCGCCAGATGCGCGCGGGCGGCGTGGACGCGGTCCATGTCACCATCGCCTATCACGAGAACTTCCGCGAGACCGTGCTCAACATCGAGGCCTGGAACCGCCGCTTCGAGGCGTTCCCCGATCTGATCTTCCAGGGCCGGACCGGCGACGACGTGCGCCGCGCGAAGGCCGAGGGGCGCACCGCGATCTTCTTCGGCTTCCAGAACCCCAGCCCCATCGAGGATGATATCGGCCTGGTCGAGATCGTCCACACGCTGGGCGCGCGCTTCATGCAGCTGAGCTACAACAACCAGTCGCTTCTGGCGACGGGCTGCTACGAGGCCGAGGATCCGGGCCTCACCCGCATGGGCCGCGAGGTGATCGGGGAGATGAACCGCGTCGGGCTGGTGGTCGACATGAGCCATTCGGCCGAGCGCTCGACGCTGGAGGCAATCGAGCACTCCGCGCGCCCCATCGCCGTCACCCACGCCAACCCGGCCTTCTGGGCCCCGGCGCGGCGCAACAAGAGCGATGCGGTGATCCGGGCGCTGGCCGAGACCGGCGGCATGCTCGGCTTCTCGCTCTACCCGCATCACCTCAGGGACAAGTCGGACTGCACGCTGGAGAGCTTCTGCGAGATGATCGCGCGCACCGCCGACATGGTGGGGCCGCACTGCCTCGGGATCGGTTCGGACCTGTGCCAGGACCACCCCGACAGCGTGGTCGACTGGATGCGCATGGGCCGCTGGACCAAGCGGGTCGATTACGGCGAGGGCTCGGCCGCCGCGCCCGGCTTTCCCGACATGCCGGCCTGGTTCGAGGACAACCGGCATTTCCCGAACATCGAGGCGGGCCTGCGGGCCGTGGGCTTCGATGCGGCGGAGGTGGCCGCGATCATGGGTGAGAACTGGCTGCGCTTCTTCGACACGAGTTTCGGCGCCGCGGGGGAGGCGGGGCTGAGGGCGGCGGCGGAATAGCGCCGCCGGACCAGAACGGACCTGCGAAATTCCTTCAGGGAGGATGGAATGACGGACCAGACCCAGAGCCCGGCCGCGGCGGCGACGCCCGGCCCCGGCCATATCAACAAGCCGCTCTTCGCGATCACCGGCGGCTTCATCGCCGTCTTCTGCCTGATCGCGCTTCTCGACCTCGAGCTTCTGTCCTCGATCGTGGATGCGAGCTTCGCCTTCTCGGCCAGGTATTTCGGCCTCTACTGGCAGGTCCTGCTGCTGGCGACCTTCCTGATCGGCCTCGTCCTGATCGTGCTGCCCGGCGGGCGGGCTATCATGGGTGGCCTCGCGCGGCCCGAATTCTCGGTGTTCCAGTGGGGCGCGATGATCATGTGCACGCTGCTGGCCGGCGGCGGCGTGTTCTGGGCGGCGGGCGAGCCGATGGCGCATTTCCTGTCCTCGCCGCCGCTGTTCGGCGCCGAGGCCGGCACGGCGGAGGCCGTGGCCCCGGCGCTGGCGCAGAGCTTCATGCATTGGGGCTTCCTGGCCTGGGCGATCCTCGGCGCGCTCTCGACCGTGATGCTGATGCATTACCACTACGACAAGGGCCTGCCGCTGGCGCCGCGCACGCTGCTCTACCCGCTGTTCGGGGACCGAGCGATCCGCGGGCCGATCGGGCTCGTCGCCGACGCGTCCTGCATCATCGCCGTGGTCGCCGGGACCGTCGGACCGATCGGCTTTCTCGGCCTGCAGGTCAGCTACGGCCTCAACGCCCTGTTCGGCATCGCCGACGGCTTCTTCACGCAGGCCACGGTGATCGCCGGGCTGGTCACGCTCTACACGCTGTCGGCGATCTCGGGCCTGACCCGCGGCATCCAGCTCCTGAGCAAGATCAACGTGATCCTCGCCGGTGCGCTGCTGCTGTTCATGCTGGTCTTCGGCCCGACCGTCTTCATCTTCCAGAGCTACTTCGCGGGCTTCGCCGACTACATCGGCAACTTCTTCGGCATGGCGCTCCACCGCGGCGAGGCCGGGCTGTTCGGCGAGCCGGGCTGGCTCGGCTGGTGGACGGTGTTCTTCTGGGGCTGGTTCATGGGCTACGGGCCGCTGATGGCGATGTTCATCGCCCGGATCTCGCGCGGCCGCTCGATCCGCTCGATCGTGATCATGCTGTCGCTGGTCGCCCCCGTCATCACCACCTTCTGGTTCACCATCATCGGCGGCTCGGGCATCGCCTTCGAACTGGCCGAGACCGGCTCCGTCTCGACCGCCTTCGAGGGGTTCAACCTGCCCGCCGCGCTGCTGGCGATCACCCAGCAGCTGCCGATGGGCTTCATCGTCTCGCTGCTGTTTCTGGTGCTGACGACGATCTTCGTGGCCACGACGGGCGACTCGATGACCTACGTGATCTCGGTCGCCATGTCGGACGAGGACCGCTCCTCGATGCCGGTGCGGGTGTTCTGGGGCATCGGCATGGGGCTGATGGCGATCATCCTGATCTCGCTCGGCGCGGGCGGCGTCGGCAAGCTGCAGAGCTTCATCGTGGTGACGGCGGTGCCGGTCTCGCTGGTGCTGCTGCCCTCGCTCTGGGACGCGCTCAGGATCACCGTCGCCAAGGGTCGCGAACGCGGCTGATCCGGTCGCCGGGCGGCCCGCGCCGGGCCGCCCGCACCGATACGTGGTAACATGCGAAGAGGAGGCGCGTGATGAAACTCGACCAGCTGAGCCCCGACCACGTGGCGCTGCGTCGGCCCGAGACGGTGATGCGGCTGGCGCGGATGGGCTCGTTCCACCAGTCGCGGCTGTCCTTCATGCGGGTGCTGCTGCGGCGGCTGAAATCCGAGAACTGGCGCTTCGAGCGCCGCGCCTTCGAGATCGACGCGCGGGGCGTGGGGCACGCCGTCTACACCATGCACGGCCCCGCGCGCAGCTACAGCCTCGTGGCCTTCGCCCAGGACCTCGCCCCCGAGCAGCGCTCGGACCGGGTCATCGCCACCGCCTGGGACGCCACCTTCACCCTGTTCGACGGGCTGCCCTCGGCCGCCGACATCGCGCGGCTGTCGCGCAACGTGCCCCTGCAGGAGGCCGGCCGCGTCACCGCGCGCGAGCTGACCGTGTCCCGCGCCAACCGCTCGGTGCGGCTGTTCGACCACGTGGTCGACTGCCTGAGTCGGGGCGAACAGCCCGAGGCGGGCCGGGTCGACGAGGTGGGCTACCTGATGCGCACCACCGCCGTCTACGGCTCCGGCAAGCTCGGCGCCGCCGATCGCGAGAGCATCTGCGACCGGCCCGAATTCGCGGCGCCGTTCCAGGCCGAGATGCTGACCGTGTTCCTGATCCGGGGCTTCGTGCTGGACCTCGTCGAGCATCTCGCCGCCCTGAGGGGCGGCGACCGCGCGGTCGCGCTCGACCCGTCACTGCGCCGCCGCATCGGGATCGGCAACTCCACCGGTCTCGGCATGGCGCCTTTCCTGCTCAACCACCCGATCCTGCTCAACAACTGGATCGAGGCGCGCGAGACGGCGCTGGCCCGGATCCGGGCGCTGCCCGCGATCTCGCCCGCCGAGGCGGCCGCCTTCCGGGTCATGCTGCGCCGGGGCCGACGCAACATCGACGACTGGCATTCCGAGCACCCGATCCAGCGCGACAAGATCTCGGGGTTGAAGGCCGATCTCGACCGGCTCGACGCGCATGTCGAAAGCGGGGCGCTCGAGGGCGCGTCGCCCTGGGACCGCCTCTACCTCTGGTCCGAGACCGCCTTGGGCCTCGAGGGGCAGGAGCTTCTCGTGGCGCTGATGATGGAGCCCTACGGCGCGCTGGTCGACGATCTGCCGATGCGCATGAGCGCGGATGAAAGCGCGGGCTTCCGGATCGATGGCGGCATGAGCGTGGCGCGGCTGCGCGACATCCTCGAGCGCGACTACGCCTGGGTGCTCGGGATCGACTGGAACAGCCCCGAAGCGCAGGCCCGCGCCTGGTACGTCTCGGCCGAGAAGCTCGAGCCGCGCCTCGGCGAGCGCCATCTGGAGCCGGTCGCGGCCTACGAGCAGCCGCTTGCGCCGGGGCGCGACGCGGCGCTGCTGTTCGCGGCGCTCGGGCGGGAGGCCAGCGACGCGAGGGTCGCGGATTTCCTGCTGCGCCACCCCGAGCATCGGCACATCCTGCGCCGGGTGCAGATCGCGGCGCGCCATCCCTATGCCGAGATCCGCGACAACACCGTGGGCGCCGAGGTCCTGCCCATCGATCTGTTGCGCGCGAAGCTGTCCTTCTTCGGCGCCTGCCACTTCGACCCCCGCTCCGATCGCTGGGTGCGGATCAACATGTTCCGCAACGCGCCGTTCCCGCACGAGCTGGCCGAGATGGAATTCGCGGGCTGGACCTATCCCGCGCTGCCGGAGGCGCTGTCATGATCTGTTCGCTCAACGAGATCGAGGCGCTCGCCCGCAAGGCGGCGCGCGGCGCCGGCATGAGCTGGGGCCTGGCCGAAGAGGCGGGCAAGGCGGTGCGCTGGCTCAGCGACCACGGGTTTCCCGGCCCGGACCTTCTCGCCGAACTTCTGCGCCGAAACGACGGCAAGCCCTATTCCGATCTTGCGCCGCGGCAGCTCGACGGGGTCTGGCGCGCCCGGCGCGGCCCGCTCTGTCCGATCGTCGCGGGCGCGCTGATCTGCGACCGGGCCGACGAGCTGGGGCAGGGGGCGACACTGCGCCTGGGAGAGATCGCGGTGCCGCTCCTGCTGGCCCCGTTCGCATACGAGGCCGCCCGCACCGCCGGGATGACCGTGGCACTGGAATGGCAGGGCGTATCGCTCGTTCTGGGCGGTGCCGCCCCGAGACTTGCGGGCGACGAGACGGCGCTGGTCGTGGCGGACGCGGGATCGGTGGCGTTGTTTCCGGCCGATGACCGGGCGACCGCGTCGGTGCGGACCAGCGCGGGTCGTCAGGTGTCCGCCGAGACCATGCGCGCACTGGAAGGCTTCGCGACGCGCACCTACGCCCCCGCCACCGAGGCCAGCCGTGCCGGGGCGGGCGCCGGTCGGGAGGGCGACTGACGGCGGCCGTCCTTCGCTGCCCGTCCTCGAAGGTTTCGCAGGGCCGGGCAACGGTCCTCGAACCCCTGCACTCGGGCCGTCGCGGAGCAGTGGCTGACAGGCCGCTCGGGGCCGGTCAAAGGGAGGCGAGACGCGCGGTCGCCACCACGGCCCCCGTCGGCGCGCCGGTCGGGGATCCGCCCGGCGGCTCCTCCGACACGGCAAGCACCCCGGTCGGCACGCTCGGGGCGAGGGCCGCGGGCAGGGCAAGTCGCGTGGTCCGCCCGGCTTCCAGAACGCCGAGGGACACCGGCGCCTCCGCCCCTTCGGCAATCAGCCAAAGTTCGAAGACGTGACCTTCGGGTGGCCTGCCCGAACGCTGTTCGACGACGATCTCCTGCGTGTCGGCCGCGACGCCCGCGACAAGCACGACCGCGCCGTCTTCGCTCACGAGTTCTGCCGTCAGCCGGGGCTGGCCCGACGGCTCGAACAGGCCGCCGCCGAAGATCAGGATCGCGGCGAGGCCCGCGGCGGCGAGCCCGCCGAGAAGCATCGCCCAGAACCCGGGCCGCCGCGCGCTTGAGGGCGAGACCGCCTTGAGGACGCCCGCCTTGACGCGTGGCGGCGGCGCGATCTCCTCGACCTCGTCCGCCATCCCGGCGAACTGCGCTTCCCAGTCCAGGACGAGATCGCGAAGTGCGGGCTCGTCCTTCAGGCGGGCCTCGAACGCAGCCCGGTCCTCTTCGCTCAGAAGACGCAGGACGTACTCTGCCGCGAGGGCCTCGTCGTCGTTTCTGTCTTCCGCGTCGCTCATCGGGTCAGGCAATCCTTCAGTTTCAGCAGGCTGCGCCGCAGCCACGTCCGCATGGTGTTCAGCGGGACATCGAAGCGATGCGCGAGATCGGCATAGGTCTCGCCCTCGAGATAGGCGCGCCGCACGGCCTCGGCCCGGTCGGTGTCGAGCGTCTCGAGACAGGCCTTGATGGCCGCCCGTTCGGAGCTTGCGAGCGCGGCCTCTTCCGGTCCGGGCCGGTCATCGCGGATCTCGGCGGCTTCATCCATCTGCCCGCGCGGCTGCCTGCGTGACCGCAGCCTGTCGATGGCGAGGTTGCGGGCCACCGTGATCAGCCACGTCATCGGGCTGTGGCCGGTGACCGCGTATCTGTCGGCCTTGCGCCAGACCCGGATATAGACCTCCTGCAACGCGTCCTCGGCCTCGGCCCTGTCCTTCAGGACACGCAGGCAGACGCCGAAGAGTTTCGCGCTGGTCGCATCGTAGAGATCGGAGAACGCGGACGTGTCGCGCAATGCGACGCGCGCGATCATTGCCTCGATATCCGCGGGTGTTGTCATCGCGCCAGCAGAACCTGCGCCCGGATGGCGTGTCAACTCCGGGGCCGACACACGCCATGAAGGGACCGCGCCCCTGTGCTCTCGGGCCAGCGGCGCGGTCGCCATTGGTGAAGACGGCGCGGCGCTACTGCGCGGTGATCACGTTCATCACCAGCTCGCCATCGACACGGACGGGGCCGTCTTCCTTGGCGCCGAGCGTGTACTCGAAGATGCCGGTCGCGACGCCGCCGTCCTCGGCATGCACCATGAGCATCAACATGTCTCCGGGCGCGACCGGCTCGGTCAGGATGGCCGCGACGTCGAGGTTTTCCCCCTCGCGGAGCGGCGCGTGCCCGACCACCACACCGGGCGCCATCTCGGCATCGGTGCGGTGGACGACCAGCCAGCCGTTCTCGCCGGCAACGACCGTGTCGGCGCTCACGGTCCCACCCGCGACGGATTGGTCTTCGGCCTCGATCATGGGCGCCATCGCATGACCTGCGGCCAGCGCCGCCGAGGCCGTCATCGCAAGACATGTGGCGAGGATCACTGTTTTCATCGTCTCGTCCTTTCCGATTGCAGATCCCGTCGTTCGGATCGGAAGAAGCCACGAGACGCGCGCCGCCGGAGTTTCAGAACGGCCCTCTTTTTCGTGGCGCGTGTCCGGGTGGGGGTGAAGGGCACGCACGCCATGTCGCGGGTGCCGATCGAGATCGGGGTGAAGGAGCGATGTGGCGGGGCGGTATCTCGCCAAGGCGATGGCGGCCCAGACGCGCTTATCTCCGGCCAAGTGAATGAGGCCCGCCATAAACCTGAAACCCATGGCGGGCCTGACCAGTCGGACCTGTGCGCGGCAGGCAGTGCTCGGCCGTCACCCGGAGGCACGGCCGGCTGCGCAGTCCCTCAAAAGAAAGAGTAGAGCGATCAGCCCAGAGCCGACATGGACCCGCCCGACATCGCCGCGATCATGCAGGCTTGAAGACGAGGCTGACCCCGTTGAGACAATGCCGCTTGCCCGTGGGCTGCGGCCCGTCGTCGAAGACATGCCCCAGATGGCTGCCGCAGCGGCGGCAATGGACCTCGGTTCGGGTCACGAACAGGCTCCTGTCCGGGCGCGTCCCGATCGCGCCGGGCAGGCTTTCCCAGAAGCTCGGCCATCCCGTGCCGCTGTCGTATTTCGCATCGGACGAATAGAGCGGCAGATCACAGCCGCGGCAGTGATAGGTGCCGGCCCGTGTCTCGGCATCGAGGGGGCTGCTGCCGGGGCGTTCGGTCGCGTGCTTTCGCATCACCCGGTATTCGGCATCGCTCAGACGCGCCCGCCATTCGGCCTCGCTGCGCGTGATCTCGAATTCACCCGTGGCCGCCGCCGCGCGGAGCGGGAGGAATGCGGCGGCACCGGACAACAGGAATGTTCTGCGTTTCATGGCGAGGACCTCTCCCGTATCGGGTCGTCGCCGGCGGCGACGACCCCGTGTTCACTCTCCAGGCGCTGCAGATTACTGCGGCAGCAGCACCGTGTCGACGACATGGATGACGCCGTTCGACTGGTTCACGTCGGCGATCGTCACGCGACCGGCATTGCCGCTTTCGTCGTAGATGTAGACGTTGCCGCCGCGCACCTGCGCCGAAAGCGCGTCGCCCGACACCGCGTTGAAATGGTAGAAGCCATCGCTCGACGCGCGCGCCTGCTTCATGATCTCGGCGGCCGAGATGTCGCCGGCCACCACATGCGCGGTCAGGACCTTGGTCAGCATGCCCTTGTTCTCCGGCTGCAGCAGCGTCTCGACCGTCCCGTCGGGCAGCATCTCGAAGGCCGCGTTGACGGGGGCGAATACCGTGAACGGGCCGTCCGACTGCAGCGTCTCCACGAGGTCCGCGGCCTGAACCGCGGCCACGAGCGTCGTGTGATCGGCGGAATTGACCGCGTTCTCGACGATGTTCATTTCCGGGAACATCGCGGCGCCGCCGACCATCGGGTTGCCGGTCTCGGCGTGGCTTTCGGCATGCGCGGCACCCGCGGCGAGCAGGGCGATGGCGGCAAGTGTCTTGGACAGTGTCATTCTCTCGTTCCTTCCTGTGCGGCGGTGTGTTCCTGCCGCCAATGCCCAAGACACGGACCGGCGCACGAAAGAGTTTCAGGGAATTTTTGGAGCGTCGGATTGCAGTGAAGGTCGACGGAAACGCGGAAGATTTTCCACGGTGGGCCGACCGTCCTGGGGGAGGCTCGGACTCTCCGATCGGGATGTAGACGGCGGTCCAGCGCATTCGGGTGACGCTGTCGAGCATTGCACCCTTGGCAGAAGCCCTGGGCGGGAACGCCCTGGCCAAACATCTTGAACCTCGGATGACAGGGCGCGACTGAACGGACCCCGAGGCGGCAGGCCCTCGGGTGTCGCGGTCAGGTTCGAGAGGCCCGATGCCGGAGCTGCCTCATCTCGACAAACCGGCGCGCGCGCCACGAGGCCGGGCATCGCGCTCCGTGAAACTTCCAAGCCCCTACGGTTCGGACACCGCCAGATCGAGCGACCTCGCGGCGTCCCGGATGGCGCCGATCAGGTGGTCGTGGCTGTCGTCGGCGGGCTGGTCCCTCGGGAACAGCAGGCTGATGCCGCGGTTCGCATCCGGCATGACCAGCGGCCTGACGACGACCTCCTTGCGGTGGACCGCCTGGCGGCGGGCGAAGAGATCGGGCAGCACCGCGACACCGGCGCCGGTGGCGGCCATCAGCAGGATGGAATCGAGGCTCGTGCCCTCGTAGTCGTCCGACACGATGCCGCCGCTGAGGCCCGCGAGGCCGTAGACGATCCGCGCCAGCCGATGCCCGGTGTCGAGCGTCAGCAGGCGCTGGCCGGCCAGGTCGGCGGCGCCGACGCACTCGAGCGCGGCGATCGGGTGATCCGTCGTCACCGCCACCCAGAGCGCCTCGGTGAACAGCGGGTGCTGCCAGGTGTTCGGGTGATCCTCCGGCGTCGAGATGATGGCGTCGAAGCGCCCGTTGCGGATGCCCTCGTCGAGGCTCAGGGTGTTCTCCTCGCGCACGACGACGCGCAGATCGGGCTGGTCGCGGTGCAGCGAGTGCATCACCTGCGGCAGAAGGTAGGGCCCGATCGACGGCAGCACCCCGAGCCGCAGCCGCCCGCCGAAGGGCAGGGCGGAGGTCAGGACGCTGCGCAGGTTCTCGACCTCGGCCAAGATGCGCCGCGCCCGGTGGACGCATTCGAGCCCCTTCGCCGTCGCCTGCGTGCCGCCGCGCCCGCGCTGGAACAGCCGCACGCCGAGATCGGCCTCCACCGCCGCGACCTGGCTCGAAAGGCTGGGCTGGCTGACATGCAGCGTGTCCGCGGCCAGGCTGAAGCTGCCGAGCTGGTGCACCGCGACGATGTATTCCAGCTGGCGAAGGGTCGGCCTCATCCATAGCTCCAGGCTATATATAATGCTGTTACAAAGTATTTAAGCTATGCGGATTTCTGCGGCAATGGGGGCGAAACCGAAAGGAGCTCGCCTTGTCCGCCGTCCTCGACACCCTCACGGGCAACCTCATGGTGCCCACCATCCTGTTCTTCGTGCTCGGCCTGATGGCCGCCTTCGTGCGCAGCGACCTGTCCATTCCCGAGGGCGCGGCGAAGTTCATGTCGCTCTACCTGCTTCTGGCGATCGGCTTCAAAGGCGGCCATAGCCTGGCCGAGCACGGCCTGCGCAGCGAGCTGCTGGTCGCGATCCTGGCCGGGCTGCTCCTGTCCTTCCTGATCCCCTTCCTCGCCTTCGTGCTGCTGCGGGTCATGGCCCGGCTCGACGCGATGAACGCCGCGGCGGTGGCCGGGCATTACGGGTCGATCTCGATCGTGACCTTCGTCGCCGCCACCAGCCTGCTCGAACTGTCGGGCGTGGCGTTCGACGGCTACATGGTCGCGGTGGCGGCCAGCATGGAGGTGCCGGCGATCCTCTCGGCGCTGTGGATCGCGCATCGGTATTCCGGCGACAGGGAGGCCACCGGCAGCGTGCCGGCCCGCGAGCTCTTCGCCAACGGCTCGGTGCTGCTGCTCACCGGCGCCTTTGTGATCGGCGCGGTCACGCAGGACAAGGGCATGGAGATGATCGCCCCCTTCGTCGTCACGCCCTTCGTCGGCATCCTCTGCCTGTTCCTGCTCGACATGGGGATCTCGGCGGGCCGGAGCCTGTCGGCCAACCGGCACATGCTGAACCCCGGCCTGTTCTCCTTCGGGCTGGTGATGCCGCTCACCGGCGCGCTGCTGGGCTGGGCGGCCGGGTCGGCGATCGGGCTGCAGACCGGAAGCCTGTTCCTGCTGATGGTGCTGGCCGCCTCTGCCTCCTACATCGCGGTCCCGGCCGCGATGCGCATCGCGCTGCCCAAGGCCGAATCCGGGATCTACCTGACGCTGTCGCTGGGCGTGACCTTCCCCTTCAACATCACGGTGGGCCTGCCGCTCTACCTCTGGCTGGCCGGCTTCGGGGCGTGATCTCCGCGCCTTGGCCGGCCGACATCGGATGTCTCGTGATCGGCCCGGATGCGGCGGCGCGTTCGGGCCGGGCCTGGCCGGCGAGCGTGAAGGGCATCGGGCCATGTCGCAGGGCTTCGGCCTGAGCCGCCGCTGACCCTTTTTCCGCTCGTTTCATTCTGCAGGCCGGGCGTGATGACGCCCGGCCTGCATTTGCCTTCGGGTGGATGCCGGTTCGTGCTAGCGTCTGTGGCAGGGAGACGTTGCCATGGCCCGGGATCCGCTCAGCCCGCGTTGCGCCGATTGCGGCATCCGCCACCGGGCGGTGTGCTCGCGCTGCGACGCGGCCGAGCTGGCGCGGCTCGAACAGGTCAAGTTCTACCGCAGCTACGAGGCCGGGCAGCGCGTCGTCTGGGCCGGCGACGAGATGGCCTTCGTGGGTTCGGTCGTGACCGGCGTCGCCACGCTGTCGCACAGCCTCGAGGACGGGCGCGTGCAGGTGGTGGGGCTGCTGATGCCCTCGGATTTCGTCGGCCGGCCGGGGCGCGAGACCGCGCCCTTCGACGTCACGGCGGCGAGCGCGCTAACGCTGTGCTGCTTTCGCCGCGCGCCGTTCGAGCGGTTGATGGCCGAGATGCCGCATGTCTCCGAGCGGCTCCTCGAGATGACGCTGGACGAGCTCGACGCGGCGCGCGACTGGGCGGTGGTGCTCGGCCGCAAGTCCGCGCGCGAACGGGTGGCGAGCTTTCTCGCCTCGGTGGCGCGGCGCGAGGCGAAGCTCGAACTGGTGCCGCCGCCGCGGCCGCAGCGGCTTGCCCTGCCGCTGACCCGCGAGGCGATGGCCGACCATCTCGGGCTGACGCTGGAGACGGTGAGCCGACAGCTCGGCGCGCTGGCCCGGGCCGGGGCGATCGCGCTCGACGCGAAGCGGCGGATCTCGATCCTCGACCCCGCCCGGCTCGCCGCCGAGACCGGGGACGACGCGACGGCCGCCTGAGCGGGGCCGAGCAGAGGCCGGCGCAGGATCGGGTTCATGCGACCGGGACGGTGCGGCCGCGGCGGCGCAGCAGCTTCTCGGCCTCGAGCACCACCAGAAGCACCACCCCTATCCCGAGCACCACGGCCCCGTCGGCCAGCGACACCGGCCGGCTGCCGAACACCGCCTGCAGCGGCGGGGCGAAGGTGAAGAGGAGCTGCGCGACCACCGCCAGCGCCACGCCGAACCAGACGGCGCGGGTGCCGAGCAGCCCGGTCCGGGTGACGGAGGTCATGTGCAGGTAGCGCACCGAGAAGAGGTAGAAGATCTCCATCACCACCAGCAGGTCGACGGCCAGCGTCCGCGCATAGGCGAGATCCGCGCCGCGCGCCGCGACCCAGGCCGAAAGCCCGAACACCGCGAGGCCGAACAGCACCGAGACCAGCGCCACGCGCCAGATCATCTCGCCGTCGAGCAGCGCGGCGCCGGGGCGGCGCGGCGGGCGCTGCATCACGCCCTGCTCGGGCGGCTCGAAGGCCAGCGTCAGCCCCAGCGCCACGGCGGTCACCATGTTGATCCACAGGATCTGCACTGGCGTGATCGGCAGCGGCAGGCCGATCAGGATGGCGAGGATGATCACCAGCGCTTCGCCGCCATTGGTCGGCAGGTTCCAGGCGATCACCTTGCGGATGTTGTCGTGGATGGTCCGGCCCTCGCGCACGGCGGCGACGATCGAGGCGAAGTTGTCGTCGGTGAGCACGACGCGCGCCGCCTGCTTGGCGGCCTCGGTGCCCTTGATGCCCATGGCGATCCCGGCATCGGCGCGCTTGAGCGCGGGCGCGTCGTTCACGCCGTCGCCGGTCATCGCCACGACATGCCCCTCGGCCTGCAGCGCCTCGACCAGCCGCAGCTTGTGCTCGGGCGCGGCGCGGGCGAAGACGCTGGTCTCGCGCGCCATGCGGCGCAGCTCGGCCTCGCTCGCCGCCGCGATCTCGCCCCCCGTGAGCGCGCCGCCCTGCGTGTCGAGGCCCAGCTCGGCCGCCACCGCCAGCGCGGTGAGGGCATGGTCCCCGGTGATCATCTTCACCGCGACGCCGGCGCGGCGGCAATCGGCCGCCGCCGCGATCGCCTCGGGCCGGGCCGGGTCGATGAACCCGGCAAGACCGAGCAGCGTCAGCCCGGCGATGTCGGCATGGCCGATCCCGTCCGGCCCCTCGAGAGGTTTCGCGGCGAAAGCCAGCACGCGATGGCCGCTGGCGGCGAGCGCCTCGATCCGCGCGGCCCAGGCCGCGCGATCGATCGGCACCGGGCCGTCGGGGCCGGATTGCCGCGTGCAGTGCGGCAGCAGCCGGTCCGGCGCGCCCTTGACGTGAAGCGTCGTGCCGCCCGGGCCCTCGGTCGCCACGGCCATGTAGCTCCACGCGGCGTCGAAGGGGATCTCGTGCCGGCGGCGATGCGCGGCGCGCTCGGTCTCGGCGTCGAGCCCGGCCTTGGCCGCGAGCGCCAGCAGCGCGCCCTCCATCGGGTCGCCCTCGACATGCCAGGCGCTGCCGTCCGCGCGCAGATGGGCGTCGTTGCACAGCAGCCCGGTCCGCGCCAGCGCCGCGACGGCGCTGCGGTCGCCGGTCACCGTGCCGTGCGGCGCGTAGCCCTCGCCGCCGATCTCCGCGGCCGGTCGGTCCGGGGCGGTCACGACCTGTCGCACGACCATCTCGTTCAGCGTCAGCGTGCCGGTCTTGTCGGTGCAGATCACCGTCACCGCGCCCAGCGTCTCGACCGCCGGCAGCCGCCGCACGATCGCCCGCCGCGCCGCCATGCGCTGCACGCCCAGCGCCAGCGCGATGGTGATCACCGCCGGCAGCCCCTCGGGGATCGCGGCGACCGCCATGCCGACCATCGCGAGGAAGGCCTCGTCCCATTCGTAGCCGCCGGGCCCGACCGCGTAGCCGAAGACCAGCAGGCAGACGGCGAGGATCACCGTCGTCAAACGCCGCGCGAAGCGGTCGATCTGGCGCAGAAGCGGCGTCGCCGTGGTCTCGACCGCGCCGAGCAGGGCGCCGATCCGCCCGATCCGGCTGCCCGGGCCGGTGGCGACGACCACGCCGGTGCCGCGCCCGGCGGCGACCAGCGTGCCCGAGAAGGCCATGGAGCGGCGGTCGCCAAGCGGGGCGTCGGGCGGGACTGGGTCGGTGTGCTTGTCGATGGCGGCCGACTCGCCGGTCAGCGCGGCCTCCTGCGTCCGCAGCCCGCGCGCCTCGATCAGCCGCAGATCGGCCGGCACCCGGTCGCCGGGCTCGAGCAGCACGATGTCGCCCGGCACCAGATCGGCGGCCGCTATGCTGTCGCGCCGGCCGTCTCGGCGCACCGAGGCCGTGTCGGACAGCAGCCGCCGCACCCCGGCCAGAGCGTTCTCGGCGCGGCCTTCCTGCCAGAGGCCGATCGCCGCGTTGAGCACCACCACGGCGAGGATGACGCCCGAGTCGGTCCAATGGCCGAGCAACGCGGTGACCGCGCCCGCCGCGATCAGCACGAGGATCAGAAGGTTCTCGAACTGGCCGCGGAGCCGGGCGAGCAGGCCGCGGCCGGGGGCCTCGGGCAGGCGGTTCGGACCGTGCCGCCGCAGCCGCGCTGCCGCCTCGCCCGATGACAGCCCCTCCGGCCCGACACCGGCCCGCGCCAGGGCCTGCCCGGCGTCCAATGCATGCCATGGCGCCGTGCCGTTCGCCGCGTCCTTCAAGCGCACGTCATGCCCGGTGGGTGCCAATGGCCGCGCGCTTCCGGCGCGGCCATGGGCGTGATCGCGGCGGCGCTGGCCGAGACCGGGCATGGTCAGCCCGAAACCTGGATGGTTTCGAGCCAGTGGATCAGGTCGGTGATCGACTGGCTGGTCAGCACCGGCTGGCCGGACTGAGTCGAGAGCGCCCCGAAATCGCTGTCGAAGACCGGCCCGAAGATCGGCATCTCGCCGCCATGGCCGGGCAGGGGGGCGCGGCCGTCGATCTGGCGCGTGGCGCGGGCGACCGGAAAGTTGCCGCCGTTGCGCTCGGACAGCCGCGTGAGATCCGGTGGCGCCTCCTTCAGAACCTCGGCGAAGGGCCCATCGCCGCGCGCCTCCGCGCCGTGGCAGGACTGGCAGAACACCATGTAGAGATCGTGGCCGGCCCGGATCGAAAGCGGGTCTTCGACCTCCTGCGCCTGCGCCGCCCCGGCGATGAACAGGATGATGGGGAGAAACGGTCGCATGATCGGCTCCTGTGTTGCGGCCCCAGCTTCGCCGGGGACCGCGCCGCCCACCTTGACCTGCATCAAGGCGGCCCCGGCGGCGGCGGCCCAGACTGGTCGGCAGCAAGGGGCGCGTATCGCCCCGTGGAGGTCGCCGGCATGGAGCGGATACTGGTCGCGACGGATCTGACGGAGCAGGGCGCCCGCGCCTTGGGCCGGGCGGCGATGCTCGCCGAGGCGCTGGGCGCGCGGCTCGAGATCCTGCACGTGCTGCGCGACGACCTGCCGGCCGACCTGCGGGCCGAGTTCGAGCGCGTGGCGGGCGCGCGCCTTTCGCTGGAGGCCGAGGGCCTGCGCGCGAGGCTCGGTGACCGGGTCCGCGGCCGGCTCGAATTCGGCACGCCATGGATGGCGATCCTCGCCGCCGCGGCGGAGGCGGACCTGCTGGTGATGGGCGCGCATCGTCATGCCGGGATCGCGGAGCTGTTCCGCGGCACCACGGTCGAGCGTGTCGCCAGGGCCTGCGACACGCCGCTGCTCGTGGTCCGCCGCGACGCGGTGAAGCCCTACGCGTCGCTGCTCGTGGCCACCGATTTCTCGCTCGCCGCCCGCGCCGCGCTCGAAGCCGCGCTGCACCTCGCGCCCGGTGCGGCGACCCGGCTGCTGCACGCCCACGACGTGCCGTTCCGCTTCCTGCTGGGCGGCGAGAGCCGGCGTTCGCTGCTGCATGCCGAGCGCCGGCGCCAGCGGGAGGCGGCCGGGCGCGACATGGAAACCTTCCTCGGCGGGCTGGAGCCGCGGCTCGCGGGCGCCGAGCGCATCCTGCTCGACGACCGGCCCGGGGCCGCGATCCGCCGCACCCTTTCGACCGCGCCCGCGGACCTGCTCGCGGTCGGCACGCATTCGCGGCCGCGGCTTTCGGAGGCGCTGCTGGGCAGCGTGGCGCGCGGGCTGATGGCGGATCCGCCCTGCGACCTGCTCGCCGTGCCGCCGCCGTTCCGCAGCACCGTATAGAAGGAGACCGAGACATGACCATCAGGACCATCGCGCTGTGCTTCACCGACGCCACCCGGGCCGAGACGCTCGCGCGCGCCGGGGCGGCATTGGCGCGCGAGAAGGGCGCGCATCTGCTCGGGCTCTACGTGATGCCCGACCCGCAGATCTACCCGGCGGTTTCGCTGCACATGACCGGAGAGATCCTGTCGCAGATCCGCGACCGCCAGCGCGACACCGCGCGCGAGGTGCAGGCCGTGTTCGAGGCGCGCGTCGCGGCGGAAGGCGTCGCCGGCGAGTGGCGCGGTCTCGAGGCGAAATACATCACCCCCGCCGAGCGGATGGTCGAGAGCGTGCGCGCCGCCGACCTCGTGATGCTGGAGCGCCCGGAAGGGGACCGCACCGGCCGGGGCGAGGAGGAGATCATCCGCGCCTCAGGCCGGCCGGTGCTGATGATCCCGCCGGGCTGGGAGCCGGCGCCTCTGGGGCGGTCTGCGGTGATCGGCTGGAGCGAGACCCGCGAGGCGGCGCGCGCGGCGCATGACGCGATCGACCTGCTCGATGAGGGCGCGGAGGTGACGCTGCTCAGCGTCGCCATGCTGCCCGACCGCGACGCGCATCATTACCCGGCGCAGGACATGGCCACGATGCTGAGCCGGCACGGTCTCTCGGCGACGGTGGTGCATCGCGACGCCGGTTCGTCGAAGATCAGCGAGATTCTCGAGCGCGAGGCGTTCCGCACCGGGGCAGGGCTGATCGTCACCGGCGCCTTCGGCCATTCGCGCGCCTACGACTTCGTGCTCGGCACCGTGACATGGAGCCTCCTGCGCGGTGCCAAGCGGCCGGTGCTGTTTTCCAAGTGATCTCAGCTGGTGATCTCGCCGGATCGGTCGATGGCTGGGTTGCCGCGCTGCCGGGTCGCGGCCGGACCCGCTCATTTCGTCGCGAAGGCTGATTGGCGGGGTCTTCCGGCCGAGGGTCCGGCAAGCGGGCCGTAACGCAGCCGAGCGGCGCCAGCGGCAGGTCGCTGGCATGGCCCCGAACCGACGGGGCCGAGCTGCCGGCTGAAACGCCGGCCGGACGGTGCTAACATGCAAGTCGTCCCGTTCGGCCCGGACCCGGGCCCGCTGCCGGGACGACTTGCCGACGAGCCCGCCATGCGCGAGATCCTGACACTGACGCTGAACCCCGCGCTCGATCTCGCGACCGAGACCGAGGCGATGGTGCCGGGACGCAAGCTGCGCTGCGCGCCGCCGCGGCTCGACCCCGGCGGCGGCGGGGTGAACGTGTCGCGCGCGATCGCCCGGCTGGGCGGCCGCTCGACCGTGATGGCCGCGCTGGGCGGCGCCACCGGCGAGGCGATCGCGACGCTGCTCGCGGCCGAAGGGATTGAGGTCGTGGTTCTGCCGCTTCCAGGCTCGACCCGCCAGTCCGTCGCCGTCACCGCCCGCGACAGCGGCGCGCAGTACCGGCTGGTGCTGCCCGGCCCCGACTGGCCGCCGGAGGCGACCGCGCGGTTGTTCGAGGATGTCTCGGCCCGGATCGGCGCGGGCGACTTCCTCGTGGTGTCCGGCAGCCTGCCGCCGGGGCTGAGTGGCACGACCCTCGCAGGACTGTCCCGCAGGTGTCACGACATCGGGGCGGAGCTGCTGCTCGACACCTCCGGCGCCGCGCTGTCTGACGCGCTGGAGGCGACCGCGGGCGCGCCGTTCGAGCTGCTCCGGACGGATGGCGAGGAAGCCGCGCAGCTGGCCGGGCGCGCCTTCGACGAGCCCGAGGATCTGGCCGGTTTCGGCCGCGACCTCATCGCATCGGGCCGGGCGCGGCGGGTGGTCATGGCGCTGGGCGCGCGCGGCACGGTGGGGGTGAGCGCGACCGAGGCGTTCTTCTGCCACGCGCCGCAGGTCGAGCTCGTCAGCGCGGTCGGGGCCGGCGACAGCCTGCTGGGGGCTTTGGCGCTGGCGCTGGCGCGGGGCCAGACCTTCCGGACCAGCGTCCGCGCCGGCACCGCCGCCGCGGCGGCGGCCGTCACCACCCCCGCCACCCAGCTGTGCGACGGCGCGTTGGCGCGGCGGCTGGTGGACGAGGTGCGCGTGGTCGATCTGGGCGAGCCCTGACCGGGACGGGCAGCACAGGCTTGGGGCGGTTGACCTCCGGGTCGATGCGCCTGCCACGCTACGGGCTGGTCTGCCAGATCTCTCGGCCTTCTCTTCGAGGCGCGTGCTGGTCCCGACCGCCCGTCGGGCCACCACCGCCAGGGCGATGAGCACACAGCCGGCGCTGCTTCATCTCGATGAGATCACCGCTGCGCCCGAACCAGAGTTTGCAGCCACCTCCCACGACCGCGCCGCCGGCGGCATGACCATGATCTCCGCCACCGACGTGACGGGCGTCGCCCGCGAGCTTGCCGTAAAGGGCTCTTTCCTGCAGGGAGGCGTGGTGCACGAGGAGGGGCCGCCATTGCAGATCTTCAGCCATCCGCCGCGCAACCGCCGGCTGCCGTTCCACGGGCGCACCCTGGACGCCGGCCGGCCATGACGGCGCGGCCGGTCGTCGAGCTGTTCCCCGATGCCGCGTGGGGCCGCAGCGGGGCGTCGAATTCTATCACCGACGTCGCGGGCGTCTCTGTCGGGCATTGCACGCTGCGCGAGGGCGGCATCAACACCGGCGTCACCGCGGTGCGGCCGCATGGCGGCAACGCCTTTTTGCGCAAGTCAGTCGCCGCGGCGCATGTCATCAACGGCTTCGGAAAGTCGGTCGGCCTGCCGCAGATCCGCGAACTGGGCCAGCTCGAGACGCCGATCCTGCTGACCAACACGCTGAGCGTGCCGGCCTGCAGCGAGGCGCTGATCCGGCAGGCGATCCTCGAGAACCCCGAGATCGGGCGGAGCCTGTCGACGGTGAACGCCGTGGTCGGCGAGTGCAATGACGGGCCGCTCAACGACATCCAGCGGCTCGCGGTCCGGCCCGAGCATGCCTGCGCGGCGCTCGCCGCCGCCGCGCCCGGCCCGGTCGCGCAAGGCAGCGTCGGCGCCGGGACCGGCATGACCTGCTTCGGCTTCAAGGGCGGGATCGGCACCAGCTCGCGCATCCTCGACCTTGGCGGCCGAAGCTACACGATCGGCGGCCTGGTCGTGTCCAATTTCGGCAAGCCCGGGGCGTTGATGCTGCCCGGTGCGCGCCGGCCGGCGCTGCCGCCATCCGAAGGCGCGGTCGAGCGGGGCTCGATCATGATCGTTCTCGCGACGGACCTGCCGCTCGATGCGCGCCAGCTCGAACGGGTCTGCGTCCGGGCCGGCGCCGGGCTGGCGCGGCTGGGGTCGTTCTACGGCAATGGCAGCGGGGATTTCGTCATCGGCTTCAGCACGCAGAACGCCGTGGCGCATGACGACACAGAGGTGCTGCGCGAGATCACGCGGTTCAACGAGAGCCTCATCGACCCGGCCTTCGAGGCCACGGCGGAGATCGTGCAGGAAGCGGTACTGAATTCCATGCTGATGGCCGAGGCCTTCATGGGCTTTCGCGGCACCCGCCGCCCGTCGCTGCGAGATGCTCTCGACGGGTCGGCGTTGCGCTGAGCCTCGTCGGATGCTCCGTCGCCCCGGCGCAAAAGCATTTCGGGGCAGGGGGGCGATGCCCGAGCCGGGGGGACGGCAGGAGACCCGGTTCGCGGCGCCGCCCGCCGAGGCCGCGAGGTCAGGCATATCGGGTACAGGTCCGCCTAGGTCCGTCCCGCGACGGGGCGTCACCCCTTGCACCGAGGGCGGAACATAAGATTACCACAAAGTCCCGGCACCGTCGCAGTCGGGAGCCAATACCTCGCCGGCCGAGGGTATTGGCTTCGGCGACGAAACTGACAGATGGGTAAGGCAGAACGCATGCTCGAGACTTCGCCGATTTCCGAAGCGGATCCCGGTACCGCGCCCGTGCCCGAGAGCTATCTCGGGCGGCTCTACTACATCGCGGCGGATCCGGACAAAACCTTCGAGACGAAGGCGAACGAGCTGCTCGAGATCGGCTGCGCCGCCCTCGGCCTCAGCCTCGGGATCATCAGCCGGGTCGAGGGGCGGCGCTACGAGGTGCTGCACAGCCACAGCCGCGGCGACGCGCCGCCCGAACCGGGCACGGCCTTCAACCTGTCGGACACCTATTGCTGCCACACCTTGGTGGCCGAGGACGTCACCGGGTTCCACCATGTCGGGCAGTCGCAGATCGCGAGCCATCCCTGCTATGCGAATTTCGGCCTGGAAAGCTATATCGGCACGCCGCTGGTCGTGAACGGCGAGGTCTTCGGGACGCTCAACTTCTCCGCCGCCGAGCCGCGCCACGTGGCCTTCGGCGCCGAGGAATGCGAACTCGTGCGCTTCTTCGGCCGCTGGTTCTCCAAGGAGTGGGAACGTGCAATCGAAAGCGCCGAGCTCGAGCGCAAGACGACGCTGCTCGAGGCGATCTTCGAGGCCATGCCGGGATCGGTGATCGTCGCCGACCTCGAGCGCCGGATCACCATGACGAACCGGACGGTCCGCGAGATGTTCGGCTTCGCGCCAGAGCATCTTGAGGGGCGGCAGACCTCGATCCTCTACTCCGATTTCGAGCAGTACAACCAGACCGGCGCGCAGCGCTTCAACGCCGCCGCCACCGGGGCGCTCGCGCCCTACGAGATGAGCTACCGGCGGCAGGACGGGCAGGATTTCATCGGCGAGACCCACGCGACCCGGATCACCACGCGCGACGGCAAGCGTCTCGGCTATCTCGCCGTGATCCGCGACATCACCGAGCGCAAGCGCGTCGAGCGGCAGAGGGACCACGCCATCTCGGTCATCAGCCACGAGATCAAGACGCCGGTCTCGACCGTCGCGGGTGCGCTGCAGCTTCTGGGCCGCGTCTCGGAGCACCTGCCGGAACGGGGCCGGCAGCTTCTCGACATCTCCACCCGCAACACCGAGCGGCTGAACCTACTGATCGACGACATCCTCGAATCCGGCCGGCTGCGCTCGGGCCAGTTCTCGATGAGCACGCAGGACACCGACCTGGGCGAGCTGCTGCACGGATGCGTGCAGGATCACGCCGTCATCGCCAGCGAGAACGGGGTGAAACTGCGCATCGTCGGCGACCTCGAGCCGGTCACCGTCACGGCCAACCCGCTGCGCCTGACGCAGGTCATCAACAACCTGCTCACCAACGCGATGAAGGCCTCGCCGCCCTCCGGCACGGTCGAGCTGGGCCTGCTGCGCGACCCGGCCGGGTTCTGGATCAGCGACAGCGGTGTCGGTATCCCCGAAAAGCTCCGGCCGGTGCTGTTCGACCGCTTCACCCGCAGCGAGACCGAGACCTTCCGCTTCGGCGGCGGCAGCGGCCTGGGGCTGAGCATCGTCAAGGCGATCGTCGACCAGCACCGCGCCGAGATCACCTTCGACACCGTGGAAGGGGAAGGGACGACCTTCCGGGTCGTGTTCCCCGATGACGCGGCTTGACGACGGCGCAGCGCCCGCGGCCTTCGCGCCCCGCCGCGCCAGATCCGTAACGAAACATGATGGGACGCCCGAATTGACCGACTACGCCGACAGGGTCCGGCAGATCCGCGAAAGATTCCTCACCGGTCTCGAGGACCGGCTCGAGGCCATCAACACCACGATCAGCCGGCTGGAGCAGGGCGAGCCCGGCGCGGTCGACGACCTGCACCTGTCGCTGCACGACCTGACCGGCAACGCCGCGATGCTGGGTCTCGACGACATGGCCGCGGAGTCGCGCCGCGGGCTGGCGATGCTGGAGGAGGGGCGGCTCGAGACCGGCGCCGACGATCCCGCCGCGCTCGCCGACATCCGCGCCTCGGTGGCGCGGCTTTACGAACTGAAGACATGATGCGGACGATCCGATGAAACCTGTCAGCCTCAGAGCGCTGCTCGTCGCCCTTGCGATCCCGACCTTCGGCCCGGCGCAGGCGGCCGTTCCCGATGACGGTCTTCTGCGGACGATCGACCTGACCGAGATCGGCTACCCCTCGGGGTTGGAGTTCGAGAAGCTGTCCGGCGAGGCGGTCGCCTTCTTCCCCGTCGGCGCGCGGGAGGCGATCGAGGGGATGACGCTGCGGCTCGATCTGGTGCACGGGCAGACCGTGAGCGTCGCGACGCATCTCAAGGTGCTGGTGAACGACGCGATCGCGCATAGCGAGGCGCTGCCGGCCGATCGCGGGCGCAGCACCATCGTTCTGGACCTGCCGCCCGAAGCCGCGCGCGACGGCTTCGTCAAGATCGGCCTGTCCTATGCCGGCGCCAGCTCCGACAGCGTCTGCTTCGACGAACGCTCCTCTGGCGACTTCCTGCGCATCCTGCCGAGCTCGTCGCTGGCGCTCGCGCTCGACCGCGCGGCGCTCGACACGATCGACCGTGTCGCGCAGGTGATGCCGCCGGCCAAGATCCTCGCGGCGGCCGAGGACGTGCCCGCCGACCGGGCGCTGCCCTTCGCTCTGCGCGCCGCGGCGCTGTTCGACGCGGAATACGGGCTGGTGAGCATCGGCGCGTCGGGCCAGGACGACGCGGATGGCTGGGACAGCATGAGCTTCTCGCTCGGCGCGACCGGGACCGGTGCCGGCGACGAGGCGGGCTCCGTCGCGCTGTCGGGCGCGGCCGAGCCGGGGCTGGTCTTCGGCAGCGACGACCCCGAGCTGGGTCTGGCCTTCGCGGCCAGCCAGTGGCGCGGGCTGGGCGGGGCCGAGGGCGGCGCGACGCGCATCGCCGCGCCGCTGAACGGCACGCGGGACGCCGTCACCTTCTCGGCGCTGGGCGCGCCGCAGATGCAGCAGATGGTGATCGGCAGCAGCACCTTCGAGTTCGGCTTCGCCGCCGACGACTTCGCCACCGGCCGGCTGCCGACCGGGGTGGAGCTTCTGGTGGGGGCCGCGCGCTCGCCCGAAGGGCACGGTGTGACGGTCTCGGCCTATCTCAACGGCGCGCTGCTGGGCAGCCGTCCGCTCGATGCCGACGAGCCGGTCTGGATGCAGTTCGCGATCCCGCGCGGGCTGGTCGGGCGCGACAACCAGATGCGGATCCTCGTGCAACGCCAGGCCGAGGGCGGCAACTGCCTGTTCAAGCCGCAGGGCTACCCGGCGCAGATCCTGCCGCAAAGCCGCTTCGTTCTGGGCGACGCGCCCGAGGCGGCGGGCGATTTCTTCCTGATGCGTCAGGCCTTCTCGCGCGGCGTCGAACTGGTCGCCGGCCCCGAGGCCGAGATCGGGACCTACCTGCCCTGGCTGCTGCCGGTCGCGGGCACGCTGCTGCCGGAGACGGCCGACGTCACCATGCCCGGGGCGGACCTCGCGGCCGAGGAGGCGGACGCGACCCGGCCGTTCCTCTATGTCGGCCGCACCGCGCCCGAGGGGGCGACGCCCGGTCTGCGCTTCGACCAGGGCCGGGTGGAAATCCGCGACGCGGCCGGCGAGATGCTCTATTCCGGCGCCACGATGGACGAGGCGACGGTGGTGCAGATCGTCGAGGTCGGCGACCGGCCCGGCATCTGGCTGCGCCCCGGCACCGGCCCCGCGCCGCGCCCGACGCGCGAGACGCCGCTGCTGCTCGACCGCGGCGACCTCGCGGTGATCGACGAGGACGGCCTGGCGCTGGTCGCCTCGACCCGGCGCGGCGACCTGGTCGACATCGCCTATCCCGACCGGCTCGACGTCATGCAGGTCTTCGCGCGCTACCGCCCCTGGATCATCGGCGCGGCCTGGCTCGCGCTGACCCTGGTGGTCGTCCGCTCCCTGCAGGGCATGTATCGCCGCTCCCGGGCGGGCAAGGACGGCTGACCGGTGGCGCTGGACGGCGACAGCGCGGCGATCGGTGATCTGCTGCTCAGCCGGGGTCTCCTGACCCCGGCCCAGCTCGACGAGGCGACGGCGCGGGCCGAGGAGTGGCGCGTCGGGCTGATCGAGGTGTTGCAGAGCCGCCGCTGGCTGAAGCCGGGCGAGCTCTACCGCGCGCTGGCCTTCTACTACGACCTGCGCATGGTCGACCTGTTCGAGACGCCGCCCGACGCCGATCTGGTGCGCGAGCAGGACGTGACGGCGATGACCGACGCGCTCACCATCCCGCTGCGCCGCACCGCCGACGGCACGCTGGTGGTCGCGACGGCCCGGCCCGGCCCGCGGACGCTGCTGCACATCCTCGAGACCTATCCCGGCGAGGTCGAGATCGTCGTCGCCTCGCAGCTCGACATCTCGTGGGCGCTGCAGACGGCGTTCCGCGAGGAGCAGATGCACCGCGCGGTGTTCGGCCTGGCCGACACCGACCCGGTCATGTCCGCAAAGAGCGTCATCACGCCGCCGCAGGTCGTCGTCATCTACCTGATGCTCACCGTGCTGCTCGTGGGGCTCGCCACCGCCCCCGTCGCCAGCCTGATCGCGCTCAACGTGGTCATGACGCTGTTCTACACCGGCAACTTCCTGTTCAAGGCGGTGCTCGTCTGGGTCGGCGGCGAGGTGCAGGAACGTTCCTCGCGCTCGATCGCGGCCGAGGCGGCGGCGATGCGCGACGACGACCTGCCGGTCTACACGGTGCTGGTGCCGATGTTCCGCGAGCCCGAGGTGCTGCCGATCCTGACCGCGGCGCTGCGCCGGCTCGACTACCCGCTGGCCAAGCTCGACATCAAGATCGTGCTCGAGGAGACCGACGACGAGACCATCGCCGCCGCCCGCGCGCTCGAACTCGAGGGCGTGTTCGAGATCATCCAGGTGCCGCAATCGCACCCGCAGACCAAGCCCAAGGCCTGCAACTACGCGCTGCAATACGCGCGCGGCGACTACCTCGTGATCTTCGACGCCGAGGACAAGCCAGAGCCCGACCAACTCAAGAAGGTGCTGGCCGCGTTCCGCCAGCGTTCGCCCAACACCGCCTGCATCCAGTGCCGCCTGAACTACTACAACGCGCGCGAGAACTGGCTCACGCGGATGTTCACGCTCGACTACTCGCTGTGGTTCGACCTGATGCTGCCGGGGCTGGAGCGGCTCGGCGTTCCGATCCCGCTGGGCGGCACCTCGAACCATTTCCGCATGGACGTGCTGCGCGAGTTGAACGCGTGGGACCCGTTCAACGTGACCGAGGACGCTGATCTCGGGATCCGCCTGACGCAGAAGGGCTACCGCGTCGGCGTGATCGACAGCACCACCTACGAGGAGGCGAACGTCTCGATCCCGAACTGGATCCGGCAGCGCAGCCGCTGGATCAAGGGCTACATGCAGACCTTCCTGGTGCACACGCGCCGGCCGGTGCACCTGTATCGCAGCGTCGGTCTGCCCGGCGTGATCGGCTTCGTCTTCTTCATCGGCGGCACCGTCCTGTCGGGCCTTCTGAACCCGATCTTCTGGGCCACCTTCCTGATCTGGATGCTGCTCGGCGCCGATATGATCGAGCCGTTCTTCCCGCCGATCCTGCTCTACATGTCGCTTCTGAACCTGCTGGCCGGCAACGCGCTGCTCATCTACCTCACCATGGTCGCGCCGTTCCGCCGCCGCTGGACCGACCTGGCACCCTGGGGGATCAGCGTGGTCGGCTATTGGGTGCTGATGACGATCGCCTCCTACAAGGCGCTCAAGCAGCTGATCAGCAACCCGTTCTACTGGGAGAAGACCCAGCACGGCCTGTCCAAGCAGACCGCCGACGAGCTCGACGCCGCCAAGAGCGCGGGCGAGGTGGCGACATGAGCCGGCCCTTGCGCTTCGGACTCGCGGCGGTGCCGCTCTTCGGGGTCCTGCTGGCGCTGCTGGCCTGGGTCGAGATGCACGGCTTCGTCTCGGGCGCGGTGGTCGAGATGTGGGCCAAGGCGATCGTGCAGGTGGAGGGGCCGCAGGCCTTCCGCGCGACCGATCCGTTCTACCCGCCGCTGCCCTACGTCCTGTCGCTGACGCTGCAGGCGCTGGTTCCGGGCACCGGCGTGCCGGCGCCCTCGCTGCTCTCGGCGGCGATCGGCGCGGTGCTGCTCCATGCCTGGTTCGGCAACCTGCGCGAGCGCGGCGCCTATGACCGGGTCTCGGCCGTGCTGATCGTCGTGCTCATGGCGATGAACCCGTTCTTCCTGCGCGCGCTGGCCGAGGGGCCGGGCACGATGCTGCTGCTGCTGGGCTTCTGGATCTATGCGCGCGGCCTTCTGAACCTGCGGCTGAACGGCACCGCGCCCGACATGATGAAGGTCGCGGTCGGCCTGCTGATCCTGCCGGTCGCGCATGGCTACGGTCTGCTGCTGGCGCTCGGCACCTTGCCCTTCATCGTCATCGCCGCCCGGCCGAGCATGCTCGCCGCCTCGTCGCTGGGCTACATCGTGTCGATGTTCTTCCCGGTGCTCGCGGCGGTCGGTTCGCTGGTCTTCGTGGCCACCGTGCTCGACACCGGGATCTTCCCGACCGACCCCGCCGCCGCCGTTGCGCCGGCCGGCGCCGCCGCGATCCTGCCGACGCTCTGCGCGATGATCCCGGTCGGCGCGGCGCTGATCCGCACCGCCCGCATGCCGCGCTTCGTGCTGCCGCTGCTGGCGGGTGGCTGCAGCCTGATCGGCGGTGCGGTGCTGAACATGGGCTACGGCCTCGAGCCGGACCCGGCCGTGATCGCGGCCCCCGCGCTCGGCCTCGTCGTGGTGGCGATCCGCGCTTGGCCGCCGAGCGGGCTGCGCGCCCCGATGATCGCGGCGCTGCTTCTGGTGTCGGCCCCGATGGCGCTGTGGTCGATCCGCGCCGCGGGCGGCGAGGAGAGCCAGAGGCTGCTGCAGGCGGCGGCCGGCGCGCAGGTCGCGGACCAGCGCGCGGCCGACCGGGCGGCGGCCGAGTTCCTCGAAGGGCGCGACGGGGTTCTCGTCGATGTCGAACGCAACCCCGGTCTCGTCACGGCGCTGGGCGGCACCGGCGGGCTGCTGCTGGCCGGGCAGTCGGCCTACGACATCACCATGCTGGGGGGCCGGCCGCGCGGGGCCTGGGTCGCGCTGCGCCACGACCCTGATGCCATCGTGCAGCGCGACCGGCTGCTGCGCGCCTTTCCGCAACTTGCCAAGGGCACCGCGCCACCTTTCACGCTACGGTTCACGCGGGGGCCATGGCGAATCTTTGAGATCACTGAGCAGGATTGAACGATGTCGAGAAAGATTGTGGCGGTTGATGACTCGGACATCGCGCGGGAACTGGTCGTCGCGACCCTAGCGGATTTCGGCTACGACACGGTCGAGACCTATTCGGACCCGCGCCAGGCGCTCGAGATCCTGTCGTCGCGGAACGAGACGCCCGATCTCGTGCTGCTCGACATCATGATGCCGGGCATGGACGGGATCGAGCTCTGCGCGCGGCTGCGCCAGGTCGAGGCCTGGCGCGACGTGCCGATCGTCATGCTGACCAGCCGCACCGACAAGGGGTCCCTGTCGCGCGCCTTCATGGCCGGCGCCAACGACTACCTGATGAAGCCGTTCGACCGGGTCGAGTTCCAGGCCCGGCTGAAGGCGCAGCTGCGGCTGAAATCGGAGCTCGATCGACGAAAGGCGCCACAGGAGACGGCCGGCCGGACCGCAGGCGGGGTGCGCCGGTCGCATGTGCCGGGCCTGCTCGGCGACCAGCACACGCTGCTTGACGCGCTGACCACGCTGGACGGCACCGAGGCGCTTTGCGTCTACGCGCTGTCGATCGACGCGCTGTCCTCGAACATGGCGGATTTCACCCCCGAGGACCGCGAGGCGATCATCGCCGAGGTCTCGCGCCGGCTGGCCGCGATCGAGATGCCGGCCGGCGACATCCTGGTGCGCTGGGAGGACGAGAGCTTCTGCGGCGCGAGCCTGGGCCGCAGCGCGGCCGAGATGACCGCGCGGCTGGAGCGGATCTCCGAGCAGGTCGAGGCGACTCTGGCGGGTATGGGCAGCCGGCTGAGGGGCGGCGAGACCACCCTGAGCATCGCGCTCTCGGTCGGCGGGGCCGGCAGCCGCGCCTCCGAGGTGCTCGGCGACGCGTTCAGGGCTCTGGAAGGCATGCGGGGCGAGGCGACCGGCACCATCCGCGTCGCGGAGCGCCATGACGCATAGGTTGAGCCTGCGCCGGATCACGATCTTCGATCGGATCTCCCATGTCGTGACCGGGTCGTCGCGGCGCATGCTGCTGCGGACCTGCGGCCTGACCTGCGCCTTCGTGCTGTTTCTCGGGGCGCTCATCTATCTCGACTACCTGCGGACGATCGAGGCGAGCCGCCAGCGCCTCTCGCATGTGGCCTCGCTCTTCAACCAGACCTTCCTGAGCTCGCTCGACCTCGCAACCGCGCAGATCTCCGGCGTGACCGAGGAGCTGAGCCGCAGCGACCTCGACGACATCGAGGATTTCGAGCAGACCTACGGCGCCCGGCTGCAACGCATCGCGCGCCAGTCCCAGCAGATCGGCATCATCGCCGTCATCGGGCCCGAAGGCACGGTGCGCTGGTCCACCATGCAGAGCTTCGTCGGGGTGGAGGTCGCCGACAGGGCCTATTTCAAGCGGGCCATCGAGCTGAGCCCGGGCGGCTACACGCTGGGCGAGCCGATCATCGCGCGGCCGACGGGGATGCGGGTGACGCCGGTCGCCTGGCCGATCGTGGCCGATGGCCAGCCGGTGCGCGGCATCATCGCCTCCTCGCTCGACGAGGCGTATTTCGAGGCCCTGCTCGCGGGCACCCGTTTCGACCCCGACATGGTGGTCGAGATCTCGTCCGATGACGGGCACACCGCCTTCAGTTCGGCGCCCGACGCCGCCGCCATGTCGCAGGGCAGGCTGGAAAGCCGGGCCCGGATCAGGGGCTCGAACCTCTCGACCAGCGTGTCCGTGCCGCGCAGCACGGCGCTGGCCGGCCTGGTGGTGCGCTCGGCCTCCTTCGCCACGATCTCGGCCATCCTCTACGCCTGCGCCATCGCCGCCGCCTTCGTCGCGGAGAAGCGGTCGCTGGCGCTGGCCGCCGCGCTCGAACGCTCGCGGATGGAGGCGCTGCGCGCGGTCCAGGCCCGCAACCAGTTCCAGGCCATCTTCCAGAACGTCGATGACGGCATCGTGGTCTTCGACGAGCGGGGGCGGGTGGAGAACGCGAACCGCCGCGCCCGCGACCTGCTCGACGTGCCCGACACCCGGTCGGCGGTCGCGATGCTGCGGCCGATGCGCCCCCGCAGCGACGCCGGCACGGCGGCCGCCTCGGATGCGCGTTGCACCGTGCGGCTCGGCACCATGAAGAACGGCCAGCGGCGCGAGATCCGCTGCCGGATCAGCCGGGTCGATCACATTCTCGGGCAGGCCTATTACTGCCTGCTGACCGATGTCAGCGCCGAGGAGCGGCTGACCAACACCCGCATCCAGTTCATCGAATCGATCAACCACGAGCTGCGCACGCCGCTGACCTCGCTCAGCGGCTCGCTCAACCTCTATCTCGACCGCTACGACGACAGCCTGACGCCGAGCGGCCGCAAGCTGATTGGCATGGCCAAGCGCAACGCCGACCGGCTGCTGATGCTGGTGAACGACGTCCTCACCCTGCAGGCCGTCGATCACGAGCGGCTGGTGGTCAATCGCGAGCCGCTGGCCACGCGTGAGGTCGTGCGCGAGGCCGTGGCCGGGATGCGCGGCTATGCCGACAGTTTCGGCGTGCAGCTCGGAGCCGCCGAGGAGGTCGCCGACGTGCCGATCCTCGCGGATGAGCGGCGCCTGCAGCAGGTGCTCGCAAATCTCGTGTCGAACGCGGTGAAATACTCGCCGCGCAACGGCCGGGTCGAGGTCGGCGCCACGGCGCATGACGACGGCAGCGTCGCGATTTGGTGCCGCGACGAGGGGCCGGGCATTCCGGCCCATGCGCGCGACTCGATCTTCGAACGCTTCGCACCGCCGGCCCACGAGCCGGCCGTGCAGGCGACCGGCACCGGGCTCGGGCTCGCGATCTCGAAAGAACTCGTCTCCCGGCAGGGGGGGCGCTTGGAACTCGACACGATCCATGTCAACGAGCCGGGCGGCGAGAGCGCGCATGGCACGACCTTCCGAGTCGTCTTCGAGATCGACCGCGGAAGGGCTGAAGGAAAGGCGGAAGAGACATGAAGATCCTGTTCGTGGACAACGAGGAAGACATCGTGTCGCTGGTCGAGATCGCGCTCGAGATCGAGGACGACATCGAGCTGACGACCGCCACCTCCGGCGAGGCCGGGCTCGACCTGATCGACAGCCGGGAGTTCGACGGCTTCGTCTTCGACCTGATGATGCCGGAACCGGACGGCCGCGCCATGCTCAGCCGGGTGCGCGGCTCAAAGGCGAACGGCGACAAGCCGGTCATCATGTGCACCGCGCGCGCCGAGGCGAGCGCCGCCGACGACCTGCTGCGGGCCGGGGCCACGGAAGTCATCGCCAAGCCCTTCGATCCGCTGAGCCTGGCGCGGACCATCCGCCAGGTGATCGTCGCCGCGTGAAGCTGCCGCCCGCGGCGACGCGGGCGGTTTTCGAGGCCGGCGGGACCCCGGATCGCTCCGGGGCCGTCTTGGGTCAGGCCGGGCGCGGCCCGCGCGCGAGGGTGCGCACGATGCCCTCCAGCGTGCGGATCTCGTCGCGCAGCCGCAGCTTGCGGACCTTCAGGCGGCGCAGCTGCACCGTGTCGGGCAGCGGCCGGCTGTGGATCTCGCCGATCTGCGCGTCGAGCGCCGCGTGCCGGTCGCGAAGCGCCTTGATCCTGGCGCCGAGCGCCTTGGCCCTGTCGGTCAAACCCATGATCGTCTTTCCTTTCCCAGTTGACGCGTGGCGGTCCGTCCGGCGCGCCGTGGAAGGGCTTTCGAAAAGCCCGTCCGGTCGCGTGACGCCGGTCGGCCGGTGGTGCTCCGGCGCGGCCCCCGGTCTCTCGGCCCGCCTCGGGGCGGGGCGAAGAGCGTTCGGAGATGGGCCGACTTGGAACATGTCATGGAAATTGGCACTCTGACCGCGGGGAAAGAAGGCGATCGATCCGATATCAGAGATCGGCTTTTCCTATGAACCGCCGCCAGCACCGGGGAGCTCATGCCATGGACCGAACGCCGCGCCTGCGCCAGCTGCGCTACTTCGTGGCTCTCGCCGAGGAGGCGCATTACCGGCGTGCGGCCGAGCGGTCAGGCGTCAGCCAGCCGACCCTGAGCGAGCAGATCTCCGCGCTGGAGCAGAGGCTCGGCGCCAAGCTGGTGGAGCCGGGGCGCGGCGCGCGGCTCACCCCCGTGGGGCGCGAGGTCCTGGCGCGGTCGCGGACCATCCTGGCGCAGCTCGGCGATCTGGTGGAGGCGGTCGACGAGGTCCGGTCCGGCGCGCGGGGGACCTTGCGGCTGGGCGCCTCCTCGACGCTCGGCCCCTATTTCCTGCCGAGGGTTCTGGCGCGGCTGCACGCGGCCTGCCCCGAATTGCGCCTTGTCGTGCGCGACGCCTCGCCGCGCCGGCTCATGGCCGAGCTGGAGGAGGGCCGGCACGACCTGATCCTGGCGCAGCTGCCCCTGCGTGCCGCCGACCTCGTGGTCGAGCGGCTGTTCCGCGAGCCTCTGCACCTCGTCGTCGCGCGCGACCATCCGCTGGCCGTGCGGGGCGAGGCGACCGACGCCGATCTCGAGGGGCTCGACCTTCTGGCGCTCGAGCCGGACTACCCGCTCTATGCCCAGATCGCCGAGCACGCGGCGCGGACCGGGGCGATCCTGCGCCACGAATACGAGGGCACCAGCCTCGACGCGCTTCGGCAGATGGTCGCGATGGGGCTGGGCGCGGCGTTCCTGCCCGCGCTCTATACCCGCTCGGAGGTCCGCGAGGCGGATGGCGACGTGGTCGCGCTGCGATACCGGGACGGGCGGTTCACCCGATCGGTCGGCGTGGCCTGGCGCCATCGCGCCGGCCGTGCGGCCGCGACGACGAACTTCGTCGAGACCGCCGTGCAGGTGGCGCGGGACGAGCTGGCCGGCGTCATCGTGCTGGAAAGCCGCTAGGCCCTAGCGCGCCGACACGCCGCCTGGCGTCGCACGGCCCGCCATTCGATCGGAAAGACCGATCTTCGATATCGGATGGATCGCCTTCTCTTTGGTGTCCGACCGGCCCATCTTCCCATTGTGCCTCGGACGGACCGATGCCGGGCCGCCTTCTGACCTCCGGGAGGGCTGGCCGCGCTGGCAAGGGGTCCGTCCGGCATGACGGCCCCCGGCCGGTGCCGCCGGAAGCGGCGCGAAACGCGACCGGAGCCGAGGACGCCGAGCTTCGGCGATCCGGCCGGGGCAGCAACGCGACACTCAGGAACGGGAAGGAGAAACGACCATGGGTTTGGCCAACAGGACGGGGCGGCCCGGCGCGCGGATCAGCGCGCTCAACATGCGGATCAGCGCGCTTCGTGCGCGGCACGCGGCGCTCGATGCGCGGATCGGCGAGCTGCGCGGCCAGGCCTCGGTCAATCCGATGCGGCTCAGCAACCTCAAGAGCCGCAAGTCACGCCTGCGCGACGAGATCCGCGCCTGGGAGGACATGGTGCGCGTTCTGGCCGGCGGGGCCCGCCCGGCGGCATAGTTCGGGGCCGCACCCCGACCGCGCGGCCCGCATCTCTAGCGGGCTGCGCCCTGCACGGCCGGCTGCGTGGGGGCAGGGCGGCCGTGCTTCGCGTCGTCGCGGCCCCCGGGGAGGCGGGCCTTGCACTCGCGGCGAAACCTCTGTCTCTTCGCCCGGCCGGTGCCGCGGTCCGTGATCCGCGCCACCGGCGGCACGAGCCGAGGCAGATCGAAGGAAGCCGCATGTCCAGCCCGACAGCCGACACGGCGCGCAGCCGCCCGGCGCTTGCGCCGCTCGCGGCGATTGAGGCCGTGGCGCCGCTGCAGGCCCTCGCGGCTCGGGGCGGCGTGCTCGCGATGCTCACCGGAACCGAAGGCAGCTATTACCGGCCCTGCGGGGCGATGATCGCCTTTCCCGAGGGGGCGGAGCCGGTCGGCCAGCTTTCGGGCGGCTGCATCGAGGGCGACCTGGCGCTGCACGCGGCCGAGGTGGGCCGCAGCCGACAGCCGCGGCAGCTGCGCTACGGCCGCGGCTCGGACTTCGTCGACATCCGGCTGCCCTGCGGTGGCGGCATCGACGTGACGCTGGTGCCGGTCGCGCCCGGGTCGGCCATCGCCGCGCCGCTGGAGAGCCTCCTGGCCCGGCGCGAGACGACGCTGCGCATTGAAGGTCTGCCCGCCCTGCCGCTGTTTCCGGACCCCATGGCCTACGTGCTCGGCGAAGGCGCCGAGGCCGAGGCGTTCTTGCGGGTGGCGCAGGCCGCCGGCTACCCGACGCGGCGGGCCGAGCGGGTCGATCCGGCGGAGATCGACCGCTTCACCGCCATCGTCCTGTTCTTCCACGATCACGACCGCGAACCCGAGCTGCTGCTCGCGGCGCTCGACAGCCCCGCCTTCTGGATCGGGGCGCAGGGCAGCCGCCAGGCGCAGGCGCGCCGGCGCGCGGCGCTCCTGGCGGCCGGCTGCGATGCGGCCGCGCTCGATCGACTGCGCGGGCCGATCGGGCTGATCCCCGGCGCCCGGAACGCGCGCATGCTGGCGGTCTCGGTCCTGGCCGAGATCGTCGAGACCGCCGGCCGCGTGATGGCGCCCGGCAGCTAGGCGCCGCCGCTTCCGAGTCGGCGCCGCGACCGGGTCGCGCAATCCCCGCGCGATGGCGGGGCGTTCGCGCTCCGCTCAAGTCTTGGGCGCCCGAAGACCGGCCCCTGATCGGAATGTGACAAAATCTTTGCAGATTTCAGGTCGTTCCGGCGGGGCGGGCCGGCCGCTGTCTTAAAGTCATTGACACTGAAGTGAACAGCTTGTTTCATTTGTGTACGAACAAAAAGACGCCCGGTGCCCCCAAACCCGCCGGCTTGCACAACAGGAAACGAGGTCCGCAATGTCCCTGAGAAATCTTGCCCTCTCCACCGTCGCCCTGTGCGCGGCGCTGCCGAGCCTGCTGCACGCGCAGGAGCGCGAGTTCCGCCTCGGCCTGATCACGCCGCCTGTCCATGTCTGGAACGAAGAGGCCCGGGCGCTGGGCGAGACCCTGTCGGAGATGTCCGACGGCCGGCTGTCGGTTGCAACCTTTCCCTCGGGCCAGCTCGGCAGCGAAAGCGCGATGCTGCAGCAGCTCCAGACCGGCGCGCTCGACATGGCGTGGCTCACCACCGCCGAGGTGACGACCCGCGTCCCCGACATGAGCGCGCTGCACGCGCCCTTCCTGGTCGACAACATCGCCGATGCCGCCCGCGTGCTGCGCTCGGACGAGGCGCGCGAGATCCTCGACAAGCTGCCCCGCGCCACCGGCACGGTCGGCCTGTGCTACGCGATGACCGGCATGCGCCAGCTCATGACCAAGGAGCCGGTCGACTCGGCCGAGGATCTCGCCGGCATGCGCTTCCGCATCACCCCGGCGCCGCCGATCAAGTCGTTCTTCGAGATGCTGGGCGCAGCACCCGCGCCGATGCCGCTGACCCAGGTCTATGACGGCCTCGCCAACGGCCAGATCGACGCCATCGACATGGATCACGAATCGATCATCAACTTCGGCTATCACGACCACGCGTCGCACATGATGGAGACCAACCACCATCTCTTCGGCATGGTCGCGCTGGTCTCCGGCCGGGTCTGGGCGCAGCTCTCGGACGAGGACAAGGCGCTGCTGCAGGAGGCCTCGCAGACCCATTGCGACCAGACGATCGACCGCTTCGTCGCCGAGGAGGACGGCAAGCTGGCGGCGCTGAAGGAGATCGACGGCCTGACCATCTCCGAGGACATGGACCCGGCCTTCTTCGGCGACATCGTCACCCGCTGGGACGCCGAGTGGGCCGAGCAGACGCCCTATGTGCAGAAGATGCGCGACCTCGTCGCCTCGTTCTGAGCGATGCGGCGGGGCGGCCCCTTGATGGGCCGCCCCGCACCCTGACGCAGCCGCCCCCTCCCACCCGCGTAGCAACGGACACGAGATGACCATCGGACGCATTCTATACCGCATTTCAGCAGGCCTGGCCTGGGTCGAGCGCCTGATGCTGCGCTGCCTCATGCTGGTCATCGCGACCTTCGTGCTGCTGAACGTTCTGTTGCGGCTCTTCGGGATCACCATCGCCTGGGCCGACGAGCTGGCCGTCTACTGCATGATCATGTCGGGCTTCGTGGGCGCATCGCTGATGCTGCGCGCCCGGATCGACCCGGCGGTGCTGCTGGTGCACGAGGTCGTGCCGGCACCGGTCGCGCGCGGGCTGCGCATGCTGGTCTCGGCGCTGTCGGCGGGCTTCGGCATCACGCTCTTCGCGCTGTGCTGGCGCTGGTTCGACCCGGCCGCGCTGATGCAGGCCGGCTTCGACGTCCCGACCTTCGAGGTCGAGACCTTCAACTTCATCTACACCGACACCACGCCGGTCATGGCAATGCCGGCCTACTGGTTCTACCTCATCATGCCATGGTTCGCCCTGACGCTGAGCGTGCACGCGCTGGCGAACCTCGCTGAGGATGCGGGGCTGGTCGCGCGCGACATCGATCCCGCCGGTCTCGACCTGCAGGAGGCGCCGCTGTGACCATCGCCGTATTCGCGTCCTTTCTTCTCATCGGCATGCCGATCGGCCTGATCCTGGCCTCGGCGGCGCTGACCTTCATCCTGACCTCCGGCAACACGGTGCTGCTCGACAGCTTCGCGCTGCAGATGTTCAACGCGCTGAACAATTTCGGCCTGCTCGCGATCCCGCTCTTCGTGCTGATCGGCGAGCTGATGAACGGCTCGGGCATCACCCAGCGCCTGATCCGGCTGGCCTCGGTCTTCATCGGCAACCTCAAGGGCGGGCTCGCCTATGTGAACCTCTTGGCCAACATGATGGTGGCCTCGATCCTGGGTTCGGCCACCGCGCAGATCGCCATGATGACGCAGGTGATGGTGCCCGAGATGGAGCGGCAGGGCTATCGCCGCGACTTCTCCACCGCCGTGACCGCGTTCGGCGGCCTGCTGGGGCCGATCATCCCTCCCTCGATCGTCTTCGTGGTCTATGCCGTCCTCGCCCAGCTCGCGGTGCGCGACATGCTGGTGGCGGGCATCATCCCCGGGCTGATCCTGACCTCGCTGTTTCTGGGCACCATCGCGCTTCTGGGCCGCAAGTTCGCCTATCCGCAGGCCAAGAGCCTGAGGTGGCGCGACCGCCTGCTGGCGCTGCGCGACGCGCTGCCGATGCTGACCATCCCGGCCATCATCATCGGCACCATCGTCGGCGGCTTCGGCTCGCCCACGGAGGCGGCGGCGCTGGGCGCGTTCTGCGCGGCGCTGCTGGGGCTCTTCGTCACCAAGACGCTGAAGCTGTCGGACATGGGGGCGATCCTGCTGCGGACCGGCATCAACTCGGCGCTGGTGCTGTTCCTGGTGGCGGCGGCGGGGGTGTTCTCCTGGGTGCTGGTCTTCGGGCAGGTGCCGCAGACCGTGGCCGCCTGGATCGAATCCGTGGCCACCACTCCGGTCAGCTTCATGCTGCTGGTGATGCTGGTGCTGCTTCTGGTCGGCACGATCATCGACGGCATCCCGGCGCTGATCATGGTGGTGCCGATCCTCCTGCCCATCGCCACCGATGTCTACGGGATCGACCCGGTGCATTTCGGCGTGGTGGTCTCGGTCAACCTGATCCTCGGCCTGCTGTCGCCGCCGGTGGGGATCGGCCTCTACGTCGCCGCCAACGCGGCCAATGTCAGCCCGATCTCGGTGATCAAGGTGTCCTTGCCGTTCTTCCTCGTGACCTGCGTGGCGCTGGTCCTGCTGGCGGTGCTGCCGCAGCTGAGCCTCGCGCTCCTATAGGCACTCCCGGCCTCAGGACATGGAAAACCCGGCCACGCGGTGGCCGGGTTTTTTCATGCGCCGATGGCGGCGCGCTCAGCTGATCTTGTTGAGCAGCTTCAGCAGCCGCTGCTGGTCCTTCTCCGACAGCGGCGCCAGCGTCAGCTGCGTAATCTCGGAGGCCAGCGGCAGCACGCGGGCCAGCACGCGCCGGCCCTCCCGCGTCAGGTCGAGCCCGATCATCCGGGCGTCGGTGCTCGATCTCTTCTTGCTGATGAGCCCGCGCTTCACCATGCGCTGGACCACGCCGTTGATCGTCGACTGGTCCATCGAGGTCTGGCGGCCCAGCGCGTTCTGCGAGGTCTCGCCGATCTCGCTGAGCTTGGCGAGAACCGCGAATTGCTGCGCGGTCAGGCCCTCGGCCATGTGGGTGTGGAAGATGCTGAGATGGCGCTGCTGGGCGCGGCGCAGCAGGTAGCCGATCTGCCCGTCGAGCGCGTAGCCCCGGCGCGGGGAGGTCTCGCCGTCGGCCGGTGCCGCTCCCTCGGTCTCGTCGTCACCGGTCATGGCGTGGTACTCCGTTTCCACTCAAACAAAAAAGGCCCACCCCGCTTAGCACAAGCGGCAGGGGGCCCGAAATCCCCAAAGGCGAGGCTGCCCTTGGGGAAGATCCCGATCAGGTCGCGAGAGGGGCGTGGATCGGGTCGTAGGCATAGACCCAGGCCGGATCCTCGGGGTCCTTGAGCCAGGTGTTGGCGTTCGAGATGGTCTGCACCTTGGTGGCGCGGTCGCGGCGCGTGCGCTCGTAGACGTCGAAGGCGGCGCGGTAGTCGCCGATCCCGGTCTCCGACAGGCAGCGGACCAGGACGGCCGCGTCCTCGATCGCCATGCAGGCGCCCTGCGCCATGTGCGGCCGCATCGGATGGCAGGCGTCGCCCAGCAGGCACAGCCGCCCCTGGCTCCACAGGCTGAGCGGGTCGCGGTTCCAGAACGGCCACTTGGTCACCGTCTCGGTGGCGTCGATCAGCGCGTTCACCACCGGGTGGGAGTTGCCGAAGATCGCCTCCATCTCCTCGCGCGAGCTGTCGACCCAGCCCGCCTCGTGCGGCCAGGAATCCACCGGCACGCCGGTCACGTAGTAGTACTCGGACTGGTCGTTCTTGGTGGCGTAGGCCATGATGTGGCGCGACTGCTCCCACCACCATTTCACGCAAGGCTCGAAGTCGAGGCCCGAGGCCCTGAGCTTGTCCATGTTCACCAGCGCGCGGTGGCCGACCCAACCCGAGAAGCGCGGCTTTTCCGGGCCGAGCAGCTTTTCGCGGATCATCGAGTTGATGCCGTCGGCGCCGATCACCAGCCTGGCCGCCACGCGGTGCCCGTTGGCGAAGGTCAGCAGCACGTCGCCCTCGCGCTCCTCAAGATCGACGAGGCGGTGGTCGTAGTGGATGCGGTCCTGCGGCAGCGCCTCGACCTGCTCGGCATGCATGTCGCCGCGATGGATGGTGATGTAGGGGGCGCCGTATTCCGTCTTGGCGAAATCGCCGAGCTTGATCTTCGAGCGGTAGTCGCCGGTGCGGCCGTCGCGTGAGAACCAGTAGTCGGGGTGCGATCCGATCTCGGCCAGCCGGTCCTCGAGGCCGATCTCGCGGAAGATCTTCATCACGTTCGGCCCGACATGGATGCCGGCGCCGAGCCGCGAGAAGGCCTCGGCCTGTTCGAAGACATGCGCGTCGAAGCCGCTCTTGTCGAGAAGGGCCATGGCCGCGGCTCCGCCGAGACCGGCGCCGATCACCGCGATGTCGATATGGGTCGTTTCCAAGGTAACCTCCATTCCGTTTGTTTGTACACTAACAAATAAGACGACGCTGTCCAGCTTGTTTCTACACAAACGATCATCGGATCACGGTTCCGGCCAGGCCGGCAGGTCGGGCGCGTAGCGGGCGCGCAGGTAGCGCGCGAGGTCGGCGATCTGCGTCTCGCTCAGCTCCGCGGCGAAACCGGGCATGTCGGCCAGATCGAGCGCGTCGGGCGCGCGCAGCCCTTCCCTGATGACGATCTCCGCCGTCTCGGGGCTCGGCGCGCGCACCGCCATCGACTGGCCGAGCGGCACCTGCGCCGCGGTGACGATCCCCTCGAGCGCCGGCTCGTGGCAGACCGCGCAGGCGTTCTCGAACAGGCGATGCGTCGCGGTGTTCAGCATCGGGGCAGGGGCGGGCTCGGGCGCCGGCCGAACGGGCGCGGCATCCGCGGTGAGGCTCGCGAGATAGGTCGCCATCGCGTCGAGATCGGCGCTCTCGACCTCCTGCAGATTCGCCACCACATCGGCCATCGGCCCGGCGGCCGAGGCGATGCCGCTTGCGTGCCCGCTCTTGAGATAGGCGGCGAAGGCGTCCTTGTCCCAGCCGCGGGCGGCGGCCTGCGGCCCCGCGATCGGCGGCGCGTACCAGCCCTTGACCATCGCGCCGGTCAGATGCGCGGCGCCGTCCTTGGTGGCGGCCAGCGCGTTGCGCGGCGAATGGCAGGCCGAGCAGTGGCCCACCGTCTCGACCAGGTAGCGGCCGCGATTCCACTCCGCGCTCTGCGCCGGGTCGGGCTCGAGCCTGCGGTTCTGGTGGAACAGCAGGTTCCAGCCGGCATTGGCGAGCCGCAGGTTGGTGGGGGCGAGCATCTGCGGCTTCGGCGTTTCGGAGCGGACCGGCTCGAGCGTCTGCATGTAGGCGTAGAGCGCGAACATGTCCTCGTCGGACATGCCGGCGAAGGAGGTGTAGGGAAAGGCCGGGTAGAGGTTGCTGCCGTCGCGGCTGATCCCCCGGCGCATGGCCCGGTCGAAGGCGGCAAAGGACCAGCGGCCGAGGCCGGTTTCGGGATCGGGGGTGATGTTGGTGGTCCAGATCGTGCCGAAGGGCGTCTCGACCGCGAGCCCGCCGGCATTGGCCGCGCCGCCTACGGCGGTGTGGCAATGGCTGCAATTGCCTGTGGCGAAGACCTGCCGGCCCTGTTCGAGCAGCTCGGCCGAGAAGCTCGAGGCCGGCGGCGGGGTCACCGGCGGCAGGCTGCGGGCCGTGGGGATGCCGACCGCGCCGACCGTCAGCGCCGAGCCGATCGTGCCCAGAGCCAGCGCCGCGCGCCGCCACAGGCCGCGGCGCGGGCGCGGCGCGGGGGCCGCGTCCACAGCGACGGCGTCGTAGCCGGCCTCGCGCAGCGCCGCGCGCATCCGCTCGGGCGTGAAGGGCGCCTCGCGCATCCGCACGCCGGTGGCGTCGAAGATCGCGTTCGAGATCGCGGCGGCCGAGGGCACCGCCGCGCTTTCGCCGACGCCGAGCGGCGGCTCGTCGGGGCGCTCGATGAGCAGCGTCTCGACCTCCGGCACCTCGTCCATCCTGATGACCGAGTAGTCGGCCCAGCTCTTCTGCGTCGGCGTGATCGCGTCGAAGCTCACGCTTTCGTTCAGCACCCGCCCGGCGGTCTGGTGCACGTTGCCGTGGATCTGCTGGCGCACGCCGTCGGGGTTGATGACGAGCCCCTGGTCCTGCCCGACGAAGACGCGCGACAGCGTCACCTCGCCGGTCTGCGTGTCGATCGCGACAGCGCAGACCCAGGCGGCGCTGGCGGCGGCGGTGCCGGGGAAATCGCCATGGACATAAGTGGCGAAGGCGAAGCCCTGGCCGTAGGCCATGCGGCCCTCGCGCCGCAGCCGCGGCCCGGCCTGTTCGGACCAGCCGGCCTTCTCGGCAGTCTGGCGGATCAGCTCCGCCTGCCGCGGATCGGCCACGTGCTTCAGCCGGAAGGCGACCGGGTCCGCGCCGGCCTCGGCCGCCATCTCATCGATGAAGCATTCATGCGCGAAGGTGTTGGGCAGGGCGGAGACGCCGCGCATCCAGGCCGCGCGCACGATCGGCGCGAGGTCGTGCACGGTGATCCGCTTGTTGGGGATGCTGTAGGGCGGCACCACGGTGCGGTCGCCCATCGGCACCGGGCGCGGCTCGTTGCCGATCGCGCCGGTCAGCAGCAACGCGAGGTTCGGCCCGCGATTCGACGGGTACCAGGTGTCGAGCCTGTAGGCATGCAGCGCGCCGTCCTTCAGCCCGCCCTCCACGTCCATGATCTGGCCCGCGCCCTTCGGCTCCCACAGCGTCTCCTGCGCGCGGGTCAGCTGCACCCGCACCGGCCGGCCGACCGCGCGCGACATCAGCAGCGCGTCGCCGCCGACATCGTCGGCGCAGTTGCGGCCATAGCAGCCGGCGGCCTGGTGGCGGCGCACGTCGATGCGCTCGGGCGGCAGCCCGGTCAGCGTGGCGAGGTCGCCGCGCAGCATGTGCGGGTTCTGCGAGCCGGTCCACAGGATCGGCGCGCCGTCGTTCCAGTCCGCGACGCTGCAGGACGGCCCGATCGAGCCGTGCAGGTGGTAGGGCCAGACATAGCTGCGGCGCAGCACGCGGTCGGATGCGTCGAGCCCCTTGTCGATGCTGCCGGTGGTGTCGAGCACGCGCGGCGTCGCCGGCTGCGCGCGGATCGTGCCCGCCAGGTCGCCCATGTCGGGCAAGGGCGGCGGCATGCGCCATTGCACCGGCAGCGCCTCGGCGATCGCCCGGGCCTGGTCGGACCTTTCTGCCACCGCGCCGAGGAAGTCGCCCTCGCGCACGATGGCGATGAAGCCCGGCATGTCGGCGACGGCGGCCTCGTCGTAGCCGATCAGGCTGGTGCCCACGAAATCGCCGCTGTCGCGCCCGGCATAGGGCGGGCGGACGACATGGCCGTGCACCATGCCCGCCACCACGACGTCGTGGATGAACTCATGCGCGCCCACGAGCTTGTCGGGCAGATCGCGGCGGCCGGTCTTTTGGCCGACGAGCCGGAACTCGGCGGCGGGCTTGAGGGGGGCCTCCGGGTCGATCTCGAGCCATTCGCCGGGCGTCTCGATCAGGTCGCCATAGCCGAGGCAGCGCTCCGCGTGGTGGATGCGCCCGGCCTCGATCGCCAGCGCCTCGCGCGGGGCGTTGAGCCGCAGGCGGGCGCGGTCGAGCAGGGCGGCGCGCAGCGTGGCCGCGGCCTGGCGCAGCGGGACCGACGAGACCTGGATCGTCTCGGAGGCGATGGTCGGCCCCTGGTCCGGCGTGCGCGATGTGTCGCCCAGCACCATCGTCACCCGTTCGAGCGGCAGGTCCAGCTCCTCGGCGACGATCTGCGACAGCGCCGTCTGCACGCCGGTGCCGAGATCCACATGGCCGCAATAGCCGGTCACGTGCCCCGTGGCGTCGAGGCTGAGGAAGGTGCGGCCGGAGGCGTCCCGGACCTCGAGGGGGGCCGTTTCAGGCATTCCGGTCTCCCATGAGCTCGGCCGCGCGCCGGGCCGAGGCGATGATTTCGGTGTGGGTGCCGCAGCGGCAGAGGTTGTGGCGCAGGGCGTCGCGGATCTCGGCCTCGGTCGGGGCGGGGGTGTCGGCCAGAAGCGCCAGTGTCGTCATGACCATGCCGTTCAGGCAGTAGCCACATTGCGCGCCCTCGCATTCGAGGAAGGCCTGCTGCACCGGGTGCAGCCTGCCATCCGGTTCGGCCAGCCCCTCGAGCGTGGTGATGTTCCGGCCGGCGACCCTGCCGGTCCGCAGCACGCAGGCGCGGGCGGGCCGGCCGTCGACCAGCACGGTGCAGGCGCCGCACTGCGCCATGCCGCAGCCGTATTTCGCGCCGGTCAGGCCCAGATCGTCGCGCAGCACGTCCAGCAGCATGCGCCCGTCGGCGCGGTCGATCCGGTGCTCCGCGCCGTTGATCGTCGTGGTGATCGTCGTGGCGACCGGACCTGTCATGCTGCCTCCCATCTCTGCGAAATTCCTTCTTTGTAGACCAACGATCAAGAAGGAGCGTAGTCCGTCAAGACCCCATCGGAAAAGGGCTCATGGGGCAGGGTCTCGATTTTTTCTCCTTGACTTATTGTTTGTGTACGAATGACATTCGGGCAAGTCAATCGAGAAGGAGACCAGGGTGAGGACGTTCCGCATAGGCCAGATCGTACCCAGTTCGAACGTGACCATGGAGACCGAGATCCCGGCCCTGCTGAGGTCGCGCGAAAGCATCGCGCCGGAGCGTTTCACGTTCCACTCATCGCGGATGCGGATGAAGAAGGTCACCAAGGAAGAACTCGAGGCGATGGATGCCGACAGCGACCGCTGCGCGCTCGAGCTGAGCGACGCGCGGGTCGACGTGATGGGCTACGCCTGCCTCGTGGCGATCATGTCGATGGGCCATGGCTACCACCGCGTCTCGGCCGACCGGCTGACCAACCGGACGGTGGAGAACGGCAACCCCGCGCCCGTCACGACCTCGGCCGGGGCGCTGGTCGAGGGCATCCATGCGCTCGGCGCCAAGAAGGTCGCCGTGGTGGCGCCCTACATGAAGCCACTGACGCAGATGGTGGTGGACTACATCCGCAGCGAGGGCATCGAGGTGGTCGACCACCGCGCCCTCGAAATCGCCGACAACCTCGCGGTCGCCGCGCATGACCCGATGAAGCTGCCCGGCATCGCCAGCGAGCTCGACCTGTCGGATGTCGACGCGGTGGTGCTCTCGGCCTGCGTGCAGATGCCCTCACTCGCCGCGGTGCCGCTGGCGGAGGCGATGACCGGCAAGCCGGTGCTGACCGCCGCCATCGCGACCACCTGGTCCATGCTCAACGAACTTGGCCTCGACACGCGCGTTCCGGGCGGCGGAACGCTGCTGTCGGGGGCCTACAACAGGAAGGCCTGACATGTCCCTCGGATACAATCTCAACGCCAACGGCATCCGCCAGCACCTCATCCACTACGAGGGCACCGGCCCGAAGCTGCTCGTGGTGCCGGGGATCACCTCCCCGGCGATCACCTGGGGCTTCATCGCCGAGCGCCTGACCCGGCATTACGACGTGCACGTGCTCGACGTGCGCGGCCGCGGGCTGAGCCAGGCCGGCGATCTCGACTATTCGCTCGACGCCATGGCCGACGACGTGGTGGCGCTGGCCGAGAAGATGGGCGGCGAGCCGCTGGTGGTGCTGGGCCATTCGATGGGCGCGCGCACCGCGATCCGGGCGGCGCGCAAGGCGCCGGGCCGCTTCGCGCGGCTCTTGCTGGTCGATCCGCCGGTGAGCGGGCCGGGCCGGCGCGCCTATCCCTCGCCCTGGCCGTGGTACGAGGATTCGATCCGCGCCGCCGAGAAGGGCTGCAGCGCCGAGGAGATGCGCGCCTTCTGCCCCAGCTGGACCGAGGAGCAGCTCGCGCTGCGCGCCGAGTGGCTGCACACCTGCCAGCTCGACGCGATCCGCACCGCCTATGACGGCTTTCACACCGACGACATCCATGCCGACCTGAAGACGCTCGAGCTGCCGATGCGGCTCGTGGTGGCCGGGGCCGCGCCGGTGATCGGCGAGGAGGACATCGCCGAGATCCGCGAGCTGGCCCCCGGCATCGAGGTCCGGACCGTCGAGGGCGCGGGGCACATGATCCCGTGGGACGATCTCGACGGCTTCGTCGCGGCCGTGACCGACTGACCCCAGCGCAACCTGGAACTTTCCGAAAATTGGAGACTGCCCGATGGATCATGCAAGCTTTGCCGAGATCTGCCTTCACCAGCTCAAGATGTCGGGCGTTCGGGAGGGCGAGAAGCTCGTCGTCCTGACGCAGGGCAACGAGCGGCTCGACTATGCCGATGCCTTCATGGCGGCCGGCGCGCGGCTCGGCGCGAAGATGTACCACATGCGCCTGCCGGCGCCGCCGGTGGTCGGGCAATGGGCGGTGGGCCAGACCGGGCTCGCGGCGATGCCCGACGCGGTCGAGGCGCTGAAGGCCTGCGACATGCTGATCGACTGCGTCTTCCTGCTGTTCTCGCCCGAGCAGTTCGCCATCCAGGAGGCCGGCACCCGGATCCTGACCGCGGTCGAGCCGCCCGAGCTTCTGGCCCGCATGCTGCCCACCAAGGAGCTGCGCGAGAAGGTCGAGATCGCGGGCGAGATGCTGGCCCGCGCCAAGGTCATGCGCATCACCTCGCCGCATGGCACCGACGTGACCTACAAGCTCAACACCTACCCGACGGTCTGCGAATACGCCTGCACCGACGAGCCGGGCCGCTGGGACCACTGGCCCTCGGGCTTCGTTTTCACCGGCGGCGACGATGACGGCGTCGACGGTCAGATCGTCGTGGCGCCGGGCGACATCCTGCTGCCGCAGAATATGTATGTGCGCGAGCCGATCACCTACACGATCGAGAAGGGCTGGGTGACCGACATCCGCGGCGGGCTCGATGCCGAGCTGGTCAAGTCCTACATGGCGGCCTTCAACGACAAGCGCGGCATGGGGATGAGCCATGTCGGCTGGGGCATGAACCCCAACGCCCACTGGCACGGCATGACGCCGGGCGAGTTCCCGGGCGGCATGGGCATGGAGCCGCGCAGCTTCTACGGCAACGTGATGTTCTCGACCGGGCCCAACAACGAGCTCGGCGGCCCGAACGACACCGCCTGCCATCTCGACATCCCGATGCGGAACAACTCGCTGTTCCTCGACGACGAGCCGGTCGTGATCGACGGCGACATCGTCGTGAAGGACATCCAGATGCAGCGGCACTGAGCATGGCGAGCCAGGCCCAGACATATGCCGAGGCGGGCTTCGGCCAGCGGGTGCCGCGCGGCACCCGCCCGGCGCTGCTCGTGGTGGATTTCTCCTACGGCTTCACCGACACGGCCTATCCCACCGCGGCCGATTACGGCCCGCAGATGGCCCGCACCGCGAAGCTGGCCGAGGCGACCCGCGCGCTCGGCCGGCCGGTGATCTACACCACCATCGCCTTCGACCCGGCCGAGACCGGGTCGCTGGCCTGGCTGCGCAAGTCGGGCGGCATGGCGGCGCTGACCCGCGGCTCGCGGCTGGTCGAGATCGACCCGTCCTCGGGCTACCGGCCGAGCGACGGGCTGATCGAGAAGAAGGGCGCCTCGGCCTTCTTCGGCACCAACCTCGCGGGCCTTCTGGCCTCGACGCAGACCGACACGCTGATCGTCACCGGCGCGACCACATCGGGCTGCGTGCGGGCCTCGGCCGTGGACGCGGTGCAGGCCGGCTTCAACGTGCTGGTGGCCGGCGATTGCTGCGGCGACCGGGCTGCCGCCCCGCATGACGCCAGCCTCTACGACATCGACCAGAAATACGGGGATGTCACGGATAGCGACGATCTCGCGCGCTATCTGGGCGGCCTGGCCGAATGACGGGCCGGGTCTGACAGCCGGGGGAGGCGTCGCGGACGCCTCCTCTCCAAAACGGATCGGCGGGAAGGCTTGCCCCGCCGCCCGGCCTCTCGCACAAGTGGCGCGACGACCTGGCGCAGGGTGAGGCCGGCAATGATGCTCATCGATATCTCGTTCCGCCCGGCGCGCGCCGCCGCGGCGCATGGCCATGACCGGACCCCCGGCACGGGCGGGCGGAGATGAGCGCCGACGCGCCTGCCGCGGCCGAAGCGCCCGCCGCCGCGATCCCGTCCCTGTCCGAGGCCGCCCGCGTCTGGTGGCGCATCGGTCTACTGTCCTTCGGCGGCCCGGCGGCGCAGATCGCGCTGATGCACCGGATGGTGGTCGAGGAGCGCGGCTGGCTCACCGAGCGGCAATATCTCGACGCGCTGTCCTTCTGCATGCTGCTGCCCGGACCCGAGGCGATGCAGTTGGCGACCTATGCGGGCTGGCGTATGCATGGCGTCCGCGGCGGCCTCGTCGCCGGCGGCCTGTTCGTGCTGCCCGGCGCCATCCTGATCGCCTGCCTCGCCGCGCTCTATGTCCGCTTCGGCGATCTCGCCGTCACCGGGGCGCTGTTTCTGGGCGTCAAGGCGGCGGTGCTGGTGATCGTGATCGAGGCGCTGCTCCGCGTCGCCCGCCGGGCGCTGGTGGGGGGCGAGCCGGTGGCGATCGCGGCGCTCGCCTTCCTCGCGCTGTTCGTCATCGCGGTGCCCTATCCGCTGGTCGTCGCCGCCGCGGCGGTCTGGGGCGCGCTGCGCCTCAGGGGCGGCGCGGTGGGGCAGGGGACCGCCGCCACCGCCGGTCCGCGCGCCGGGCGGCGGCTGCGCGACACGCTGGTGACGGCGGCGATCTGGCTCGGCGTCTGGATCCTGCCGCTCGCGGCCGTCGGCTGGCTCGCGCCGCCGCTCTTCGGGGAGATCGCGCGTTTCTTCTCGGTTCTGGCCACAGTCACATTCGGCGGCGCCTACGCGGTGCTGGCCTACATGACGCAGGAGGCGGTCGCGACGCAGGGCTGGCTCGACACGGGCGAGATGCTCGACGCGCTGGGGCTGGCCGAGACCACGCCGGGCCCGCTGATCCTCGTGACCGAGTTCGTGGGCTTCCTGGCCGGGCACCATGCCGCGCCCGAGGGCCGCTCGGCGCTGGCCTGGGGCCTGGGCGGCGCGGCGGTGACGCTCTGGGCGACCTTCGCGCCGTGCTTCCTATGGATCTTCGCGGGCGCGCCCTGGATCGACAGCATCGCGGCGCGGCCGGCGCTGCGCGCGGGGTTGAGCGGCGTGACCGCGGCCGTGGTGGGCGTGATCGCCAACCTCTCGGCCTGGTTCGGGCTGCATGTGCTGTTTCGCGAGGTCGAACCCTTCGAGGCCGCGGGCGTCAGCATCGCCCTGCCGGATCCCGCGACGCTCGACTGGCGCAGCGCCGCCATCGTCTTGCTGGCGGCGCTCCTGCTGCTGCGGTGGCATCGCGGCGTGCCCGTCACGCTGGCGGCCTGCTCGGCCGCCGGTTTGGGGCTGCTGCTGGTCTAGGAGCGGGCGGTCCGGCCGGTCGCGACGCCCCGACCCCGAAATGCCGCGTGGCGGTGGCTTGCCTGCCGCCAAGAGTATCCTATGAAATTCGGCCGAGCCGGAGCAATCTGGAGAAGACCGCGCCAGGGCAGCGGGGAGGGAACGCATGATCGTCGAACGCAACAATGTCGTCACGTCCGGCCGCGCGGACGGCCGGCCGATCGTCTTCGCACACGGGTTCGGTTGCGACCAGTCGATGTGGCGGCAGGTCGCCCCGGCCTTCGAGGACCGGCATCACGTCGTCACCTACGATCTGACCGGCATGGGCGGGTCGGACCTCGCTGCATACGACATGGACCGCTATGCCGATCTCGAGGCGCATGCCGCGGATCTGAACGCGATCCTCGAAGAGCTCGATCTGGAGGACGCGGTGCTGGTCGGCCACTCGATCGGTGCCACCATCGCGTTGCTGGCGGCCGAGATGGCCCCGAACAGGGTGTCGCAACTCGCGCTCGTGTCGCCCACGCCCTGTTTCCTCGAGGATGACGGCGGCGATTATCATGGCGGCTTCCGGCGCGAGGATCTGGAAGAGCTGGTGCACTTCCTCGACGAGAACCACCTCGGCTGGTCGGCCCAGATGGCGCCCACCATCGCGGGGCAGTCGGCAGGCGAGCCGGCGGCCGAGGAGCTGACGCAGAGCTTCTGCCGCACCGATCCCGCCATCGCGCAGCATTTCGGCCGGGTGACCTTCTTCGCCGACCGGCGGGCCGAGTTCGCGCGGGTCGCGCAGCCGGTGCTGATCCTGCATTGCGACCAGGATGCGCTCGTGCCGATGCGGGTGGCGGAGTGGATGCGCGACCGGGTGCCGCGCAACCGGCTCGAAGTGCTGAACGCCACCGGGCATTGCCCGCACATGACGGTGCCGTCCGACGTGGTCGCCGCGATGCGGGATTTCGTCGGGCCGGGCTGATGGCGAAGGACGGCGCGGCAGAACGACGGAACGTCCTGGCGGAGCTGGTCGAGGATGCGCCTTGCGGCATCGTCGTCACCGACCCCGACGGGCGGCTGCAATACGTCAACGAGACGCTTTCGGGCTGGCTGGGCTGGCGCGCGATGCCGGGCGACCGGCCGCAGCGGCTGCCCGATCTCATGACGATGCCGGGCCGGCTCTATTACGAGACGCATCTGGCGCCGATGATGCGGCTTCAGGGCTTCGCGCGCGAGATCTCCTGCGCGCTGGTGGTCGAAGGCGGCGCGAAGCTGCCGGTGCTGCTGAGCGGCGTCGCGCGCCGCGACGAGGACGGCATCCCCTATCGCTTCGACTACACGATCTTCGATGCCCGCGAGCGGCACCTCTACGAGGAGGAGCTGCGCGTCGCCCGACGCCAGGCGGACGAGCTGGCCGCCATCGTGCGCAGCTCGCCCAACGCGATACTCCGCGTCGAGCGGGACGGGCGCATCACCGGCTGGAACGGCGGCGCGGAGCGGATGTTCGGCCGCAGGGCCGAGGCGGCGCTGGGCGAGCTGGTGCAGGATCTCGTCCGGTTCGAGGGGCGACCGGACTGGTTCGGGCGCGCCGTCGCCGCCTGCGAAGAGGCCGAGGAGCACGTGTTCGAGGCCAGCTGGCAGGACGGCCGCGACGCCGAGGTAACGGTGGCCCCGATCCGCGAACGCGGCCCGGCCGGCCCGTCGCGGTGCCACTCGGTCATCCTGCGCGACATCTCGCTGCGCAAGCAGGCGGAGCGTCACCTGCAGATCGCGATGGGCGAGATGAAGCACCGCGTGAAGAACACCCTGGCCGTGGTGGCCGGCATCGCCCGGCAGACCCTGCCGCCAGAGGCGCGCGATCACTTCAGCGCCCGGCTGCGCGCGCTTGCGATGGCGCAGGACGCGCTGGCCCGCCCCGAGCATGAGGGCGCCGACCTGCGCGACCTGCTCGAGTTCACCGCGCAGGAAGCCGGTGGCGCGGATCGGCTCCGCGTCCAGGGCCCGCCCCTGATGCTGAGCCCGCGGCAGGCGACCTGCTTCTCGATGGCGCTGCACGAACTGGTGACCAACGCGCTGAAATACGGGGCGCTCTCCGACCCGAACGGGCATGTGCTGGTGACGTACGGGCTCGCCGGCGACGCCGATGACGGGTCTGTGCGCTTCGTCTGGCAGGAACGCGACGGCCCGGTGGTGACGCCGCCGGCGCATCGCGGCTTCGGCAGCAAGATGATCGGCGCGGTGGTCGAGGCCGAGCTGCGCGCCGAGGTGAGGCTCGAATACCCGCCCGAGGGGGGCCTGTGCGAGATCGTGTTCCGCCCGGACGCGGCTGGCCCGCCCTGAGCCGATCCCTTTGCCGGGCGGCCGAGTCGCGCTATGAATGGAATATGCGAGATGCCGCGCTGTCGGGTCGTGGGCGCCCGTGATCCGGGCCGGCGCAGCGGGAGGGTCGAACACCATGCACCCCGACACAGCGACGGCGAGACGTGCCCTGCTCAGGGCCTATCTCGCCTACATCAAGGCCGACGAGGACTGGCGCCGCGGCGTCGAGGAGGCGGCGCGGCTCTGGCCCGACGTCCGGCGCCGCAGCGTGCGAGAGATCGGCGCCCCCGGATCGCGGCTCCGCCGGCTGGTGGAGATACGGCAGCACAGCGTCGAGGTGCTCACGGTCATGCAGGCCAAGCACCACAGGGCCGTGCTGCGGCTGGGCGGCGGCCGGCTGCGCCCGGCCGAACTGCCGCCGCCGACCGCCTGACCCGGCCCCATCGGCAGATATCCGCCCCCCTGCGCGGCGGTTGCATTGATGCCGCATCGCCCGACGCATAACTCCTGCCCCGACCGGACGGAGACTGTTTCTTGGCATTCGCTGGTGCAGGATGCCGTGGGACCGACGGGGATGTGAGAGGACGGGCGCAGTTGGGATATCATGATCGCGACATGCCGGGCCGGCCCGGTGAGGCGGCCTGTGCCTACTCGGATTGCCCCGAGGAGGTGGAGATGGTCTGCCACGCCGTGCAGGACATGCTCTATGCCGACACGCCGGCCCGGCCCGTGCGGCCGTCAGCTCCGTCGCGCCGCCCGGACGCCCGGCTCAAGGTGCGGGACGAGCGCGAGGCGGCCCCTAGAACGCCGGTCGACGTCTTCGTCTTCGCCTGAGGCGTTCACTCCGCCCCGAGATAGACGGTCCGCGTGAACAGCGTGTAGTCCGACTCCGCCATCATGATCGCCATGAAGACCAGCGCGGCCAGCGGCGGCAGCAGGATCGCGTAGGTCAGCGCCAGCCGCTCCCAGGCCATGTGCATGAACACCGCGACGATCAGCCCGGCCTTGAGAAACATGAAGATCAGGATCAGGCTCCAGCGCAGCAGCCCCTGCAGCTGCGCGTAATCGACCCAGTAGGAGCCGGCGCTCAGCACGAAGAGAAAGCCCCAGCAGGTCAGGTAGAGCTTGATCGGATGCGCCTGGTGGCTCTGCTCGGGAACGCCGTCGGACGGGTCGGTGATCTGCGCCATGACTTGCCTCACCAAAGGTAGAAGAACGCGAAGATGAAGACCCAGACGAGGTCCACGAAGTGCCAGTAGAGCCCCATGATCTCGACCGCCTCGTAATCGCCCTTGCCGCGGCTGAGCCATGAGCGCTCGTCGCGGTCGAAGGCGCCGGATCGGACCTTGCGCGCCACGATCAGCAGGAAGATCACGCCGAAGGTGACATGGGTGCCGTGAAAGCCGGTGATCATGAAGAAGGTCGCGCCGAACTGCTCGGCCCCCCAGGGGTTGCCCCAGGGCCGGACGCCTTCCTCGATCAGCTTCGACCATTCGAAGGCCTGCATGCCCACGAAGGTCGCGCCCAGCGCGGCGGTGAGGAACATCAGCGCGGCGGTGCGGCGGCGGTCGCGGGCATAGGCGCAGTTCACCGCCATCGCCATGGTGCCCGAGGACGAGATCAGCACGAAGGTCATGATCGCAATCAGCAGAAGCGGCAGGTCCGCGCCGCCGACATGCAGGGCAAAGACCTCGCTGGCATTGGGCCACTCGGTCGCGGTGGAGCTGCGCGCCGACATGTAGGCGATCAGGAAGATCGAGAAGACGAAGGTGTCCGAGAGCAGGAAGATCCACATCATCGCCTTGCCCCATGACACGCCCTTGAAGGCGGTCTGGTCGGCGCTCCAGTCGGCGGCAAGGCCCTCGACCCCGTCGGGGCGGTCGGGCACGTAGCCGTGGGTCGTGCTCATGGCGTCCTCCTCATGTCAGCACCGCGCGGCAGAAGGCGGCGATCCCGGCGGCGGCCCCGCCCAGAAGCGCCAGCATGACCAGCCACAGCGCGCCCAGCGCGTGCCAGTAGAGCGCGCAGAGCCGGGCGCCGGCGGGGCGGAGCGCCGCGCGCGCCAGCGCCACGAGACCGCCCGCGAGATGCAGCGCGTGCAGCCCGCCGATCAGCAGGAAGAAGCTCGCGCCCAGCCGCTCGGCCAGCGGGCCGGTGGCGGCGAGATCGCGCCAGACGGACAGCTGCGCCGCGAGGAACGCCGCCGTCGCCAGCGCGCCGAGGCCGAGTGCTGCGCCGCGCAGCCGCGCCTCGCCGCGCCGCTCGGCCCGCGCGGCGATCTCCAGCGCCGCCGAGGCCAGCGCCAGCGGCGCCAGCGCCCCCCATGCGAGGCCGGGCAGGCGCAGCGCCATCCAGTCGCCCGGACCCATCCGCATCACCAGCGCGCTGCCCATCAGCGCAAAGAGCCCGCCCACGACCACGAGGAAGGTGCCGAGCCCGACGCCCGAGGGCGCGGCTGCGGGGCCGGGGGCGCGCGGGCTCTCGCCGGTCTCGAGCCAGGGCTTCTCGAAGATGCCCTGCCGCGACAGCCACCACAGCCCCGCGGCGATCATCGCCGCGATGAAGCCCAGAACGACGGTCACGCGATGTCCTCCCCGTGCCGCCGGCTCGGGTCGGTCTGGGCGAGGTAGTCGGCGCCGGCGCCGGGCACGCCGTAGTCGTAGGCCCAGCGATGCACCACGGGCAGCGCAGCGCCCCAGTTGCCGTGATGCGGCGGCATGTCGGGCGTCTGCCATTCGAGCGAAGCCGCGCGCCACGGGTTGGGCTGCGCCCTCTCGCCGCGCAGCGCGCTCCAGAACAGGTTGAACAGGAACAGCACCTGCGCCGCGCCGACGATCAGCGCCATGGCCGAGATGAAGGCGTTCAGCGTCATCACGCTGTCGGGCACGAAGCTCGCGCTGATGTCGGGGTAGCGGCGCGGCACGCCGGTCAGGCCGACGTAATGCATCGGGAAGAAGATCAGGTAGGCGCCGAGGAAGGTGACCCAGAAATGGATCCTGCCCATCGTCTCGTTCAGCATCCGGCCCGAGGCCAGCGGGAACCAGTGATAGATCGCGCCGTAGATCACCAGGATCGGCGCCACCCCCATCACCATGTGGAAATGCGCCACCACGAACATCGTGTCCGAAAGCGGTACGTCGACCACCACGTTGCCGAGGAACAGCCCCGTCAGCCCGCCATTGACGAAGGTTACCACGAAGCCCAGCGCGAAGAGCATCGGCAGGCTCAGATGGATGTCGCCGCGCCACAGCGTCAGCACCCAGTTGTAGACCTTGATCGCGGTCGGCACGGCGATGATCAGCGTGGTGGTGGCGAAGAAGAAGCCGAACCAGGGATGCATGCCCGAGACGTACATGTGATGCGCCCAGACGATGAAGGACAGCGCGCCGATGATGACGATCGCCCAGACCATCATCCGGTAGCCGAAGATCGCCTTCCTCGCATGCACCGCGATCAGGTCCGACACGATGCCGAAGGCGGGCAGGGCGACGATGTAGACCTCCGGATGGCCGAAGAACCAGAACAGGTGCTGGAACACGATCGGGCTGCCGCCGCCATAGGAGAGCTGCTCGCCCATCTCGACCAGCGTCGGCATGAAGAAGGAGGTGCCGAGCAGCCGGTCGAACAGCATCATCACGCAGGCCACGAACAGCGCCGGAAAGGCCAGGAGCGCCATGACCGTGGCGGTGAAGATGCCCCAGACCGTGAGCGGCATCCGCATCAGCGTCATGCCGCGCGTGCGCGCCTGCAGCACGGTGACGGCGTAGTTCAGCCCGCCCATGGTGAAGCCGATGATGAACAGGATCAGCGACACGAGCATCAGCAGGATGCCCCAGCTGGTGCCGCCCGGCGTACCCGACAGGATCGCCTGCGGCGGGTAGAGCGTCCAGCCCGCGCCCGTGGGCCCGCCCGGCACGAAGAAGCTCGCCGCGAGCACCAGGACGGCGAGCAGGTAGACCCAGAAGCTCAGCATGTTGACGAAGGGAAACACCATGTCCCGCGCGCCGACCATCAGCGGGATCAGGTAGTTGCCGAAGCCGCCGAGGAACACGGCCGTCAGCAGGTACACCACCATGATCATGCCGTGCATGGTGATGAACTGGTAATAGGCCTCGGCCGAGATGAAGTCGAACACGCCCGGAAAGCCGAGCTGCATCCGGATCAGCCAGGACAGCACCAGCGCCACGAAGCCGATGGCCAGCGCCGTGCCGGCATACTGGATCGCGATGTACTTGGCATCCTGGCTGAACACCCAGCGGGACCACCATCCGGTGGCGTGGGGCGGCGGCAGGTCCTCGACCTCGGCCGGGGGCGGGGCGTGGGCGCCCTCGTCGATATTGACCATGCGCGTCCTCCCGGTGGTGCCTCTCTAGGGTGTGCCTCCCGTCGGTCCGGCGAAGCGGACCGGTGCGTCCTGCTGCGTCTGCGCGAAGGTGAGCTGTTCGCCGAGCCAGGCGTTGAACTGCGTCTCGGTCTCGACCAGCACGTAGCCGCGCATGAAGCCGTGCCCGGTGCCGCAGAGCTCGGCGCAGAGCACCTCGAACTCGCCCTCGCGGGTGGGGGTGAGCCAGAAATAGGTGACCGAGCCGGGCACCATGTCCATCTTGGCGCGGAACTCCGGCACGTAGAAGTTATGCAGCACGTCGATCGAGCGCAGCAGCACCTTCACGGGGCGGTCGAGCGGCAGGTGCATGTCGCCGCCATCGACGATCACGTCGTCGGCGCCGAAGCGGTCATGCGGGCTGACGCCGAGCGGGTTGTCGGCCGAGATCCACGTCGCGTCGGCCCGGCCGAGACGGCCGTCCTCACCCGGATAGCGGTAGCTCCAGAACCATTGCTGCGCCACCACCTCGACCTCGTCGGCCTCCTCGGGCACGGTCACGAAGCTGGCCCAGACCCACAGCCCCGGCGCCAGCATCGCGGCGACGCCGAGCGCGGTCGCGCCGGTCAGCCACAGCTCGAGCCTGCGGTTCTCGGGGGTCCAGTCGGCGCGGCGGCCGGGGCGGTGGCGGTAGCGCCAGACGCACCACGCCATGAACAGCACCACCGCTGCGAAGACGAAACCGGTAATCCAGAAGGTTATGACCAAAGTGGTGTCGATGTAGCCCCAGTTCGAGGCGATGGGCGTCCACCACCACGGGCTGAACAGGTGGAAGCCAATCGAACCCAGAACCACGAGCACCAACACGGCCGCGACGACCATGACCTGTACCTCCCCGCGCGGCTTGCGCGCCTCTCCAGAAGGACGGTCGGACGGATTGCCGACGAGCGCAGCCTAGCCGATCCCGGCCGAATTTCATAGATGCCACCGGCGCTTTCGCCGGCAGGCGTGGCGAGGGGGCGGCAAGTGAGGGCCGGGCGGGGGTCCCTTGGCCGGGGTATGGCGGGGGCGCGCGACCGGCCCGGAGGCCCGTGCTCACAGGGGTTTGCCGCAGGGCGAGTTGCAACCGCAGGCGGGTCGCGCGGCGTTCACGCTGCGTTCATCGAAACATGAAGTTTCTTGCGTCGGTGCGACAGTGGTTTGTCAGATCGAACACACCACATAGTATGTAAGAAAAGAAAAGAGATTCGCCTATGGAGGGACGGTGCCAGCGCGACGGGGGGTCGCGCCAACCGGAGAGGTAGGCCGATGGACGTCTTTACCCACTTCGCCGAGGGCTATGCCAGCTCCCGAACCGAGGAGATGAGCCTTCAGGAGTATCTGTTGCTCTGCCGGGAGGATCCCTCGGCCAGGGCCACGGCGGCGGAGCGGATGATCCGGGCGATCGGGGAGCCCGAGCTTGTCGACACCAGCCACGACCAACGGCTAGGTCGGATCTTTCTCAACCGCACCGTGAAGATCTACACCGCCTTCGCGAGCCTTTACGGCAACGAGGAGGTGGTCGAGCGGATCGTCAACTTCTTCCGCCATGCGAGCCAGGGTCTCGAGGAGCGCAAGCAGATCCTCTACCTTCTGGGGCCGGTCGGCGGCGGCAAGTCGACCATCGCCGAGATCCTCAAGGCGCTGATGGAGAAGGAGCCGATCTACGTGCTCAAGGCCGGCGACCAGATCAGCCCGGTCTTCGAAAGCCCGCTCGGCCTGTTCGACCGCGAACGCTTCGGCGACCTTCTGGAGGACAAGTACAACATCCCGCGGCGGCTGCTGACCGGCCTCATCTCGCCCTGGGCGGTGAAGCGGCTCGAGGAGTTCGAGGGCGACATCTCGAAGTTCACCGTCGCCAGGATGCACCCGTCTCGGCTGCGCCAGGTCGGCGTCACCAAGACCGAGCCGGGCGACGAGAACAACCAGGACGTCTCGACGCTGGTGGGCAAGCTCGACATCCGCAAGCTCGAGCATCTGGGCCAGAACGACCCGGACGCCTACAGCTATTCGGGCGGGCTGAACCGCACCACGCAGGGCCTTCTCGAATTCGTCGAGATGTTCAAGGCGCCGATCAAGGTTCTGCACCCGCTGCTCACCGCGACGCAGGAGGGCAGTTACACCGGCACCGAGAACATCGGCGCGATGCCCTATCAGGGCCTGATCATCGCCCATTCGAACGAGGCCGAGTGGCGGCAGTTCAAGGGCAACCGCAACAACGAGGCCTTCCTCGACCGGATCTCGGTGGTGAAGATCCCCTATTGCCTGCGCTCGACCGAGGAGGCGATGATCTACCAAAAGCTCCTGCGCGAGAGCTCGCTCGCCGAGGCGCCCTGCGCGCCGGAGACGCTGCCGATCCTCGCCCGCTTCTCGGTGCTGTCGCGGCTGCACGAGCACGAGAATTCGACGCTCTACTCCAAGATGCGCACCTATGACGGCGAGACATTGAAGCACACCGACCCCAAGGCGCGCTCGATGCAGGAATACCGGGACGCCGCCGGCGTCGACGAGGGCATGACCGGCGTCTCGACCCGCTTCGCCTTCAAGGTGCTGGCCGAGACCATCAACCACGACGTCGAGGAGGTCGCGGCCGACCCGGTGCACCTGATGTACGTGCTCGAGCAGACGGTGCGGCGCGAGCAGTTCGCCGAGGAGGTCGAGACCAAGTATCTCGACTTCATCAAGACCGAGCTGGCGCCGCGCTATGCCGAGTTCATCGGCGAGGAGATCCAGAAGGCCTATCTCGAAAGCTACGGCGATTACGGCCAGAACCTGTTCGACCGCTACATCGCCTATGCCGACGCCTGGATCGAGGACCAGGACTTCAAGGATCCCGACACCGGGCAGATGTTCGACCGCGACGTGCTCGAACAGGAGCTGGCCAAGATCGAGAAGCCCGCGGGCGTGGCCAATCCCAAGGACTTCCGCAACGAGGTGGTGAAGTTCGTGCTGCGCGCGCGCGCCGAGAACGAGGGCCGCAATCCCGACTGGCGCGGCTACGAGAAGCTGCGCCGGGTGATCGAGAAGCGGATGTTCTCGAAGGTCGAGGACCTGCTGCCGGTGGTGAGCTTCGGCGCCAAGCGCGACAAGGAGACCGACGCAAAACATGCCGAGTTCGTCGATCGGATGGGCCGGCGCGGCTATACGCCGCGGCAGGTCCGGCGGCTGGTCGAATGGTATATGAGGGTGAACAAGGCGAGCTGAGAAGGGGGCGGGCCGGATGAGCCATTTCATCGACAGGCGGCTGAACCCCAAGGGGCGCAACCTCGGCAACCGGCGGCGCTTCATCGGGCGGGTCAAGCAGCATGTGAAGGAGGCGGTGGATGCCAGCGTGCGCCGCCGCGCCATCGCCGACATCGAGGGCGGCGACAAGGTCGCGGTGCCGCGCGACAGCCTGCTCGAGCCCTCGTTCCGCCATGCCTCCGAAGGCGGGAAGCGCGAGGGCGTGCTGCCGGGCAACCGCGCCTACCGCGCCGGCGACGAGATCCCCAAGCCCCCCGCCGGGGCGGGCGGCGCCGGGCGGCAGGGGGCGCCGGACGGCGAGGGCGAGGACGATTTCGTCTTCGCGATCTCGCGCGACGAGTTCCTCGACATCTTCTTCGAGGATCTCGAGCTGCCGGACCTCGTGAAGCGCACGCTCGAAGGGGCGGCGGTGCAGAAGAACCGCCGCGCCGGGATCTCGGTCACCGGCTCGCCCTCCAATCTCGACCTGTCGCGCACCATGCGCAACGCGCTGGGCCGGCGGATCGCGCTGAAGCGGCCGCGCGACGCCGATGTCGAGGCGCTGCGCGCGCGGCTGTTCGAGCTGGAGATGCGCCACGCCCCCGACGAGGCCGACCGCGCCGAGCGGCGCCGCATCGAGGCCGAGTTGGCCGAGGCGCTGCGCCGGCAGAAGCGGGTGCCCTATCTCGACCCGCTCGACGTGCGCTACCGCCATTTCGAGCCGCATCCCGAGCCGCGGGCGCGCGCCGTGATGTTCTGCCTGATGGATGTCTCGGCCTCGATGGGCGCGCGCGAGAAGGATCTCGCCAAGCGCTTCTTCGTGCTGCTGCACCTGTTCCTTACCCGGCGCTACGACACGGTCGATCTCGTGTTCATCCGCCACACGCACCAGGCCTCCGAGGTGGACGAGGACACCTTCTTCCATGCTCGCGAGACCGGCGGCACCGTGGTCTCGACCGCGCTGGTCGAGATGCTGAAGGTGGTCGAGGACCGCTACCCGCCCTCGGAGTGGAACATCTACGCCGCCCAGGCCTCCGACGGCGACAACTACCAGGGCGACAGCCTGCGCTGCGCCGAGCTTCTGGACGGCGCGATCATGAAGCTCTGCCAGTATTTCGCCTATGTCGAGATCATCGGCGAGGCCGAGGCGCAGATCCTGCGCGACCAGACCCGCGGCACCGAGCTGTGGATGGGCTATCGAGGCGTGGCGAACCGCTGGCCCAACTTCGCGATGCGCCGCATCGCCGCCCCGGGCGAGATCTACCCGGTGTTCCGCGACCTGTTCTCGCGGCGGGAGAAGGAGGCGCAGGATGGCTAGGGTCGCCGACCGGGGCCTGCTGTTCAGCGGGCCGGACTGGAGCTTCGACACGCTGCGGCGCACCACCGACGCGATCGAGGCGATCGCGCGCACCGATCTCGGCCTCGACTGCTACCCCAACCAGATCGAGATCATCTCCACCGAGCAGATGCTCGACGCCTATTCCTCGACCGGCATGCCGCTGATGTACAAGCACTGGTCCTTCGGAAAGGCCTTCATCCACCACGAGCGGCTCTACCGGAAGGGCGCGCGCGGGCTGGCCTACGAGATCGTCATCAACTCCAACCCCTGCATCAGCTACTGCCTCGAAGAGAACACCATGCCGATGCAGGCGCTGGTGATCGCCCACGCCGCCTTCGGCCACAACCACTTCTTCAAGAACAACCACCTGTTCCGGCAGTGGACCGACCCCGACGGCATCCTCGACTACCTCGAATACGCGCGCGGCTTTCTCAAGGACTGCGAGGACCGGCACGGCGCCCGCGCCGTCGAGCGCACGCTCGACGCGGCGCATTCGCTGATGTCGGCCAGCGTGTTCCGCCACCGCCGCCCGCCGCAGCCGTCGCTGCGCGAGGAGCGGCTGCGCGAGGAGCGCCGCCTGCGCGAGGAGGAGGCGGCGCAGCATTATCTCTGGAGCCGGATCGAGCCGGCCCGCGCGCCCGGCCTGCCCGAGACCGACGCCGCCGAGCGGCGCCGCGCGCTGGGTCTGCCCGAGGAGAACATCCTCTATTTCCTCGAGCGTCACAGCCCGTCGCTGGCGCCATGGCAGCGGCAGGCGCTGCGCATCGTGCGCAACATCTCGCAGTATTTCTACCCGCAGCGCCAGACGCAGGTGATGAACGAGGGATGCGCCTGCTTCACGCATTTCCACATCCTCAACCGGCTGCACGCCGAGGGGCGGATCGAGGACGGGGCGATGCTGGAGATCCTGCACAGCCACACCAGCGTGCTCACCCAGCCCGATTTTGACAGCCCGTTCTACGGCGGCATCAACCCCTACACGCTGGGCTTCGCGATGATGCAGGACATCCGCCGCATCTGCGAGCAGCCCACCGCCGAGGACCGCGACTGGTTCCCGGCCTTCGCGGGCTCGGGCGACTGGCGCGCGCTGCTCGGCGAGGCCTGGGCGAATTTTAGGGACGAGAGCTTCATCCAGCAGTTCCTCAGCCCCAAGGTGATGCGCGACCTGCGGCTCTTCGCGGTGACCGACACCGAGGGCGAGGACGTGGTGCGGGTCTCGGCGATCCATGACGAGGGCGGCTACCACGCGGTTCGCGACGCGCTGGCGCGCAGCTACGACCTGTCGACCCGCTCGCCAGACATCGAGGTGATCGACGCCGACCTCGCCGGCGACCGGCTGCTGCGGCTGCGCCACCGGATGCGCAACGGCATCCCGCTCGACGCGCGCGACCGCGAGGCGACGCTGGGCTGCCTGCGGCATCTGTGGGGCTACGACGTCGCGCTCGAGGAGGTCACGGGCTGACCGGATGATCGGCTGCCGTGCCGGGTGCGGGAATGCGATACTCTCCCATCTTCGATGATGGGAGGACGGAGCGATGCGCAAGGAGATCAGAACCGCGATCGCGGCGGCGGCCCTGCTGGCCGGCGCGCCGGCGCAGGCCGAGACGATGGATGCGGGCGGGGTGATGACCGGCACCACCGCGGTCGAGCAGATGGAGGTGACCGAGGGCATGGTGATTTCCCGGCTCTCCACGACCTATGACGGCGTCGAGGCCGACGACCCGGCCAACCCGCTGGTCGGCATGACCGGCGACTGTTCCGGCTCGACCCTGATGGGCGCCGAAAGCGCCGAGGGCAGCGGGCACTGCCTGTTCACCGGTGACGGCGGCAAGGTCGCCTTCGCCTGGACCGCGACGGGGCGCGACGCCGAGGGCCGGATGACCGGAACATGGGAGATCGCGGGCGGCAGCGGCGACTGGGACGGCGCCAGCGGCAGCGGCGAGTTTGCCTCTCTGGTCAATCCCGACGGCGGCGCGACCGAGAACCGGGTCTCCGGCGAGATCACCTTGCCCTAACCGGCGGAAATGGATGCTTCAAGCAAAGATATTTTATGCTTGAAATAAATCCGGGCCGTGCCTAGCCTGCTTCTCGACGTTCGGGGAGGGGCTCATGAAGATCGCATGCATCGGTGGCGGGCCGGCGGGGCTCTACTTCGCCATCTCCATGAAGCTCAGGGACGCCGCGCACGAGGTGACGGTGATCGAGCGCAACCGCCCCGACGACACCTTCGGCTGGGGCGTGGTGCTCTCGGACGAGACGCTCGACAACCTCGCGGCCAACGACGCCGCCTCCGCCGCCGCGATCCGCGAGCATTTCGCCTACTGGGACGACGTCGCGGTGGTGAAGGAGGGGACGCGCATCACCTCGACCGGGCACGGCTTCTGCGGCATCGGCCGCAAGCGCCTGCTGATCCTGCTGCAGGAGCGGGCGCGCGAGCTGGGCGTCGAGATGCGCTTCGAGACCGAGGTGGAGAGCGCCTCGGCCTATGCCGGCGACTACGACCTCGTGGTCGCCGCAGATGGCCTGAACTCCAAGACCCGCACCGAGTTCGAGGAGGTGTTCCGCCCCGAGATCGACCGGCGGCGCTGCAAGTTCGTCTGGCTCGGCACGACCCAGACCTTCGCCGACGCCTTCACCTTCATCTTCGAGAAGACCGAGCATGGCTGGGTCTGGGCCCATGCCTACCAGTTCGAGCCGGGCACCGCGACCTTCATCGTCGAATGCACCCCCGAGACATGGGAGAAGTTCGGCTTCGGCGAGATGAGCCAGGAGGATTCCATCGCCGTCTGCGAGGAGATCTTCCGCGACCATCTCGGCGGTCATCCCCTGATGACCAACGCCAAGCACATCCGCGGCTCGGCCTGGATCAACTTCCCCCGCGTGCTCTGCGAGCGCTGGTACACCGACAACATCGTGCTTCTGGGCGACGCCGCCGCCACCGCGCATTTCTCGATCGGCTCGGGCACCAAGCTGGCGCTGGAATCCGCGATCGCGCTGGCCGACGAGGTGACGCGCGAGCCCGATCTCGCCACCGCCTTCGCCAATTACGAGGAGGCGCGCCGGGTCGAGGTGCTGCGGCTGCAATCGGCGGCGCGCAACTCGATGGAATGGTTCGAGGAGGTCGAGCGCTACCTGCATCTCGACCCCGTTCAGTTCAACTACTCGCTGCTGACCCGCAGCCAGCGCATCAGCCACGAGAACCTGCGGCTGCGCGACGCCGAATGGCTGAAGGACGCGGAGGGCTGGTTCCAGACCCGCGCCGGGGTGCCCGAGGATGCGCCGGTGCGCGCCCCGATGTTCGCGCCCTACCGGCTGCGGAACATGGAGCTGAAGAACCGCATCGTCGTTTCGCCCATGGCGCAGTACAAGGCCGTGGACGGCGCCCCGACCGACTGGCACCTCGTGCATCTGGGCGAGCGCGCCAAGGGCGGGGCCGGGCTGGTCTACACCGAGATGACCTGCGTCAGCGCGCCGGGCCGGATCACGCCGGGCTGCCCCGGCCTCTACGCGCCAGAGCATGAAACGGCATGGACCCGCATCGTCGACTTCGTCCATGCCGAGACCGACGCCAGGATCTGCTGCCAGATCGGCCATTCGGGGCGCAAGGGCTCGACCCAGCTGGGCTGGGAGGAGATGGACGCGCCGCTGAAATCGGACAACTGGGAGACCATTTCCGCCAGCCCGATCCCGTGGTCGGACAACAACCCGGCGCCGCGCGAGATGACGCGCGCCGACATGGAGGAGGTGACGGCGCAGTTCGTGGCCTCGACCGAGATGGCGGCGCGGGCGGGCTTCGACATGATCGAGCTGCACGCCGCGCATGGCTATCTCGTCTCCTCCTTCATCTCGCCCACCTCGAACCGCCGCTCGGACGAATATGGCGGGTCGCTGGAGAACCGGCTGCGCTGGCCGCTAGAGGTCTTCCGCGCGATGCGCGCGGCCTGGCCCGAGGACAAGCCGATGTCGGTGCGCATCTCGGCCAATGACTGGGTCGGCGAGGCCGGCGTGACGCCGGACGAGGCGGTCGAGATCGCGCGCGCCTTCTCCGAGGCCGGGGCCGACCTGATCGACGTCTCGGCCGGCCAGACCAGCGTCGAGGCCAAGCCCGTCTACGGCCGGATGTTCCAGACGCCGTTCTCGGACCGCATCCGCAACGAGGCGGGGCTCGCGACCATGGCGGTCGGCAACATCTACGAGGCCGACCACGTGAACTCGATCCTGATGGCGGGACGCGCCGATCTCGTGGCGTTGGCGCGTCCGCATCTCGCCGACCCCTACTGGACGCTGCACGCCGCGACCGGGATCGGCGACCGCGCCGAGCGCTGGCCCGACCCCTATCTCGCCGGCCGCGACCAGGCCTGGCGGCTGGCCGACCGGGCCGAGCAGATGGTGGAGAAGGTCTGATGCGGCTCGACGGCCATCACGCGCTGGTCACCGGCGGCGGCACCGGGGTGGGGCGCGCCATCGCGCTGGCGCTCGCGGCCCAGGGCGCGCAGGTCACGATTTCCGGGCGGCGGGAGGAGCCGCTTCGGGAAACCGCCCGGGAGGGGCAGGGGGCGGTCGGCTGGGTCACGGGCGATGTCACGCAGGCCGCCGACATGGCGCGCGTCGTGGCGCAGGCGGCGCAAGATCGCGGCCCCGTGACCCTCGCCATCGCCAATGCCGGCGCTGCCGAGAGCAAGCCCTTCGGCAAGACCACGCCCGAGGATCTCGACGCGATGCTGGCGGTGAACCTGCATGGCGTCTTCAACCTCTGGCAGGCCGTCCTGCCGGGGATGCGCGACATGGGGCGCGGCCGCCTCATCGCCATCGCCTCGACCGCCGGTCTCAAGGGTTATGGCTACGTCTCGGCCTATGTCGCGGCCAAGCACGCGGTGGTCGGTCTGACCCGCTCGCTGGCGCTGGAGCTGGCCAAGACGCCGATCACCGTGAACGCGATCTGCCCCGGCTTCGCCGAGACGCCGATGCTGGAGGAGAGCATCGACAACATCGTCGCCAAGACCGGGCGGAGCCGCGAGGAGGCCGCGAAGGCCTTGGCCTCCGGCAACCCGCAGGGCCGTTTCGTGCAGCCCGCCGAGGTGGCCGACGCGGTGCTCTGGCTTTCGGGCGACGGCGCGAGCGCGGTGACCGGGCAGGCCATTTCCGTCTCGGGGGGCGAGACATGAGCGTCGAGGCGCAGCTTAGGGCGGGCAAGACGCGGCTCAGGCTCTGGCTGAAGCTGCTCAAGACCTCGAACGCGATCGAGGCGGCGCTGCGCGACCGGCTCAGGACCGAGTTCGGCACCACGCTGCCGCGCTTCGACGTGATGGCGGCGCTGGCGCGCACGCCCGAAGGGCTGAAGATGTCCGAGCTGTCGCGCCGGCTGCGCGTCTCGAACGGCAACGTCACCGGCATCGTCGACCGGCTCGAGGCCGAGGGCCATGCCGAGCGTCGCGCCGTGGCCGGCGACCGCCGCGCCATGGAGGTGCGGCTGACCGCGGCGGGCCGCGCGCATTTCGCGACGCTGGCCGAGGCGCATGAGGATTGGGTGAACGCGCTGATGGGCGCGATCACCGAGGAAGAGGCACAGCGGATCATGAGCGATCTCGACGCGGTCGCCCGCGATCTGGAGGAGAAGAGATGACCGAGCATTTCCGGCTGGAGCGCGAAGGCGCGGTGGCGGTGGTCCGGCTCGACCGGCCCGAGCGCAAGAACCCGTTCACCTTCCAGAGCTACGCCGCGCTGCGCGACTGGTTCCGGGGCCTCGCTGCGGACGAGGAGACGCACGCCGTCGTCATCGCGCCGAACGGCGGCAACTTCAGCTCCGGCGGCGATGTCGAGGACATCATCGGCCCGCTCACCGACATGGACATGAAGGGGCTATTGAACTTCACCCACATGACCGGCGATCTGGTCAAGGCGATGCTGACCTGCGGCAAGCCGGTGGTGGCGGCGGTGGACGGCGTGGCGGTGGGCGCGGGCGCGATCCTCGCCATGGCCTCCGACATCCGGCTCGCCACGCCCGAGGCCAAGACCGCCTTCCTGTTCAACCGTGTCGGGCTGGCGGGCTGCGACATGGGCGCCTGCGCCATGCTGCCCCGGATCATCGGCCAGGGCCGCGCGGCCGAGCTGCTCTACACCGGCCGGGTGATGAGCGCCGAGGAAGGCGAGCGCTGGGGCTTCTACAACCGCCTCGTCGGCGCGGGCGATCTGGAGGCCGAGGCCATGAAGCTCGCGCAGAAGATCGCCGCCGGGCCGCGCTTCGCCAACATGATGACCAAGACCATGCTGCTGCAGGAATGGGACATGGGGCTCGAGCGCGCGATCGAGGCCGAGGCGCAGGCGCAGGCGATCTGCATGCAAACCGAGGATTTCCGCCGCGCCTACCGGGCCTTCATGGCCAAGGACAAACCCGTCTTCGAGGGGAATTGACATGGCCGACCGCACCTATCTCGACTGGCCGTTCTTCGAGGACCGGCACCGCGAACTGGCCGCCGCGCTCGATGGCTGGGCCGCGCGCGAGCTGGGCTCGGTCGACCACTCAGACACCGACGCCGCCTGCCGCGACCTCGTCGCGCGGCTGGGGCGCGACGGCTGGCTGCGCCACGCCGCGATCGACCCTGAAGGCGGCACGCTCGACGTGCGCAGCCTCTGCCTGATCCGCGAGACGCTGGCCCGCCATGACGGGCTCGCCGACTTCGCCTTCGCGATGCAGGGTCTGGGCTCGGGCGCGATCTCGCTCTTCGGCTCTGACGCGCAGAAACGCGAATGGCTGCCCAAGGTCCGCGAGGGCCGCGCCATATCGGCCTTCGCGCTGACCGAGCCGCAATCGGGCTCCGACGTCGCCAACATCGCCCTCGCGGCAAGGCGCGACGGCAACGAATGGGTGCTCGACGGCGAGAAGACCTGGATCTCGAACGGCGGCATCGCCGATCTCTACGTGGTCTTCGCCCGCACGGGTGAGGCGCCCGGCGCCAAGGGGCTCTCGGCCTTCCTCGTGCCCGCCGACACGCCCGGCCTGAAGATCGCCGAGCGGCTCGACACCATCGCGCCGCACCCGCTGGCGCGGCTGTCCTTCGAAGGCGCGCGGCTGCCGGCCGACGCGGTGATCGGCCAGCCGGGCGAGGGCTTCCGCATCGCCATGTCGGTGCTCGACGTGTTCCGCTCGACCGTGGCGGCCGCGGCGCTGGGCTTCGCCCGCCGCGCGCTCGACGCGAGCCTCGACCGGGCCGCCTCGCGCGAGCTGTTCGGCGCGCCGCTCTTCGAGATGCAGATGGTGCAGGGCCACATCGCCGACATGGCGCTCGACGTCGATGCCTCGGCGCTGCTGGTCTACCGCGCCGCATGGCTCAAGGACACGGGCGCGCCGCGTGTCAGCCGCGAGGCGGCGATGGCCAAGCTCTACTCGACCGACCAGGCGCAGAAGGTGATCGACGCGACGGTGCAGCTCTTCGGCGGCGAGGGCGTGCGCTCGGGCTCGGTGCCCGAGACGCTCTACCGCGAGATCCGCGCGCTAAGGATCTACGAGGGCGCGAGCGACGTGCAGAAGATCATCATCGCCCGCGCCGCGATGGCCGCGCACGGGGCATAGTGGGAACAGGCCGCGCGCCCGGGGAAGGAGGAGCCCCGGGCGGCGCGGAACAGGGGAGGAGACGGGACAATGCTGGGACCGACGGCGCATGAGGACAGCTTCGCGCGGGACAACCTGCCGCCGAGGGACCAGTGGCCCGAGCTGCTGCTCGAGGGCTTCGACTACCCCGAGCGGCTGAACGCCGGGGTCGAGCTCTGCGACCGGCTGGTCGAGCGGGGCCTCGGCGACCACACCGCGCTGATCGGCAATGGCCGCCGCCGCAGCTACAAGGAGCTGATGGACTGGACCAACCGGCTGGCGCGCACGCTGGTCGAGGATTACGGCGTCCGCCCCGGCCATCGCGTGCTGATCCGCTCGGCCAACAACCCGGCCATGGTCGCCTGCTGGCTCGCCGCCACCAAGGCCGGCGCGGTGGTGGTCAACACCATGCCGATGCTGCGCGCGGGCGAACTCACGAAGATCGTCGACAAGGCCGAGGTCGCGATCGCGCTGTGCGACACGCGGCTGATGGACGAGATGGTCGCCTGCGCCAAGGGCAGTCGCTTCCTGAAGAAGGTCGTGGGCTTCGACGGCACCGCCAACCACGACGCCGAGCTGGACCGCGCCGCGCTGAACAAGGACGTCACCTTCGAGGCGGTGGCCACGGGGCGCGACGACGTGGCGCTTCTGGGCTTCACCTCCGGCTCGACCGGCGTGCCCAAGGCCACGATGCATTTCCATCGCGACCTGCTGATCATCGCCGACGGCTACGCCAAGGAGGTGCTCGGCGTCACCCCCGACGACGTCTTCGTCGGCTCGCCGCCGCTGGCCTTCACCTTCGGCCTTGGCGGGCTCGCGGTGTTCCCGCTGCGCTTCGGGGCGGCGGCGACGCTGCTGGAGTCGGCCTCGCCGCCGAACATGATCGAGATCATCGAGACCTATAAGGCGACGGTCTGCTTCACCGCGCCCACCGCCTACCGCGCCATGCTGCGCGCGATGGAGGAGGGGGCGGACCTGTCGAGCCTGCGCTGCGCCGTCTCGGCCGGCGAGACGCTGCCCGCGCCGGTCTACGAGGAATGGATGCAGAAGACCGGCAAGCCGATGCTCGACGGCATCGGCGCGACCGAGCTTCTGCACATCTTCATCACCAACCGGCTCGACGACAGCCATCCGGGCTGCACCGGGCGGCCGGTCACGGGCTACGTCGCCCGGGTCGTCGACGAGGACATGAACGAGGTGCCGCGCGGCGAGGTGGGCCAGCTCGCCGTGAAGGGCCCCACGGGCTGCCGCTACCTCGCCGACGACCGGCAGGCGGACTATGTCCGCGACGGCTGGAACCTGACCGGCGACGCCTTCGTGCAGGACGAGGAGGGCCGCTTCCACTTCGCCGCGCGCTCGGACGACATCATCCTTTCGGCCGGCTACAACATCGCCGCGCCGGAGGTCGAGGCGGCGCTCCTGTCGCATGACGCGGTGCTCGAATGCGCGGTGATCGGCTGCCCGGACCCCGATCGCGGGCAGGTGGTGCAGGCGCATGTGGTGCTGGCCGAGGGCGTTGCACGCTCCGAAGAGACGGTCAAGCAGCTGCAGGACCACGTGAAGGCGCAGATCGCGCCCTACAAGTACCCCCGCTCGGTCGTCTTCACCGACGCGCTGCCCAAGACCGAGAGCGGCAAGATCCAGCGCTTCCGTCTGCGGGGGGCGGCGAAGTGAGCGACGATCCGGTCATGCGCTTCGAAGGCAAGATGTCCTACACGGACTATCTCGGCCTCGACGCCGTGCTCACGGCGCAGCATCCGCGCACGGCCGAGCATGACGAGATGCTGTTCATCGTGCAGCACCAGGTCACCGAGCTGTGGATGCGTCTGGCGCTGCATGAGCTCGACGCCGCGCGCGAGGCGATCGCCGCCGACCGGCTGCGCCCGGCCTTCAAGATGCTGACCCGCGTGGCGCGGATCTTCGAGCAGATGAACGCCGCCTGGGACGTGCTCAGGACCATGACGCCCAGCGAGTACACCCGCTACCGCGACGCGCTGGGGCAGTCCTCGGGCTTCCAGTCTTGGCAGTACCGGCTGATCGAGTTCACCGTCGGCAACCGCAACGAGAAGATGATCGGCCCGCACGAGCATCGCCCCGACATCGTCGAGAAGCTGCGCGCCGAGCTTGCGCGCCCGAGCCTCTACGACACCGCCATCGGCTGCCTCGCGCGGGCGGGCTTCGACGTGCCCGAGACGGCCGCGCATCCCGACGACCGCGTCATGGCCGCCTGGACCGAGGTCTACCGCGACCCCGAGACGCATTGGCCGCTCTACGAGCTGGCCGAGAAGCTCGTCGATTTCGAGGATTACTTCCGCCGCTGGCGCTTCAACCACGTGACCACGGTGGAGCGGGTGATCGGCTTCAAGCGCGGCACCGGCGGCACCGGAGGCGTCAGCTATCTCAAGCGGATGCTCGAAACCGAGCTCTTTCCAGAGCTCTGGCACTTGCGTACCAATCTATGACCGGCACCAAGACCGGCATCCACAGGGAGACGAGAATGACCAAATATCTGACGACGACCGCGCTGGCGCTGTCGATGCTCGGCGGGGCCGCCATGGCCGAGCCGGTGAAGGTGGGCATGATCACCACGCTCTCGGGCGGTGGCGCCAGCCTCGGCATCGACACGCGCGACGGCTTCATGCTGGCGGTCGAGGAGGCGGGCAACCCCGATCTCGAGGTCCATATCGAGGACGACCAGCGCAAGCCCGAGGTGGCGGTGCAGCTCTCCGACGAGATGATCCAGTCCGAGGACGTGGACGTGCTGACCGGTATCGTCTGGTCGAACCTCGCCATGGCGGTGGTGCCGGGCGCGGTGCGTCAGGGCAAGTTCTACCTCTCGACCAATGCCGCGCCCTCGCAGCTGGCCGGCAAGGGCTGCCACGAGAACTACTTCTCGGTCTCCTACCAGAACGACAACCTGCACGAGGCGGCGGGGCAGTACGCCACCGACGAGGGCTTCGGCCGCATGTTCATCATGGCGCCGAACTACCCGGCCGGTCAGGACAGCCTCTCGGGCTTCAAGCGCTTCTACGAGGGCGAGGTCGCGAACGAGGTCTACACCCAGCTGGGCCAGACCGACTACGCCGCCGAGATCGCGCAGATCCGCGACAGCGGCGCCGACGCGCTGTTCTTCTTCCTGCCGGGCGGCATGGGGATCTCCTTCATGAAGCAGTGGGCCGAGGCCGGCATCGACATGCCCGTGGTCGGCCCCGCCTTCTCCTTCAGCCAGGACATCCTGCCCGCGATCGGCGAGGCGGCGGTCGGCGTGAAGAACACCGCGCAGTGGTCGAAGGACATCGACAACGAGGCCAACGCCCAGTTCGTCGAGGCCTTCCAGGCCAAGTACGACCGTCTGCCCTCGCTCTACGCGGCGCAGGGCTACGACACGGCGCGGCTGCTGCTCTCGGCGATGGACAAGGCCGACATCTCGGACGCCGACGCCTTCCGCGAGGCGCTGCGCGCGGCCGAGTTCGACAGCGTGCGCGGCGACTTCGCCTTCGGTCCGAACCAGCACCCGGTGCAGGACATCTACGTGCGCGAGGTGATCTCCGAGGAAGGCCAGCTCACCAACAAGATCGTCGCCACCGCGATGGAGGATCGCGGCGACGCCTACGCCGAAGAGTGCAGCATGTAAGCCCCTGCGCGGCGGGCCGGTTCGGCCCGCCGCACCCCTGACGAAAGCGAGCCGATGTCGACGATCCTCTTGATAGAGCAGCTTCTGAACGGGCTTCAGTCCGGGCTGATGCTGTTTCTCATGGCCGCGGGCCTGACGCTGGTCTTCGGCGTCATGGGCCTGATCAACCTCGCGCATGGCTCGCTCTACATGGTCGGCGCCTTCGCCTGCGCCGGCGTCGCCGCCGCGACCGGCTCGTTCTGGCTCGGCCTCGCCGCCTCGATCGCCGCCGCCGCCGCGGCGGGCGCGATCGTCGAGGTGGCGGTGATCCGCAGGCTCTACGCGCGCGACCATCTCGATCAGGTGCTCGCGACCTTCGCGCTGATCCTGATCTTCTCGGAAGGCACGCGCTGGCTCTACGGCTCCTTCCCGCTCTATCTCAACGTGCCGCCCAGCCTGTCGGGCAGCGTCACCCTGCCGGGCGGTATCCAGTATTCGCTGTTCCGCCTCGCCATCATCGGCGCGGGGCTCGCCGTGGCCGTGGGGCTGTTCCTGCTGATCGGCAAGACCCGGATCGGCGTGCAGGTCCGCGCCGGCGAGGCCGACCGCGAGATGATCGCGGCGCTCGGCGTCGACATCCGCCGCCTCTACACGCTGGTCTTCGCGCTGGGCGCGGCGCTCGCCGGCATGGCCGGCGCGCTGGTGGGCACGATCCAGTCGGTGCAGGTCGGCATGGGCGAGCCGGTGCTGATCCTCGCCTTCGTGGTGATCGTCATCGGCGGCATCGGCTCGATCAAGGGCGCGCTGGTGGGCGCGCTGCTGGTGGGCCTCACCGACACGATGGGCCGGGTGCTGCTGCCCTCGCTGTTCGATCTGTTCATGGAAACCTCGGCCGCCACCTCTGTCGGCGCGGCGCTGGCCTCGATGGCGATCTACATCCTGATGGCGCTGGTGCTGGTGGTGCGGCCCGGCGGCCTGTTCGGAGCGCGCGCATGAGCCCGGTCGAGCAGATACCCGCCGCCGGCTCCGAGCCGATGGCCGCCGCCCCCGCGCGCCCGAGCCGCGCCACGCTGGTCAACGCCGCGCTCGGCCTCGGCCTTCTGGCCTTCGGCCTCGGCGCCTGGGCGATGGGCGAGGTGTTCATGGTGACGCTGGCCACCAAGGTCGCGATCCTCGCCATCGCCGGCGCCGGCCTCAATCTCGTGCTGGGCTATGGCGGCCTCGTGTCGTTCGGCCACGCCGCCTATTTCGGTCTCGGCGGTTACACCGCCGGGATCCTCGCGCATCACGCGCTGAACTACACGCCGCTGTTCGAATGGCCCTTCCTGTTCGAGGGCACGACGTCGATGCCGGTGATCTGGCTCACCGCCATGGTGATCGGCGCGCTGGCCGCCGCCGCGATCGGGGCGCTGTCTCTCAGGACCACCGGCGTCTACTTCATCATGATCACTTTGGCCTTCGGCCAGATGATCTTCTACTTCGCCATCTCCTGGCCCGCCTATGGCGGCGAGGACGGGCTGCCGATCTACGTGCGCAACGGTTTTCCGGGGCTCGACACGCTCGACCCGCTGCACTTCTTCGGCCTCGTCTGGGCGGTGCTGATGGCGGTGCTGGGCGGCATCGCGATGCTGGCGCGCTCGCGCTTCGGCCTCGCGCTGCAGGCGGCGCGGCAGAACCGGCAGCGGCTGATGGCGGTGGGGATCCGGCCCGGCGGCGTGCTGCTGACCGCCTTCGTCATCTCCGGTGCGATCACCGCGCTGGCCGGTGCGCTCTATGCCGACCTCAACCGCTTCGTCAGCCCCTCGATGCTGAGCTGGCACCTGTCGGGCGAGCTTCTGGTCTTCCTGATCCTCGGCGGCACGGGCCGGCTCTTCGCGCCGCTCGCGGGCGCCGGGCTCTACATTGCGCTCGAACACCTGCTCGGCGGGGTGAGCGATCACTGGCAGTTCTTCTTCGGGCTGCTCTTGCTGGCCGTGGTGCTGTTCGCGCGCGGCGGCGTCATCGGCTTCCTCGCGGGGGGCAAGCGACATGGCTGATCCGATCCTCGAAATCCGTGGCCTGTCGAAGAGCTTTGGCGCGCTGAAGGCGACCGACGACGTGACGCTCGACCTGCGGCCGGGCGAGATCCACGCGCTGATCGGCCCGAACGGCGCGGGCAAGTCGACGCTGATCAAGCAGGTGACGGGCGAGATCGCGCCCGATGCGGGCGAGGTGCGCCTGTCGGGCCGCTCGCTCGCGGGCATCGACGCGGCGGGCCGGGCCCGGCTCGGCATGGCGCGCAGCTTCCAGGTCTCCTCGGTCGCGGCCGAGTTCACGGTGATGCAGAACGTGGTGCTCGCCGCGCAGGGCGCCTCGGGCGTCACCTTCCGTTTCTTCCGCCCGGTGATGCGCGACGAAGGTCTGGCGGGCCGCGCTCGCGACTGCATCGCGCAGGCCGGTCTTTCGGGCCGCGAGGCGGTGCCGGCGGCGGAGCTGGCGCATGGCGAGCGGCGCAAGCTCGAGATCGCGATGGCGCTGGCGCTCGAGCCGCGCGTCTTCCTGCTCGACGAGCCGATGGCCGGGATGGGCAGCGAGGGCGCGACCGCGCTCGGCGACCTGCTCGACCGGCTGCGCCACCGCGCTCCGATCCTGCTGGTCGAGCACGACATGGACGCGGTGTTCCGCCTCTCCGACCGGATCTCGGTGCTGGTCTATGGCCGCGTCGTCGCCACCGGTACGCCGGACGAGATCCGCGGCAACGCCGAGGTGCAGCGGGTCTATCTGGGGGAGGAGGCATGAGCGCGCTTCTGGAGGTCGAGGAACTGACCGCCGCCTACGGGCAGGTGCAGGCGCTGTTCGGCGTGTCGCTGAAACTCGAAGAGGGCGAGGCGCTGGCGCTGATGGGCCGCAACGGCATGGGCAAGACCACCACCATCGCCTGCATCACCCGGATGCTCGGCGCGCGTTCGGGGCGGATCGCCTTCGCGGGCCACGACCTCGGGCGGCTGCCCTCGCACAAGGCGGCGCGGCTCGGCCTCGGGCTGGTGCCCGAGGGGCGGCGCGCCTTCCGCGGCCTGACGGTCCGCGAGAACCTGATGGCGGCGGCGCGCAAGGGCGAATGGACCTTCGACAAGGTGGCCGAGCTGTTCCCGCGCCTCGCCGAGCGCGCCGACCAGAAGGCCGAGACGCTCTCGGGCGGCGAGCAGCAGATGCTGGTGATCGGCCGGGCGCTGATGACCAACCCGCGGCTCCTGATCCTCGACGAGGCGACCGAGGGGCTCGCCCCGGTGGTGCGGCAGGAGATCTGGGCCGCGATCCGGGCGCTGAAGGCACGCGGCCAGTCGATCCTGATCGTCGACAAGTCGCTCAAGGAGCTGGCCACCGTCGCCGACCGCTGCACCGTGCTCGAGCGCGGCCGCGACGTCTGGCACGGCACGCCGGCCAAGCTCACCCCCGATCTCGCGCATCGCTTCCTGGGGGTCTGATCATGGCGTTCACGGTCCGGCGCCGCGTGCGCTTCGAGCATTGCGACTTCGCGGGCATCGTCTTCTACCCGCGCTATTTCGAGATGTTGAACGCCTGCATCGAGGACTGGTTCGCAGAGCGGCTGGGCCGCAGCTTCGGCCAGATCCACGGGCCCGACGGCCATGCCGTGCCGACGGCGCGCATCGAGGTGAGGTTCACCGCGCCGAGCCGCATCGACGACCCGCTGGAACTGACGCTCGTGCCGCTGCGACTCGGCCGTTCCAGCCTCGATCTGGAGATCACCGTGACCAGCGGGGGCGAGACGCGGCTCGTCGCCGCCTCGACGCTGGTTCACGTCAACAAGGACACCGGGCGGCCGGTCGCATGGCCCGAGGGCCTGCGCGCCGCCATCGCACGCGAACTGGAAGGAGAGCCCGGACATGGGACATGAGATCATCCATCCCGAGGGCTGGGCCCCGGCCAAGGGCTATGCCAACGGCGTGCTGACGCCCGAGGGCCACCTCTTCGTCGGCGGCCAGATCGGCTGGACCGCAAGCCAAGTGTTCGAAAGCCACGATTTCGTCGGCCAGATGGAGCAGGCGCTGCGCAACATCCTCGCCGTGGTCGAGGCGGCTGGCGGTTCGGCCGAGCACATCACCCGCCTGACCTGGTTCGTCACCGACAAGCGCGAATACCTCGCGCGCCAGCGCGAGGTGGGCGAGGCCTACCGCCGGGTGCTGGGCCGGCACTTTCCGGCGATGACGATGGTGATCGTCGCCGGTCTGGTCGAAGACGAGGCGCTGGTCGAGATAGAGGCGACGGCCGCGCTCCCGGCCCGCGTGTAAACTCTGTTTCCGACCCACCGTCATGTCCCTGATGCATCGTCCTGTGCTAAAGTGAATCCGGGGAACGGCGCGTTCATTCCGCATTCAGCGCAGCCTGTTAGGTGACGAAGCACGCGCCTGGGCGCGGTGTGACGCATGCGCTGAGGGGGAAATTCGTGATCGGCTATTCGCAGGTCCGGGACGAGATCGAGAGGCTGGCACCGGCCGGGCATTACATCGCTCTGGGTATGGCCGAGGGCGCGCCCGGCTTCGAGGCGATCGCGTTGCCGCAGGACTGGACCACGCTCTACAACCGCGAAGGCTTCATGCCCGACGATCCGGCGCTGCGCTGGATCCGGAACGCGGCCGGCACCCGGCGCTGGTCCGAGCTGGCGCGGCAGGATCCGCGCGGCGTGATCCGCAGCGGCTGGGCCTACGGGCTGCGCTACGGTGTTGTGGTCTCGATCCATGGCGGCGGCCCGCAGCAGCGTCGCAGCTACGCCGCCTTCTGCCGGCGCGACCGCGAGTTCAGCGACCGCGAGGTCGCGCGGCTGCACAGCCTGATGCAGAAGCTGCACGTCGCGCTGGTGCCGCCGGTGCCGCTGACGCAGGCCGAGATCGAGGTGCTGAGCCGGATCAAGTCGGGCTGGCGGCTCAAGCAGGTGGCGTTCGAGCTGGGCGTGACCGAGGGCGCGATCAAGCAGCGCCTGCGCAACGCCCGCGCCAAGCTGGGCGTCGCCACCGGGGCGCAGGCCGCGACGCGGGCGAGCGACCTGGGGCTGATCTAGGCCTCGGGCTCGGGCCGCAGCGGCACGCGGCCATCTTCGGTCAGAAGCCAGACCGCGCGGTCCTCGATCACCGCCGGCACCAGCGGCCGGCCATAGGCCGCGCCGCCGTCGAGATCGACGCGGTTGCCGAAATGGCGCGGCCGCTCGAGCGCGGTGTGGCCGTGCACGACCAGCCGCCCGTGATCGCGCCCGTCTTCCAGCCAGCCGTTGCGGATCCAGACGAGGTCGTCCTCGGACTGCTCCTGCATCGGCACGCCCGGCCGGATGCCGGCATGGACGAAGAGCGCGGCGCCGCGCTCGTGCCAGAGCGGCAACTCGGCGAGGAACTCGCGATGCGCGCGCGGCACCCGCGCGACCGCCTCGCGATGCACCTCGTAGGGGTCGCGCCCGGCGACCGGGGCGAGGCCGTAGCTCTCCAGCGTGGTGTCGCCGCCCAGCCGCGGGTCGAGCCAGCCGAGATCGGGCCGCAGGCCGGGGTCCTGCCAGTCCGGGTCGTCGAGGAAGTTGCGGAACAGCCTGTCATGGTTGCCCAGCAGCACGGTCCATGGGGCGTCCCCGGCGATGCCGTCGATCAGCATGTCGAGCACGCGGCGGCTGTCGGGGCCGCGATCGGTGAGGTCGCCGAGATGGATCACCGGCGCGGCCGCGTCGCCGCAGCGCGCGCGGTCCTCCGCGATCAGCGCATGCGCGCGAGCGAGTTTCTCGGGGTGGCCGTGGATGTCGCCGATGGCGTAGCTGCGTGTGTCCATGGCCCGGACACTAGCGCCGGACCCGGTCGGCGCAAGCGCCTAGCCGGGCAGGGCGGCGCGGTCGATGACCACCGTGCCGCCGGCCTTTGCCGGGTGCGGCCCGGTGACGGTGCCGTCGGGCCACTCCACGGTGATCTCGGCTGCGGTCGCGTCGCCCAGCCCGACATGCAGCGGCAGCAGCTGCCCGCCCGCATGGCCGCCGCCCACCGTCTTCTGGATCACCTGGCTGCCGGTCTCCGTCTCGACGGTGACGCGCGCGCCGATGGCGTCGCGGTTGCCGCCGGGCTGGCGCAGTTCGATGGCGAGCCAGTGGCCGGTGCCGTCGGTCACGTTGCGCCACAGCTCCATCGGCGCGCGGCGGTTGACCACCACGAGGTCGAGCCGCCCGTCGCCGTCGAAATCGGCCAGCGCCGCGCCGCGCGAGCGCTCCGTGGTGGCGACGCCCGCTTCGATCGAGGCCTCGGCGAAGGTCCCGTCGGGCTGCTGCATCAGCAGGTTGTTGGGGTCGCGCATGGTATTGGTCGGCATCTGGTCGACATTGCCCTTGGCGATGAACAGATCGGCGCGGCCGTCATTGTCGATGTCGCCGAACTCGGCATGCCAGCCGGTCGAAGGGCGGCCGTCATCGCCCAGATGCGGGCGTTGCGCGTAGGAGCCGATGGCATAGGGCGCGGCGGCATAGCTGCCGTCGGCCTGCGCGATCTGCAGGAGCTGGTCGCCCATTGAGGTCAGCATCACCTCGTCGCGGCCGTCACCGGTGAGGTCGCGCGAGGCGATGCCCATGCCCCAGAGCGAGACGGTCGGCCAGCCCTCGGCTTCGGTCAGGAAGCGGCCTTCGCCGATATCCCACATCTGCTCGTAGCCGCCGCGCACGTAGTAGTGCCGGTCGTTCGAGATCCGCAGCGCCGGCCTGCCGCGCGCGTCGCGGGCGGCGAGCATGGAGAGCGCGCAGAAGCCGGGATCCAGCCTCTCTTCGCTCCAACCGCCGGGCACGGGCCGCAGGATCGCGTTGGCGTCGCAGGCCTCGAACGGCCCCTCCGGGTCGGCGCGGTCGACATAGTTGCCGATGGCCATGACCGGGCGCGCGTCGTCCTCCCACCACGCGGTGAAGCTGGTGCTCCAGGCGTCGTCGGGCGGCAGGCCCATCGCCGTGGTCGCGTCCTCGAAGCGGCAGTCGCCCAGGCCGCGCAGCAGCCGGTTCGGCCCGGCGCGCAGGACGACGAGATCCGGGTGCCCGTCGGCATCGGCGTCGAGCGGGTAGGCGCCGGTGACGCCGGTCAGCTCGGGCAGGGGGGCCGCGTCGAAGGCGTAACCGCCGCGGTTGCGCAGCAGCCGGGCGGGGGTCTCGCCACCGGCGGCGAAGATGTCGGGCCGGGCGTCGCCGTCGCAGTCGAACACCGCGACGCCGCCGCCGACGAAATGTTCCCAGCCGCCGGAATAGACGTGCCGGGGCAGGGCGCTCGAGCGGTCCTCAAAGCGGGGGCCGCCCTTCGCCGGGTTGGCCTGAGCCGGGTCGGCCTGCGCCGCCCCGGCCGCGATCAGGATGGCCGATGCAAGAATGGCTTTCATTTCACCTGTCCGGAAATTCGCATGGCACCCACCGTCCCGCCCGCGCCTCATGCGGCGCGCGCCTCGGATAGAACGGTCTCGGTCACCGCCGCCAGCGCCAGCGCAGACGCGCCGCGCGCCCAGACGAGGTCGCCCCATGCGTGGATCTCGACCCGCGCGTGGCGGCGGGCATCGACCAGCGCCAGACCCTGCATCTCGGTCAGGACCTCCTCGGCGTAGAGGTAGTCGTAGCGCATGCGCTCGCCCGACAGGATCACCAGTTCCGGGTCGAAGAGCTGCACCACGTTCGACAGCCCCAGCGCGAGGTAGCGCCCGGCGCGGCGGAAGATGGAGCGGGCGGCGCGGTTGCCGGCCTTGGCTTCGGCGAAAAGCGCGTCGAGCATGAGCTGCGGGCTCTGCGGCGCGCGGCCCAGCGCGGTCGCGGCCTCGCGCGCCAGCGCGTAGTCGGCGAGATAGGCCTCGAGGCAGCCGCGCTTGCCGCAGCGGCACAGCGCGCCGTCGAGATGCACCTTGGTGTGGCCCAGCTCCAGCCCCATGCCGCGCGTGCCGCGATAGAGCCGGTTGTCGATGACGAGGCCCATGCCGACGCCGTGCTCGATCGTCACCACGGCGAAGTCCGGGCGCTGGCGGCCGGCGCCGAACCACAGCTCGGCCAGGGTCAGCATGTTGGCGTCGTTGTCGATCAGGACGGGGCGGCCGAAGCGCTTGGTCGCGGCCTCGCCCAGCGGCATGTCGGCCCCGGCGAGATGCGGCGACCAGAGCACGCGGCCGTTCTCGTGGTCGACCATGCCGGACAGCCCGACGCCGATGGCCAGCAGTTCCGAGACATCGCGCCCGGCCTGCGCCAGCACCGCGTCGATCAGCGCGCCGATCTCGCCCAGCGTCTGCTCGAGCGTGCGCCGCGTCGGCGGGGCGGGGCGGGCGGCATCGGCGAGGATGGTGCCGGCGAAATCCGCGAGTACCGCGGTGTTGCGCTCGTCGGAGATCTTGATGCCGACGACCAGTCGCCCCTCGGCCACCAGTTCGAGCGCGACAGGCGGGCGGCCGCGCGTGGTGGCGCCGGGCGCGCCGCCCTCGACCTCGCGCAGAAGGTCGCGACCGATCAACTCCGAGGTCAGCGTCGTGACCGAGCCGGCGCTGACGCCGAGGGCGCGGCTGATGTCGGCGCGGGCGGCGCGGCCCTGGGCGCGGACATGTTCGAGGATCTGCTGGCGCAGCGGCCGCGCCTCGCGCTGCGCGCCCGGCATCAGTGGCCCGACGCCCTGTGGCGCATCGGCCACGCTGGCCGCCCTCCCCGCCGCCTCCAGGTCGGTCATAGTTCGATCCCCGAATTATTTGTGGGCCTCCTCCGGCCGATCCTTGCGCGCAGCACGGGATTTCGGCCTCCCACGGTCGGAAGTTAGCCGTGTTTCGCTACGTTTTGCAAAATATATTTTGACAAGCAAACTTAATATGCCAGTGTATCGGCATCCGGCCCGGGGAGGGCCCGGTCTCCCGGTGGGACGGGAGGACATGATTAGGGAGGACACCCATGCGCAACGCAATTTGGGCCGCCGTCGCCGCGACGGTCGGCTTCAGCACGGCCGCGATCGCCCAGGACGAGGGCATGACCGTCGGGGTCAGCTGGTCGAACTTTCAGGAGGAGCGCTGGAAGACCGACGAGGCCGCGATCAAGGCGGCGCTCGAGGCGGCCGGCGCGGAATACGTCTCGGCGGACGCGCAGTCGTCCTCCTCGAAGCAGCTCTCCGACGTCGAGAGCCTGATCGCGCAGGGCGTCGACGCGCTCATCATCCTCGCGCAGGACACCCAGGCCATCGGCCCGGCGGTGGACGCGGCCTTCAACGAGGGCATCCCGGTCATCGCCTATGACCGCCTGATCGAGGACGACCGCGCCTTCTACCTGACCTTCGACAACATCGAGGTCGGCCGGATGCAGGCCCGCGCCGTGCTCGAGGCGGCGCCCGAGGGCAACTACGTGATGATCAAGGGCTCGCCCACCGATCCCAACGCCGACTTCCTGCGCGGCGGCCAGCAGGAGGTGCTGCAGGAGGCGATCGACGCCGGCAAGATCACCATCGTCGGCGAGGCCTACACCGACGGCTGGCTGCCCGCCAACGCGCAGCGCAACATGGAGCAGATCCTGACCGCGCAGGACAACCAGGTCGACGCCGTGGTCGCCTCGAACGACGGCACCGCCGGCGGCGCCGTGGCGGCGCTGACCGCGCAGGGCATGGACGGCATCCCGGTCTCGGGCCAGGACGCCGACCACGCCGCGCTGAACCGCGTGGCCCAGGGCACCCAGACCGTCAGCGTCTGGAAGGACAGCCGCGAGCTCGGCCGCGAAGCCGGCGAGATCGCGATCGAGCTGGCCTCGGGCACCGAGATGAGCGCGATCGAGGGCGCCGAGGAGTGGACCTCGCCCGCGGGCACCACGCTCACCGCGAAGTTCCTCGACCCGGTGCCGGTGACCAAGGACAACCTCGCCGTGGTCGTCGATGCCGGCTGGATCGACCAGGAGACGCTCTGCCAGGGCGTGTCGGGCGGCCCCGCCCCCTGCGACCAGTAAGACCGAACCCGGCGGGCCCCGAGCGGCCCGCCGGACCGGCCCCGCGCCAGCGCGCCGGGGCCCTTGCCCCTCCCGCCCGCGCGCCGCGCGGCCCCTTCCAGCGAGGATGGCTTCATGTCCGACGCACATGCCAACCCCATTCCGAGCACCGCCAAGGATGACCGGCCCGCGCCCAAGGCGCCCGCCAAGAGCTTCCTGAGCCAGCTCGAGATCGACCTGCGCCTTCTGGGCATGGTCGGTGCCTTCGTTCTTGTCTGCATCGTCTTCAACGTGCTGACCGACGGGCGCTTCCTGACCCCGCGCAACATCTTCAACCTGACGATCCAGACCGTCTCGGTCGCCATCATGGCCACCGGCATGGTGTTCATCATCGTCACCCGCCACATCGACCTCTCGGTCGGCGCGCTGCTGGCCACGGCCTCGGCCGTGATGGCGATGATGCAGACCCGCTGGCTGCCCGACACGCTGGGCCTGCCGCTGGGCCATGCCGCTCTGCCCTGGCTCGCGATCCTGGCCGGCCTGCTGGCCGGCACGCTGATCGGCGCCTTCCAGGGCTGGCTGGTGGGCTACCTGACCATCCCCGCCTTCATCGTCACGCTGGGCGGCCTGCTGATCTGGCGCAACGTCGCGTGGTACCTGACCAACGGCCAGACCATCGGCCCGCTCGACGAGACCTTCCAGGCCTTCGGCGGCATCAACGGCACGCTGGGCGCGACCGGAAGCTGGATCTTCGGCCTGATCGCCGCCGCCGCCGCCGTGCTGGCGCTGCTTTCGGCCCGCCGCTCCAAGGCCGCGCATGGCTTCCCGGTGAAGCCGATCTGGGCCGAGGCGGTGCTGATCGGCATCGCCGTGGTGGCGATCCTGGGCTTCGTGGCGCTGCTCAACGCCTACGAGGTACCGACCCGGGTGCTGGAGCGCGACTTCGCCGCGCGCGGCCTCGAGATGCCCGAGGGCACGACCGCCTCCTACGGCATTCCCTACTCGGTGCTGGTTCTGATCGCGGTGGCCGTGGTGATGACGGTGATCGCCCGCAAGACCCGCCTGGGGCGCTACATCTTCGCCACCGGCGGCAACCCCGATGCCGCCGAGCTGTCGGGCATCAACACCCGCTTCCTGACCGTGAAGGTCTTCGCCATCCTCGGCGCGCTGGTCGCGATCTCGGCGGTGGTGGCCTCGGCCCGACTGACCAACCACTCGAACGATATCGGCACGCTGGACGAGCTGCGCGTCATCGCCGCGGCGGTGATCGGCGGCACGGCGCTGTCGGGCGGGATCGGCACGATCTACGGGGCGATCCTCGGCGCGCTGATCATGCAGTCGCTGCAGTCCGGCATGGCGATGGTCGGCGTCGATGCGCCCTTGCAGAACATCGTCGTCGGCACCGTCCTCGTGGCCGCCGTGCTGATCGACATCATCTACCGCCGCCGCGTGGGAGGGAAATGAGATGACCATGACCGAAACCGCGAAAGCGGACCCGCGCGCCGCCGGCGAGACGCCTCTGGTCGAGCTGAAGGACATCAGCATCGCCTTCGGCGGGGTGCAGGCGGTGGACGGCGTGTCCATCGACCTCCACCCGGGCGAGGTGGTGGGCCTTCTGGGCCACAACGGCGCCGGCAAGTCGACGCTGATCAAGATCCTCTCGGGCGCCTACCGCATGGACTCGGGCGAGATCCGGATCAACGGCCAGAAGGCCGAGATCCACTCGCCCCGCGACGCGCGGCGCTACAACATCGAGACGATCTACCAGACGCTGGCCTTGGCCGACAATCTCGACGCCGCCTCGAACCTGTTCCTCGGGCGCGAGATCACCACGGCGCTCGGTTTCGTCGACGACGCCAAGCAGGAGGCCGAGACGCGCAAGATCATGGCGCGGCTCAACCCGAACTTCCGCAAGCTCAACGAGCCCGTCTCGGCGCTGTCGGGCGGCCAGCGGCAGTCGGTGGCCATCGCCCGCGCGGTCTATTTCAATGCCAAGATCCTGATCATGGACGAGCCCACCGCCGCGCTCGGCGTGCACGAGACGGCGATGGTCGCGGACCTGATCAAGGAGCTGAAGGCGCAAGGCCTGGGCATCTTCCTGATCAGCCACGACACGCGCGAGATGATGGAGCTGTGCGACCGCGTCTCGGTGATGAAGAACGGCCAGCTCGTGGGCACCGAGCGGGTCGAGGACGTGACCGAGGACGACATCCTGTCGATGATCATTCTCGGCAAGAACCCGAAACGCGAGCCGGCATGATCTCGATCGGCCTCGATCTCGGGACGTCGGGCATCAAGGCACTGGCGGTCGGCGAGGATCAGTCGATCCTCGCCGAGGCCGGCGCGCCCCTGACCGTGTCCCGCCCGCAGGACGGCTGGTCCGAGCAGGACCCGGCCGACTGGATCGCCGCCGCCGAGGCGGCGATCGGCGCGTTGCAGGGCAAGATTGACATGGGCGCGGTGCGCGCCATCGGTCTGTCGGGCCAGATGCATGGCGCGACGCTGCTCGACGCGTCCGACCGCGTGCTGCGGCCCTGCATGCTGTGGAACGACACCCGCAGCCATGCCGAGGCGGCCGAACTCGACGCCGACCCGAAGTTTCGCGAGATCACCGGCAACATCGTCTTCCCGGGGTTCACTGCGCCGAAGGTCGAATGGGTGCGGCGACACGAGCCCGAAACATTCAAAGCGGTCCGCAAGGTACTGCTTCCTAAGGATTACCTTCGTCTCTGGCTGACCGGAGAGCACGTGGCCGAGATGTCGGACGCTGCCGGGACCGGCTGGCTCGACGTCGCCGCGCGGGCCTGGTCGGACGATCTGCTCGCCGCGACGGGGCTGTCGCGCGCGCAGATGCCCCGGCTGGTCGAGGGCTCCGAAGTCTCGGGCCGGCTGCGGCCCGAACTCGCCGCGCGCTGGGGCCTGCCCGATGGTGTCGTCGTCGCGGGCGGCGGTGGCGACAACGCGGCCTCCGCGGTGGGCGTGGGCGTGGTGACGCCGGGCACGGCCTTCGTGTCGCTCGGCACGTCGGGCGTGCTCTTCGCGGCGACCGACGGCTTCCGCCCCGATGCCGCGAGCGCGGTGCACAGCTTCTGTCACGCTTTGCCGGGCAGCTGGCACCAGATGGGCGTGATCCTCGCGGCGGCCGACGCGATGAACTGGTTCTCGGGCATGCTGGGCAGCCCCGCCGCCGCGCTGACGGCGGATCTGGGCGAACTGCGTGCGCCGTCGCGCACGCTGTTCCTGCCGTATCTCGGGGGCGAACGCACGCCGCACAACGACGCGCATGTGCGCGCCTCCTTCCTGCATCTGGGCCACGAGACCGACCGCGCGGCGATGGTGCGCGCGGTGCTAGAAGGGGTGAGCTTCGCGATCCGCGACAGCCGCGACGCGCTGGCCTCCACCGGCACGCGGTTCGACCGGCTGATCGGGGTCGGCGGCGGCACCCGCTCGGAGTACTGGCTGAAGGCGATCGCGACGGCGCTCGATATGCCGGTCGAACTGCCGGTGGCGGGGGACTTCGGTGGCGCCTTCGGCGCGGCGCGGCTCGGTCTGATGGCGGCGACGGGTCAGGGCGCGGAGATCGCGACCGTGCCGCCGATCGCGCGGGTCGTGGCGCCGGTGCCGGAGTTGACGGGGGCGTTCGACGAGGCGCATGGGCGCTATCGCGGCGCCTATGCGGCGCTGAAGGCGCTGGGCTGAACGCAAGGCCGCTGCCCGGCGGGAACCGTGGCTGCGATGTCACATCTTCGGCGGCGGCCATTCGAATAAGATAGAATAATCATGGTGCTGCGGCCCGGTCTTCAAGTCCGGTTCGCACCACACCCCACGGAACGGTCACGGCCTCTTGCCGTCGGGGCATCCGTCGCTAGGGTCTTCGGCGGTCGCGCCCCCTCGGGCGCCCAGGAGGCGCAGCGATGCAGGACGACGAGTTCCGGCAGATCGTGGCCGAGGCGCGCAGCGCGCCTTCGCCGCTCAACAGCCAGCCCGCGCGCTGGACCCGCAAGGGCGACAGCATCCTGATCGGCTGCGACCCCGACGCGGTGCTTTCGGTCAGCGACCCCGGCTGGCTCGCCGCGGGGCTGGCCTGCGGCGCGGCGAGCGAGGCGACGATCCTCGCGCTTTCGGCCCGCCGCTTCGGCGCGGGCTTCACCGACCAGTGGGCGGGTGATGACCGCGACACCCTGCCGGGGCTGCGGCTGGCCGCGCGCATCACGCTCGAGAGCGAGACGGCGCCCGATCCGCTGGCCCGGCAGCTCGCGCGCCGCTTCATGCATCGCGGCCCCTACGAGGAACGCGAGGTCGACCTCTACGGCTGGACCCGGCGCGACACGATCCTCGTCACCGATCGCGGCCGGCGCGAATGGCTGGCCGACCTGTTCGAGCAATCCGCGATCTCGCATCTGCGCCGGCCCGAGGCGCGGCGCGAACTGGTGCGCTGGCTGCGGCTCGGGCCGCGCCACCCGCGCAAGCGGTTCGACGGGCTCGACCGCGGCAAGCTCGGCCTGTCGCCGCGCGCGGCGATCGAGATGCGCGGCCTGCTGGGGCCGCTTTGGCGCCCGGCGGATCTCATGGGGCTGACGGCACGGCTGAGCGGCGAGGGGCCGCAGATCCGCAGCGCCGCGGTGATCGCGCTGTTCCACCGGCCGCGCGGCGAAAGCCCGGTGACCTCCGGGCGCGCCTATCTGAGGCTGCTGCTCGAGGCGGCCAAGCTCGGTCTCGCCGCCTGGCCGATGGGGGCGCTGACGGCCGAGCCCGAGGCGCGGCAGGAGATCGCGCGGCAGGTCGGGCTCGACCCCGAGCGGCGGCTCCTGCGGGTGGTGCGGCTGGGCCCGGCCGGCGATCCGCCCGAGCGCCGCGCGCGCCGGCCACTCGAGGAGCTGATCGTCTGACGCCTCAGGCGTGGTGCAGGTCGGCCCAGATCGGCAGGTGATCGGAGGCCGCCGGGGCCGGCGGCGCGTGCCAGACCCCGGCCTCGGCCACCACCAGGTCGGAGGAGGTCGCGATCCGGTCGAGCGCCGCGACCGGCCGTCGGGAATGGTAGCTGCGCCCTGGCGCATGGATCGCGAAGCGCCGCGCCAGTCGGCCGAGGCCGGTGCGCTCCGACCACTCGTTGAGATCGCCCGCCAGCACCGTCGGCATCGCCGGCAGCTCGGTCAGCTCGTCGAGGATATGCGTGAGCTGCAGCCGGCGCGACTGGCGCAAGAGCCCCAGATGCAGGCCGCCCACCCGCAACGGGCCGGCCGGGGTGTCGAGATCGGCGGCGATGGCGCCGCGCGGCTCGAACCCGGGCAGCGCCAGCCGGTGCATCCCGCGCAGCTCAATCCCGCGGCGCAGCAGCATGGCGTTGCCGTGCCAGCCGAGGCTACGGGCCGACTGGCCGAAGGGCGCCACCTCGAGCTCGGAAAGCTGCGCGAGATGCGCCAGCTCGGTCGCCGGGATGGCGGTGGGGCGTGCGCCCAGCCGCAGGTCGGCCTCCTGCAGCACGACGATGTCGGGCTCCAGCGCCGCGATCACGCTGCAGATGCGCGCGGGGTTGCGGCGGCGATCGGTGCCGAGCGCCTTGCGGATGTTGTAGCTGACGAGACGCAGCCGGCCGGGCCGGAGATGGGGATGGCTCATGCGTTCTTCATAGCATGGGGGCGCCGAGCCGGAACACGCCCTCGGCCAGCCTGCGGCCGAGACCGGGCCGGCGCACGCCCTCGCGGCAGGTGGCGGCCTCGGTGGCGAACCACTCGGCCAGGCCGGCGACGGAAGGCCGGTCGTAGAGGAAGATTGCCACCTCGAAGTTGAGCAGCATCGAGCGCACGTCGAAATTCGCGGTGCCGGCCCAGGCCACGTCGTCGATCACGCCGGCCTTGGCATGGGTCATCTGGCCCGGCAGCTGCAGCACCCGGCCGCCGGCCTCGTGCAGCGCCCGCAGATAGGCGCCGCGCGCGAAGTCGGCGATGCGCTGGTTCGATTTCGCCGGCACCATGACCCGCACGTCGACGCCGCGCCGCGCGGCGGTGCAGAGCGCGGCGTTGAGCGGCTCGGTCGGCAGGTAGTAGGGCGTGGCGATCCAGACCCGGCGGGTGGCGGCATGGATCATCTGCACCAGCACGTCGTGCAGCGGGTCGAGATGGGTGTCGGGCCCCGAGGGCACCACCTGCACCACCGCCTCGCCGGGGCGCGCGGCGACATGCAGCGGCGGCAGCGGCTCGACCTCGCCCTCGGCCACGCCCCAATCGGCGCGGAACACGTCCCACAGCGTCTCCACCGCCGGGCCCTCGAGCGTGAAGGACAGGTCGCGCCACAGGTCGGGCCGGCCGATCTCGGGCGCGCCCGAGGCCGGGAAGCTCATGTATTCGAGGCCGACATTGCGGCCGCCGGTCCAGGCGCGGGCGCGGTCGGCGATGATCATCTTGCGGTGGTTGCGCAGGTTCATGTGGCCCTGCATCGGCCAGTTCAGGAAGGGCTGGTGCCAGCGCAGCTCGCCGCCCGCCACCATGAAGCGCTCGAGCGCCTCGCGCGGATGGAAGAAGCCGCCCAGCCGGTCGATGATCAGCCGCACCCGCACGCCGGCGCGGACCTTCTCGGTCAGCCGCTCGATGAAGTCGCGGCCCAGCGCGTCGTTGTGGATCAGGTAGAAGGTGACGTCGATCTCGTGCTCGGCCGTCTCGATCAGCTCGCGCATCGCGTGGCGCGCGTGGTCGGCGTCGCGGTGCAGCTCGATCCGGTTGCCGCCCTTCGCCGGCGGCAGGCCGAAGGCACGAAACGCCTCGGAGGCGCCCTGCGCCGGATCGGCGGGGCAGCCGCAGCCCGGGTCGGAGAAGCGGATCGTCGGGTGGCGGTCGTTCTTCTTGCGAAAGCCCAGCGCGAAGAAGAGCGGGATCGCCACGTAGGGGATCAGCAGGATGGCCAGCAGCCATGCCGCCGCCGATTGCGGCGTGCGGCGCTGCTGCAGCAGCATCACCGTCGCGGCGAGCGCGAGGCCGACACCGATCACGGTGAACAGGATGGTGTCGGTGGAAAACAACTCGGTCCGGTCCTTCTTCCGCGGCAGCAGCAAGGGCAGAACGCCGCCGCGATGCAAGCGGGTTCCGCGCGGCGCAACGTTCGGGCCGGTGGCGTGGCGGGGCTGCACAGGCGCTGCGCGGGGCCGGCGATTGGACCGGGGCGCGCCGCTGACTAGATCGGAGGCAAGCTGCAATCGGAGATGGACATGGAACTCGGGCTCTACACCTTCGGCGATGTCGGCCGCGACCCGGTGAGCGGGGCGCTGGTCGACCCGGCGCTCAGGCTGTCGCAGCTGATCGAGGAGATCGCGCTGGCCGACGAGGTGGGGCTCGACCTGTTCGGACTGGGCGAGCATCACCGCCCCGACTATGCCGTCTCGGCCCCCGCCGTGGCGCTCGCGGCCGCCGCGCCGCGCACGAAACGCATCCGGCTGTCGAGCGCGGTGAGCGTGCTGAGCTCCGACGACCCGATCCGGGTGTTCCAGCAATTCGCCACGCTCGACGCGCTGACCCATGGCCGGGCCGAGATCATCGCCGGGCGCGGCTCCTTCATCGAGAGCTTCCCGCTCTTCGGCCACGACCTCGAGGATTACGAGGACCTGTTCGAGGAGAAGTTGCAGCTTCTGATGGAGCTGAACGAGGGCGAGGTGGTGCGCTGGCCCGGCAGCGCCCACACCCGGCCCATCCCGTCGCGCGGGGTCTATCCGCGCCCGGTGCAGGGCAAGCTGCCTATCTGGCGCGCGGTGGGCGGCTCGCCGCAGTCGGTGGCGCGGGCCGGCGCGCTCGGCCTGCCGATGGCGCTGGCGATCATCGGCGGCGAGCCCGCGCGCTTCGCGCCGCTCTTCGATCTCTACCGCAAGAGTGCCGAGCGGGCAGGGCATGACGCCGGCGCGCTCAAGACCTCGCTCAACGTGCATGGCTTCGTCGCCGAGGACAGCCAGCGCGCCGCCGACATCATCTACCCGGCGCAGGCCGAGGTGATGAACCGCATCGGCCGCGAACGCGGCTGGGGGCCGACCAGCCGGGCGCAGTTCGACGCGGCGCGCGGGCCCGAGGGCGCGCAGTTCGTCGGCAGCCCGGCGGAACTGGTGGACAAGATCCTGAGGCTCCACGAGCTGTTCGGCTTCGACCGGATGCTGATACAGATGGCGATCGGGGTCTATGACCACGCGCATCTGATGAAGGCGATCGAGCTTCTGGGCACCGAGGTCGCGCCGGCGCTGCGCAAGGCCACCGGCTGATGCGGGTCGGGGTGATCTCGGACACCCACGGGCTGCTGCGGCCCGAGGCGATCGACGCGCTCGAGGGCTGCGACCACATCCTGCACGCGGGCGACATCGGCCGCGACGGGCTGATCGGGGAGCTGGAGGCCATCGCTCCGGTCACCGCGATTCGCGGTAATGTCGACACCGAGGGCTGGGCCGCCCGATTCCTCGAGACCGTCGAGACCGAACTGGCCGGCACCCGCATCCACATGCGCCACGACCTGAAGACGCTGGGCTTCGATCCGGGCGAGCGGAACATCGCCGTGGTGGTCTCGGGCCATTCGCACAAGCCGCTGATCGAAAGCCGGGGCGGGGTGCTGTTTCTCAACCCCGGTGCGGCGGGCAAGCGGCGGTTCCGCCTGCCGGTCACGCTGGCCCGGCTCGATCTCGGGCCCGCTGGCCCACGGGCCGAACTCGTCCATCTCATCGATTGATGCTTTTGCCGCGCTGCGGCGTAAGTCGCGGGTTGCCAGCGGCATGGTCCCTCCCGTAGGTTTCGACGTGCAGAATATAATTCCACTATGCGAAACTTCAGGGAGGAGACTGAAATGACGCGATTTCTGAAGGCGGCGCTCGCCTCGACGATTCTCGCCGGTGCCACGCTCGGCTCCATCGCCCATGCCGAAACCACGCTGTTCTTCGGCGAGGCAGGCCCGAACCGCGGCGCCCGCGCCGACGCGCTGAACTGGTTCGTCGAGGACGTGGCCGAGCGCACCGGCGGCGAGCTGAACTTCGACGTGCAATGGGGCGGCGCCCTGTTCAAGGCCGATGCCGCCGCGCAGGCCGTGGCCGATGGCGTGGCCGATGCGGGCACCATCATCGCCGTCTACTTCCCGCAGGAGATGCTGGCCTACGGCATCGCCGACCTGCCGGTGCAGAACCCCGACCCCTGGGTCGGCATGAAGGCCACCGACGAGCTGATGCGCAACTCCGACGCCATCGCGCAGAACCTCGCCGACCAGAACCTCGTCTATATCGGCACCTACACCACCTCGGCCGTGCATATCGGCTGCAAGGGCACGGCGATCCGCACCGTCGAGGACATCGAGGGGCTGAAGGTCCGCGGCGTCGGCGCCTATGGCAAGACCTTCGCCGATTTCGGCGCCAACCTCGTCAACATGTCGATCTACGACGCCTATCAGGGCCTCGACACCGGCCTGCTCGACTGCTCGCAGGGCTACTCCTACGCGGTCGGCGCGCTGAACCAGCAGGAGGTGATGGACAGCTACACCCTGCTGAACTGGGGCCAGGTCGGCGCGCTCGGCATCTTCATGAACAAGGACGTCTTCGACGGCCTGCCCGAGGACCAGCAGCAGGCGCTGATGGAAGCCGGCAAGGGACTGTCGGACGAGTTCGGCCGCCTGATCAACGCCGACAACGAGGCCGCGATCGAGAAGATGAAGGAAGCCGGCGTCGAGATCATCGAGCTGCCGGCCGAGGAGCGCGGCAAGCTGGTCGAGAAGGGCAACACCTATCTCGAGGAGTGGGTCGCCCAGGCCGATGCCGCCGGTCTCGAGGGCGAGGCGCTGCTCGACGAGTACCGCGCGCTGATCGAGAAGTACCAGGCCGAGCGCGACGAGCAGGGCTACCCCTGGGAGCGCGGCTGATCCGCGCCCGACGCGGGCCCGACACCGGGCCTGACGGGGCCTGACGGGGCCGCGGCGCGTCTCACCCGCGCCGCAGCCCACCCCCACCCCTGAAATTCCGACTGCCGCCGGGCCACGGGACGCGATCGCGCGTCCCGGCCGGGGAGGAGCGAGATGCTGAGCCGTATCGAGAAACTGCTGCTGGACCTCGCCGTGATCGCCGTGATCGCGCTGGGGCTCCTGATCACCGTGAGCGTGGTGCTGCGCGCGACGCTGAATTCGGGCATTCCCGACACCATCGTCATGGTGCGCGAGCTGATGGTCGCGGCCATCGTGCTGCCGCTGGCCTCGACCGCCGCGGCGCGCGCCAACATCGTCGTCGAGGTGATCTCCGAACGGCTGCCGCGGCGCACGCAGGACTGGCTCGTCGTGCTCGGCTCGGCCGTGGGCCTCCTGGCGCTGGCGCCGCTGATCTGGGCCGGCTGGCGCGAGGCTGTGCACACGCTCGAAAGCGGCAGCTTCTTCTTCGGCCAGCTCTCGCTGCCGAAATGGCCGGGCCGGGTGCTGTTCCTGTTCGGCGTCACCTTCTGCTGGATCCGTCTCGCGGTTCAGATGACCGGCGACATCTCCACCATCCGTTCGGGCGGCCACGTGCTCGTCCCGGCCAAGCACAACCCCCACGAAGAGGTCTGATCCATGGACGGCACCCTCATCGGTCTCGTCGCCTTCGGCGCGGTCCTCGGTCTGCTGGCGCTGCGCGTGCCGATCGCCTTCGCGCTGGCCTCGATCGCGACCATCGGCACCTTCGTCATCTTCGCCTTCCGCACCGGCGCCTTCGCGCCCGAGCGCGCGATCCGGCCGACCTCGTCGCTGGTCTTCTCGAACTCCTTCGACCTGATTCACAGCTACGACCTGTCGATGATCCCGCTCTTCGTGGCGCTCGGACACATCGCCTACCGGGCCGAGATCACCACCAAGATCTACCACGCCGCCCGCGTCTGGCTGGCCGGCGTGCCCGGCGGCGTCGCCATGGCCTCGGTCGTGGGTTGCGGCGGCTTCTCGGCGATCACCGGATCGTCGATCGCCTGCGCCTCGACCATGGGCCGGATCTGCACGCCCGAGATGCTGTCGGTGGGCTACGACAAGCGCCTCGCCACCGCGAGCGTCGCGGCCGGCGGCACGCTGGGCTCGCTGATCCCGCCCTCGGTGCTGTTCATCATCTACGGCATCTTCACCGAGACCTCGATCAGCGCGCTGTTCCTCGCGGGCATCCTGCCGGGCCTCGTCTCGCTCCTGGGCTTCCTGCTCGTCATCTACATCTGGGTGAAGCGCGACCCGGCCGCGGCGCCGGCCTTCACCGGCACCATCACCATGGGCGAGCGCGGCCGCGCCGCGCTCGAGGCTTGGCCCGCGGTGCTTCTGTTCGTGATCATCGTCGGCGGCATCTATGGCGGCATCTTCACCGCCACCGAGGCGGCGGCGGTCTGCGTCTCGGCCGCGGTGCTGATCGGCTTCGTGCAGCGCAAGCTCAGCCTGCGCGACATCTGGGAAAGCCTGCGCGAGACCTGCATCCAGACCACCTCGATCTTCCTGATCGCGGCGGGCGCCAAGATCTTCGTGGCCTTCATCGCGCTCACAGGCGTCGCGCCCGACATCGTCGAGGCCGTCACCGCGGCCGAGCTGTCGCCGGTGCTGCTGCTCGCCGCGATCGCGCTGATCTACCTGGCGCTCGGCATGTTCCTCGACCCGATCGGCATCATGGTGCTGACCCTGCCGCTGATGATCCCGCTGATCGAGACCTATGGCTGGGACCTGATCTGGTTCGGCGTCGTGGTCATCAAGCTTCTGGAAATCGGCCTGATCACCCCGCCCGTCGGCCTCAACGTCTTCGTCATCGCCGGCGTGGTCGGGCGCGACGTGCCGATCGACCGGATCTTCTCGGGCATCGCGCGGTTCCTCTCCGTGGACGTGCTGGTGTTGATCCTGATCATGGCGGTGCCGGCGCTGTCGCTGCTCATCCCGACATCGATGTGAGGCGGGGATGAAGATCGAGGACGAAAGCCAGGACCGCCGCTTCGCCACCACGCTCGCCCGGGGCCTGTCGGTGCTGCGCGCCTTCCGCCCCTCCGATGACGGGTTGGGCAACGCGGAGATCTCGGAGCGCACGGGCCTGCCCAAGAGCACGGTCTCGCGGCTGACCTTCACGCTGCAGTCGCTGGGCTACCTGACCCATGCGCGCCGCCACGACCGCTACCGCCCCGGCCCGGCGCTGCTGGCCCTGGGCAACGTGGCCAGCGCCTCGATCTCCTTCGTGGAGCTGTCGGGGCCGATCATGCAGCGGCTGGCCGACGCCACCGGCACGCTGGCGCTCCTGTCGGTGCGCGACCGCGGCCGGGTGCTGATCACCAAGACCTGGCGGCCGCAGGGCGTGTCCTCGATCTGGCTCGAGGTCGGCCACAGGCTGCCCTTCAAGGGGTCGAGCTCGGGCCATGCCATGCTGGCCTCGCTCTCCGAGGAGGGCTTCGCGCAGGCGGTGGCCGAGGCGCAGGGCCATCGCGGCCTGACCGAGGAGATCGCCCGGGCCGCCCGGCGCGCGGCCTACACGCAGCTCGTCACCGAGGGCTTCGTGATCGCCGACCCCGACGCCTATTTCGCGGCCAACATCCACGCGGTGTCGGTGCCGTTCCAGTCGCGCGACCTGAGCGAGCCGGTGATCTTCACCTGCGGGGCGATGCCCAAGGATCTGAGCATGGAGCGGATGCGCGAGGAGGTCGGCCCGAAGCTGCACGAGAGCGTGCGCGAGCTGGAGCGGATCATGGGGCAGGGGCCGTTCCTGACCCGCCACGACATCTGACGTCATAATTCCGCATGTCGGAATTGAAATTTACATGTTGAAACTGAGGCGGCCGAGCCGTTAGGTTGCCCGCCAAGAGGAGGATCACATGGCTGGAACAGTGCATTTCGAAAGCCGCGGCCGGATCGCGGTGATCACCGTGGACCACGCGCCGGTGAACGCGCTCGGCCGCGACGTGCGGGCCGGGCTGGTCGAGGCGATCGAGCGCTTCGAGTCCGACGCCGCCGAGATCGCCGTGATCCACGGCGCGGGCCGGCTCTTCATCGGCGGCGCCGACATCTCCGAATTCGGCAAGCCGCCGCAGGAGCCGTCGCTGCCCGACGTGGTGAACCGCATCGAGGCCTGCACCAAGCCGGTCGTCGCCGCGATCCACGGCGCGGCGCTGGGGGGCGGGCTCGAGGTCGCGCTCGGCGCGCATTACCGCGTCGTGGTGCCCGGCGCCTCGCTCGGCCTGCCCGAGACCAAGCTCGGCGTCATCCCCGGCGCCGGCGGCACGCAGCGCGCGCCGCGCCTCGCCGGCGTCGAGGCGACGCTCGACATGGTTACCACCGGCACGCCGGTCTCGGCCGCGCGTGCGGTCGAGATGGGCCTCGCCGACAAGCTGGGGCAGGGCGAGGCGCTCGAGGCCGGGCTCGCCTACGCCGAGGAGCTCTTGGCGCAGGGCGCGGGCCCGCGCCCGGTGCGGGCCATGGACGCGCCCGCGCATGACGCCGCGCTGTTCGAGGCCGGCCGCAGCGCGCTGCAGAAGAAGCTGCGCGGCGAGGTCGCCCCGCTCGCGGCGCTCGATGCGGTCGAGGCGACGACGAAGCTTTCCTTCGACGAGGGCCTCGCCGAGGAACGCCGGCAGTTCATGAAGATGATGGAGACGCCGCAGCGCGCCGGCCTGATCCACGCCTTCTTCATCGAGCGCAAGGTCGCCAAGCTGCCCGAGATCGAGGGCGTCGCCCCGCGCGGCTTTTCGCAGATCGGCGTGATCGGCGGCGGCACCATGGGGGCGGGCATCGCCACCGCCTCGCTGCTGCGCGGCCTTTCGGTGACGCTGGCCGAGCGCGACGACGACGCGGCCGCCCGCGCCCGCGCCACCATCGAAAAGAACCTCGCGGCTGCGGTGAAGCGCGGCAAGCTTTCGGAAGACAAGCGCGACGCGATCCTGTCGGACGCGCTGTCCTGCGTCACCGGCTACGACGCGCTGAGCGGGGCCGACGTGATCATCGAGGCCGTGTTCGAGAGCATGGACGTCAAGAAGGAGGTGTTCCGCGAGCTTGACCGGGTCGCCAAGCCCGGCGCGGTGCTCGCCACCAACACCTCCTATCTCGACATCGACGAGATCGCCCAGGCGACCTCGCGCCCAGCGGACGTGATCGGGCTGCACTTCTTCTCGCCCGCCCACGTCATGAAGCTTCTGGAGGTGGTCGTCGCAAAGGAGACCGCGCCCGAGGTGACTGCCACGGCCTTCGCGCTCGGCAAGAAGCTGGGCAAGGTCTCGGTCCGCGCCGGCGTCTGCGACGGCTTCATCGGTAATCGCATCCTCGCGCATTACCGCGCCGCGGCCGACGCGATGATCCTCGACGGCGCGAGCCCCTACCAGATCGACCGGGCGCTGCGCGAGTTCGGCTTCCCGATGGGCCCCTACCAGGTGGGCGATCTCGCGGGCCTCGACATCGGCTACATGACGCGCCAGCGGAAGGCCGACCAGCGCCACGAGAAAGATCGCTACCCCGGCTGGGCCGACACGCTCTACGAGATGGGTCGTCTCGGCCAGAAGACCGGCCGCGGCTACTACATCTACGACGAGGAAAGCCCGCGCGGCCGCCCCGACCCCGAGGTCGAGGAGATCATCGCGCGTGAGCGCGAGAAGCAGGGCGTGACCCCGCGCGACTTCACCGATGCCGAGATCGTCGAGCGCTACATGGCCGCCATGGTCAACGAGAGCGCCCGCGTGGTCGAGGAGGGCATCGCGCAGCGTCCGCTCGATGTCGATGTCACGCTGCTCTACGGCTACGGCTTCCCGCGCCATCGCGGCGGCCCGATGCATCACGCCGACAGCGAGGGGCTCGCGACCATCCGTGACCGGATCAGGCGCTACGCCGAAGAGGACGACCATTTCTGGAAGGTCGCGCCGCTGCTCGACCGCCTCGCCAACGAGAATTCCACATTCGCCAGCCTGAACGGCTGAAAGGGAGAGACGACATGACCGACGCCGTCATCGTATCCACCGCCCGCACGCCGATCGGCAAGGCCGCGCGCGGCGCGTTCAACATCACCCACGGGGCCGACATGGCGGGCCACGTCGCCCGCCACGCGGTCGAGCGTGCCGGCATCGACCCGGCGCTGATCGAGGACGCGATCTTCGGCTGCGGCTACCCGGAATACGTCACCGGCGGCAACATCGCCCGCCAGGCGGTGATCCGTGCCGGGCTGCCGGTCTCGGTCGCGGGCGCCACCGTCAACCGCTTCTGCGCGTCGGGCCTGCAGGCGGTCGCCATGGGCGGCCACATGATCGCGCAGGAAGGCGCGAAGGCCGTGCTGGTGGGTGGCGTCGAGAGCATCTCGATGGTGCAGCCGACCCCGCGCCATTCGCGCAACGAATGGATCGAGGAGCACAAGCCCGCGCTCTACCACGCGATGATCGAGACCGCCGACACCGTGGCCAAGCGCTACGGCATCTCGCGCGAGGCGCAGGACGAGCTGGCGCTGTCGAGCCAGCAGCGGACCGCCGAGGCCCAGAAGGCCGGGCGCTACGACGCCGAGATCGCGCCGATGGAAGTGACCAAGGCCGTCAAGGACAAGGAGACCGGCGAGGTCTCCCACGTCACCGAGACGATCTCGATGGACGAGTGCAACCGCCCCTCGACTAACTTGGAGGGTCTGCAGAAGCTGCAGCCGGTGCGCGGCGAGGGCAACTTCATCACCGCCGGCAATGCCAGCCAGCTCTCGGACGGCGCTGCCGCTCTGGTGATGATGGACCGCAAGGAGGCCGAGCGCCTCGGCCTCGACATCCTCGGCGCCTTCCGCGGCTTTGCCGTCGCGGGCTGCGAGCCCGACGAGATGGGCATCGGCCCGGTCTTCGCGGTGCCGCGCCTGCTGGAGCGTCAGGGCCTCACCGTCGACGACATCGACCTGTGGGAGCTGAACGAGGCCTTCGCCTCCCAGGCGCTCTACTGCCGCGACACGCTCGGCATCGACAACGACAAGCTGAACGTCTCTGGCGGCTCGATCTCGATCGGCCATCCCTTCGGCATGACCGGCGCGCGGATGACCGGCCACCTCCTGATCGAGGGCCGCCGTCGCGGCGCCAAGCTGGGCGTCGTCACCATGTGCATCGGCGGCGGCCAGGGCGCGGCCGGCCTGTTCGAGATCTACTGAGAAGGGGACCGCAATGGACCTGAACTTCACGGATGAGCAGAAGGCCTTCCGCGCCGAGGTGCGGAGCTTTCTGGAGCAGAAACTGCCCAAGCGCCTGTCGGACAAGGTCCGTCTCGGCCAGCGGCTGACCAAGGACGACTACGAGGAATGGCACGCCATCCTCAACGAACGCGGCTGGCTCGCCGGCAACTGGCCGAAGGAGCATGGCGGCGCCGGCTGGAACGCGGTCGAGCGGCACATCTTCGAGGAGGAGACCACCGCCGCCCACGCCCCGCGCATCGTGCCCTTCGGGCTCGCCATGCTCGGCCCGGTGCTGCAGAAGTTCGGCTCGAAGGAGCAGCAGGAGTACTGGCTGCCGCGCATCCTCAACGGCGACGACTGGTGGTGCCAGGGCTATTCCGAGCCCGGCGCGGGCTCCGACCTCGCCTCGGTCAAGACGACGGCGGTGCGCGACGGCGACCACTACGTGGTCAACGGCCAGAAGACCTGGACCACGCTGGGCCAGCACGCCAACATGATCTTCTGCCTCGTGCGCACCTCGAAGGAGGGCAAGCCGCAGGAGGGCATCTCCTTCCTGCTGGTCGACATGAACGACCCCGGCGTGACGGTGCGGCCGATCGTGCTGATCGACGGCGAGGCCGAGGTAAACGAGGTTTTCTTCGACAACGTGCGGGTGCCGGCCGAGAACCTCGTCGGCGAGGAGAACAAGGGCTGGACCTACGCCAAGTACCTGCTGACGCATGAGCGCACCAACATCGCGGGCGTGGGCTTCGCCAATGCCGGCCTCGCCAACCTCAAGCGCATCGCCTCGCTCGAGCAGTCGAACGGCCGCCCGCTGATCGAGGACCCGCTCTTCGCGGCGCAGATCGCCGAGGTGGAGATCGCGCTGATGGCGATGGCCACGACCAACCTGCGGGTGGTCTCGGCCGCCGCCGCCGGCCAGGCGCCGGGCGCGGAAAGCTCGATGCTGAAGATCAAGGGCACCGTGCTGCGGCAGGAGATCAACGCGCTGACCAAGCAGGCGGTCGGGCCCTACGCCATGCCCTTCGTCTCCGAGGCGCTGGAGGCGGGCAGCAATGTCGGCCCGGTGGGCCCGGACTACGCGATGTCGGCCACGCCGCATTACCTGAACAACCGCAAGCTCTCGATCTATGGCGGATCGAACGAGGTGCAGAAGACGATCATCGCCAAGGCGATCCTGGAACTCTGAGGGGGCGGGACATGAACTTCCAACTGACCGAAGAGCGGCAGATGCTGCAGGACGGGCTGCGCCGCTTTCTCGCGGACGCGGTGACCCCGCAGGCGCTGAAGGCCGCGGAAGAGACCGGCTCGTCGCCCGAGATCTGGGCCGGGCTGGCCGAGATGGGCGTCGCGGGCGCGCTGTTCACCGAAGAGCAGGGCGGCTTCGGCGGCATGGGCTTCGACCTGATGACCGTGTTCGAGGAGCTGGGCCGCGCCGGCGCGACCGAGCCGCTGCTCGAGATCCTGCTGGCCGGCGGGCTGATCGCCGAGCTGGGCGACGCGGCGCAGCAGGCGCTGGTCGAGCAGGCGGCCGAGGGCGGATTGCAGCTGGCGCTCGCGCATGGCGAGCCGGCCAGCCGTTTCGACCTCGAGCGGGTCGAGACCCGCGCCGTGAAGGCCGGCGAGGCCTGGACGCTGTCGGGCCGCAAGTCGGTCGTCGTCAACGGCGCGCAGGCCGACCGGATCGTCGTCTCGGCCCGCACGGCCGGCGAGGTCGGCGACCGCGACGGCATCAGCCTGTTCCTGCTGCCCAAGGGCACGGCCGGCGTCGAGATCCGCGACTACCCGCTCAGCCAGGGCGGCCGCGCCGCCGAGCTGGTGCTGGAGAACGTCGAGCTGCCCGCCGACGCGCTGCTGGGCGAGGAGGGCCGCGCCCTCGACGCGATCGAGACCGCGCAGGCCCGCGGCACCGCCGCGCTCTGCGCCGACGCGCTCGGCGCGATGGAGACGGCGCGGGCGCTGACCGGCGACTATCTCAAGACCCGTAAGCAGTTCGGCCAGCCGATCGGCAAGTTCCAGGCGCTGCAGCACCGCGCCGCCGAGATGCTGATCGAGATCGAGCAGGCCCGCTCGGCGGTGATCAACCTCTGCGGCCATCTCGAGGCCGACCGCGCCACGCGCGAGATCCACGTCTCGGCGACCAAGCACCTGGTCGGCAAGGCCGCCCGGCTGGTGGCCGAGGAATCGATCCAGATGCATGGCGGCATCGGCGTCACCGAGGAGTACGACCTCGGCCGCTTCGCCCGCCGGCTGTCGATGCTCGACCAGCGCTTCGGCGACGCGACCTACCATCTCGGCCGCTTCGTGCGGCTGAAGGCGGCCTGAGGCGACCTGATGAGCGGGGAGGGGATCATCAGGGGCGAGACCGGCGCGCAGCGGCTGATCGGCTACGTGCTGGACGTGGGCCAGAGCGACGGGCGCGCGCGCTGCCACCTGACCGTGACGGCGGATCACACCAACCGTCACGGCATGCTGCATGGCGGGATCGTCGCCACGATCCTCGACAACGCCATGGGCGCGACCGGCAGCCTGAGCCGCGATCCGGAGGGGCGCTCGCCCTTCCTGACCATCTCGCTCAACACGCAGTATCTCTCGCCCGCACGCGCGGGCGAGGCGCTGACGGCGACGGGGCGCATCACCGGCGGTGGCCGGTCGCTGTGCTTCGTCGAGGGGGAACTGCGCGCCGACGAGGACGGGCGGCTCGTGGCCACGGCCACGGGCGTGTTCAAGCCCGTCCCGGCGCACCGGCAGGGAGGAAAGACATGACCGCCGCACGGATCGAGGACTGGGGCGACAGGCTGATCGTCTGGAACCTGAACGCGGGTCGGCGCGGTGCGCTGACCGCCGATTACTACCCGGTGCTGCACGAGGCGCTGGCCATCGCCGCGGCCGAGCCGCGCATCGTCGCGGTGATCCTCGTCAGCGAGGGCGGCTTCTTCAGCGCCGGCGGCGATCTCAACGTGCTGGCCACCCGCGCGGCGCAGACCGAGGCCGAGCGGCGCGGCAACATCGAGAAGCTGCACGACCTGATCCGCGCGGTGCATGACTGCCCCAAGCCGGTGATTGCCGCGATCGAGGGCGGCGCCGCCGGGGCCGGGCTGTCGCTGGCGCTGGCCTGCGACCTGAGCGTGGCGGCGCGCGACGCGCGCTTCACCGCCGCTTATGTCAAGGCGGGCCTCGTGCCCGACGCCGGCCTGACCCACGCGCTGGCCGCCGGCCTGCCGCGCGCGCTTGCCAACCGCATGGTGCTCTTGGGCGAACCGGTGGGGGCCGAGCGTCTGCACGCGCTCGGCGCGCTGTCGGAACTGGCCGAGCCCGGCACGGCCTTCGACGCCGCGCTCGAACTGGCCAACCGCCTCGCCAGCGGCCCCTCGGCCACGCAGGGCGCGATCAAGGCGCTGATGACCGGCGCCGCCGGCGGCGACCTGCACGCGCAGCTCGACGCCGAGCGCGACGCCATGGCGCATGCGCAGGGCACGCCCGAGGCCGCCGAGGGCATCCGCGCCTTCCTCGAGAAGCGCGCACCGGATTTCGCGAAACTCAGGGAGACGACATGACCGACCCGGCCTTCGACACCGCCGTCACCCGCGCCTACGGCACCAAGCTTCCGGTCGTGGCCGGCGGGCTGATGTGGCTCTCCGACGCGGCCTATGTCTCGGCCTGCGCCCGCGCCGGCATCATCGGCTTCATCACCGCCGCGAGCTTTCCCGACCCCGACGCGCTGCGCGCCGAGATCCGCCGCACGCGCGAAATGGCCGAGGGCGGGGCCTTCGGCGTCAACGTCTCGATGCTGCCCAAGCTGGTGCCGGGCGAGCGCACCGGCGAGATCTTCGAGCTGATCGCCGAGGAGGGCGTGCGCTTCGTCGAGACCTCGGGCCGCAACCCCGAGCCTTGGCTGCCGATGCTGAAGGCGGCGGGCATCACCGTGCTGCACAAGGTGCCGAGCGTCCGCTACGCCGAGAAGGCGCAGGCGGTCGGGGTCGACATGGTCTCGATCGTCGGGGCCGAATGCGGCGGCCATCCGGGCATGGACCTCGTTGGCAGCTTCGTGAACCTCGCGCTGGCCGAGCGCCGGCTGAAGATCCCCTTCCTGCTGGGCGGCGGCGTCGGGCACGGCGCGCAGCTTGTCGCGGCGCTGGCGGGCGGCGCGGCGGGCGTGGTGGTCGGCACGCGTTTCCTCGTGGCCGAGGAGATCACCGCGCATCCCGACTACAAGCGCGCGCTGGCGGGGGCGAAGGAGACCGACACGATGTTGACGATGGGCAGCGTGCGCAACACGATCCGCACGCTCAGGAACGAGACGTCGGAGACGGTCGCGCGGCTGGAGGCCGAGAACCCCGAGATCGGCATCGAGGAGCTGATGCCGCATGTCGCGGGCAGGATCGGCCGCAAGGCCTACGAGACCGGCGACGTGTCGCGCGGCATGCTCTCGGCCGGGCAGTCGCTCGGGCTGACCGACCGGGTGGAGCCGCTGGCCGGGATCGTCGGCCGGCTGGAGGAGGAGGCGCGGACGGCGCTGGCGCGGTTGCGCCCGGCCCCGGCGCGCAAGGCAGAGGAGGCCGTGCAGGCATGATCGCAGCCACCGAGACACGCGCCGAGAGCGGCGCCACCGCGCGGATCGACGCGCTGATCGCCCGCCACGCGGCCGAGAGACCGCAGGCGCAGGGCCTGATCGACAGCGACGGCCGGGTGTTCGACTGGGCCGGCTACGAGGCCGCCGTCGCCGCCATGGCCGACCTGCTGCGCGACCGCGGCCTTGCCACGGGCGACCGGCTGCTGATCGTGGCCGAGAACTGCGCCGCGACGGCGCTGTCGATCTTCGCCGCCGCCCGGCTTGGCGCCATCGCGGTGCCGGTCAACGCCCGCATGACCACGGCCGAGATCGCGCGCATCACCAACCATGCCGAGCCGCGGCTGGTGGCCTACACCACCAACGTCTCGCCCGAGGCGCAGGCCCATGCCGACGCCGCGGGCGCCGAGGCGGTCGAAAGCCCGGCGGGCCGCATCGCCATCGCACAAGGGCCCGGCGGCGCCGCCGATCCGGAGGCCCGCGACGTCGCGGTGATCCTCTACACCACCGGCACCACCGGCGATCCCAAGGGCGTCATGCTTACCCATGCCAATCTGCGCTTCGCCGGCAACGCCTCCTCGGTGCTGCGCGACATGGTGCCGGGCGACCGGATCTACGGCGCGCTGCCGCTCACGCATGTGTTCGGCCTCGCCTCGATGCTGATGGCGGGCGCGACCTGCGGCGCGGCGATCCGGCTCGAGACCCGTTTCGCGCCCGACAAGCTCCTGGCCGCGCTGCAGGACGGCGCGACGGTGCTGCCGGCGGTGCCGCAGATGCATGCGCTCCTGATGAAGCACGTGGCCTCTCTCGGCCTCGACAGGCTCGAGGGCGCGCAGCTGCGCTACGTCTCGTCCGGCGCCGCCCCGCTCGACCCGGCTTGGAAGCGCAAGGCCGAGGCCTTCTACGGCCTGCCGCTTCAGAACGGCTACGGCATGACCGAGAGCACCGCCGGCGTCTGCGGCACGAAGAACCCGATCGGCACGCCCGACGTTTCGGTCGGCCCGGCGCTGCCGGGCATCGAGATCCGCATCGACCCCGAGGCGCAGGACGCCGAGGGCGTGGGCGAGATCCACACCCGCGGCCCGCACGTGATGAAGGGCTATTTCCGCAACCCGGACGAGACGGCCAAGGTGCTCGGCCCCGATGGCTGGCTGAAGACCGGCGATCTGGGTAAGATCGACGCCGAGGGGCGGCTGCACGTGGTCGGGCGCTGCAAGGAGCTGATCATCCGCTCGGGCTTCAACGTCTACCCGCCCGAGGTCGAGGCGGCGCTGAACGACCACCCGGCGGTGGTGCAGGCGGCCGTGATCGGCCGCGCGCGGCACGGCAACGAAGAGGTGCTGGCCTTCGTGCAATGCGCCGATCCCGCACCCGACGCCGCGACACTCAAGGCCCATGTCACCGGGCGACTTTCGAGTTACAAGCGGCCATCGAAGATCCTGATCGTGGACCGGCTGCCCGCCGCGGCGACCGGCAAGATCCTGAAACACAAGCTGCTCGACGCCTTCGCGGACCGTCTGGCGGCGCTCGACGCGGAGGAGAAGTAAGATGCCCAAGGACATGCAGGGCCACGGCCCCGAACTCGGCCAGTTCGACTGGTCCGACCCGTTCCTGATCGAAACCCAGCTCGACGAGGACGAGCGGATGCTGCGCGACGCGGCCCGCGCCTTCGCCGACGACAAGCTCGCGCCGCGCGTCACCGAGGCCTACCGCGAGGAGACGGCCGACCCGTCGATCTTCCGCGAGATGGGCGAGGCCGGCCTGCTCGGCGTCACCGTCGAGGAGGAGCTCGGCGGCCTGGGGGCGTCCTACGTCACCTACGGCCTGATCGCCCGCGAGGTCGAGCGCATCGACAGCGGCTACCGCTCGATGATGTCGGTGCAGTCGAGCCTCGTGATCTACCCGATCGACGCCTACGGCTCGGACGAGCAGCGCAAGAAATACCTGCCGGGCCTGTGCTCGGGCGAGCTGATCGGCTGCTTCGGCCTGACCGAGCCCGACGCGGGCTCCGACCCCGCCGGCATGAAGACCGTCGCCAAGAAGATCGACGGCGGCTACCGGCTGTCCGGCTCGAAGATGTGGATCTCCAACGCGCCCTTCGCCGACGTCTTCGTCGTCTGGGCCAAGTCCGAAGCGCATGACGGCAAGATCCGCGGCTTCGTGCTGGAAAAGGGCATGAAGGGCCTTTCGGCCCCGAAGATCGGCGGCAAGCTCTCCTTGCGCGCCTCGACCACCGGCGAGATCGTCATGGACGGCGTCGAGGTCGGCGAGGACGCGCTGCTTCCGGGCGTGCAGGGGCTCAAGGGCCCGTTCGGCTGCCTCAACCGCGCGCGCTACGGCATCAGCTGGGGCGCGATGGGCGCGGCCGAGGCCTGCTGGTTCGCGGCGCGGCAATACGGCCTCGACCGCAAGCAGTTCAACCGCCCGCTGGCGCAGACCCAGCTGTTCCAGAAAAAGCTCGCCGACATGCAGACCGAGATCGCGCTCGGGCTGCAGGGCAGCCTGCGTCTGGGCCGGCTGATGGACGAGGGCCGCGCCTCGCCCGAGCTGGTCTCGCTGATGAAGCGCAACAACTGCGGCAAGGCGCTCGAGATCGCGCGCCAGGCCCGCGACATGCATGGCGGCAACGGGATCTCCGAGGAGTTCCACGTGATGCGGCACATGATCAACCTGGAAACCGTGAACACCTACGAGGGCACGCATGACGTGCATGCGCTGATCCTCGGGCGGGCCCAGACCGGCCTGCAGGCGTTCTTCTGAGACAGGAGCGAAGCATGAAGATCCTAGTCCCCGTGAAGCGGGTGATCGACTACAACGTGAAGGTGCGCGTCAAGGGCGACGGCACGGGCGTCGATCTGGCGAACGTGAAGATGTCGATGAACCCGTTCGACGAGATCGCGGTCGAGGAGGCGATCCGCCTGAAGGAGGCCGGCGTGGCCACCGAGGTGATCGCGGTCTCGATCGGCGTCAAGCAGGCGCAGGAAACGCTGCGTACGGCTCTGGCGATGGGTGCCGACCGGGCGATCCTGGTGGTCGCGGCCGACGCGCCGGAGCAGGACATCGAGCCGCTCGCCGTCGCCAAGATCCTCGCCAAGGTGGTCGAGGCGGAGCAGCCGCAGATGGTGCTCTGCGGCAAGCAGGCGATCGACAACGACATGAACGCCACCGGGCAGATGCTCTCGGCGCTCCTGGGCTGGTCGCAGGCCACCTTCGCCTCCGAGGTGAAGATCGAGGGCGAGCACGCGCAGGTGACGCGCGAGGTCGATGGGGGCCTGCAGACCATTTCGGTCAAGCTGCCGGCGATCGTCTCCGTGGACCTGCGCCTGAACGAGCCGCGCTATGCGTCGCTGCCCAACATCATGAAGGCCAAGAAGAAGCCCTTGGACGAGAAGACGGCCGGAGATTACGGCGTCGACGTCTCGCCGCGGCTCGAGGTGGTCAGGACCGCCGAGCCGCCGGCGCGGCAGGGCGGCATGATGGTCGGCTCGGTCGACGAGCTGGTCGAGAAACTCAAAGATCTGGGGGTGGTGTGATGGCTGCTGTCCTGCTTCTGGCCGAGGTCACCGATGGCGAGCTGAACCGCGACGCCACCGCGCGCGCGCTCAGCGCCGCAAGGCAGCTCGGCGAGGTGACGCTGCTCTGCGTCGGCGCCAAGGCCAAGGGCGCGGCCGAGGCCGCCGCCACGCTCGAGGGTGTCTCGAAGGTCCTTTGCGCCGAGGACGCGCTCTACAGCCACCGCCTGGCCGAGCCGGTCGCGGCGCTGGTGGCGCAGATGGCCGAGGGCTTCGAGGTGATCGCGGCGCCCGCGACCACCGACGCCAAGAACGTCATGCCGCGCGTCGCGGCGCTCTTGGACGTGATGATCGTGCCCGACGTGCTGGCGGTGCACGAGGACGGGTCGTTCGACCGCCCGGTCTATGCCGGCAACGCGATCCAGACCGTGCGCTCGCGCGACGCGGTGAAGGTCATCACCATCCGCACCACCGGCTTCGAGCCCGCGGGCG
>NZ_FNAT01000019.1 GCF_900102015.1 Limimaricola pyoseonensis | reverse complement strand
GCCACCGCTTCCCGCCTGACGCTGGGCGCTACCATTTTTTTGCCGCGACATCCCGCAGGATGGCGTTGTCCAGCATCTGCTCGGCCAGCAGCTTCTTGAGCTTGGCGTTCTCGTCCTCGAGCGCCCGCAGACGGCGCGCGTCCGACACCTCCAGCCCGCCGAAGCGCGCCTTGTATTTGTAGAAAGTGGCCTGGCTGACGCCGTGCTTGCGGCACACCTCGGCCGTCGACAGCCCAGCTTCCTGCTCTTTCAGCATTCCGATGATCTGTTCTTCTGTGAAACGCGATCGCTTCATGTCCGTCTCCAAAGTTGAACGGACTCTACCTCAAACTGGAGGAGGAACAGGGTCTCAGGTCATTTGCAATAAACTCAAACCAGAACCCCGAATCCTAGTACCGCCTGGCTCGACACGGAGTAAATTCCGGTAGCCGATCCGCCCGTCACAGCCGCCTCGCGCTCGACCAATGCTTTCTTGGTGCCTGGGCCAAAATCGCCGTCAACGGTGGTGCCGAGCGCCGATTGCAGACTGCGCACCGCTTCTCCCTGCGACCCATGCGCCAGCCGCCGCAGATGGCCAGTTCCCGCTGCGCCGCTCTGCGCAATCGCGGCAAGCTCCATGCCTGAGGTCAGGAGAAGGTTGTAGCGGCGGCCCATGTGCTCGGCTCCGTCGAAACCTGCGGCCTTCCGGAAGCTGGCCCAGATGCCGCTGTGCTGCCCTTTGCCAAAGCGCCCCGGAAGTGTGAGGCAGCCCAGGGAGGAGAAATCCGCCGTACTGGCCGAAAAGGCGGGATGAATGTTGTCCATCGGTTTGCAGGGGTCCCACAGATCGTGGGTCCCGTACACCGCGTCATTCGAAGTCCGCAGTGTGGTCACTTTCAAGGCGCTGCTTGGCCCTGTGCCGGTGCCAAGCCGAAGCACCGTCGGGATGCTGCGCGTGGTGCCGAAATGCGTGCCGACACATAGCTCGTAGCAGCCAGTCGGCAGGAGGTTCGCAAGCACCCCGCCGTGCCCGTTCAGCCGGTTCGCGCATGAGGCCACGCCCCCCCGGTTCGGAACGGTAGAGGCGCGGAACGCGGACACGAGCTGCTCATTCCGGTGATAGACCACTAGAACGCAGCGGAAGGTTCTGTGGTCCGGCTTGCCTTCCACAAGTTCCACGCTTTCGCGAAAGCGCTGCTCGTCGCTGCCGTCCGCAAGGGCTGCCCCGCGGATGCCGACGATCAGATGGCCTTCGTCCGAAAAGTGCGGAACGTAGCTGCCGAGTTCGATGGCCGTGTCGAGAATGGGGGCGCTGAGGGTGAACCTTGCTCCCTCCGCGCTTGCCGGCAGATGCGCGTAGTCCGGATTGTTCGAAAACGTGTTCACCCAGCGCACATCGGCGGCCGAGAGCCTGGGGATGCCGGTTTCGATGAAGGCTGCGGGAAGCCTGAGGGTGCTTTCCTCGTCGCCATCCGGTTTTGGATCCCACTCTTCGGTGGCTGCGGGTGGCCCGCCCAAATCAGGGCTTTCGACCAGCCCGCTTCCAAACAGGGCGGCCTCTTCATCCCTGCGCCGCAAGAGCCCGCGAACATTTGGCATGCCTTCCCAGAGCCGCTTCATTGACCGGATCAAAGCCGGCACCTCGTCTGGCGCCCCGCGAAGCAGTGCCGAGCGGATCGCGCGCATTTCCCGATAGCGGCCGCCCGGCTTCTGGTAGCTGGCTCCGCGGTTGAAGGTGAGGCTCATCAGCGCCGCAAGGCAGGGCGCAGGCAGGGCGGCCAGGATCGCATCCGGAATGTGCCGATTGAGCTGCCCGAAGACCTTGGGCAGCGAATACCGCTCGAAGACCTTCACGGCATCGCTATAGGGGATCACGATATTTCGGACGCCCGGTAAAACCGCTGCAGCCGCTTGCCTTGTCTTGCCAATGGCCAGCTCGAGCCGCCGCAGGTCGGCCTCATCAAGCAAGTCGCCCCAGTGAGCCCGGAATTCCGCCTTCGTCTTGTATCCCAGATCGTACCCGATTCCGATTGTAATCCCGGACGCTGCGCCTGGAAGGATTGGACGCCGCAGGCTACTTTCATAAACCGCCCGGCTGGAGATCTCGTGCGCGACTATGAAGCGGTAGCCATCCGCGCCAAGCCGCTGCAAAACCGAGGCAGGGTCATTCGGCAAGGCTTCAAGCGCACTGAAGAGCTCGTCCAGCGACTTCGGCAACGGCAGATCGTATTCGGAACTGGCATCTTCGGGCGCAATCGCCAGGAGGAATTCGCCTTCGCTCAAACCGGAATAGGCTCCCGAGCACACCGTTTCGCTTCGCGGGACGGGCGAATGCCCTGCTGCTCGCTCTTCCGGCGCCGGGCATTCTCCCAAGAGCAGCTGCAGGATATGATGTGCTTGCCGGTTCCCAGATCCCTGTTCGCGGTACAGGTCCGCATAGATTGAGGACACACGGATCCCCCTGTTCGCAAGAACGGCGCCGCGTTCTGTCGGGTGCGGGACGAAGCGGTGATGGAGCGCGACAACCTGCCATTCGCGGTTGAGGACCGGTGAGCCCGAGGATCCGCCGAGGGTGTCGGTCGTGTAATACACGCCGTCATCGACCCGCCCCATGATGAAGCTGTTCCGTATTGCGATGGCCTTTGGGTCTCCGCCCGGATGCTGGACGATCGAGACCGGTTCGAAGTTCAGTGCCTTGCCGGATTCCTGAATGAGCGCCAAGTGTCCGTAACCATCGAGCGAAACTCCATCCCGGCTCAAGGGCTCTATCGAGCAAAAGGCGTAGTCGCCTGCCTCAGAAGCCCAGAAAACATCGCCCGTGATCCGGAACCGAACTGGATCGGGAAGTGAACCGTCCAAAGGCGTTTCGTCGTCGAAGACAACAAACGACCGGCGCGCCGCATCGGCATCGCGCAGCACGTGATGGTTGGTCAGAAAAAGCCCCGGCGCCACCAGAAAGCCGCTTCCGTGTCCTATGTGCATCCCGTGATGGTTCATCACCTGCACCCGCCCCACGGCACGGCCCGCCTTGTAACCCTTGAGAAGCACCTGGATGGGCTCGATTTCGCTATCGCCGAAAAGCGCTTCCATCAGCTCGATCTCGATATCGAAGATCTCAGTGATGGGCTCCCGGTGATATAGCGGAAGCTGCCCGGCCTGCGCATCCCGCACCATGGGGATCGGCCGTGTGCGCATTCGCGCCGCCACCTGTTCCCGCGTCTGCCCGCGGGAGGGGTCGCCCAACAGATAGATCACATCTCCAATGTGTTTGTGGACTAGGGGATCACGGAACCGGAGCCATTCATCGCGGGGTGGAAGTGTGTTGACGGCATACCTGACGCGCTCGAAATCGATTGGATTGCGGCTTGCATAAGCCCAGGAAATCGCCTCGTTCGGGCGCCGCTCCAATGCCGAGCCCCGGCGGTGCGCCCGCCCTGCCTGTCCGCCCAGACCGGCCGCAAATTCCCCTTCGGAGAAATCCGGTCCTTGTCCGGCCTCTTCAATGAACCCGGTGATCTGTTCGGCAAATTCCTTCGCAACGCGGCCAAACCCGGCGGCCTTTGGATGGATCGCATCGTACCAGGACCCGCGATTGTCGCCGACAACGTCAAGCAAACGCACGTAGGTGAAATTGCCGTGTCCGGCAGCCAGTTGCTCAAGCTCTGCATTGAAGCGGTTCAGCAGTGCGGCCACGGCCTCTCCTGCGCGTTCAAGCGAGTATCCCATGTCCTCCAGGTAGGGCCATATCCAAGGCCCCTTGTCGATCTTTCCCAGGTAGTCGTATCCGTGCGAAAAAATCTGTACCGCGGGGAGATGCGTTGCCAGCGTTGCGATCATGCTCCGGTAGCCGTTGAGCACGTTCTCAAGCAGCGGCTCAAGTCCTGCATTGTTTATCAGCTCGGAAGCCGGAACACCCTCTGTGTCAGGGTGCAGGACCTGACGAATGCGTCCTCCTCCCAGAAGATCATTGCCGCCGCCCGAGAAGAGAAAAATCCGCGCTCTTTCCTGTCTCAGCACATTCACGAAGTGCGGGCTAGAAAGCATCTTGTCCACGGTATCGCCCGCCGCAGCCATCGACCGCACATTGAATTGCTCTTCGCGCAGGTGATCGAGCGTGTCAGTTATCATCTGGTGCAGGAACCAGCTGTCGCCTTCGGCCACGACGGTGGGAAGGTTCGGCCGCAGGCGCCGATCGCGCCTGAATTCCGATAGGCGCAAAGCATGGGCTATTCGGTTCGCGAGATTGAGCAGACCTGCGGATTCCAACTCCGCGCCAGGCGAAATCCCCAGCTTGCTGACGAGTTCCCGGGAGGCGTCGACTTCATAGTGTTCGGCCATCTCACCCGGCTGCTGGGTGCGCGTGCCATATGATTTGACGAGCTTGAAAAGGCGCTCTAGCTCTTCAGTATCTTCCGCTTCGACCAATTGATCCAGAAGATCTTCCAGATTTTCGGGGCTTCTCGGAGTCATAACACTTCCACATTTTTGAAACTCGCAAACACTTATCAGCCAAGGGCCGCGCTAATCCGCGGCTCAATCGCTAAGAGCCGATCTGGATTCCGTCGATAAAGTCCTCGGTATGCCCCTTGAGCTTCCGCTCCAGCGGGGCGTTCATGTCTTCAAGCAAACCGGGATTGGCAGTCATGGTCCGGCTGGCTAATTGAAACTGCACATCTACGTCATTCTTCTTGAAGAACAGGACCTGGATGCGCTCTTGCTGGGCGACAAACCGCGCTGCTGCAATCCGCAAAACGACGGTGTCGTTGGTAGTGGCGGCCGTGGCAAAGCGATACTCGGAAACGTCAAACCGCCGACTTTCACGCTCGTATAACGTGATCCACGGGGCTTCCTCGTCCATCTTCTTCATCTGCTTGATGGCCGTCACGATCAGAGACGATGCCGAGGCGGCCGGAGCGAATGCAGCTGACAAAAATGGGATTATCGCCTTGTGAACTGCCACATTGGACACAGCATGATCAGTGAAAACCGTCCCCCCGCCAGTGCTCACCCAATTGAGGCCGCGTAGGATCATGTCGTGGCGGTCAACCCACAAGCGAGGCGAAACCACAACGGGATCAGCTTGCGCCACCTTTTGAGCTGCAGTTAGACACAGTGAGATGCTCTTTCGTAGCTCCGATGAGAGATCCGGCTCAAATCCGATCATTGTGGATCCGCTTACGATGCCATCAGGCAGATCGTTTATCTCAACTTTTGGAGCAGATTCAGCTGTTTCCGAGCCGCCTGGCTCAGGCGGAATTGGAAGAGCTTCAATGAATGACGGCAGCTGTTCGGCGAGCATAAGAACGGTCCCTCGGCAATTCCCGCTTTCACATGATCGACCATTATTATTTACAATCTATCGTAACAAAAACTTATACGCATTTCAACCAGTACAGATTGCTTGGCAGGTCGTTGAAGAAGTCGCTGGGGCAGAACGGTTTCCCTTTGACTGGTCCGGCTGGCCTGCCCCTATCGGGTGGTCCGGTTTCAGTCTTAGTGCATGACCGGCCTCGGAGCCACTCTTGGTGCGTTGGGCGGGGGTGATCCACCTTCGTCTGAAGGCCATTGAACGGCCTCTGGCGCGGGTGGACGATAGCCCAGAGACGAGTGGGGCCGCACGGTATTTTAATGGACCCGCCATGCCTCGATCACGACACGTGCCTCAGCGAGCGAGTAGAATATCTCGCCATCCAAGAGCTCGTCTCGAAGCTTCGAATTGAAGCTCTCGCAGTAGCCGTTCTGCCATGGACTGCCGGGATCGATGAAAGCTGTTTTCGCCCCGACGGCCTCGATCCAGTCCCGCACCTTCGTGGCCGCGAATTCGGGCCCATAGCACCTATGGAGGAGAGGCCATGGGCGCCTGCATCTCGGCGCGCCCGCGAAGCAATGCGGACATGCAGAGTTCAAGGTTCGGATACCCCTCGACGAGTTCGCGCACCCGGGTGTCGAAGTCTCGCGCGGCGACGCGCCCGACCTTCAGGCCGAACGGACGCAACAAGCCGCGGATCTCGTTCTCGTGGTCGCGCAACTTGTTGACGAAGAACTCGCGCGCCATCAGGAGCGTGCGCGTTTCCTGGCTTTCCGTCGATTTCACGTGGACGGCCTTGAACCAGCCTGAGCGGATAAGCTGCGCCAGAGAGCGGGCGTCATTGCGGTCGTTCTTGTTGCGATTCATGGCCACCATCGCGGCCTTGGCGTGCCGGGCTTCTATGCAGACGGCGGGCAGTCCGGCGCTTGTGAGGCCATTGTAAAGCCACTGCGACAATGGCCCAGCCTCGAAACCAACCCGCTCGAAGGTGCCTCCAATACCAGCCAGCACTTCGCCAATGTCGGCAGGATCCGAGACCGCCTTTGTCTCAAGGATTATTCCGCCCTCAGCATCGACAACACAAATGCTGGTCATCTCGATTGAGACATCGAGGCCCAATACAAAACACTGGTCATGGTCCTTCTCCCGGTTGTAGACTTACCGGCAAGAAGACTACCGGCGTTTCCGGAGGCTGAGCCCCGGTTACGCCATCTGAACGAGCATTGGTTCCTGACGCTTGCCGATGCCCGCGAAAAGTTGGAGACTTGGCGCAGGGACTACAACGAGGTTCGGCCCCACAGCGCGATCGGATATAACGTCCCTATCGATATCCATAGTCCCGGTTGCGCCGCCAGCCCGGCACCGGAATGAAGGCCGAAAAATTCAGGTTCCGGCGGTCCAAGGTTGGGTCCCAGAGCATCTCGCTCGAAAGCCTACTTCAGGGAGGACCACTTTTCAGGGGGCAGGCCACTTGGCGGTGCATTCCTTTATCGTCTGAGATTTCCGCGCTTTGGATGTAGCCTGGTCTTCAAGGGAAGAGACAGGTGATAAGAAGACGGATCAGCAAGGAGTTGATCAGTTGCATTTCTTTGTATCTATTTTTTTGAGCGCGGTCCTTGCGTGCCTATCGAACCTAGCAGCGGCTGACTATGGCCGGATACTCATACCCCAGCTGGGGCTTGCCAAACTTGATCCTGTTGAGGTCACTTTCCTAACGGCTGATTTTGACCTGAGACCCGTCTTTCTTCCGGTTTGACGGAGAATCCGTGGGTGATTTCTGAGGCTATGCGGCCTGCTGTTCCAGTGCTGTTTTCATGGCGAATTCGGCGGGTGGGATGTTGCCCAAGGCCGAGTGGGGGCGGTGTAGGTTGTAATCGAGCTGCCATGCCTGGATCTGACGCCGGGCATCGCCGAGGGTCGAGAACAGCACTTCGTTGAGCAGCTCGTCGCGGAGCCGGCCATTAAAGCTCTCGACGAAGCCGTTCTGCATCGGCTTGCCCGGCGCGATATAATGCCAACCAACCGTCGTGCGCTGGCTCCAGGCCAGGATGGCCTTGGACGTGAA
>NZ_FNAT01000005.1:49272-244501 GCF_900102015.1 Limimaricola pyoseonensis | reverse complement strand
ACCGACTGCGCTATCGGCGGCTGAAGACGGAAGACAGCGGGGGCGTTCTGATCGACATACCCATCCATCCTGAACTCCAAGCGGTTATCGACGCTTGCCCCGATCAGGCCTTCACCTTCCTGGAAACCGCAGGCGGAAAAAGTCGGTCTCCAAACGGTCTGGGCAACAAGATGCGGAAATGGTGCGACGAAGCGGGTCTGCCTAAATGCACTTCGCACGGTCTACGGCGCGCGATCGCCAGGCGCCTGGCAGAGGCCGGGGCGCCACCGCACGAAATCATGGCCGTCACCGGCCACCGCACCCTTGCAGAGGTGATGCGCTATACTCAGGACGTAAACCGACCCGCTCTGGCCACTGATGCCATCACAAGGCTAAGGTAGAACATAAATTGAACGACGCTATGGCGAACCTTACAAATAGGTTCGCCAGAATGAAGCATAAGCCACTGAAAAGGAATAGAAAATGGTGTGTATGGCGGAGACGAAGGGATTCGAACCCTCGAGACGGTTTCCCGCCTGCACCCTTAGCAGGGGTGTGCCTTCGACCACTCGGCCACGTCTCCGCCGGTGTGTCTATGCAAGCGCGGGAGGGGAAACAAGGGCTTTCTTGGCGTGAAGCACGAAGAGCGTGCGATGGGCCGGTCGCACCAGCCCTGCCGGCCGCCCGGGCCGCGCGCCGTCGCCGGGGTTGGTCTTGCGCCGGAACGCCGGAAAGGCGGGACCGGGTACGTGGTCCCGCGACGGGTTCGACCCCTTCGGCGGGCTGGGTCGCGGCATCGGCGCGTCGGTCGCCTGCCTGACTTACGTTGCCCATGGATGGCGCCGGGGCTAGGGTCAGGACGAGGGCTGCAGAAGGATGATGCCATGGCACGGCCGACCATTCACGACGTGGCCCGCCGGGCCGGGGTCAGCCTCTCGACGGTCGACCGGGTGCTCAATGGCCGGGCCGGAGTGCGGGCGGCGACGCGCGAGCGGGTGGAGACGGTGATGCGCGACATCGGCTTCGTGCGCGACCTCGCGGCGGCCAACCTGTCGAAGCGCCGCCGCTACCGGTTCCTGTTCCTGCTGCCGCGCGGCGACAACGCGTTCCTGCGCGGGCTGGAGGCGGCGCTGCGGGCCGAGTGCCCCGGCGCGCTCGCGCAGCGCATGGAGATCGCCTGCGAAACGGTGCCGCCGCTCGACCCCGACGCGCTGGCGCGGCGGCTCGACGCGGTCGAGCCGGGGGTCGACGGCGTGGCGCTGGTCGCGACCGAGGGGGCGGCGCTGCGCGAGGCGGTGCGCCGGGCCGCGACGCGCGGCCTCGCCGTGGTGACGCTGGTCTCCGACCTGCCGGGAACGGCGCGGGCGGGCTTCGTGGGCATCGACAACGTGGCGGCCGGGCGCTGCGCGGCGGGGCTGCTCGGCCGGTTCTGCCGGGGGCGCAGCGGGCCGGTGGCGCTGCTGGCCGGTGCTATGGTGCTGCGCGACCATGCGGAGCGGCGGCTCGGCTTCGAGCAGGTGATGCAGGCCGAGTTCCCGTGCCTCGAAGTGCTGCCGCCGCTCGAGGGCCGCGACGAGGACGGGCGGGTGGAGCGCCTCGCCCGCGATCTGCTCGATCGTCACCCGCGTCTTGCCGGGATCTACAGCCTCGGGGCGGGCAACCAGGGGCTGATCCGGGCGCTGGAAGGCCGGGCCGATCCGCCCTGCGTCGTCGCGCACGAGCTTGCCGACCACACCCGCGAGGCGCTGATCTCGGGGCGGATCGACGCGGTGCTGCACCAGGATCCGGGCGCCGAGATCCGCGCCGCCATCGCCATGCTGCGGGCGCAGGCGGATGGCGAGGCGATGCCGGCGCCGCGGATCGGGATCGAGGTCTTCCTGCGCGACAACCTGCCCTGAGCCGGGGCGTGCGCTTCTCGCAAGAGCATTTCTGATGTACGTTAGTCAGAAATGCGGATTCGTCCGGTGGACGCACCCGCGCAGCGCCGCCGCGCGCGGCAGGGGAGGGCCGACAGATGAGCGACTTTTTCAAGGATATTCCCGAGATCCGCTTCGCGGGGCCGGACAGCGATTCGGAGTTCGCGTACCGCCACTACGACCCGGACGAGACGGTCCTGGGAAAGCGGCTGGAGGACCAGCTGCGCTTTGCCGTGGCCTACTGGCACAGCTTTGCCTGGGAGGGCGGCGATCCGTTCGGCGGGGCGACCTTCGAGCGGCCCTGGTTCGGTAACGGCATGGCGCAAGCGAAGCTGAAGGCCGACACCGCCTTCGAGATGTTCCGCATCCTCGGCCAGCCCTATTTCTGCTTCCACGACGCCGATGTGCGGCCCGAGGGCGAGAGCTTCGCCGAGAACACCCGCGCGCTGCGCGAGATCACCGACCACTTCCAGAAGAAGATGGAGGAGACCGGCACCAGGCTGCTCTGGGGTACGGCCAACCTCTTCTCGCACCGCCGCTACATGGCGGGCGCGGCGACCAACCCCGACCCGGACGTCTATGCCTTCGCCGCGGCGACGGTGAAGAGCTGCATCGACGCCACCCACCAGCTGGGCGGCGAGAACTACGTGCTCTGGGGCGGGCGCGAGGGCTACGAGACGCTGCTCAACACCGACATGGGGCGCGAGCGGCAGCAGGCCGGCCGCTTCCTGTGCCAGGCGGTGGAGTATGCCCGCAAGATCGGCTTCGAGGGCACCATCCTGATCGAGCCCAAGCCGCAGGAGCCGACCAAGCACCAGTACGACTACGACGTCGCCACGGTCTACGGCTTCCTCAAGGATTTCGGGCTGGAGCGCGAGGTGAAGGTCAACATCGAGCAGGGCCACGCGATCCTCGCCGGGCACAGCTTCGAGCACGAGATCGCGCTGGCGCGCGAGCTGGGGATCTTCGGTTCGATCGACATGAACCGCAACGACTACCAGTCGGGCTGGGACACCGACCAGTTCCCCAGCAGCGTGCCCGAGGTGGCGCTGGCCTATTACGAGATCCTGAAGGCCGGCGGCTTCACCACCGGCGGCACCAATTTCGACGCCAAGCTGCGGCGCCAGTCGCTCGACCCCGAGGACCTGATCCTCGCCCATGCCGGCGCGATGGATGTCTGCGCGGCGGGTTTCAAGGCGGCGGCGCGGATGTGGGAGGACGGCCGGCTCGAGGCGGCGCGCGAGGCGCGCTACGCGGGCTGGGACACGCCGCAGGCCAAGGCGATGCTCGACGGCGACCTCGAGGCCATCGCGGCCCGGGTCGAGGCCGAGGGCATCGCGCCCGCGCCGCGCTCCGGGCGGCAGGAGCGGCTCGAGAACCTCGTGAACCGCTACCTCTGAGACGGGCCGCGCGGGCAGGGGCCGCCCCGCCCGCGCCACCGGTGTCATGCGGATGCTGCATGGCGGCATTGACTGGCTTTTCCGGGCCCATGGGGCCATTTGCAGGGCACGGGCGATGAGGCCCGCGATGACCCGACAAGAGCCGACAATGACCCAGACCGTCCGCTACACCCAACCGACCCAAGCCGAGCTTGACACCATCATGGCCGAGGCGCGCCAGCTGCGTTCCGACATGATCGCCGCCGCCTTCCGCGGCCTCGGCGTCCGCATCCGCGGCCTGTTCGCCGCCGGCAAGCCGGCCCACGCCTGATCGCAGGCGCGACCGGCGCCGAGCGCCGGATCGAATGCAAGCGGGGGCCGCGAGAGCGGCCCCCTTGCCGTTTCCGGGGTCAGGCCAGCGCGGCGCGCGCCGTCTCGACCCGCTCGCGCGTCTCGCGCGCGGCCTTCTCCTTCACCGGCCCGAAGCCGCGGATCTCCATCGGCGCGGCGAGGATCTCGCGCGATGCCTCCAGCCGGTCCGGACCGGCCTTGGCGCAGTCTGCCATCAGCCCCTCGAACCAGCCGATCAGCTCGCGCTCCATCCGCCGCTCGGCGGTGTAGCCGAACGGGTCGAGCGCGGTGCCGCGCAGCCGCTTCATCCGCGCCAGCGCCTTGAAGCCCGGCCTGATCCACGGCCCGAAGGCGCGCTTGCGCGGCCGGCCGCGGTTGTCCTTGCCGAGCGGCAGCAGCGGCGGGGCAAGGTGGTGCTTGACGGTGAAGTCGCCCTCGAACTCGGCCTTGAGCCTGTCGTCGAAGCCGGTCTCGGTGTGCAGTCGTGCCACCTCGTACTCGTCCTTGTAGGACATCAGCTTGAACAGCGACTTGGCGGCGAGGCGGGTCAGCTCCTCGGCCTCCGCCTCGGGCAGATCGAGGCTCTGGCAGAAGGCCGAGAGCCGGTCGCGGTAGCGCTGGGCCCAGGCCTCGTCCTGGTAGTCGGCGAGGAAGGCCGCGCGACGTTCGATCAGCCGCTCCAGCGTGTCCTCGGGCGCGGGCGCCCGGCCCAGCGCCGGCTCCAGCACCTCGGGCCGCGCCGCCATCAGCCGGCCATAGGCCAGCGCCGTGCGGTTCTTCTCGATCGCGACGCCGTTCAGCTCGACCGCCTGCTCCAGCGCGGCGAGGCTGACCGGCACGAGGCCGCTCTGCCAGGCATGGCCCAGCATCATCACGTTGGAGAAGACGCTGTCGCCCAGAAGCGTCTCTGCCACGGCGTTGGCGTCGAAGGCGTCGAGCTTCTCGGCCCCGACCGCCTGCGCGATCGCCGCCTCGCGCGCGTCGACCTTCAGGTCGGCGTCGCGGTGCAGCACCAGATCGCCCGTCGGCATCTCGGCGCGGTTCAGCACGACGCGGGTGCCCTTCCGGTAGCAGACGCTGGCCTTGGGCGAGGAGGAGGCGACGATGTCGCAGGCGATCACCGCGTCGGCCGTGCCCGCCTCGATCCGCACCTGGTGGATCTCGTCGGGGGTGCGGGCGAGGCGGATATAGCTCAGCACGGTGCCGAACTTCTGCGCGAAGCCGGTGAAGTCGAGCACGCTCGACCCCTTGCCCTCAAGATGCGCGGCCATGGTGATCAGCGCGCCCACCGTGACGACGCCGGTGCCGCCGACGCCCGAGACCAGAAGCTCGTAGGGCTTCGACAGGCTCGGCAGTTCTGGCAGCGGCAGCTCGCGCGCCAATGCCTGCGCGTCGAGACCGGCGCCCTCGCGCTTCTTGCGGGTCGCGCCCTCGACGGTGACGAAGCTCGGGCAGAAGCCCTCGAGGCAGGAGAAGTCCTTGTTGCAGCTCGACAGGTTGATCTTGCGCTTGCGGCCGAACTCGGTCTCCTTCGGCTCGACCGAGAGGCAGTTCGAGGCGACCGAGCAGTCGCCGCAGCCCTCGCAGACCAGCTCGTTGATATAGGCGAAGCGCTTGGGGTCCTCCATCGTGCCGCGCTTGCGGCGGCGCCGCTTCTCGGTGGCGCAGGTCTGTTCGTAGATCAGCACCGTGACGCCGGGGATCTCGCGCAGCTCGCGCTGGATGCGGTCGAGCTCGCGGCGGTGGTCGATGGTGGTGCCCTTCGGGAAGTCGGCGTGTTCGAACTTCAGCGGGTCGTCCGAGACCAGCGCGATGCGTTCGACCCCCTCGGCGCGGCAGGATTGGGCGATGGCCTGCACGCTGACCGGCCCGTCGACCGGCTGGCCGCCGGTCATGGCGACGGCGTCGTTGTAGAGGATCTTGTAGGTGATGTTGGTCTTCGCCGCGACGGCCTGCCGGATGGCGAGGCTGCCCGAGTGATACCAGGTGCCTTCGCCGAGGTTCTGGAAGATGTGGCGGTTGCCGTTGAACTTCGAGGTCACGGCCCATGGCACGCCTTCGCCGCCCATCTGCGCGTAGCCCAGCGTCTCGCGCTCCATCCACGACGCCATGACGTGGCAGCCGATGCCGGAATTGGCCTGGCTGCCCTCGGGCAGCTTGGTCGAGGTGTTGTGCGGGCAGCCCGAGCAGAAATAGGGGGTGCGGGTCGCGCCGGGAATGGTCAGCACCGGCGGCGGCGTTTCGGTCAGCGCGCGCGCCTTGGCCGGGAAGCCCTCCTCGGGGAAGAGCTTGTCGAGGCGCTGGGCCAGCGCGGGCAGCAGCACCTTGGGCGACAGCTCGCCGGTCCAGGGCAGCAGCGCGTCGCCCGGCCCGTCGAACTTGCCGACCATGCGCTCGGGCTTGTGGCCGGGCCAGTCGTAGAAATACTCCTTGAGCTGGCTCTCGATGATGCCGCGCTTCTCCTCGACGACGAAGACCTCCTGCTTTTCCTGCACGAAGTCGAGCGCCGCCTTGCGCGCCAGCGGCCAGACCATGCCGACCTTGTAGATGTCGATGCCGAGCCGGCGGCAGGCCTCCTCGTCGAGGCCCAGAAGCCGCAGCGCCTCCATCAGGTCGAGATGGCCCTTGCCGGTGGTGACGATGCCGAAGCGCGCATCCTCGATGCCGTAGATCGCGTGATCGATCGGGTTGGCCTCGGCGAAGGCCTGCACGGCGGCGAGCTTGTGCTGCATCCGCGCCTCGATCTCGGGCGAGGGCAGGTCGCGCAGGCGCACATGCAGCCCGCCCTGCGGCGCGGTGTAGTCGGGCTGCACGAAGTGGCGGTCGGGGCGCAGATCGACCGACTGGCCGCTCTCGACCGTCTCGGAGATTGCCTTGAAGCCGACCCATGTGCCCGAGAAGCGCGACAGCGCGAAGCCCCATTCACCGAAGGGGAGGTATTCGGCGACCGAGGCCGGGTTCAGCACCGGCATGAACCACGCCATGAAGGCGACGTCGGACTGGTGCGACATCGAGGACGACACGCAGCCATGGTCGTCGCCCGCCACCACCAGCACGCCGCCCTTGGCCGAGGAGCCATAGGCGTTGCCGTGCTTGAGCGCATCGCCCGAGCGGTCGACGCCGGGGCCCTTGCCGTACCACATCGAGAACACGCCCTCGACCTCGCGGCGCGGGTCGAGCGCGACCTGCTGGGCGCCGAGCACGGCGGTGGCGCCGAGATCCTCGTTCACCGCCGGCAGGAACTCGATGCGGTGGTCCTTGAGCTGCTTCTCGCCGCGCCACATCTCCATGTCGAGCGCGCCCAAGGGCGAGCCGCGATAGCCCGAGACGAAGCCGGCGGTGTTCAGCCCCGCCTTGCGGTCGCGCCGCGCCTGGTCGAGCATCACCCGCACCAGAGCCTGCGTGCCGGTCAGGAAGACCCGGCCCTCGGTCCGCTCGTAGCGGTCCGAAAGCTTGTAGCTACGGAAACTGTGCGACTGGTCTGTCATGGCGGAGCCCTCCCTCGACTCTGGCTGGGGCCAGCATGGACCCCGCCGGCTGGATATTGCTTTCAGTTTCGCGCGATTGGCGGTAGTTTGCGGAATGCCGTTTCAGGCTGCTGCCCGTTTCCGGAATGCTATGGTCACGACCCTCGATCCCGCCGACATCCGCATCCTGACCGCGTTGCAGGAGGACGGCCGCCTCTCTAATGCCGATCTGGCCGAGCGCGTCGGCATGTCGGCCTCGTCCTGCTGGCGGCGGATGCGGGCGCTGGAGGAGGCGGGCGCGATCGAGCGGCCGGGCGTGCGGCTCAACCCCGAGGCCTGCGGGCTGGGCTTCCAGGCGATCGTGCATGTCAGCCTCGTGCGCCACGAGATGCGGCCCGTCGAGGATTTCATCCGCGCGGTGCAGGCGCGGCCCGAGGTGCAGGAATGCTACGCCACGACCGGGCAGGCGGACTACCACCTGCGGGTGCTGTGCCGCGACCTCGCGGCCTACAACGCGTTTCTCGAGCAGTTCCTGTTCCGCCAGCCGGCGGTGGCCAGCGCCCAGACCAACATGGTGCTGCGCGCCGTCAAGACGCGCAGCAAGCTGCCGCTCTAGGGCTTCGGCGTGGCGAGGTATTTCGGGTCGTAGGCCGGGGCCTCGATCCGCTTCCGCCCCTCCTCGGCGCGGGGCAGGGGGTCGCAGGCCACGAGCTTCTCGCCCGCTTCCGCCGCGAGGCGGGTGTAGATCGCGGTGCCCTGGCTCTTCCAGGCGACCTCGTCCTCGGTCAGTTCGCGGATGACCTTGGCGGGCATGCCCACGACCATGGAACGCGGCGGGATCTGCATGCCGGCCTTCACGAAGGCCAGTGCGGCGACGATGCTCTCGGCCCCGATCACCACGTCGTCCATGATCACCGCGTTCATGCCGACCATGGCGTTCTCGCCCACCCGGCAGCCATGCAGCACCGCGCCGTGGCCGACATGGCCGCGTTCCTCGATCACCACGTCCTTGTTGGGGAAGGCGTGCATGACGCAGGTTTCCTGCAGGTTGGCGTTGGCGCCGACGACCACGCGACCGAAATCGCCGCGCAGGATCGCGCCGGGGCCGACATAGGCGCCGGGGCCGACATGGGTGTCGCCGATCAGTACCGCTTCGGGGTGGACGAAGGCCGTCTCGTCCACCACCGGCACGACGCCATCATAGGCGTAGACCTTGGCCATCAGAGATCGCGCGGCTGCTTGGCGACCAGCGTCAGCACGTCGTACTGCGCCACCACCTCGGCATCGTCGCGCAGCACGGTGCAGTCCCAGCGGACCTCGCCGTAATCGTCGGTCTCGCGCGGGTTGATCTGCTTGGCGGTGAGCTGGACGCGCAAGGAGTCGCCTGCGTTCACCGGGGTCATGAAGCGCAGATTGTCGACGCCGTAATTGGCCAGCACCGGCCCCTCGTCGGGCTGCACGAAGAGCCCGGCGGCGAAGGAGACGATCAGGTAGCCATGCGCGACGCGGCCCTCGAAGAACGGGTTCCGCTTGGCGGCCTCCTCGTCCATGTGGGCGTAGAAGGTGTCGCCGGTGAAGTTGGCGAAATGCTCGATGTCCTCAAGCGTGACCTTGCGGGCCTCGGTGACGACGGTGTCGCCGATCTCCAGCTCGGCCAGCGACTTGCGGAAGGGGTGGACGTCCGTTTCGCGACGGCTCGCGCCCGGCATCCACTGGCCGATCACCGCCGTCAGCTGGTCGGGCGTGCCCTGCAGCGCGGTGCGCTGCATGAAGTGCTTGACCGCGCGCATGCCGCCCAGCTCCTCGCCGCCGCCCGCGCGGCCGGGGCCGCCATGCACCATCTGCGGCAGGGGCGAGCCGTGGCCGGTCGAAGTCTTGGCCGAGAGGCGGTTGCCGAACAGCACCCGGCCATGCAGCTTGGCGATGCCGCGGCCCAAGGTCTTGGCGACCTCGGTGTCGTCGGTGAAGACCGAGGCCACGAGCGAGCCCGCGCCGCGGTTGGCGATGGCGATGGCGTCCTCGAGCGTGTCGTAAGGCATCAAGGTGCAGACCGGGCCGAAGGCCTCGATCTCGTGCGGCGCCTTGGCGGTGAGCGGCTCGTCGCAGACCAGCACGCAGGGCGACACGAAGGCGCCTTTCTCCGGCACAGGCCCCGGTGCGATGGCGACGCGCGCCTCGGCGCCGATTGCCTCGACCGCCTTCCGCACTTCCTCGACCTGGTCGGTCGAGGCCAGCGCGCCCATGCGGGTGGCCGCGTCGCCGGGATGGCCGATCACGGTCTTCTCGATCCGGGCGCGCAGCGCCTCGACGGCCGGCTCGACCAGCGCGCGCGGCAGGATGGCGCGGCGGATGGCGGTACATTTCTGGCCCGCCTTGGCTGTCATCTCGCGATGCACTTCCTTGACGAAAAGCTCGAATTCCGGGCTATCGGGCGTGGCATCTTGACCGAGGATGCAGGCGTTCAGGCTGTCCGCCTCGGCTGTGAAGCGCACCGCGTTCTCGATGATCGCGGGCGTGTTGCGCAGCTTGCGCGCGGTCGCGGCCGAGCCGGTGAAGGTCACCACGTCCTGGCAGGTCACGCGGTCCAGCAGGTCGCCGGTGCGGCCGCAGATCAGCTGCAGCGCGCCCTCGGGCAGCTCGCCGGTCTCGAGGATCAGCCGCACGCAGGCCTCGGTCAGATAGGCGGTCTGGCTGGCGGGCTTCACGATGGCGGGCATCCCCGCGAGCCAGGTGGGGGCGAGCTTTTCCAGCATGCCCCAGACCGGGAAATTGAAGGCGTTGATGTGGATCGCTACGCCCTCGAGCGGCATCAGCACGTGCTGGCCGATGAAGCTGCCGTCGCGCGACAGGATCTCCGGCGTGCCGTCGGGGATCACATGGGCGTTGGGCAGCTCGCGCCGGCCCTTCGAGGCGTAGGAGAGCATCGTGCCGATGCCGCCCTCGATGTCGATCCAGCCGTCGGAGCGGGTGGCGCCGGTGGCGGTGGAGATCGCGTAGAGCTCTTCCTTGCGCTCCATCAGCGCGAGGCCGATGCGCTTCATCATCATGGCGCGCTGATGCGTCGTCATCTCGCGCAGGGCGGGGCCGCCCACCTCGCGGCCGTGGCGCAGCATCTCGCCCATGTCGAGGCCGGTGGCATCGACACGGGCGACCGGGTCGCCGGTCGCGGCGTCGGCGACGACCTGGCCCTCGCCGGTGCCGGCCTGCCAGCGGCCCGCGACGTAGCTTTCAAGGCGGCGCGGCTCGGTGGGGATGGCGTCCAGCATGTCTCAGTGTCCTTCGTATTCGATGACGATCTCGTCCGAGAGCGGCAGGCACTGGCAGGTCAGCACCAGCCCGTCCGCCACCTCGTGATCCTCGAGAGCGTAGTTCTGCATCATTTCCACCTCGCCCGACTTCACCCGGCCGATGCAGGTCGAGCAGACCCCGGCCTTGCAGGAGTAGGGCGCGTCGATGTCGTGCTCGCGCGCGGCATCGAGCACCGACTGGCCGGCGCGCGGCATGCGGAACGAGCGCGACACGCCGTCGAGGATGACGGTGGCTCGCACCATCTCGCCGCTCTCGCGCGCGGCCTCTGCGGCGGCCCGCATTTTGGCGCGGCCCGGCTGGGCGGCGCCGAACAGCTCGAACTTGATGCGGTCCTTCGGCATGCCTGCCGCCTCGAGCGCGGAGGCCACGTCCTTCATCATCGCCTCGGGGCCGCAGATGAAGGCCATCTCGGCCTCGGGGCTGACCCAGGGGCCGAACAGCGCGTGGCACTTCTCGGCGTCGATCCGGCCCGAGAACAGCTCGATCTCCTGCGCCTCGCCCGAGAAGACATGCACGATGTTCAGCCGGTCGAGATAGCGGTCCTTGAGGTCGCCCAGCTCGGACTTGAACATCACCGACGACAGCTGCCGGTTGCCGTAGACCAGCGTGAAGCGCGCCTGCTTCGATCCCTGCAGGATGCTCTTGGCGATCGACAGGACCGGCGTGATGCCCGATCCGGCGGCGAAGCCCAGATAGTGCTTCTCGCCGGCCTCCTCGGGGGCGTGGAAGCGGCCCTGCGGCGGCAGCGCGTCGAGCGTGTCGCCGACCTTCAGCTCGTGCTTGGCAAAGCTCGAGAAGGCGCCGCCATCGACCTTCTTGATGCCGACGCGCAGCCCCTCCTCGGGCGTGGCGCAGATCGAGTAGGAGCGGCGCAGCTCCTCGCCGTCGAAGTCGCGGCGGAAGGTCAGGTACTGGCCCGGGCGGAAGCGGAACTTCTCGCAATCGCCCTTGGCGGGCGCGAGCGAGACCACCACGGCGTCGCGGGTGTCGTGGTCGATGCCGGTGACGGTCAGCGGAAAGAACTCTTGCATCAGATCGCCTTGAAATAGTCGAAGGGCTCGCGGCAGTCGCGGCAGCGGAACTGCGCCTTGCAGGGGGTGGAGCCGCGGCCCGCCAGCATCTCGGTGTTCTCCGAGCCGCAGATCGGGCAGGCGGCGGACTGGGCCGAGAGCATCCCGGCGCAGTTGGCCGCGTTCAGCTGCGGCGGCGCGATGCCGTAGTCGAGCAGCTTCTGCCGCCCCTCCTTCGTGATCCAGTCGGTCGACCAGGGCGGCGACATCTTGCGGCGCACCTCGACCTTCTCGACCCCGTGCTCGCGCAGCGCCGTCTCGATGTCGAGCGCGATCACCAGCGTCGCGGGGCAGCCGGCATAGGTGGGCGTGACGTCCACCACCAGCGTGTCGTCCTCCCAGGCCACGTCGCGGACGATGCCGAGATCGACCACCGAGATCGCCGGGATCTCGGGGTCGGGCACCTCGCCCAACCAGTCGCGCACGGTGTCGGTGTCGGGCCGCATGGCGCTCACCAGCGGGCGTCGGGGTAGGTGCGCGGGATCGACTGCATCTCGGCCAGGATGTAGCCCATCGTCTCGGTGTGGATCCCGGTGCGGCCGCCGGTGCGGGCGTGGCCGTTCTCGGGGACAGCCAGCGTCGCGCGGTCGAGCGTCGCGGTGGTCTCGGCCTCGAAGGCGCGCCGCACCCGGTCGAGATCGGGCAGCACGCCCTGCTCGGAGAGCGTCGCCTCGACCTCGTCGGTCGCCATCAGGTCGGCGGCGTAGGGCCAGAGCGCGTCGAGCGCGGCCTGCATCTTGGCCCGGCTCTCGTCCGAGCCGTCGCCCAGCCGCACGATCAGGTCGCGCGAGCGGTCGATGTGGTAGCGCACTTCCTTGACCGATTTCTGCGCCAGCTCGCGGATGCCGTCATGGCCGCTTTCGCACAGCGCCTCCTGCATCGGCAGGTGCCAGGCGTCGAACAGGTATTGCCGCATCAGCGCGTGGGCGAAGTCCACGTTGGGCCGCTCCACCAGCTGCGCGTTGAGGAACTGCCGCTCGGTGCGGAAAAAGGCGAGGTCGTCGGGCGTGCGGCCCTTTCCCTCGGCCTCGGAGGCCAGCTCGTACCAGAGCTGGGTCTGGCCGATCAGGTCGAGCCCCATGTTGGCGAAGGCGATGTCCTCCTCCAGCACCGGCGCGTGGCCGCACCACGCCGCCGTCTGCTGGCCGAGGATCAGCGTCGTGTCGCCCATCCTGAGACAGAAGGTGACGAGCGGATCCATCACATCGCCCCCACGTCTTCGGGGATGTCGAAGAAGGTCGGGTGGCGGTAGACCTTCGACTTCGGCGCGGCGAAGTTGTGCTCGGCCGCGTCGGGGTCGAAGGCGGTGATCTTGTTCGACTCGACCACCCAGATGCTCACGCCCTCGTTGCGCCGGGTGTAGACGTCACGCGCGTTCTTCAGCGCCATCTCGGCGTCGGGCGCGTGCAGCGAGCCCACGTGCCGGTGCGACAGCCCATGCTGGCCGCGGATGAAGATTTCCCAAAGGGGCCATTCCTTGCTCATCGAAGTCACTCCGCCGCGATGTTGTGCTGTTGCTGTTTCTCGGCATGGGCGGTGAGCCCGTCGCGGAACCATTCGCCGTCGTCCCAGGCCTTGTTGCGGGCCTCGAGCCGGTCGCGGTTGCACGGGCCGTTGCCCTTGATCACCTCGAAGAACTCGGACCAGTCCGGTTCGCCGAAATCGTAGCCGCCCTTCTCCTCGTTCCACTTCAGCTCCGGGTCGGGCACGGTCAGGCCCAGCCACTCGGCCTGCGGCACGGTCTGGTCGACGAATTTCTGCCGCAGCTCGTCATTGGTGTTCTGCTTGATGCCCCACTTCATCGACTGCTCGGAATGCACCGAGTCCTTGTCGGAGGGGCCGAACATCATCAGCGAGGGCCACCACCAGCGGTTCAGAGCGTCCTGCGCCATCGCCTTCTGGTCGTCGGTGCCTTGGCAGAGCTGGCGCATGATGTCGAAGCCCTGCCGCTGGTGGAAGCTCTCTTCCTTGCAGATGCGGATCATCGCGCGCGAGTAGGGGCCGTAGGAGCAGCGCTGCAGCGGCACCTGGTTCATGATCGCCGCGCCGTCGACCAGCCAGCCGACCGCGCCCATGTCGGCCCAGGTCAGGGTCGGGTAGTTGAAGATCGAGGAATACTTGGCCTTGCCCGACAGAAGCTGCGCGGTCATCTCGTCGCGCGAGATGCCCAGCGTCTCGGCGGCGCAGTAGAGGTAGAGCCCGTGGCCCGCCTCGTCCTGCACCTTGGCCAGAAGGATGGCCTTCCTTTGCAGCGAGGGCGCGCGGGTGATCCAGTTGCCCTCGGGCAGCTGGCCCACGATCTCGGAATGGGCGTGCTGGCCGATCTGGCGGATCAGCGTCTTGCGGTAGCCCTCGGGCATCCAGTCATTGGCCTCGATCCGCACGCCGCGGTCGATCTTGGCCTGGAATTCGAGCTCCTGCTCGGTGCCTTCCGACTGTCCGGTCTCGACGAGTTGCGCATACATGGATCGATCTCCTCAGTCTGCGGCTTCGATGATGGTGGCGATGCCCTGGCCGACGCCGACGCACATGGTGCAAAGCGCGTAGCGTCCGCCACGGCGGCGCAGCTCATAGGCGGCGGCGGTCACGAGGCGCGCGCCCGACATGCCGAGCGGATGGCCGATCGCGATCGCGCCGCCATTGGGGTTGATATGGGGCGCGGCAGGGTCGAGGTCGAGGTCCCGCAGCACGGCGAGCGCCTGCGCGGCGAAGGCCTCGTTCAGCTCGATCACGTCCATCTGGTCGAGCGTGAGCCCCGCCTTGTCCAGAACCTTGCGCACCGCCGGCACCGGGCCGATGCCCATGACGCGGGGCGGCACGCCGGCGGCGACGGTGGCGACGACGCGCGCGATCGGCTTCAGACCGTTGCGCTTGGCGCTCTCGGGCGTGGCCAGAAGCAGCGCCGCCGCGCCATCATTGACGCCGGAGGCGTTGCCGGCGGTGACGGTCAGGTCCGGGCCGTTCACGCCCTTGAGCTTGGAAAGCTTGGCGGCATCGGTGCCGGGGCGGGGATGCTCGTCGCGGTCGACCACGACCGGGTCGCCCTTGCGCTGCGGGATCGAGACGCTCATCAGCTCCTCGGCGAAGAGGCCCTTCTCCTGCGCCGCGGCCCAGCGGGACTGGCTTTCGGCGGCGAAGGCATCCTGGTCTTCGCGCGAGATGCCCCATTGCTCGGCCACGTTGTCGGCGGTCTCGGGCATCGAATGGGTGCCGTATTCCGCCTTCAGCTTCGGGTTCGGGAAGCGCCAGCCGATGGTGGTGTCGTAGATCTCCGCCTTGCGCGAGAAGGGGGTCTCGGCCTTGCCCATCACGAAAGGCGCGCGCGACATGCTCTCGACGCCGCCGGCGAGCACGAGGTCGTAGTCGCCGCAGCGCAGGCCGCGCGCCGCCATGCCGACCGCGTCCATGCCCGAGCCGCAGAGCCGGTTGATCGTGGTGCCGGGCACCTCGACCGGAAGGCCCGCCAGCAGCGCCGCCATGCGTGCGACGTTGCGGTTGTCCTCGCCGGCCTGGTTGGCGCAGCCGTAGATGACGTCGTCGACCGAGGCCCAGTCGACGCCGCCATTGCGCTCGAACAGCGCGCGAATCGGCATCGCCGCGAGATCGTCGGCCCGCACATTGGCCAAAGCGCCGCCATAGCGGCCGATGGGCGTGCGGATCGCGTCGCAGATCAGGGCCTCGGTCATGTCGCCTCACATGTTTCGTCGTGTCTCGGGGATAATGTGACACGTGACGTGTCACAAATCAAGTCAGGTATGGGCGCAAGCGTGATGTATCGGCGCGGCGCCGCGCGAGACCGCGGGCGGCGCTTCGCGTCACGGCTGCCGGGGGCAGGGATCAGTGGTAGGAGAGATCGGCGATGCGCCGGGCGATCCGGGTCGGATCGGCGGTCAGCGGGCCGTCGCGGTCGACGAAGTCGCGCGCCACGGCGCGGTCGGCCTCCGGCGTGAGCTGAAGGTAGAGCCGCGCGAAGAGCGCCCGCACCTCGGGCCCCTTCCAGCCCTCGGGCAGAAGGCCCAGCGGCAGGGCCGGGTCCGACAGCGCGATGTCGCGGTAGACATGCACCAGAAGCAGCCGCAGCCCGAGCGCCTCTTCGGGGCTGCAGAGGATGCCTTCGAGTGGCGCGAAGCCCGCCACGAAGCGCTCCATCCGCTCCGACAGCGCCTCGAGCGGCCATGCGGCGCGGGCCATCTCCGTGAGGTCGTCCTCGGTGGTGGCGCGGAAATGCGGCGCGCCCAGAGGGGGCAGGGGGTCGCCCCGGTCGGGCAGGATCGCGAGATAGGGCTCGGCCATGCCGAAGCGCAGCCGGGTCAGACGCGCCACCAGCGCCTCGCGCCCCGGCCCCTGCGGCAGCGCCACGAGATGCCAGCCCTGCAGCGGCTCGGCGCGCGGACGGCGATAGATCAGCCGGGCGGCGCGCTGGAATTCCTTCTCGGCGGCGGGGGTAAGCCGGTAGTAGCTCTTGCGCCCGTCCTTCACCCCCTCGATCCGCTCGGCCGCCACCAGCCGCGACACGGCGGTGCGCACGCGGCTTTCGCTCAGCCCCACGGCGGCGCAGGCGCTGATGATGTTGCCCATCCAGATCTCGCCACCGCGCGGCGCCACCACGTCGCCGTAGAGCGTCACGATGAAGGCCCCGGCGCTGACCGGGAAGGCGGCGAGTGTGGCGTGCAGGGCGTCGGGGGACATGGCGGCTCCGGGGCTTGCGCGAGGGCGGTCTAGCGCCCTCGCGTCAAGGGGGCAATCAGCCCTTGGGCCGGGCGTCGACGACGCGCTTGGCCTTGCCCTCGGACCGCTGGATCGAGCCCGAGGGTTTGATCTCGACCTTGCAGGACACGCCGACCACGCTTTTCACATGGCCCATCAGCTCGCGCGCGGCGGCCTGGGCCGCAGCCTCGTCGCCATCGGTCTTGCACTCGCAATGGATGCACATCTCGTCCATCCGGCCCTTGCGGGACAGGTGGATCTGGTAATGCGGGGCGAGGCCCGCGCATTTCAGGATCTGCTCCTCGATCTGGGTCGGGAAGACGTTGACGCCGCGCAGGATGATCATGTCGTCGCTGCGCCCCGTCACCTTCTCCATCCGCCGCATCGAACGCGCGGTGCCGGGCAGAAGCCGCGTCAGGTCGCGGGTGCGGTAGCGGATGATCGGGAAGGCCTCCTTGGTGAGCGAGGTGAAGACCAACTCGCCTTCCTGCCCGTCCTCGACCGGCTCGCCGGTCTCGGGGTCTATGATCTCCGGGTAGAAGTGATCCTCCCAGATGTGCAGCCCGTCCTTGGTCTCGACGCATTCCTGCGCCACGCCCGGGCCCATCACCTCAGACAGGCCGAAGATGTCGACCGCGTCCATGTCGAAGGCCTGCTCGATCTCCTCGCGCATGGCGTTGGTCCAGGGCTCGGCCCCGAAGATGCCGGTCCTGAGCGAGCTTTGCCGCGGGTCGAGCCCGGCGGCGCGGTAGGCGTCGAGGATCGACAGCATGTAGGAGGGCGTGACCATGATGATCGAGGGCTTGAAATCCTCGATCAGGGTGATCTGCCGCTCGGTCATGCCGCCCGAGACCGGCACCACGGTGCAGCCCAGCCGCTCGGCCCCGTAATGTGCGCCCAGGCCCCCGGTGAAGAGGCCGTAGCCATAGGCCACGTGGCAGATGTCGCCCGGCGCGCCGCCCGCGGCGCGGATCGAGCGCGCCATCACGTCGGCCCATGTGTCGATGTCGTTCTTGGTGTAGGCCACCACGGTCGGCTTGCCGGTGGTGCCCGACGAGGCGTGCAGCCGCGCGATCTGGCTCTGCGGCACGGCGAACATGCCGAAGGGATAATTGTCGCGCAGGTCCTGCTTCACGGTGAAAGGAAACTTCTTCAGGTCCGACAGCGACTTCAGGTCGTCCGGGTGGACGCCGGCTTCGTCGAACTTGGCGCGGTAGAAGGGCGAGCCCTCATAGGCGCGGGCCAGCGTCTGCTTCATCCGCTTGAGCTGCAGCGCCGAGATCTCGTCGCGCGAGGCGGTCTCGATCGGGTCGAGGGGCGCGCGCGCCCCGGTGGGTCTGGTGAGCATGTCGTCCTCCCTCTGGCGCGTCGCCGCGCCTCTCTCATCCGGTCGCGGGTCAGCCGTCCTTGGGCACCCGCACGATCCGCGAATTGCCGCGGAAACTGGCGATCAGCGTGCCGTCCTCGCGGTGCACCGCCACGTCGTAGAGCCCCGAGCGCCCGGCCCGCGTCACCTCGGTGCCGGTGCCGATCAGCATGTCGCCCAGCCGCCCCGGCGCGTGGTAGGTGATGTCGCAATGGCTGCCGACGGCCTGGTAGTCGTAGCTGTTGGCCGCGAAGGCGAAGACGCTGTCGGCGAAGGCGAAGGTGAGCCCGCCATGCAGCGTGCCGTGGCCGTTCACCATGTCCTCGCGCACCCGCATCCGCATCTTGGCGTAGCCGGGGCCGACCTCCAGAAGCTCCATCCCCATGGCCTTGCTGGCGGTGTCCTCGTCCCACATTTCCTGCGTGCGCTTCTCGGCCTGGGCCTGCGGATCGAGCTTCATCTGCACCGCCCCGCTCATTGCGCGCGCCCGGTGAAGGCCGGCTCCCGCTTTTCGGTGAAGGCGCGCACGCCCTCGGCATAGTCGGGCGAGAAGCCCGCCTTGCGCTGCAGATCGCGCTCGAGATCGAGGCTGGCGTCGAGATCCTGCCCGCCCGCGGCCTGGATCGCCTGCTTGGTCAGGCCGAAGCCGTAGGTCGGCCCCTTGGCGAGGCTGCCCGCCAGCGCCTCGGCCTCCTCGATCAGCGCCGCATCCGGCACGGCGCGCCAGATCAGGCCCCATTCGGCCGCCTGCGCCGCGCCGAGCGGCTGGCCGGTCAGCGCCAGCGCCTTGGCGCGCGCCTCGCCCAGCGCCCGGGTCAGGGTCCATGTGCCGCCCGAATCCGGCACGAGGCCGAGCTTGGCGAAGGACTGGATGAAGCGCGCGCTCTCGCCCGCCAGCACGATGTCGCAGGCGATGGCGAGGTTGGCGCCGGCGCCGGCCGCGACGCCGTTGACCGCGCAGATCACCGGCTTGGGCAGGGCGCGGATCGCGCGCACCAGCGGGTTCCACAGCGTGCCGATGGTCTCGCCCAGATCCGGCGCGCCGCCCTCGGCGTCGGGATGCCGCTGCCCGAGATCCTGCCCGGCGCAGAAGCCGCGGCCCGCCCCGGTGAGCAGCACCGCGCGCACCGCGTCGTCCTCGGCCGCCCGGGCGATCGCGGCGCGCAGCGCGGCGTGCAGTTCGGGCGTGAAGGCGTTCAGCCGGTCGGGCCGGTTGAGCGTCAGGCGCAGCACGCCATCCGATTGCTGCTCGAGCAGAACTGGCTCGGTCATGGTCCCTCCCTCAGGTCTCCCGCGCCCGGTCCGCCGACCCGTCTTCCGACCGGTCCTCGGCCCGTGCCCTCCCCTCAAAGGGGCACGGAAACGGGGCGCTTTCGGGAAAAATGTGTTGCATGACGGACGCGCTTGGTCAATGAATAAAGCGTCACGGAATGCCGAAAATGCGTGCGTCGATGTGATGAAAAGGGAGGAAAGACATGACAAGACAAGCCGTTGCCGCCGGTGTTTCGGCGCTGGCCCTGCTGGCGGGCGCCCCCGCCATCGCCGAGATCAAGATCGGTGCCACGCTCGCCGTCACCGGCCCGGCGGCCTTTCTGGGCGACCCCGAGGCCAAGACGCTCGAGATGCTGGTCGAGGAGCTGAACGCCAACGGCGGCATCGACGGCGAGGAGGTCGAGCTGGTCCTCTATGACGACGGCGGCGACCCCAACAAGGCGCGCACCTTCGCCACCCGCCTGATCGAGGAGGACGAGGTGGTCGCGGTGATCGGCGGCTCGACCACCGGCGCGACCATGGCGATGGCGCCGCTCTTCGCCGACTACGAAATTCCCTTCATCTCGCTCGCGGGCGCGGTGGTCATCATCGACCCGGTGCAGGAATACGTCTTCAAGACGCCGCACACCGACCGCATGGCCTGCGAGAAGATCTTCGCCGACATCACGGCGCGCGGCCTGACGAAGGTCGGCATGATCTCGGGCACCGGCGGCTTCGGCGCCTCGATGCGCGAGCAGTGCCTCGACGTGGCCGGCGCCGCCGGCGTCGAGATCGTCGCCGACGAGACCTACGGGCCCAACGACAGCGACATGACCCCGCAGCTCACCAACATCGCCGGCACCGACGGCGTCGAGGCGGTGGTGAACCCGGGCTTCGGCCAGGGCCCGGCGGTGGTCACCCGCAACTACGCCCAGCTCGGCCTCGAGATGCCCTTCTACCAGAGCCACGGCGTCGCCTCCGACGAGTTCATCAAGCTCGCCGGCGACGCGGCCGAGGGCGTGCGCCTGCCCGCCACCCCGCTGCTGATCCCCGACCAGCTGGCCGAGGACGACGTGCAGCGCCAGCCGGTGCAGGACTACATCGCCGCCTACGAGGCCGCCTACGGCGAAAAGCCCTCGACCTTCGGCGGCTACGCCTACGACGCCTTCCACCTGCTGACCCACGCGATCCGCGAGGCCGGCGCCGAGGACCCGGCGGCAATCCGCGACGCGATCGAGGCGATCGAGGGCCATGCCGGCGTCACCGGCGTCTACAGCTTCACCCCCGAGGACCACATGGGCCTCGACCTCTCGGCCTTCCGCATCCTCGAGATCAAGGATGGCGGCTGGACCCCGGTCGAGCAGTAACGAAAGGATCCCGGCTTGTCGGAGCTTCTGCAATTCCTGATCTCCGGGGTCACGGTGGGCGCGATCTACGCGGCCATCGCCCTCGGCTTCACGCTGATCTACAACGCCTCGGGCGTGGTGAACTTCGCCCAGGGCGAGTTCGTGGTGATCGGCGGGATGACGGCGGCCGCGCTGATCGCCGCGGGCGTGCCGGTGATCCTCGCCGCGCCCATCGCCGTGGTGGCGGGCACGCTGGTGGGCATATTGCTCTACCGGCTGGCGATCCGGCCCGCCGGGCAGGCGCCGCTTGTGACGCTGATCATCATCACGATCGGCGCCAGCATCTTCCTGCGCGGCGCGATGCAGGCGGTCTTCGACAAGCAGATCCACCGCTATGACGGCTTCTCCGGCGACGCGCCCCTGCGCGTCGGGGGCGCCACCATCCTGCCGCAGAGCCTCTGGATCGTCGGCGGCAGCATCGCGGTCTTCGCCTTCCTCGCCTGGTTCCTGAACCGGACCCGCGCGGGGCGGGGCATCAAGGCCACCGCCTCGAACCGCATGGCCGCAGCCCTCGTCGGCATCAACACCGGGCGGGCGATGAACCTTTCCTTCGCGCTCTCGGCCGGCATAGGCGCGCTCGCGGGCGTGCTGGCGACGCCCGTGACCTTCACCAGCTACGACGTCGGCGTGCTGATGGCGCTCAAGGGCTTCTCGGCCACCATGCTGGGCGGCGTCGGATCGCCGCTGGGCGCGCTGGCGGGCGGCCTGCTGATCGGGCTGATCGAGGCGCTGACCGCGGGCTACATCTCGTCAGACTACAAGGACGCCGCCGCCTTCATCGTCATCCTTCTCGTGCTGTTCCTGCGCCCGCAGGGCCTGTTCGGCGCGCGCATCGTGGAGCGGGTGTGATGGCCGGGCAGGGGACGACCACCGACGTCGCACCGGCCGGAACCGGGCGCCGCGAGTATTCGAAGAGTGAAGGCGCGGGGCGCCGGCGCATCGGGCCGGGCCTGCGCACCTTCCTGATCTTTGTCGCGCTCGTCGCGCTGGGCGCGCTGATCTTTCCGTCGAGCTACTTCTACCGGGTCGGCACGCTGGTCTGGATCAACACGCTCGCCGTCACCGGCATCGTGGTGCTCCTGGGCTATGTCGGCCTCGTCAGCCTCGGCCATGCCGGCTTCTTCGCCATCGGCGCCTATGTCACGGCGATCGGGCCGAACTACGGCATCCCGTCGCCGCTCGCCATGGCCGGGGGCGTGGCGCTGGCCGGGCTGCTCGCGCTGATCGTGGGGCGGCCGATCCTGAAGTTGTCCGGCTACTACCTCGCCATCGCGACGCTGGGCCTCGGCATGCTGATCTGGATGGTGCTGTCGAAGGAAGCCTGGCTCACCGGCGGCCCCGACGGCATGGTCGTGTCGGGCATGAACGCCCGCAACCTCTTCAAGATGGTCGGGCTGAGCCTGAAATCGGCCGAGGCATGGTACTGGGTCGCGGGCCTCGTCGCCGCCATTGGCGCGGCCATCGCCGTGAACCTCGCGGGCAGCCCCTCGGGCCGCGCGCTCCGGGCGATCCATGACAGCGACGTCGCCGCGCGCTCGCTTGGCGTCGACGTGGCGAAGGCCAAGTCGCGCGCCTTCGTGATCTCGGCGATCTACGCCGCCGTGGCCGGCGCGCTCCTGGCGCTGGCCAACGGCTACATCACGCCCGACACCGGTGGCTTCATGCACTCGGTCGAGATGGTGACCATGGCGGTGCTGGGGGGCGCGGCCTCGGTCTACGGCGCGCTCGTGGGCGCGCTGATCCTCACCGCGCTGCCGCAGGTGCTCACCGTCTTCGCCGATTACGAGCACATGGTGCTCGGCGGCATCATGGTCCTGACCATGATCCTGATGCGCCGCGGCCTCGTGCCCTTCATCGCCGACCTCTGGAACCGGAGGAAATCATGAGCCTCGAGATCGACGGCATCGGCATCAGCTTCGGCGGCATCAAGGCCGTGGACGATGTCAGCTTCACCGCGAAACCGGGCGAGGTGACATCGATCATCGGCCCCAACGGCGCCGGCAAGACCACGCTCTTCAACCTCGTCTCGGGCGTCTATGCCGCGAGCGCGGGCCGCGTGCGGATCGACGGGAAGGACGTGACCGGGCTGCCCGCCCACGCGCTGGCGCGCCGCGGCATGGCGCGCACCTTCCAGAACCTGCAGGTCTTCCCGCAGATGAGCGCGCTCGACAACGTCATGACCGGCTGCCACATGCAGGAGAAGTCGAACCTGCTCGCCGACCTCCTGGGCCTCGGCCCGGCGCGGCGCGAGACCGACAGGAGCCGCGCGAGCGCCATGGCGGCGCTGGAGCGGGCGGGCCTCGCCGAGCTGGCCCACCGGCCGGCCTCGGAGATGTCCTACGGCCAGCTCAAGCGGCTGGAGATCGCCCGCGCGCTGGTCACCGGCTGCACCATCCTGCTGCTCGACGAGCCGGCGGCGGGCTGCAACGCGGTCGAGACCCGCGAGGTCGACGACCTGATCCACGCCATCGCCGACGAGGGCAAGACCGTGGTGCTGATCGAGCACGACATGCGCATGGTGATGCGCATCTCCTCGCACATCGTGGTGCTCGACCAGGGCCGCAAGATCGCCGAGGGCGGCCCGGAGGACATCCGCACCGACCCGCACGTCATCGCCGCCTATCTCGGCGCCCATGGCGCCGCCGAAGCCGAGGCCGCCGCTCATGCCTGAACCGCTTCTGTCCATCGAGGGCCTGCGCACCGCCTACGGCCCGATCGAGGTGCTGCACGGGGTCGACCTGACCGTGAACGAGGGCGAGATCGTCTCGCTCGTCGGCGCCAACGGCGCGGGCAAGACCACGCTGATGCGCTGCATCTCGGGCGTGCAGCCGGTGAAGGCGGGCGCGATCCGCTTTGGCGGCGCCGACCTCACCCGCCAGCCCGACCACGCCCGCGCCGGCCTCGGCATCGCCCATTCGCCCGAGGGGCGGCAAATCTTCGGCGACCTCAGCGTGGTCGAGAACCTGCGGCTTGGTGGCTACCACCGCACCGACGATCTCGGCCCCGATCTCGAGGAGGTCTACGGCCTCTTCCCGATCCTGCGCGACAAGGCCGATCTGCCCGCGGGCGGGCTTTCGGGCGGCCAGCAACAGATGCTCGCCATCGGCCGCGCCATCATGGGCCGGCCGAAGCTGATGCTGCTCGACGAGCCTTCGATGGGTCTCGCCCCGGTGCTGGTCGACCAGGTGCTCGCGGTGGTCAAATCGCTGCGCGACCGCGGCGTGACGCTCTTGATGGTCGAGCAGAACGCCTATGCCGCGCTGTCGATCGCCGATCGCGGCTACGTCATGGAGCAGGGCGAGATCACCCTTGAGGGCAAGGCCTCCGACCTGATCGCCGATCCGCGCATCCGCGAGGCCTATCTCGGGGCCTGATGGGCGGGGCTCTTGTTCCGCCGGACGAATGCAGGGAAGGTCCTCCCGAGCCATGCCACGGGAGGGCCTTCATGACGATCTTCACCGGCCTCTCGGCCTTTCCGATCACCCCGGCCGATGCCGAGGGACGCGTCGACGCCGATGCGCTTTCGCGCCTGCTGGAGCGGCTCTGCGCGGCCGGGGTCGACTCCATCGGCCTGCTCGGCAGCACCGGCGGCTATGCCTATCTCTCGCGCGAGGAACGCGGACGCGCGGTCTCGGCCGCGGCTGAGGCCGTGGCGGGGCGGGTGCCGCTGATCGCGGGCGTCGGCGCGCTGCGGACCGATACGGCGATGGCGCTGGCGCGGGAGGCCGAGAAGGCCGGGGCCGACGGGCTGCTGCTCGCCCCGATGTCCTATACGCCGCTGACCGACGAGGAGGTGCACGAGCATTTCCGCGCCGTCGCGGCGGCGACGAGCCTGCCGCTCTGCATCTACAACAACCCCGGCACCACGCATTTCCGCTTCGGCCTGCCGCTGTTGCAGCGGCTCGCCGATCTGCCCGGCGTCGAAGGCGTGAAGATGCCCCTGCCGGCCGGCACCGCTCTGGCCGAGGATCTCGCCGCCCTGCGCGCAGGCCTGCCCGAGGGCTTCGCCGTCGGCTACAGCGGCGACTGGGGCTGCACCGAGGCGCTGCTTGCGGGGGCGGATGCGTGGTTCAGCGTCGCGGGCGGGCTCTGGCCCGGACCCACGCTGGAACTCGCCCGCGCCGCTCAGGCGGGCGACCGCGACGGGACGGCGCGGATCGAGGCGGCCTTCATGCCGCTTTGGGAGCTGTTCAAGGAGTTCGGCAGCCTGCGCGTGGTCCATGCGGCGGCCAACCTCATGGATCTGACGCAGGCCCGGCCGCCGCGCCCGATCCTGCCGCTGACGGGGGCGGATCTCGACCGCGTCGCCGCGGCGCTGGCGCGGGTCGAGGCCGTCGCCTGAACGCAAAACGCCGCCGGAGGACCGGCGGCGTTTCTCGTCAACGGGATCGTGGCTTCAGCTCTTCGGCGCCTCGGGCGAGGCCGTGCCGTCGCCCTCGGGGAAGAAGCAGGCCGATTTCTGCGTCGCGCCGTCGAGCAGCGGCCGCGCGGCGCGGCACTTGTCCTGCGCCTTCCAGCAGCGCGGCGCGAAGGCGCAGCCCGGCGGCACCGCGAGCGGCGAGGGCAGCTCGCCCTGCAGCTTGATCCGCTCCTTGCCCGCCTCCGGGTCGGCGCGCGGCGTCGCCGACAGGAGCGCCTTGGTGTAGGGGTGCTGCGGGTTGTCGAAGATCATGTCCTTCGGACCCGTCTCCACCGCCCGGCCCAGATACATCACCGTCACGTCGTCGGCGACGTGGCGCACCACCGACAGGTCGTGGCTGATGAAGAGGTAGGCCAGCTGCATCCGCTCCTGCAGGTCGATCAGCAGGTTCAGCACCGAGGACTGGATCGACACGTCGAGCGCCGAGACCGGCTCGTCGAGCACCAGCACTTCCGGCTCCAGCATCAGCGCCCGGCCGATGGCGACGCGCTGCCGCTGGCCACCCGAGAACATGTGCGGGTAGCGGTCGAAATGCTCGGGCCTGAGGCCCACCAGCCGCAGCATCTCGCGCGCCTTCTCCTCGCGCTCGGCCGCCGGCATCTGCGGGCGGTTGATCAGCAGCGGCTCCATCAGGATCTGGCCGATCCGCTGGCGCGGGTTGAGCGAGCCGTAGGGATCCTGAAACACGATCTGCACCTTGGAGCGCAGGCTCTTCCAGGCGTCGGGCGTGGCCTTGGTGCCGTCGATGCTCAGATCGCCGCGCGTCGGCTCCTCGATCAGCGTCACCACGCGGGCGAGGGTGGACTTGCCGCAGCCGGACTCGCCCACCACCGCCAGCGTGCGGCCCGGGGTCAGCTCGAAATCGAGCTCGGACAGCGCGCGCACGGTCTTGGGCTTGCCGAACAGGCCGCCGCCCACCTCGTAGTGGCGGGTGAGACCCTTCGCGGTGACGACGGGGCCGGCTTGGGGCCTTGTCGTGTTCGGGGCGTCTGTGGTCACGGCACTCACGAGGCGAGCCTTTCGTCGGTGTTGAGCGGGTAGTGGCAGCGCGCCAGGCCGAGATCGGCCCCGCGCGGCTCGGGCGGCACCTTGCGGCAGTGGTCGTCCGCGAACTTGCAGCGCGGCGAGAACAGGCAGCCCTTCGGCCGGTCGAACTGCCCCGGCACCACGCCCGGGATGGTCGGAAGCCGCTTGTCGGTGGCGCGCTCGGGCAGGGCGGCGAGCAGCGCCGAGGTGTAGGGGTGGTGCGGCGCGCGGAACAGCGGGCGCACCGGCTGCTCCTCGACCTTCTGGCCTGCGTAATGCACCGAGACGCGCTGCGCGGTCTCGGCCACCACGCCCATGTCGTGGGTGATCAGCACCAGCCCCATGCCGGTCTCGTCGCGCAGCTTGACCAGCAGGTCGAGGATCTGCGCCTGGATCGTCACGTCGAGCGCGGTGGTCGGCTCGTCGGCGATCAGGAGCTTGGGATTGCACGAGATCGCCATGGCGATCATCACCCGCTGGTTCATGCCGCCCGACATCTGGTGCGGGAAGGCCTTGAGCCGCTGTTCGGGGTCGGGGATGCCGACGAGGTCGAACAGCTCCACCGCGCGCTTCTGCGCGGCCTTGCGGTCCATGCCGAGATGGATGCGCAGCGTCTCGCGGATCTGGAAGCCCACGGTGAAGCAGGGGTTCAGCGAGGACATCGGCTCCTGGAAGATCATCGCCATGTCCTTGCCGACGATCCGGCGGCGGCCGCGCGCCGAGAGCTTCGACAGGTCGTGCCCGTCGAAGGTCATCTCGTCGGCGGTGACCTTGGCGGTCCAGGGCAGGAGCCCCATCAGCGCCAGCATCGACACCGACTTGCCCGAGCCGCTCTCGCCGACGATGGCCAGAACGTCGCCGCGGTCGACGTCGAGATCGACCTTGTCGACGGCCCGGAACCGGCCGCCGGTGGTGGCGAACTCGACCGAGAGGTTGCGCAGTCTCAGAAGACTCATGAGATCAGCTCCGCTTCAGTTTCGGGTCGAGCGCGTCGCGCAGACCGTCGCCCATCAGGTTGATGGCGAGCACGGTGATCAGGATCGCGAGGCCGGGCAGGGTGACCACCCACCAGGCGCGCAGGATGAACTCGCGCGCCTCGGCCAGCATGGTGCCCCATTCCGGCGTCGGCGGCTGCGCGCCCATGCCGAGGAAGCCCAGCGCCGCGGCGTCGAGGATCGCGGTCGAGAAGCTGAGCGCCGCCTGCACGATGATCGGGGCGAGGCAGTTCGGCAGCACGGTGACGAACATCAGCCGCCACAGCCCCGCGCCCGCGACCCGCGCCGAGGTCACGTAGTCCTTGTTCAGCTCGCCGATCACGCTGGCGCGCGTCAGGCGCACGTAATGCGGCTGCAGCACGATCGCGATGGCGATCATCGCGTTGATCAGCGACGGCCCGAGGATCGCCACCAGCACCAGCGCCAGAAGCAGCGACGGGAAGGCGAGGATGATGTCCATCAGCCGCATGATGATCGCGTCGAGCCATTTCGGCGAGAAGCCCGCCAGCAGGCCGATCAGGATGCCGCCCGAGGCCGCCACCACCACGACGACGATGCCGACGAAGAAGGAGTAGCGCGCGCCGTTCAGCAGCCGCGAAAGCATGTCGCGGCCCAGAGGGTCGGTGCCGAGCGGGAAGGTCCAGCTGCCGCCCTCCTGCCATACCGGCGGCAGCAGCGTGTATTGCCGGAACTGCTCGGTCGGGTCGTGCGGCGCGATCCACGGCGCGGTCGCGGCGATGAAGACGAAGGCCACGAAGACCCAGAAGCCGAACACGGCGCCGCGGTTTTCGCGGAAGTAGAACCAGAACTCGCGCAACCGGCCGGGGCGCTTCTCGACCTGGGTTTCCACTTCTTCGGAGAGTGCGTGGTCCATCAGCGCTTCCTGATCTTGGGATTGATGAGGCCGTAGAGCAGGTCGACGGTCAGGTTCACGATCATCACCATCACGGCGATCAGCAGCAGCCCGCCCTGCACGACCGGGTAGTCGCGGCGGAAGATGCTGTCGACCATCCACTTGCCGATGCCCGGCCAGCTGAAGATGGTCTCGGTCAGGATCGCGCCCGCGAGCAGCGTGCCGACCGACAGGCCGATCACGGTGATGACGGGGATCAGCGCGTTCCTGAGCGCGTGCAGGCCGTTGATCCGGCCCGGCGGCAGGCCCTTGGCGCGCGCGGTACGGATGTAGTCCTCGCCCAGCACCTCGAGCATCGCCGAGCGGGTCTGGCGCGCGATCACCGCCAGCGGGATGGTGCCCAGCACGATGGTCGGCAGGATCAGGTGCCGCACCGCCGAGCCGAAGGCGCCGTCCTGGCCCGACAGCAGGCTGTCGATCAGCATGAAGCCGGTGACGTTGTCGAAGTAGTAGAGCAGGTCGATCCGGCCCGAGACCGGGGTCCAGCCGAGATTGCCCGAAAACACGATGATCAAGAGCAGCGCCCACCAGAAGATCGGCATCGAATAGCCTACGAGCGCGGTCGACATCAGCGTCCGGTCGAAGAACTTGCCGCGGTTCATCGCGGCGATCACGCCGGCCGGCAGGCCCAGCGCCACCGCGAAGATCATCGCGCAGATCGACAATTCCAGCGTCGCCGGGAACAGGGCGAAGAACTCGTCCCAGACCGGTTTCTTGGTGACGTAGCTGTTGCCGAGGTCGCCCTGGAGTACGCCTGTCAGGTAGTCCCAGAACTGGACGAAGATCGGACGGTCGAAGCCGAACTGCTTGACCAGCTCGTCGTAGCGTTCCTGCGTCATGCCGCGCTCGCCGGCCATGACGATGATCGGGTCGCCCGGCAGCACGCGGATGAAGGCGAAGGAAATGAGGGTCACGCCGATGAAGGTCGGCACGAAGGTCGCGAAGCGCGACAGCACGTAGCGCAGCATTTAACGGCCCGCCTTGCTGGGGCCCGGGCGCGCGGGTGCGGCGGGGCCGGTGGGGTGGGGGATGACCATGCCGGAACGGGTCTCCTGTTGCTTGGCGATCGGGGTCTCGGAAAGGGGCGGCCCGATGGGCCGGTCCTTGAAGCGGGCCGCATATCACGCGGATCGCGGTTCTGTCGAGTTTTCGTGATCCGTGACGCGGGGTCTGTCCCAGCCTGCGCCCGGCGCGACGCGCCGGTCAAGCGGGCTGGCCCGGATACGAGAAGGGTCCGGGGCCATGACGGCCCCGGACCCCCGGGTCACGATTTCGCGCGGATTACTCGGCGATCGAGACGTTGTCGAAGATGTGGCCGCCCAGCGGGTGCACCACGTAGCCCTCGACTTCGGAGCGCATCGGCATCGCCACGACCGAGTGGGCGATGGTGGCCCAGGGCGCCTGGTCCTTGAAGACCTGCTGCGCCTCTTCGTAGATCGCGGCGCGCTCTTCCTGGCTCGACTTGGTCTTGGCGTCCTGGATCAGGGCCTCGAACTCCTCGTTGCACCACTGGGCGCGGTTCGAGCCGCCGACGCCGTCACAGCCCAGCAGCACGGCGAGGAAGTTGTCCGGGTCGCCGTTGTCGCCGGTCCAGCCCAGCAGCACCGCACCGTCGCGCTCGACGTCCTTCGAACGCTCGAGATACTCGCCCCACTCGTAGGACACGATCTCCACGTCGACGCCGATCTCGGCCATGTCTTCCTGGATCAGCTCGGCCATGCGCCGGGCGTTCGGGTTGTAGGGGCGCTGCACCGGCATCGCCCAGATCTTCATCGACAGGTCCTCGACGCCGGCATCCGCGAGCATCTGCTTGGCGGCTTCCGGATCGTAGGGGTCGTCCTCGATGGAGTCGTTGTAGGACCACATGGTCGGCGGGATCGGGTTCTTGGCGACCTCGCCCGAGCCCTGGAACACCACGTCGAGGATCGCCTGCTTGTCGATCGCCATGTTGAGGGCCTTGCGGACCTCGGGCTGGTCGAACGGCGCCTGCTGGGTGTTGTAGGCCAGGTAGCCGACGTTCAGGCCTTCCTGCTCCATCACCTCGATGCCCTCGGCCTCCTTCATCGCGGCGATGTCGGCGGGGTTCGGGTAGGGCATGACGTGGCACTCGCCCGCCTGCAGCTTCTGGTAGCGCACGGAGGCGTCGGGCGTGATCGCGAAGATCAGGTTCTCGACCTTGGCGGGCTCGCCCCAGTAGTCGTCGAAGCGCTCGAAGCGGATCACCGCGTCCTTCTGGTAGGCCACGAACTCGAACGGGCCGGTGCCGATCGGCTGCTGGTTCAGCATCTCGGGGCTGTCGGCGACGCTGTCGGCGTATTCGGCCGAGAGGATCGAGGCGAAGTCCATCGCGAGGTTGGCGATGAACGGCGCCTCGGGGCGGGTCAGCCGGAACACCACGGTGTAGTCGTCGACCTTCTCGATGCTCTCGATCAGGTCGGGCATCGACATGCCCTGGTAGTATTCCCAGGTGCCGCCCGAGGCCATGTGGAACGGGTGGTCGTCCTGGCCCTGGCGCTGGAAGGTGAACAGCACGTCATCGGCGTTGAAGTCGCGCGACGGCGTGAACTGGTCGTTCGAGTGGAACTTCACGCCCTGGCGCAGGGTGAAGGTGATCTCGGTGCCGTCCTCGGACACTTCCCAGCTCTCGGCCAGGCCCGGCACGACGTTGGTGGTGCCGGTCTCGAACTCGACCAGCTGGTTGTAGACCGTGTGCGACGAGGCGTCGAAGGTGGTGCCGGAGGTGTAGAGCGCCGGGTCGAAGCCCTCGGGGCTGCCTTCCGAGCAATAGACGAGGTTCTGCGCCTGCGCGGCGCTCGCGAGGGCAATGGTGGCTGCGCCGGCGGCGAGCCAAGTCTTCATCTTCATAGCAATCTCCCTGTCTGCCCGGCCCTGGCGCGGCAAGAGCCGGCCGGTCCGATGCGTTGTGCGGTCAACCTGTCCCACCCCGCGCCGGCAGGCAAGTCCCTTGCCCCTGTTTCCGCTGCGGCAGCGGCGGCCCGCCCGGCGCGCTTGAAGCCGGCTTTGGCGGGCGCTAGGTCCGAAGGGAGTTCCCGGAGCCCTCGACATGGTCTTCCCCTTTCGCCGCCCGGCGGCCGCCGCGGCGACCACGCCCGCCGGCGCGCCGCCCGACACGCCGGCCGCGTCGCGCCCCGCGCCGCTTCTCGGCGTGGTGCTGATGGTGCTGGCGCTGCTGGCGACGTTGAAGGAATGGGCGCCGGGCTCGCCCGCCGCGACGGCGGCCGCGCTCGCGGTGCCGCTGGCGGTGGCGCTGCTGGCGCTGCGGCTCGGGACCCGCCGGCTCGGCTTCGTGCTGGTGGCGCTGGCGATCACCGCCGGGCTCTGGGCCGAGGGCGGCGACTGGAGCGCGCCGGTGATGCAGGGGCTCGGCTCGGCCGCCTTCATCGGCGCCTTCTTCACCGCGCTGGCCACGCTGCGCTCGGCGGCCGAGAGCTCGCCCGCGATCCGCGCCTGCGGGCTCTACCTCGCCCAGCAGCCGCCGGGGCGGCGCTACGCTGCGCTGACGCTGGGCGGGCAGGCCTTCTCGGTGCTGCTGAACTACGGCTCGATCGCGCTTCTGGGCAGCCTCTCGGTTGCCAACGCCGCGCAGGACAAGGACCCCGAGATCCGCTTCCACCGCTCGCGCCGGATGCTGCTCGCGGTGCAGCGCGGCTTCATCTCGATCCTGCCCTTCTCGCCGCTCTCCTTCGCGGTGGCGATCACCGGCGGCTTCCTGCCCGACGCGCCCTATGCCCAGACCGCGCTGCCGGCGCTGGTCACCGGCGCGATCGTCGCGGGCACCGGCTGGGCGATGGACACGATCTTCAAGCCGCGCCTGTCGAAACCCGCCCCGGCCCGGGCCGCGCCCGAGGGCGGCCCGTCGGTGGTGCTGCCGCTGCTCGGGCTGCTGGCGCTCCTGGGCGTCGCGGTGCTGGCGCTGCATTTCGCCTTCGGGGTGCGCGTGGTCGGCGCGGTGCTGGTGGTGGTGCCGACGATCGCGCTGGGCTGGCTTCTTTTGCAGGAAGGCCCGCGCGGCGCCGCGCGCCGGGTTTGGCGCTACACCAGCGTCGAGCTGCCGGGCTACCGCTCCGAGTTGCAGCTTTTGATGCTCGCGGGCTATATCGGCACAGCCGGCGCGGCGCTGCTCGTGCCACGCGCCGCGGCGCTCGGCCTCGACCTGACGCAGATCCCGGCGCCTCTGCTGCTGGCGGGGCTCGTCTGGCTGATCCCGCTCACCGGGCAGATCGGCATGAACCCGATCCTCTCGGTGTCGCTGCTCTTCCCGCTTTTGCCGTCGCCCGAGGCCATGGGCGTGAGCCCGGTCGCGCTCTTCCTCGCGATCACCGCCGGCTGGACGCTGTCGGGCATCACCTCGCCCTTCACCGCGACGACGCTCCTGATCGGCAACTTCGCCGGGCGCAGCGCCGCCCATGTCGGCCTGCGCTGGAACGGCGCCTACGCCGCCGTCACCGGCGCGTTGCTGACCCTGTGGGTGCTGGGCTTCGCCTTTCTTCGGTAAGCCGCGCCGCGTCTGGAACTCTTGGTTCGGGGGCTGTAAGCAACCACCCCATCGGTTGACGCAAGGGGACCCCCGAAATGATTGAGACCCGGATCATGCGCGACGCGCTCGCGCGGCACTACGACCTTGCGCCCTCGCTCGCGGCGGCCGAGCGTCAAGCCGATCTCTACGCGCGCATGGACAAGGTGCTGAGCCCGGCCGACTGGGCGATCCACGCGCCCTATGTCGAGGCGATCAACCGGCTCAAGCGCGAGCGCGGAGCGGTGATCCTCGCCCACAACTACATGACGCCCGAGATCTATCACGGCATCGCGGACGTGGTGGGCGACAGCCTGCAGCTCGCGATCGAGGCGACGCGGGTGGAGGCGGACGTGATCGTGCAATGCGGCGTGCATTTCATGGCCGAGACCTCGAAGATCCTGAACCCCGCCAAGACCGTGCTGATGCCCGACATGGAGGCCGGCTGCTCTCTGGCCGAGAGCATCGACGCCTCCGGCATCGCCGAGATGCGCGCCAGGTACCCCGGCGCGCCGGTAGTGAGCTACGTCAACACCACCGCCGAGGTGAAGGCGGCCTCCGACATCTGCTGCACCTCCTCGAACGCGCTGCAGATCGTCGAGGCGCTGGATGCCGAGACCATCATCATGACCCCCGACCAGCACCTCGCGCGCAACGTCGCGAAGGCGTCCTCGAAGCGCATCGTCTGGTGGGAGGGCAGCTGCATCGTGCACGAGCAGTACACGGCCGAGGAAATGCGCGCCTACCGCGCCGCCGACCCCGAGGTGAAGATCATCGCCCACCCCGAGTGCACGGTCGAGGTGACGGCGGAAGCGGACTTCACCGGTTCCACCAGCGGCATCATCGACTGGATCGACCGCGAGCGCCCCGCGAAGGCGCTGCTGGTGACCGAGTGCTCGATGGCCTCGAACATCACCGACGCCTTCCCGGACGTGACCTTTCAGAAGCCGTGCAACATGTGCCCCTACATGAAGATGATCAGCCTCGAGAAGGTGCTCTGGTCGCTGCACACCATGTCGCCCGAGGTGGTGGTCCCCGAGGAGGTCGCCGCCCCCGCCCGCCGCGCGGTGGAGCGGATGATCGACCTGTCGCGCAGCCTGGCCCGGGCCTGACAGGGGCATGACCCGGCTGCGCACCGAACGCGTCGTCATCATCGGTGCCGGTCTCGGCGCGATCTCGGCGGCGCTGGCGCTGGCGCCGCGCCCGGTCCTGATGATCGCGCCCGAGCCGCCGGGGCAGGGGGCGAGCAGCGCCTGGGCGCAGGGCGGCGTCGCCGCCGCGATGGACGCGGCCGACAGCGCCGAGGCCCATGCCGCCGACACGGTGGCCGCAGGCGCGGGCACGGTCGATGCCGCCATCGCCGCGATGGTCACCGCGGCCGCGCGCGACCACATCCACGGCCTCACCGATCTCGGCACCCCCTTCGACCGCGACGGCGCGGGCGGCTACGTGCTGTCGCGCGAGGCCGCGCATTCGGCGGCGCGGGTGGTGCGGGTCAAGGGTGACCAAGCCGGGCGGCGGATCATGGACACGCTGGTCGCGGCGCTCGACGCGACGCCATCGGTGCAGGTGCTGCCCGGCGCGCTGCTGACCGGGATCGAGACCCGCGCGGGGCGCGTCACCGGCGTGCGGATCGAGGCCGCCGAAGGCTCCGCGCCGGTCGTGGTCGAGGCCCCGGCGGTGCTGATCGCCGGCGGCGGCTCGGGCGGGCTGTGGCTGCACACCACCAACCCGCCGCGCATCCGCGGGCAGGCGATCGGCGCGGCGGCGCTGGCCGGGGCCGAGATCGCCGATGCCGAGTTCGTGCAGTTCCACCCCACCGCCATCGCCAGCGGCGAGGACCCGCTGCCGCTCGCGACCGAGGCGCTGAGGGGCGAGGGCGCGTGGCTGGTCGACCGCGACGGCCGCCGCTTCATGCGCGGCCTCCACCCCGACGCCGAGCTGGCGCCGCGCGATGTCGTCGCCCGCGCCGTCTTCGCCGAGCGGCAGGCCGGGCGCGCGCCCGCCCTCGACACCCGCGCCGCGCTGGGCGCCAGCGTCACCGAGCGCTTCCCGGCCGTGGCCGAGGCCTGCGCGCGCGCCGGGATCGACCCCGTGGGCGGCACCATTCCCGTGGCCGCGGCCGCGCATTACCACATGGGCGGCATCGCCACCGACGCGCGCGGCCGCGCCAGCCTGCCGGGCCTCTGGGCCTGCGGCGAGGCGGCCTCGACCGGGCTGCACGGCGCCAACCGGCTGGCCTCGAACGGGCTTCTGGAGGCGCTGGTCTTCGCCCGCGCCTGCGCAGAGGACATCGCCGCGACACTCGGGCCTGCCCCCGTGGCCCCGGCGCTCGACATCGCCTTCGCGCCCGGCGGGCGGGCGGCCGACCCCGCGGCCGTGGCCCGCCTGCGCCGCGTGATGACCGACCATGTCGCCGTGCTGCGCGACGGCAAAGGGCTGCGGACCGCGCTGGCGGAGATCGCCGTGCTGGAAAGCGCCCATGACGCGCCCGCCTTCCGCACCATGTCCGCCACGGCCACGCTTGTCGCCGCCGCCGCGCTGCGGCGCACCGAGAGCCGCGGCGGGCATTGCCGCACCGATTTTCCCGACACCGACCCCGCGCAGGCGCGGCGCAGCCGCATGACGCTGGCCGAGGCCCTGACCATCCGCGCCGACTGCGCGAAGGAGACCGCATGACCGAGATCCCCGACCTGCTGCTCGAGCCGATGGTGCGCCACGCGCTGCACGAGGATCTCGGCGGCTACGGCGACGTCACCACCCGCGCGGTGATCCCCGCCGGGCTGACCTACCGCGCGAAGCTCAATGCGCGCGAGGCGGGCGTGGTCTCGGGGCTGCAGATCGCGGCCATCGCCTTCCGGCTGGTCGACGCGACGCTCGAGATCACCGCCCGCAAGCGCGACGGCGAGGCCTGCGCGCCGGGCGACACGCTGATGGAGGTCGCGGGGCCCGCGAGCGCCATCCTTTCGGCCGAGCGCGTGGCGCTGAACTTCGCCGGGCGGCTTTCCGGCATCGCCACGCTGACCTCGGAATTCGTGGCCGAGACCCGTGGCACGAACACCCGCGTCACCTGCACCCGCAAGACCACGCCGGGGCTGCGCGCGGCCGAGAAGCTCGCCGTGCTGCATGGCGGCGGCTTCAACCACCGCTACGGTCTTTCGGACGCGATCCTGATCAAGGACAACCACATCGCCGCCGCCGGCGGCATCCGCGCCGCGCTCGCGGCGGCGAAGCTTCATGCCTCGCACATGCTCAAGGTCGAGATCGAAGTGGATACGCTCGACCAGCTGGCCGAGGCCCTCGACGAGGGCGGGGCCGACGTCGTGCTGCTCGACAACATGTCGACGCCGGATCTCGCGGAAGCCGTGCGCATGGTCGGGGGCCGTCTGGTCACCGAGGCCTCGGGCAACATGCGGCGCGAGCGGGTGGCCGAGGTCTGCGCGACCGGGGTGGACTACGTCTCCTCCGGCGCGCTGACCCACTCGGCCCGCACGCTCGATCTGGGCCTCGACTTCTAGGCGGCACGCTTCGTCTCGGGCGCGGGCACCGCGACGGGCTTTCGCGCGTCGCGGTCCGCGGGCCAGTACTGCCGCGCCGCCGCCAGCGCCAGTTGCAGCGCGAGGCCGCCCGCGAGCATCGCGGTGTCGAGCGCGAAGTTCTCGCCCGTCTCGGTCTTGATGCCCTGCAGCAGGTAGGCCAGCACCGAGCCCAGCGCGAAGACCGGCAGCGCCTGCCGCCCCAGAAGCGCCAGAGGCGCGGCGATGCGCGAGCCGCAGGCGCGGCGCACGGCGGGCCACGACGCCAGCACGTAGAAAAGCGCCAGCACGTGCAGCAGGCGCGGCACGTTGAGATAGGGCTTGGAAAACGCGGTGAAGAAGCCCGGCACCCCGTGTTGATGCGCGAGCCAGAGCCCGTGATTGCCCGCCTTGCCGACCGGCGGCACGTTCATCCAGACCAGCGACAGCACCAGAAAGCCCACCGCCAGCGCCATCAGCCAGGGCTTGGCCGGGACCAGCCGGCGGCCCTGCTTGGCGGCGATGCCGGCGACGAGGCCCAGCACGAACAGGAGCTGCCAGGCGAAGGGGCTGAACTGCCAGCCGCCCGCAGGCCAGGCCGGCATGTTGATCCGCCAATGCGCCGCCACGGCCCAGAGCGCAACCGACAGGCCCAGCGCCCAGAGCGGCCGACGCAGCGCGCCCCAGATCGCCAGCGGCGCGGCCATCAGGAGCACGAAGTAGAGCGGCAGGACGTTGGCGTAGCCGATCTGGAACAGCAGCGTCGGCACGCCGACGAGAAAGCCCAGCGGGTCGCGGAACAGCAGCCCGATGCCGTGTTTCCACGTGAGCCCCGGCGCCTCGGCGAAGAGCGCGAGCCCGGCGGCGATGCCGAGCGCCGCGAAGGTGATCAGCAGGTGGACGAGGTAGAGCGTCCAGGCCCGCCGCCAGACCCGCGCCAGCCCGCGCCACGGCCAGCGCACGCGGAAGTCGCTGGAATAGGCGAGGCCGGCCGAGATCCCGGCCATCAGCACGAAGCCCTCGGCCGCGTCGGAGAATCCGAAATTGCGGCTGGTGAAGTCTTCCCAGAAGTTGCCCGGCACGTGGTTGATGAAGATCATCACCAGCGCGAGGCCGCGCAGCACGTCGAGGCGCGGGTCGCGCGCGGACGGCATCCGGGTCGCGACCGGGATGGAGACGGGGGCGTCAGGCATGCTGCGGCTCCGCGGCGGGGGCGGGAAGATCGGGGGCGGCCGGGGCCGACCAGCGGGCGGCGATCCGGGCCTGCCGGTGCAGGATCGGCGTGGGGGCGGTCTCCGACGGCACGGCGTAGAGCCAGCTCGTGCCGGGGCGCGAGCTCCACCAGATCACCAGCGGCGCCGCGATCATCGGGCCCGCGACCGGCAGCAGCCAGCCCACCAGCGCGGGCGAGAGCCACCATGCGGCGCCGAGCCCGGCGAGGCCCGAGGCGGTGATCCAGCGGCTCGCATCCCACGAGGCGCGCAGCGAGAGCGCGCCGTCGCCGCGGGCGCTGGCCGGCCAGCCGCCGTCGCGGCCCATCAGCACCTGCACGACCGAGCGGGTCTGGAACATCAGGAAAATGGGCGCGGTGACGCTGGAGAGCGCCAGCTCCGACAGCATCGAGGCGAGCGCCCGCACCCCGCCGCCGAAACCCGCCGCCCGGCCGCGCCGCCACGCGTCAAGCGCGATCAGGAGCTTGGGCAGCACCAGTAGGCCGAGCACGCCCACGATCAGCCCGGCGGTGCGGGTGGCCTCGTTCGGCGGCAGCACCGGGAAGGGCCAGTGCGGCAGCGGGAAGTAGTCGGGCAGGGTGCGGAAGGAGGGCGCGAGGATCGAGGTGACGAGGAAACCCAGCCAGAACAGCGACGACAGATAGGCGAGGATGCCCTGCACGAAGACGAAGCGGCTCCAGGGCTTCAGCCCCGGCGCGGCCAGCAGCCGCGCGTGCTGCAGGTTGCCCTGACACCAGCGCCGGTCGCGCTTGGCATGGGCGACGATGTTCTCGGGGCCTTCCTCGTAGGAGCCCGCCAGATCCTCGTCGATCCGCACGGTCCAGCCGGCGCGCGCCAGAAGCGCCGCCTCGACGTAGTCGTGGCTCAGGATGTGGCCGCCGAAGGGCGGCGGGCCGCTCAGGTCGGGCAGGGCGCAGCTCTGAGCGAAGGCGCGCACGCGGACCATGGCGTTGTGGCCCCAGAACGGGCCGGTCTCGCCCTGCAGCGCCGCGACGCCGCGCGCGAAGACCGGCGAGTGCAGCGCCGCCGAGAACTGCATCGCCCGGCCGAAGCGCGAGCGGGCGTGGATCACGCCGGGCAGGCTTTGCAGCAGGCCGAGATCGGGGTCGGCCTCCATGCGCCGCGCCATCTCGATGACGGTTTCGGCCTCCATCAGGCTGTCGGCGTCGAGGATCAGCGCGTAGTCGTAGGCCGCGCCGGAGCGGCGGATGAATTCCTCGATGTTGCCGGCTTTGCGGCCGGCGTTGGACTCGCGGCGGCGGTAGAAGATCCGGCCTTCGGCGTCGCGCTCGCGCAGAAGCCGCAGGAACCACTGCGCCTCGCGCGCAGCACCCGCCTCCGAGCGGGTGTCCGACAGGATGGCGAAGTCGAAGCGGTCGGCCCATTCGGTCGCGGCCAGCGCCTCGTCCATCGCGGCGACCCGGCCGAAGGTGGCGGCGGGGTCTTCCTCGTAGACCGGCACGAGGATCGCGCAGCGGCCCGCGATCGGCGCGGACGGGTCTGCCGGGACGGGGCGGCGGTGCGTCAGGAGGCCGGTCAGCGCCTGCGCGGCGCCCCAGGCCAGCCAGAAGGTCGCGGCGAAGATGAACAGGCTGCGCAGGAACTCGATCGCCAGGCCGCCGGTCTGCCGTTCGGCGAAGAACAGCGTGAAGGCGCCGGCGGCGGCGGCGAGGCTCGCGCCGAGGGCAACGGCCCTGGCGCGGAACACGCGCCGGGCCTCGGCCGGACGGGTCATGGCGTCAGGCCCCGAGGCGCTGTGCGAAGAGGCCGATCAGGCGCGGCAGCAACGGGCCGCGGGCCGGCGCGCGTTCGAGCACCTGCCGCGGCATGGCGAGGGCGGCGTCGGGCAGGGCGCCCAGCCGCGCGGCCTCGCGCTCGGTCGAGGCGGGATCGGTCGCGATCCCGACGGGGATGGCGGTCGGTTGGGACATCAGGCGTTGATCCATTGATAGAGCCAGGTCTCGGAGAGCTTGCGGTCGAAGCCCGCGACATGGGCGGCCAGCTCGACCGTCTCGCCCTCGGGGGCGGTGACGTCGAGCACGACCCTCCAAACGCCGTTCGCCTCGATCCGTTCCAGGGTCTGCGAGATAATTTTGCCGCCCTTGGCATTGGCCTTGAGCGTCACCTCGGCATCGGCGGGCAGATCGGCCAGCAGGCCTCCCTCGAGGTCGATCACGAACTTGCGGCTGTTGGCCTCGGCCTCGACGCCCGAGACGCCGCCCGCGCCGGCGCGGGTCTCGGCGACATGGGCGATCTCGGCGGCGGGGTCGACCGGCAGGTCGCCCCAGCGCAGCCGGTAGGCGTATTCGCGTGCCTCGCCGGCCTCGACCTTCTTCTCGGGCACCCAGAAGGCGACGATGTTGTCGTTGGCTTCGAGGTCGGTGGGGATCTCGACGAGGCGCACCGCGCCGCGGCCCCAGTCGCCCTGCGGCTCGACCATCAGCGAGGGTCGGCGCTCGTAGCGTGCGCCGCCGTCCTGATAGGCCTCGAAGTCGCGGTCGCGCTGGTGCAGGCCGAAGCCGCGCGGGCTCTCTTCCGAGAAATACGAGCCCGACAGCCGCGGCGGGTTGTTCAGCGGCCGCCAGATCACGTCGCCGTCGCGGCGCCGGATCATCAGACCGTCGCTGTCATGCACCGCCGGGCGGTAATCGTCGAAATCGGCGCGGTTCTTCTCGGAATAGAGGAACATCGAGGTCAGCGGCGCCACGCCGAGCTGCTCGGGCGCGCGGCGGAAGAACAGCCGGGCGGTGACGTCCATCACCGTCTCGGCGCCCGGCGTCACGACGAAGCGGTAGGCGCCGGTGAGGCTCGGGCCCTCGAGCGCGGCGTAGATTACCACGCTCTTGCCCGCCTTCTCCAGCCAGAAGCGCGAGAAGCGAGGGAATTCCTCGGCCTCCGAGGTCGCGGTGTCGATCGCCACGCCGCGCGCGCTCAGCCCGTAGCGGCTGTTCTTGCCCAGCGCACGGAAGTAGCTCGCGCCGAGGAAGGCCACCAGCTCGTCCTCGCGGTCGGGGCGGTTGAGCGGGGCGTTCAGCCGGAAGCCGGCGACGCCGGGCAGCTCGTCCACGGTCTCGGCCTTCTTCTCCAGGGGGCCGTGATAGCGGAAATCCTCGGTGGTGAAGGCCAGCGGCCGGGCCAGACCGTCCTCCACCTCGTAGAGGCGCACGGGCTCCTGGAACAGCCAGCCCATGTGGAAGGCATGCACGCGGTAATCGGTGTCGGCGTCGTCGCGCCAGCGGGCGCGGTCGGGCCGGAAGGCGATCATCCGGTAGTCGTCATAGCCCAGCTCGCCCAGCCCCGAGCCGACGGTCTCGGGCTCGGGGGCGGGCCGCGTGGCGGCGGCGCGCATCGTCTCGGTCAGCGCGTCGAAGCTGAAGGTCTCGGGCTCGGGCGCGGCGCCGCTGGGCGGAATCACCCGGGGGGCCTCGTCGGCCATGGCGGGGCCGACCCGACCGATCCCGGCGAGCACCGGCGCGGTCAGTGCCAGCGCCTGCAGCAGGGCACGGCGGTCGATCGTCGAGGGGGCAGGGCGGGTCTTGGTCATGTCAGGTCTTCTAAGGCGATGGAGTCGCGCGGGAATCGGCAGTGATGTTGCACGATCCCATGATCCAGCCTGGAGCGGCTTGCAATGCGCTTGCCGAAGGGGGTGCCATGCAAGCAGAGGGGCTTGACAGGCCGATTTCCGCCATTGAACGGCGCAAGCCCTTGCCGCGTTGGCCGAAACCGGGTCGGCAAGGGTTTGCCAAGGCTCGGCGAGGTTTCGCGAAGCGGGCCGCGGGCCTGCCATCGCGCCAAGGCGCAGGGCAGGAAGATCGCCGCTGCCGGCCCTGCCTGCCAGGAATGGCTCTTCCATGACGTGTTTTCCGGCGCGCGAACTCATCCGGTCGTTTTCGTCACCTGCGGCGCCGCCCCCGGCCTAGACCGGGGGGTGCGCGGCGGGGTTCGGTGAACGCGTCGACCGCGAGGAGGAGCCATGGGACCGCACACCGCGCCGTTCAGCCGCGCCGAATACGAACGCCGCCTGTCGAAGACCCGCCGCGCCATGGAGGCCGCCGGGGTCGACCTGCTCTTCGTCACCGACCCGTCGAACCAGAACTGGCTCACCGGCTATGACGGTTGGTCCTTCTACGTCCACCAGGGCGTGCTCCTGCCGCTCGACGGCGAGCCCTGCTGGTGGGGCCGGATGCAGGACACCGCCGGCGCGCAGCGCACGGTTTGGATGCCGGAAGCCTGCATCCTCGGCTATGCCGACCACTACGTGCAGTCGGTCACGCGCCACCCGATGCAGGACCTCGCCGCGCAGATCCTGCGGATGGGCCACGGCGGCGCCCGGATCGGCGTCGAGATGGACAACTACTATTATTCCGCCAAGGCCCATGCCGTGCTGCAGACCGCGCTGCCCAATGCCGAGTTCGTCGATGCGACGGCGCTCGTGAACTGGCAGCGGCTGGTGAAGTCCGATGAGGAGATCGACTTCATGCGCCGCGCCGCGCGGATCTCCGAGACCATCGCCCGGCTGGCGATCGAGCTGGCCGAGCCGGGCCGGCGCAAGAACGAGCTGGTGGGCGAGGTGATGCGCGCCGCCGTGCGCGGCACCGGCGACGACTGGGGCGACTATGCCGCGATCGTGCCACTGATGCCCTCTGGCGCCGATGCCAGCGCGCCGCATCTCACCTGGAACGGCGAGGAGATGAAGCGCGGCGAGGCCACCTTCTTCGAGCTGTCGGGCTGCGTGCGCCGCTACCACGCGCCGCTCTGCCGCACCGTGCATCTCGGGCCGCCGCCCAAGGCGATGGCCGAGGCGTCGGAGGCGCTGAACGAGGGCCTTGCCGCCGGGCTCGAGGCGGCGCGGCCCGGCAACACCACGCAGGACATCGCCGCCGCGCTGCATGCGCCGCTCAGGCGCATCGGCATCCACCGCCCGAACCGCTGCGGCTACCCGGTGGGGCTGAGCTACCCGCCGGACTGGGGCGAGCGCACCGCGAGCCTGCGCAAGGGCGACCTGACGGTGCTGGAGCCGGGCATGACCTTCCACTTCATGCCGGGCATCTGGATGGAGGAGTGGGGGCTCGAGACCACCGAGACCATCCTGATCCGCGAGAGCGGCCCGGCCGAGACGCTCTGCGACCTCGACCGCCGGCTCTTCGTAAAGGACTGAGGATGCTGGAGGACGCCATCGACCTCTTGGCGCAGATGGTGGCGCATCCGACCGTGTCGGACCGCCCCAACCGCGCGCTGGCCGAGATGCTGGCCGACCGGCTGCGTGGCGACGGCGCGCGGGTGCGGCTTCTGCCCGACGCCACGGGCGAGAAGGCGAACCTCGTGGCCTCCTTCGGCCCGGATCGGCCCGGCGGGCTGATGCTGTCGGGGCATCTCGACGTGGTGCCGGCGGGCGAGGGCTGGTCGTCCGACCCGTTCCGGCTGCGTCGCGAGGGCGGGCGCCTTTACGGACGCGGCAGCTGTGACATGAAGGGTTTCGTGGCGGCCTGCGTGGCGCTGGGCCCGCGTTTCGCCGCCGCCGATGCGCCGGTCCACATCGCGCTCACCCATGACGAGGAGGTGGGATGCGTCGGCGCGGGGGCGCTGGCCCAAGCGATGCGCCGTGAAGTGCCGCGCCCCGCTCTCTGCATCGTCGGAGAGCCGACCCGGCTCGGCGTGGTCGAGGGGCACAAGGGCTGCTGCGAATACACCACCCGTTTCACGGGCCGCGACGGCCACGGCTCGGCGCCCGAGCGCGGTATCAACGCCGCCGAAGCCGCGGCGCGCTTCGTGACGCGGCTCTCGGCGCTGGCGCAGGAGCTGAAGGCGATGCGCCCCGATGGACCGTTCGACCCGCCATGGGCGACGATCAATGTCGGCCGGGTCGCGGCCGGGGCGGCGCGCAACGTGATCGCGGGGCAGGCCGAGGTCGAATGGGAGATGCGGCCGGTCTCGCAGGCCGAGGCGTCGCACGTGAAACGCGCGCTCGCCGATCACGTCGCGGCCGAGACGACGGCACGGCCGGGGCTCGGGATCGAGACCGAATGCTTCGGCGAGGTCGAGGGGCTGCGGCCCGTGCCGGAAAACGCCGCGCGCGACCTGCTGGCCGAGCTGACGGGCGCCGCCCCCGGTCTCGTCGCATTCAGCACCGAGGCCGGCATCTGGCAGGGCCTCGGCATCGACACGGCGATCTGCGGACCCGGCGACATCGCGCAGGCGCACCGGCCCGACGAGTATCTCGAGGAGGCGCAGCTCGCCGCCTGCCTCGACCTGCTGCAGCGCGTGGCGGCCCGGATCTGACACCGGGCCAAGGCGGGCTCAGAGCGCGCCGTGGTCCCCGGCCTCGGCGTCGTGCGCCGTGTCGTCATGCGTCATGTCGCCGTGATCCATCGTGCCATGCTCCATGTCGTCATGGTCCATGTGGTCGTGACCCGTGGCGCTGCCGCGCGGCTCGACCACGAACTCGACCGCGATCTCGCCGGCCTGCTCGAACACCAGTGTGGCGGGGAAGCGTTCATCGACCTCGAAGGGGTCGCCGTCGAGCCCCATGAACATCACATGCGCGCCGCCGCCGGGGGCCAGCGTCACGGTCTCGCCCGGCGCGATCTCGATGCGCTCGAGCGGCAGCATCTTCATCACGCCATCCTCCTCGACCGAGTCGTGCAGCATGACCTTCGGAAAATCCGCCTCGACCGCGATCAGCGCGTCGGCGGTCTCGCCGTCGTTGCGGATCTCGAAATAGCCCGCCCCGGTCAGCGCGCGCGCGGGCGTCTCGATCGCGTAGGGGTGCAGCACGGCAATGTCGCCCGCGTCGTAGTCATGCGCCGCGGCGGCGGCGGGCGCGAGGGCGGCCAGAAAGGCGAGCGGGCGGAGAATGGTCATGTTGCGGTCCTTGTCGTCCTGTGCCGGGTCGGCACGGCCCCGCGATACCAGCCCGGTCGGGCGGGAAAAAGCGGCCCGTTGCCGCAGCTTGCCTCGAAGAAGGCGGCTCCGCATTGACCGTTCGGTTTCCCTTCGGCCCCGTTCGGCCCTAGGTATCGAACCGATTCCGGTGCCTGACGCGAGGAGAGCGACATGACCCAGCCCATCGACAGCCCGGCCGGTCGCACGGCGCTCGCCCCCTTCGTGCGGACCGTGGCGCGCGGTCCGGGGCGCGGACGCGCCCTGACGCGCGAGGAGGCGGCCGAGGCGCTCGGCCTCGTGCTCGACGGCACCGCAGCGCCGGAGGCGGCGGGGGCGCTGCTGATGGTGATGCGCTACCGCGGCGAGGCGGCCTCCGAGATCGCGGGCTTCGCCGATGCGCTGGCCTCGGGGCCCGACTGGCGGCAGGCGCGGCCCGATCTCGACTGGCCGAGCTACGCCGCCGGCCGCACCCGCGGGCTGCCGTGGTTTCTCCTGGCCGCCAAGCTGGTGGCCGGCGCCGGGCACCGGGTGACGCTGCATGGCTGGAACGCGCATCGCCACGAGATCCGCGACGCGCTGCCGGGCCTCGGCATCCCCGTGGCCGAGAGTGGCGATGCGCTGGGCCGCGCGCTCGACGCCCAGTCCATCGCTTACGTGCCGCTCGAGGCCTGGTCGCCCGGCGGCCACCGGCTGATCCGGCTGCGCGAGGTGTTCGGGCTCAGATCCTGCATCAACACCGTGCTGCGCGTCGCCAACCCCTTCGGCGCGCGGGCGCAGGTCGAGGGCGTGTTCCACCCGCCCTATCGCGGGCTGCAGACCGATGCGGGGGCGCTGATGGGGCAGCAGAACCTGCTGATCATCAAGGGCGCGGGCGGCGAGTTCGAGCGCAACCCGTCGAAGGAGATCGAGCTGTTCGGCCTGCTCGACGGCGCGGAGGTCGACCTGACCGCGCAGGCGCTGCGCGAAGAGACGCGGCGGCTCGCCGACCCGGGCGGCACGCCCGAGGACCTGCGGCGGCTCTGGACCGACGCGCTGGAGGATGAATTCAGCCGGGCGCTGGTCACAGGCACGGCGGCGCTGGCGCTGCTGGCCCTGCGCGCCGCGCCCGATCTCGCGCGTGCCGAGGCGATGGCCGAGGAGTTGTGGGAGGGCCGCGACCGCGAGGCGCTGCCCGAGGGAGACGTGGCATGAAGGCCTTTCCGATGTTCCTCGCCACCACGGGTCGGCGGATCGTGATCCTCGGCGGCGGCGAGCAGGCGGCGCAGAAGGCGCGGCTGGTGATCCGCACCGATGCCGAGATCGTCGTGGCCGGGCTCGATTTCGACGACGAGCTGCGCGCGCTGGCCGATGAGGGCCGGGTTCGGCTGGAGGATGCGCGCGAGATCCGGGCCGATCTGTTTAAGAACGCCGCGCTGGTCTTCGTCGCCACCGGTTCGGCCGGGGCGGACGGGGCGCTGCACGCGCTGGCCAAGGGCATGGGCGCGCCGGTGGTCAACGTGGTCGACCGGCCGGCGCTGTGCGACGCGCTGACGCCCTCGATCGTCGACCGCGACCCGGTGGTGGTGGCGATCGGCACCGAAGGCACCGCCCCGGTGCTGGGCCGCCAGATCAAGACCGCGGTCGAGACCATGCTCGAGCCGCGGCTCGGTGCGCTGGCGGCGCTGGCGGGGCGGATGCGGGGTGCCGTCGGGCAGCGGCTGTCGTCGCGGGCGCGGCGCGACTTCTGGGTCTGGGTGTTCTCGGGTCCGGTGCGCGCGGCGCATACGGCCGGCCACGAGCAGCGCGCGGCGAAACTTCTGAAGGCGCGGCTCGACGAGGGGCCGGGGGCTGCGGAGGGTTCGGTCGCCTATGTCGGCGCGGGGCCGGGCGCGGCCGATCTGGTGAGCCTGCGCGGCGTGCGGCGGATGCAGGAGGCGGATGTGATCGTGCACGGGCCCGACCTGCCGCGCGAGATCCTCGAACTGGCCCGCCGCGACGCCGAGCGCGAGATCGCGGCCGACCCGGTGGCGGCCGCGCTCGAGGCGGCGCGCGAGGGCCAGCGCGTGGTGCTCTTGGTGCCCGGTGCCGCGGCTGAGCTGCCAGAGACGCTCGCCGCCGCGCAGGGCGCGCTGGCGGTCGAGCACGTTCCGGGGGTGGCGGCTAGACCACCGTGACCCAGCTGCCGAGCGGCACCTGCTCGTAGAGCGTCATCACGTCCTCGTTGCGCAGGCGGATGCAGCCGTTCGAGACCGAGCTGCCGATGGTCTCGGGGTTGGTGGTGCCGTGGATGCGGTAATAGGTGTCGCGCCCGTCCTTGTAGAGATAGAGCGCCCGCGCCCCGAGCGGGTTGTCGGGCCCGCCCGGCACCCCGTCGGAATATTTCGCGTATTTCTCGGGCTCGCGCGCGATCATCGCGTCGGTCGGCCGCCAGGAGGGCCACTCCGCCTTGCGCTCGATCTTGGCCTCGCCCTTGAACTCCAGCCCCGCGCGCCCGACGCCGACGCCGTAGCGCATCGCCACGCCGGGGCGGCGGATGTGGTAGAGGTGGAAGTCTTCGGGAATGACGTAGATGTCTCCGACGCCGAGCCTGGGATGCACGCGCACCTCGCGCGGCAGCAGCTCGGCGCGGGCCTGGGCCGCGAGCGGCCGCGCGATCGGCGTGGTCAGCGCGGCGAGCAGCAGGCCGCGGCGGGTGATGGTCATGGTCGTCGTCCTTCTCAGTCCCGTTGCCCCAGTCCTGACAGGAACCCCCTTTGCCCATCTCCTCGCATATCGCGGCGGGGCAGGGCACATCACGAAACGGGGAGCGACCACGCGCTCCTCGCAACTTCTTTCTAAAAATACGCGGATCTGACGCCGCGGCTTGGCACGCGATCAGAAGTCGCGCGCGCCGCCTTCCTGCTGCCACGGCTTGATGAGGTTGCCGAAGCGGGTGAAGCGGCCCTCGAAGCTGAGATCGACCGAACCGATCGGGCCGTGACGCTGCTTGCCGATGATCACCTCGGCCTTGCCGTGCAGGCGCTCCATTTCTTCCTGCCAGACGGCCATCTTGTCCATCTCGTGGTCGCCGGGCTTCTCGCGCTCCTTGTAGTATTCCTCGCGGAACACGAACATCACCACGTCGGCGTCCTGCTCGATTGAGCCGGATTCGCGCAGGTCCGACAGCTGCGGCCGCTTGTCGTCTCGGCTCTCCACCTGGCGCGAAAGCTGCGACAGCGCGACCACGGGGATGTCGAGTTCCTTGGCGATGGCCTTGAGGCCCTGCGAGATCTCGGAGATCTCGTTCACCCGGTTCTCGCCCTTGCCGGTGCCCTTCACCAGCTGCAGGTAGTCGACGAAGAGCGCGTCGAGGCCGTGGGTCCGCTTGAGCCGCCGCGCGCGGGCGGCAAGCTGCGAGATCGGCAGCGCCGGCGTGTCGTCGATGTAGAGCGGACAGCTCTCGAGCTGCTTGGCGGCGTCGACGAAGCGGCGGAACTCGGCCTCGGTCATGTCGCCGCGGCGGATCTGCTCGGACGGCACCTCGGAGGCTTCCGACAGGATACGGGCGGCGAGCTGCTCGGCCGACATCTCGAGGCTGTAGAAGCCCACCACGCCGCCGTTGATCGCGCCCTCCGAGCCGTCGGGCATGGTGCCGCGCTTGTAGGCCTTGGCGATGTTGAAGGCGATGTTGGTCGCGAGCGACGTCTTGCCCATCGAGGGGCGGCCGGCGAGGATCAGAAGGTCCGAGCGGTGCAGGCCGCCGAGCTTCTTGTCGAGATCGACGAGGCCGGTCGAGACGCCGGCGAGGCCGCCGTCGCGCTGGTAGGCGGCGTTGGCGACCTTCACCGCGTCGGTCACGGCGCGCAGGAAGGACTGGAAGCCGCTCTCGGAGGTGCCCTGCTCGGCCAGCTTGTAGAGCTTCTGCTCGGCCTCGACGATCTGCTCCTTGGGCTCGGAGGAGACCTCGACCTTGGCGGCGCGGTCGGCGATGTCGCGGCCGAGCTGGATCAGCTCGCGGCGAATCGCGAGGTCGTAGATCATCTGCGCGTAGTCGCGCGCCGCGAAGCCCGAGATCGCCGCACCGGCGAGGCGGGCGAGATAGGCCGGGCCGCCCAGCTCCTTCAGCCCCTCGTCATCCTCGAGGAAGGTCTTGAGCGTCACCGGCGAGGCCAGCGCGTTCTTGGCGATGCGCTGGGCCGCGACGTCGAAGATGCGGGCGTGGACCGGGTCGTAGAAGTGATCCTTCGACACGATCATCGCGATCCGGTCGAAGACATCGTTGTTGATCAGGATCGCGCCCAGCAGCTGCTGCTCGGCCTCGATCGAATGCGGCAACGGGTCGGGCTTTGCCTCTTCGACCTCGCCCGGCCGGAAAGTCGTGATCTCGTTCATTGCCGTCACCCTTTGCCCGTCGTGGCGCCTGCGCGCCGCGTGACCTCGCTGATAGACAGCGCCGGGGCGGGGACGCAACTTGTATAAGCCTGTGGACAAGTTGTGGGAAAGCCGGCCCCTGCCACATCTTGGCCCGACACTCTCCCGCAGGTCAACATCTTGTTGACGTGGCGGCAATCCGGCCAGCGGATTGCCGCCACGGCGTCACATCTCAGCCACGCGAGGCGGCCCAGCCGGCGGGGTCGCGCAGGTAACGCTCGACCTCGTCGAGCGTGGCTGCGTCGAAGGCCTCCGACGCGCGCGCCTCCGCCAGAACGTCCCACCAGGTGCACAGGTGAATGAGCCCGATGCCCTTCTCGGCCAGCGCCTCGGTCACGCCCTCGAAGATGCCGTAGTAGAAGATCACCGCCGTCCAGTCGCAGGTGGCGCCGGTCTCGCGGATCGCCTCGACGAAGCTCAGCTTCGAGCCGCCATCGGTGGTCAGGTCCTCAACCAGCAGCGCGCGCTGGCCTTCCGACATCGCGCCCTCGATCCGGGCGTTGCGGCCGTAGCCCTTGGGCTTCTTGCGCACGTAGCTCATCGGAAGCGCCATGCGCTCGGCCACCATGGCGGCGAAGGGGATGCCCGCCGTCTCGCCGCCGGCGATATTGTCGAAGGCCTCGAAGCCCGCCTCGCGCATGATCGATACGGCGAGGAAATCCATCACCGTGGCGCGGATGCGCGGGAAGGAGATCAGCTTGCGGCAGTCGACATAGGTCGGCGCCTGCTTGCCGGAGGCATGGGTGAAGGGCTCGGCCGCGTTGAACTGGACCGCGCCGATCTCCAGCAGCATCCGGGCGGTCAGCCGCGCGATCTCGTCCTTCGGGGGGTAGCCGGTGGGAATCATGTCTGTCTCTTCGTCGTGGGGATCAGTCTTCGACGCGCCAATGCAGCGGGAAGCCGGGGTCGAAGACGGTGACCGGGCCGTCGCCGGTCTCGATCTTCGCGGGGTAGGCGACGGGCGCGCCCTTCACGAGCGTCACCGTGTCCTCGTTGACCGGCAGCCGGTAGAAGCGCGCGCCGTTCAGCGCGGCGAAGGCCTCGAGATGGTTCAGCCGGCCCGCCGCCTCGAACACCTCGGCCAGGCAGGACAGCGTGTTGGGCGCGGTGAAGATGCCGGCGCAGCCGCAGGGCTGCAGCTTGGCCGGGTCGCTGTGCGGCGCGCTGTCGGTGCCGAGGAAGAAGCGCGGATCGCCCGACACCGCCGCCTGCACCAGCGCCACGCGGTGGCGTTCGCGCTTGGCTACCGGCAGGCAGTAGAAATGCGGCCGGATGCCGCCCGCCAGGATGTGGTTGCGGTTGATGATCAGGTGATGCGTGGTGATCGTCGCGGCGAGGTTCTTCGGGCTGTCGCGCACGTAGTCGACGGCGTCGGCCGTGGTGACGTGCTCCATCACGATGCGCAGGTCCGGGGTCTTCTTGCGGATCGGCTTCAGCACGCGCTCGATGAACACCGCCTCGCGGTCGAAGATGTCGATCGCCGGGTCCGTCACCTCGCCATGCACGCAGAGCGGCATGCCGATCTCGGCCATGGTCTCGAGCACCGGGCGCACGCGGTCGAAGTCGCGCACGCCGGAGGCCGAGTTGGTGGTGGCGCCGGCCGGGTAGAGCTTCACCGCCGTGGCTATGCCCTGCTGATGCGCGCGGCGCACCTCGGCCGGGTCGGTCTCCTCGGTGAGGTAGAGCGTCATCAGCGGCGTGAAGCGGCTGCCCTCGGGCAGGGCGGCGCGGATGCGGTCGCGATAGGCCTCGGCCTGCGCGGCTGTGACCACCGGCGGCACGAGGTTCGGCATGACGATGGCGCGGCCGAAATGCCGGGCGCTTTCGGGGGCGACGGCCTTGAGCATCGCGCCGTCGCGCAGGTGCAGGTGCCAATCGTCGGGGCGGCGGATCGTGATCCGGTCGAGATGCGCGTCTTTCATGGCACGGGCCATACACCCGCCCGCCGGTCCTGACCATAGGTCACGGCTGCGGGCGGCGCATTCATCCCGCCCGCGGCACGGGCGGCGAGCGGTGCTGCGGCGCGGCGGCCTGAAGCACGGCGAGCTTGCGGGCGAAGAGCGCCGCGTCGGGCGTGGTCAGGCCATGCCGGCAGAGCCGCGCCAACAGGCCGGGGCGCCCGGCCTCCTCGAGCCGGCGCAGCATCAGTCGCAGGTAATGCGGGCTCGCGCGGCGGGCGCGCCACAGCCGGGCGAAGCTCTCGACGTCGAGCCGGTCCTCCATCGCCGCCTCGATCAGCGGCGCCACCAGCCCCTCGGCCTCGAGGATCATCTCGAGCCGGCTGCCGGCATGGGCGGCGCGCAACGGCGTGACGTTGGGTCGGCGGAACAGCGCGGCATGGATCGCGTCTGCCGGGTGCAGCGGGTCGTGCAGCACATGCACCTCATGCGCCGCCTCGACCATGTCGGGCGCGTAGCCGTAGCGGCTGGTGAAATCGAGCCGCCGCTGCGCGAGGTGGCGCCGGTCCCAGCCGGCGACGGCCGGGTCGAGCGTGGCGACGGGGCGCAGCGCCAGCACCCGCGCGCCCGGCGCGGCGACCGAGTAGGCCGCGGCCGCGTAGCCGCCGGCATGGTGGCCGAAGAACAGCACGCGCTCGAAATCCTCGAAGAAGCCGTCATCGACCAGCCGGTCGACATAGCCCCAGACCTGCGGCGTGCGGAACCAGCCCTCGTCATCCGAGATCAGCGCCAGCAGCGACCAGCCGTTGCGGCGCACCAGGTCGAAGCCGCGCGGCGCGCCGTCGGGCCGGCGGGCGATGGCGTCGCGGGTCTCGAAGGTCACCAGCAGCCGCGGGCCGGCATCGACGAACAGCGCCATGTCGGCCTCGCCCAGCGGTTCGCAATAGCCGTGTTCCTCGCCGATCGCCTCGATCCGGGTCTGCCATTCCCTGTCCGACAGGCCGGTCAGGTCGATCTCCAGATCGGGGGCGGAATGGGTCATCGGGCGCTCCGTTGATGCGAATGGCGGCGGGCCGGGCCGGTCTCGATGGTTGGGAAAATCCTGCGCGATTGCGGCGGAAGTTGGCAAGCGTGGTGCTCATTTTCGGTTGGGCGGGGCCCGTCCGGGGCGCAATGGCGGCCGGTTATCGGATAACCGGGGGCCGCGCGGAACCGGAATGCGCCCTGCCGGAGTTGCAGTCGCGACGCTGCCCCCGCGAGGGGGCGGTCCGAAAGGAGCCATGTCCATGAAACCAAGTTTCCGAACCACCACCGCGCTGGCGGCCAGCCTGTCGCTGATGATGCCGCAGATCGCCGGGATCGCGCAGGCCCAGTCCGCCGGCCAGCCCGGCACGCTCTACTGCCTCGACGGCGCCGAGCCGCCCTGCGCCGAGGGCCCCGAGGCCGGGCTGCCGCTGCTCGAGCTCGACGTCGAGACGCTGCGCGAGCTGGCGGCCGCTGGCCGGATCGATGCCGGGGCGCTGGCCCCCTACGGGCTGACGCCGGAGCTGCTGCGCGACGGCGACCCGGCCGACATTGCCGCGGCGCTGGATGCAGCGCGCGGTGGTGCCGCGCCGGCCGCGAGCGCCGCGCCCGAGGCTGATGCCGCGGCCGGTGTGGCGCCCGCCGAAGCGGTGACGGAAGAGGCCGCCGACCCGGCCGCGACCGCGCCGGCCGAGCAGCCCGTCGCGGAACCCGCCGCGCCGGCCGAAGCGGAACCGGCCGGCGAGGCCGCCGCCGAGAGCGTGCCGGCCGAGACCCAGGCCGCGCCCGAGGCCGCCCCCGAAGCCCAGGCCGAGGCTGAGGCAGCAGCCCCGGCCGAGACCGAGGCGCAGGACGACCAGGCCCGGCGCGATGCGCTCGCCGCCGAGGTCGAGGCCCTGGCCCAGGAACAGGCCGCATCCGAGGCGCAGGCCGACACGGCCGCCGCGCCCGAGGCGGAAGCCGTGGCTGAACCGGAGGCGCAGGCCGAGGCGCCGGCCGAGGCCGAAGCCGTGCCGGCCGAGACGGAAACCGATGCGGCCGCCGCGGCCGAGGCGCCGGCCGAAGCCGAAGCGCCGGCCGAGCCCGACATGACCGGCGAGACGGCCGAAGCCGAAGCGCCCGCCGCGACCGAGGCCGAGTCGACCGGCACCGGCGAGGCCACCGACGCGCAGGCCGCGCCGGAGATGACGGACGAGGCCCCGGCCGATCCGGCGGCGCAGGCGGAGGCCGGTGCCGATGCGGCCGCGGAGACCGACGCGCCGCAAGCGGATGCGGCGACCGAGGCCGACAGCACGGCCGAGACGGAGCAGGCCGAGACGACCGACCCGCAACCCGAAGCCGAGGCGACCGCCGAAGCCGGTGCCGAAGCCCCGGCCGCGACCGAGGCCGAAACCGCTGCCGAGGCCGAGGCCGAGGTCGACCCGACCGTGGAGGACACGCAGCCCGTCGCCGCGGCCGCCGCGACCGAGGACGCGCCAGCCGAGGTCAGCGAGGAGCGGATCGACGAGACCAACTCGCGCCAGAGCGACGAGGAGTTCGACACCGAGGTCGCCGCGACCGCCGCTGCCGATGCGGCGACCGGGGACGAGGCCGGTGACGAGGCCGGCGCGCAGCCCGAGGCCGACGCGACCGCCGAGACCGCCGAGGCCGGCTCGGATGACGACGGCATGTCCGACTTCCAGAAGGCGCTTCTGCTGGGCATCGGCGCCGTCGCGGTCGGCTCGCTCCTGAAGAACGGGCAGGAGGTCGTGGCCAACACCGGCGACCGCGTGGTGGTCGAGGGTGAGAACGGCCTGACGATCTACCGCGACGACGACGCGCTGCTGCGCCAGCCCGGCGCCGACCTGCGCACCGAGACCTTCTCGGACGGCTCGACCCGCACGACGCTGCTGCGCGAGGACGGCACCAAGGTGGTGACGATCCGCGACGCGCAGGGCCGCGTGCTGCGCCGCAGCCGGATCTTCGCGGACGGCACCGAGATCGAGCTGTTCGACGACCTCGCCCAGGCCGAGCCGGTCGACATCCGCAGCCTGCGCGAGATCGAGCCGCGCCCGGTGACGCTGTCGGCGCGCGAGGCGGACCGCGAGGCGCTGCTGCAGGCGCTGCGGGCCGGGGCGGTGGCCGACACCGGCCGCAGCTACAGCCTGCGGCAGGTGCGCGAGATCGAACCGGTGCGCCAGCTGGTGCCGGCGATCGACCTCGACACGCTGACCTTCGACACCGGTTCGGCGGCGCTGCGACCCGAGCAGACCGACGCGCTGGTCGATCTGGGCCTGCTGATCGAGGAGTTCCTGCGCGAGAACCCGCGCGAGGTGTTCCTGATCGAGGGTCACACCGACGCGGTGGGCGATGCCGCCTACAACCTCGCGCTCTCCGACCGGCGGGCCGAGACGGTGGCGCTGGCGCTGACCGAGACCTTCGACATCGCGCCCGAGAACCTCGTGGTGCAGGGCTACGGCGAATCCTTCCTGAAGGTCGAGTCGCAGACCGCCGAGCAGGCCAACCGCCGCGCGACGGTGCGCCGGATCACGCCGCTTCTGCAGACCGCCGCGGCGCAGTGATCCGCCGGATATGGTGACGATGACGGGCCGCCCTCGGGCGGCCCGTCTTTTTTGCGCTGTTGCTCATGGCGGGCCGGGCGACGCCGATCCCGGCCCGCCACGGCCTTCATTCGTGATAGGATCGCCGTCACGGGGCTGCGGGACCAGACGGGCGGGCGTCATGCCCGGCCGCGCTTTGCCATCCAGGCTGATCCGAGGAGGCCGAAATGCCGAGATACATCGTGACAGGTCGATATTCCGCATCCGCCCTGAAGGGGATGATCGCCAAGCCCAGCGACCGCGAGGCCGCCGCCCGCGCCGTCGTCGAGGCCGCCGGCGGCCGGCTGGAGCGCTACTTCCTGACCACCGGAGAGACCGATTTCTCGATCGAGGTGACGATCGACGAGGTGAGCGACCTGATCGCCGGGCTGATGGCGGCCGGGGCGAGCGGGGCGGTCGAGGGGTTCAAGACCGTGCAGGCCTTCACCACGGCGGAGTTCACAGCGATGCAGGAAAAGGCGGGCGAGATCGCGAAGGCCTATTCGGCGCCCTAGCGCGGCGCAGCCGGTCGTATCGCGATCGGTGCCTCGCCGCCCAGGACCACTGCCAGCGGATGCCGCGGTGCCTGCGGTCGCGGCATCCGAATGCCCAAGGGGCAGGGGGCTTCTGTCACCCGAAACGAAAAAGGCCGCCCCGGTGGGCGGCCTTCGCGTCCATGCGGACCCGTCTCACTTCTGGGTCGGGCCGATCATCATGACCATCTGGCGGCCTTCCATCTTCGGCATGTTCTCGACCTTGCCGATCTCGGCGACGTCTGCGGCGACGCGCTGCAGCAGCTCGCGGCCGAGCTCCTGGTGCGCCATCTCGCGGCCGCGGAAGCGCAGAGTGACCTTCACCTTGTCGCCCGCCTCGAGGAACTTAAGCACGTTCTTCATCTTGACGCTGTAGTCGTGCACGTCGGTGTTGGGGCGGAACTTGACCTCCTTGATCTCGAAGGTCTTCTGCTTCCGGCGCGCCTCGGCCTCTTTCTTCTGGGTCTCGTACTTGAACTTGCCGAAATCCATGATCTTGCAGACCGGCGGCGAGGCGTTGGGCGAGATCTCGACCAGGTCGAGACCGGCCTCCTCGGCCAGGGACAGGCCGCGATCCGGCGTGACCACGCCGAGGTTTTCGCCTTGGGCGCCGATCAGGCGGATTTCGGCCACGCGGATACGTTCGTTGACGCGGGGGCCGGTGTCGCGCGTCGGGGGCGCGTTGTGAGGTCTGCGGGCTATGGTGAACGTCCTTCGGTTGTTCGCTTGAATGGGCAAAAAGGTAGTCGCCCCGGTAGTGCGTTTCAAGCCGCAAAACAAGGGGCCGCGCGCGTATCGCGCGTTCCGGTCGGGGTGGCCCGCGCCGCATCGCGCCCTAGTTGACCTCCCGAGATCCGAAGGAATTTACGAGGAAGAACGCTATGATGAGGATACTCGCCATCGTCGCGGCGGCCGTGCTCGCGGTGATCGCGGTGACCATGCTGGTCGGGCAGGACGAAGGGACGGAATCGCTGGCCGAGGGCAGCGAGGTCGACCAGCTGGCCGAGCCCCCGACCGCGGACATCGTCGACGAGGAAGGCGGGGCCGACGCCGAGCCGGTCGAGGAGCTGGGCGAGGAGCCGGTCCCGGCCGCAGACCAGACCACCACCGAGGCGATGACCGACGAGGTCGAGGAGGAAACCGTCCCCGCGGCCGAGGGCACCGAGCCCGAGGTGGTGCAGAGCGATGTCGGCCTCGCCGAGGAGGTCGAGACCGAGGCCGAGGCGAAGCTCGGCACCGAGCTGGCGGGCAGCGCCGAGGGTCTGGAGCGGCTCGATGCGCTGCTCACGCCAGAGGGCTTCGACTACGACGCCGTGCAGGAGGCCATCTCGAACTCGGATCTGGAGCAGAGCCGCAAGGACCAGCTCGCCAACGCGCTGGAGAAGGCCAACCCCTACCGGCCGCTGCGCGACGCGCTGCTCGAGGACATCCGCGCCGATCTCGGGCTGGACTGAGCCCTGCCCGTGCCGGCCCCGCCCGTGCCGACCACGGCCGGGCCGGCACATGAAAACGCCGCGCGGAGGATGCCGCGCGGCGTGAATTGCGACCGGCCCGAAGGCAAGGTCAGCCGACGAAGGCCTTCTCGATCACGAACTCGGCCGGGTCGGAGTTCGCGCCCTCGCGCAGGCCCGCCTTCTCCAGCAGCGCCTTGATGTCGAGGTTGAAGGCGAGGCTGCCGCAGACCATGGCGCGGTCGGTTTCGGGGTCGAGCGCCGGCACGCCGAGATCCGCGAACAGCTCGCCATTCTCGATCAGGTGGGTGATCCGGCCCATCTTCGGGCTCTCTTCGCGGGTGGTGGTCGGGTAGTAGACCAGCTTGTCGAGGTTCTCCTCGCCGATCAGCTCGCGCAGCATCTCGTCGGTCTTGACGCTCTCGACCAGCTCGCGGCCATAGGTCAGCTCGGCCACGTCGCGGCAGGTGTGGGTGACGATCACCTGCTCGAACTTCTCGAAGGTCTCGGGGTCGCGCAAGAGCGAGGCGAAGGGCGCGAAGCCCGTGCCGGTCGAGAACAGCCACAGCCGCTTGCCGGGGATCAGCGCGTCATGCACCAGCGTGCCGACGGGCTTGGGGCGCAGGATCAGGTGGTCGCCGGGCTGGATGTGCTGCAGCTTCGAGGTGAGCGGGCCGTCCTGCACCTTGATCGAGTAGAACTCCAGCTCCTCGTCCCAGTTGGGCGAGGCGATCGAATAGGCCCGGAGCAGCGGCTTGCCGTTGTCACCCATCAGGCCGATCATCACGAACTCGCCCGAGCGGAAGCGCAGGCTCTGCGGCCGGGTCACGCGGAACGAGAACAGGCTGTCGGTGTAGTGGCGCACGCTCGTCACCACCTGGGCGTCGGGCGAACGGGCCACATGGGTGGCGGCGGTCTGGGTCACGGGGCTTTGCTCGGTCATTCGTGTCTCTCGCTCGGCTCAATAGGGGAAAGCGGACGGCGGGGAAAGGCGGCGCTCAGCCGCGCAGCCGTGCCTGGTAATGATGGGCCTGCCAGTCGGCGCGGGCGAGCCACTGCGCCTCGGGCTGGCGGGCGGCCAGATCGTCGGAGATCTCGACCTCGTCGAAGCCCGAACGCCGGGCCATGGCGTATTGATCCGCGATCACGTGGCCCGCCGCGCGCAGCCGGCCGGTGAAGCCGAGCTGGCGCAGGTCGCGCGCATGGGTGAAGCCGCGCCCGTCCGAGAAGGCCGGGAATAGCACCCGGATCGCGGCGATCTCGCCCAGCCGGCCGACCAGCTCGCGCGGGTCGTCGGCCGGGGCGATCTCGACCGCGGTGTCGGCCTCGCCCAGCTCGGCCAGCGGCACGAAGCCGCCGGTGAAGTCGTCGGGGGCAAAGCCCTTGTCGGTCACGATCACGGTCATGTCGTCCTCATCGGGGCCCGTGCCCCTGCCTGTCTTTCTGTCTGTGGCGTCCGCCGGTCCGGCTCAGGCCTCGGCGGGCTTGCCGCGCACCATCCGGCCGTTCACGAAGTGGATGCCGCACTCTTCCTTGTCGCTGTCGCGCCAGCGCCCGGCGCGCGGATCCTCGCCCGGCGCGACCTTGCTGGTGCAGGGCTGGCAGCCGATCGAGGGGTAGCCTTTCGCCACCAGCGGGTGCCGGGGCAGGCGGTTCTCGGCGATATAGTCCTGCAGGTCGGTGCTGGTCCAGTGCGCGAGCGGGTTGATCTTGATGCGCAGGTCGTCCTCGTTCTCGAAGAACTCCAGCGCCGCGCGGGTCTTGCCCTGGTAGCGCTTGCGCCCGGTGATCCAGCTGTCGAAGCCCGAGAGCGCCCGCTGCAGCGGTTCGGTCTTGCGGATGGCGCAGCACAGGTCGGTGTCGGACTTGTGCAGGATCCCCTCGGGGTCGTGCTCGGCCAGCGCCTCGGGCCGGGCGCGGATGGTGCGCACCTCCTTGAGGTTCAGCCGCTCGGCCAGCTCCATCTGGTATTCGAGCGTCTCGGTGAACAGCATCTCGGTGTCGATGAACAGCACCGGCGTGGTCCGGTCGATCACCGAGACGAGGTGCAGCAGCACCACCGATTCCGCCCCGAAGGAGCTGACCAGGGCGATCCGGCCGAGCGCGTGCTCGGCCAGCGCCTTCTCCAGCACCGCGGTCGCGCCGTGATGGCGGTAGCGGGCGTTCAGCTCGGCGACGGTCTCGTCGATCCGGTGCGGGGTCTCATGCAGCATCGGCCCTCTCCCGCTTCGCCTCCTGCTCGGGGTAGAGCACCGCCTTGAACGGCGCGGGCCCGAGCCGGCGATAGGCCTGCAGGAAGGTCTCCTCGGGGCCCGCGCGCAGGTCGAGATAGCCCAGCACCAGCCGCTCGATCGCCGGCACGATCTCGTCGGCCGAGAAGCCGGGGCCGGCGCGCTCGCCGATGCTCGCGGTCTCGTCGCCCGAGCCGCCCAGCGTCACCTGGTAGTTCTCGACCCCGGCGCGGTCGAGGCCGAGGATGCCGATATGGCCGACATGGTGGTGGCCGCAGGCGTTGATGCAGCCCGAGATCTTGATCTTGAGCGGGCCGACATCGTGCTCGAGCTTCAGCTCCTCGAAGCGCAGCGCGATCTGCTGCGCGACCGGGATCGAGCGGGCCGTGGCCAGCGCGCAGTAATCCATGCCGGGGCAGGCGATGATGTCCGAGACCAGCCCGATATTGGCGGTGGCGAGGCCGTGCTCGCGCAGCTTCGCGTGCAGCTTCGGCAGGTCCGACTTGTGGACATGCGGGAGGATCACGTTCTGCTCGTGGCTGATGCGCAGCTCGTCATGGCCGAAGTCCCGGGCGAGATCGGCCAGCACGCGCATCTGCTCGGCGGTGGCGTCGCCCGGGGTCTGGCCCGGCTTCTTGATCGAGACCGAGACGATGGCATAGCCCTCGGCCCGGTGGGCTGCGAGGTTGGTGTCGGCCCAGCTGCGGAAGACCGGGTCGGCTCGGTAGGCCGCGTCATAGGCGTCGGTCGGCGCGTTGCGCCAGGCCGGCGGCGCGAACTGCGCGCGGATTTCCTCGAAGAGCTTTACGTCGACGCCGGTGAAGGCGGCCTTGGTGCGCTCGAACTGGGCGAGGACGGCGTCGCGGAAGGTGTCGAGGCCGTTCTCGAACACGGTGATCTTGATCCGCGCCTTGTACTTGTTGTCGCGCCGGCCCATCAGGTTGTAGGCCGCGACGATCGCCTCGCAGTAGGGCAGCAGGTCTTCCTGCGCCACGAACTCCTCGATCACCTTGCCGATCATCGGGGTGCGGCCGAGGCCGCCGCCGACCAGCAGCTTGTAGCCGATCTCGCCGTGCGCGTTCTCGACGATCTGGATGCCGATGTCATGCGCCTGGATCACCGCACGGTCATGCGCGGCGCCGGTCACGGCGATCTTGAACTTGCGCGGCAGGAATTGGAACTCCGGGTGGTCGGTCGACCACTGGCGCAGCAGTTCGGCCACCGGGCGCGGGTCGGCCACCTCGTCGGCGGCGGCGCCGGCGAAGTGGTCGGCGGTCACGTTGCGGATCGTGTTGCCGGAGGTCTGGATCGCGTGCATGCCGACATCGGCCAGCGCCTGAAGCATGTCCGGCACGTCCTTCAGCGCCGGCCAGTTGTACTGGATGTTCTGGCGCGTGGTGAAATGGCCGTAGCCGCGGTCCCACTTCTCGGCCAGCAGCGCCAGCGTGCGCATCTGGTCGGAGCTGAGCGTGCCGTAGGGGATCGCCACGCGCAGCATGTAGGCGTGCAGCTGCAGGTAGAGGCCGTTCATCAGCCGCAGCGGCTTGAACTCGTCCTCGGTGAGCGAGCCGTCGATGCGGCGCTCGACCTGGGCGCGGAACTGGTCGACGCGCTCTTGCACGAAGGCGCGGTCGAAGTCGTTGTAGTGATACATGCTCAGAGCTCCACCTGCTTGCCGTGGGTGTAGTTCGACGGGCCGCGCGTGCGGAAGGTCTCGCGGAAATGCGTGGGCTCGGGGCCCTCGGCTCCGGGCCGGGCGTCGGCGAGATAGGGGCCGACCACCACGTCCGGCTGGCTCTGCGCGAGCAGCAGCCGCAGCTCGGCATGGGCCTCCTCGTCCAGAAGCTCGGCCTCGCGCATGTCCGGCGTCCAGCGACCGTCTTCGGTGAGCCACACGGCATCGCCTTCGAGCAGGCGGTTCGCGGTGACGACCTTGGGCGTGAACTGGCGGGGCATGGCACTGACTCCGTCTTTGGGCTTGAAGGCTGATATAGGACATTCGTCTTGCTTCTGGCCATGGGGGCGGGCAGATAAGGAATGTATGTTCCTGAAGGCGCCCTTTCTGGAACGGACGTCCCAATCTGCGACGGAGGTGCGAATGTCGTTCCAGCCCGACGAGACCGACCGGAAGATCCTGATCGAGCTGCAGCGCGACGCGGGCCGTTCGCTCGACGAGATCGCCAAGGCGGTGGGCTCCTCGAAGACCCCGGTCTGGAACCGGATCCGCAAGATGCGCGAGCGCGGCATCATCGGCGCGCAGACCGTGCTGCTCGATGCCGAGGCGCTGGGCTTCGACGCGACCTTCTTCGTGCTGATCCGCACCTCGGAGCACGACGCCGAATGGCAGGCGCGCTTCCTCAGGGCGCTGCGCGACCGGCCCGAGGTGCAGGAGGCGCACCGTCTGGCGGGCGACATCGACTACATCCTGAAGGTCCGGGTGCGCAACGCGCGGGCCTATGACGTGTTCTATCAGGCGCTGATCGCCGAGGTGAAGGTGCAGAGCGTCACCGCGCTTCTGTCGATGGAGGAGATCAAGTCGACGGTGGCGCTGCCGCTCTAGCCTGCCGCCACGTCGAGCCGTTCCAGCCCGTGGAAATGGTAGAGGTCGGCGTAGCGCGGCCGCGCGGTCAGGCGCAGCTTCGGGCAGCGCTCGAACAGAATCTTCAGCGCGATCTCCATCTCCAGCCGCGCCAGCGGCGCGCCGACGCAGAAATGGATGCCCGCCCCGAAGGCCAGATGCGCGGGCCCGGAGCGGCCGGGCAGGAAGCGGTCGGGCTCGGCATAGGCGGCCGGGTCGCGGTTCGCCGCGCCGAGCAGGCAGGCGATGCGGTCGCCGCGCCGGAAGCTCTGGCCGAGGATCTCGAGATCCTCGTAGACCCAGCGGGTGAATATGTGCAGCGGCGGGTCGAAGCGCATGATCTCCTCGATCACCGGCGCGTCGATCTCGCGGATGTCGCGCCCCAGCAGCGCCTTCACCCCGTTGCCCATGGTGTGCACCGTGGCCTCGTGCCCGGCGTTCAGGAGCAGGATGCAGGTCGAGATCATCTCCTCGGTCGAGAGCTTCTCGCCCTTTTCCTCGACCGCGATCAGCTCGGAGATCAGGTCGTCGCCCGGCACGCGCCGCTTCTCGGCGATGTAGACGCCGAGGAAGTCGCGGAAGGCCTGCGTCGCCATCTCGGCTGCGTCCTCCATCGTGCGGGTGCGCCGCGCCTGGTACATGCCGACCATCGCGTTCGACCAGGCCAGCAGGTCGTCGGCGCGGCTTTCGGGCAGGCCCATCAGCCGCGCGATCACGATCACCGGCACCGGGCGGGCATAGGCCTCGAGCAGGTCGAAGGACGCATCGCGCGGGAACGCGTCGACCAGCCGGTGGCACAGCGCCTCGATCTTCGGCGCCAGCGCCGCGACCCGGCGCGAGGTGAAGGCACGCAGCACCAGACCGCGCAGGCGCGTGTGGCTCGGCGGTTCCAGCTCCAGCATCGAGTTCGCCTCTGTGGCGTAGAAGGCGGCGAGGTGGTCGGGGATGTCCCTGATCCCATCGACCGGGGCCTCGCGGCCCATCCGCCGGTCGCGCAGCACCAGCGAGGCCGCCTCGAAGCCCGGCGCGCAGGCCATGCCGTAGTCGCTCCAATGGAAGAACGGCCCCAGCGCCCGGGCCCGGTCGTAGAACGGATAGGGGTTCTGGACGAATTTCGGCTCGGTCGGGTCTTGGGACAATGTTTCCATGCAAGAACCGTGGCCTGCGGCACCGGGCTTGGCAAGCATCAAGCCGCCGGGGCGCGCCGCTGCGGTGTGGAGGATCGCTGCGGTGACCCCCGGCCCATGAGCCTGCGAGCGATGCGCCGGACGCTTGCTGCGCGGGGTCCGTTATGGCGGACGCGAGCAGGGCCAAGCGTTACCGCGCGCGCGGGGCAGGGGGCCGGTTTCACCGGGCGTCGGCCGATCCCCGCCGATGCTTCACGTCTGCGGGAACGGCGATGCCTGACGCGCGTTGCCAGTCTGCTGTCCGCACTAGGTGCGGATTTGAGGACCCAGCAACCGGCCGGGATCGCGGATCGCCACCGGGGCCGGGTCATCGGGGCCTGCTGCCTGACACCGGCGTCGTCAGGCGAAGGCAGTTGCCGCGGGGCTGCTCCCGACCGTGCTCGGGGGATCGTGGATATGGCCGGCGCTCATGCGCCGGCCATCATGCATTTGCCCGGGGCGGGTCTCAGAGGCTGGATTCGAGCGCCGAGACGATGGGCGAGAAATCGGTCGATTTCAGGCTCGCCCCGCCGACCAGCGCGCCGTCCACATCGGCGGTGGCGAAGATCGCCTCGGCGTTGTCGGCCTTGACCGAGCCGCCATAGAGCAGGCGGATGCCGTCGGCTTCCTCGCCGAAGCGCTCGCGCAGCTTGTCGCGGATCGCGCCGTGCACCTCGGCGATCTGCTCGGTCGAGGGCACCTTGCCGGTGCCGATCGCCCAGATCGGCTCGTAGGCCACGACGGTGTTCTGCGCCGTCGCGCCGTCGGGCAGCGAAGCCGCGAGCTGCCCGGCCACCACGTCGAGCGTCGTGCCGCCCTCGCGCTGCTCGAGGCTTTCGCCGACGCAGACGATGGCGGTGAGCTTGGCGCGGTGCGCCGCCTCGACCTTGGCGTGGACGATGGCGTCGGTCTCGCCGTGATCGGCGCGGCGCTCGGAATGGCCCAGGATCACATGCGTGGCCCCGGCCTCGGCCAGCATCTCGGCCGCCACGTCACCGGTATGCGCGCCGCTCTGCTCGGCGTGGCAGTCCTGGCCGCCGACCCGGATCGGCTGGCCGCCCAGGGTGAAGGCCACGCGCGAGACCAGCGTCGCGGGCGGGCAGACCACGATCTCGACCCGGGGCGCGGCCCAGGCGATCCCCAGCGCGTCGATCTCCTTGAGATCGGCGCCGGTGCCGTTCATCTTCCAGTTCCCCGCGACCAACTTGCGACGCATCTGCTGTCCTTTCCTGTGAGAAGAGTTGCGCCTGTGTAGCGCACCGCCACGGAAGTCTAAACCGCCCAGCCCGCGGGCGGGCGATCCCCTACGCAGGATCGGCGGAAATCCCGGCCCGGCACGCCGTCGCGGCGCACCGGCCCCCGGCGGGGCGGTGCCGCATCGGCCGGGCGCCGGGCCTCAGCCCTCGCCGCGCTCGGCGGCCAGCTCCTCGACATCCTTGAACTTGATCGACTCGCCGCAGCCGCAGGCGTCGGCGACGTTCGGGTTGCGGAACTTGAAGCCCGATTCCAGCAGCGAGGTCTCGTAGTCGATCTCGGTGCCGAACAGGAACATCTGCGCCATCGGCGCGATCAACACCCGCGCGCCGTCCTGCTCGACCGTCTCGTCGTTCGGGTCGGCGTCGTCGACGTAATCCATGGTGTATTCCATGCCCGCGCATCCGCCCTTCTTGACGCCGATGCGCAGCCCCGCATGACCGCCCTTCTGCATCAGACGCGAGATCTGCTGCGCGGCGGCGGGGGTGATCGAGACGGCCTGCTTGCCGGGAATCGAGAACATGGGGGCCTCCTGGATTGGCACCTTGCAACATAAGCCCCCGGGCGCGCCGTCTCAAGCCGGGGTCAGGCGGCCTCGGCCGGGTTGGCCCGCGGAAACATCGGCCGGCCGTCGCGCGCCATGGCGCGGGCGCGGTCCAGAAGCGCCTCGCGCACCTCGCAAGACAGCATCCAGGCGGTGTCGGCCTTGGCGCAGGCGAGGCAGAACCAGACCTCCTGGCCGAACACGTCCTGGTCGGCCACCATCACGAAATGCTGGTCGCGGTCCTGCACCTCCTTGGGGTCCTGTTCGTCGATGATCTCGAAGAAGGCCTCGCGCAGCGGCTGCACCTCGGTGTCATGCGCGAGCTTCACCTTGATCGTGCGGATCATCGAGGGGTCGTTCATGGTCCAGTTCTCGAAATGCTCGGCCACGAACTCCGAGACCGGCACCACCAGCCGCACCCCGGTCCAGTCGAGCAGCTGCACATAGGTGAAGTTGATCCGCTCGACCGTGCAGATGTGGCCGCGGAACTCCAGCTTGTCGCCGATCTTGGCCGAGCGGTTCATCGCGATCTGCAGGCTGGCGAGGATGTTGCCGAGGATGTGGCGCGCGGCGAAACCGATCAACAGCGTCAGCGCACCGGCCGAGGCGAGGATCGACAGGCCGAGCCCGCCGAAGAACTGCGCCTCCGACAGCACGATCGCGCCGCCGATCAGCACGATCGCCACGATCAGCACCCGCCGCCAGGCGGCGATGCGGGTGGCGAGGTTGCGGCGCGCCTCCATGCGCGGGTCAGACAGGGTGTCGTCCTCGAAGGGCACGATGCGGTTGAGCACGGCGTCGACGCCGTTCATCACGAAGATCAGCGCCGCGGCGGTGAAGCCCAGCGCGATCATCGGCCCCAGCACCGAGTTGATCCGGCCCGAGAAGATGAACAGCGAGTTGCTCAGCACCAGCAGGATCGCCGAGCAGGTCGCGAGGATGATCGGCATCCGCGTGGCGCGCAGCACGTCCGTGGCGAGGCGCGAGCGGACCCGTCGGGCGAGCATGGCCTGCGCCCGCCCGGCCGCCCAGCCGGCGCCCCCCACAAGCGCCAGCATCGCAGGCAGCGCGACCAGCTCCCAGCGCCTGAGATCCCAGAAGGTCTCGACCCGCCAGAGGTCGGGCAGCTCCTCCTCGAACCAGGTCGGGCCGTAGAGTGCGTGTAGTCGCGGGATGTTGGCCACGGTCTGGCGCGAGAACACCCAGACCGCGTCGCCGTCCGCGGGCTTCAGCCGGTTCAGGCGGATCGCCACCGGCCGCTTCCCGGTCTCGACCACGTCGATCAGGATCGAGCGCTGCACCTGTCCCGCGACCGGGCTTTCGGCATTGGCATTGGCGTCGAGCGCGTCCGGCCGCTCCAGCAGTTCGGTCCAGTTGATCACCGCCTTGCGCTGCAGCACGTCGACGAGGTCGGCGGCGAGCCGCGCGCCGCGCTCGGGCTGCTCCTCGGGCGGGACGTCGCGCAGGTCGAGCAGATGCGCGGCCAGGCCGGGCTGGCCCGCCGCCACGAGGTCGAGCAGCGCCTCCATCGCCGATTGCGGCGTGTCGCGGTCCAGGCTCTGCGGCGGCTCGGGCAGCCCCTCGTTCAGCGTGTCGACTTCGAAGAAGCGGGTCTCCTGCGCCTGCGCCGTCAGGGCGAGACACGCCCACAGGAATAGGGCGGCGCAGAGGCGGATCGGCGCGGCAGGGGTCACGAGGCGTCTCCCGGTCTTTGACCGGTCCAACCGGGTGGCGGCCGGGGGGGTTCCGGCCGCGCGGGGCGCTGTGCGGGCGCGCACGAAAAAGGGGCGCGTGATGCGCCCCCGTTCCAAGGTCGTCTCAGGCGGCGCGTCGCCTCACATGAAGCCGAGCTCGAGCCGCGCCTCGTCGGACATCATCTCCATGCCCCATTGCGGCTCCCAGACGAGGTCGACATCGACCTGCTTGACGCCCGGCACGGCGCCGACGGCGTCGGCGACCCAGCCCGGCATCTCGCCCGCCACCGGGCAGCCCGGCGCGGTCAGCGACATCTTGATGTCGACCGCGTTCTCGGCGTCGATGGCGACCGTGTAGACCAGCCCGAGGTCGTAGATGTTGACCGGGATCTCGGGGTCGTAGACCGAGCGGCAGGCTTCCACGACCTGCTCGTAGAGCGGGTGGTCGGTCGAGGAGGGCGCGATCAGCGGGGTGCCTTCGAGTTGCGTGTCGGGCATGGGCGGTCCTTGGCTTGAATGCGCGGTCCGGCGAGCGGCGCCGATACCTGAGCGATCATATAGGAAAACGCGCGCTCGGGGTAAAGGGCGGGGCGGCGCGCGGCGCCGTGTTCCCCGCCGGGCCGGACGACATGCCGCGCCGCTCAGGCCGCCGCGAAACGCGCCCGCGTGCGGTTGGCGAAGGCCACGAGCGACAGCATCACCGGCACCTCGACCAGCACGCCGACCACGGTGGCGAGCGCGGCGCCCGAGTTCAGCCCGAACAGGCTGATCGCCACGGCGACGGCCAGCTCGAAGAAGTTCGAGGTGCCGATCAGCGCGCAGGGCGCGGCGATGCGGTGCGGCACCTTCAGGGCGAAGGCCGCGGCATAGGCGATGGCGAAGATGCCGTAGCTCTGCAGCAGGATCGGCACCGCGATCAGCGCGATGACCAGCGGCCGGTCGAGGATCACCTCGCCCTGCAGGCCGAACAGGATCGCGACCGTGGCGATCAGCCCCAGCGCCGAGACCGGCTTCACCTTGGCCTGCACCTCGGCGATGCGCTCGGCGCGACCCAGCATCCGCCGGGTCAGCAGACCGGCGGCGAGCGGCAGGGCGACGTAGAGCAGCGTCGCCAGCACCAGCGTCTCCCACGGCACGACGATCTCGGTCACGCCCAGAAGCAGCGCGACGATCGGCGCGAAGGCCACGACCATGATCAGGTCGTTCACCGAGACCTGAACCAGCGTGTAGGTCTCGTCGCCGCGGGTGAGCTGCGACCAGACGAAGACCATCGCGGTGCAGGGCGCGGCCCCGAGCAGGATCAGCCCGGCGATGTACTGCGCGGCGTCCTCGGGCGCGACGAAGGGGGCGAAGACATGCTCGAAGAACAGCACCGCCAGGAGCGCCATGGTGAAGGGCTTGATCAGCCAGTTCACCGCCAGCGTGATCATCAGCCCCTTCGGCTGGCGGGCGATGCCGCCCAGCGCCGCCGGATCGACCCCCAGCATCATCGGGTAGACCATCGCCCAGATCAGCACCGCCACGACGAGGTTGATCGAGGCGATTTCGGCCGCGGCGATGGCGGCGAAGAGCCCCGGCACCCAGGCGCCCAGCGCGATGCCGCCGATCATGGCGAGGCCCACCCAGAGGCTGAGCAGCCTTTCGAAGCCCGCCATGGCGGCGGGCGGTTGCGCGGTGGTGTCGGTCATTCGGTCTCCGGGGGGCAGCAGGCGACCCGCTCCATCAGCGGCTGGCAGATCTCGGGGCGGCCGCCGCAGCAATCCTCCATCAGGAAGGACAGCAGGTCGCGGGTGGTGTCGTAATCGGCGAAGTAGCGGATCGAGCGCCCCTCGCGGGCGTTGCGCACCAGCCCGGCGGCGTGCAGCACCGAGAGGTTGGCCGACATGGTGTTCTGACGGGCGTCGAGCGCCGCGGCGATCTCGCCGGCCGCCATGCCGTCGGGGCCGGCCTGCACCAGCAGCCGGAAGGCGGCGAGCCGGGTCGGCTGGGCCAGCGCCTGGAAGGCAGAAATCGCGTTTTTCTCATCCATGAATCCGGAAGTATCGATATATGGGGGCGCGGTCAATCGGCCGCGGCGTCGCGGGGCGCCTGCCATGCCGCCGCGATTGCGCGGGCGCGTCCGAGCCGCTATCGCGGCGCCATGAGCTTTTCCTTCGCCCTGAACGCCACCGACGGCGCCGCCCGCACCGGGGTCATCTCGACCCCGCGCGGCGAGATCCGCACCCCCGCCTTCATGCCCGTCGGCACCGCCGCCACGGTGAAGGCGATGATGCCCGAAAGCGTGCGCCAGACCGGCGCCGACATCCTTCTGGGCAACACCTACCACCTGATGCTGCGCCCCACGGCCGAGCGGATCGACCGTCTCGGCGGCCTGCACAAGTTCATGAACTGGGAGCGGCCGATCCTCACCGACTCGGGCGGCTTCCAGGTGATGAGCCTCGCGAGCCTTCGCAAGCTCACCGAGCGCGGCGTCACCTTCAAGAGCCATATCGACGGCTCCAAGCACGAGATCACGCCCGAGCGCTCGATGGAGATCCAGCGACTTCTGGGCTCGGACATCGTCATGGCCTTCGACGAATGCCCGGCGCTGCCCGCCGACCGCGCGCGCATCGCCGAGTCGATGCGGCTGTCGATGCGCTGGGCGCGGCGGAGCCGCGACGCCTTCGGCGACCGGCCGGGCCATGCGCTGTTCGGTATCCAGCAGGGCGGGCTCGAGCGAGACCTGCGCGAGGAAAGCGCCGAGGCGCTGAAGGAGATCGGCTTCGAGGGCTACGCCGTGGGCGGCCTCGCGGTGGGCGAGGGGCAGCAGGCGATGTTCGGCGTGCTCGACTACGCGCCCGCGCAGCTGCCCGTCGACAAGCCGCGCTACCTGATGGGCGTCGGCAAGCCCGACGACATCGTCGGCGCGGTCAAGCGCGGCATCGACATGATGGACTGCGTGCTGCCCTCGCGCTCGGGCCGCACCGGACAGGCCTGGACCCGGCGCGGACAGGTCAACCTGCGCAACGCGCGCCACGCCGACGACCCGCGCCCGCTCGACGAGGACTGCAGCTGCCCGGCCTGCCGCAACTACAGCCGCGCCTACCTGCACCACGTGACCCGCAGCCAGGAGATGATCGCCGGCATGCTGCTCACCTGGCACAACCTGCACTACTACCAGGAGCTGATGGCGGGGATGCGCGAGGCGATCGCGGCGGGGCGCTTCGCCGCGTGGGAGGCGGAGTTCCACGCCCGGCGCGAAGAGGGCGACATCGAGCGGCTCTGAGACCCGGCAGTGCGGGCGCGGGCCCGCAACCCTGCGCCGAACAGGCGGCGGGTTCCCCCTGCATCGGTGCGGCGGCGCACATGCGACCGCACGGCGCGGCCGTCTTGTGGTGACGGGGCGCGGGCCTAGCTGCCTCGCGTCCCCGACACCCAAGCCTGACATTCAGGAAGGACCGCAGAATGACCGACAAGCTGTTCACCCAGGGCCGCCTCGGCGAGGTGGATCTGAAGAACCGCGTCGTGATGGCCCCGATGACGCGCAACCGCGCCCAGGACGGCACCGACGCGCCCTACGACATCCATGTCGAGTATTACCGCCAGCGCGCCGGCGCGGGCCTCATCATCACCGAGGCCACGCAGATCACCCCGGAGGGCAAGGGCTACATCAAGACCCCCGGCATCCATAGCGACGAACAGGTCGAGGGCTGGAGGAAGGTGGTCGAGGCCGTGCAGGAAGAGGGCGGCAGGATCGCGCTGCAGCTCTGGCATGTCGGCCGGATCAGCCACGTCTCGCTGCAGCCCGATGGCCAGCAGCCGGTCGCGCCCTCGGCGATCCGGGCCGAGGCGCAGACCTTCACCGAGAACGGCTTCGAGGCGACCTCCGAGCCGCGCGCGCTCGGGCTCGAAGAGATGCCGCGCATGGTCGAGGACTGGCGCCGCGCCGCCGAGAACGCCAAGCGCGCCGGCTTCGACATGGTCGAGATCCACGCCGCGAACGGCTACCTGCTCGACCAGTTCCTGCGCGACGGCGCCAACAAGCGCGACGACGCCTATGGCGGCTCGCCCGAGAACCGTTCGCGGCTGGTGCTCGAGATCGTCGACGCGGTGGCCGAAGTGATGGGCGCGGGCCGCACCGGCATCCGCCTGTCGCCGCTGGTCGAGGTCGCCGACCTCAAGGACAGCGACCCGCTCGCGACCTACGGCCACCTGATCCCCGAGCTGAGCCGCCGCGGCCTCGCCTACCTGCACATGGTCGAGCCGGGCACGCGGGGCGATCTCTCGACCGAGGGCGGGCAGACCACCAAGCTGTTGCGCGAGCTGTTCGAGGGCGCCTACATCGCCAATGCCGGCTACGACCGCGAGAGCGGCATCCGTGTGGTCGAGCAGGGGCAGGCCGATTTCGTGGCCTATGGCCGGCCCTATATCGGCAACCCGGACCTCGAACGTCGCCTTGAGCTGAACGAGCAGATCGCCGAGAGCGACCAGTCGAGCTGGTATGGCGGCGGGCTCGAGGGCTACATCGACTACCCGACATTATGGGAACAGAAGGCCGCCTGACGGTCTTGAGACATCGGGCGGGGATGCGTCCCCGCCCGGACACGCCGCCGCGACCGGCACGTCCGTCGCGCTTGAACTGTCAGGCCGCTTCACCCAAGTAAGATGCCGGACAGGAGACGGCCCGGATGCTGCCGCGCAGCGGGGCATGGCCGTCTTGCCAAGAACAAGGAATGACGAGCATGCAAGAGCCCCTCAGCCCCTCCTACCCGGTGCTGCCTCTGCGCGATATCGTGGTCTTCCCGCACATGATCGTGCCGCTTTTCGTGGGGCGCGAGAAATCCGTGCGCGCGCTCGAGGAGGTGATGGCGGAGGACAAGCAGATCCTGCTGTCCAGCCAGGTCGACCCCGCCGTCGACGAGCCCACCGCCGAAGGCATCTACAAGGCCGGCGTGCTGGCCAACGTGCTGCAACTCCTGAAACTGCCGGACGGCACCGTGAAGGTGCTGGTCGAGGGCAAGGCGCGCGTCCGCATCACCGAATTCGTCGAGAACGAGAACTTCTTCGAGGCCAAGGCCGAGTATCTCGACGAGCAGCCGGGCGACCGCGACATCGTGGCGGCGCTGGTCAACAGCGTCGGGCAGGAGTTCGAGCGCTATTCGAAGGTGCGCAAGAACATCCCCGAGGAGGCGCTCGCCGCGGTCACCGAGACCACCGAGTCCGCCAAGCTGGCCGACCTCGTCGCCGGCCATCTCGGCATCGACGTCAAGCAGAAGCAGGACCTCCTTGAGACGCTCGACATCGGCGAGCGGCTGGAGAAGGTCTATGGCCTGATGCAGGGCGAGATGTCGGTCCTGCAGGTCGAGAAGAAGATCAAGACCCGCGTCAAGTCGCAGATGGAGAAGACCCAGCGCGAGTATTACCTGAATGAGCAGATGAAGGCCATTCAGAAGGAACTCGGCGACGGCGAGGAGGGCGGCAACGAGGTCGCCGAACTCGAGAAGCGGGTCGAGGAGACCAAGCTTTCGAAGGAGGCGCGCGAGAAGGCCGAGGCCGAGATCAAGAAGCTCAAGAACATGAGCCCGATGTCGGCCGAGGCCACGGTGGTGCGCAACTACCTCGACTGGCTGCTCTCGATCCCGTGGAATGCGCCTTCCAAGACCAAGAAGGACCTGAATCACGCCCAGAAGGTGCTCGACGGCGACCATTTCGGCCTCGAGAAGGTCAAGGAACGGATCGTCGAGTATCTCGCGGTGCAGCAGCGCTCGAAGACGCTGAAGGGGCCGATCATGTGCCTCGTCGGCCCGCCGGGCGTCGGCAAGACCTCTCTAGGCAAGTCGGTCGCCAAGTCGACCGGGCGCGAGTTCATCCGCATCTCGCTCGGCGGCGTGCGTGACGAGTCCGAGATCCGCGGTCACCGCCGGACCTATATTGGCTCGATGCCGGGCAAGATCATCCAGGCGCTGAAGAAGGCCAAGACCTCGAACCCGCTGATCCTCTTGGACGAGATCGACAAGATGGGCCAGGACTTCCGCGGCGACCCGGCGAGCGCGATGCTCGAGGTGCTCGACCCCGAGCAGAACGGCACCTTCGTCGACCACTATCTCGAGGTGGAATACGACCTGTCGAAGGTGATGTTCCTGACCACGGCGAACTCCTACAACATGCCGGGGCCGCTTCTGGACCGGATGGAGATCATCTCGCTGGCCGGCTACACCGAGCAGGAGAAGCGCGAGATCGCCCGCCAGCACCTGCTGCCCAAGGTCTTGAAGAACCACGGGCTGAAGGAGAAGGAGTTCGCGATCGACGACGGGGCCCTGACCGAGATGATCCGCACCTACACCCGCGAGGCGGGCGTGCGGAACCTCGAGCGCGAGCTGTCGAAGCTGGCGCGCAAGGCGGTCACCAAGATCGTCCGCAAGGAGGTCGACGCGGTCGAGATCACCTCGGACAACCTCGACGACTATCTCGGCGTCAAGCAGTTCCGCTACGGGCTGGCCGAGAAGGAGGACCAGGTCGGCGTGGTCACGGGTCTGGCCTGGACCAGCGTCGGCGGCGACCTTCTGTCGATCGAGGCGCTGCGCCTGCCGGGCAAGGGCCGGATGAAGACCACCGGCAAGCTGGGCGACGTGATGAAGGAATCGATCGATGCGGCGTCGAGCTACGTCCGCTCGATCGCGCCCTCGATCGGCGTCAAGCCGCCGCGCTTCGACCGGATGGACATCCACGTCCACGTCCCCGACGGGGCGACCCCGAAGGACGGGCCCTCGGCCGGTCTCGCCATGGTGACCTCGATCGTGTCGGTGCTGACCGGCATCCCGATCCGCAAGGACATCGCCATGACCGGCGAGGTGAGCCTGCGCGGCAACGCCATGCCGATCGGCGGCCTGAAGGAGAAGCTCCTGGCCGCGCTTCGGGGCGGCATCAAGACGGTGCTGATCCCGGAGGAGAACGAGAAAGATCTCGCCGAGATCCCCGACGTGGTGAAGCAGGGGCTGGAGATCATCCCGGTCGCGCATGTGTCGGACGTGCTCAAGCACGCGCTGGTGCGCCAGCCCGAGCCGATCGAATGGGATGAGGAGGCCGAGGAGGCCGCCGCCGCGGCGCGGGCGCTCGAGGCCCGCGAGGGCGGGGCCGGGACGTCGGCCCATCACTGAGACGGAAGGAGGCGCCCCGCGGGGCGCCTCTTTTTTTCCGGCGCGGGCAAGATTGCCGCGAGGGAGGTCTTGCGCCCCGCCGCGGGCCCCGCTAAATGACGCGCCAACGGGTGATTAGCTCAGTGGTAGAGCGCTTCGTTCACATCGAAGATGTCAGGAGTTCGAATCTCTTATCACCCACCATGATACGGAAGGCGCGCCCCTCGGGCGCGCCTTTTGCGTTTCAGGCCCCCCGTTCAGTCCACCGCTTCGGGCAGCCGCGCCAGCACCGCCCGCATCAGCCGGGCCGAGTTCTCGGCCGCGACCGACATGAAGGCCACCATCTCGTTCTCGTCGCCGCCGCCGCCCGCGAGGTCCGACAGCGAGCGGAAGGCGATGAAGGGCACGCCGTTGGCATGCGCCACCTGCGCCATCGCCGCGCTTTCCATGTCGAGCACGCGCGCCTCGAAGGCCGAGAAGACGTGCTCGCGGAAGGCGGCGTTGTCCATGAAGACCGGGCCGGTGACGCCGTTGCCGCCCAGGATCACCCGCGCGGGCGCGTCGCCGCAGCGCTCCAGCTCGACCTCGCGGGCCGCGTCGCGCGCGATCTCCATCAGCCCCGGGTCGGTGTCGAACCAGAACCGGCTTTCCGGCGCGCTGGCGCCCGCCGGCAGCACGCCCACCGGGCAGGCATGCATCATGCCGTAATTCGCCACCGGTGCGCTCATCCAGCCCGGCAGCACGTAGCCGGCCGCGGTCTCGCGCGCGAAGGCGCCCTCGAGGAACTGGCCCCAGCGTTCCGGCACCACCACGTCGCCGATCCCGAGCGAGGGGTCGACGCCGCCGGCGATGCCGGAGAACAGGATCGCGCTGACGCCGAAATGGTCGAGCGCGGCCTGCGTGGTCATCGCGGCGTTGACGGTCGAGATGCCCGACAGGAACAGCACGATCTCGCGCCCGTCGAGCCGGCCTGTGATGTAGCGCGCCGGGCCGATGCGATGCGTCTCGCCATCCTCGAGCGCGGCCTCGAGCAGCGCGATCTCCGGCGGGAAGGCCGAGATGACGGCGATTCGCGGCGTGGCGTCGGGCGGGCCGGAGGCGGCGGGCAGGGGGCGCCCGCCGGGCGCGAGCGAGCTGGGGAAGTGGGTCATGCAGGTCTCCGCGGCTGGTGCGACGGCCCCAGCTACGGCGCGGACGGCCCCGGCGTCCAGTGCCGCCGGGGCCGCGCGCTCAGAACAGCCGCCCGCCCGGCCCGACCACGGGGCGGTGGCTGTCGGGCTCGGCCTCCAGCCCCATGTCGCGGGCGAGGTGCCGGTTGAGCCGGATGTCGCGCAGCCGCACGAGATCCGCGCCGTGGCGCAATGACTGCACCTCGTCCGCCACCGCGTCGTCGAGCGGTGTCCGGGCGCGGCCGCGCGGCGCGAGGAGGAGGGCGATCCGGCGCAGCGCGCCGAGCGGCCGTGCGGGGCGGGGGAAGGTGGCGGTCATGATGGCTCCTCAAGGCTTGCGATTCTCGCTCAAGGCCCACAAGCTGCGGCCTCAAGTAAGGTTGAGGTCAAGCGCCATGCCGGGGAAAACCGTGCCGAACGATCTGAGCGTCGGGCAGATGGCCGAGCGCGCCGGCGTGCCGGTCTCGACGCTGCATTTCTACGAGGCGGAGGGGCTGATCCGCAGCTGGCGCACCGACGCCAATCACCGCCGCTACGACCGGCGCGAACTCAGGCGCGTGGCGATCATCAAGGTGGCGCAGTCGGTCGGCGTGCCGCTGTCGGAGATCCGCGAGGTGCTCGACCGGCTGCCGCGCGAGCGCGCGGTGTCGGCCCGCGACTGGGCCGAGGCCGCCGCGCCCTGGCGCGCCATGCTCGAAGAGCGGATCGCGCTGCTGACGCGGCTGCGCGACCAGATGGGGCACTGCATCGGCTGCGGCTGCCTCTCGCTCGACAGCTGCCCGCTCTACAACGCGCAGGACCGTCTCGGCGGAACGGGCCCCGGCCCGCGCCGCTGGACCGGCAGCCGGGAGGAGCGGGCATGAGCTACCCCGAGATCTACGTGCTGCGCCATGGCGAGACCGAGTGGAACGCCGCGCGACGGATGCAGGGCGGCCTCGATTCGCCGCTGACGCCGCTGGGGCGCGCGCAGGCCCGCGCCATGGGCCGCGCGCTCGCGGCGCGGGGAATCACCGCCGTCACGCACCGGGTGCTGACCTCGCCGCAGGGCCGGGCGCGGGCCACGGCCGAGCTGGCGCTGGGCCCGGATCACGCGCCCGAGCCCAGGCTGCGCGAGATCGCGATGGGCGACTGGTCGGGCCGCGACCGGGCCGAGATCGACCGCCGCTGGCCCGGCCCGCCGGGCGAGCATTTCCTCGACTTCTACGCCCGCGCGCCGGGCGGCGAGGGATTCGCCGCGCTCTGGGCGCGCTGCGCGCTGCTCTTGGCCTCGCTCGACGGCCCGGCGGTGCTGGTGACGCATGGCATGACCTCGCGCGTGCTGCGCACCATCGCCACCGGCGGCGGTCGCGCGGACCTCGCGGCGCTGCCGGGCGGGCAGGGGGTGGTGTTCCGGGTGGCGCAGGGGCGGCACGAGCTGATCCCCGCGCCTCTTGCGGGGGGCGCCGAGGCGGGCTAGACCCGCCGCCGCGGGTGGTTAGCTCAGTTGGTAGAGCGCTTCGTTTACACCGAAGATGTCGGGGGTTCGAGCCCCTCACCACCCACCATCCCCCCACGCCCGATCCGAACGACCGGCCCCTTCGGCGCCGCGCCTTTGCGCGGGCCCGGCCGCCTGCCACGGGCCGTATGCGCGATTGCCGCGCGGTCATCCCGACAATCGTCCCGCTCCGCGTTTTTTGCGTCGATCTTCGCTTGACGCCCCCCGCCACTGTGCCTAGAACCCGCCTCACGTTCGGCGCTGCCGGACGACGAGATGCGCGGTTGTAGCTCAGTTGGTTAGAGTACCGGCCTGTCACGCCGGGGGTCGCGGGTTCGAGCCCCGTCAACCGCGCCATTCTCGTCTTCCGAAACGTACGACCGTGTGCGGTTGTAGCTCAGTTGGTTAGAGTACCGGCCTGTCACGCCGGGGGTCGCGGGTTCGAGCCCCGTCAACCGCGCCACCAACGCCATCACGGCCCCGTCGCTCATCCGAGCGCGGGGCCGTTTGCGTTTCAAGGCCATGCGGGGCGCCGGCCGCAGCCCGGGGATCCGAGTGTTTTCGGAGCAAAGTAACCCGATCCCGCGGTCATCGCGCTGCGGCCTACTTTACTCCTGAAATACTCACGGCGACCGGCGGGCCGTCCCGCCCGCCGGTCCGGTCCTTGGCGGCTCAGCCCTTCTCGGACAGCGCCGCCAGCACGCGCGCCCAGCTGCGGATGCCCTTGTGGAAGCTCCGCAGGTCGTATTTCTCGTTCGGGCTGTGGATCAGGTCGTCATCGTTGCCGAAACCGATCAGCATCGAATCCATTCCCAGCTCGGTCTTGAAATAGCCCGCGATCGGGATCGATCCGCCGGCGCCGACGAAGGCCGCCGGGCGCGGCCATTCGGCGCTGAGCGCCTGGCGCGCGGTCTCGAAGGCGGGGTCGTCGGTCGCCATGACGCTCGCGGGCGCGGCGCCGTGCTCGTGGAACTCGACCTTGCAGTCCTCGGGCAGCATCTCGCGCACCCGGGCGCGGAACGCGTCGCGGATCGCCAGCGGGTCCTGCCGACCGACCAGCCGGAAGCTGATCTTGGCGCTGGCCTTCGAGGGCAGCACGGTCTTGAAGCCCGCCCCGGCATAGCCGCCGGCGATGCCGTTCACCTCGCAGGTCGGCCGCGCCCAGAGCATCTCGAGCGGGCCGCGATCCGCTTCGCCCGCGGGCCTGGAGAGGCCCACCGCGCCGAGGAAGCCCTCGGCGTCGAATCCCAGGCCCTCCCACTGCGCGCGCATCTCGTCCGAGATCTCGGGCACGCCGTCGTAGAAGCCGGGCAGGGTGACGCGGCCGTCCTCGTCATGCAGCGAGGCGATGATCCGGCTCAGCACCTTGATCGGGTTCGCCGCCGGGCCGCCATAGGCGCCCGAATGCAGGTCGCGGTCGGGGCCGGTGATAATCACCTCCTCGCCGACGAGGCCGCGCAGCATGGTGGTGATGGCGGGCGTGTCGCGGTCGAAGAGGCCGGTGTCGCAGATCAGCGCGAGGTCGGCGCGCAACTCGTCCGCATGCGCGCGCAAAAACGGCACCAGCGAGGGCGAGCCGGATTCCTCCTCGCCCTCGAACAGGATCGAGACGCGGGCGGGCAGGGCGCCATGCACCGCCACCCAGGCGCGGCAGGCCTCGAGAAAGGTCATCAGCTGGCCCTTGTCGTCCGAGGCGCCGCGGCCGCGGATCACCTTGCCGGCGGGCGTGTCCTCGAGCGCCGGCTCGAAGGGCGGGCTGTCCCACAGCTCGAGCGGGTCGGCCGGCTGCACGTCGTAATGGCCGTAGAACAGCAGGTGGCGCGCGCCCTCACCCATGGTGCCGGTGACCATCGGGTGTCCGGGCGTGTCGCGCCGCGCCGCGTCGACGAAGCCGATCTCCTTCAGATCCTCGACCAGCCAGTCGGCGGCGGCGCGGCACTCGTCGCGATAGGCCGAATCGGTCGAGATGGAGGGGATGCGCAGGAGCCGCAGCAGCCGCTCCACGGCGCTCTCGATATTGGCATCGATATGGGAGAGGACGGGGTCGAGTGTCATGAAAACTCCTGCTAAACTTGGCCGCACAGTGACGGGCGCCCCCGCGGCTGTCCAGCGTCCGCAGGGGTTGCGTGACGCGCAGGGCACCCATGCCGCGGGGCGGCATATTGTAGCGTGTTGTCCGCCCGGGATCGCGCCTATATGGAACTTGACCTGAAGACGGGGCACGCGTCCGCCCGGCCCGCCAGACGAAAAGGGGAACATCGCCCGTGGATTACGAAGCAGGGCTCGACGCCGCCATCGGCAAGCTGCACAGCGAAGGCCGCTACCGCACCTTCATCGACATCGCCCGCCGCAACGGCCAGTTTCCGCATGCCACCTGGCACAAGCCGGACGGCACCGAGGCACCGGTCACGGTCTGGTGCGGCAACGACTATCTCGGCATGGGCCAGCACCCCGTCGTGCTCGCCGCGATGCACGAGGCGCTCGAGGCGGTGGGGGCGGGCTCCGGCGGAACCCGCAACATCTCGGGCACCACGATCTACCACAAGAAGCTCGAGGCCGAGCTGGCCGACCTGCACGGCAAGGAAGCGGCGCTGCTGTTCACCTCGGCCTACATCGCCAACGACGCGACGCTGTCGACGCTGCCGCGGCTGTTTCCCGGGCTGATCATCTACTCCGATGAGCTGAACCACGCCTCGATGATCGAGGGCATCCGCCGCAACGGCGGCGCCAAGCGGGTATTCCGCCACAACGACGTGGCGCATCTGCGCGAGCTTCTGCAGGCCGACGACCCGGCCGCGCCCAAGCTCATCGCCTTCGAGAGCGTCTACTCGATGGATGGCGATTTCGGCCCGATCGCCGAGATCTGCGACCTCGCCGAGGAGTTCGGCGCGCTGACCTATCTCGACGAGGTGCACGCGGTCGGCATGTACGGGCCCCGCGGCGGCGGCGTCTCCGAGCGCGACCGGCTCGCGCACCGGGTCGACATCATCAACGGCACGCTGGGCAAGGCCTACGGCGTGATGGGCGGCTACATCGCGGCCTCGGCCAAGATGGCCGACGCGGTGCGCTCCTACGCCCCGGGCTTCATCTTCACGACCTCGCTGCCGCCGGCGGTGGCGGCCGGCGCGGCGGCGAGCGTCGCGCATCTGAAGACCGACCAGGCGCTGCGCGACGCGCACCAGACCCAGGCGAAGATCCTCAAGACCCGCCTGCGCGGGCTCGGCCTGCCGATCATCGACCATGGCAGCCACATCGTGCCGCTGATGGTGGGCGATCCGGTGCACACCAAGCTCATCTCGGACATGCTGCTGGCCGATCACGGCATCTACGTGCAGCCGATCAACTTCCCGACCGTGCCGCGCGGCACCGAGCGGCTGCGCTTCACCCCGTCGCCGGTGCATGGCCCGCGCGAGATGGATGCGCTGGTGAGGGGATTGGACAGTCTATGGTCGCATTGTGCGCTGAATCGCGCCGAACTCACCGGCTAGCAATATAGCCCCGTGCGGCCGAGTCCGGCCCGTGCTATGATGAACCTTAAGGCCGCCCGGGAGTTGTGCGAAGAACAGCCCCGGAGGGCCGTCGGGGGCGGGCAGAGACGGGAACACTCGATATGATCGGGCGGAGCTTCAGGCGCGCAAGTGTCGCTGAGGAGGCCGAAGTCAAGGGCTTCGACGCCTTCGAACTGCGCTTGGGTGACATGATGCGCGGTGAGCGCGCGACCTTGGGCAAGAGCCTGCTCGACGTGCAGCGCGAGCTGAAGATCAAGGCCGCCTACATCGCCGCGATCGAGAACTCCGACCCCTCCGCCTTCGACACGCCGGGCTTCATCGCGGGCTATGTGCGCTCCTATGCGCGCTACCTGAAGATGGACCCCGACCGCGCCTACGAGACCTTCTGCCGCGAGTCGGGCTTCACCACCGCGCATGGCATGTCGCACGCGGCCAAGCCGCGGGCCGAGGCCGGCGCCGTGCCCTCGAGCAGCCTCGGCAAGGACATCTTCTCCGACGCCGCCACCCCCTTCCTGCCGCCGGCCGAGCGCATCCTCGCCGGCTTCGAGCCGCGGGCGCTGGGCTCGGTGGTGGTGCTGCTCGCGCTTCTGGGCGGGCTCGGCTATGGCGGCTGGTCGATGCTGCAGGAGGTGCAGAAGGTGCGCCTCGCCCCGGTCGAGCAGGTGCCCGAGGTGGTGGCCGAGGTCGACCCGCTGGCCGGCGGCACCCGCCAGGGCGACACGCCCGAAACCGGGATCGAGACCGCCTCGGTGGCGCCGGCGGCGCCCGACGTGCTCGACCGGCTCTACCGTCCGCAGGCGCTCGACCTGCCGGTGATGACCCCGCGCGACGGGCCGATCGCGGCGCTGGTGACCCAGCCGCGCCGCCCCGGCCAGCAGGACACCGCGCCCTCCGACGTGGAGCGCGCGCTGGCCGAGGCCGGTGCGAACGGCGCGGGCGCCAGCCCGATGCTGGCCGCGCTCGACGCCGCACCCGGCGCGACCGAGCCGGAAGTGGCGCTGCCCGAGGTCGCCCTGGCCGAGCTGCCCAGCGTGCAGGTCACCGAGGAGCCCGACCCCAAGGTGCGGATGGTCGCGGTGCGCCCGGCCTGGGTGCGCGTGAACTCCGCCGACGGCACCACGCTCTACGAGGGCATCATGAATGGCGGCGACAGCTGGGAGGTGCCCGCGCTCGAGACGCCGCCCAACGTCCGGGTGGGCGAATCCGGCGCCGTCTACTTCGCCATCGGCGGCCAGCATTACGGCCCGGTCGGCGATCCCGGCGTCGTGACCAAGAACCTCGCCTTGTCGGTGGACAATCTGACCTCCAGCTATCAGGTTGCCGACCTGGAAAGCGACTCGGACCTGGCAGAGCTGGTTCGCGTGGCCGAGGTCGCGTCCGAAGAATGACGCCGCGCCGCTGACCCGCGCGGCCAGATCCGCGAGAGGTCCCGATGTCCCTGCACGCCGTCCGTCCCTGGCGCGAGATCCAGCGCCGCAAGTCGCGCAAGATCATGGTGGGCTCCGTGCCCGTGGGCGGCGACGCCCCGATCTCGGTGCAGACCATGACCAACACCGAGACCACGGACGTGCCCGGCACCATCGCCCAGATCACCCGCGCCGCCGAGGCCGGGGCCGACATCGTCCGGGTCTCGACCCCCGACGAGGACAGCACCCGCGCCCTGAAGGAGATCGTGCGCGAAAGCCCGGTGCCGATCGTCGCGGACATCCATTTCCACTACAAGCGCGCCATCGAGGCGGCCGAGGCGGGCGCCGCCTGCCTGCGGATCAACCCCGGCAACATCGGCGACGCCAAGCGCGTGGCCGAGGTGGTGCGCGCCGCCCGCGACCATGGCTGCTCGATCCGCATCGGCGTCAACGCCGGCTCGCTCGAGCGGCACCTGCTCGAGAAATACGGCGAGCCGTGCCCCGACGCGATGGTCGAAAGCGGCCTCGACCACATCAAGCTTCTGCAGGACCACGACTTCCACGAGTTCAAGATCTCGGTGAAGGCCTCCGACGTGTTCCTTGCCGCCGCCGCCTACCAGCAGCTGGCCGACGCCACCGATGCGCCGATCCATCTGGGCATCACCGAGGCGGGCGGGCTGATGTCCGGCACGATCAAGTCGGCCATCGGCATGGGCAACCTTCTCTGGATGGGCATCGGCGACACGATCCGCGTCAGCCTCTCGGCCGATCCGGTCGAGGAGGTGAAGGTCGGTTTCGAGATGCTGAAGTCGCTCGGCCTGCGCCATCGCGGCGTCAACATCATCTCCTGCCCCTCCTGCGCGCGGCAGGGCTTCGACGTGATCAAGACGGTCGAGACGCTCGAGAAGCGGCTCGAGCACGTCAAGACGCCGATGTCGCTCTCCATCATCGGTTGCGTGGTCAACGGCCCCGGCGAGGCGCTGATGACCGATGTCGGCTTCACCGGCGGCGGCGCCGGCAACGGCATGGTCTACCTTGCAGGCAAGCAGAGCCACCGCATGTCGAACGAGCAGATGGTCGACCACATCGTCGAGCAGGTCGAGAAGAAGGCCGAGGAGATCGAGGCCCGCAACGCCGCCGCGAAGGCCGCGGCCGAGTAGCCCTGACGCGAGGTCACGAGGCGTCGGACGGACCTTGCCGACGCCTCGGCGGAATGCCGCAAATATCTGCGATCGGGCGGCTTTCCGGAGTGAAACCGGATGCCTCGTTCGGCGTTTCTGCTCCATCCCGAGGCCGGGACACCCGGCCCCGAACGATTGGAGACGAATTATGCTGAAGAGCAAACTCCTGATGACCTCCGCGGCCGCGATCCTCGCCGCCGCCCCGGTGCTGGCGCAGACCGCCACCACCACCACCGAAGCCACCGCCAACGCCGAGACGGCGGTTGCGGGCACCACCGCGATGGCCGCGACCGAGCTCAACCTGCGCGCGGGTCCGGGCCCGGACATGGAGATCATCGACGTGATCCCCGCCGATGGCGAGGTGACGGTCGAGGGCTGCCTGGAGAGCGCCAACTGGTGCCAGGTGACGCTGAACGGCACCACCGGCTGGGCCTATGGCGATTACCTGACCGTGCAGCAGGCCGAGGCCGCCGAGCCGGTGATCCTCTACGACAACCGCACCGAGCTCGAGGTCGCCACCGTGACCTACGACAACGAGGCCAATGACGGCGGCGCGGCGCTGGCCGGCGCGGCCACCGCCGCCGGCACCGCCGCCGCGCTGGCGGCCGGCCCGGCCGGCGTGATCGGCGCCGCGGTGATCGGTGCCGCGGCGGGCGACGCGCTCAACCCCGACCAGGAAACCGTGACCTATGTGCGCGAGAACCCGGTCGACCCGGTGCTTCTGCAGGGCGAGGTCGTGGTCGGCGCGACCATCCCGACCGAGGTCGAGCTGACGCCGATCCCGGATGCCGAGTACAGCTACCTCTACCTCAACGGCACCCCGGTGCTGGTCGAGCCCGAGGCGCGCGAGGTGGTCTACATCGTCCGCTGATCCGCCAACGGACTGACGCATGGGGGGCGGCCTTCGGGCCGCCCCTTTCTTTTGGTCGAGACCGGATGATCGGGCAGACCCGGCCCGCCGGGACGTGACAGCCTGTATGGGGCACGCCGCGCCGGCGCCGTCCAGACAGGAGGCCGCCATGTTCCGCCCGATCGCCATCCTTCTCGCCCTTCTTTCCCTCGGCCTCGCGGGGCCCGAGGCCGAGGCGCAGCCCAGCTTCGACTGCGCCCGCGCCGGCACCGCGACCGAGCACGCGATCTGCGGCTCAGGCAGGCTCTCCGCCCTCGACCGCGAGATCGCGGCCGCCTATGCCGCGGCGCGCGGCTCGGCCGGCGCGGCGCAGCGCGAGGCGATCCGGGCCGACCAGCGCTGGTGGCTCGGCGCGCGCGACGGCTGCGGCAACCAACCCGAATGCCTCGAGAAAGTGATGCGGCGGCGGCTCGATGCGCTGCGCGGCATCGATGGCGGCGCGCCGATGCGCGGCGACCTGACCGGTCTCTACTGCCCGAACGAGGCCGCGCATCTTTCCGTGGTCCATCGCGGCGACCGGCTGGATTTCGAGTTCGGCTATTTCGGCGCCAATGGCCATTCCTGCGGCACGCCGCTCATGGCCGGGCGGCGCGCCGGTGACGGCTGGGTGGCGCGGCGGGACGGCTGCGAGCTGGTGCTGCGACAGGTCGGCTCCGAGATCGTGGTCACCACCACCACCTTCGAGGCCTGCCGGCAATTCTGCGGCGCGCGCACCGCGATCCGCGAGTTCCGCGTGCCGCTCAGGAGCCGCAACCCCGCCATCACCGACGTGGCCGGGCACAACTGGTGGGAGCGGGGCTGCTAGTTCAGCGGCTTCTTGAAGCCGACATGGCTGGCCGCGTAGCCCGCCGCCTCATAGAACCGCCGCGCATCGGCGCGGGTGGCGTTGCTGGTCAGTTGCATCAGCGCGCAGCCGGCCGCGCGGGCGCGGGCCTCGGCATCCGCGAGCAGCCGCCGCCCGAGACCCTGGCCGCGCATCTCCGCCGCCACGCGCACGCCCTCGATCTGCGCGCGCCGCGCCGCCGCCAGCGACAGGCCCTGGATGAAGGCCAGCTGGTAACAGGCGACGACCCGCTCGCCCGTCACCGCGACGTAGAGCCGGTTGCCCGGCTCGGCCTGCATCGCGTCGAAGGCGGCGAGGTAGCCCGCCATGTCGCCGGTCTCGCGCCCGCGCCCCAGCGCGTCGTCGGCCAGAAGCGTCACCACCTGCGGCACGTCCTCTCGCTGGGCTTCGCGGAATTCGGTCTTCATGCGCCTGTCCTTCGCTTGCGTGTCATGGCCGTCCGGCCACAGCCGGCGCCCCCCGCAACCGGGCACGGGATCGCATCGGGCGCAAGCGCGTTTGGCCTGCGACAAGCGCGGGCCGCGACGGCCCCCGCAACCCGGAGACAGTTCATGACTTCCCGAATCCTCACCCTCGCCGCCGCAGGCGCGCTCTCCACGCTCGCGCTGCCGGCCTTCGCGCAGGCCACCGCCAGCGCCACCGCCGATCTCAACATCCGTTCGGGCGCGGGCCCGGCCCACGAGGTGGTCGGCATGATCCCCGCCGGGCAGGAGGTCGAGGTGTCCGGCTGCCTCGAGCCCGCCACGTGGTGCGAGGTCACGCATGACGGCGTGACCGGCTGGGCCTCGGGCGGCTACCTGACCGCCATCATCGACACCACGCCGGTCGTGATCTACGAGAGCGCCGACGCCGCCGGGATCACCACGATCACCTACGACCCGACGCTGCCCGACGGCACGGTGACGCTGAACGGCGCGCTGATCGCCGCCGACACCACGGGGCAGGGCGCGCAGGTCGAGATCGACGACGGCGCGATCACCTATCTCAACGACAACCCGGTCGAACCGATCTACCTCGACGGCGAGGTGGTGCTGGGCGCCGGCCTGCCCGAGACGGTGACGCTGACCCCGGTGCCCGAAAGCGCGCTCGCCTACGCCAACATCAACGGCCAGGCGGTACTGGTCGCGCCAGAGACGCGGCGCGTGGCCTATATCGCGCGCTGACACGGAAAGGGGCGGCCCATGGGGCCGCCCCTCACCCCGTCCGTTCGGGTCGGATCACTCCGCGCGCAGCTCGGACACCATCTGCTGCATCTGCTGCAGCGGCAGGTAGCCGCGCAGCATCCGGTCACCCATCACGAAGCTCGGCGTGCCCGAGATCTGCATCGCCTGCGCCAGCTCGTAGTTCTCCTGGATCACCTCGGCGACCTCGCGCGAGCCCATCTTCTCCTGCACGTCGGCGAACTCGATCCCGAGCCCGTCGGCCAGCGCCGAGAGCGAATTCTCGTCGACATCGGCGCGCATGGTCATCAGCGCGTTGTGCGCCTCCTTGTAGGCGTCGTCGCCCTCGAGCATCCGCACCGCCAGCGCGAAGCGCGAGGCCATGAGCGACTGCTCGCCGAGGATCGGGAACTCCTTCAGCACGTAGCGGATGTTGCCGTCGCCCTCGACCAGCTCCTCGACCTCCGGGAAGGCGCGTCGGCAGTAGCCGCACTTGTAGTCCATGAACTCGACCACGGTGATGTCGCCCTCGGGGTTGCCGCCGACCCAGTCGCCCTCGTTCTCGAACAGCGCCTCGGCGTGCTGTTCGATCATCGCGCTGTCGCCCTGCGCGGCGGCCTCGGCCTGGCGCTCGTCGAGCACGGCGATCGCCTCCATCAGCACCTCGGGGTTCTCCAGCAGGTAGGCGCGCACCTCGGCGCGGAACGCCTCGCGCTCGGCGTCGCTCATCGCGTCGAGATCGAGCGCGGCGGCGGGGGCGGCCAGCGCCAGCAGCGCGGGGACGGCGCGGGTGAGATTGCGCAGCATCTGGAATATCCTCTCTCGTGTCGGGGTCGGACAGACCACATCCCGCGCCCCCTGCCAAGCGGGGCCATTGACCTGGGGGGGGCGGGATTGGCACAACCCGGCCGAACCATAGGAGGGGCGAGATGCGGAACTCAAGGCGCGGCCAGGTCGATCCCTTCATCGTGATGGACGTGATGGAGGCCGCAAGGCAGGCCGAGGCGGCGGGCCGCCACATCATCCACATGGAGGTCGGCCAGCCCGGCACCGGCGCGCCGCGCGAGGCGGTCGAGAAGCTCGCGCGCGAGATGCAGGCCGGGCCGATGGGCTACACCGTGGCGCTGGGCCTGCCCGAGCTGCGCGCCCGGATCGCCCGGCATTACGGCGAATGGTACGGCGTCGATCTCGACCCGGCCCGCGTCGTCGTCACATCGGGCGCCTCGGGCGCGTTCCTGCTGAGCTTCACCCAGCTCTTCGACACCGACGCGCGCGTCGGTCTCGGCGCGCCCTGCTACCCGTCCTACCGGCAGATCCTGAAGGCGCTCGACATGACGCCGGTCGACATCCCGACCCGGCTCGCGCACCGGATGCAGCCGGTGCCCGGCGACGTCGCGGCGCACGAACTCGACGGGCTGATCGTCGCCTCGCCCTCGAACCCGGCGGGCACCATGCTCGACCGCGACGGGCTGCGGGCGCTGTCCGACGCCTGCGCCGCGCGCGACGCCGCGCTGATCTCGGACGAGATCTATCACGGGATCGGCGGGCGCGGCGTCTCGGCGCTGGAGGTGACAGACGAGACCCACGTGATCGGCTCCTTCTCCAAGTATTTCTCGATGACCGGCTGGCGCGTCGGCTGGCTGATCGTGCCGCCCGAGCACGTGCGCGGCATCGAGCGGATCGCCCAGAACATGTTCATCTGCACGCCGCACGCCTCGCAGCGGCTGGCGCTGCACGCGATGGACGCGACCGAGGAGCTCGACGCCAACGCCGCCGTCTACGCCCGCAACCGCGAGCTGATGCTGGAGCGGCTGCCGAAAGCGGGCTTCACCCGCTTCGCGCCGCCCGACGGCGCCTTCTACGTCTATGCCGACGTCTCCGCCTTCACCGGTGACAGCCGCGCCTTCGCCGCCGAGATCCTCGATGAGGCGGGCGTCGCGGTGACGCCGGGGCTCGATTTCGACCCCGCGAACGGCCACCGCTGGATGCGCTTCTCCTATGCCCGCTCCACAGCCGACATCGAGGAGGGGCTCGACCGGCTGACCCGCTTCATGGCCGCGAGGGGCCACGCGGAGGCGGGCGCGGCATGACCCCCCGCGGCGGGCGCGGTCCGCGCCTCAGGGGGCTGCTCGCATGCGCGGCGCTGGCGCTGCTGCTGGCCGCGCCCGCCGCCGCGCAGCCCTTTTCCGGCCTCGCCCGACTCGACGTGGCCGAGAGCCATGTCCGCGACGCCCGGCGCGGCGGGCTGGAAGTCGAGCTGGCGCTGAGCCAGCCTGTGCCGTGGCGGGTCTTCACGCTCGACGCGCCGCGAAGGCTGGTGCTGGATTTCGCCGAGGTCGACTGGGCCGGGGCCGACCCGGCGGCGCTGCTCTCGGGCGAGCGCGCGGCCGGGCTGCGGCTGGGGCAGGGGCGGCCGGGCTGGTCGCGGCTGGTGCTCGACCTCGCCGGGCCGATGCTGGTCGAGACGGCCGAGATGCGCGCCGGCGACGGCACGAGCGGCGCGGTGCTGCGGCTGCGGCTCGTCCCCACCGATGCCGAGAGCTTCGCCGCGGCCGCCAAGCCCGCCGACCCGGCCGGCGCGACGCTCGACGCGCCGCTGCCCGAGGCGCCGGGGCCGCTGGTGGTGGCGATCGATCCCGGCCATGGCGGCGTCGATCCGGGCGCGATGCGCGAGGGGCTGGTCGAGGCCGACCTGATGCTGGCGCTGGCGCGCGAGACCGCCGAGGCGATCGACCGCTCGGGCACGATGCGCGCGGTGCTGACCCGCGACGCCGACGCCTTCGTGTCGCTGGCGCAGCGCATGACCATCGCCCGCGCCGCCGGGGCCGACCTGCTCATTTCGCTGCATGCCGACGCGCTGGAGGTGGACGAGGCCTCCGGCGGCGCGGTCTACACCCTGTCGGACGAGGCGCTCGACCGCGCCTCGGCCCGCATGGCCGAGCGCCACCAGCGCGGCGACCTGCTGGCCGGCGTGGACCTGTCGGGGCAGGACGACCGGGTGGCGACCGCGCTGATGGATCTCGCCCGTCTCGACACCGTGCCGCAGAGTGAGCGCCTCGCCGGCGCGCTGATCGAGGGGCTGCGGCAGGCCGGCGCGAAGCTCAACGGCACGCCGCACCGCGCGGCGCCCCTGGCGGTGCTGAACGCGGCCGACTTTCCTTCGGTGCTGGTCGAGGTGGGATTCCTGTCGAATGCCGGCGACCGGATCCGGCTGACCGAGCCCACGGGCCGGGCGGCGATCGTCTCGGGGCTGGTCGCGGGGCTGCAGGCTTGGGCCGCCGAGGAGGCCGCCCGCGCGCCGCTGCGCCGGCGCTGAAACGCGAAACGGCCCGCGCGGTGGCGGGCCGTTCGAAGCGCGTCCGGGCGGTGGCTCAGCCCTTCTTCGGGGCGTCCTCGCGCGGCAGGCCGTCGAAGCGCGCCAGCCAGACCGAGTGCATGCCGCAATCGGGATCCTCGGGGATGAAGGCCAGCGGCTTGAAGCCGTGCATCTCCAGAAGACCCTTGTAGGTCTTGGGGCTGAGGCTTTCGTGGAAGATCGGCTTGCCCGCCACGTCGCCGATCGCGGTGCCGGCCGAGGGGCCGGAGGTGAACATCAGCGCGCAGCCGGGCGCGGCGTGTTCGGCGAAGACCGGGAACATCGCCTGCTGGTCGGGGGCCGCGAGGTGGAAGAAGCTGTCCCATGCCAGGATCGCGTCGAACTTCTCGTTCAGCTTCAGCCCGCGCATGTCGAGATGGAAGGCCCGCGCCTCCGGCAGGTTCTGCTGGAACATCGCCAGCATCGAGCGCGCGGCGTCGACGCCGGTGACCACCGCGCCGCGTTCGGCGAGGTAGGAGGCCAGCGGCTTGCCGCTGCCGCAGCCGAGGTCGAGCACCCGGCGCCGTCCGACATGGCGCGGCGCCGCCGCCAGCATGCGGTCGAGCCAGCGCCGCTCGATCAGGCGGCGGTCGCGCCCCTTGGCCCAGTCCGGACCTGCGGCGTCGTAGGTCGCGATCACGTCGTCGGGCGTGGCGCGGCGGGAAGGTGTCGAGTCGGTGGGCATCATGACCATCGTTTTGGGTTCCCTCGGGCGAAAGGGCAATCCCCTCGCCAAAGCGTGACCCCCTGTTCCGGCGTTTTCGCGCCGATTTCAAGCCTTGCGGTTTTGACCCGACCCGCCGCGAGGCCTATAAGCGCCCGAGCCTTCCCGGAGACCTCCCTTGCTGCGCTTTCTCATGTCCTTCCTCGGCGGCATCTTCTCGATGCTGACGCTCGGCCTCGCCATGGGTGCGCTGACCCTCGGCGCGATCTTCTACGTCTATGGCCGCGACCTGCCCAGCCACGAGGTGCTGGCGCAGTACACGCCGGCGACGATCAGCCGGGTCTATGACGGCGAGGGCCGGATTCTCGACGAGTTCGCCACCGAGCGGCGGCTGTTCACCCCGGCCGAGGAGATCCCCGAGCTGGTCAAGCACGCCTTCGTCTCGGCCGAGGACCAGAACTTCTACCGCCATGGCGGCTTCGACGTGAAGGGCATCGTCGCCGCCGGCGTCGAGGCGGTGCGCTCGCGCGGGCAGGAGCTGCGCGGCGCCTCGACCATCACCCAGCAGGTGATGAAGAACTTCCTGCTCGACGGCTCGCGCACGATCGAGCGCAAGATCAAGGAGCTGATCCTCGCGGTCCGGATCGAGGGCGCGATGGACAAGGAGCGCATCCTCGAGCTGTATCTGAACGAGATCTTCCTCGGGCAAAACTCCTACGGCGTCACCGCCGCCGCGCAGAGCTACTTCAACAAGCCGCTGTCGCGGCTCGCGCCGGGCGAGGCGGCCTATCTCGCGGCGCTGGCGCAGCGGCCCGGCAACCTGCACCCGGTGCGGCAATACGAGGACGCGGTGAACCGCCGCAACTACGTGCTGCGCCGCATGGCCGAGGACGGCTACATCGAGGAGGCGGTCTACCGCGAGGAGCGCGGCCGCCCGCTCAACACCGTGCAGTCGGGCGACATCGACAGCTTCCGCTCGGCGCTGCCGCCGCGCGACTACTTCACCGACGAGATCCGCCGCCAGCTGTCGGCCGAGTTCGGCGAGGAGGAGTTCTTCTCGGGCGGCCTGTCGGTGCGCGCCACCATCGACGACGAGCTGCAGACCGAGGCCGCGCATGCGCTGCAGCGTGCGCTCGAGCAGTACGACCGGGGCTTGGGCCGCTGGCGCGGCACCGGCGAGACGATCCCGGTCGAGACGCTCGGGGACGAGGTCGCATGGCGCAAGGCATTGTCGGAGGCCGACGTGCCGCGCGACGTGACGCTCGAGGGCGAGTGGCGCCCGGCTGTGGTCATGGCGGTCGAGGAGAACCAGCTGCGCCTCGGCATCGAGGGGCTGGCCGATGACGGCAGCGAGCCGCATGTCGTGCCGCGCGACGACATCGCCTGGATGCGCGGCGACTTCTTCGAGAACTTCGAGGTGGGCGACGTGGTGCTGGTGCGCCGGATGACCTCGGACAGCGACGGCAGCTTCATCCGCTGGAGCCTGCGGCAGGTGCCGCAGGTGCAGGGCGCCTTCGCGGCGATGGACGTCAACACCGGCCGGGTGCTCGCCATGCAGGGCGGCTTCTCCTACCAGGACAGCGTGTTCAACCGCGCCACCCAGGCGCAGCGCCAGCCCGGCTCGTCCTTCAAGCCCTTCGTCTATGCCGCCGCGCTCGACAGCGGCTACACGCCCGCGACGATTGTCGTCGACGCGCCGATCGAGATCAACACGCCGCAGGGCATGTGGCGGCCGCAGAACGCCTCGAACCGCTTCTACGGGCCGACGCCGCTGCGCACCGGCATCGAGCAGTCGCGCAACATCATGACGATCCGCCTCGCGCAGGAGGTCGGCATGGACACGGTGGCCGATTACGGCGAGCGCTTCGGCGTCTACGACGATCTCGGCCCCTACCTGTCGAACGCGCTGGGCTCGCAGGAGACGACGCTCTACCAGATGGTCGCGGCCTACGCGATGTTCGCCAATGGCGGCGAGCGGGTCGAGCCGACGCTGGTGGACCGGGTGCAGGACCGCTACGGCCGCACGCTCTACCGCCACGACCAGCGCAACTGCGTCGACTGCACGCTGGCCGCCCTGCCGGCGGGCGAGGCGCCGACGATCCAGTCGAACCGCGAGCGGATCATGAACGCGGTCACCGCCTACCAGCTGACCTCGATGATGGAGGGGGTCGTGCAGCGCGGCACCGCGCGCGGCATCAACCTGCCGGTGCCGATCGCCGGCAAGACCGGCACCACCAACGACGCCAAGGACGTCTGGTTCGTGGGCTTCTCGTCGAACATCGTGGCGGGCTGCTACATCGGCTACGACAACCCGCGCTCGCTGGGTTCGGGCGCCTCGGGCGGCGGCATCTGCGGCCCGGTGTTCGAAAGCTTCATGCGCCGCGCGATCGACCGCTTCGGCGGCACCCAGTTCCCGGTCCCCGACGAGTGCCAGTTCATCAAGATCGACCGCTTTTCCGGCGCGCGTCTGCCCGACAGCGCCTCGGGCGACAACGTGATCTCGGAATGCTTCCGCATCGGCGAGGAGCCGCTCTTCGGCGTGGCCTTCGACGGCGGCTTCGAGATGTCGGGCGACCTGCCGCTCTATGACGAGGTCGGCGGTTCGCAGCCGGCCAAGCAGGTCACCAAGTCGACCGGCGGCACCGCCACGGTCGGCCCCAAGGCCAGCTTCGGCACGCTGTCCTCGGGCGGGCTCTACTAGGCTTCGGCGCGCCGTCACGCGGCGCGCCCGGCTTGCCGGGAGCCGAGGGGCGCGCTATCACGCCCCTCAATTCCGCCATTGCGAGAGAACCGATCATGCGCGCAGAGACGCAAGCCAACATCGCCGCCATCGAGAAGTCGCTCGCGCTGCTGGCCAAGCGCATGGACCGCGAGACCGCGGCGCACCGGCTCGAGGAGTTCGACGCCCGGGTCGAGGACCCGACGCTGTGGGACGACCCGGCCGCGGCGCAGAAGCTGATGCGCGAGCGGCAGATGCTGGTCGACAAGATCGGCACCTATGATTCGATCGCCCAGCAGCTCAAGGACAATGCCGAGCTGATCGAGATGGGCGAGATGGAGGGTGACGAGGAGATCGTGGCCGAGGCCGAGGCGGCGCTGAAGTCGCTGCGCGAGGCCGCCCGCGCCAAGGAGCTCGAGGCGCTGCTCGACGGCGAGGCCGACGGCAACGACACCTTCCTCGAGATCAATGCCGGCGCGGGCGGCACCGAGGCCTGCGACTGGGCGCAGATGCTGCAGCGCATGTATGTGCGCTGGGCCGAGAAGCGTGGCTACGAAGTCGAGATGCAGTCCGAGGAGGCCGGCGGCGAGGCCGGCATCAAGTCGGTCGCCTACAAGATCACCGGCCCCAACGCCTATGGCTGGCTGAAATCCGAGAGCGGCGTGCACCGGCTGGTGCGCATCTCGCCCTTCGGCAAGGGCACGCGCGAGACCTCCTTCGCCTCGGTCTGGGTCTACCCGGTGGTCGACGACAACATCGAGATCGAGGTGAACCCCTCCGACATCCGGGTCGACACCTACCGTTCCTCGGGCGCGGGCGGCCAGCACGTGAACACCACCGACTCGGCGGTGCGGATCACCCACCTGCCCACGGGCATCGTCGTGACCTCGTCGGAGAAGTCGCAGCACCAGAACCGCGACATCGCGATGAAGGCGCTGAAGTCGCGGCTCTACCAGCAGGAGCTCGACCGCCGCAACGCCGAGATCAACGCCCAGCACGACGCCAAGGGCGATGCCGGCTGGGGCAACCAGATCCGCTCCTACGTGCTGCAGCCCTACCAGATGGTGAAGGACCTGCGCACCGGCCACGAGACCTCGGACACGCAGGGCGTGCTCGACGGCGATCTCGACGGCTTCATGGCGGCGACGCTGGCGGGGCAGGTCTCGGGCAAGAGCCGCGCCGAGGCGACATCCGAGGACTGACGCCCCGACTTCACTCCCGAAATACTCCGGGGTCCGGGGCGGAGCCCCGGTCCCGCATCTGCCCCTTCGCGCGCCGCGTCTTGCCCGGCCGGCCCGCGCCTCCCTAGACTGGCGCGGGGGAGGAAAGCCGATGAAGGTGCTGATCTGCGGCGCCGGACCGACCGGTCTCACCGCCGGGGTGGAGCTGGCCCGGCGCGGCGTCGAGGTGACGGTGTTCGAGAAGCGCACCGCGCCCTCGCCGCTGTCGCGCGCGGTCGGCATCAACCCCGAAAGCCTGCAGCGGCTGGAGCCCTCCGGCGTCACCGCCGCGCTCCTGGCGGAAGGTGTCAGTTATCGCGGCCTCGTGCTCTACCGCGGCGACCGGGTCTGGACCACGCTCGATTTCGACGCCGCCCGGCCCGAGCGCTTCGGCCGGCGCCACATGTTCGGCCTGCCGCAGGACCGCACAGAGGCGATCCTCGCCGCCGCGCTCGAGCGCCATGGCGGCACCTTGCGGCGCGGCTGCGAGGTGACGGGCGTGGCGCAGGACGAAGGCGGCGTCCGGGTGACGCTGTCGGATGGCAGCGAGGCGCGGGGCGGCTGGCTGGTGGGCGCCGACGGCACGCATAGCCGGGTGCGCGAGGCCGTGGCGATCGGCTATCCCGGCCACCGCCTGCCGGATGTCTGGTCGATCGCCGACATCGACGCGCCCGGCTGGCCGCATCGCGACCGCGTGGCGCTGGCGCTCTTGCCCGAGGGCCGCCTGGCCGCCGTGGTGCCTCTGGGCGGCGCGCGGGTGCGGATGATCTCCAACACCGAGGACGCGCTCGCCGCCGAGCCGTTCGGCGTCACGGTCGCGGCGCGGCATGACAGCGGCCAGTTCCGCGTCGCGCTGCGCATGGCCGAGCGGTTCCGGGCGGGGCGGGTGCTTCTGGCGGGCGACGCGGCGCATTCGCATTCGCCGGCGGGCGGGCGCGGCATGAATCTCGGCATCGCCGATGCCTGCGAACTGGCCGAGCGGCTGGTGGTGGGCGAGATCGACGGCTATGGCGCGGCGCGCCGGCGCGCGGACGCCCGGATCATCGCCGGGGCCGAACGGATGCGCCGCGTGGTGACCGCGCGCAGCCACGCGGCGCGGCTGGCGACGCTGGGCCTGTTGCGGCTGGCGACGACGCTGCCGCCGCTCAGGGCGCGGCTGGCGTCGAACTTCCTCTACGGCTGAAACGGAAACGGGCGCCCCGGTCTCCCGGCGCGCCCGTCATCCCGTGATCCCGAAGGTCCGCGTCAGCTCTGCTCGTCCAGCGAGGGCTTCGGCAGCGGCTTCGGCGTGCCGGTGTTGTTCAGCGGGTCGTCCTGCCGCTGCACCGAGCCCTCGAAATGCGCGCCGCTCTCGATCGCGATGGTCTTGTGGATGATGTCGCCCTCGACCCGGGCGGTCGAGGTGAGGCGGACCTTGAGGCCGCGCACCCGGCCGACGATGCGGCCATTGATCACCACGTCGTCGGCGACCAGTTCGCCCTTGACGGTGGCGCCCTCGCCGACGGTCAGCAGGTGGGCGCGGATGTCGCCCTCGATCTGGCCTTCGACCTGGATGTCACCGGTGGTCTTGATGTTGCCCTTGATGTGCAGGTCGGCCGACAGCACCGAGGCGGGCGGCTTGGCCTTGGGGGCGGCGGGGCGGTAGTCTTGCTGGCCCTGCGGCTGCGCGGGCTTGGTCGGCGCGTCCATCTGGGGGGTCCCTTCGGCTGTCCTCGGTCCGGGCTCGTTGATCTTGCTCTTAGAAAACATCTTTTCCAGCTCGTATGTAGGTCATGGGATTGACGGGAGTCCCCCCGACGCGCACCTCGTAATGGAGGTGGGGTCCGGTCGATCGTCCGGAGTTGCCCATATCACCGATCCGATCGCCGCGCGATACCCTTTGGCCGACCTTGACCCGGATCTTGTTCAGGTGCGCGTAACGGGTCTCGATCCCGAACTCGTGCTGGATCTTGATCAGGCGGCCATAGCCCGAGGCCCAGCCCGCCTCGGTCACCACGCCGTCGGCGGTGGCGACCACGGGGGTGCCGATCGGGGCCGCGAAATCGGCACCGGCATGCAGCCGGCCCCAGCGCTGGCCGAAGCCGCTGGTGAAGCGGTAGGAGGCGTTCACCGGGTTGCCGAAGGGCGCCTTCTCGGCGGCGATGCGGTAGAGGTTGATCTCGTCCATCCGGTCGAGCAGGGCGTTGGCGCGCTCGGCGTCATGCGCGCCGTGGCCGGCATGGCCGCCCATGGTCGAGAACTGGATCGGCGTCAGCGCGCCGCCGCCGATGCCGGAATAGCCCTTGCGGACCTGCTTGAGCATGCTGTCGGGGTCCATGCCGGCGGCGCGGAACATGTCGCCCAGCGGCTCGACCGAGACGGTCATCGCCTCCTCGAGCTTGCGGAAGATCTCGTCGTTGCGCTCGGTCATCAGCCGCAGCTCGAGCTGCAGCTCGTTGGCCTGCTCGAAGGCCAGCTCGGCGTCCTCGGCGAGGCTGTCGCGCTCCTCGGCGGTGTCGGCCAGCGCGCCCGACAGGATGTCGAGCGTGTTCTCGATCGCCTGCGCGTCGGCGCCGCCGGGCAGGCTGCCGCCCTCGGCCAGCGCCAGTTCGAGCCGCTCGGCCGCCTCGCGCGCGGTCTCGCGCTCGAGCATGGTGCGGCGCAGCGCGCCCTGCACCACGCCGAGGCCGGTTTCCATCTCGCGCGAGCGCTCTTCCGAGGCCAGAAGCTCGCTCTGCATGTTCGAGATGGTCTCCAGCGCGGCGGAGAAACGCTCCTGCGCGGCGGCGGCTTCGCTGGCGCGCAGGTCGCGCTCCTGCGACAGGGCGTTCAGCCGCTCCTCGTAGATCATCTGGTCGCGCTGCGCCTGGGCGCGGAAATTGCCCGCCCCGATCGAATCCATCAGCACGATCGCGGTGGCGGTGATGGTCCATCCCACGGTGAGCGTCGCGCCCGCCCATGCGACCAGCTGGGTCGAGGGGTGCAGCCGGATGAACCGGGTCTCGGTGTCGGAGCGCAGGAAGAGACGCTTCTCGGGAAACCGGCGCTCGAGCGCCGCGTGAAGTTTCTGTGCCAGCTTGATCCGCACCCGTCTGTCCCCGTGTTGCCCCGGTCACAGCCTCCCATTTTTCGAGAGTGCCGCCACGGAGGTGTTACCGACCGGGTCCCGGCCTCGCAACAGCTTTGGCCGGGATCGGGGGCGCTCAGCCGACCATGGCCCAAAAGTGGCGGATTCCCGCCGAAACCGAAGCCCGTGTGGCACTGTTGCGTCAGTGCAACTCTCGAATTCGCTTGCCTTTTTCAGCGACGGCCCTGCTCGGCCTCCTCGGCGAGCGGCCAGTAGAAGTCGGGCGGCAGCCCGGCCTCGGCGCGCTTTTCCTCGTTGAAGGGCGGCTTGAGCTTGGCGTGGAAATGCCGGCGCACGAGGTCGCGGAACACCGGCGCGGGGTCGAGGTCGTGCCGCCCGCACAGGAAATGGAACCACTTCGAGCCGTAGGAGACGTGGTGGACTTCCTCTGCGTAAATGATCTCGAGCGCCGCGACGGTGTCGGGATCGCCGGCCTTGCGGAAGATGTCGATCATGCCCGGCGTCACGTCGAGCCCGCGCGCCTCGAGCACCATCGGCACCACCGCGAGCCGCGCCATCAGGTCGCCCGCCGTGTCTTCGGCCGCGCGCCACATGCCGGCATGGGCGGGCAGGGCGCCGTAATGGCTGCCCAAGCTCTCCAGCCGGTCGCAGAGCAGGTTGAAGTGCTTCGATTCCTCGTCCGCCGCCTGCACCCAGTCGTCGAAATAGCCCATGGGCAGCGGCGTCGCGGCGAAGCGCGCCACCGCGTCCCAGTGCAGGTCGACGGCGTTCAGCTCGATATGCGCGACGGCGTGGATCAGCGCGATCCGGCCATGCTCGGAGCCGGGCCGGCGCTTGGGCATGTCGCGCGGCGCCAGAAGCTCGGGCCGCGCCGGCCGGGCCGGGCGGTCGGGCGGCGTCGCGCCGCCGATCTCCAGCGGCGTGCCCGCCGCGCGGCTGTCGCGCCAGAGCTTCGCCGCCGCGTGGCTGCGCGCGGTCTTCTCGCGCCCGTCGGCGGTGCTCAGCACCTCGACCGCCAGCTCGGTGAGCGTCGGGCTCATAGCGCGCGCACCGCGTCGAGGACCTCCTCGGCATGGCCCGCGACCTTCACCTTGGGCCAGACCTTCGCGACCTTGCCCTCGGCGTCGATCAGGAAGGTGGCGCGCTGGATGCCCATGAAGGTCTTGCCGTACATCTTCTTCTCGACCCAGACGCCGTAGCGCTCGGACACGTCGCTCTCGGCATCCGACAGAAGCGCCACGGCGAGGCCGTACTTGTCGCGGAACTTCTCGTGCTTGGCGATGCTGTCCTTCGACACGCCCAGCACCCGCGCCCCGGCAAGCTGGAACTCGGGCATGTGCTCGGTGAAGCCCTGCGCCTCCTTGGTGCAGCCCGAGGTGTCGTCGCGCGGGTAGAAATACAGCACCACCGGTGCGCCGCGATGCGCCGAGAGGCTGACCTCCTCGCCGCCGTCGCGCGGCAGGGTGAAGTCGGGGGCGTCCTGTCCCGGTTCCGGCATCTGGTGGCTCATGGCGCGTCCTCTCGCTCGTGATCGGCAGGCGGTGGTCACCGCCGTCAGAGGACTCTACGGTGGGGGCGAGGAAATCAAGGGGCCCCGGCCTGTCTTGCAGCACCATGTGACGAGGCCAAGGAGCCAACCGCCCCGAACGGGGCCGAAACGCGCCGCGCCGCGCGGGTCGCGCGGCGGCCGGGTGGCTTCGCTGCTGCGCGCGGCGATCGGGGTCGGGATGACGCTGGTGGCGCTGCCGGCCGCCATGGCGCTGGTGTTTCCGCTCTTGCTGATCGGCCAGACCGTCACCGCGCCGAGCTGGATCACCGCGCGGGTCGAGGCGCAGGCCGACGCGCTTTTGGCGGGGGGCGCGGTCGATTTCGGCGCGATCACCCTGACGCTCGGCACCGACCTGCATCCGCGCATCGGCCTGCGCGACACGGTGCTGCGCGACGCCTCGGGCGCGGTGCTGGCGCGCGTGCCGGAGGTCGAGGCGCTGGTCAGCCCGCGCGGGCTGCTGTTCGAGCGGCAGGCGCTGGCGCAGGAGGTGGTGCTGCGCGGCGCGGAGATCGGGCTCAGGCGCGACACGGACGGCCGGGTGGCGGTCAGCTTCGAGCGCGATCCCGGCCCCGCGATCGTGGTCGAGGACGGCCGCGCCAGCGGCCTCGCCGGGCTGTTGCGGCAGGTCGATCTGGTGCTCGACCGCCCGGCGCTCGCCGCGCTCGAGCAGGTCCGGGCCGAGGCGCTGGTGATCAACTACGCCGATGCCCGCGCCGGCCGCAGCTGGACCGCCGATGACGGCCGCCTCGCGATCGACCTGCGCGGCGGCCGCACCGACCTGTCGGGTCGGATGTCGATCCTGTCGGGACGCGACTACGCCACCGCGCTGGCCGTGGGGTACGAGCGCGCCGACGGCGCCGACGACGCCGAGGTCTCGGTCCGCATCGACCGGGCGCCGAGCTCCGACCTCGCCACCCAGCACCCGGCGCTGAGCTTCCTGTCGGTGCTCGACGCGCCGCTCTCGGCCGCTCTGTCGGGCCGGATCGGCATCGACGGCCGCCCAGGGCCCTTCAGCGCAGCGCTCAGGATCGGCGCGGGCGCGGTGGCGCCGGGCGGGGCCGGGGCGGATGCGCTGCGCTTCGACAGTGCCCGTCTCTACATGCGCTTCGACCCGAACCGCGACGAGATCGCCTTCGACGAGATCGCGATCGACGGCGAGAGGGTGCATCTCGACGGGCGCGGCAAGGCCTGGCTGCGCGAGATGCGTGACGGCTGGCCCGGCGCGCTGGTGGCGCAGCTGTCGCTGGCGGGGCTCACGCTCGACCCGCTGGGCGCGCTGCCGGCGCCGGTGGCGCTGGAGGAGGGCTGGCTCGACCTGCGGCTGCGCGCGCGGCCCTTCGGGCTCGAGATCGGCGGCTTCGGCGCCACCGACACCGAGACCGGCGCGCGGCTCGGCGGCTCGGGGCGGCTGGATTACCGCGACGACGGCTGGCACGCCGCGCTCGACGCGGAAGTCGACCGGCTGACGCCCGAACGCCTGCTCGATTTCTGGCCCGAACCCGCGAAGCCGCGCACCCGCGACTGGATCGCCACCCGGATCGAGGCGGGCGAGATGCGCGACGTCTCTGCCGCGCTGCGCATCCGGCCCGGCCAGCAGCCCGAGATCGGCCTGACGCAAAGCTTCGAGGGCGCCACCGTGCGCCCGCTCGACGGGCTGCCGCCGATCACGCAGGCGCGCGGCCATGCGAGCCTCGGCGGCAAGACCTTCTCGGTCACGCTCACCGGCGGCGGGGCCGAGGCGCCCGAGGGCGGGCGCGTCGATCTCGCCGGCAGCAGCTTCACCATCCCCGAGCTGGGCGGCCCGCGCCCCGATGCAAAGATCGCGCTCGAGGCCGAGGGGCCGGTCACGGCGATGCTGTTGCTGATCGACCAGCCGCCCTTCCGCTTCATGACCAAGGCGAACCAGCCGGTCGACCTGATCGATGGCCGCGCCCGCGCCAGCGCCGCCATCGCCCTGCCGCTCGGCAAGCCGGCGAGCCCCGAGGAGATCGACTGGAATGTCGCGGGCGAACTCAGCGACGTGGAAAGCGACCGCATCGTGCCCGGCCGCCGCGTCGCCGCCGGGCGGCTCGACGTCGCGGTCGGCCGCGACGCGCTGGAGGTCGCGGGGCCGGTGACGATCGACGGCCTGCCCGCCGATGTCGCCTTCCGCCAGCCGCTCGGCCCCGGCGCGGGGGCGGCGCGGCTCGACGGCACGGTCGAGGTCTCGCAGCGCTTCCTCGACACCTTCGGCATCGCGCTGCCCGACGGCACGCTGAGCGGCGAGGGCCGCGCCGATGTCGCTATGACGCTGGCCAAGGGCGCGCCGCCCGAGGTGGTGCTGTCGAGCCGGCTCGACGGCATCGGCCTCGCGATCCCGGCGCTGGGCTGGCGGCTCGCGCCCGGCACCACCGGCGACCTGGAGATCGCGGGGACGCTCGGGGCCACGCCCCGCATCGACCGGATCGCGCTCGACGCGGGCGGGCTCTCGGCGCGCGGATCGCTGAGCCTGCGCCCCGAGGGCGGTCTCGAGCGCGCCAGCTTCTCGCGGCTGCGGCTGTCGGACTGGCTCGACGTCTCGGCCGATCTCGTCGGCCGCGGCCCGGGCGAGACGGTGGGCGTCGAGATCGGCTCCGGCGCGCTCGACCTGCGCCGCGCCAGCTTCGGCAAGGGCGGCGGCGGGGCGGGCGGGCCGATCCGCCTCGCGCTCGACCGGCTGCGCGTGACCGACGCCATCGCCCTGACCGGACTGCGCGGCGATTTCTCGACCGTGGGCGGCTTCTCGGGCCGGTTCGAGGCAGAGGTCAATGGCGGCGCGCCGGTCTCGGGGCTGGTGGTGCCGGAGGCCGACGGCGCGGCGGTGCGGATCACCGGGCCCGATGCGGGCGCGGTGCTGCGCTCGGCCGGGCTCTACGGCACCGCGACGGGCGGCGCGCTCGACCTCGCGCTGCTGCCCGAGGGGCCGCCGGGGCACTACTCGGGCGAGCTGTCGGTCGCGGGGCTTCGGGTGCGCGACGCGCCCGCCATCGCGCAGCTGCTCGACGCCGCCTCGATCGTCGGTCTGCTGCAGCAACTCGACGGCCGGGGTCTTGCCTTCGACCGCATTCGCGCCGATTTCCGCATCACGCCGCAGACCCTGACCATCGCGCAGTCGAGCGCGGTGGGGCCGGGCCTTGGCATTTCCCTCGACGGGGCCTACAGCCTCGCATCCCGGCAGATGGAGTTCCGTGGCGTGGTGTCCCCCTTCTACATCCTCAACGGCATCGGTTCGCTGCTGACCCGCCCGGGCGAGGGGCTGATCGGCTTCAACTACACGCTGCGCGGCACGCCCGAGGACCCGGCGGTCTCGGTCAACCCGCTCTCGGCGCTGACGCCGGGGATGTTCCGCGAGATCTTCCGCCGGCCCGTGCCGACCCGCCAGGAGACAGCCCGATGAAGCTTTCGGATTTCGACTTCGACCTGCCCGAGGAGCTGATCGCGACGCGGCCGGCCAAGCCGCGCAGCTCGGCCCGGCTGCTGCTGGCGCGCGGCGACGCGATCGACGACCGCCACGTCTACGACCTGCCCGAGATCCTGCGCCCGGGCGACCGGCTGGTGCTGAACGACACCAAGGTGATCCCGGCGCGGCTTTCGGGGCTGCGCACCCGCCCCGGCGCCGAGGGCGAGGGGCAGGCCCGGATCGAGGTGACGCTGCTCACCCCGCGCCCCGACGGCACCTGGACCGCGCTGATCAAGCCCCTGCGGAAGCTGCGCGAGGGCGAGGTGATCGAGTTCTCCGACCGGCTCTCGGCCGAGCTGGTGGCCCGCGACGAGGGGCAGGGGGTGCTGCGCTTCGACCTCGAGGGCGACGCCTTCGACCGCGCTTTGCAGCAGGTCGGCGCGATGCCGCTGCCGCCCTACATCGCCGCCAAGCGCCCGGCCGACGAGGCCGACCGCGAGGATTACCAGACCGTCTGGGCCGCGCGCCCCGGCGCCGTGGCCGCGCCCACCGCCTCGCTGCATTTCGACGCGGCGCTGATGGCGGCGCTCGAGGCGCGCGGCGTCTCCTTCACCCATGTCACGCTGCATGTCGGCGCGGGCACCTTCCTGCCGGTCAAGGTCGACGACATCTCCGAGCACCGGATGCATGCCGAATGGGGCGAGGTGACCGAGGCCGCCGCGGCCGAGATCGCCGCCACCCGCGCCGCGGGCGGGCGGATCATCCCCGTGGGCACCACCGCGCTCAGGCTGATCGAGAGCGCGGCGCAGGGCGGCCAGATCGGGCCCTGGCGCGGCGAGACCGACATTTTCATCACGCCGGGCTTCGAGTTCCGCGTGGCGCACGGGCTGATGACCAATTTCCACCTGCCGAAATCGACGCTGATGATGCTGGTCTCGGCGATGATGGGCATGGACCGGATCCGGGCGATCTATGGTCACGCGATCGCCGAGCGCTACAGGTTCTTCTCGTATGGCGACGCCTCGCTGCTGCTGCCGCGCGGCTGAGACGCGGCCCGTTCGCAAAACCGCAGCGAATCGTCGCTACGTGGACAGATGGGGGCGGCCGGCCCCGCTAGCCGGGCGGCAGCCGGCGGAAAGGACAAGGCGATGATTCAGGTACTCGGGAGCTCCTGGGCGCTTCTGCTCGGCATGTTCATGCTGATGATCGGCAACGGCCTGCAGGGCACGCTGCTGGGCCTGCGCGGCGAGATCGAGGGCTTCTCGACGCTCGAGATGTCGGTGATCATGTCGGCCTATTTCGCGGGCTTCCTCTTCGCCTCGCGCTACGCGCCGATGATGATCCGCCGGGTCGGCCATGTCCGGGTCTTCGCGGCGCTGGGCTCGACCATCTCGGCGGTGCTGATCCTCTACCCGACCCTGACCGAGCCCTGGGCCTGGACGCTGGGACGGGTCGCCATCGGCTTCTGCTTCTGCGGCGTCTACATCACCGCCGAGAGCTGGCTCAACGACGCCGCCTCGAACGAGAGCCGGGGCAAGGCGCTGTCGCTCTACATGATCGTGCAGATGGCCGGCATCGTCATGGCCCAGTACCTCGTCACGCTGGGCGACGTGTCGGGCTTCGTGATCTTCATCATCCCCTCGGTGCTGGTGTCGATGGCCTTCGCGCCGATCCTTCTGTCGGTCAGCCCGGCGCCGGTCTTCACCACCACCAAGCCGCTGCCGCTCAAGCGGCTGATCGAGGCCTCGCCGCTGGCCTGCATGGGCATGTTCCTCTTGGGCGGCGTCTTCGCCGCGCAGTTCGGCATGTCGGCGGTCTACGGCGCGCGCGCCGGGCTGTCGGTGGCGCAGATCTCGCTGCTGGTCTCGGTCACCTATGTCGGCGCGCTGGTGCTGCAGTTCCCGATCGGCTGGCTGTCGGACCGGATCGACCGGCGCTGGCTGATCCTCGGCCTCTCGGCGGTGGGGGGCCTGGGCGCGATGCTCTCGGTCATGCTGCCGGGGCAATACGCGCTGATCCTCGTCTCGGCGGCGGTGGTCGGCGGCAGCTCCAACCCGCTCTACGCGCTGCTCATCGCCTATGCCAACGACTATCTCGACCGCGAGGACATGGCGGCGGCTTCGGGCGGGCTGCTGCTGATCAACGGCACCGGCGCGATCGCCGGCCCGATCGTGGTGGGCTGGATGCTCGACAACATCGGCCCGGCGGGCTTCTGGGCCTTCATCGCCTTCCTGATGCTGGGCCTCGCGGGCTACGCCGCCTGGCGGATGCTGCGCCGCCCCGATCGCGGCGTCGAGGTGGGCGACACCGTCTCCTACGCGCCGGTCACCCAGACCGCGACGCCGGTGGTGCTCGAGGTCGCGCAGGAGGTCTATATCGAGCACGAGATCGAGCAGCAGGAGGAGGGGCGCGACCACGCGGCCTAGGCGGCGGGCCGCGCGGGCCCGTCACGATGCTTGACCCGGCGCGGGGATGGGGCAGGTTGTTCCGGACACGGATCAGGAGGACGCCATGACCGCCACCCCCGTCACATCGGCCGCCGAGGCGCCGACCGAGGCCGAGAAGGTGCTGACCTTCTGGCTCGAGGAGGTCGAGGAAAAGCAGTGGTACATCCAGGACGACGCGCTCGACGCGACGATCCGCGACCGCTTCGAGACCTTCTGGCACCGGGCCGAGGCCGGCGAGCTGGGGCATTGGCTGACCGAGCCGCGCGGCGCGCTGGCCTACATCGTCGTCACCGACCAGTTCGCGCGGAACATGTTCCGCGGCGACGCCCGCAGCTTCAAGCTCGACGACCAGGCCCGCGCCGTGGCCAAGCTCGCGATCGACCGCGGCTGGGATCTCGAATTCGTGCCGCCGGGGCGGCAGTTCTTCTACCTGCCCCTGATGCATGCCGAGAACCTCGTCGACCAGGACCGCGCGGTGCGGCTGTGCTGCGACCGCCTGCCGGGCGCGGAGGACAACCTGCTGCATGCCCGCGCCCATCGCGAGGTGATCCGCGAGTTCGGTCGCTTCCCGCATCGCAACGAGACGCTGGGCCGCGAGACCACCCGCGCCGAGCGCGCCTTTCTTGAGGCGGGCGGCTACCGCACGGTGCTGGAGCGGCTGAAGGCGGAGGGCCACTGAGCCTTCCGCCCGGCGCAGGGCGGCCATGAGCGCGGATGGCTGGCAGCCCTCGGGAAACTAGTTTAACGTCAAACCAATTTTTTGGGATCGCCAGGAGGACACCGATGGCCGCCAGGAATTTCGACGTGATCGTGATCGGGGCCGGCCCCGGCGGCTACGTGGCCGCGATCAGGGCCGCGCAGCTCGGCAAGAAGGTCGCGATCGTCGAGCGCGAGAATCTCGGCGGCATCTGCCTGAACTGGGGCTGCATCCCGACCAAGGCGATGCTGCGCTCCTCCGAGGTGTTTCACCTGATGCACCGCGCCAAGGAGTTCGGGCTCAAGGCCGAGAGCGTCGGCTACGATCTCGACGCCGTGGTCAAGCGCTCGCGCGGGGTGGCCAAGCAGCTCTCCTCGGGCATCGGCCACCTGATGAAGAAGAACAAGGTCGAGGTGGTGATGGGCGAAGCCACCATTCCCGCCAAGGGCAAGGTCACCGTCAAGACCGACAAGGGCAGCGAGGAGCTGACCGCCAAGGACATCGTGCTGGCCACCGGCGCGCGCGCCCGCAACCTGCCCGGGCTCGAGGCCGATGGCGACCTCGTCTGGTCCTACCGCCACGCGCTGGTGCCGCCGCGGATGCCCAAGAAGCTCTTGGTGATCGGCTCGGGCGCGATCGGCATCGAGTTCGCTAGCTTCTACAACACGCTCGGCGCCGAGACGACGGTGGTCGAGGTGATGGACCGGATCCTGCCGGTCGAGGATGCCGAGATCTCGGCCTTCGCCAAGAAGCAGTTCACCAAGCAGGGGATGAAGATCCTCGAGAAGGCCACGGTCGAGCAGCTCGACCGCGGCAAGGGCAAGGTGACGGCGCATATCGAATCGGGCGGCAAGACCGAGACCCACGAGTTCGACACCGTGATCTCGGCGGTCGGCATCGTCGGCAACACCGAGGGGCTCGGCCTCGAGGAGCTGGGCGTCAAGATCGACCGCACCCATGTCATCACCGACGAATACTGCCGCACCGGCGTCGACGGGCTCTATGCCATCGGCGACATCGCCGGCGCGCCCTGGCTCGCGCACAAGGCCTCGCATGAAGGTGTCATGGTGGCCGAGCTGATCGCCGGCCAGAAGCCGCATCCCGTCAAGCCCGAGAGCATCGCCGGCTGCACCTACTGCCAGCCGCAGGTCGCCTCCGTGGGCTATTCCGAGGCCAAGGCCAAGGAGCTGGGCTACGACGTCAAGGTCGGGCGTTTTCCCTTCATCGGCAACGGCAAGGCGATCGCGCTGGGCGAGCCGGAGGGCCTGGTCAAGACCGTGTTCGACGCCAAGACCGGCGAGCTTCTGGGCGCGCACATGATCGGCGCCGAGGTGACCGAGCTGATCCAGGGCTACGTCGTCGGCCGCACGCTCGAGACCACCGAGGCCGAGCTGATGGAGACGGTGTTCCCGCATCCGACGCTGTCCGAGATGATGCATGAAAGCGTGCTCGACGCCTATGACCGGGTGATCCACTACTGATCCCCCGCCGTCCCGGCGCCGCTTACCGCACCCTTCTTGCACCCTTGCTGTGCGCCGCGGCGCAGCATCACATCCTCCCGACCGGGTCCGGTCGGGGGGATTTTGTGGTATGGTGTCCCGGCCCGGTGCTGTTGCCGGGAGAGGGGGTATCCACCATGATCAGTGCCTATTGTTTCGCGGCCGCGCTCGCTGCGAGCGTCGCCGTGACCGCGCCGGGCGCCCAGGCCGCCCTCGGGATGGAACCGCCCGAGGTGGCCCGCGCCCAGTTGCTGCTGGATCACCTTGGTTACGATCCGGGCGACATCGACGGCAGGGAGGGGCCGCGTCTCGCGGCCGCGATTGCCGCCTATCAGCGTGATCATGGCATGGCCGTGACGGGACGGCTCGACCGGGCGCTGGCGCACCGGCTGCTCGATCATGTCGCACGCCAGCCCTCGCAGGCGCTGCGCGCCACCGCGCCGCCCCGCATGGGGTTCCATCAGCGCTTTGCCTGGCCTTCCCGCATGGGAGGCTGGTGAGGCTTCGACCCCGTCGCGACGACATCGTCGCGACCGGCGCCCCTGCAGGGTTTCGCGGGGGCGTCGCCCGGCCTGCGACGCGAGGTCGCGCCGGGCGCGATGATCCGCGCAGCCCTGCCATGCGTTCACTTTAGGTTCTCATTTTGAGGTTGGAGAAACGGCGCCGAAGCCCTATCTTGCGGCCTTGACCAAGGTGGGGACCTTCATGGCCGAGCTGAAGCGGATCGAGGTGCGCGGCGCGCGCGAGCACAATCTCAAGAATGTCGACGTGGACATCCCGCGCGACGAGTTGGTGGTGATCACCGGCCTGTCGGGCTCGGGCAAGTCCTCGCTCGCCTTCGACACGATCTATGCCGAGGGGCAGCGCCGCTACGTCGAGAGCCTGTCGGCCTATGCGCGGCAGTTCCTCGACATGATGGAAAAGCCCGATGTCGACCATATCGCCGGCCTGTCGCCGGCGATCTCGATCGAGCAGAAGACCACCTCGAAGAACCCGCGCTCGACCGTCGGCACGGTCACCGAGATCTACGACTATCTCCGCCTGCTCTTCGCCCGCGTCGGCACGCCCTACAGCCCCGCCACCGGCCAGCCGATCGAGGCGCAGCAGGTGCAGGACATGGTCGACCGGGTCATGGCGATGGAGGAGGGCACGCGCGGCTACCTGCTCGCCCCGATCGTCCGCGACCGCAAGGGCGAGTACAAGAAGGAGTTCGTCGAGCTCCGCAAGCAGGGCTTCCAGCGCGTCAAGGTGAACGGCGAGTTTTACGAGCTCGAGAGCCCGCCTGTGCTCGACAAGAAGTTCCGCCACGACATCGACGTGGTGGTCGACCGCATCGTCGTGCGCGAGGGGCTGGAGACGCGGCTGGCGGATTCGTTTCGCACCGCGCTCGACCTCGCCGACGGCATCGCCGTGCTCGAGACCGCGCCGCGCAAAGGCGAGGGCGAGCCCGAGCGTGTCACCTTCTCCGAGAAGTTCGCCTGCCCGGTCTCTGGCTTCACCATCCCCGAGATCGAGCCGCGGCTGTTCTCGTTCAACGCGCCCTTCGGCGCCTGCCCGGATTGCGACGGCCTCGGCGTCGAGCTGTTCTTCGACGAGCGGCTGGTGGTGCCGGACGTGACGCTGAAGGTCGCCGACGGCGCCATCGCGCCGTGGCGCAAGGGCAAGACGCCCTATTTCCTGCAGACCATCGAGGCGATCTCCAAGCATTACGGCGTGTCCAAGACCGCCCGCTGGAAGGACCTGCCCGAGAACGTGCGGCAGGTGTTCCTGCACGGCTCGGGCGAGGAGAAGATCGACTTCCGCTACGACGATGGCGGCCGGGTCTATAAGGTGTCGCGCCCCTTCGAGGGGGTGATCCCGAACCTGCAGCGCCGCTACCGCGAGACCGACAGCGCCTGGATCCGCGAGGAGATGGAGCAGTACCAGAACAACCGCGCCTGCGGCACCTGCCACGGCTACCGCCTGCGCGAGGAGGCGCTCGCGGTGAAGATCGGGTCGCGCGAGGACCTGCGCCATGTCGGCCAGGTGGTGCAGATGTCGATCCGGGAGGCGCATGACTGGTGCGAGACGGTGCCGGCCGCGCTCACCAACCAGAAGAACGAGATCGCCCGCGCCATCCTCAAGGAGATCCGCGAGCGGCTGGGCTTCCTTAACAACGTGGGCCTCGACTACCTGACGCTGTCGCGCAATGCAGGCACGCTCTCGGGCGGCGAGAGCCAGCGCATCCGGCTGGCCTCCCAGATCGGCTCGGGCCTGACCGGCGTGCTCTACGTGCTCGACGAGCCCTCGATCGGCCTGCACCAGCGCGACAACGACCGCCTGCTGACCACGCTCAAGAACCTGCGCGACCAGGGCAACACGGTGATCGTGGTCGAGCATGACGAGGAGGCGATCCGCGAGGCCGACTACGTCTTCGACATGGGGCCGGGCGCGGGCGTGCATGGCGGCGCCATCGTCGCCCACGGCACGCCGCAGGAGATCATGGCCAACCCGGATTCGGTTACCGGCCAGTATCTCGTCGGCACCCGCGAGATCGCGGTGCCGACCGAGCGGCGCCCCGGCAACGGCAAGGCGCTCACCGTCCAGAAGGCCACCGGCAACAACCTCAAGGAGCTGACGGTCGACTACCCGCTGGGCAAGTTCGTCGCCGTCACCGGCGTGTCGGGCGGCGGCAAGTCGACGCTGACCATCGAGACGCTCTACAAGAACGCCGCGATGAAGCTCAACGGCGCGCGGCAGGCGCCGGCGCCTTGCGAGACCATCAAGGGCTTCGAGCATCTCGACAAGGTGATCGACATCGACCAGCGGCCGATCGGCCGCACCCCGCGCTCCAACCCCGCGACCTATACCGGCGCCTTCACCCCGATCCGCGACTGGTTCGCGGGGCTGCCCGAGGCCAAGGCGCGCGGCTACAAGCCGGGGCGCTTCTCGTTCAACGTCAAGGGCGGCCGCTGCGAGGCCTGCCAGGGCGACGGCGTCATCAAGATCGAGATGCACTTCCTGCCCGACGTCTACGTCACCTGCGAGACCTGCAAGGGCCAGCGCTACAACCGCGAGACGCTGGAGGTGAAGTTCAAGGGCAAGTCGATCGCCGACGTGCTCGACATGACGGTCGAGGACGCGCAGGAGTTCTTCTCCGCCGTGCCCTCGATCCGCGAGAAGATGGACGCGCTCTGCCGCGTCGGTCTCGGCTACATCAAGGTCGGCCAGCAGGCGACGACGCTCTCGGGCGGCGAGGCACAGCGGGTGAAGCTGTCGAAGGAGCTGGCGCGCCGCTCCACGGGCCGCACGCTCTACATCCTCGACGAGCCGACCACCGGCCTGCATTTCGAGGATGTGCGCAAGCTGCTCGAGGTGCTGCACGAGCTGGTCGAGGCCGGCAACACCGTCGTGGTGATCGAGCACAATCTCGACGTGGTGAAGACCGCCGACTGGATCATCGACATCGGCCCCGAGGGCGGCGATGGCGGCGGCACGCTGGTCGCGACCGGCACGCCCGAGCAGGTCTGCGAGGTCGAGGCCAGCCACACCGGGCGCTACCTCAAGCCGATGCTGAAGCCGCGCAAGATCGCGGCGGAGTAGGGCGCACGCTCCCGGGCGCAAAGTCCCCGAATGCAGAAAGGGCCGGCGGATCGCCGGCCCTTTTCCGTAGCAGACGGGTGTGGGTCAGTAGCCCGTCGGCCCGCTGAAGCTGCTCTCGACCCCCGCGAAGGGTTCCGAGGCCATCGCCGTGCCGCCGGCGCTGGGCGCGGGGTAGGTGACGGGCGTCGCGGTCGCGCCCGGCGTGCGTTGCATGTCCACCGTCGAGACCGTGGTCACGCCCGGTTGCTGCGGCGCGCTCTGGATCTGGGCGCTGCTGGTGGTCTCGACCCGGCGGCCGTCGCGCAGCGTGGTGACGGGCGGCGTGTCCTCGACGGTCGCCACCGCCGCGAGCGCGGGGTCCGTCGCCTCCGGGGCGGTCAGCGTGCTGGGCAGGTCGCCGCGGGCGCGCGGGCGCTGGCCGATCTCGACGGGGGCGAAGCGGCGCTCCGGGGCCGCCGCCGGGGCAGGGGCGGCCGCGGCCTGCTGCTGCGGCGCGCCGCGCGCCGCGACACCGCCCGCCGCGAGCGCCACGCGCGCCGCGGCCTCGAGGTCGCCGCTCTCGGCCGCCTGGCGCAGCCCGCGCTCGATCTGGCGGATCTCCTTCGACTGCGCGCCGGTCAGGCCCTGCAGCAGCTGCATCACGTCCGGGCTGGCCGGGGCGATGGCGGGGGTGAGCGCGAGGCCCAGTGCCGCGCCGTATTTGACGATCGTCTTCATGGGATCGATCTCCGTTCCGGTTTCGCGGTGCAAACACCTCAACCTGCGCGGCTGTTCCCGCCGACGCCTTCGCGGAACTCCTCGGCCGCGCCGCGCAGCACCTCGCGCAGCGCCTCGCGCGGCTCGGCCCCGGCCTCGCGCGCGGCGGCGAAGACCGCGCGCTGGCGCGCCGCGCTGTTGCCGCGCTCGGCGATCGTCATGCAGCCGCGCAGCTCGTCGAGGCAGCCCAGCGCGTCGGCATCCTCAGACATCATCTCGACCAGCTCGCCCAGCAATTCGCGCAGCGGCGCCAGACGGTTGCGGCCGAGATCGATCAGTGTGCCCTCGGTGCCGTAGCGCTGCGCCCGCCAGCGGTTCTCGCCGATCAGGAAGCGCTCATAGGTGCGCCAGCGCTGGTTGCGGGTCTTCAGCCGGTACAGCATCCGGATGGTCGACTGCACGAAGGCCGCGACCGACAGCGCCTCCTCCATGCGCGGCATCACGTCGGCGATCCGCGTCTCGAGCGTCGGCCAGGCCTCGGACGGGCGCAGGTCCCACCAGATCTTCGAGGCGTCCTCGATGATCCCGGTGCCAACCAGAGTCTCGACCATCTTGCGGTACTCGGCCCAGCTGTCGATCCGCGGCGGCAGGCCCGAGCGCGGCGTCTGGTCGAACACGTTGAGCCGCCAGCTCGACAGCTGCGTGTCCTCGCCGCGCCAGTAGGGCGAGGAGGCCGAGAGCGCCAGCACGAAGGGCAGGAAGAACACCGTCTGCTGCATCAGGTCGGCGCGCAGGTCGTGGTCCTCGCCCAGTCCCACATGCACATGCATGCCGCAGGTCATCAGCCGCCGGGCGATGCCGCCGATATCCTCGGCGATCTTGTCGTAGCGCGCGCCATGGCCGGTGCCGCGGCTCTCCGGGTCGGCCCAGGGGTGGCAGGAGACGGCGACGAGCGCGAGGCCGCGCTCCTCGGCCAGCTCGGCCAGCCCGCCGCGCAGATGCGCGAGATCGGCGCGGGCTTCATCGATGTCGGCCGCGACCGAGGTGCCGATCTCGATCTGGCAGTCGCGGAACTCGGGGCTGACATGGTCGCCGAGCCGCCGGCGCGCGGCCTCGAGCATGGTGTCGGGCACCGCGGCGAGATCCATCGTCGTCGCGTCGACGACGAGATACTCCTCCTCAATGCCGAGGCTGAAGGTCGGATCGGACATGCGCGGGCTCTCCTGCTTGCGGTGCAGCAGGCCAACGCCGCGGCGGCGTTCGCGGGTCCTGTCAGGACCGGTTCCGTGTCCTGTCGGAATCGGTCCCGTGTCCTAGCGGACCTGGATCGCGCCGCGCATCCGCGGGTGGATGGCGCAGAAATAGGGATAGCTGCCGGCGGCGGGGAAGGTCATCCGCACCGACTGGCCCATGCCGAGCCGGCCGCTGTCGAAGGCGCCGCTCTCGGCGGTCACCGTGTGCGGCGCGAGGTCGCGATTGGTGAAGACGACGCTGTCGCCGGGCGCGAGGCTGATCCGTGCGGGCACGAAGGCGAAGCCCTGGATCGTCACCTCGTGCACCATGCCCTCGGCGCGGGCCGAGACGACAAGGACGGGCAGCGCGCCGAGCGCGGCGAGGCTGCTGGACAGGACGGAGCGGCGGGTCGGCATGGCGGGTCTCCTTGGCGCCGAAGGGCGCGACGCCGAAAGCGTCGCGCCCCTCGCGCGGTCGGTCCAGCCACAATGGCGTGCTTCACGGCCCGCTGATGGGCCGTGACGGCCTCACTCCATCGGCTTGAAGTTGAATTCGCCGCCGTCCTTGATGCCCGAGGGCCAGCGCGCCGTGACCGTCTTGGTCTTGGTGTAGAACTTGAAGCTGTCGGTGCCGTGCTGGTTCAGGTCGCCGAAGGCCGACTTCTTCCAGCCGCCGAAGCTGTGATAGGCCAGCGGCACCGGGATCGGCACGTTGACGCCGACCATGCCCACGTTCACCCGGTTGGCGAAGTCGCGCGCGGCGTCGCCGTCGCGGGTGAAGATCGCCGTGCCGTTGCCCATCTCGTGGTCCATGGCGAGCTTCAGCGCCTCCTCGTAGGAGCCCGCCCGCACCGTCGAGAGCACCGGGCCGAAGATCTCCTTGCGGTAGATGTCCATGTCCGGGGTGACGCGGTCGAAGAGATGCGGCCCGAGGAAGAAGCCGTTCTCGTAGCCCTGCAGGCGGAAGTCGCGCCCGTCGACCACCAGCTCGGCGCCCGCATCGACGCCCGACTGCACCAGCTTGAGGATGTTCTCCTTGGCGGCGGCGGTGACCACCGGGCCGAAATCGACGTCGTCGCCGGAGGTGTAGGGGCCGACCTTCAGCTTCTCGATCCGCGGCTTGAGCGCCGCGACCAGCCGGTCGGCGGTCTCCTCGCCCACCGGCACGGCGACCGAGATCGCCATGCAGCGTTCGCCCGCCGCGCCGTAGCCCGCGCCCACCAGCGCGTCGGCGGCCTGGTTCATGTCGGCGTCGGGCATGACGATCATGTGGTTCTTGGCGCCGCCGAAGCACTGCACGCGCTTGCCGTGGCTGCAGCCCTTACCGTAGATGTACTCGGCGATCGGGGTGGAGCCGACGAAGCCCACCGAGGCGATGCCCTCATGCTCGAGGATCGCGTCCACCGCCTCCTTGTCGCCGTTGACGACCTGCAGCACGCCCTTGGGCAGCCCGGCCTCCTCCATCAGCTCGGCCAGCATCAGCGGCACCGTCGGCGCGCGCTCGGACGGCTTGAGGATGAAGGCGTTGCCGCAGGCGATGGCGGGCGCGAACATCCACATCGGGATCATGGCGGGGAAGTTGAACGGCGTGATGCCGGCCGAGACGCCGAGCGGCTGGCGCATCGAGTACATGTCGATGCCGGGGCCGGCGCCGTCGGTGTACTCGCCCTTCAAAAGATGCGGCGCGCCGATGCAGAACTCGGCCACCTCGAGCCCGCGCTGCACGTCGCCCTTGGCGTCGGGCAGGGTCTTGCCGTGCTCGCGCGACAGCGCCTCGGCCAGCGCGTCCATGTCGCGGTTCAGAAGCCGCACGAATTCCATCATCACCCGCGCCCGGCGCTGCGGATTCACCGCCGCCCATTTCGGCTGCACCTCGTGGGCGATCTGCACCGCGCGGTCGATCTCCTCGGCCGAGGCCAGCGGCGCCTGCGCCTGCACCTCGCCGGTGGCGGGGTTGAACACGTCCGCGAAGCGGCCAGAGCGGCCCTTCACGTGCTCGCCGCCCATGTAATGCGTCAGTTCCTGCATGTCCGGCCCTCCCGAAGCCGTGTCATCATCTGTCGAGACACAGGATAGCCTTGCGGGAATGCCGGTAAAAGGCGCAGTATCCCAAAACGGTCTTGCAATAATGTCGGGACGGCGATGGAGAACTGGGACGACATCCGCGTCTTTCTGGCGGTGGCGCGGGCCGAGAGCCTGTCGGGCGCGGCGCCGGCGCTGAAGATGGACCCGGCGACGCTGAGCCGGCGCATCGCGCGGCTCGAGGACCGGCTCGGCGCGGCGCTGTTCCTCAAGAGCCCGCAGGGCTACGCGCTGACCGAGCGCGGGCTCAGGCTGCAGGCGCATGCGGCGCGGGCCGAGGCGGCGCTGGCGCTGGTGGCCGAGACCGGCGAGGCCGAGCGCGGGCTCACCGGGCAGATCCGGATCGGCGCGCCCGACGGCTGCGCCAATTTCGTGCTGCCGCAGGTCTGCGCCGCGATCCAGGCCCGCAATCCGGGGCTGGAGCTGCAGATCCTCGCCCTGCCGCGGGTGGTGAACCTGTCCAAGCGCGAGGCCGACATGGCGATCACCGTGAGCCGGCCCGAGACGGGGCGGCTGATGGTGCAGAAGGTGACGGACTACCGGCTGCACCTCGCGCAGCGGCGCGACGCGCCGGTGCCCGAGAGCCTCGCCGCGCTCGGGGCGCGGGCGATGGTCGGCTACATTCCCGACATGATCTTCGACCGCGAGCTCGACTATCTGGGCGATCTCGGGGCCACGGCGGTGCCGCTGGCCTCGAACTCGGTCTCGGTGCAGCTGCAGATGCTGCGCCATGCCGGGATCGGCATCGTGCACGACTTCGCGCTGCCCTTCGCGCCGGAGCTGACCCGCGTCCTGACCGACCAGCTCAGCCTGACCCGGGCCTTCTGGCTGGTGCGCCACGCCGCCGATCGCCGCTCCGAGCGGCTCAACCGCTTCGCGGCGATGCTGCTGGCGGGTCTGCGCGCCGAAGTCGCCCGGCTCGAGGCGGGGCGCTTGACAGAGGGCATAACCCGGCGCGACGGTTGAATTAATGGTCCCGGCCGAGCGGGCCGGGGCATGAGCCAAGGAGGGCGCCATGCTCGTGCAACAGATCCTGAAGTCCAAGGCCAACGACGCGGTCGCGACCGTTCCCCCCGACGCCAGCGTCCGCAAGGCCGCCACCCTGCTGTCGGACAAGCGGATCGGCGCGCTGGTGGTCTCGAAGGACGGCAGGCACGCGCTGGGCATCATTTCCGAGCGCGACATCGTGCGGGAGATCGGCAAGCGGGGCCCCGGCTGCCTCGACGAGCGGGTCGAGCAGATGATGACCGGCGAGATCGAGACCTGCCACCGCGACGAGGTGGCCGACGAGGTGCTCAAGCGGATGACCGAGGGCCGCTTCCGCCACATCCCGGTGGTCGAGGGCGAGGAGATGGTCGGGCTGATCTCGATCGGCGACGTGGTCAAGGCGCGCCTGTCGGAGCTGTCGATGGAGAAGGATGCGCTGGAAGGCATGATCATGGGCCACTGAGCCCGCTTGCGGGCCGCGACCGGGCCGGGGCCTTGCATCCCGGCCCGCCATGGTGTCGTGTGCGCGCGCAACTTGCGGCGGGGGAGGCGTCATGCGCATCGGTCTTTATCCCGGGACCTTCGATCCGGTCACCTTGGGCCACACCGACATCATCCGTCGCGCCTGCACGCTGGTGGACCGTCTGGTGATCGGCGTCGCGATCAACCGCGACAAGGGCCCGCTCTTCTCGCTCGAGGAGCGGGTGGCGATGATCGAGGCCGAGACCGCGCCGATCGCCGCGGCCAGCGGCTCCGAGATCGTGGTGCACCCGTTCGAGAACCTGCTGATCGACGCGGCCAACGACGTCGGCGCCAGCGTCATCATCCGCGGCCTGCGCGCGGTGGCGGATTTCGAGTACGAGTACCAGATGGTCGGCATGAACCGGATGCTCGACAAATCGGTCGAGACGGTCTTCCTGATGGCCGAGGCGCGCCACCAGGCGATCGCCTCGAAGCTGGTCAAGGAGATCGCCCGCCTCGGCGGCGACGTCTCCTCCTTCGTGCCCGACGGCGTGGAGGCGGCGCTGAGGACACGGCTCGGCCGCTGAGGCGCTCCCGGTCCGGATCCCACCGGACCCCACGGGCCGCGGCGGCGTTGGACCTGCGACGATCCGCAGGAGACCGACATGACCGCCAGCCGCCTATCCCTGACCCTCTCCGCCGCGACGCTCGCCCTTGCCGCCGCCGGCGCGACCGCGCAAGAGGGCTCGACCGATCCCGCGCAGATCGCGGAAGAGACCCGCCGGGTGCTGGAACAGAGCGGCGGCGAACCGGCCACGCCGCAGGGCGAGGCCGGGGCAGCCGCGACGGAGGCCCCCGCGCCGCAGGGCGAGGCTGGCGCATCCGGCACCGCGCAGACGCAGACACAACCGGCGCAGCCGCAGCCGGGGCAGGGCGACCCTGCCCAGCCGCAACCCACCATGCCGCCCGCCTCCAGCAACGCCCAGCCCGAGACGCTGCGCATGCTCGGCCAGCCCGCGCCCGAGGCCGCGCCGGTCGAGAACGGCGCGATCAGCCTGCCCGGGGCCGGGCAGGCCTCCGACGGCGCGCCGACGCCGAACGAGATCGAGGCCGCCACCTACCAGGGCGGCCCGCTGCCCGAGGGCCAGTCGGCCCTGACCGCCAAGCTGCAGATCCTGCTCGACCGCGCGCATGTCTCGCCCGGCGTGATCGACGGCTGGAAGGGCGGCATGAGCCAGAGCGCCATCGCCGCCTTCGAGACGCGCGAGGGGCTGGCCGTGGACGGCGAGCTCGACCCTGAGGTCTGGCAGGCGCTGGGCGGCACCGCGACAGGGCCGGTGCTCAGCGCCTACACGATCACCGCCGAGGACGTCTCGGGCCTGAACCCGCCGCTGCCCGAGGATTACGCCAAGCTCGCCGAGATGCAGCGGCTGGGCTACGCCAGCACCGCCGAGAAGCTGGCCGAGCGCTTCCACATGGACGAGGGCTTCCTGAAGGAGCTGAACCCCGGCGCGACATGGGCCGAGGGTGAGAGCATCACCGTCGCCGACCCCGGCCCGCGCGCCGAGACGCGGGTGGCGCGGATCGAGGTGCGCAAGCAAAGCAACCGTCTCGCCGGCTTCGACGCCGAGGGGCGGATGGTGGTGAACTACCCCGTCACCATCGGCTCGGACCAGACGCCCTCGCCCTCCGGCACGGTCGAGGTGGTCGCGGTGGCGATGGAGCCGACCTACACCTACCGCCCCGACGTGAACTTCCAGCAGGGCGACAACGACGAGACGCTGATCCTGCCGCCGGGGCCGAACGGGCCCGTGGGCTCGGTCTGGATCGACCTGTCGCAGGAGACCTACGGCCTGCACGGCACCTCCGACCCGGATTCGATCTTCGACGCCGCCAGTCATGGCTGCGTGCGGCTGACCAACTGGGACGTCGAGGAGCTGGCCCACCTCGTCTCCGAGGGCGTCACGGTCGAGTTCGTCGAATGAGGGGGGCGGTACTGGCGCTGACGCTGCTGGCCCTGCCGGCGGCGGCGCAGGAGACGACGCCCGAGACCGTGCCGCTGCCCGAGCCCCGCCCCGAGGGGCTGGGCGAGGCGGCCGATGCCGCGCAGGGGGCGGCCGGGTCGGAAGAGGCCTCGGAGGATGCTGCCGAGGCCGAGGATGGCGCGGGCGAGGCGGATGCGGAGGCCGCGGACGAGGCACCCGACGACGCGCCCGGGGCGGAGGCCGAGGCCGCGGACGAGGCCCCTGAGGACGCGCCCGGCGCCGATACGCCGGCGGAGACCGGCGAAGGCGCGGATGCCGAGGCCGCCGAAACCCCGGAGGACACCGACCCGCCCGTGCGCGCGCAACTCGCCGCCTCGGAGGCCGATCGCGCCGCCTGCCGCGCCGCACTCGACGCGCTGGGCGCGGTCTGGGAGGAGGTCGACCCGGTGACGGACCCGGAGGTGGCCGATTGCGGCATCGACCACCCGCTGCGGCTCTCGGCGGTGCGGCCCGGCGTGGCGCTGTCGCCGCCCGCACCGATGCGCTGCGAGACGGCGCTGGCGTTGGCGCGCTGGAGCGCGGGTTTCATCGAGCCCGCCGCCGAACGGCTCGGACGCGGCGCGCTGACCGCGATCAGCCATGGCACGACCTACAATTGCCGCGGCCGCAGTTCCGATGCCGGAACTCTGTCCGAGCACGCCTTCGGCAACGCCGTCGACGTGATGGGGTTCGAGTTCGCGGAGGGCGCGCCCGTCGCGGTCGAGCCGCGCGAGCGCGACGGCACCATGGCCGAGGCCTTCCAGGACGCGGTGCGCGCCACCGCCTGCCTCGAATTCACCACCGTGCTCGGCCCCGGCACCGACGCCGCCCATGCCGACCACCTGCATCTCGACGTCAAGGCGCGCAACGGCGGCTTCCGGCTCTGCCAATGAAAAAGGCCGCCCGAGGGCGGCCTTTCCGTCTTGGAGCGGGCGGGCGATCAGCCCAGCTTGCCGAGCGCCACGGCGGTGTCGGCCATGCGGTTCGAGAAGCCCCACTCGTTGTCGTACCAGCTCAGGATGCGGCACATGGTGCCTTCCATGACCTTGGTCTGGTCGGTGTGGAACACCGAGCTGTGCGGGTCGTGGTTGAAGTCCGAGCTGACCAGCTTCTCGTCGGTGTAGCCGAGGATGCCCTTGAGCGGGCCGTCGGCGGCCTTGCGGATCGCCTCGTTGATCTCCTCCACGGTGGTCTCGCGCGCCGCCACGAAGGTCAGGTCGACGACCGAGACGTTCGGGGTGGGGACGCGGATCGCCACGCCGTCGAGCTTGCCGTTCAGTTCGGGCAGGGCGAGGCCCACGGCCTTGGCGGCACCGGTCGAGGTCGGGATCATCGACAGGCCGGCGGCGCGGGCGCGGTAGAGATCCTTGTGCATCGTGTCCAGCGTCGGCTGGTCGCCGGTGTAGCTGTGGATCGTGGTCATGAAGCCCTTCTCGATGCCGATGGCGTCGTTCAGGACCTTGGCCACCGGGGCGAGGCAGTTGGTGGTGCAGGACGCGTTCGAGACGACCTTGTCCTCGGCGGTCAGGCTCTCGTGGTTGACGCCGAAGACGATGGTCTTCTCGGCGCCCGAGCAGGGCGCGGAGACCAGCACCCGCTTCGAGCCGTTCTCGAGATGCAGCGCCGCCTTCTCGTGGGTGACGAAGATGCCGGTGCATTCCAGCGCCACGTCGACGTCGGACCAGGGCAGCTCCTTCGGATCGCGGATCGCGGTGACGCGGATCGGGCCGCGGCCGACATCGATGGTGTCCTCGCCGACCTTCACCTCGGCCGGGAAGCGGCCATGCACGCTGTCGTAGCGCAGCAGGTGGGCATTGGTCTCGACCGGGCCGAGATCGTTGATCGCGACGACCTCGATGTCGGTGCGGCCGGATTCGATGATGCCGCGCAGGACGTTGCGCCCGATGCGGCCGAAGCCGTTGATTGCAACCTTGACAGCCATGGGAGTCTCCTCGGAATTGCCGGGCAATGGGTTCGGCGCCAAGATCGGCATTTGCGGCGCGGCGTCAACCGCAGATCACGCCCGCGCGACGCCGTGAGCGCTGCCGTTTGCGCCAACGGCGCCCGCTTTCGCGCGGGCCGGGCGGCGCGCCGCGATGGCCGCCGCCGCCGCGGGCGCTAGGCTTGGCGGCACCGGGACGGGAGCAGGCGGCATGGCATCGAGTATGGCATCGAGGCAAGGGGGCGGGGCGGCGCGGGCCGACGACTGGCTGCTTCTGGCCGGGCGGCTGCTCATCGCGGCGCTGTTCCTGGGCGGCGCGGCGCAGAAGGCGCTCGAACCGGGGCAGGTGGCGGGGCTGCTGGCGGGCTGGCGGCTGCCGGGCGGTCTGGTCTGGGCGGCGTTGGCCTACAACGCGGCGGCCGGGGCGGCGCTGGCGCTCGGGCTGGCGGTGCGGCCCGTGGCGCTGTCGCTCGCGGCCTATTGCGGGCTCACCTCGTTTTTCCACCTGATCCCGTCAGACCCGTGGCAGATGACGATCTTCGTCAAGAACTGGGCCATCGCCGGCGGTTGCCTCGCGCTGGCCGTGGCCGGGGCGGGGCGGATCGCGTGGCGGCGCGGCCCACGGGCCGCGCATGAAAAAGGGCGGCCCGCGGGCCGCCCTTTCCGTCGATGGATCTGCCGTCTCAGAGCAGCGACTTCACCTTCTCGGCCACGGCCTCGGCGGTGATGCCGAACTCCTTGTAGAGTGTCTCGGCCGGGGCGGAGGCGCCGAAGCCCTCCATGCCGACGAAGCCGGCCTTCTGCTCGCGGCCGCGCTCGCCCAGCAGCAGGCGGTCCCAGCTCTGGCGCACGCCGGCCTCGACCGCGACCCGCACCGGCCCTGCGGGCAGCACGCGCTTGCGGTAGGCCTCGTCCTGCGCGGCGAAGAGCTCCATGCAGGGCACAGAGACCACGCGCACGCCGATGCCCTCGGCCTCGAGGATCTCGCGCGCCTTGACCGCGATCTCGACCTCGGAGCCCGAGGCCATGAGGATCGCCCGGCGCTTCTCGCCGGCCTCGCGCAGCACGTAGGCGCCCTGCTGGCTGAGGTTCTTGGTCTTGTGCTCGGTCCGCACCGGCGCGAGGTTCTGGCGGCTCAGCGCCAGCACCGAGGGCCGGTCGGCGGTCGACAGCGCGATCTCCCAGGCCTCGGCGGTCTCGACCGTGTCTGCGGGGCGGAACACGTAGGTGTTGGGCGTGGCGCGCAGCATCGACAGGTGCTCGACCGGCTGGTGGGTCGGGCCGTCTTCGCCGAGGCCGATCGAGTCGTGCGTCATCACGTAGACCACCGGCTGGTGCATCAGCGAGCTGAGCCGCATCGCGCCGCGGGCATAGTCGGTGAAGGCCATGAAGGTGCCGCCATAGGGCCGCAGGCCGCCATGCAGCGAGATGCCGTTCATCACCGCCGCCATGCCGTGCTCGCGGATGCCGTAATGGATGTAGCGGCCCTTGCGGTTGTCGGGGCCGAACACCTCCATGTCGCCGGACTTGGTGTTGTTCGAGCCGGTCAGGTCGGCCGAGCCGCCCACCGTCTCGGTCATCACTGGGTTGATGACGCCGAGCGCCATCTCCGACGACTTGCGGGTCGCGACCGACTTGGCCTCTTCCACGGCCTGCTTCTTGAAGCTGCGGATCTTCGAGGCCAGCGCCTTCGGGGTCTCGCGCGCGAAGGCGCGCTCGAACTCGGCCTGCTTGCGCTCGGACAGCTCCGCGAAGCGCTCCTTCCACTCGGCATGCGCCTTGGCGCCGCGCTCGCCCATCTTCTCCCAGGTCGACTTGACGTCGGCGGGGATCTCGAAGGGGCCGTGCTCCCAGCCATAGGCGGCCTTGGTGTCGGCGATCAGCTTGGCGTCGGTCAGCGCACCGTGGCCCTTGGCGGTGTCCTGCGCGGACGAGCCCAGCGCGATGTGGGTCTTGCAGGCGATCATCGAGGGGCGGTCATCGGCCTTGGCGGCCTCGATCGCGGCGTCGATCGCCTCCGGGTCGTGCCCGTCGATCGACTGCACGTGCCAGCCCGAGGCCTCGAAGCGCTTGGCCTGGTCGGTGACGTCGGCGATCGAGACCTTGCCGTCGATGGTGATGCCGTTGTCGTCGAAGAAGACGATCAGCTTCGACAGCTTCTGCATGCCCGCGAGCGCGATCGCCTCCTGGCTCACGCCCTCCATCAGGCAGCCGTCGCCGGCCATCACCCAAGTGTAGTGATCGACGATCTTGCGGCCGTACTTGGCGCGCAGCATCTCCTCGGCGATGGCGAAGCCCACGGAGTTGGCGATGCCCTGGCCGAGCGGGCCGGTGGTGGTCTCGACGCCGGCGAGATACTCGCTCTCGGGGTGGCCGGCGGTCTTCGAGCCCCACTGGCGGAAGTTCTTGATCTCCTCCAGCGGCACCTCGTCGTAGCCGGTCAGGTGCAGCACCGAGTAGAGCAGCATCGAGCCGTGGCCGACCGACAGGATGAAGCGGTCGCGGTCGGCCCAGTCGGGCGCCTTGGGGTCGAAGGTCGCGTGCTTGCCGAACAGCACGGTCGCCACGTCGGCCATGCCCATCGGCATGCCGGAATGGCCGGAATTGGCGGCGGCGACGGCGTCGAGCGTCAGCGTGCGGATGGCCGCGGCGGTCCGCCAGTGCTCCGGGTGCTTCTCGCGCAGGGCAGCGATGTCCATGGGTGTCCTCCGGTTTGGGCCGGGGCCGCGCCCGCGGCCCCCGTCGCGCAGGTATTGGCAGGCGGGCGGCGCGAGTTCAAGCGCGGCGCCTCGCGCGCCCGCGGGGGAGGAGCGCGGATTCGTGCGGTTTGCGGGCCGCGGGGGGCTGGTCTAGGTTCTCTCGGAACGCGGCTCGATTCGACGCGCCGGGGCCGGCCAGCGGCCCGGCGCGCGGCGGCCGGGGCAGGCAGGCAGGGGCGAGATGACCGAGATCACCGAATTGGAAAGCCGTCTCTCGGCGGCGCTGGACCGGATCGGCCGCGGGCTCGACCGGATCGAGGGCGGCACGCGCGAGGATGCGCGGCTGAGCGCCGAGCTGAGCCAGCAGCAATCGGCCAATGCCGAGCTCGAGAGCCGGCTCAGCGCGCTCAAGGCCGACCAGGACGGCCGGCTCGCCGCGCTCGAGGCCCGGATCGAGGCGCAGACCGCGCAGATGGTCGATCTCGACGGCCAGCTGCAGGTGCTGCGCCGCTCCAACGCCGAGCTGCGCGACGTCGCCTCGGCGCTGCGCGAGGCGATGGAGGCCGAGCTGACCGATCCCGAGCTGATCGACCGCGCCATGGCGGCCGAGCTCGACGCGCTCAAGGCCGCGCGCGAGGCCGAGGTGGCCGAGCTCGATGCCGTGCTGTCGGAACTGAAACCCCTGGTCGAGGAGAACGAGTGATGCCGCAGGTCGAGATCTCCGTCGGCGGCCGCGCCTTCACCGTGGCCTGCCAGCCGGGCGAGGAGCCCTATCTCGAGGCCGCGGCGCGGCTGCTCGACGACGAGGCGCAGACGCTGGTCGACCAGACCGGCCGGATGCCCGAGGGCAAGATGCTCTTGATGGCCGGGCTGATGCTGGCCGACCGGGCGGCGGGGCTCGAGGACCGGCTGCGCGCCGCCGAGGCGCATGTCAACCAGGTCGAGCGCCGGCTGACCCACACAGAGGCGGCGCTGGGCAAGGCGCGGGCCGAGCCCGAGCGCGTCGAGGTGCCGGTGATCCCGCACGGCCTGGTCGAGATGCTGGCCGAGATGACCGCCCGGGCCGAGGCGCTGGCCGAGCGGGTGGAGAAGGCCGGGGTCTGAGCCGCGATCCCGGTCCCCCGGATCGCCCCGCGGCGTCGCGGCTCAGCCCGCCAGCTTCGGCTCCCGCGCGAACACGCTGAAGCCGAGCCAGCGCCGCATCGTGGCGGCCAGCTCGCGCGAGCCGTCGAGCGCGATCTTCATCCCGGCCTGCTCGAGCGTTTCCAGACCCATCCACACCGCCGTCATGGTGCGCAGGTCCGTTGTGACGAAGAGATCGACCTCGAAGCCGGGATCGGCGGCGCAGAGATCGACCGCGCCATCGGGCTCCACCACCAGCCAGTAGTCGCGCCGGCTGGCGGGCAGCTCGGGGTAGCGGAACCTGACCGTCACCCGGCGGCGCGGCAGCGGCGCCGGGTCGAGGTTGCGGCGCATGTCCCACATCAGCAGCGAGGCGTCGAGATTGCGCAGCGAGACGCTGGCCTCGATCCAGCGCTGGCCCCAGGCCCCCATCGCCTGCACCACCGGGGCGAGGTCCTCTCCCGCCGGGGTCAGGCGGTACTCGCTGATCGCGGGCTCCCCCGGCGCCGGCTCGCGCATCAGCACGCCGGCCGCCTCCAGCTCCTTGAGGCGCTGCGACAGAAGCGTCGGCGACATGCGCGGCACGCCGCGGCGCAGGTCGTTGAACCGGGTCGAGCCGGCCACCAGCTCGCGCACGAGCAGCATCGTCCAGCGCTTGCACAGCACCTCCGCCGCCATCGCGACCGGGCAGAACTGGTGGTAGCTGTCCTGGCTCATGACCCGTCCCCACGCCCCACCGGGCAGGCGCCAGCATATCACGTTGCAGGCAGGCAGCCTGCCTCACCCATTGGGTGATACAGTTCCTGCACTCGTCAGCGGCCGCCCAAGGGCGCATTGTGCGGGAATCGGGCGGCCGGTCCCTCGCGCGGGGGTCGGTGCCGCACCCGACGAACGCAGCCCGCCCGCACCGGCGCGCGGCCGGCCGGGCCACTCCGGATGGAGCCCGTCATGATCCAGTTCCTCGTTTCCCCCCGCGCCCTGCTCATGATCGTCGCCGCCGCGATCTGGACCAGCTGGCAGGTCGTCCCGAGCTTCGCCGAGAGCGGCGAGCACGTGCTGCTGCCGCCCGAGGCGGTGAGCTTCCAGCCCGGCCCCGCGACGCTGCCCGAGGGCGCGCAGATCGCGGTGCTGTTCGGCAGCCCGGCCGAGGAGGGCCCCTTCGTGATCCGCCTGAAGTTCCCGGCGGGCTACGAGGTGCCGCCGCACCGCCATTCCAAGGCGGAAAATGTCACCGTCGTCTCGGGCCGCTTCGGCATGGCGACCGGCGAGAGCCACGACAAGAGCGCCGCCACCCCGATGGCGGCGGGCGGCTTCGTGCACATCCCGGCCGGGCATCCGCATTTCGCCTGGGCCGAGGAGGAGACCGTGGTGCAGATCAACGGCACCGGCCCGTTCGACGTGATCTATGTCGACGAGGCGGACGACCCGCGCATCAACTAGCGCCGGACATGCGAAGGGCCGCGCCTCGCGGCGCGGCCCTACGTCATGCGGTGCCAGGGGCGGTTCAGCCCTTGTTGGCCTCGCGGATCTTCTCTGCGGCGGCCTTGTCGAAGCTCACGCCGTTCTGCTCGAACAGCTGGTCGAGCTCGCCCGACAGCGTCATCTCGGTGATGATGTCGCAGCCGCCCACGAACTCGCCCTTCACGTAGAGCTGCGGGATGGTCGGCCAGTCGGAGTAGTCCTTGATGCCCTGGCGGATCGCGTCGTCGGCCAGCACGTTCACGTCCTGGTACTCCACGCCCATGAAGTTCAGCACGCCGGCGACGCGGCTGGAGAAGCCGCATTGCGGCATGGTCTTGGTGCCCTTCATGAACAGCACCACGTCGGTGCCGGTCACGGTGTCGCGGATCTGGGTCTGGGCGTCGGCGGTCTCGGCCATCGTCGTCTCCTGGTCTGTCTGGGGGGCCGCGCGGGGGCGCGCGGCGATGTGGCTCAGTCCGGCGCCTTGGTGGTCAGCGCCAGCGCGTGCAGCTCGCCCGCGGGGCCGTCCATCCGGCCCTTGAGCGCGGCGTAGACGGCGCGCTGCTGCTGCACGCGGTTCTTGCCGCGGAAGCTTTCGTCGATCACTTCGGCAGCGTAGTGATTGCCGTCACCGGCGAGGTCGGTGATGGAGATCTTCGCCTCGGGAAAGGTCTCGCGGAGCAGATCCTCGATTTCCTGCGCGCTCATCGCCATGTGGGGTCGTCCTCGCCTGTTTCCTTGCCCAAGATGTAGGCGGCGCCCCGGCGGCACGCAAGGCCGCCGCCGGGGCAGCGGCTCAGACCGCCAGCTCGGCCAGCGCGTCGGGCAGGTGCAGCGCCCGCTCGAAGGCGGTGCGGTAGAGATCCGACAGCCCGGCCAGCGGCGCCTCGGCGTCCCCGAGCTTCACCCGGTCGCCGCCGAAGCGTCCGACGCGCGCCAGCGGCAGGCCTGCGGCGCCGGCGGCCGCCTCCAGCAGCGCCGCGCTCTCCTCGTCGGCGGCGATCAGGTAGCGGCCCTGGTCCTCGCCGAACAGCGCCGCCGTGCCGGTGACGCCGATCTCGACGCCCAGCCCCGCGCCCTCGGCCATCTCGAAGGCGGCCAGCGCCAGCCCGCCATCCGACAGGTCGGTGCAGGCGCGGATGGTGGCGTGGTTGTCGCGGATGAAGAGGCCGTGCGCCTTTTCGGCCGCGAGATCGACGCGCGGCGCGTCGCCCTCGGCACGGCGCGCGGTCTCCCACAGCAGGGCCGACTGGCCGAGATGGCCCTCGGTCACGCCCAGCACCAGCGCCACGTCGCCCTCGCGCGGGGTGGTGCCGATGGCCCGGCCCGCCGTCTCGATCAGCCCGACGCCGCCGATGGTCGGCGTCGGCAGGATGCCGGTGCCGTCGGTCTCGTTGTAGAGCGAGACGTTGCCAGAGACGATCGGGAAGTCGAGCGCGGCGCAGGCCTCGCCGATGCCCTTGATGGCGCCCACGAGCTGGCCCATGATCTCGGGCTTCTCCGGGTTGCCGAAGTTCAGGTTGTCGGTCGCCGCCAGGGGCTTGGCGCCGGTGGCGACGAGGTTGCGCCAGGCCTCGGCCACCGCCTGCTTGCCGCCCTCATAGGGGTTGGCCTTGACGTAGCGCGGCGAGACGTCGGAGGTGAAGGCCAGCGTCTTGTCGGTGCCGTGCACCCGCACCAGACCCGATCCCGCCCCCGGCGCGCGCGCCGTGTCGCCCATCACCATGTGGTCGTACTGCTCCCAGACCCAGGACTTGCGGGCGTGGTTCGGACTGCCGATCAGCGCCTTCAGGCCCTCGATCGCGTCGATCTCCTCGACCGGGCCGAGCGGGGCCGCGGCCGGGGTCTCGACCCAGGGGCGGTCGTATTCCGGCGCGGTGCCCGACAGCGCCTTCAGCGGCAGGTCGGCCTTGGTCTCGCCGCCATGCACGATCAGGAAGCGGTCCTCGGGGATGGTCTCGCCGACGATGGCGAAGTCGAGGTCCCACTTGTCAAAGATCGCCCGCGCCTCGGTTTCCTTTTCCGGGCGCAGCACCATGAGCATCCGCTCCTGGCTCTCCGACAGCATCATCTCGTAGGCGGTCATGCCCGGCTCGCGGCAGGGCACGCGGTCGAGGTCGAGGCGGATGCCCAGATCTCCCTTGTCGCCCATCTCCACGGCCGAGCAGGTGAGGCCGGCCGCGCCCATGTCCTGGATCGAGATCACGGCGCCCGACGCCATCAGCTCGAGGCAGGCCTCCATCAGCCGCTTCTCGGTGAACGGATCGCCCACCTGCACGGTCGGGCGCTTCTCCTCGATCGTGTCGTCGAACTCGGCCGAGGCCATGGTCGCGCCGCCGACGCCGTCACGGCCGGTCTTGGCGCCGAGATAGACCACCGGCATGCCGACGCCCGAGGCGGCCGAGTAGAAGATCGCATCGGCATCCGCGAGGCCGGCGGCGAAGGCGTTGACGAGGCAGTTGCCGTTGTAGCTGGGGTGGAAGCGCACCTCGCCGCCCACGTTCGGCACGCCGAAGCAGTTGCCGTAGCCGCCGACGCCCGAGACCACGCCCGAGACGAGGCTGCGGGTCTTGGGGTGCTCGAGATCGCCGAAGCTCAGCGCGTTCATCGCCGCGATCGGGCGCGCGCCCATGGTGAAGACGTCGCGCAGGATGCCTCCCACCCCGGTCGCGGCACCCTGGTAGGGCTCGATGTAGCTGGGGTGGTTGTGGCTCTCCATCTTGAAGACCACCGCCTGGCCGTCGCCGATGTCGACCACGCCCGCATTCTCGCCGGGGCCGCAGATCACCTGCGGACCGGTCGTGGGCAGGGTGCGCAGCCATTTCTTCGACGACTTGTAGGAGCAGTGCTCGTTCCACATGGCCGAGAAGATGCCGAGCTCGGTGAAGCTCGGCTCGCGCCCGATGATCCCGAGGATGCGCTGGTACTCGTCGGGCTTCAGCCCGTGCGCGGCGATGAGGTCTTCGGTGATCTGGGGGTCGGACATGCGGGGGCTCTCCTGCTGGTCGCGCGCGTCATAGCGCCGCGACGCCGCAGGGGAAAGCGGGTTTCGACGCGGGCCGTCCCTCAGGCCGGCGCGCCGACCGCCCGCCGGGCGATCCAGCGCCGCGCGAGGAACAGGCCGAGCAGGGCCGCGGCGGCGTTCAGCGGCAGCTCCGCGACCGGCGGCCGCGCCAGCAGCAGCGCCGCGACGAGGGCCAGGAGCAGCAGCGCCAGAGAACCGCGCCGGCTGCCCGCGCCGGCCCGCCCGACGAAGCCCGAGGGCGTCAGCAGCGTCAGCGCCGCCCCGGTCAGCGCCACGGTGACGAGCAGCGCCGGCCGCAGGTGATCGAGCAGCAGCCGGCCCTGCGCGCCATGCCCGAGCAGGTGGAGCGTCTCGACCAGCGGCGCGCAAAGCAGGGTGAAGAGGTTGAGGCCCAGCGCGATCGTGTCCGGCCTCCGTCCGCGCCAGCCGAGCCACAGCATGAGCGCCAGCGCCAGCATGGCGCCGGTCCAGCCGGCGAGGCGCAGATCGTCGGTCAGAAGCAGCACCGCCAGGAAGCCGAGCCCCGGATAGCTTTCGGCCAGTCGCGCGGCGATCTTCGGACGGGGCATGGCGGATCACTCGCTGGCAGGTGTTGGACGGGCTGCGGGCCAAGATCCGGGCAGCCGCCCTGCGGGTCAAGCCGGGGCGGGCCGGTGAGCGGGGGGCCGTGGCGCGGCGGCCGCAGCCGCGCTCAGCGCTCCTCGCAGAAGCGCAGCCGGTTCGAGAAGGGGTCGATCACGATCATCTCGTCGCCCCAAGGCCGGGTCTCGATGTCGGGGCGGGCGTTGGGGTGGCGCTTGGCCAGCAGCGCGTCGCGGAAGGCGCCGAGCCCCTCGACCGGCAGGTAGGCGGCAGCACCCGGGCAGGCGTCGCCGTGATGGCCACTCAGATGCAGCACCGCGCCGCCGCGCGCGATCTCGGCATAGAGCGGCTTGCCGGGGGCGAAGCGATGCTCCCAGCGCACCTTGAACTCGAGAAAATCGACGTAGAAGGCGCGCGCCACCGCCTCGTCGAAGATGCGGAAGATCGGCACCGGCATGGCGAAGCGCGGCGGCAGGGACTTCGGATCGAAATTCCGCATGGTGCCGCCCTCCTGCTGCAACTGGCCTCAGCCTGCGCCGCGGCGGCACGTCAGGCAAGATGCCAGCGCCCAAAGGCGAGGCAAAAAAAAGCCGGGCACACAGGCCCGGCAAGTCCAACAGGGAGGTATGAAGCGATGCGCCGCAAAGCAGCATCGGCTTCGAAAGGTGAAATAGTGGGCAGTAAGTGAACGATCAAGTTCAAAACCCCTGACATGGGGGCAAGCCCGCCATGCGCCCGACGCATGTCTTGCGATTGAGCGGTTTCGGGGGCGTCTGCCTAATTTTCGCGCTGTTCGCGAAGACGACGGCGATGCGCCTGCACCTCCTCCTGCACGAAGTCGCGGAAGGCGGCGACGCGCTTGGACTGCCTGAGCTCCTCGGGATAGGCGAGGAACACCGGCACGTCGCCCGACTCCACCTCGGGCAAAACCCGCTCGAGCGAGGGGAAGTGCTGCGGCAGGTAGTCGGGCAGCACGCCGACGCCGAGATCGTTCAGCACCGCCTGCAGCACGCCGAAATAGTTGTTCACCGTGAGCAGCGAGGGGATGTTGTAGCTCATCAGCTCCTGCACCATCGCGGCCCCGGCCGAGACCTGCGCCGAGCTGGGGTTCTGGCAGACCAGCCGGTGGTTCTCGAAATCCTCGAGCGTCTCGAGCGCGCCGGCCTTCTCGAGATAGGAGCGGGTGGCGTAGAGCCGCATCTTCACGCTCATCAGCCGCTTGCGGATCAGGTCGGCCTGGCTCGGCTCCTTCATCCGGATCGCCACGTCGGCCTCGCGCATCGGCAGGTCGAGCACCCGCTCCTCGAGGATCAGGTCGATCTTCAGGTTGGGGTAGCTCTCGTAGAGCTTGCGCATGCGCGGCGCCAGCCACAGCGTGCCGAAGCCGATCGGCGTCGTCACCCGCAGCTCGCCGAACACCTCCTCCTCGCTGTCGCGGATGCGCGCGGCGGCGGCGTCGAGCCGCTTGGTCATCGCCCGCGTCGCGTCGAACAGGAGCTCGCCCTGCTCGGTCAGGATCAGCCCGCGCGCGTGGCGATGGAACAGCGTGGTGTTGAGCTGTTCCTCCAGCGCGCGGATCTGCCGGCTGACCGCCGACTGGCTCAGATGCAGCGAATCGCCCGCGTGGGTGAGGCTGCCGGCATCCGCGACCGCGTGAAAGATGCGCAGCTTGTCCCAGTCCATGTGCTGTCCAATCCCGTCCGTGTCGTCGCGCCGCGCAACTAGGCTGCGGCGGCTGCCTTGCAAAGCGCCTGCGCGGTTTTCCGCGTCGGCGCCAGCGCTTATGGCCATACCATAGCGGCTAAATATGAAAATTGGTCATTTTCTGACCGCCGGGACGCCGGGTCGCACCCGGCGCGGGCGGCGCCGGGGCCGCGCCGGCCGGGGGCGGCGGACGATCCCGGGCCCGAGACCGCCAAGTCGCGCCGCGGCCGATGGATTTCCCCGCCAAAGCCCCTTAAGGCTGGACCGACCCCCAATGGGGGGGGAGGAACGCAACAGGACACGGGGTGCGCGATGGCGGTCGGGATCTTCGATAGCGGGCTGGGCGGCCTGACGGTGCTGGACGCCGTGGCGAAACGCCTGCCGGAGGTGCCGCTGGTCTATTACGGCGACAACGCGCACGCGCCCTACGGCGTGCGCACCGCCGACGACATCTTCGACCTGACCACCCGCGCCACCGAGCGGCTGTTCGACGCCGGCTGCGACCTGGTGATCCTGGCCTGCAACACGGCTTCGGCCGCCGCGCTCCGGCGGATGCAGGAGGGCTGGGTGCCGCAGGGCAAGCGGGTGCTGGGCGTCTTCGTGCCGCTGATCGAGGCGCTGACCGAGCGGCACTGGGGCGACAACTCGCCGCCGCGGGAAGTGGGCGTGAAGCATGTCGCGCTCTTCGCCACCCCTGCCACGGTGCGGAGCCGCGCCTTCCAGCGCGAGCTGGCGTTCCGCGCCATCGGCGTCGACGTCGAGGCGCAGGCCTGTGGCGGCGTGGTCGACGCGATCGAGGAGGGCGACATGATCCTCGCCGACGCGCTGGTGCGCAGCCATGTCGACGCGCTCAAGCGCAAGATGCCGAACCCCGACGCGGCGGTGCTGGGCTGCACCCATTACCCGCTGATGGAAGAGGTGTTCCAGGATGCGCTCGGCCCGGAGGTCAAGGTGTTCAGCCAGGCCAGCCTCGTGGCCGAGAGCCTCGCCGACTATCTCGAGCGCCGGCCCGAGATGCGCGGCCCCGGCACCGAGAGCGCGTTCCTCACCACCGGCAACCCCAAGAACGTCTCGAACCGCGCGACCCAGTTCCTGCGCCGCCGCATCGAGTTCGTCGCGGCGTGACGCCGCGCCCACGATACCAGCGGCGTGACGCCGCGCCCATGATGACAGCGGCCCGATGCCGCGGCGTTTCCGGCCCGCGCGCCTCTGGTGCCGGGCCGCTTCGCTCCCCATCTGACAGGCCGACAGGAGCCGTGACATGACCCATTCCGCCGCCATCCTCGGGGCTTCCGGTTACACCGGGGCCGAGCTCGTCCGCCTGATCGCGACCCATCCGGGGATCGGGATCGCGGCGCTGTCGGGCGACCGCAAGGCCGGCATGGCGATGGGCGATGTCTTCCCGCATCTCGGCCATCTCGAGCTGCCGCCGCTGTGCAAGATCGAGGAGATCGACTTCTCGAAGATCGACATCGCCTTCTGCGCCCTGCCGCACGCGATGAGCCAGGCGGTGATCAAGGACCTGCCGCGCGACCTGAAGATCGTCGACCTCTCCGCCGATTTCCGGCTCAGGAACGACGGCGAATACGAAAAGTGGTACGGCAAGCCCCACGCCGCGATGGATCTGCAGGAAGAGGCCGTCTACGGCCTGACCGAGTTCTACCGCGACGAGATCCGCGCCGCCCGGCTGGTCGCCGGAACGGGGTGCAACGCCGCCACCGTGCAGTTCGCGCTGCGCCCGCTGATCGAGGCGGGGCTCATCGATCTCGACGACATCGTCTGCGACCTGAAGAACGGCGTCTCGGGCGCCGGCCGCTCGCTCAAGGAGAACATGCTGTTCTCCGAGCGGAGCGAGGACGTGCTGGCCTATTCCGCCGGCGGCACCCACCGCCACCTCGGCGAGTTCGACCAGGAGTTCAGCCAGATCGCCGGTCGCGACGTGCGCATCCTCTTCACCCCGCATCTGGTGCCGGTGAACCGCGGCATCCTCGCCTCCTGCTACGTCAAGGGCGACCCGCAGGCCGTGCACGAGGCGCTCGCGTCGCGCTACGCAACGGAGCCCTTCCTGCGGGTGCTGCCCTTCGGCAAGCTGCCGGGGATGAGCCACGTGCAGGGCTCGAACTTCTGCCATCTGGGCGTCGCGGGCGACCGGGTCTCGGGCCGCACGCTGGTGGTCTCGACGCTCGACAACCTGTGCAAGGGCTCCTCGGGCCAGGCGCTGCAGAACGCCAACCTGATGCTCGGCCTGCCTGAGACCGAGGGGCTGATGCTGGCCCCGGTGTTCCCCTGATGCGCAGCCTGAAGAAGACCCGCCGCGTGCAGGTGATCCTGCTCGCTGCCGTGGCGCTGGCGCTGGCGACCGCGATCATCGGCTACGCGATGCGCGATGGGATCAACTACTTCCGCTCGCCGAGCCAGGTGCTCTCCGAGCCCCCGGCGCCAAACGAGGTGTTCCGCATCGGCGGGCTCGTCGAGCCCGACAGCCTCGTGCGCGGCGAAAGCGAGACGGTGCGCTTCAACGTCACTGATGGCGGCGCCAGCGTGCCCGTGACCTATACCGGCATCCTGCCGGACCTCTTCGAGGAAGGGCAGGGCATGGTCGGGCAGGGGCGCTGGACCGGCGAGCGTTTCGAGGCGGTCGAGATCCTCGCCAAGCACGACGAGAGCTACATGCCGAAAGAGGTGATCGACGCGCTCGAGGAGCAGGGCGTCTACCGGGCACCGGACGCTGCCGCAGCGGCGGATTAACCTCCTTGTGACAGTCTTCCCCGCGGCTGGCGAAAGGGGGCTGGAATGCAGAGCGTGAGAGAGATCGCCGAGGCGATCGTCGCCCGAGAGGGCGGCTACGTGAACGACCCGGACGATCCCGGCGGGGCGACCAAGCACGGCGTGACGCTGGGCACGCTGCGCCGCCTCGGGCGCGACCTCGACGGCGACGGGCGCGTCACCGAGGCCGACGTGAAGGCGCTGACGCCCGATCAGGCGGTCGAGATCTTCATCGAGCACTACTACCGCCGCCCGCGCATCGACGCGCTGCCCGAACCGCTCCGGCCTTCGGTCTTCGACATGTATGTCAATGCCGGCGCCAACGCGGTGAAGATCCTGCAACGGCTCTTGCGCGACATGCGGATCGAGATCGCGGTCGACGGCATCATCGGCCCGCAGACCATCGCCGCGGCCGCGCGCGCGCAGCAGGCCGCGCCCGAGCATTTCGCCGACGCCTACGGCATCGCCCGGCGCAACTGGTACTACCGCCTCGCCGACCGCCGCCCCAGGAGCCGCAAATACGCGCGCGCCCGTGACGGCGGCAAGGGCGGCTGGATCCGCCGGGCCGAGGAGTTCATATCGCCGCGCTACCATCTGAGCGAGGCCGAGCATCGCGAGAGGGTGGCGTCATGGGGATGATCGGCGGGGTGATCGGCAGCGTCTTCGGCGCGCTCTTCGGAGAGCGGCGCAACGTGGTGGCCGAGACGGTCGAGGTCTTCCGCGAGAACGCCGAGGCCGGGGCGGGGCGGGCGGCGGAGCATCGCGCCCGCGTGCTGGCGCAGTTCGCGGCCGAGATGGCGCGCGAGCGGCGCGGGGGCTGGGACCGCTTCATCGACGGGCTGAACCGGCTACCGCGCCCGATGATGGCCTTCGGCACGCTCGGGCTGATCGGCGCGGCGATGGCCGACCCGGCGTGGTTCTCCGAACGGATGGCCGGCCTCGCGCTGGTGCCCGAGCCGCTGTGGTGGCTGATGGGGGCGATCGTCAGCTTCTATTTCGGCGCCCGGATGCAGGCGCATGGACAGGGCTTCGAGCGCGCCGTCGTCGCGGCGCTGGCGCAGGCGCCCGCGCCGCCCGGCCCGCGCCCGCGCGCCGGGCCGGCGACGACCGCCACGCCCGACCCCAACGCCGCGCTCGAGGACTGGCGCCGCACGCAGCCGTGACACCCTGTCCCGTTCCGCCCGATGGCGGGTCGGACGGGGATCGGATAGAGAGAAGACATGCTGGTAGAGCTTGGACATTTCGCCCTGATTCTGGGCTTCGTCACCGCCATCGTGCAGATGGTGGTCCCGATGGTCGGCGCGCAGAAGGGCTGGCGCGCCTGGATGGCGGTGGCCGAACCCGCCGCCACGGCGCAGTTCCTGTGCACCGGCTTCGCCTTCGCGGCGCTGACCGTGGCCTTCGTCACCTCGGATTTCTCGGTGGCGCTGGTGGTGGCGAACTCGCATTCGCTGAAACCGATGATCTACAAGATCAGCGGCGTCTGGGGCAATCACGAGGGCTCCTTGCTGCTGTGGCTGCTGATCCTGTCGGGCTTCGGCGCGGCGGCCGCATGGTTCGGCGGCAACCTGCCCGAGCGGCTGCGCGCGCGCGTGCTCTCGGTGCAGGGCGCGATCGGCGTCGCCTTCTTCGCCTTCATGCTCTTCACCTCGAACCCGTTCCTCAGGGTCGAGGTGCCGCCCTTCGACGGGCGCGACCTGAACCCGCTCCTGCAGGACCCCGGCCTCGCCTTCCACCCGCCGTTTCTCTACCTCGGCTATGTCGGCCTCTCGATGGCCTTCTCCTTCGCGGTGGCCGCGCTGATCGAGGGCCGGGTCGACGCCGCATGGGCGCGCTGGGTGCGGCCCTGGACGCTGGCGGCCTGGCTGTTTCTGACCATCGGCATCGCCCTGGGCTCGTGGTGGGCCTATTACGAGTTGGGCTGGGGCGGCTTCTGGTTCTGGGACCCGGTCGAGAACGCGAGCTTCATGCCTTGGCTCTTCGCCGCCGCGCTGCTGCACTCGGCCATCGTCACCGAGAAGCGCGAGGCGCTGAAGAGCTGGACCGTGCTTCTCGCGATCATCGCCTTCAGCTTCTCGCTCTTGGGCACCTTCATCGTCCGCTCGGGCGTGTTGACGAGCGTGCATGCCTTCGCCAACGACCCCGAGCGGGGCGTGTTCATCCTCGCCATCCTCGCCGTCTTCACCGGCGGCGCGCTGACGCTCTATGCCGCGCGGGCGCATGCGATGGAGGCCAAGGGCGTGTTCGGGCTCCTGAGCCGCGAAAGCGCGCTGGTGGCCAACAACGTGCTTCTGGCCGTCGCGGCGCTGGTGGTCTTCGTCGGCACGGTCTGGCCGCTGGTGGCGGAGATGGCCTTCGGCCGGGTGCTCTCGGTCGGGCCGCCCTTCTTCGACGCGGCCTTCACGCCCTTCTTCGTGGCGCTGGGCGTGCTGCTGCCCTTCGGCACGCTCTTCGCCTGGAAACGCGCGACCGGGGCCCGCGTCGCCCGCCAGCTCTGGCCCGCCGCGCTGCTGGCCGCCTCTGCTGCGCTTCTGGGCTACGCGCTGGGCTCGGGCCGTTCGGCGCTGGGGCCCTTGGGCCTCGCGCTCGGGGCCTGGGTGATCGGCGGCGCGCTGGTCGACATCTGGAGCCGCACCGGCCGCGGCGCCCCTGCCGCCCGGCTGAAGCGCTTGGCCCGCGTGCCGCGCGCCGATTGGGGCCGGGCGCTGGCGCATGGCGGGCTCGGCGTCACCATCATCGGCATCGCCGGGCTGCTGGCCTGGGAGCGCGAGGACATCCGCGTGGCCCAAATCGGCGACAGCTGGCAGATCGGCCGCTACGAGGTCACGCTCGACGCGGTGCGCGAGACCGAGGGGCCGAACTACCTGACCACCATGGCCGACATGACGCTGCGCGCGGACGGCGCCGAGATCGCGACGCTGCATCCCGAGAAGCGCTTCTACCCGGTGGCCGGCATGCCCACCACCGAGGCGGGGATCGATGGCGGCCTCTGGCGCGACCTCTACGTGGTGATCGGCGAGGAGCAGGATGGCGGCGGCTGGGCGGTGCGCTCGCACGTCAAGCCGATGGCGAACTGGATCTGGGGCGGCGCGATCCTGATGGCGCTGGGCGGGGGGCTGTCGCTCACCGACCGGCGGCTGCGGGTCGCCGCTGGCGCGCGGCGCGCGGCCCCGAGCGCGGTGGCGGCGCAATGAGGCGGCTGGCGCTCGCGCTCGCGCTCGTGGCCGCGCCGGCCTTCGCGGTCGAGCCGGACGAGATCCTCGACGACCCGGCGCTGGAAACGCGCGCCCGCGACATCAGCGCCGGCCTGCGCTGCCCGGTCTGCCGCAACGAGAACATCGACGACAGCAATGCCGGCGTCGCCCGCGACCTGCGGCTCTACGTGCGCGAGCGGCTGGTGGCCGGCGACAGCGACGCCGAGGTGGTGCAGGCGGTGGTCGACCGCTACGGCGAATACGTGCTGCTGAGCCCCGACGCCTCTGGCGCCAACCTCGTGCTCTGGCTCGCGGCCCCGGTGCTCCTGCTGGTCGCGGGCGGGGTGGCGGTGGTCTCGATCCGCCGCCGCGCCAAGGGGCCGGAGGACCGCCTCTCGGAAGAGGAGGAGGCGCGGCTGCGCGACATCCTCGACCGCTGACGCCGGGTCGCACCTTCCGTGCGCGTCAGCCCGGGTGCAGGCTGCGCCCGAACAGCGGAGGGACCCAGATGGACTACCAGACGATCACATTCGAAATCGAGGCCGGCACGGCGGTGCTGACGCTGAATCGGCCCGACAAGATGAACGCGCTCAACGGCCAGATGCGGGCCGAGATCACCCACGCGGTGCGCGCCGCGGCCGAGACCGCCCGCGTGCTGGTGCTGACCGGCGCGGGCCGCGCCTTCTGCTCGGGGCAGGATCTGGGCGACGCGGGCAACGCGGCGGCGACCGATCTCGAGCGGGTGCTGCGCGACGAATACGTGCCGATGCTCAACGCCATCACCGAGTGCCGTTTGCCGGTGATCGCCGCCGTCAACGGCCCGGCGGCCGGGGCGGGCGCGAACCTCGCGCTGGCCTGCGACGTGGTGATCGCCTCGCAGGAGGCCTATTTCACCCAGGCCTTCACCCGGATCGGCCTGATCCCCGATGCCGGCGGCACCTGGACGCTGCCGCGGCAGGTCGGTCTGGCGCGCGCCATGGGCGCCACGCTCTTCGCCGACAAGGTCCCGGCGCGGCAGGCGGCCGATTGGGGCATGATCTACGAGGCGGTGCCGGAAGAGGGCTTCGCGGCGCATTGGCGCGCGCGCGCGGCGCAGCTGGCGCAGGGGCCGACCGAGGCCTATTCGCATCTCAAGCAGGCGATGCGGGCGAGTTTCGAGAATTCCTATGCCGATCAGCTGACGCTGGAGGCGCAGCTGCAGGGCGCCTGCGGCCGCAGCCGCGATTTCAAGGAGGGCGTGGTCGCCTTCCTGCAGAAGCGTCCCCCGGCCTTCGAGGGCCGCTGAAGGGCCTCTGAAGCGCCCCTGACGGCCCCGGCAGGCCCTTTAGGGGCCTGTCCGGCGGCTCAGGCGATGCGGCGGGCCGGCTGGGCCGGCGCGGTGAGGGCCATGATCTCGTCCATGACGCCGCCGAAGACCGAGCCGTCGGTCGAGCGCCCGGCGCCCGGCACCGCCGCCGGGCGGGTGGGGAAGCGGCCGGTCACGGTCAGCCCGTCGCAGGCGGCGTGGTTGGCGGCCACCGGCGCGAGACGGACCACGAAGTCCTGGCCGGCCAGATCGTCGAGCGTGAGCACCAGGCTGTCATGGGCCAGCACCATCGCGGTGCGGCGCAGCGGCTGGCCGCGGCGGCTGTGCGGATGGGCGAGCAGGGCGGTGCAGTCATGGCCGCGCGAGCCGGCACCGAAGCGCTGCGCCCGCAGCTCGGGGCCCGACAGGCTCAGCCGGGGCAGCAGCTCGGCGGCGGCGAAGTCGAACTGCACGGCGGTGATGCCGAGCCCCTGCGCCTGATCCTCGTCCATCTGCAGGTCGATCATCAGACCGCCATCGCCGAGCTCGTGCAGCACCACCCGGATGTCGGCCGCGCCCGTGACGGTGGCTTCGCAGCTCTCGGCGGCGGGGGCGGGGTAAATATGGGCCTGAATGGTCATGCTCTTAATCCTTCCTGGCAATCACTCGGTAAAGCGAGATGGCGTCTGCAACGCTATCTATATCGGCACGAATTGCGGCGATGGCGTGGCAGAGCCTCGGGGCGTCCGGAAAAAATGCATTGCCTGTCAGGGCCTTAACCATTTGGACAAGTCCCTACGGATGGGTCGAAATGAGGGCTTTGCACGGAACACAACAAAAAAAGGGCTCCCAGCTAACGTGCGCGTTACCCCCTATCTGCCCGGACATGTCCGATTAGACAGGTCTTTTTGGCGACAGTTTCCTTGCGAGCGGGTGCATTGTTGCCGGTTTCGACCCCGCGTTTCGGGGCGCTTCGGCCGCTCATGGGAATGTGTCGGAATCATGGCGGGGGCCATGTTTTCGGCCCCACGAAAAAGGGCCCGGCGCTGCCGCCGGGCCCTTGCGATTCCTCCGCTTTCCTTACTTCAGGTCAGCGGTTCTCGATGTCGACGTAGTCGCGCTGCGCCGCGCCGAGATAGAGCTGGCGCGGGCGGCCGATCTTCAACTGCGGGTCGGCCAGCTGCTCCTTCCACTGCGACACCCAGCCCACGGTCCGCGCCAGCGCGAAGATCGGGGTGAACATCGAGGTCGGGAAGCCCATCGCGTCGAGGATGATGCCCGAGTAGAAGTCGACATTCGGGTAGAGCTTCTTCTCGGCGAAGTAGGGATCCTCCAGCGCCACGCGCTCGAGCTCCTTGGCGACCTGCAGCGTCGGGTTGTTCTCGACGCCCAGCAGGTCGAGCACCTCGTCGGCGCTTTCCTTCATCACCTTCGCGCGCGGGTCGAAGTTCTTGTAGACCCGGTGGCCGAAGCCCATCAGGCGGAACGGGTCGTTGCGGTCCTTCGCGCGGGCGATGAACTCGGGGATCCGGTCCGGCGTGCCGATCTCGCGCAGCATCTCGAGGCAGGCCTGGTTGGCGCCGCCATGCGCCGGGCCCCAGAGGCAGGCGATGCCGGCCGCAATGCAGGCGAACGGGTTGGCGCCCGAGGAGGAGGCGAGACGCACGGTCGAGGTCGAGGCGTTCTGCTCGTGGTCGGCGTGCAGCGTGAAGATCCGGTCCATCGCGCGGGCGAGGATCGGGTTCACCTCGTATTCCTCGGCCGGGACCGAGAAGCACATGCGCAGGAAGTTCGACGCGTAGTCGAGGTCGTTGCGCGGATACACGAAGGGCTGGCCGATCGAGTACTTGTAGGCCATCGCCGCGATGGTCGGCATCTTGGCGATCAGCCGGATCGAGGCGACCTCGCGCTGGTGCGGGTCGTTGATGTCGGTGCTGTCATGGTAGAAGGCCGACATCGCGCCGACCACGCCGACCATGGTGGCCATCGGATGCGCGTCCCGCCGGAAGCCCCGGAAGAAGTTGTGCATCTGCTCGTGGATCATCGTGTGACGCGTCACCAGCGTCTCGAACTCCTCGAGCTGCGCGGCCGAGGGCAGCTCGCCGTAGAGCAGCAGGTAGCAGACCTCGAGATAGTGGCTGTCCTTGGCCAGCTGCCCGATCGGGTAGCCGCGATGGGTCAGGATGCCCTTCTCGCCGTCGATATAGGTGATGGTCGAGTCGCAGGACGCGGTCGAGGTGAAGCCCGGGTCGTAGGTGAACACGCCCGCCTGCGCGTAGAGCTTGCGGATGTCGATCACCTCGGGCCCGTCGGTGGGGGCGTACATCGCCAGATCGTGGCTCACGCCGTCGATCGTCAGGGTCGCGGTCTTGGTGGTTTCGGCCATTCAGGTTCCCTTCATGCTCCCGCCCTGGCCCGGCCGGAGCCGGGCTGTGGCGCAAATTGCCTCTCGATGCCGCGTCCCTAGCTAGCGGGGAAACGGTGACGCGCCAGTGTCAGGCCGACGCATCTTTGACCCGCGCCACGCTTTCGTCGCGACCGAGCACAAGCATCATGTCGAATACGCTGGGGCTGACCATGCGCCCCGCCAGCGCGGCGCGCAGCGCGCCTGCAAGCTTGCCCAACCCGAGGCCATGCGCCTCGGCCAGAGCTGTCACGACCCCCTCCAGCGTGTCACGCTCCCAGCTAGCAGTTTGCAGCTGCGGCGTCAATTCTGCCAGTATACCACGGGATACATCGTCGAGGTTCTTGGCCGATTTCTCGTCCGGCGCGATCGGCCGGTCGGCGAGAACGAAGTGAGCCTTTTCAAGAAGTTCCGGGAAGGTCTTGGCCCGCTCCTTGAGATGCGGCATGGCCGCGAGCAGCCCGTCTCGCTGCCCTTCGGTCAGCTTGGGCCGGCCGATGGCGGCGAGGAATTCCTCGGCCTCATGCAGCAGCGCGGCATCGTCCGAGGCGGCGATGTGCTGGCGGCAGAGGTTCTCGAGCTTCTTCATGTCGAAGCGCGCCGGCGACTTGCCGATGCCGCCCAGGTCGAACCATTCGCGCGCCTCGGCGTCCGAGAAGTACTCGGCGTCGCCGTGGCTCCAGCCCAGCCGGGTCAGGTAGTTGCGCATGCCGGCCGCCGGGTAGCCCATCTTCTGGTACTCGGCCGCGCCGGTGGCGCCGTGGCGCTTCGACAGCTTCTTGCCGTCGGGGCCGAAGATCAGTGGCACATGCGCGAAGACCGGCAGCTCCCAGCCCATGGCGCGGTAGATCATCGCCTGGCGGAAGGCGTTGGTCATGTGGTCGTCGCCGCGGATCACGTGGGTCACGCCCATGTCGTGGTCGTCGACCACCACCGCGAGCATGTAGACCGGCGAGCCGTCCGAGCGCAGCAGCACCATGTCGTCGAGCTGGTCGTTGCCGATGGTGATCTCGCCCTGCACCTCGTCGCGGATCGTCGTGGCGCCGTCGCGCGGCGCCTTGATGCGGATCGCGAAGGGGGCGTCGGGGTGCTCGGCCTCGGCCACGTCGCGCCAGGGCGAGCGGAACAGCGTCGAGCCGCCCTTGGCGCGGGCCTCCTCGCGGAACGCCTCGATTTCCTCCTGCGTCGAGAAGCACTTGTAGGCGCTGCCCTCGGCCAGCATCTGGCGGGCCACCTCGGCGTGGCGCTCGGCGCCGGCGGCCTGGCTGATCGGCTCGCCGTCCCAGTCGAGGCCGAGCCATGTCAGCCCGTCGAGGATGGCCTGGGTGTTCTCGGGCGTGGAGCGGGCGCGGTCGGTGTCCTCGATGCGCAGCAGGAACTTGCCGCCGCGGCCACGCGCGTAGAGCCAGTTGAACAGCGCGGTGCGCGCGCCGCCGATATGCAGCGCGCCGGTGGGCGAGGGGGCGAAGCGGGTGACGACCGGGGTCTGGGACATGTCGGGGAGTTTTAACCTTTCGCTAACCATGAGGGGTCTAGCCTTGTCTGCATGGGGGATACTCAGGTCGGGGCGCGGAAACAAGCGTGGCGGCCGGGCGCGCCCGGCGCCGTCTTCGGCTGGGTCGAGGCGCTGCTGGCCCGGCAGAACGGCTATCTCGCGGCCTGGGCGCCGGTGGCGCTCGGCACCGGGATCGGCGCATGGTTCGCGCTGCTGCGCGAGCCGGGCCTTGCGGCCCATGGCTGGGGCGCGCTGCTGGCGGCCGGGGCGGCGGGCGTCGCGGTTTTCGCGCGCTCGGTCGCGTTGCGGGCGCTTCTGCTCTTCGCCGGCTTCGCGGCGGCGGGCTTCGTGCTGGCGGGGGCGCGGGCGCATGGGGTCGCGTCCCCGGTGCTGGGCTTTCGCTATTACGGCCCGATCGAGGGGCGGGTGGTCGAGATCGACCGCTCGGGCAGCGACCGGCTGCGGCTGACGCTCGACCGGGTGCGGCTCAAGGATGTCGCGCCGGGGCGCACGCCCGGGCGGGTGCGGCTGTCGCTGCTGGAGGCCAATCCGTGGCTGGTGCCCGCGCCGGGGATGCGGGTGATGACCACCGGGCATCTCTCGCCGCCGCCGGGGCCGGCCGAGCCGGGCGATTTCGACTTCCGCCGCCATGCCTGGTTCGAGGGGCTGGGCGCGGTGGGTTATACCCGCAATCCGGTGCTGCGCGCGACCGACAGTATCGAGGGCATGGCGCTGGGGCGGCTGCGCGACCGGCTGAGCCGCTGGGTCCGCGCCCGCATCCCGGGCGAGGCCGGCGGCTTTGCCGCGGCCGTGACCACGGGCGACCGCTCCGGGCTGGGGCAGGCCGCGAACGACGCGATGCGGGAGTCGAACCTCTACCACCTCGTCTCGATCTCGGGGATGCACATGGCGATGCTGGCGGGCTTCGTGTTCTGGCTGGTGCGCGCCGGGATCGCGGCGTTGCCGCCGCTGGCGCTCAGATGGCCCGCGCGCAAGATCGCCGCCGGGGCGGCGCTGCCGGCGGCGGCCTTCTACCTCGCGCTGGCCGGGCGCGACGTCGCGACCGAGCGCGCCTTCGTCATGGTCGCGGTCGGCCTCTGCGCGATCCTTGCCGACCGGCGGGCGATCAGCCTGCGGGTGGTGGGGATCGCGGCGCTCGTCGTACTGGCGCTGCGGCCCGAGACGCTGCTCTCGGCGGGGTTCCAGATGTCCTTCGCCGCCGCGCTGGCGCTGACGGCGGTGTTCGGGCGGCTGCCGCCGGGCTGGCACCGGCCGCGCGGCGCAGCGCGGTTGTGGATGCCCGTGGCGCTCCTCGCGCTGTCCTCGGTGGTGGCGGGCATGGCCACCGCGCCCTTCGCCGCGGCGCATTTCAACCGGGTGGCGCATTACGGGCTGATCGCCAACCTGCTCGCGGCGCCGGCGATGGGCCTCCTCGTGATGCCCGGCGCGGTGCTGCTGGCGCTGACCGCGCCGCTGGGGCTGGAGCGGCCGGCGCTGTGGATGGTCGAGATCGGCTCGAGCTGGATCCTGATCGTGGCCGAGCGCATCGCCGCGCTCGACGGCGCAAGCTCCGCAGTGATCGCGCCGCCCGGCCTCGTGCTGCCGCTGGTGGCGGCGGGCGGGCTCGTGCTGATGCTGTGGCAGGGGCGGGGCCGCTGGGCGGGGCTGGCGCCGCTGGCGCTGGCCGCGGGGCTCTGGGCCGGGGCCGAGCGCCCGGCGCTGCTGGTGGCCGAGAGCGGCGGGCTCGTGGGGCTGATGACGCCGGAGGGACGGGCGCTGTCGAAGCCGAAGGGCGACGGCTTCGCCGCCGCGGCCTGGCTGGAGAATGACGGGGCGGGGCGGGATCAGGCGGCGGCGCATGACCCCGTGGTGTTGCCGCGAGAAGACCGCGTGGTGCGGCTGCGGCTGGGCGGGGTCGAGGTGCTGCAGGTGTCTGGCAAGACCGCCCTGGCGGCGCTCAGGGGCTGCGACGGCGCGGCGCTGGTGATCGCCAACCATCCCGACCCGACGCCGCGCCCCTGCCTGCGCTACGACAGCCTCGACCTGCGGCGGCTGGGCGCCTTGGCGGTCGAGGCCGGGGCGGCGGGGCTCGACGTCACCAGCACGGCCGAGCGGGCGGGGCGCAGGCTGTGGTCCGACAGGGCGGCGCGCGACGCCTCGCCGCTGCTGTCATCCCGGTGAGCATGAACGCGAACGGCGCGGCCGGGGCGGGCCGCGCCGTGTCTCGCCCGACCGGGCGGCGCTCAGTAGCTGCGGATCAGGCCGACGAGGCGGCCCTGTACGCGCACCTGCTCGTCGGTGTAGAGCCGGGTCTCGTAGGCCGGGTTGGCGGCCTCGAGCGCGATCTTGCCGCCCTGGCGGCGGAAGCGCTTCAGCGTCGCCTCCTGATCCTCGATCAGCGCCACGACGATGTCGCCGTTGTCGGCGGTGCCGGTCTCGCGGATCACCACCACGTCGCCATCGTTGATCCCGGCCTGGATCATCGAGTCGCCGCGCACCTCAAGCGCGTAGTGGTTGCCCGAGCCGAGCATGGTGCCGGGCACGGCGATCTCGTGGCTGACCTCGCTGATCGCGGAGATCGGCACACCGGCGGCGATCCGGCCCATCACGGGCAGGTTCATCGCCAGCGCCGCGATCTCGGCGGGCATGTCGGCGGGCTTGGGGTCGGGCGTGGCCTCGGCCTCCTCGGCGGCGAGGCGGGCTTCCATCGCCTCGGGCAGCTTCAGGATCTCGAGCGCGCGGGCGCGATGGGCGAGGCGGCGGATGAAGCCGCGCTCCTCGAGCGCGGTGATCAGCCGGTGGATGCCGGATTTCGAGCGCAGGTCGAGCGCGTCCTTCATCTCGTCGAAGGAGGGCGGCACGCCGTCCCTGCGGATCCTCCGGTGGATGAACTCCAGCAGGTCGGATTGTTTTCGGGTCAGCATGGTTGCCCCTTTGCCGTGCCGTAGAGGTTGGTTCTCCGTTCTACGCACGTTCCCGTTTTGTGTCAAGTGTCAGAGGTCGATCACCTCGACCTCTGCTCCCGCGGGGCGTGCGGGGTCGTCGGGGGGCTGCACGATCAGCGCGTCGGCGGCGGCCAGCACCGACAGGAGCGAGCTGTCCTGCCTGGGGTGCGGGCGCACGCCGTCCGCGCCGAGATCGGCGCGCAGGTAGTGCTCGCGCGGGCCGTTGGCGGGCAGGTCGGCGGCGAGCCGGACCCGGCGGCGCGGCGCGGGGGCGGGCGGCAGGCCCGCAAGCGCGCGGATCAGCGGCACGAGGAAGACATGCGCGCAGACCATCGAAGAGACGGGGTTGCCGGGCAGGCCCAGTAGCAGCGCTTGGCCGAAACGGCCGGCCATCAGCGGCTTGCCGGGGCGGATCGCCACCTTCCAGAAGGCGCGCTCCATGCCGGCCTCGGCGGCCGCCGCGCCGACGAGGTCGTGATCGCCCACCGAGGCGCCGCCGACGGTCAGCACGATGTCGGCGCCGCGCGCCAGGTCGAAGGCCTGCGCCAGCGAGGCCATGCTGTCGCCGGCGATCGGCAGCAGCCGGGCGCGGCCGCCGGCCGCCTCGACGATGCCCGCGAGGCCGTAGGCGTTCGAGGCGATGATCTGGTCGGGACGCGGCTCGCCGCCGGGCGCGACCAGCTCGTCGCCGGTGGCGAGGATCGCCACCTCGGGCCGGCGCGCCACGGTCAGCCGGGCGGCGTTCATCGCCGCGGCGAGCGCGATGTCGGCCGGGCGCAGCAGGCGCGGCGCGGCGATGGCGTCGCCCGCGTGGAAGTCGATGCCGGCGGGCCGGATGTTGCGGTTGTCTGAGATGCCGTGGCCGAGGATCACCGTGTCGCCCTCGCGCGCGGTGTCCTCCTGGATCACCACGCGCTCGGCGCCTTCGGGGACCGGCGCGCCGGTGAAGATGCGGACCGCCTCGCCGGGCTTCACCGCGCTCGCGAAGCCGTGCCCGGCCGCCGCCTCGCCGATCACGGCGAGCCGCGTGCCCGCCGCGCAGTCGGTCTCGCGGATCGCGTAGCCGTCCATGGCGGAGGCCGCGAAGGGCGGCTGGTCGCGGGTTGCGGTGACGGGGGCGCGCAGCACGCGGCCCCGGGCGTCGGTCAGGCCGACCTCCTCGGTGCCGACGGGGGAGGCCAGCGCGAAGAGCCGGTCGAGCGCCTCGGCGACCGGGATCACGCCTCCCAGTGCCCCGACTTGCCGCCTTCCTTGGAGAGCAGGCGCACGCCGCCGATCTCCATGCCCTTCTCGGCGGCCTTGAGCATGTCGTAGATGGTGAGCCCGGCGACCGTGACGGCGGTGAGCGCCTCCATCTCCACCCCGGTGCGGCCGGTGGTCTTGACGGTCGCGGTGATCCGGACGCCGGGCAGGGTGTCGTCGGGCTCCAGATCCAGCGTCACCTTCGACAGCGGCAGCGGGTGGCAGAGCGGGATCAGGTCGGCGGTCTTCTTGGCCGCCATGATGCCGGCGAGCCGGGCGGTGCCGAGCACGTCGCCCTTGCCGGCGCGCCCCTGTTTCACGAGATCGAGCGTCTCCGGCGCCATCCGCACGACGCCCTCGGCCACGGCGCGGCGGTCGGTCACCGCCTTGTCGGTGACGTCGACCATGTGGGCGTGGCCCGCGGCGTCGAAATGCGACAGGGCCATCAGGCCCCCGGCGCGGTCAGCGGGTTCGACAGCAGCGTCCGCGTCGCGGCCGTCACGTCCTCCTGCCGCATCAGGCTCTCGCCGATCAGGAAGGCGCGGGCGCCGTAGCGGGCGATCTCGGCGAGGTCCTGGGGCGTGTTCAGCCCGCTCTCGGCGACGATCATCCGGTCGACCGGCACGTGCTTGGCGAGCTTGCGGGTGACGTCGAGCGAGGTCTCGAAGGTCTGCAGGTTGCGGTTGTTGATGCCGATCATCTTCGAGTTCAGGTTGGCCGCGCGCTCCAGCTCCTCGCGGTCATGCACCTCGATCAGCGCGTCCATGCCCCAGCGCTCGGCGGCCTCTTCCAGCTCACGCGCCTGCGCGTCGGAGACGCTGGCCATGATGATCAGGATGCAGTCGGCCCCGAGCGAGCGGCTCTCGGCCACCTGCCACGGGTCGTAGAGGAAATCCTTGCGCAGCACCGGCAGCGTGGTCTCGGCGCGGGCCTGCACGAGGTAGTCGTCGGCGCCCTGGAACGACGGCTCGTCGGTCAGGATCGACAGGCAGGCGGCGCCGCCGGCCTCGTAGGCGCGGGCCAGCGCCGGCGGGTCGAAATCGGGGCGGATCAGCCCCTTGGAGGGGCTCGCCTTCTTGATCTCGGCGATCAGGCCGTAGCCTTCGCGCGCGGCCTCGGTCAGGCGGTCGGCGAAACCGCGGGGGGCGGGGGCCTGGGCGGCGCGCGCCTCGATCTCGGAAAGCGGCAGCGCGGCCTTGCGCGCGGCGACCTCTTCGAGCTTGTAGGCCTTGATCTTGTCGAGAATGTCCATGTGTCGGTTCTAGCCGTCGGATGCGGTGTTGGAAAGCGTCTGTGCGTCGCCGCGCGATGCATGGCACCAGTCGATCGGGGCCTCGCCGCGCGCCTCGAGCCAGTCGTTGATCCGGCCGAAGGGGCGCGAGCCGAAGAAGCCGCGCCGCGCGGCGAGCGGCGAGGGATGCGCGGTCTCGATCACCAGATGCTCGGGCCCGGTGAAGGGGCGGGCCACCTTCTGCGCGTGGTTGCCCCAAAGGAGAAAGGCGCAAGGCCGCCGCGCGGCGCGGTCGAGCACCTGCGCCACCAGCCTGTCCCAGCCCCAGCGGGCATGGCTGCCGGGCTGGCCGGGATCGACCGAGAGCGCGGTGTTCAGAAGCAGCACGCCCTGCTGCGCCCAATGGGTGAGATCGCCGCTTTCGGGCGCGCAGCCGATGTCGTCGCGCATTTCTGCGAAGATGTTGCGCAAGCTCGGCGGCAGCTTCCGCAGATCGCCCGGCACCGAGAAGGCGAGGCCGGTGGCGTGGCCCGGCGTCGGGTAGGGATCCTGGCCCAGGATCACCACCCGGACGTCCTCGGGCGCGGTGAGGTCGAGCGCGCGGAACCTGAGTGCGGCGGGCGGCGCGACCGCGTCCCGCGCGGCCAGCCGGTCGCGCAGCGCCGGCCAGTCCTCGGCGAAGAAGGGCAGGTCGGCCCAGCCGGGTCCGGTGGGGCTCACCGCGGGCTCACTGCGCCGTGCTGATGGCGGCGAGCGTCGCCGCGGCGCGCTTGGCGGCGCCGGTGTCGATGCTCTCGGCCGCCAACGCAGCACCCTCGCGCAGGTCGCGCGCGCGGCCCGCCACCACGAGGCCGGCGGCGGCGTTCAGGAGCACCGCGTCGCGATAGGCGCCCGGCGCGCCCTCGAACAGCGCCCGCATGGCGCGGCCGTTCTCCTCGGGCGTGCCGCCGACGATCGCGGCGAAGGGGTGGACGGGCAGCCCGGCATCGGCGGGGGTGATCTCGAACTCCTCGACCCGGCCGTCCGACAGCTCGGCCACGCGGGTCGGCGCGGTGATCGACAGCTCGTCGGTGCCGTCGCCGCCATGCACCAGCCAGGCGCGCTCGGAGCCCAGCCGGGCCAGCGTCTCGGCCATAGGCACGATCAGCGCCGGGTCGTAGGCGCCGGTCACCTGCCGCCTGACGCCGGCCGGGTTGGTCAGCGGGCCGAGGATGTTGAACAGGGTGCGGATGCCGATCTCGGCGCGCACCGGGCCGACATGCTTCATCGCCGGGTGGTGCATCGGCGCCATCATGAAGCCGATCCCGGCCTCCCTGAGGCCGCGCTCGACCTTGTCGGGGCCGACCATCACCTGGATGCCGAGCTGGCCCAGCGCGTCGGCGGCGCCGGAGCGCGAGCTGAGATTGCGGTTGCCGTGCTTGGCCACCGGCACGCCGGCGCCGGCGATCACGAAGGCGGCGGCGGTCGAGATGTTGAGCGTGTGCTTGCCGTCGCCCCCCGTGCCGACGATGTCGATCGCGCCTTCGGGCGCCTCGACCTTGAGGCAGCGGGCGCGCATCACCGTCGCGGCGGCGGCGATCTCGGGCACGGTTTCGCCGCGCATCCGGAGCGTGACGAGGAAGGCGGCCATCTGCGCCGGCGTCGCGTCGCCGTCGAACAGGATCGAGAAGGCGGCCTCGGCCTGCTCGCGGGTGAGCGGGCCCTCGATCGCGGCGGCGATCAGCGGTTTCAGGCGCTCGCTCATGCCGCCACCGGGCTTTGGTGGGGCGCCCGGCCCGGCAGCCGGTCTAGGAAGTTCTTCAGCATCTGGTGGCCGTGCTCCGAGGCGATGCTCTCGGGGTGGAACTGCACCCCCTCGATCGGCAGGTCGCGATGCGCGAGGCCCATGATCGTGCCGTCGGCCAGCTCGGCCGTGATCTCGAGGCTCTCGGGCAGGCTGTCGCGCTCGACCACCAGCGAGTGGTAGCGCGTGGCGAGGAAGGGCGAGGGCAGCCCGGCGAAGACGCCGCGGCCCTGGTGCAGCATCTGCGCGGTCTTGCCGTGCACGATCTCGTGGCAGCGCACGACGCGGCCGCCGAAGGCCTGGCCGATGGTCTGGTGGCCGAGGCAGACGCCCAGAAGCGGCATGCGGCTCTCGGCGGCGGCGCGGGTCAGGTCGAGGCAGATCCCGGCCTGGTCGGGGTCGCAGGGGCCGGGGCTGAGCACGATGCCCTCGGGGCCCATCGCCATTGCCTCGTCGACGCCGATCTCGTCGTTGCGCTTCACGACCACCTCCGCGCCCAGCTCGCCCAGATAGTGCACGAGGTTCCAGGTGAAGCTGTCGTAATTGTCGATCAGGAGAAGCATCGTCCCTCCGGGCCGGGGATGGCGGGGCAAATTCGGGGCTACCGCAAGCGGGTCGTCCCTTGGTAAGGTCGCGCCATAAATGGGACCGAGCGGCGGGAAACGTCAAGGTCCGGGGCGCGAGACAGGATGCCGGTCCGGCCGGCGCAGCGGGGCAGGAGAGATGGGCGCTGGCTTCATCATCGGGGGAATCTGGGGGCTGCTGGTCTCGGCGGGGGCGCTGGCGGTGGCCTCGCTGATCGCCGAACCGCCGAGCCGCGACGTCGCCGGGGCCGGTGCGGGTGCGGGGGCCGAAGTTCTCGAGACTGTCGAGCCCGACGTCGCGCCTGCGCCGGACGCCCCCGAGGACGCCACCGACACCGAGACCGACCCGGCCACCGACACCGCGCCGGACCTGCCCGAGACCGCCCCCGACGCCGCGGCAGAGGTCGAGGCGCCGGGCGGATCGCCCTTCGAGGCCCCCGACGCGCCGCGTCTGCCCGAGACCGAGCCCGCGCGCGTGGCTGCGACCGACACGCCGCGGGCCGACGTGCCGGCCGGCCCCGCCGCCATCCCCGAGGCCGAGACCGCGCCCGCCGCGACGCCCGAGGCCAGCCCCGACGCCGCCGGGCCGGGCCCGGTGCCGCAGGTCGACGAGGGGCCGCAGGTGGCGCTCTCGGCCGAGACGCCGGTGCTGCCCTCGCCGCAGTCGCGGGTGATCGAGGTGCCGGCCTCCGAGGCCGACATCACCGTCTCGACCGAGACCCCGCCGCCGCCCTCGCAGGCGCCGCGCGAGGTGATCGTGGCCGAGTCCGACGAGACCAATGAGACCGGCGCGGCGGCCGGGATCGAGGTCGAGGTCGAGCCGGTGGAGGAGACGGCGGAGGCCCCCGAGGCCCCGGAGGCGGGCGCCCCGGCCGGGCCGGACGACGCCCCCGCCTCCGACCGGGCCGCCGGGCCGGGCGAGGGGCAGGGCGAGACGGGCAGCATCACCGTCCTGCCCGACGCGCCGCAACCCCCGGCGCCGCCGGCCGCGGCCGAGGCGCCCGGCGTGCCGGAGGCGCCCGACGGCTCGGGCCGGGTGATCATGCCGACCGGCGAGGCCGAGCGCGACCTTGCCGCGCTGGGCCTGCCCGGCGGCGAGACCGGCGTGCGGGTGCGCCGCCCCGGTGCCGACGCGGCGGCGCCCGAGGCGGGCGCGGCCGATGAAACGGCGCTGCCCGACGACGCGCCGGCGCTTTTGCGCTATGCCGCGCCGCATGACGCGCCGGCCGGCGCGCCGCTGTTCTCGGTCACCTTGATCGATGACGGGGCGCTCGACGCGGCGGTGCCGGCGGCGGCCTCGATCCCCTTCCCGGTGACGATCGCGATCGACCCCGAGCTGCCCGACGCCGCCGAGCGGATGGCGGCGTGGCGGGCGGCGGGCTACGAGGTGGCGGCGCTGTCGCGGCTGCCGCGCGGCGCGACGCCGGCCGATGTCGAGGTGGCCTTCGGCGCCGCCTTCGCGCAGCTGCCCGAGACGGTGGCGCTGGTCGATGCCGGCGATGGCGGGCTGAGCGCCGATGCCGGGGTGACGCGGCAGGCGCTGGACCGGCTGGCCGCCGACGGGCGCGGTCTGGCGGCGCTGGCGCAGGGGCTGGCGACGCCGCTGCGCCGCGCCGACGAGGCCGGCGTGCCGGCGGTCGAGATCTACCGCGACCTCGACGCCGCCGGGCAGGATGCGCGAGTGATCCGACGCTTCCTCGACCAGGCGGCGTTCCGCGCCCGCCAGCAGGGCGCGGTGGCGCTGCTGGCGCGGCTCAGGCCCGAGACCGTCACCGCGCTGACGCTCTGGGGCAGCCAGAACCGGGCCGGGCAGGTGGCGCAGGTGCCGCTTTCGGCGGTGCTGCAGATGCAGACGCTGGGGCCGGGGAAATAACGGATCTGCGCTTTTGCGCACAGAAACGGCGCTTTGACGAGTGCGTTGTGCGGGTCCATGTTGGCGTCAGATTGACCCAACGGGATTCTCGACCATGACCGCGAACGTCTCCACCCGCACCGATGGCGCCTCTGCCTGGGCGCCGCAGCTGCTCAGCGTGCTGCGCATCACCAGCGCGCTGATCTTCACCCTGCATGGCAGCCAGAAGCTGCTGGCCTTCCCGGCCACCGACCAGCAGCCGCCGCTTCTGTCGCTGTTCGGCATCGGCGGCCTGCTCGAGCTGGTCGGCGGGCTGCTGCTGCTGATCGGCCTCTTCACCCGCCCCGTGGCCTTCGTGATGTCGGGCATGATGGCGGTGGCCTACTGGATGTTCCACGCGCCGCAGAACCTGTTTCCGACGCTGAACGGCGGCGACGCGGCGATCCTCTACTGCTTCGTCTTCCTCTACATCGTCGCGGCGGGCCCCGGCCCCTGGAGCCTCGACGCGGCGCGCGGCAAGGCCTGATCCGACAGGGCCCGGCACGCGAAAGGGCGGGGAATTCCCCGCCCTTTTTCTTTGTCCGGACGTTCGGTGGCTCAGCCCTGGCCGCCGGGCCGGAACATCGCGGCGTCGGCCGCCGCGCGGCGCAGCGCGTTCGACTTGTGCACCGTCTCCTGGTACTCGGCCTCGGGGTCGCTGTCATGCACCACGCCGCCGCCGGCCTGGATGTAGAGCTTTTCGTCCTTCACCACGGCGGTCCTGAGCGCGATGCACATGTCCATGTCGCCGCCGGCGCTGAAATAGCCCAGGCCCCCGCCATAGATGCCGCGCTTCTCGGGCTCGAGCTCGTCGATGATCTCCATCGCCCGCACCTTGGGCGCGCCCGAGACGGTGCCGGCGGGCAGGCCCGCGAGCAGGGCCGACAGCGCGTCCTGATCGTCGCGCAGCTCGCCCACCACGTTCGAGACGATGTGCATGACGTGGGAATAGCGCTCGATGATGAACTTCTCGGTCGGGCGCACCGTGCCGGGTTTCGCGACCCGGCCGACATCGTTGCGCCCCAGATCGAGCAGCATCAGGTGCTCGGACAGCTCCTTGGCGTCGGCCAAGAGGCTCTCCTCGTGGGCGCGGTCCTCCTCGGGCGTGGCGCCGCGCGGGCGGGTGCCGGCGATGGGCCTTATCGTCACCTCGCCGCCCATCACCCGCACGAGGATCTCGGGGCTGGCGCCGACCACCTGGTAGCCGCCGAAATTGAAGTAGAACATGAAGGGCGAGGGGTTGGTGCGCCTGAGCGAGCGGTAGAGCGCGAAGGGCGGCTCGGCGAAGTCCTGGGTCCAGCGCTGGGCCGGCACCACCTGGAAGATGTCGCCGGCGCGGATGTACTCCTTGGCCTTCTCGACGGCGGCGAGGTAGCCCTCGTGGCTGAAGTTCGACACCGGCGCGGACAAGGGCGCGGGGGCCTGCAGCGCGCGCGCCTCCTGCGGCACGGGGCGGTCGAGCGCGCGCATCGCCTCGGTCACCCGCTCGGCGGCCTGGGCATAGGCGGCGCGGGCGGATTGCCCGGCCCCGGCCCAGGCCGGCGCGACGAGGATCACCTCGCCCTTCACCCCGTCGAGCACCGCCACGACCGTGGGGCGCAGCATCACCGCGTCGGGCAGGCCGAGCGGGTCGGGGTTGACGTGGGGCAGGCGCTCGACCAGCCGGATCATGTCGTAGCCGAGATAGCCGAACAGGCCGGCGGAGGCGGCGGGCAGGTCCTCGGGCAGGTCGATCCGGCTTTCGGCGAGGATCGCGCGCAGCGTGTCGAGCGGGTGGCCCTCGAGATCCTCGAAGGCGTCGTCGTCGTAGCGCGCGGCACGGTTGACGCGGCTGGTCTCGCCCCGGCAGTCCCAGACGAGGTCGGGGTTCAGGCCGATGATCGAGTAGCGGCCGCGCACCTCGCCGCCGGTCACGCTTTCCAGGAGGAAAGCGTGCCGGCCCTCGCCGCCGAGCTTCAGCATCAGCGAGACCGGCGTGTCGAGATCGGCCGCCAGCCGGGTCCAGACCACCTGGTTCGCGCCGTTCTCGTAGCCGGTGCGGAAGGTCTCGAAATCGGGGCCGAGCGTCATGGGATGCCTTACCTGAAGGAGCTGTGGACCGCCTGGATGGCGGCGTCGTCGATGCGGATCTCGGTGTTGGCCTGCACCTCGGTGGCGTAGGCGGCGTAGATGTCCTGCGCGATCGAGCCGGCGAGCCGCTGTTCGATGGCCTGCCGCTCGGCCGCCACGGCCGGGTCGTCGGCCTCGGGCGCGGCGGTGGCGTCGAGCCGGACCACGGCGGCGCCCTCGGGCAGCGCGATGGCGCGGGTCTCGCCCTCTTCCATCTCGAAGATCTCGGTCACGAAGCCGGGCGCGGTGCCCTCGACGAAGTCGCGGCGGGTCAGGGCGTCGACGTCGCGCGGCGCGAGGCCCGCGGCCTCGAAGGAGGCCCCGCCCGCGATCTCGGCGGCCAGCGCCTCGGCGCGCTCGGTGAGCATCGTCTGCCGGGTCTCGGCCATGATGTCGGCCACCACCTGCTCGCGCACCTCATCGAGCGGGCGCAGCGCCGGTTCGGTCACGCCGTCGAGCCGCAGCGCGAAGACGCCGCCATCCTCGAAGCCGATCAGCTCGGGGAAGTCGCCCTGCTCGGCCACGGCGGCGGCCTGACGGAAGGGGGCGTAGGCGGCGATGCCGTCGGTCTCGCCCTCGGACCAGGACAGGCTGCCGAGCTCCATGCCGGTGCGCTCGGCCAGGTCCTCGAGCGCCGCGCCGCCGGCGAGCAGATCCTCGATCTCGTCGGTCGCGTCCTGGATCTCGCGCCGCGCCATGGCGCGGGCCAGCTCGCCGCGCAGATCGGGCGCGGCCTCCTCGAAGCTCACTTCCTCGGCGCCGAGCACGGCGTTGACCCTAAACAGCGCCGGGCCGAGGCCGGTCTCGACCGGGCCGACCACCTCGCCGGCCTCTGCCGCGAAGACCGGCTCGGCGGCGTCGCCCAGATCGCCGCGCGCCACGTCGCCCAGATCGGCGTCCGACAGGTCGAGCCCGCGCGCCTCGACCAGCGCCTCGAACTCGGCCTCGCCGGCGTCGAGACGGGCCTTGGCCTCCGTTGCGGCCTCGGCATTGGGGTAGACCAGGCGCTCGACCAGGCGGCGCTCTTCCTGCACGTAGTCGTCGATGCGCTGCTCGTAGAGGGCGCGGACGTCCTCCTCGGGCACCTCGATGCTCTCGCTCACGGTTTCGGGGCGCAGCCAGGCATAGGTGATCTCGCGCCGCTCGGGCGCGGTGTAGGCCTCGGGCGCGGCCTCGTAACGGGCCTGGATCTCGGCCTCGGAGGGGGCGGGGATCTCGGGGTCGAGGGTGATCTCGGGCAGCAGCACGCGCGGGCCGTCGCCCGCGGGCGCGGCGGCGGCGGCGGGCGAGAGCGTGACGGGCGCCCAGGTGATGTCGCGGCGCGCCATCAGGAAGTCGATCATCGCGTCGACATGCGGCTGGGGCGCGGCGATGCCGTTCACCACGGCGCTTTCGAGCAGCGCGCGGGCCTCGCCCTCGCGCAGCCCGGTCTCGAACTCGGAGACGGTCAGGCCGTTGCGGCGCAGCGCCTCGCGATAGGCGTCGCGGTCGAACTGGCCGTCGAGCCCCTGGAAGGCGCCGATCTGCAGCACCTGCTCGCGCACCCGCTCGTCGCCGACCGACAGGCCGAGGCGGTCGGCTTCGTTGTCGAGCACCCGCTCGGTCACCAGCCGGCCCAGAACGGCGCGGTCGAGGCCGATCTGCTGCGCCTGCGCGAGGCTCACCGCCTCGCCGGTCTGGCTTTCGAAGGCGCGGATGCGGCTTTGCAGCGCGTTGGCGTAGGCCTGCACCTCCAGCTCCTTTTCGCCGACCGTGCCGAGCCGGGTCGCGTGACCGGTCAGCCCCGTGGCGCCGAACCCGATGAGGCCCACGAAAAGCAGGATCAGGATGATCCAGACGAAGACGCGGTTGCCCTTTTTCTCAGCCATGACGGTCCCCCTGTCGCAGGCCTCGGCATGGGCCCGGATGCGTGTCGGTGTTGCATAGGCAAGAGGGGCAGGGCGCGCAAGCCGGGCGGGCCTAGCCGAAGCCTGCGAGCCGGTCCTCCAGCGCCGCGATGCCGGCCCGGTCGACATTGGCGAAGGCGATGCGCAGCTGTTTACGGCCCCGGGCGGAGCCCTCGGGCGTGAACATCGTGCCGGGCAGCAGGAGCACGCCCGCCTCGTGCACGAGGCGCTTGGCGAGCGCGTCCGAGGCCGCGTCGAACGGGTGCTCGATCCAGGCGAAATAGGCGCCGCAGCCCATCAGCCGCCAGCCGCGATCCGCGAGGCGGCCGAAGCTTTCGGTCACGGCGGCACGACGGTCGAGGATCTCGGCCCGCTCGCCCGCGAGCCACTGGCCGAGGTTGCGCATGCCCCACAGCGCGGCGCGCTGGCCCAGGCTGGTGGGGCAGATGGTGACGGTGTCTAGGAACTTTTCGGCCTCGGCCAGCCGCGCGGGCGAGGCGGTGAGCGCGCCGATCCGGTGGCCGGTCAGCCGGTAGGCCTTGGAGAAGGAGTAGAGCTGAATCAGCACCTCGTCCCAGTCGGGATCGGCGAAGAGGTCGTGCGGCGCGCCCGTGCGCGCGTCGAAGTCGCGATAGGTCTCGTCGAGGATCAGCGCCAGCCCGCGGGCGCGGCACAGGTCGCGGAAGGCGGCGAGCAGATCGGACGGGTACTCGACCCCGCCGGGGTTGTTGGGGCTGACCAGCACGATGGCGCGGGTGCGCTCGGTGATCAGCGCCGCCGCCGCCTCGGGGTCGGGCAGCAGGTCGTCGCCGGTCGCGAGCGGCACGGTCCTGAGCCCCGCCATGTCGTTCCACATGCGGTGGTTGAAGTACCACGGCTCGGGCAGGATCACCTCGTCGCCCTCGCCGCAGAGCGCGGCGAGCGCCGCGCAATAGGCCTGGTTGCAGCCCGAGGTGATCGCCACCTGCTCGGGGCGGACCTCGCCGCCGTAATCCGCGCTCCAACGCCCGGCGATCTCGGCGCGCAGCTCGGACAGGCCGAGCACGGGGCCGTAGAGATGCGCCTGTGCATCCTCCATCACCATCCGCGCCATCGCCTCGCGCAAGGGACGCGGCGGCGGGTCGAGCGGCGCGGCCTGGCTGACATTGATCAGCGGCCGCTCCGGCGGGAAGTCGACCCCCTCGAGCCAGCGCCGCGCCTCCATCACCGGTGGCTGGAAGGTGGAGCGGGTGCGGGCGATGGTCATGCGGCCTCCTGATGCGGTCGCGCGGAGGCTAGCGACGGCGGCGGGGGCGCGCAAACCCCAAAGCACTGGGCCAGAAACGCAAACGACCGGCCGCGCGGGGCCGGTCGTTCGATGTGTTGGGCGGTGGTGTCAGTCGCGGCCGCGATAGGGCTCGACATATTGCAGCGCCATGTCCCAGGGAAAGAAGATCCAGGTGTCCTGGCTCACCTCGGTGACATAGGTGTCGACCTGCTTGTTGCCGAGCGGCTTGGCGTAGACGGTGGCGAAATGCGCCTTGGGGTACATCTTGCGCACCAGCTCCAGCGTGCGGCCGGTGTCGACCAGGTCGTCGATCACCAGGATGCCGGTGCCGTCGCCCATCATCTCGGCGTCGGGGGCCTTGAGCACCTTGGCGTGCGACTGGCTCTGGTGCTCGTAGGACTTGACCGAGATGGTGTCGACGGTGCGGATGCCCAGCTCGCGGGCGAGGATCATCGCCGGCGCCATGCCGCCGCGGGTGATCGCCACCACGGCCTTCCAGGCGCCGTCGTCGGGCCCGCGCCCGTCGAGCCGCCAGGCCAGGGCGCGGCTGTCGCGGTGCAGCTGGTCCCAGGAGACGTGGAAGCCTTTCTCGTGCGGCAGTCGGTCGGTCATCGCTCTCTAGCCTTTCGTGATGTCGGGCGCGTCCGGGTTCTTCATGCCGATGACGTGGTAGCCCGCATCGACGTGATGCACCTCGCCCGTCACCGCCGATCCGAGATCGGACAGCAGGTATAGCGCGGATTTGCCGACCTCGTCTTGGGTGACGGTGCGGCGCAGGGGCGAATTGTACTCGTTCCACTTCATGATGTAACGGAAATCGCCGATGCCGGAGGCCGCGAGCGTCTTGATCGTGCCGGCCGAGATGGCGTTGACGCGGATGTTGTCGCGGCCGAGATCCTCGGCGAGGTACTGCACCGAGGCTTCCAGCGCCGCCTTGGCCACGCCCATGACGTTGTAATGCGGCATGACCTTCTCGGCGCCGTAATAGGTCAGCGTCAGGCAGGAGCCGCCCTCGTTCATCATCGCCGAGGCGCGCTTGACCACCGAAGTGAAGGACCAGACCGAAATGTCCATCGACATCAGGAAGTTGTTCTTAGAGGTGTCGACGTAGCGGCCGCGCAGCTCGGACTTGTCGGAGAAGCCGATGGCGTGGACGATGAAGTCGAGCTTGCCCCATTTCTCCTCGAGTTGGGCGAACAGCTGGTCGATGCTGTCCTCGTCGCCGACGTCGCAGGGCAGCACGATGTCCGAGCCCAGCTCGGCCGCCAGCGGGCCGACCCGCTTGAGCAGCGCCTCGCCCTGATAGGAGAAGGCGAGCTCGGCGCCGGCATTGGCGCAGGCCTTGGCGATCCCCCAGGCGATCGACTTGTCGTTTGCGAGACCCATGATGAGTCCGCGTTTTCCTGCCATCAGCTGCGATGTCATGAATGTCCCTCTTGCCGGTCCGGCACCGTTTCGATCCGGTTTAGGCGATCGCCGGGGGGGCATCAAGGCCACTGGGCGACGTGGCGTCACCGTGGCATCAATCGAACGGGCGGCGCATCCACGCGTCGAATGAGATAGACTGCACCCACCAGGTGTCGGGTGCGAGTGACGAAAGAGGGTTGATGACGGACCGTGATGGGATCTTCGCCGGCGAGGATCCGTTCGAGATCGCGCGTCGCTGGCTGTCGGAGGCCGAGCGCAGCGAACCGAACGATCCCAACGCGATCGCGCTGGCCACGGTCGATCCGCAGGGGTTGCCGGACGTGCGGATGGTGCTCCTCAAGGAGATCGAGGCCGACGCCTTCGTGTTCTACACCAATTACGAGAGCGCCAAGGCCGGGCAGATCGAGGCCGCGGGCAAGGCGGCCTTCGTGATGCACTGGAAGTCGCTCGCGCGGCAGATCCGCGTGCGCGGCATCGTCGAGCGCGAGGACGGCCCCAAGGCTGACGCCTATTTCCGGTCGCGTTCGCTCAAGAGCCGGCTCGGGGCCTGGGCCTCGCGCCAGAGCCGGCCGCTGGCCTCGCGCGCGGCGCTGGTGGCCGAGGTGACGCGGCAGGGCGTTCTGCGCGGGCCCGACCCGGCGCGGCCCCCCTTCTGGGGCGGCTACCGGATTCGGCCGCTGGAGATCGAGTTCTGGGCCGATGGGGCATTTCGGCTTCACGACCGGCACAAATGGTCGCGAGCCGAGCCCGGAGAACGGTTCGAAGTGATACGGTTGAGCCCATGATTTCACGTGGAATGAAATTGGGGGCTTGTGCGGAAACCGCGCCTGTGATGCAGAGACGCCCGACGTTGGGACGGGCGGTCCGGGGCCGCTGGAGGCACGAATGAGCGAGATGGTGGACAAGGACTCCGACGGCAAGATCGAAGTGGCGGGTCATGTGAAATGGTTCGACACGGCCAAGGGGTTCGGCTTCATCGTTCCCGATTCAGGCGGGGCGGACATCCTGCTGCACGGCAACGTGCTGCGCAATTACGGCCAGAACTCGGTCGCCGACGGCACGCGGATCCGGATCCTCGCGCAACGCACCGAGCGCGGCATCCAGGCGGTCTCGATCATCGCGCTCGAGGCGCCGGCGCAACCCGGCGCGGCGCCGCTGGCGGACTTCGCCGAGTTCGACCCCGCCTTCCTCGCCGCGCTGCCGCTCGAGCCCGCGCGGGTGAAGTGGTTCGACAAGGCCAAGGGCTTCGGCTTCGCCAACCTGTTCGGCGCGCCCGACGACATCTTCTTGCATATCGAGGTGCTGCGCAGCTCGGGCTTCGCCGACCTTCAGCCCGGCGAGGCGGTGGCGCTGAAGGTGATCGAGGGCAAGCGCGGCCGCATGGCGACCGCGATCCTGGCCTGGGATGCGGCGCTGCACGCCGACGAGCGGGGCGGCGCCGCATGATGCGAATCGCGCCGGGCCTGCTGGCCGCCCTCATGGCCCTTGCGGGCCCCGCCGCGGCCGCCGTCTGCGCCGAGGACGAGGTGCTGCTGCGCGGCGAATGGGGGCAGGCGCGATTCGACGTCGAGGTCGCCGACGACGACGCCGAGCGCGCGCGCGGCCTGATGTTCGTCGAGGAGATGCCGCGCATGTCGGGCATGCTCTTCGTCTACGACAGCCCGCGCTTCGCCTCGTTCTGGATGCGAAACACGCTGATTCCGCTCGACATCATCTTCGCGGGCGCGGATGGGCGGGTGCGGCACGTGCATGAGGGCGCGGTGCCCCTCGACGAGACGCCGATCCCCGGCGGGCCGGACATCCAGTACGTGCTCGAGGTCAATGGCGGCATGGCGGGACGGCTCGGCATCGCGCCGGGCGACACGATGCGCCACCCCGCGATCGGCAGCGCCGCGACCCCCGCCGCCGACCCCTGCGACTGAGCCGGGAGAATGGCTCGGGCGGCGCTTGCGCCCGGGCCGCGCGCGGCCTAGAAGGGCCACGGTTCGGGGCGTAGCGCAGCCTGGTAGCGCATCTGTTTTGGGAACAGAGGGTCGCAGGTTCGAATCCTGCCGCCCCGACCAGATCCTCACATCATTCGAGGTATCGGCCGGTCCCGCGGGCCCTTCGGGGCCTTGGGTATCGTCCTTCTGCCGTTCGCGACCCGGCCCGCTGCCGAATTGAGAGCGGGCGAAGCTCACCGTTCTCCCGGCTGACCGGGACGCGCCGGGAGGCGTGCCGTCGTCGTTCGGTCGACGTCGTTGCGATCGGGCCGGGGCGCGGTCGGACTGGCAGATCGTGCGAATCCCCCCGAGGCCCGGCACCCGCCGTCGCGGCCGGTCCGGCTCCGGCGACGGCGCATCGCCCCGGAATCGGCGCTGTGGCACGTCGGATACACCCTTCGGTGGACAACTCGGCCCCGCTGTTGTCCCGGCCTGTGGATAGATTGCGAACCTGCGGCGGCTGCCTCGGGGTCAGCCTGTCGCCACCGCCGCATCGCCCTGATTCGCAGGGCGATTCCGGGCCTCGGCCCCGTGAATGACCCTGTGGATAAGCCTGTGGGTGAAGCCCGTGGGGCGGGGGATGGATTTCGCGCCTGTCTGGCGCGCGCCGGGAATCCGCCGCGGCCCGGGTGGCACGCGTTGACCGTCTGCCGGGCCTGCCACAGGGTCGGTCGGATCGCCGGGGCAGGCTCCGGCAATTGGCGATTCCGACGGACGAGGGCAGGCATGCGGATCGAGCGGCGCTTCACGACGGCCGGGCAGGACCCCCTGTCCGGGCTCGCCATGCGCCGGCTGCCCGAGGGCGGCGCGCTGGTGCCCTTCGACTGGAGCGAGGCGGAGGCGAACGCCTTCGCCGCCCATGGCCTCGCGCCGGTGCCGGTGCCCGCGCGCCAGAGCCGGATGCCGGAAGCGGGCCTGCCGATGGCGCTGTGGCCCGCCGCGGGCGATGCGCCGCGCGACGCGGCCGAGCGCGACGCCCGCGCCGCGATCGGCCGGCTGGCCGGCGCGCTGGCGCATGGCGGCTGGCAGCAGGGCCGTTTCGCGCGCCCCGCCGACGCCATGGCCTTCCGCGACGAGATCGCGGCGACCCTGCTGCGGCGCATGGCGGTGCCGGACCGGGCCTTCTGGCAGGGCGTCGGGCTGGGCTGGGCCTACGGCATCGACGGCGATGCGGGCCGCATGGCCGAGCCCGCCGCCGTGGCCGCGACCGAAGAACTGCTCGGGGCGGCGCGGGGTGCCGCGCTGATCCGTGCGGCCGGGCCGGTCGCGCCGCGTCAGGTGGCGCCGCTCGACGCGGTGGCGGGCGCCCAGCGGCAGGGTGCGGCGGCGGATCTGGCCCGGGCGATCGGTGCTGCGCGGGTGGCGGGACTGTCGGACCAATGGATCGGCCGCGCGGTGCGCCATGGCCGCCAGGACCGGCCCGGCCGGCCGCCCTGGCGCGACCTGCCGGCCCCCGGCGCGCGGACCGCGCTGCGGCTGGCGGTCACCTCCGAGCCCGGCCCGGCGCTGGCCGCGGCGCTGTGCGACGGCGTCCGCCTCGACCTGCAACTGGCCGAACGGCGCGGGCCTGCGCCGCGCGCGGCGCTGCGTCTCACCGCATTCGATGCGGATGGCGGCTTCGACCGGGCGGGCTTCGTCCATGCCGCGGGGCTCTGGGCGCTGGCGCTCGACATCGCGGCCGGGCCGGGCGGGCTCGGTCTGCTCGATCTCGGGGCATGGTTGGCGGGGCAGGGGCTGGCCTATGCCACGCCGGCCGCCCGCGCGGCGGCCGCCGAGGCTGGGGACCTGCTGCAGCAGGGCTGCGCGCAGGCCGGGGGGCGCACCGTCGCCGCCATCGGCCGGATCGACGCCGCCGCGATCGCCGGCTGCCCGGCCGAGCCGCTGGCGCCGCTCGCCGCGCTGGTGACGGAGACCGAGATGGCCGGCGAGGCGCATCAGCGCGCCCCGCATCCGGCGGTGATGCGCGGGCTCGAGGCGCTCGGCCTCGACGCCGCGGCGCGGATGGCGGCGATCCGACACCTTGCCGGGCACGGCACGCTCGACGCGGCCCCCGGCCTCGACCACGCGGCGCTGCGCCGGCGCGGCTTCGGGACCGAGCAGATCGCCCGCGTCGAGGCGGCGCTGGCCGAAAGCGGCGGGCTGCGGCAGGCGCTGACGCCGTGGCGGCTGGGCCGCGGCTTCTGCGCGCAGGCGCTTGGGCTGGAACTGGCCGACTACGCCGACCCGAGGCGCGATTTCCTGGCCGATCTGGGCATCTCGCCGGCGGTGCTGGCGCGGGCCGAGCGGCACGTCTTCGGCCATGGCACGCTGCGCGGCGCGCCGGGGCTGAGCGAGGCGCAGGCGATGGTGTTCGACCACGCCGCCCCCGGCGGCGCCAGGGCCGACCAGGTCGATGTCGCGGCGCAGATCGACATGGCGGCGGCGCTGCAGGCGGCGGTCGCGGGCGAGGTCGTGTCGCGCATCGCCCTGCCGGATGCCGCCGGGCCGGCCGAGGCCGCCGCCGCCATCGAGCGCGCCCGGGCCGCGGGGCTCGGCCGCGTGGTGCTGCACAGAGACGCCGACGCCGCCGCGCTGGCGACGCTGAGCGAGTTGGAGCGCGCCCTGCCGCGCCGGGCCGAGCCCGCGATGGCCCCGCCGCAGCGGCTGCTGGACGACGCCGCGCCCGCGCCGGGCCGCGCCACGCGGGCCCGCCCGCGCCGCGCCGCCCGCAAGCGCCCCGATCGTCACGCCTGACCGGAACAGCCGCCCCGGCCCGGTGTTGGCCTCGCGAAGCGAACGGGAGCCGGGGCGAGGCATGGCCAAGCAGACACACGCGGTCGAGGATATCCTCGACCGGTTGAAGCAGCAGGGGCGCGACGCGCAGCAGGTCACGGTCGACGACGTGATCTCGGCGCTGGGGAACCGCGGCCACGGGCCGTTCCTCTTCGTGCCGGCGCTGATCGAGATCTCGCCCATCGGCGGCATTCCCGGCGTGCCGACGCTGCTGGCGCTGATCATCTCGATCTTCGCGGTGCAGCTGGTGCTGCGGCGCGACGATCTGTGGCTGCCGGGCGTGCTGCGACGGCGCAGCGTGCCGGGCGACAAGCTGCGCGCGGCGGCCGAGAAGATGGAGGGCGTCGGCGACTGGCTCGACCGCTGGTTCCACGGCCGATGGACGCGCCTGACCGGCGCGCGCGCGACGCGGCTGGCGGGGGTGGCGGTGCTGGTGCTGTGCCTGACCGTACCGCCGCTGGAGCTGGTGCCCTTCGCCTCGACCGCGCCGATGGCGGCGATCGTGGCGATCGGGCTGGCGCTGACGCTGCGCGACGGGCTGCTGATGGCGCTGGGGCTGGCGCTCGCGCTCGCGGCGCTGGGCGTCGGCGGCTGGTTCGCGCTGGGCGGTGGCTGAGCGGCGGGGCTGGCGCATCCGGCCCGGGCGCGCCATGGTCGCCGCGCCGCAGATGCAGGAGGAGATGCCGTGAGCAAGATCGACCGCAACGGACCCGACGCCTTCCGGGCGCTGCATCGGCACGGCTTCGTCAGGATCGCCACCGCCACGCCGGCCGTGCGCCCGGCCGACGTCTCGTTCAACCGCGACGCGGTGATCGCAGAGGCGAAGCGCGCGCACGAGGCCCGCGCCGATCTCGTGGTGTTTCCCGAGCTGTGCCTGTCCTCCTACGCGATCGACGATCTGCACATGCAGAGCGCGCTTCTGAACGCCGCCGAGGCCGCCGTGCTGGCGGTGGCCGAGGCCAGCGCCAAGCTTGCCCCGGTGCTGCTCGTGGGCGCGCCGCTGCGCCACGAGGGGCGGATCTACAACTGCGCCGTGGCGATCTCGCGCGGGCGGGTGCTGGGCGTGGTGCCGAAGAGCTTCCTGCCGAACTACCGCGAGTTCTACGAGAAGCGCTGGTTCGCCGAGGGCCGCCACGTGACCGGCCGGACCATGCGGATCGGCGAGATCGAGGCGCCGTTCGGCGCCGACCTGATCTTCGAGGCCGAGGATCTGCCGGGCCTGATTTTCCACACCGAGATCTGCGAGGATTTCTGGGCCCCGGTGCCGCCCTCGTCGCGCGCCGCCACCGAGGGCGCGCTGATCCTGACCAATCTCTCGGCCTCGAACATCGTGATCGGCAAGGCCGACGACCGCCACGTGCTGTGCCGCAGCCACGGCATGCGCAGCTTCGCGGCCTATGCCTATTCCGCCGCCGGCCCCGGCGAGAGCACCACGGATCTGAGCTGGGACGGGCAGGGCGCGATCTACGAGATGGGCGACCTGCTGGCGCAGTCGGCGCGCTTCGACCTCGAGCCGGAGCTGTGCCTCGCCGATGTCGACACCGAGCGGCTCCGGAACGAGCGCATGCGCACCGGCACCTTCAACGATGCCGGCCAGGGCCAGGCGCCGTTGTTCCGCCGGGTGCGGTTCAAGCACCAGCCGCATTGGCAGGATGCGGGCCTGATCCGTCCGATCCGGCGCTATCCTTACGTGCCCAACCGCGAGAGCCATCTCGATCTCGACTGCTACGAGGCCTTCAACATCCAGGTCGAGGGTCTGCGCCGCCGCTTCGAGGCGGTGGGCGGCGGCAAGCTGGTGATCGGTATCTCGGGCGGGCTCGACAGCACGCATGCGCTGATCGTCGCGGCCAAGGTCTGCGACCGCATGGGTCTGCCGCGCGACACCATCTTGGGCTACACCATGCCCGGCTTCGCCACCGGCGACGCGACCAAGTCGAACGCCTGGAAGCTGATGAAGGCAATGGGCATCGCGGCGGCCGAGATCGACATCCGCCCGGCGGCGCGGCAGATGCTGTCGGACATGGGCCACCCCTTCGCGGAGGGCGAGCCGGTCTACGACGTGACCTTCGAGAACGTGCAGGCGGGGCTCAGGACCGACTACCTGTTCCGGCTGGCCAACCAGAACCGCGGCATCGTGGTCGGCACCGGCGATCTGAGCGAGCTGGCGCTGGGCTGGTGCACCTACGGCGTCGGCGACCAGATGAGCCATTACGCCGTGAACGCGGGCGTGCCCAAGACGCTGATCCAGTACCTGATCCGCTGGTCGGTGACCTCGGGCCAGTTCGACCCCGCGACCGACAAGGTGCTGACCGCGATCCTCGACACCGAGATCTCGCCCGAGCTGGTGCCCGCCGACGCCGAGGGCGGCATGCAGTCCACCGAGGAGAAGATCGGGCCCTACGCGCTCAACGACTTCTTCCTGTTTCACGTGATGCGCTACGGCCTGCCGCCCTCGAAGGTGGCCTTCCTGTGCTGGCACGCCTGGCACGACGCGGAAAAAGGCCTCTGGCCGATCGGCTTTCCCGAGGAGAAGCGCCGCGAATACGACCTCGCGACGATCCGGCACTGGCTGGAGCTGTTCCTCAAGCGCTTCTTCGGCTTCTCGCAGTTCAAGCGCTCGGCGCTGCCGAACGGGCCGAAGGTCTCGGCCGGCGGCGCGCTCTCCCCGCGCGGCGACTGGCGCGCGCCCTCGGATGCGAGCGCGGCCGTCTGGCTGGAGGAACTCGAAGCCTCGGTGCCGAAGAGCTAGGGTTTGAGCCGCGCCAGAACGCGCGCGAAGCCCGACAGGAAGGCGGCCTCGGCGAAGAGCTTGGCCGCCTCCTCGACGATGCCGAGCACGTCCGCCCAGAGCGGCCGCCGCGCCTCGGCGATGTCGAGGAGGTCCAGCCATTCGCTGCCGTTCGAGATGAGGTCGATGACGACCTGCAGCGCCAGCAGCGAGAAGCCGAGGCCGAGCCAGGGCAGCAGCCCGCCGAACCGGCGCAGCTCGGAGCGGCAGAGCCAGAGCACGGCGAGGCCGGCCAGCCCGTAGAGCCCGATGATCGCGTCGTCGAGCCGGTCGGTCAGGGCGGTCTGCTCCATCCCGAGGATGTAGTGGATCAGCCGGTCGAGGTTCTCGTGCACCTGCGCGAGATCGTCGAGCGCGAGGAAGGCGAAGCCCGCGCCGATCGCGACCCAGACCGCGCGTGGATCGCGCAGGAGGGGTTTCGCGCGGTCGCGGCGGATGCGGCCTATCCGGAAGGCGGTCCAGGAGATCGCGGCCAGGAGCAGCACCGAGCCGTAGGTGACGATGCCGCTTTCGCGGAACTGGCGGTCGAGCTGGTCCTGCAGCACGCCCAGCGCGACGGCGAGCACGAGCAGGAGGGTGGCCGCGCCGAAGACGCGGGCCGGGGTGAAACGGTCGGGGGTCATGCTGCGGCTCCGCATCGGCGTTACGAGGCCGTTCCATAGCCGCCCGGCGCGCCCGAGAAAACCTTTTCGATGCCGCCACTTTGTTCGCCCTGCGACCGTTGACCGCAGGCGCGCGCGCGCTCTCATTGTCGTGACCCGCGCAGCGGCGGGGGCTTCGACGGGACGCAGATGACAGCCAGCCTTCGTGCCGAAACGACCGGGCCGCGCCCGCGCGCACCGCGCCGGGCCGCCGCGCGGCTGTGGCCGCTGGCGGCGCTGGCGCTTCTGGCGGGCTGCGAGGGGCGGCAATCGGTGCTGGTGCCGGCGGGCGAGGATTCGCGCGTGCTGGGCGACCTGTTCTGGGTCATGCTGGTGGGCGCGGTGCTGCTCTGGATCGGCATGAACGGGCTGTTCTACTGGGCCACGCGCCGCAGCCCGGCGGCGCATTCGCAATACCTCGCCAACTGGCTGGTGATCCTGGGCGGCATCCTGTTTCCGACCGTGACGCTGGGCGCGCTGCTGGTCTACGGGCTTTCGATCATGCCCGACCTGCGCGCCACCGGCGACGGCCCGGTGATCCGCGTGACCGGCGAGCAGTGGTGGTGGCGGGTGGAGTACGAGCGCGCCGACGGCAGCACCGTGACCACCGCCAACGAGATCCGGCTGCCGGCGGGCGTGCGCTCGACCTTCCTGCTCGACAGCAAGGAGGTGATCCACTCCTTCTGGGTGCCGAGCCTCGGCGGCAAGATGGACATGTTCCCCGGCCGCGTGACCGAGATGACGCTGGGGCCCGAGCGGCCGGGCGTCTATCGCGGCCAATGCGCCGAGTTCTGCGGCGAGAGCCACGCCTGGATGGCCTTCGAGGCCGAGGTGATGGAGCCCGCCGCCTTCGAAGCCTGGCTCGAGGCCGAGGCCGCTGAGGCGCGGCCGCCCGAGGGCGCGCTGGCCGAGCGGGGCCGGGCGCTGTTCTTCGCGCAGGGCTGCGGCGGCTGCCACGCGGTGCGCGGCACGCCGGCCGTGGGGCAGGTGGGGCCGGACCTGACGCATGTGGGCTCGCGCCATTCGCTCGCCGCCGGGCGGCTCGGCACCTCGGTCGAGGACTTTGCCAAGTGGGTCGCCAACCCCGGCGCCTGGAAGCCCGGCGCCGAGATGCCGGCCTACGCGCATCTGACGGACGACCAGCTCGGCGCGATCGCGACCTATCTCGAGGGGCTCGAATGAAGCAGAACCGCATCCCCGCAGGCGATCTCGCGCCCGAGGGCATCTATCCCCCGACCGAGGAGATGCTCGACGAGCCGGTGCCCGACGAGGTGCGCGCGCGGCAGGAGGACAACCTGCGCGCGGCGTGGAAGACGCCGCAGGGCTGGCGCTATTGGACGGCGGTAAACAACTCCGAGGTCGGGCTCTGGTACACGCTGACGGCCTTTTTCTTCATGCTGATGGCCGGGGTCATGGCGCTCTTGATGCGGTTGCAGCTCTGGGCGCCCGAGAACGACCTGATCTCGGCCGACCGCTTCAACCAGCTCTTCACCATGCATGGCTCGGCGATGATGTTCCTCTTCGCCGTGCCGATGTTCGAGGCGATCTCGATCCTGATCCTGCCCGCTTTCTTGGGCGCGCGCGACATGCCGTTTCCGCGGCTCTCGGCCTATGGCTACTGGTGCTTCCTGATCGGCGGCGTCTTCGTGATCGGCTCGATCCTGTTCGACGCCGCGCCCAAGGCGGGCTGGTTCATGTACCCGCCGCTCGCCACCAAGGAGCAGGGCATCGGCTCCGACATCTGGCTCTTGGGCCTTTCGTTCATCGAGGTGGCCTCGATCGCGGCGGCGGTCGAGCTGATCGTCGGCGCGCTGAAATGCCGGCCGCCGGGGATGCGCGTGAATGTCATGCCGCTCTACGCGTGGTACGTGCTGGTGGTCGGCGGCATGATCCTCTTCGCCTTCCCGCCGCTGATCGCGGGCGATTTCCTGTTCGAGCTGGAGCGCTCGTTCGACTGGCCCTTCTTCGACCCCACGCGCGGCGGCGACCCGATGCTGTGGCAGCACCTGTTCTGGATCTTCGGCCACCCGGAGGTCTACATCATCTTCCTGCCCTCGATCGCCATCGCCGCGATGGTGGTGCCCACCGTCGCGCGCCGGCCGATCCTCGGCTATTCGTGGATCGTGCTCTCGGCGGTGGGCACGGGCTTCCTGAGCTTCGGGCTCTGGGTGCACCACATGTTCACCACCGGCCTGCCCAACATCTCGCTTGGCTTCTTCTCGGCGGCGTCCGAGGCGGTGGTGATCCCCACCGGCATCCAGCTCTTCGCCTTCGTCGCGACGCTGATCGCGGGGCGGGTGGTGATGACGCTTCCGATGCTGTGGATCGCGGGGGCGCTCGCGATCTTCACCGCGGGCGGGCTCACCGGCGTCATGGTCGCCATTGCGCCCTTCGACTGGCAGGTGCACGACACCTACTTCATCGTGGCGCACCTGCACTACACGCTGTTCGGCGGCATGATCTTTCCGGTGATCGCCGGGGTCTACTACTTCTTCCCGTTCTTCCGGAAGAAGATGCTGTCCGAGCGGCTCGGGCGCTGGGCCTTCTGGCTGATCTTCACAGGCTTCAACATCTGCTTCCTGCCGATGCACTTGACGGGTCTCCTGGGCATGCCGCGCCGGGTCTACACCTATCCCGAGGGGCTCGGCATCGACTGGCTGAACCAGATCTCGACCGTCGGCGCTTTCATCATCGCGGCGGGCTTCGCGGTCTTCGCCTGGGACATCCTGCGCCCGAAATCCGGCCAGCCGCAGATCGAGCGCAACCCCTGGGGCGGCGGCACGCTGGAATGGAGCCACGAGATCCCCGAGACGAAATGGGGCGTCCGCTCGATCCCCTATGTCACCACGCGCTACCCGCTGTGGGACCAGCCGAAGATGGTCGACCGGATGGATCGCGGCCGTTACTACCTGCCCGACGCCGAGGAGGGGCTGCGCGAGACCATCGTGACCAGCGTGATCGACGCGCGGCCCCTGCAGGTGCAGCGCGTGACCGGCCCGGCCTACATCACCATCCTCGCCGCCGGTTTCACCGGCGGGGCCTTCATCTTCCCGACCTTCCATCTCTACCCGCCGGCGATCGTCTGCGCCGCCTTCGCGGTGGTCTGCATCTGCTACTGGCTCTGGACCAGCACGGCGCGGCCGCCCGAGGCCGACATGAAGGAGGCCGGGCTGGGGCTGCGGCTGCCCACCTACGCGGCGGGGCCGCAGGCGGTGGGCTGGTGGGCGGTCTGGATCACCATGCTGGGCGACGCCACGGCCTTCGCCTCTCTGGTCTTCGGGGTGTTCTTCTACTGGACCTCCAACGCCGCCTTCCCGCCGCCCGGGGCCGAACATGCGAGCGGCACTCTCGTCGCGCTGGCCACCGCCGCCTTCGCGGCCGCGTGGCTGGCGACGCGCGCCGCGCGCGGGCTGAACCGCGCGGGCCGGGTCGGCGCGGCGCGGGCCGGGCTGGTCGCCGGGCCGCTGCTGACGGCGGCGGGCATGGCGGCGATCATTTTCTCGGTGCTCGACCTCGACCCGACCACCCACGTCTACCCGGCGATGATGTGGGCGCTGATGGTCTGGCTGGTGGCGCATGCCAGCGCGGGGCTGATCATGCAGCTCTACTGCCTCGCGGGCTCGCTCTTCGGCAAGCTCACCCCGCGCTACGACGCGGATCTGTGGAACGTCACGCTGTTCTGGCACTTCCTCGGCCTCACCGCGCTGGTCACCGGCGCGATGATCGGCCTCGTGCCGCGGATGATGTGAGGAGGACGCCATGGCCGAACCCGGACGCGACGACCGCCAGCCCACCGCGCATGAGGACGAACGCGAATTCGCCGAGGAGCGCGAGAGCCTGTGGCGGATCACGCTCGGCCCGACGATCTGGGCCGGGCATTTCCTGATCTGCTACGCCTCGGTCTCGGTCTACTGCTTCCGGCTGGAGCGGATGTTCGGCATGGAGGGGCTGCGGCTGGCCCTGGGCGCGCTGACGCTGGCCTGCCTCGCGGCGATCGGCTGGATCGGCTGGCGCGCCTTCCGGCGCTGGGAGGTCTGGGGCACGGGCGAGTTCTCCAACCCTGTGGGCAATGCCGAGGACCGGCACCAGTTCCTCGGCCATGCCGGCTTCCTGCTGGCGCTGGTCTCGTTCATCGGCGTGGTCTTCGACGCGCTGCCGCTCCTGCTGATCGGGAGCTGCCGGTGAGGCCGGTGCCGCTGATCCTGGGCCTCGGCCTTCTGGCGGCGGTCTGGCTCGCGCCGCTGACGCTGTGGCTCGGGGCCGAGTTCGCGGGCCACATGCTGCGGCACATGGTGCTGGTGGCGGTGGCGGCGCCGCTTCTGGTGATCGGCTGGCCGGGTCTGGCGCGGGGCTTCGCGCTGAATCCGCTGATCGCCGCCGCGCTGGAATTCGCCGTGGTCTGGGCCTGGCACCTGCCGCGCGCGCATGGGCTGGCCTTCACCCACACCGCGTGGTTCGCAGCCGAGCAGGCGAGCTTCCTGCTCGCCGGGCTCCTGGTCTGGGCCGGCTGCCTGCGCGCGGGCCATCCGCTGGCCGGGGCGGGGGGGCTCCTGCTCACCTCGATGCACATGACGCTTCTGGGCGCGCTGTTGATCCTCGCGCCGCGCGATCTCTATTCCGCATGGTGCGGGCTGATGCCGGACCTGACCGGCCAGCAGCTGGGCGGCATCCTGATGCTGGGGATCGGCACGCCGGTCTATCTGGTGGCGGGGCTGTGGCTGACCGCCCGCGCGGTGAACGAAAGGGAGGCCGCGGCATGAGGCAGCGGACGCGGACGGTGATCGGCACGCTTGCGGTGCTGGGCGCGCTGGGCGCACTCGCCGGCGGCGCCACCGTGGCCTTCGGCCTCTACAACGTCTCGGCCCGCGCCGGGCACCTGCCCCCCGTCTACTGGGCGCTGCACACCACCTTCCGGCAATCGGTCGACCTGCGCGCGGACCACCCCGAGACCCCGCCGCCCGACCTGAACGACCCGGCGCTGGTCGAGCTCGGCGCGCGGCATTTCGAGACCGCCTGCGCGATGTGCCACGCCGTGCCCGGCGAAGACCGCAGCGCCACGGTGGCGCGGATGAACCCCGAACCGCCGCATGTCGAGCAGGCGGTGGGCGACTGGACGCCGGAGGAGCTGCACTGGATCGTCTACGAGGGCGTGAAGATGTCCGGCATGCCGGCCTGGCCCAGCGCCCGGCCCGACGACGTCTGGGCGGTGGTGGCCTATCTGCGCGCGATCCAATCGGGCGCGGTGCCGGCCGAGCGGCAGGCCGAGCTGGTCGCGCGCGCGGATCTCGACGGGCCGGAGGGCGCGGCGTGGTGCGCGGGCTGCCATGCCTCGGTCGCGGCGCATGTACCGCGGCTCGACATCTTCGAGGCCGATTACATCGAGGCCGCGCTCATGGCCTACCGCGAGGGCCGGCGCGAGAGCGGGATCATGAGCCAGGCCGCCTCCGAGCTGTCGCCCGAGGCGCTGCGCGAGCTGGCCGTCTGGTTCGCCGAGGGCGGCGCGGCGCCCGAGCGCGTAAGCGCGGCAGATCACGACCCGGAGCTACTGGCGCGCGGCGAGGATCTGGCGAAGGCGGGCTCGGACGACGTGCCGGCCTGCACCGCCTGCCACGGGCCGGGGCCGCGCGACCTCGAGGGCTTTGGTGGCGAGGAACTCGAGGGGCATTTCCCGCCGCTCGCCGGGCAGGACGAGGCCTACCTCATCACCCAGCTGCGGCTCTGGCGCGACGGGGTGCGCGGCGGCAGCGAGGCCCATGACCTGATGCGCGTCGCGGCGCAGGATCTGACCGAGGCCGAAATCGAGGCACTGGCCGCCTGGTATGCCGGTCTCGACCCCGCCACCGGTGCCGCGGCACGGGCGGGGCAGGCCAATGCGCCCAACCCGATGCGCCCGGCCAAGGATGGCGGCCACTAGGCGGCCATATTGCAAAGCCCTGACATTTTGGTGTGTTGCGGGATCGTCGCCGCGCGGGCATCAGGAAGCCGACCGCCCGGCAGGGGCGACGCGACCGACGGGAGAACGGCATGAAGACGGTGATCGGGGGGATCGGCGGGGCGCTGGTGCTGGCGGCGGGCATGGCGCCCTTTGCCGCCACGGCGCAGGACGGCGAGGCGCTGCTGGCGATGGAATGGGACGAGATCGTCGAGGCCGCGCGCGGCGGCGAGGTGAACGTCTTCATGTGGGGCGGGGCCGACAACATCAACGCCTATGTCTCGGACTACATCGGCGGGCTCCTGGCCGACGAATACGGCATCACCCTCAACCGCGTGCCGCTCACCGACACCGCCGAGGCGGTGAACATCGTTCTGGGCGAGGTCGAGGCCGGTGCCGCCGAGGGCGCGGTCGACATGATCTGGATCAACGGCGAGAACTTCCGCACCATGAAGCAGGGCGACCTCGCCTGGTGCGGCTATGTCGAGAAGCTTCCCAACGCCGAGCTGGTGGATTTCGACAACCCCGCCATCGCCAACGATTTCGGCACGCCGGTCGAGGGCTGCGAGGTGCCGTGGAGCCGGGTGCAGTTCGCCTTCGCGCATGACACCGCCCGCACCGAGGAGCCGCCGCGAACCATCCCCGATTTGCTCGACTGGGCGCGCGCCAATCCCGGCCGCTTCACCTATCCCGCGCCGCCCGACTTCACCGGCGCGGCCTTCGTGCGCCACGTCTTCATCCATGCCGCGGGCGGCCCCGAGACGCTGATCGGGCCATTCGACCAGGCGAAGTTCGACGAGGTCGCCGTGAAGGCCTGGGACATCCTCAACGATCTGGAGCCGTCGCTCTGGCGCGAGGGCAGGACCTACCCGACCTCGATCACCCAGTTGCAGCAGATGTTCGCCAACCGGGAGGTGGACCTGTTCTTCACCTACGACCCGGCCGAGGTCGGCACGGCGGTGGTGAACGGCATTTTCCCCGAGACGGCGATGTCCTACGGGCTCGAGGACGGGACGCTGGCCAACACCAACTACATGGTCATCCCGGTCAATTCGCCCAACAAGGCCGCCGCGATGGTGCTGCAGAACCTGCTGCTGTCTGGCGAGGCGCAGCTCGAGAAGGCGCAGCCCGACGTCTGGGGCGCGGCCACGGTGATCGAGCCCGACCGGGCCTCGGACGAGGTGCAGGCGGGCTTCGCGGCGCTCGAGCGGCACCCCTCGGTCGTGGCGATCGAGGAGCTGGGGCAGGCGGCGCTGCCGGAGCTTCAGGCCGACTGGACCCAGGCCATCGAGGATGGCTGGATCGAGAACGTCGGCAACTGAGGTGCTGGGGCGCGGGCATCCCTGGCTGTCGCTCGCGCCCGCGCTTTGCGTGATCGCGGTGCTGTTCGGCGGCGGGCTGGTGCTCGGCCTCGCAGGCAGCTTCGCCGAGCGCGGCGGCGGCTGGTCGCTCGACGCCTGGGCACAGGTGCTCTCCGAGGGCCGGGTCTGGCGCTCGCTCGGCCTGTCGCTGTGGATCGCCGGGGCCTCGACCGCGCTCTCCTGCGGCATCGGCCTCGGTGCGGCGCTGCTGTTGCGGCGCAGCTTTCCGGGGCAGGGGCTGGCGCGGCTGCTGTTCCAGATCAACCTGACCATCCCGCACGCGGTCGGCGCGCTGGGCATCCTGTGGCTCTTGTCGCAGTCGGGCTTTCTCGCGCGGCTGGTGGCGGGCGCGGGCGGCATCGACACGCCGGCCGACTTCCCGCCGCTGACGCAGGACCGCTTCGCCATCGGCATCATCGCGCATTACGTCTGGAAGGAGGTGCCCTTCGTCGGGCTGATCCTCCTGGCCAACATGCAGTCGCTCGGCGACGACCCGGAATCGGCGGCCCGCACGCTCGGCGCCGGGCCCTTCGCGGCGATGCGGCTGGTGCTGCTGCCGCTGCTGATGCCGGCGCTGGTCCGCGCCGGCGCGATCGTCTTCGCCTTCGCCTTCGGGGCGTGGGAGGTCCCGGTGCTGCTGGGCCAAAGCTCGCCCGCCGCGCTGCCGGTGCTGGCGTGGCAGCGCTTCACCTCGCCCGACCTCGCCGCCCGGCCCGAGGCGATGGCGCTGGCGATGCTGATCGCGCTGGTCTCGGCGCTGCTCATTCGCGCGGCCTTCACGGCGCGCCGATGAACATGGGCCTGCTCCGCGTCGTGGCCGGCCTCGTGCTGGTCTGCTGCCTCGTGGCGCCGCTGCTGCCGCTGGGGCTGTGGTCGGTGGCGCGCGGCTGGTTCTTCCCGCAGGTGCTGCCCGCGACATGGACGCTGGAGCCCTGGGCGCGCGCCTTCGCGCCGCGCTCGGAGATCCCCGGCGCGCTTCTGACCACCACGACCGTCGCTCTGGCCTCGGCGGGGCTGGCGCTGGCGCTGGGCATCCCGGCGGGGCGGGCGCTCGGGCTCTACAAGTTCCGCGGCAAGGCGCTGGTCGAACTGGCGCTGCTCGCCCCGGTGATCGTGCCGGGCATCGCGGTGGGTCTGGGCATCCACGGCGTGTTCCTGCGGCTGGGGCTGACCAACTCGATGGCGGGCGTGATCCTCGTGCATCTGGTGCCGACGCTGCCCTACGTGGTCTTCGTGATGTCGGGCGTCTTCGCCAATTACGACGCCGAGGCCGAGGCGCAGGCGCGCAGCTTGGGCGCGCGGCCGATGCAGGTGCTGTGGCACGTCATGCTGCCGGCCATCGCGCCCGGTGTGATGGTGGCGGGTCTCTTCGCCTTCCTCGTCTCGTGGTCGCAATACATCCTGACGCTCACGATCGGCGGCGGGCGGGTGGTGACGCTGCCGCTTCTGCTCTATGCGCAGGCCGGCGCAGGGCGCAACGACCAGGCCGGGGTGCTCGCGATGCTGAGCCTCGCGCCGGGGCTGGTGATCCTCGCGCTGACCGCGCGCCAGCTCACGGGGCGCGGCCTGGCTCTGGGCGGAGGGGCGCGGTGACGCGGCTGACACTCGACGGATTGACGCTGCACCACCCGGGCGCGGAGCGCGCGGCGTTGTCGGAACTCGCGCTCAAGGTCGAGCGCGGCGAGATGCTGGCGCTGCTCGGCCCCTCGGGCTGCGGCAAGACCACGGCGCTGCGGGTGGTGGCGGGGCTGATCGCGCCCGATGCCGGCGACGTCCGGCTCGACGGCGAGAGCGTGCTGCGCCTGCCGCCCGAAAAGCGCGACGCGGTGCTGGTGTTCCAGAGCGGCCAGCTCTTCGCGCACATGACGGTGGCCGCCAATGTCGGCTTCGGGCTCAGGATGCGCCGCACGGCCCGGGCCGAGATCGCGCGCCGGGTCGGCGAGGCGCTGGAGCAGGTGCAGCTCGCGGGTTTCGGGGACCGCCGCCCGCACGAGCTGTCGGGCGGGCAGCGGCAGCGCGTGGCGCTGGCGCGCGCGCTGGTGCTGCGCCCGAAGGTGCTGCTTCTGGACGAGCCGCTCTCGGCGCTCGACGCCAATCTGCGCGGCGAGATGCGGGCGCTTGTGCGCCGTCTGCAGCGCGAGACCGGGATCACCACGCTGGTCGTCACCCACGACCAGGAGGAGGCGGCGGTGCTGGGCGACCGGGTGGCGCTGATGCTCGACGGGCGCATCCGCCAGATCGGTGCGCCGCGCAGCCTCTGGACCCGGCCTGCCGATCTCGACGTGGCGCGCTTCTTCGGCGGCTGCAACTTTATCCCCGGCCGCTCCTCTGGCGGCGCCTTCGACTGCGCGCTGGGCCGCCTGGCGCTGCCCGAGGGCGCGCCCGAGGGGCAGGGCTGCCTGACGCTGCGCCCCGAGGCGATCGAACCCGCGACCCAGCCGGGACCCAACGACAACGTCGTGGGCGCGCGCATCCTCGACACCCGCTTCGAGGGGCTCCTGACCCGGATCACGGCCGAGGCGGGGGGCCAGCGGCTCGAGGCCCTGATGCGCGCGGGCGCCGCGCGCGGCGCCGAGCCGGGCCGCGACATGCTGTGGCGCCTGCCGCCCGAGGCGCTGTGGGTGCTGCCGGGGGTCTGAGCGGACGGCATCCGGGGCGAAACAATCCCCACGACCAATTGACCGGCGCGGCGATGACGCGCCCGCACGACACGCGTAGGCTTGCGCAGAAGGAGAGAACCGCATGTTTTCAGCCGAGATGATCCTCGACGCGACGCTGCTGCCGGCGATGATGATCGCCCTCACGGCGGGCCTGCTGTCCTTCCTCAGCCCCTGCGTGCTGCCGATCGTGCCGCCCTATCTCGCCTATATGGGCGGGGTGTCGGTCTCCGACCTTTCGGCGCCCGCGCGCGAGCGGCGCCGCGTGCTGACGGCGGCGCTGTTCTTCGTGCTGGGGCTGTCGACCGTGTTCCTGCTTCTGGGCGTCGCCTTCTCGGCGCTGGGGCGGATGTTCCTGCAGTTCCAGGGCTGGTTCAACGTGATCGCGGGTATGACGATCATGATCTTCGGCGCGCATTTCACCGGGGTGATCCGCATTCCGTTCCTCGACCGCGAGGCCCGGATGACGGGCGGCGACCGGGGCGGCTCGGCCTTCGGGGCCTACGTGCTGGGGCTGGCCTTCGCCTTCGGCTGGACGCCCTGCCTCGGGCCGATCCTCGGCACCATCCTCGGGCTGGCCGCCACCGAGGCCGAGGTGACGCGCGGCGCGGCGCTGCTCGCGGTCTATGCCGCCGGTCTCGGCATCCCCTTCCTGCTGGTCGCGGCCTTCTTCCCGAAGCTCACCGGCGCGATGGCCTGGATGAAGCGCCACATGGGCCGGATCGAGCGGACCTCTGGGCTGCTTCTGTGGACCGTGGGGCTGATGATGCTGACCGGGCAGTTCTCGGATTTCAGCTTCTGGCTGCTCGAGACCTTCCCGGCGCTGGCCGCGCTCGGCTGACGCCCGTTTTCCGCCTTCAGCCTGCCGTTTCCGGCCGCTAGGCTGGGCGGCAGGCATGGGAGGTGGGATGCGGCAGGTCAGGAAACGGCGGGTGTTCTACATCCCGGGCTTCGACCCGATCCACCCGCGCCGCTACCGCGAACTCTACCGCAAGGAAGCCGCGGCGCAGGCCGGGATTTCCGGTTTTGATCTGACGCTTTCGCCGATGCAGGGCCGGCGCTTCGGCTGGTGCACGCGGGCCCGGATCGAGGGGGCGGAGGTCGAGGCCGAATTCGAGGTGCTGGTCTGGTCCGACATCGTGCGCGCGCAGATGCAGGGCGGCCTTGTCGCGACCTATGCGCAGCTTGTCCGGACCGCGTGGACCTACATCTCGACCGGCGCGCTCAGGCGGCTGATGCGGCTGCGCAAGGGGCCGGTGATCGCCGCTTTCTACCCGGTGGCGGCGCTGCTGTTGCAGCTTGCGCTGGCGCTGGGGATCGGCGCGCTGCTCGGGGCGGGCGCGGCCTCGCTGGCCGGTCTGGTCGGCCTACCGGGCGGCCTGGCGCGCTGGCCCGTGTGGCTCGCCTCGGCCTGGGCGGTGCTGGAGTGGTTCCGCCGCCACGACAACCGGCTCTTCGCGCATTACCTCATGCATGACTACGCCTTCGCCGCGCGCAGGAACGGCGCCAACCCCGATGCGCTGGAACACCGGCTCGACGGCTTCGCCGACCGGCTGGCCGAGGCGCTGTGCTCCGACGCCGACGAGGTACTGCTGGTCGGGCATTCCTCTGGCGCGCATCTTGGCGTGTCGGTGCTGGCGCGGCTGATCCGCTCGGGGCGGGTGCCGGAAGGGGGGCCGGCGCTGGGGTTCCTGTCGCTCGGGCAGGTGGTGCCGATGATGTCCTTTCTGCCGCGGGCCGAGGGGTTGAGAAGCGATCTCGCCTACCTGTCGACCCGCGAGGAGATCGCCTGGGTCGACGTCACCGCGCCGGGCGACGGCTGTGCCTTCGCGCTGTGCGACCCGGTGGCGGTGTCGGGCGTGGCGCCCGAGGGGCAGCGTTGGCCGCTCGTCATCTCGGCCGCCTTCACACAGACGCTGAGCCCGGCGCGCTGGCGCGAGCTGCGCTGGCGCTTCTTCCGGCTGCATTTCCAGTATCTCTGCGCCTTCGACCGGCCCGGTGACTACGACTATTTCCGCGTCACCGCCGGGCCGCTGACGCTGGCCGAGCGCTTCGCGGGGCGTGCGCCCTCGCGGCAGGTGATCCGCGCCGCCACCTCGCCGCACGTCACCGTCGCCGCATGAGCCCGCTGCCGCCCAAGCCCGTGCCGCGCGCGCCGCGCGTGTCGCTCTGGCGGCACCTGCGGCTGTTTCGCGCCGACATCCTCTCGGCCCAGCCGGCGCGGCTCTACCGCGCCTGGATGGCCGAGTTCCGCACGCCCTTCTTCCACAGCTTCCTGCTCAACGACCCGAAGCTGGTGCGGCTGGTGCTGCAGGAGCGGCCGCGCGACTTTCCAAAGTCGGACCGGATCGGCGCCGGGCTGCGACCGCTGCTGGGCAATTCGGTGTTCCTCACCAACGGCGCGACATGGGAGCGGCAGCGGCGGATCATCGACCCGGCCTTCGAGGGCGGGCGGCTGAAGGAGAGCCTTCCCGCGATGCGGGCGGCGGGGGAGGCGGCGGTGACGCGGCTGGCGCCGCTGGCCGACGGCCGGACGGTTGAGATCGAGGAGATGGCGAGCCACGCCGCCGCCGACGTCATTTTCCGCACGCTGTTCTCGATCCCGATCGAGCACGAGGTGGCTTCAGAGACCTTCCACGCCTTCCGCGCCCATCAGCGCAGCCAGCCGCTTCTGAACCTCGCGGCCTTCCTGCGGGGCCCGCGCTGGATGCCGCGGCTGTTTTCGCGCGAGACGCGGGCGACGGCGCGGCGTATCCGGGCGCTGATCGCGGGGTTGGTGGAGGATCGGGCCGCGGAGATCGCGGCGGGGCGGGCGCCGCCCGATCTCGCCACCAAGATCATGACGACGCCGGACCCCGAGACCGGCGAGACCTTCACGCCCGAGGAGATGGTCGACCAGGTGGCGATCTTCTTCCTCGCCGGGCACGAAACCAGCGCCTCGGCGCTGGGCTGGGCGCTCTACCTGCTGGCGACGCATCCGGAGGTGCAGGAACGGGCGGCCGGGGAGGCGCGCGGGGCCGCGCGGCTGTCGGACATGCGGTTGATCCGCGACGTCTTCCGCGAGGCGCTGCGGCTCTACCCGCCGGTGCCGATGATGGTGCGCGAGGCGGGGCGGGAGGAGCGGTTTCGGGAGCGCAAGGTGCGGCGCGGCGCGCAGCTGGTGCTGTCGCCCTGGCACCTGCACCGGCACGAGCGGTTCTGGGACGACCCGGACGGCTTCGACCCGGATCGCTGGAACCGGGCGGAGGGGCGGGAGAGCGCGCGCGCGGCCTACATGCCGTTCAGCGCGGGGCCACGGGTCTGCCCCGGCGCGGGCTTCGCCATGGCCGAGGCGGCGGTGCTGCTGGCGGCGTTGCTCGGGCGGTTCCGGTTCGAGGCGGTGGCGGGGGACGAGCCCGTGCCGGTGGCGCATCTGACGGTGCGGGCGCGGGACGGGATCAGGCTGCGTGTGACCGAGCGGGGATAGTCAAAACTCTTCGAAGAGTTTTGCAATTTCCTTCGAAGGAAATTGTCAGTGCAAGGGGCGGATGGGGTCGCGGTTGCAGAAGATCACGACCTGACCCGCGTTCTCGACGGCCCGGAAGCCCCGGCGCTCGATCTCGTGCAGGAACCGCGTGCGCCCGACGATCCGGTCGACATCCCGAAGGCTGCGCCGGACGATTCCGCCGGATGCGGCGGCGCGGGAGGCGAAAAGCTGGCAGAGCCAGCGCTCGGCGCTGATCTCGACGGGCAGGGTGGTCATGGCCCGATCGAAGCAGCGTTAGGTTAACGATCCATGAACCGCCGCAGCACGAACACCCGGATCGCCGAGGCGAGCCCGACATCGCCGCGCCCCTCGTCGATCTCGGCGGCGAGGCCGTTGATGGTCTTGCCCTCGGCGCCGGCGATGTCGCGGAAGGCCCGCCAGAACACGTCCTCGAGCGAGACGCTGGTGCGGTGGCCCCTGAGCGTCAGCGAGCGCTTGACCGGCCGGCCGTCACTCATCGTCGCGGCGATGCCCGTCGAGCCGCTTTGCCGTCGCCTCGGCCTCTGCGCGCTCGCGCGCCTTCTCGGCCTTGCTGCGGCCGAACTTCGCGGCGTTGGCGTCGGCGCGGGCCTTCTTCTCGGCCCGCGCCTTCTGTTTGCGAACCTGGTTGAGGTTCACCGGCTTCATTTCGGCCCGATCATCTCCTCGGGGCGCACCACGCGCTCGAAGGTCTCGGCGTCGACGAAGCCGAGGGCGATCGCCTCTTCCTTCAGCGTCGTGCCGTTCTTGTGCGCGGTCTTGGCGACCGTGGTGGCGTTGTCGTAGCCGATGGTCGGCGCCAGCGCGGTGACCAGCATCAGGCTTTCGCGCATCAGCTTGTCGATCCGTTCCTCGTTGGCCGCGATACCCGAGACGCAGTTGTCGGTGAAGGCCACTGCCGCGTCGCCCAGAAGCTGCATCGACTGCAGCACGTTGTAGGCCATCATCGGCTTGTAGACGTTGAGCTCGAAATGGCCCTGGCTGCCGGCGAAGCCCACCGCCGCGTCGTTGCCGAAGACATGGGCGCAGACCTGGGTCAGCGCCTCGCACTGGGTCGGGTTGACCTTGCCGGGCATGATCGAGGAGCCGGGCTCGTTCTCGGGCAGCATCAGCTCTCCGAGGCCGCAGCGCGGGCCGGAGCCCAAGAGGCGGATGTCGTTGGCGATCTTGAACAGCGAGCCCGCGACCACGCGCAGCGCGCCCGACATCTCGACCATCGCGTCATGCGCGGCCAGCGCCTCGAACTTGTTGGGCGCGGTGACGAAGGGCAGGCCGGTGATCTCGGCCATGTTCCTGGCGACGGTCTCGCCCCAGCCCATGGGCGTGTTCAGCCCGGTGCCGACGGCGGTGCCGCCCTGCGCCAGCTCGTGGATGCGGGGCAGGGCGCCCTTGATGCGCTCGATGCCCATCGCGACCTGGTGGGCGTAGCCGCCGAATTCCTGGCCCAGCGTCAGCGGCGTCGCGTCCATGGTGTGGGTGCGGCCGATCTTGATGATGTCCTTGAAGGCCTCGGCCTTCTCGACCAGCGCGGCGTGCAGCTTCTCGAGCCCCGGCAGGGTCACGTCGCGCGCGGTGGTCGCCACGGCGATGTGCATCGCGGTCGGGAAGGTGTCGTTCGAGGACTGGCCCATGTTGCAGTGGTCGTTCGGGTGCACCGGCGACTTGGAGCCCATCTCGCCGCCGAGGATCTCGATCGCGCGGTTGGCGATCACCTCGTTGGCGTTCATATTGGACTGGGTGCCCGAGCCGGTCTGCCAAACCACCAGCGGGAAGTGATCATCGAGCTGGCCGGCCACGACCTCGGAGGCGGCCTTGATCATCGCGTCGGCGATCTCGGGCTCGATCTTGCCGCGCGCCTTGTTGGCCTGCGCGCAGGCCTGCTTGATCACGCCGAGCGCCCGCACGATCGCCACGGGCTGCTTTTCCCAGCCGATCGGGAAGTTCTGGATCGAGCGCTGCGTCTGCGCGCCCCAATACCGACCGGAAGGCACCTCGAGCGGGCCGAAGCTGTCGGTTTCGGTGCGGGTCTGGGTCATCGCGGTCTCCCTGGTATGCCGTCGCATGCCATCTACCGCGCCGCCCCGCGCCGGGGCAATTCCCTATTTGCGGAAGCTGTCGAGGCTGACGACCTGCGCCTCGCCCTTCTTGGGCTCGTCGTCCTCGGGCTCGGCCATCTCCTGCATCGGCGCCTCCTCGGTGTCCTCGTCCTCCTGCGTCTCGAAGCGCAGGCCGAACTCGACCGAGGGGTCCACGAAGGTGCGGATCGCGTCGTAGGGGATGTAGAGACCTTCGGGGCTGTCGCCGAAGTTCAGCGTCACCGAGAATCCCTCGTCCGTCACCGCGAGGTTGTCGAACCAGTGCTGCAGCACGATGGTCATCTCGCCCGGGTAGCGGTCCGACAGCCAGTCCGCGATCTCGACGTCGGGATGCATGGTGTCGAAGGTGATGAAGAAGTGGTGCTTGCCGGGCAGGCCCTCCTCGGCGACGCGGGCCAGCACCTCCTGGATCAGCCCGCGCATCGCGCGATGCATCAGGTTGCCGTAATCGATGGTCCGGTCCGAATTGCGTGTCACGTAGCGTCACCCTCAGAAGTCGCGATCAGCATAAGGGATTCGAGGCGGGATGAAAGGGGGTCCCGGGGGGCGCGGGCGCGCCGGCTCAGGGCGGTGTGGCCTGGCCGACCACGCGGACCAGCTCGCGCCGGAGCTTGGCCTTGATCGCGCGGGGGTAGTCGCGATGCGCCCGCGCGGTCATCACGAAGCCGTCGCGGCTGACCAGTCGCCGGGCGTAGAACTGGCTGATCGCCACCCCCATGCTCTCGATCGCGATGCCGTTGACGGTGACGCCCTCGAGCTCGGCGCGCCGGCGCGCCGTCTCGACGTCGCCGCCGTCATTGGGCGTGCCGTCGCCCGAGATGTCGATCACCTTGCGGTGGCAGACCGGGCCGGCGGCGATCAGGTCGAGCGCGGCCTCGATCGCCTCGGCCGGCGCGGTGCCGCCCAGCGTGAAGGCGCGCGGCGTGGCGCGCACCTCGGCGGCGAAGCGCGCCAGCGTGGCGCGGTCCTGCATCGAGGTCCATGGGGTGGTGACGCGCTGCTGCGAGGAGGCCGACCATTGCAGCACCGTCATCGACACCTTGCCGACGGTCGCGGCCTCGATCACCATCGGGTCGGCCAGCGCGTCGGCCAGCCCGTCCACCTGCAGCCGGTATTCGGCCTCGTCGACCGAGTTCGACACGTCGATCGCCAGCACGAGCGCGGTGTCGCAGGCCGCGACGGCGGTAGGGACACTGGCAATCCACAAGGCGAGGGCGAAGGGCCGGGCCATGACCCATGCTGCCCCAGCGTCACCGTCCGGGGCAAGCGTTGCGGTTCGCGCCTCACGCGATCGGCATGAACGGGCCGGTACGGTTCGGGAAAGAGGGGGGAAGTGCAGGCTTCTGTTGCCAGGTGCCTGCGAACCCCGCCTTACGCGGCTAGGCGCAAGGACTTAAGTTTCGGCGGACCGAGACTGCTTAGGCAGCCACAGCCATTGCCGGAGCACGGTTGTCGTTGGCAACTGTACATTTCGGACCGATAACGGTGGTACCTCACCGGGACAAAGCCACTCCTTTACACGTTCGTCGATCCTGTTTCGGCCCCATCTGCCCCCAACGAGGGATGTTTGGTGGAGCCGCCGGGTACCGCCCCCGGGTCCGATCCGCTTATTACGAGCGCGTTTATGCCCATAGTTCCCGAAGGAACATGCCGAATATAGGCGGGACGGCGGGGCTTGAAAAGGGGCGGCGCCGCGGAAAGCGGGCGCAATCGGCGCTCAGAACAGCCCGACCGCGCCCTGCGCCCAGACGAGGCCGAGGGCGGCGGCCAGCCCGGCGGACACCGCGATGCGAAACCGGCGGGACCGGCCGCGCACCAGCCGGGCCTGCAGCCCGATCGCCGCCGTCAGGATCGCCGCCGCGAGCGCGAAGTCGGCCGGCGACCAGCGCACCGCCGGCGTCATCTGCATCGCCAGGAAAGGCACCGCCAGCAGCGCAGGCATGATGCCGAGCCGCCACCGCCAGCCGCGCGCCGCGTCTCCGGATCCATCCGGGGTCATGACCGCCTCCCTTGGGGTTGCCGCGGGGACAAGGTAACGCGACGCCCGTTCCCGGTCACGCCGGAACGGCAGAGGGCGGGCCGATGGCCCGCCCTCCGGTTTGCTCGCGAGGTGGCGCGGCTCAGAAGCCGGCCTTGATCATCTCGAAGGTCTCGGCGTGGCGTTCGCGCAGGTCGTTGGAGATCGGCAGCTGGGCCAGCACCGGCACATCGATCTTCTCGAGCCCCGAGGCCCTGAGCGTCTCCTCGTCGATCTCGCCCAGCGCCGCGGCGTTGGCGGTGCCGAAGCCGGCCTCGAGCAGCGGCATCGCCGCCTGCGGCCCGAGGATCGCGTTGACGTAGTCGTAGGCCTTGTCCTCCGAGCCCGGCGCGTCCTTCATGTTGACGTAGCCGCACAGCCACAGCGAGGAGCCTTCCTCGGTCTCGCGCTCGAAGCCGATCGGGCGGCCTTCCTCGACCATGGTCGGGTAGGTCTCGTTCCAGGCCCAGCTCACCAGCACCTCGCCGGTGGCCATCAGCTGGCTCAGCTCGGCCGGGTCGACCCAGTAGGTGCGCAGGTTCGGGTGCACCTCGCGCAGCCAGGCCGCCGCCGCCTCGAACTGCTCGTCCGTGGCCTCGGTCCAGTCGGTGGTGCCGGTCGCGAGATAGGCCAGCGCGAAGGCGTCGTCGACGTTGTCCGGCAGCGCCATGCGGCCGGCGAACTTCGGATCCTTGAAGACCTGCAGCGACGCGACGTCGTCCTCGGTGACCTCCTCGGGGTTGTAGGCGATCGCGGTCGAGCCGAAGTCGGTCGGCATGAAGAAGACCTCCTCGGTGGCCGCGCCGATGTCGGTGCCGGTGAGGTCCTGGTTCAGGTCGGCCCAAGCGTCGATCCGTGTGGTGTCCCAAGGCTCGATCAGCCCGCTCTCGGCCCATTTGGTGACCGAGCCCGCGCAGATGTGGGTGACGTCGGCCTGGAAGCCCGAGCGCAGCTTCTGGAACGCCTCCTCCTCGTCGCCGAAGAAGGAGAAGGTCGGGCCGGTGCCGTGCTTCTCCACATAGGCGGGGTGGAACCCGGGCACCTCGAAGCCGGGATAGTCGAGCACGGTCAGCTCGGAATCCTGCGCCGCGGCGGCGCTGGCGAGGGCGGCGAGAGAGGCGGCGCCGAGAAGGCGGAGATGGATCATCGATGGTCTCCCTGTGGTGGCGCGACGGGCGCGCGGCAAGGCGACCGTAGAAGCGGCCCCGCGCCGCATCAAGGCCCGTCGCGCGCCGCCGATTGCATCCCGCAACCAGACGTGCCTCACTGCCCGCGACGCAGCCAAGGCCCTAAGGAGGACGCCCATGTTCAAGGCGCTCGTGGTGGAGAAGGACGAGGACGGCGCGACCCGCGCCGAGGTGCAGGAGGTCGACGAGGCCCGCCTGCCGGAGGGCGACGTCACGGTCGCGGTCGAGTACTCGACGCTGAACTACAAGGACGGACTCTGCATCGGCCCCGGCGGCGGGCTCGTGCGCCAATACCCGCACGTGCCGGGGGTGGATTTCGCCGGCACGGTCGAGGCCTCGGACGATCCGCGCTACTCGCCGGGCGACAAGGTGGTGCTGACCGGCTGGCGCGTGGGCGAGACGCATTGGGGCGGCTACGCGCAGAAGGCGCGGGTCAAGGCCGACTGGCTGGTGCCGCTGCCAGACGCGCTGTCGACCCGCGACGCGATGGCGGTGGGCACCGCCGGTCTGACCGCGATGCTGGCGCTGATGGCGCTCGAGGCGCACGGGCTCGAGCCGGGGCAGGGGCCGGTGCTGGTCACCGGCGCGTCCGGCGGCGTCGGCTCGGTCGCGACCGCGCTTCTGGCCTCGAACGGCTACGAGGTCGCCGCCGTCACCGGCCGGCCCGAGACCGAGGACTACCTGCGCGATCTCGGCGCGAGCCGCATCGTGCCGCGCGCCGACCTGGCCGAGACGGTGAAGAAGCCGCTCGAGAGCGAGGTCTGGGCCGGCTGCATCGACGCGGTGGGCGGGCCGATGCTGGCGCGGCTCCTGGGGCAAGTGAAGGCGCGCGGCTCGGTCGCGGCGGTGGGCCTCGCCGGCGGCACCGAGCTGCCGGCCAAGGTCACGCCGTTCCTGCTGCGCGGGGTCAACCTGCTGGGCATCGACAGCGTGACCGAGCCCTATGACGCGCGGGCCCGGGCCTGGGACCGGATCGCGGCGGAGCTGCCGATGGACAAGCTGCGCGCGATGATCCGGCCCGCGCGCCTCGACGACCTGCCGGGTCTCGGGGCCGAGATCCTCAAGGGCCAGGTCCGCGGCCGGGTGGTGGTCGACGTCAACGGCTGACGGCGCGGCGCGTCATCCCGCAGGGGGCGCGATCCGGCCAGTCGGGTCGCGTTCCGTGCAAGACTATGCGAAGGGCACGTTTTCTTGACCTTCCCCCCCGGGGGCTAGGTCGTCGTGAAACAGCTAGCATGGGGGTGACGATGACGACGCCGGACACCGATCCAGACGCGGCAGACGCCACGCGTCTCATAGACGAGACCGACTACGAGGTCGGACAGGACAACATCCAGACGCAGATCGGGCCCTTCGGGCTCGACATCCACAACCCGGTCTTCCTGATCGCCGGGCTGGGCATCGTGGCCTTCGTGATCGGCACGCTGATGGTGCCCGACCAGGCCACCGCGCTGTTCGAGAGCGTGCGCGACTGGCTGACCGCGAACTTCAGCTGGTTCTTCATCCTCGGCGGCAACATCTTCGTGCTGTTCGGGCTGCTGCTGATCGTCACGCCGCTCGGCTCGGTGCGGCTCGGCGGCGAGAGCGCCACCCCCGATTTCGGCTATGCCGGCTGGTTCGCGATGCTGTTCGCCGCCGGCATGGGCATCGGCCTGATGTTCTACGGCGTCTCCGAGCCGCTGTCGCATTTCTCGACCTCCGTGGCCGAGCAGGCCGGCACGCCGGAAAGCTGGGCGCCGCTGGCCGGCGCGCCGGGCGACCCCGAGCAGGCGCGGATGCTGGGCATGGCCGCCACCATCTACCACTGGGGCCTGCACCCTTGGGCGATGTACGCGGTGGTGGCGCTGGCGCTGGCGCTGTTCTCCTACAACCAGGGCCTGCCGCTCTCGATCCGCTCGGCCTTCTACCCGCTGCTGGGCGAGCGCGTCTGGGGCTGGAGCGGCCACGTGATCGACGTGCTCGCGGTCTTCGCGACGCTGTTCGGCCTCGCCACCTCGCTGGGCTTCGGCGCCGAGCAGGCGGTCGCGGGCATGGACTACCTGTTCGGGGTGGGCGACACCGCCGAGCAGACGCGGCAGGTGTTCGGCTTCAGCTACAACAACCCGCTGCTCGACCCCGAGGGCAACGAGGTCGGCCGCACCGGCGCGGGCATCAAGATCGTGCTGATCCTCGCCATCACCGCGATCGCGCTGGTTTCGGTCATGGCCGGTCTCGACGGCGGCGTGAAGCGCGCCTCCGAGATCAACATGTTCCTCGCCTTCATGCTGCTGCTCTTCGTGCTCTTCGTTGGCCCGACCGGCACCATCATCTCGACCTTCTTCGGGTCGCTCTGGGCCTACATCGTCAACTTCCCGGCGCTGAGCCAGCCCTTCGGCCGCGAGGACGCGAACTTCAGCCAGGGCTGGACCGCCTTCTACTGGGCCTGGTGGATCAGCTGGTCGCCCTTCGTCGGCATGTTCATCGCCCGCGTCTCGCGCGGCCGCACGGTGCGCGAGTTCATGATCGCCGTGCTCCTCGTGCCCTCGCTGGTCTGCGTGCTGTGGATGAGCGTGTTCGGCGGCACCGCGATCACCCAGGTGGTGCAGGACGGCTTCCGCGGCGCGGCCGAGGCGGCGCTGCCGGTGCAGCTGTTCGAGATGCTGAGCCAGCTGCCGCTGGCGACCATCACCTCGCTGATCGGCATCGTGCTGGTGATCGTGTTCTTCGTCACCTCGTCTGACTCGGGCTCGCTGGTGATCGACACCATTACCGCCGGCGGCAAGACCGACGGTCCGCTGCCGCAGCGGGTGTTCTGGTGCATCTTCGAGGGCCTCGTCGCGATCGCGCTTCTGCTGGGCGGCGGTCTCGCGGCGCTGCAGGCGATGGCGGTGGCCACCGGCTTCCCCTTCGCCATGGTGCTCCTGGTGATGTGCGTGGCGATCTTCATGGCGCTGCGCAACGAGCGCAAGAACCCGGTGCCCTGACCGGCAGGGCGGCCCGCCGCGCGGCGGGCCGCCACCACCTTGCAGGACCGTGCCGCATTGCGGCGAAAGGCCGGGAGACCGGCCTTTCTCGTTTTCATGACGCGCCGGGATGCGCGCCATGATGCTCTCGCCGACCCTGTCCGCCGGCGGCTTCGGCCTTCTCTCCGCTTGAGGCCAGAGCCTGACGCGCCTCTCGCTGGCCGCGCTTGTCCAAGGCCTCGTCCGGCAGCTGCTGCCTCGCACAGTCGACGTCGCGGCCGACTTGATCCGCCGGGCGCGGCGCTAGCTCTCGGGGCGCGTTGCACGAGGAAAGGCCCCGATGACCGCACCGATCCTGCTCTGGTTCCGCCGCGACCTGCGGCTCTGCGACCACCCGATGTTGGCGGAGGCGGTCGAGACCGGCGCGCCGCTGATCCCGGTCTTCCTGCATGACGAGGTGGTCGAGGGGCAGGGCGCCGCGCCGCGCTTCCGGCTCGGGCTGTCGGTCGAGAGCTTCGCGAAGGATCTCGACGCGATCGGCTCGAAGCTGGTGCTGCGCCGCGGCCGGGCGCTGGGCGCGCTGCGCGAGCTTGCGCAGCAGACCGGTGCGCGGGCGGTGTGGTGGAGCCGGGCCTACGACCCCGATGCGCGGGCGCGCGACGAGGAGGTGATGGCCGGGCTCGACGCCGAGGGCATCGAGACGCGCGACTTCGAGGGCCACCTGCTGTTCGAGCCGGAGAGCGTCGAGACCCAGACGGGCGGCTTCTACAAGGTCTACACGCCCTACTGGAAGGCGGTGCGCGGCCGCGATCCGGGCGCGCCGCTGCCCGCGCCGGCCAAGCTGCCCGCGCCCGAGAGCTGGCCCGAGAGCGCCCGTCTCGCGGACTGGCAGATGGCGCGCGACATGCGGCGTGGCGCCGAGATCGTCGCCAGGCACGTCACCGTCGGCGAGCGGGCGGCGCGGGCGCGGCTCGACCGCTTCGTGGCCGAGCGGATCGAGGATTATGCCGTCGCCCGCGACCGGCCCGACATCGACGGCACCTCCGGGCTGTCGGAGAACCTGACCTATGGCGAGATCTCGCCGCGCGCCTGCTACGCCGCCGGACTGGCGGCGCGCGATGACGGCAAGGACGGGGCGGGCGACTTCCTCAAGGAGCTGGTCTGGCGCGAGTTCGCCTACCACCTGCTGCACCACACGCCGCGCCTCGCCAGCCGCAACTGGCGCGCCGAATGGGACGGGTTTTCCTGGTCCGAGGACGGCGAAAGCGACGCCGCCACCGCCTGGAAGCGCGGCCGCACCGGCATGCAATTCGTCGATGCCGCCATGCGCGAGATGTACGTGACGGGGCGGATGCACAACCGCGCGCGGATGATCGTCGGCTCCTACCTCACCAAGCACCTGCTGACGCATTGGAAGATCGGGCAGGACTGGTTCGCCGATTGCCTGATCGACTGGGATCCGGCCAGCAACGCGCTGGGCTGGCAGTGGATCGCGGGCTCCGGCCCCGATGCCACGCCCTATTTCAGGGTCTTCAACCCCGAGACCCAGCTTTCGAAGTTCGACCCCGAGGGCGCCTACCGGACAGCCTGGATCGCCGAAGGGCAGGCGGACCCGCCCGAGACCGCGCGCGACTACTTCCGCGCCGTGCCGCAAAGCTGGGGGCTGGACCCGGACGCGGCCTACCCCGAGCCCGTCGTCACCGCCGCCGAGGGGCGCGAGCGCGCGCTCGCCGCCTATGGCGAATTGCGTGGCCGGCCTTGAACTTGCGCGCCTGAAGCCGTGACAATGCCATAACGTCGAGTAAGCTGGTCAACGGCAGCGAGTGGGAGGCACAACCATGATCCTCACCGGCACCGAGGGCCAGAGTGATCTGCCGCGCTATTTTCCGCAGGTCTTCGACGCCGTGCGGTCGATCCCGCGCGGCCGGCTCGACATCACCCTGCCGGACGGCCGCGTGTTTCGCGGCGAGGGGGCCGCGCCGGGCTATGTCGCGGCCGTCGAGGTCCACCACCCCGACGCCTTCGCCCGGCTGATCCGCGAGGGCGATCTGGGCTTTTCGGAGGCCTACATGGAAGGCTGGTGGTCGACGCCCGACCTGATGGCCTTCATGGACCTGATCCATGACGACGCCGACCAGCTCTTCGACGGCTTTCCCGGGCAGGGGCTGGTGCGCGCCTACGAGAAGCTGCGTTTCTGGCTGCATTCCAACACCCGGCGCCAGGCCCGCCGCAACATCAGCTACCACTACGATCTGGGCAACGAGTTCTACCGGCTCTGGCTCGACGAGACGATGACCTATTCCTCGGCGCTGTTCGACGGCGGCCAGCAGAGCCTCGAGGCGGCGCAGCGCCGCAAGTACGAAAGCCTGATCGACGCGATGGCGGTGCGGCCGGACGACCACGTGCTCGAGATCGGCTGCGGCTGGGGGGGCTTTGCCGAATACGCGGCGCGCGAGCGCGGGCTGCGCGTCACCGGGCTGACCATCAGCCGCGAGCAGTTCGACTACGCGCAGCGCCGCATCGCGAAGGCCGGGCTTTCGGAGCGGGTGACATTGAAGCTGCAGGACTACCGCGACGAGCGCGGCCGCTACGACGGCATCGCCTCGATCGAGATGTTCGAGGCGGTGGGCGAACGCTACTGGCCGGTCTTCTTCGACCGGGTGCGCGACTGCCTCGCCCCCGGCCGCAACGCGACATTGCAGATCATCACCTTGCCAGACCATCGCTTCGCGCAGTATCGCAAGGGGGTGGATTTCATTCAGAAATACATCTTTCCGGGCGGGATGCTGCCCAGCCCCTCGGTGCTGCGCGCGCTGACGGAGACGGCCGGGCTGCGTTTCGCCGGCTCCGTCACCTTCGGCGAAAGCTATTCGCGCACGCTGCGCCAGTGGCACGAGACCTTCAACGCGCGCTGGGACGAGGTAACCCGTCTCGGCTTCGACGACCGGTTCCGCCGCATGTGGAACTTCTATCTTTGCGCCTGCGCCGGGACGTTCCGGGGGGGCAATTGCGACGTCGCGCAGTTCACCGTGACGCGCCCCGCCTGACCTGGGAGAGACCTCGATGCCCACCGCCTCCAAGCTCAGCGCCGCGCTGCTCTTCGCCGCGCTGGCCTATCTCGCCTCGCTGGTCGGCCTGCGGCTGCTGCACGGGGAGCTGCCCGCGGGGCGCATCCCCGAGATCAACGCCGGGATCGGCCTGCTGATCGGCTGGTTCTTCGTCGGCCGCCGGGTCGGGGGCGGGCTGCGGATGGGGGCGAGCAACGGCCTGACGGCGACGATACTGGGGCTGGCTCTGGTGCTGGTGCTGCATGGCCTGCTGCATGTGCTGCGGCTGTCGATGCGGCTGAACCTGCGCGACCCGATGGAGGCGGTCGAGACGCTGATCGAGTTCACGGTGCTCAACGCCGTCAAGCTCGCCACGCCGTCGATGGCGATGCTGCTGATCCTGGGCGGCGCGCTGATCGGCACGATGGTCGAGCTGGTCTCGCGGCGCGCCTCGTGAGCCGTCCGGTCTTCCTCTACGGCCCGCTCGCCCATCCGCCGCTGCGCGCGGCCTTCGGCGCGATGCCCGATGACGCCCGCGCGGCGTGGCTGTCGGGGCACGGGCTGCGATGCGCGGCGTCGGGCGACGAGGGCGCGCCGCCGCTGCTCGTGGCCGCGCCGGGGGAGGCGGTGGAGGGCCTGCTGCTGCCCGACCCGGAGCCGGACCTTGCGGCCCGGATCGGCGCCTATGGCACGGCGCTCGGGCTCGAGCCCTGCGAGGTCGTGGTCGAAAGCGGGGCGCAGGCGGGGCGCGCGGCGCTGAGCTGGCGGGCGCGCGGCCGGGCCGAAGGGGCATGGGACGTCGAGGAGTGGGCGCGGCGCGACGGCGCGATGGCGGCGCTGGTGGCCGAGGAGATCCTGTCGCTCGACCCGGTGCCGGGGCCGGACGACACGGCGCGGCAGATGCCGATGATGCGCAGCCGCGCCGCCGCGCGGCTGCGCGCGGCCAGCACGCCGGCCCCGGCCCGGCTGCGCCACGACCCGCTGCCGGGGCAGTGGCGGCTCGAGCCGGCGGCGGCGCTGTCGGGCGGGTTCTTCCGGCTGGCGCAGATGCGGATGTCGCATCACCGCTTCGACGGCGGCGAGAACGCGGATCTGCGGCGCGAGGTGCTGGTGGGCATCGATGCTGCGCTGGTGCTGGCCTACGACCCGGCGCGCGACCGGGTGCTCCTGGTCGAGCAGTTCCGCGCCGGACCGGCGCGGCGCGGCTCGCGCAACCCCTGGATCCTGGAGCCGGTGGCCGGCATCGTCGATGCCGGCGAGACCCCGATCGAGGCCGGAAGGCGCGAGGGCCGGGAGGAGGCCGGGCTGGTGCTGTCGCGGCTCGAGCCGATCTTTTCGGGCTATCCCTCGCCGGGCTCGAGCACCGACTTCTTCCACTGCTTCCTCGCCGTCGCGGAGCTGCCGCAGCAGGGCCCCTGGGCCGGCGGGCTCGAGGCCGAGCACGAGGACCTGCGGCTGCACGTGGTCGCGCTCGATCTCGCGCTCGAGATGATCGGCGCGGGCGAGATCGACGCGCTGCCGCTGATCGCGATGCTCTACTGGCTGCACGCCAACCGTGCGCGGCTGCGCGCCGAGGCCGAGATCCCGGTCGCTTGAGTTCCGGGCCCGCGCTGCCTATGGCTTGGACGACACGAGGAAAGGCCGCCCCATGGACATCAAATCCGATCTCGCCGCCGCCGTCGGCAACACCCCCCTGATCCGGCTGCGCGCCGCCTCCGAGGCGACTGGCTGCGAGATCCTGGGCAAGGCGGAGTTCCTGAACCCCGGCCAGTCGGTCAAGGACCGCGCCGCGCTGTGGATCATCCGCGACGCCATCGCCAAGGGCCAGCTCAAGCCCGGCGGCACCATCGTCGAGGGCACCGCCGGCAACACCGGCATCGGCCTGGCGCTGGTCGGCGCCTCGATGGGCTTCAAGACGGTGATCGTGATCCCCGAGACCCAGAGCCAGGAAAAGAAGGACATGCTGCGGCTCGCCGGGGCCGAGCTGGTGCAGGTGCCCGCCGCGCCCTACCGCAACCCCAACAACTACGTGCGCTACTCCGGCCGGCTGGCCGAGGAGCTGGCCAAGACCACGCCCGAGGGCGTGATCTGGGCCAACCAGTTCGACAACGTCGCGAACCGGCAGGCGCATGTCGAGAGCACCGGCCCCGAGATCTGGGAGCAGACCGGCGGCAAGGTGGACGGCTTCATCTGCGCGGTGGGTTCGGGCGGTACGCTCGCCGGCGTCGCCGAGGCGCTGCAGCCCAAGGGCGTGAAGATCGGCCTCGCCGACCCCGAGGGCGCGGCGCTGCACATCTTCTACACCACGGGCGAGCTGAAATCCGAGGGCGATTCGATCACCGAGGGCATCGGGCAGGGGCGGATCACCGCCAATCTCGAGGGCTTCACCCCCGATTTCAGCTACAAGATCCCCGACAGCGAGGCGCTGCCGATCGTGTTCGACCTCCTGAAGCAGGAGGGGCTGTGCCTCGGCGGATCGTCGGGCATCAACATCGCCGGCGCGATCCGCCTGGCGCGCGAGCTGGGGCCGGGCCACACCATCGTGACGATCCTGTGCGACTACGGCAATCGCTACCAGTCGAAGCTGTTCAACCCGGACTTCCTGAAGACCAAGGGGCTGCCGGTGCCGGGCTGGCTCGACCGCGGGCCCTCCTCGATCCCGGGCGTCTTCGAGGACGCATGACGGGGCGGGCCCGGGCGGGCCGCGCCGTCTCGCGCGCCGGGCGCCTCGCGCTCTGGCTCGTGCTTTTGGGCTGGGCCGGCCTGGCCGCGGCGCAGGGCATCGCCCCCGCGCCGGGCGGGCTGTTCGACGCCCCGGCCGAGCAGGAGACCGAGCCGGCGGCGGAGCAGGGGGCGGAGGGCGAGGCCGAGGCCCAGCCCGCCGAGGACGCCGCGCCCGAGCCTGAGGCTGAACCCGAGCCGGAACCCGCGCCGCGGCTTACCCCGGCCGAGGCCTATGGCCCCTACCGGCCGGGCGATCTGCCCGGCACGGCACCGCTGTCGCAGGCGCTGGAGCAGGAGGGCCTGGACTGGGCCCGCTGGGAGCGCACCGCCGCGCGCAGCGAGGCGCTGTCGGAGCGCGGCAGCGGCTCCGATTTCGCGATGCAGAGGCTGCGCGAGGAGCTGGTGATCTGGCGCGACAGGTTCCAGCGCGCCCGCGGCGCCAACGCCGCGCGCATCTCCACCGTCGAGGCGCAGATCGCGGCCCTCGGCCCGCCGCCCGAGGACGGTGAGGAGGACGCCTCGATCGCCGAGCGTCGCGCCGCGCTGAGCGCGCAGCTGACCCGGCTGCGCGCGCCGGTGCGGCTGGCCGACGAGGCCTATGCCCATGCCGACGGCCTGATCCGCGAGATCGACCGGCTGATCCGCGAACGACGCGGCCGCGCGCTCGGCAATCGCGGGCCGACCCCGCTCAACCCCGCGCATTGGCCCGAGGCGGCGGGCGTGCTGTTCGACCGCCTCGCCGCGCTGCGGGCCGATCTCTGGGCCGGCTGGAGCGCGGCCGCCCGGCAGGACGTGCTGCGCGCCCGGCTGGCCGAGGTGCTGTTCCTGGGGCTCGCCGGCGGGCTGATGATGCGCGCCGGCTTCTGGGCCCGGCAGCTGCGCCGGCGCGTGCTCGAGGCCGACCGGCTCGGCGCGCGGGCGATGGCCTTCGGCGTCTCTCTGGGCCAGTTCCTTCTGCCCTTCGCCGGGCTGGTGCTGGTGGCGCGCGGGCTCGACCTGACCGGGCTCGACGGGCGCCGGGTCTCGGCGCTGTTGCAGACATTGCCGCTGGCGGGCCTGTCGGTGCTGCTGGCGCGCTGGATGGCGGGGCAGTTCTTCGGGCCGGAGGCGGCGCAGCCGATCGCCGGCATCGCGCCGGCGCGGCAGACCCGCGCCCGGGCCGAGCTGATGGTGCTGGGCTGGTCGCTCGCCGCGATGCAGATGCTCGCGGCGCTGATCTCGTCGGGCGACGCACCGGCCACCGCGCTGGCCGCACTGTCGCTGCCGATGCAGGTGGTGGTGGCGGCGCCGCTCTTCCTGCTCGGCCGCACGCTCGCGGGCGTCACCCGCGACGGCACGGCCGCGCCCGCGGCCGACGCGCCGCTCGCCGCCGAGCTGCCGCGCCGCGACAGCACCAGCCTGCGCCAGGGCCTTTTGTCGGTGCTGGGCAAGGTGGCGATGGTCGTGGCCGTGATCGCGCCGCTCCTGTCGGTGCTGGGCTACGCGGCGCTGTCGGACGCGCTCCTGATCCCGGCGGTGCAGACCATGTTCCTGATCGGCGTGCTGGTGATCCTGCAGCGCCTCGCCTTCGACATCTGGACCTTCGCCACCGGCTCCGAGGACCGGGCCCGCGCGGCGCTGGTGCCGGTGCTCCTGGGGCTGGTGCTGATCCTCGCGGCGCTGCCGCTCGGGGCGCTGATCTGGGGCGCCCGGCCCGAGGACCTGGCCGAGATCTGGACCCGCTTCCGCGAGGGCTATTCCTTCGGCGAGACGCGGCTGCAGCCGACCGACCTGCTGTGGCTGTTCCTCGTCTTCACCGTGGGCTACGCGCTGACGCGGATGATCCAGCGGGCGCTGCGCTCGGTCGTGCTGCCGCGCACGCGGCTCGATCTCGGCGGCCAGAACGCCATCGCGGTGGGCTTCGGCTATATCGGCATCACCACCGCGGCGATCCTCGCCATCACCTCGGCCGGGCTCGACCTGTCGAACCTCGCCATCGTCGCCGGTGCGCTCTCGGTCGGCATCGGTTTCGGCCTGCAGAACATCGTGTCGAACTTCGTCTCGGGCATCATCCTGCTGATCGAGCGGCCGATCTCGGAGGGCGACTGGATCGAGGTCGGTGGCCAGTCGGGCTACGTGCGCGACATCTCGGTGCGCTCGACCCGGATCGAGACCTTCGACCGCACCGACGTGATCGTGCCCAATGCCGACCTGGTCTCGAACCAGGTCACCAACTGGACCCGCGGCAACTCGGTCGGGCGGGTGATCGTGCCGGTACGCGTGGATTTCACCAGCGATCTCGGCCAGGTGCACGACATCCTGCAGGACATCGCCGAGAGCCATCCGCTGGTGCTCGCCAATCCCGAGCCGGCGGTGCTGTTCCGCAGCTTCGGCCCGGAGGGCTACGAGTTCGAGATCCGGGCGATCCTGCGCGACATCAACTTCGTCGTGGTGGTGCAGTCCGAGATGAACCACGAGATCGCGCAGCGCTTCCGCGCGGCGGGGATCAAGGTGCCCTATCCGCAGCGCGACCTGTGGCTCAAGAACGCCGGGGCATGGCGGGCGGCGGGCGGCGAGGGCGACGGCGAGGGCTAGCGCCGCACCGCCCGGTGCACCCGGCCGATCGCCGCCGCGGTCGGCGCCGAGATCTCGGGCTCGGGCAGCCCCTCGCGCGACAGAAGGATCGCGACCGGCCGCAGCGCCGGGATCTCGGAGCAGACGATCATCGCGGCCACGGTGATCGGAACCGACAGGAACATCCCCGGGATGCCCCAGACCGCGCCCCAGAAGGCGAGCGAGATGATGATGCCGAAGCTCGACAGCCTGAGCGCGCGGCCCATCATCATCGGGTCGAGCACGTTGCCGTTGACGAACTGGATGATGCCGGTGATCGCGAAGATCGCCGCCGTGATCCGGGCGTCGCCGAGTTGCACATAGGCCACCAGCGCCACCAGCAGCGTCGCCACGATCGAGCCGATGTTGGGGATGTAGTTCAGGATGAAGGTCAGGATGCCGAGCGCCACGGCGAGCTCGAGCCCGAACAGACCGGCCAGCGCCCAGACCATCACCCCGGTCATCAGCGAAACGATGGTTTTGACCAGCAGGTAGCGGTTCACCCGGCGGATGATCGAGCCGATGATCCGTCCGACCCGGTCGGCCTTGACCGGGTCGCCGGTGAAGTTGACGAGCTTGGTGGCGAACCAGACCCGTTCGGCGAAGAGGAAGCCCACGAAGAGGATCACCAGCACCGTGCCCTGCATGAGGTTGCCGGCCTGGCCCGCGAAGGCGCGCAGGTAGCCGCCCAGCTCGACCGTCCTGAGCGAGTTGAGCACCGCGGCCTCCGTGCTTTCGCCCAGCCACGAGAACAGCGCCGCGATCGCCTCGGGCGCGCGGTCGGCATAGCTCAGCGTCGTGACCAGCACGGTGTTGATCTGGTTCAGCACCACCGAGGTCAGCGTCAGCAGGATCGCCGCCAGCGCCACGAAGGCGGTGATCGAGGCGAGCCAGTTCGGGATGCCGACCGGCCCGATCCGGGCGCGGGCGATGAAGGAGATGGCGTCGCTCATCAGCGAGAAGATCACGATGGCCGTGGCCAGCGAGATCAGCAGGAAGCGCGCCTGCACCAGCAGGAACAGCACCACCGCGAAGGCGATGATGATCAGCGCCACCGCTTGCACGCGGTTCGGGTCGCCGGGCGCGCCGGAGCGGGCGGCGGGCAGGGCCGAGGGACGGGGCGGGGGGGTCATCGGGTCGGGTCGGGCTGGCTCTTCATGCCGCACACTATGCGCGAGCGCGCCGGGGGTCGCAATCTGCCCATGGCCCCCTTGCATTGCCCCGCCGCTCTCGCTAGTCAGCGCGCAACGGAGCGGTGGCCGAGTGGTCGAAGGCGCACGCCTGGAAAGTGTGTAGGCGGGAAACCGTCTCGAGGGTTCGAATCCCTCTCGCTCCGCCACATTTTATGCAGAAAAAACCTAGCAAGCATCTGAAGTGGTTTGGAAAATATCTGAGCCTTCTTACAGGTGTTTTTG
>NZ_FNAT01000005.1:0-49262 GCF_900102015.1 Limimaricola pyoseonensis | reverse complement strand
GTGCACAAATTGGTTCACGCGTGGCGGATCGCACATGCAAATACAATGATTTAGGGTGCGGGATGCTGCCGTCGCAATCCCTCTCGCTCCGCCACATTTTATGCAGAAAAAACCTAGCAAGCATCTGAAGTGGTTTGGAAAATATCTGAGCCTTCTTACAGGTGTTTTTGCAACGACCTAAGTTGATGCACAAATTGGTGCACATTTTGGTGCACATGGCCCCTTGTGCCCACCCTCGAAACCCGCGCATCTGTACTCATGATCTACCTGCGCGGCACTACTTGGTTCATGCGGCGGCGGCGGCCCAAGCGCTATGCTGCGGTCGACCCCCGCGAGATTCTCAACATCAGCTTGGCGACCGACAGCGAGAGGATTGCTCGCGAGAAGGAGGCCGCCGTCTGGGGGGAACTGGTCGAGGGTTGGGAAGCGAAGCTCGCCGGCCGTGATGGCGATGCTGAGGAGCGCTATCAGGCTGCCCGCGACCTGGCGCAGCAGCGCGGCTTCCGCTTCCGGCGGATGGAGGAGGTGGCCAAGATGCCGACGGCCGAGATCCTCGATCGGGTCGAAGCGATCTCCGACGTGAAGGGTAAGCCCGATGAAATGGAGGCAGCCGCGCTTCTCGGTACCGCCCGGCCCCCGGCGCTGACCATCAGCCGCGCACTAGAAGCCTACTGGACGCTGGCCCGCGACAAGACCCTTGGCAAGTCGGCCGACCAGCTGCGGCGCTGGCGCAACCCGCACATCAAGGCGATCCGCAACCTGATCGGCGTCGTCGGCGATGTCGAGCTCGAGCGGCTCACGCCCGATGACATGCAGGACTTCCGCGACTGGTGGATCGATAAGGTCGAGGAGGGCGACGTGATCGCCGCTTCGGCGAACAAGGACTTCACCTATGTCGGCGCGGTGCTGCGCCTGGTCGCGGCGCGCAAACGGCTCGGCTTCGTGCCACCGACGCCCGAACCCATCAAGGCAGGGCGCCAGAACACGCGGCTGCCCTTCTCGGTGGACTGGATCCGCGACAGGATCATCCCCGGCCTTGGCGGGCTGAACGGCGAGGCGCGCGCGATCGTCCTTGTGATGGTCAACACGGGCATGAGGCCGAGCGAGATCGCCAACCTGGGTGGCGATCGGATCCAGCTTGAGGGCAGCATCCCGCATGTCCAGGTGCGACCCGAAGGGCGTCAGCTGAAGAACGATGTCTCTGAGCGTGACGTACCGCTTGTCGGCGTCTCGCTCGAGGCCATGCGCGGCTGCCCAGAGGGCTTTCCGCGATATCTCGACAAGGCGGGCCTGTCGGCGACCGTGAACAAGTACCTGCGGGAGAACGGGCTGTCCGAGACGCCGCGCCACACGCTCTATGGTCTGCGGCATTCGGTCGAGGATAGGCTCTTGATCGCTGGGGTGGATGAGCGGGTGCGCCGTGACATCCTTGGCCATAGCCTCAATCGGCAACGCTATGGCGACGGGGGCGGGTTGCCGATGAAGCTCGAAGCGCTGCAGCGGATCGCGCTCTAGTCTGAGCTTAAGCTGCTCAGGAGTTTTAGCACTGCGTGCTGCTTCTTTTCAGGCACGGCCTGCACTGCGCACAGCAATTCTACGGTTTCTCGATCCATGGCCCGGTCTACTGGAAACATTGCCGGCTGCTCATCGTCGTAGAAGGAAGACACCGGTAGATCCAGCGCTCGGGCGATATCCCATAGCCGTGAAGCGGAGACCCGGTTCGTACCGGCTTCGACTTCTAAATTCGCTGAAACTTGCAGCCAGCTGCATTGCCAAGCTGCATCTGCGTGATCCCCCGACCCGACCAATGTCCGCTTCGAGCCCCATCTGACCATGGCGTCCCAAGTCGAGTTCGGGCGTACCAACGACGTGCGATTCGACGCGAACGGCCCATTGCCGCCATTCGGCTGGCTTGCAGCGCATGTCCGTTTTGCCGAACATGACAGCATTGTTGTACGGCAGCGCTACCGCCTCGTGAGCGGCACGCTATGTAGGGCGGTGCTGCCTGGTTCGGGTTAGCTCAGCGGTTTGTCTTGAAGGGTGACCTTTTTCCGGAAAACCGAACCACCCGATAGGGGCAGGCCAAAACGGTTACCCCAGACCGGTGTCGCTGTAGTCAGTATTCGACTACAGCGTGGCGTACCTCTACGGTCATGCTTCGCAGTACGTTGCCCGATCCTGAGAAACTCCCAGCCACCGGGACGACCTGGTGAATGCCACGGGCGACTGCGATGGGGATGAGGTTTTTTGCTCCGACGCTGCGATTTGTAGGGTCAAACGCGACCCATCCCGCGCCGGGAATGAAGACTTCGGCCCAGGCATGGGTAGAACCCGACCCTTCGGACCCGGTAAGGTTCGTTTTGGGATCGAAGAGGTAGCCGGAAACGATGCGGGCCCCCAAGCTGAGCGTGCGCGCCGCTTCAGCAAACAACAACGCGAAGTCACGGCACGAGCCCCAACCGCGGGTAAGCGTTTCCAACGGCGACTGCGTCCCTTCCATCTCTCGGTTTTGGTATGAGATCTGCGTCGACACCCCGTTGGCGATATCTTTGAGCAGAGACAACGTATCCGTGGGGCGTTGAAGGACGAAGCTTTCGACCCAACGAGAAAACCGGGCCTCGGGGTCGGGATATTGCGGCGTGGTCAGGGCGCCGAGGTCGGCCCAGTCGTCGCCTGAATAGTGGAAGGGGAAGCTGATCGCCTCCGCCGCAATGGCGAATACCGGCCAAATCGCCGCGGTCAGGACGACTGTTGAACGGCTTTCGATGATCAGATGGTTGCTTAGCTGATTGAAGTGCGCCGTGGCGACAGCATTGCCCGCAACGTCATGGGCCCAAGTAATATCGCCATCTGGATCTGGCGTCAGGGTGATCTCATGCGACACCAGCCGCAGATCCCGTGCTTCGCGCGGGCGCAGCATCATCCGATGGGGTCCAAGCAGAACGGGTTCGCCGTAGCGGTATTCGGTCTTGTGATAGGTCGTCAACGTGGTCACGGCCTATGTCCTTCGGCTGGAATAAAGTCGCACGGCGTCGGATCGGCTGGGCGGTGGCAATAGGTCAGGCGGGATTGGAGCACAGAGGTGTCGCCTCCGGCTGCCGTCTTAATCGGCGCCACCGGACCAAAAGCCAGCTTCACATCGGGGAGCCAGCCGTCCAGCAACAGCAACAGCAACAGCAACAGCAACAGCACCGGCCCGGGCATAATAGCGGAGCCTCCGCCTGGTTCGCTCTCTTGATCCGGATCTTGTACCCCGAACCCGCTACTCGCAAAGTCATGAAAACCCCCGTCAATTTGGGAGATGTTCGGGACAAGTCCATGCTCAGCGGTGCCGAACCGATATCTTAGTGACTCTGATCTCTCGGATGAGGCCTGCAACTGCACGGTGCGTCTGAACGTCGATACCAACCCCAGTCGCATTTTCATGCGTGGTCGCAGCATCCTGCAAGACACCTTGGATCTCGCTTTCTGATAACAACTGACCATCACCGAGCGCGAGAAGGAGCGCTTCGCAGATCGAAAGTGCGGCCATGCCGGAAAGGGCGTTCTGATCGGTCATTCGAAGAATCCTCTCTGAACGAAACGCCGCCAGAAAATTCCGTACGCCGCACGATCGTCGCCATGTTGGCATGAACTGCGGTATAGAAAACTGATCGAGAGCAGCCATCGCGTTCGAAGTTCCTGCTATTCCGGCACATGGAGGAGAACGTTTGGCCATCAACATATCTGACGCCTTTGCCCGCAAGCTCGGCGCCTTCGTTGCCTTATCGGCGACGGAACTCGACGTACTGTCACGCTTGCACCGCCGTCGCAGGACCTTCGTAGCTGGGCGCGATCTCGTGCATCAGGGGCAATCAGAGCAGGCCGCCTACATCCTGGCGTCAGGCTGGGTCTGTTCCTACAAATCGCAACCGGATGGGTCACGCCAGATCATCGATTTCCAGATCCCGGGCGACTTCCTCGGCTTGCGGAGCATCCTTTTGCATACTTCTGATCATGGCATCCAACCTATCGTGGAGATCGAGGCTGCTGAGGTTCGGAAACAGGATCTTCTGGATGCGTTTGCGCATACTCCCCGCTTGGCGACAGCCGTCCTCTGGGCTGCCTCGCGGGACGAGGCGATGGTCGTCGAGCATTTGGTGGGGCTTGGACGGCGCAGCGCGATGGAGCGCATGGCCCACATGCTGCTCGAACTGGGAGCCAGGCTGGCGCTGGTCGGCATGGGAAACAAGACCGGCTATGATTGTCCTTTGACCCAGTACCATCTGGCGGATGCTCTGGGTCTGAGCGCGGTGCATGTCAATCGCGTGCTTCGGCAGTTGCGCGAGGAGGGGCTGGTGACCTTTCAGGGCGGCCATGTCGCCTTCAATGATTATCCGGGCCTTGTGGCCCTGGCCGAGTTCGACCCGACCTATCTTGATCAGGTGGGTCCTCTTCTCGATTGAGAACGCGCCCACGGGGGTCATGAGTATCGATGCCCCCATGAGGTTCTGCCGTGGTTGTCATGCAAAGGGCGTCTGTTGATGCGAGACTCGCAGCCAGCCTCCGTCCCGCAGGTGAAACGAGGACATGCAGAGCGCTTCGAATATCTCACTACCCGGCCGATCGGCCGACACACGGTAGGCGAGAGCTATTGTATCGCCATTGCGCATGCAGCTTCTGTCCAAGAAGGCGACGGAGCGCCAGCGCGCCTGATCCAGCCAGACGGTCCAAATGTCGATGCCCCTAAGAGGGCACGGGTCCTGAGGAAGGAGGAACACAGCATCTGCCGCCGTCGAAGCGCGGGCTTGTGAGAGGCCACCGCTCCATAGGCTTTCTTCCATTTTCCAGAGCCGCGCCTCCTGCGGTGGGAGGGACTTCCGCGCTGAAGCCGGAAACGGCCGGAGGTTGGGAAAGGGCAGGATCATTCCCCGGCTCCAGCGCGACCAAAATACAGGATCTGGGCGAGTGCCAACAGGATCATGAGCAGCCAGAAGATCGGCAGTGAGGAAAGCGTTGGACTTCCCAGGGGATCTCCATGGCGCAATGCGGCTCGCGGCCTAAATCGTTCCGGAAGCAGCAAACTTAGTCGTTCCGCCGTGGCAGCGTGCTCGCGCTTGAGCGTCGGCACGTCGCGGAATCGGGTCAACAGCCGATCCAGTCGTTCGCGCGCGACCGATCGCGGCATCGTTGCGAGGTCTGAGGCCTCTTTCCACGGATCGAGGCCGAGCCTTGCGAGGGCCGACAGAACGGTTACGACGTAGCCATTCCTGTCTTCTCCCACTGGAGCGAAAAGAAACCGGTCGCAGTCGTTTGCGCCGGGATGAAGCAGGTTGGAGCTAGGCATGGAAGTCGCCTTTCGGGCTCTCTATCGCCACGGCACAAAGGCCAGATTGGCATGTGAAGAAGTAGGGATTTTGGGCTGCTTTGATGAGCAGTTGGGTAAGAACAGGCCCAATCTCGCAGAGTTGGCGCGAAGCGGCGCTGATGCAGATCAGTCATTTGATCTAAAACGCCATTCGCAAGCTTGGCAGTGGTTGCGCCCCGGTTTCGTTGAAAAAGCATGGTCGACGCTAACACCGGTCAGTCTCCCGCGCAGAGCTGGGCCGTATGGTGCTCCTGTTGGTCGGGCGAGGTACGATCCTCGCCTCGCGACTGGTGCAGGCCATACCTGTGAGCAATCTGGGAGAGGCCCGAGATGACAGTGCGATCTTCCGAATCGGTGGTGACGTTTACTCATCCGTTCCGCATCTCCGGCTATTCGGAGGAGTTGCCTGAAGGCGATTACATGGTGGTTGTCGAAGAGGAGCTCCTTCAGGGGCTCAGCTTCGAGGCCTATCGAAGAACCGGCACATACCTGACTGTTCAGGGCAGGGGGAACCGGGCCGACAGTTCAGAGACGCGCCCGGTTACTCAGAAAGCACTGGAGGCCGCCCTTGATCGTGACCGGATGCTCGCTGCGGAAAACGACAACTCTTCGGCCTGAACGACGCGAGGCGGGACGCTGGCCTGTTCATTCCATGGTGCTGGCTGGTCCGTTGAGCGTCCTGCTCTTGATTGATCCCCGCACACACCGAAAAGGAGACACACGATGTCCTTCAAAGACCTGTCCAAAAAGACGGCGCAGCCGCCGAAGGCGGCCGAAACCAAAAGCCCGAACCAAAGCCCTGCCACGAAGGATGCCGCCCCGGCACCGGACTACACGGCCCATTCACCGAAGAAGTCTTGAACGCCGTGGCTCGCTCAGTCCTGCCACGTCGAGCGACGAGGGCGGACGGGATGGCAATCATTTCGAAGGAGGTTTTGGACGACACGATCCGCAAGGCCACGGCAACCTTCTCGCGCGCCTTCATGTTTCCCGGCTTCGACGAGATGCTGCCGGCAGGAGAGTACGACATCGAGACCGAGCTGTCCGCCCCGGTCGATCATCTGAGCCCCGAAGACTGGAAAGCTTCGGTCCTGATCCACTTGCATCCACGGGAAACGCATCCGGGACTGGCGCGGAGCCTGACCGTATCACTTGCCGATCTGGAGTTCGCCCTCATGCTGGACGGCCTCTCGACGCAGGAGCTGACGCTTGCCTTCCTCGAGGAAATGCTGGTCGACCCCCTCGTCCGGCTGCTGATGCAGGCCGACGAGGTTTCGGAAGCGGAACTTCGATACTTTTACGCAAGTCCGCGGCCTCATGAGGCACGAGGTGCCGAGGCGGTAAACCGTTCGCCCGTAAACAAAGCGCAGAGAGCGCTGGACGATAAGTTCGCCATCCAGTCGGCCGAAAACGAGGGCATGCCGATGCACTACCGCCGCGCACCGAACTGATCGTTCGAAGTTGCTGCACCACGGATGCCCGCGGATGCCCAGCACCAACCCGAGGTCGTGCCGATCAACAGGAGGGACGACCAAACATGTCCAAGGGACACAAGCGAAGCAACAAGGAAGCCAAGAAGCCAAAGCAGGAGAAGGTCCCGCCGGTCGCGCCGTCGAGCGTATCTTAGGCGACGCCGCCTTGCCGAAACTCAAGAAGAAGCACTGAGCCGGTTTCTTCCCCTCGCGGAGCGTATCCCGCTCCGATCAATACCGCGCGCAATGCGCGGGTCTTGGCGCATCCGCGCCACCCACATCTCAATCAGCTTCGAGATCGAAGCAGGAGACCAACATGAACGTGACGCATTCTCGCAAGAACATGGGCATCATCGCCGCCGTTCTCATCGGTGTCGTCGTGATCGCCGCCTATGTCTTTGGCTGGTATGGCGGCGATCCCACGGTGGCGATCCCCGCGAACTGAGACGACCGCAGCCGTTCGGGTGATCGGAGCGGCCGGTCGAGGTGTGCGGGCAAAGGCCCGATCATTTCGGGCGGCTTCGCGGACCGTCTGAATAGAATTTTCAACAAGGCGGGCCGCGATGACGTTTCATGCTGAGGTTGTTGCATATCACGGTGAGGGGCGACCTGATGCTGTGGACGGCCTCTGCACCACCGTGGTGTGCGATGATTTGGCCGTTGAGCCAGAACTGTATCGCACCCTCGGAAAGACCGGCGGACACCCCAGCTGTCCCTCATGCGGTGCGAGCCACATCATCTCCCGGTCCAGCCAGATCAACAGCGAGCCACGCTTCTGCAGCGCCGCGTTGTAGGCGGACCAGTTCGTCGTGCGATAGCGGGCAGGTGGAGGCTTCGTCATGCCACCCACCTAAGCGGCGGCTTCGCTGTGTGAACCGTAAGGCCGGGAGTTCTGCAACGGCACCTCCAATATGGAGATGTCGGCCTGCGACGAGCGGGGCATGGAAGGAAACTTCCATATCGATCACTACCGGCTGCCGGAGTGACCCGGGGAGGCCCACAACTAACCTGACTGAAGCCCCAGTAGCGAACGTTGGGCAATCTCGCAGCGAATGACTGCTTTCCGCCCCTTCCTCCCGAATACCTTCGCAGGCGCAGCAGGAACCGAGCGCACGCAGCAAAGGTCTAGAAAGTTCGCATAGCGGACCAACACGGTTTGCGGACACCCCCAATAGTAAAGGTTGGAAAGATTGGATAATCGTTAGGCCATGAATGAGCCTACAGTGCGAAAGGCAGCGATGAGTGGGCGGAACTTCTGACCATAGCTACCTCAGCGGATCGCACGCTGAGCCGCTGCGAGTTCGTCACGAAGCCGGTTGATGAGGGGGATGTAGGCTTCGCCGCCTGGTGCCGCTGCGATGCGCTCGACCTTCAGCAGTGCGGCTTCAATGCGCGCTGCGAAAGTCTCAAGCGGGGAGGGGCGGTGAGCAGCTGGCATCAGAGGCACCCGTGTTCGGCGAGCTTGCTGGTCATACCCAGTCTCCGACCGCCTCGACCGCGAGGCCATGGGCATTCCGCATGACGATCACGGCCAAGGCTTCGCCTGGCGTCGCGCTGTCGCGCCCGCTGATGCGCAGCACCTCCCGGCCAAGGAACACGTCACCCGGCTCGCCGAGCAGCTGTATGAAGCCGTAGCCTTTCATCGTGTCAAACCACTTCACGCGGCCCGGGCGGAGGGCGCCGGCTGGGGTCACGATATCGATGCTGACGATGCGCTCGATCTGGGGACGACCAACAGCGGTCCGGATCTCGGCCATGACACTTGTGCCGGCGGCGATCGAACTCCGGCCGGCGGCGATGAGCCTGCTGCCTGGCAACAGGAGATCTTCTGCGAAGTCCGGCGCAGTCGCGAAGCCGAAGCCGCGAGCGGGATCGAAGAACTTGATGGTCGCGCGAACAGTGGTGGGGGTCAGGGCGTTCATGCCGTGTGCTCCTTCATGCCGCGCCCCGGCGGGCATGCGCCCATTCGAGGAAGGGTTGTCGTGGGCCATAAGTCTGATGCCACTGCTCGATGAGGCGGCGGCGCAGCGCGTCGCGGACGGCTTCGACTTTCGGGTCGGTTCCGTCGACCAGATCGGCAAGGATCGTCTCGGCATCCGCGGCGCGGCCGGATTGCAGGGTGCCGAGCGCCAGCTCGATGCCGCTCTCGAGGCGGGCAACTTCATCGGCGCATAGGCACGGCAGACAGCGGCAGGGCTCAGACATCGACCAGCTCCCCGCTCAAGTCACAGTTGTAGCACGACTCCGCCGCAACTAACGTCAGGTGCAGGCCGCGCGCCGCAAACGCGCGACCTGCCACACCCCCTAGCCCACGAAAGCCGACAGGAGGCATGTTCAGAATGAGAGAGAGCAGATGCGCGAGACCCACGACACCCGTAGCCCCGCCCGCGCCGTCGAAGCCGACGGGGATGCCGCCGGGCATCAAGCCGCCTCGGCCACGGTAGATCTGCAGCGCTTCGAACTGCTGCGAAGTGCGCTCTATCACGAGGACCGGGAGGACTGGTACGGGCGCTACAGCCGGATGATCACCTTCATCGTGCTGCTGCTCGGCAGTAGCGCCGTGGCCGCATTCGGCGCCGACCATGAGATCTTCGGCCAGATCGCTGGCGCGATGATTGCCGTCCTGTCCGGCATCGCGCTCGTCTGGGACATGGGCGGGCGCATGCAAGCTCACGCCGTGCTCAAGCGCCGCTTCTTTTGGCTGATGGCGGAGATCGAGCGCGGCCGTGCCCCTCATGCGATCATGGCCGAGGCCACCCTGATTTATGCCGATGAGCCTCCAGCGATGTGCGCCGTGAACGCGGTCGCGCACAACCGGGCGGGGCGGAACATCTACGGCGACGACTTCGACCGGGTAGCCCTCTGCTGGCGCCAGCGGACCTTCCGCCACTGGCACGCTTTTCGCAGCCTGGAGGAGCCTCGACCCTGACGTGGCAACCACGACCCTCATAGCGCGATCTCGCGCATCATGAGCGCCGGCAGGTCCGCGAGCAGCGAGGCGGCGAAGATCAAGACCAGCACGACGGCGATGATCGTCACCCCGTTCGCGATCAAGGACATGATCCGGCAGGGCAGCGAATCCGCTTCCGGCTGGCCCGGTGCCGGCGGCCGGTTGACGTTGGCGAGCGGAAAGCCGTGTACGATCGGTGCGGCGGGCGTGGCGCGGGGGATGCGGGCGGGCTGGGTCATGCCGCGGCCTCGGGTGTTCCGAGATACTGGCGCGCCGCATTGCGGACCATCTGGTTGCCGGACCAGAGTGCAGCGATTACGGCCGCCTTGCGGCGCAGATCCTCAGGGTCGAGGAACAGGGCAACCTGCGCCCATTCGAGTTGAGCGCGCCGCAGGGTGGGGTCATGGTCCGGCTCGGCCCAGCCGCCGATCGCGCTGCGCGCGTTGATGTGCCAGTTCATCGCGGCATGAGCAGCGTCGAAGCCGAACACTTCGATGCCGTGAAGGGCGATGGTGAAGCAGGAGCGGCCGTCGTCGGAGGGCGGCTGCCAGCTACCGCCGGTCTCGATGATTTCGTTGGCGATGGCCTCAGTGCGGTCTTCAGGGGTCATACGGTCTAGCGCATGAACCAGGCGAGTTGCTCGGTTGTGTAGGTCGAGGGGCATCTGCGGTCTCTCCTCTGCGCCGCGAGGTGCGGCTTATAGGGGGAGACTAATGTAGGTTAAATCCTACTTCAATCCAACAATAGGAAAAAACCTACGTTCCGGCTTCTTGCCGTGCTTTACACCCCTGCCAGCGGCGGGCGGTGGCGCACGAAAAAGCCCGCGCGGGGGCGGGCGAGGAGGGGTGATGCTGGAAGTGTTTCAGCTGCTCAGCATCTACATCGCAGGAATAGGTACGGGGATCTCGGTTGTGGTGCTTTCGATTGCGGACCGCAAGGCCTCCATCGAGACGCTGATGAGAACGCTGCTTGCGCGTTCAGCCTCGGGAAGTCGGATAACCACCGGTACCTCAATTACCGAGGCGATCGAGGTTGGTGACTTCGGATGCCCGATCAGATCAAGCGAGAGAACTGAGGAGAAGTCGTCGGGCTGGCGGCCCAATTTCGGCGGATATACCGACTTGTCTACTTTCGACAGCATCTTGGCCGAGACCTGTCTGCGGCCCTTATCGGCTTGAATCGCCACTATCCTAACGGAATGATCGGTATGGTTTTCGACCCTCACTATTACGGTAGCCCCGGCCGCACCGCGACCCTGCAATTCGACCCAGACCCTCGGCCACTTGGGTGGCAGCGTTCGGCGATAAGCCAGCCATGAAACGGCAAGAGCAGCGCTCGAGATGACGATTGGCAACCAGTTCGCCAGCGCCGGCAGAAGCCCGTCTGAGTTCACTGCCGCTCGGGCTTTGCCAGCTTCACGGCAGTGCCTGTCGCTGCGACTAGGAGCATCGACTTATGCCCACCGCTGATCTCGCTGTAGTCCAGATCGACAGCGATGACGGCATCCGCTCCGAGCCGGCCTGCCTCTTGCTTCATCTCATTGAGGGCGGTCGTCCGAGCTTCCCGGAAAGAGTTCTGCGAAGAGACTACCCGGCCGCCGGTCGCGTTGCGTACTAGGCCAGCAAGATCTCGGAAGACGCTCACGCCCAAAACGCACTCAGCACTGACGATGCCGAGACGCTCCTCGATCGGAAGGTCGATATGGGTTTCGGTCGTGATCATCAGGGGCGGGGCCGGCGGAGGTGGGGCTACCCTGTTCGCCGATCTGTCCGGCCCCAATGCGTTCAAGCGTTGCTCGTACGCCGGGCGGCACTTGGCGCACCGGTTGTTGATCAGAAGCCAAGCATCGACTGCCTCTCGGCAATCTACGCACAGGTTAAGCGCTATGGTTCCTCCACAGCTTTCTATGACCCCACGCCTCCATCACTCGTCCTCCTGCTCTCCATGAGACCTGTCACCGCCGCGTGTCCGCCGCTTCTGTAACCACCACCCCTGAAGCACCGGCGTCAGCGCCACGAACAGGCTCAGCACGAAGACCGGCCCCATTACGATCAGCACTATCGGGAAGATGTGATAGAACGGCCAGTTATCCCACAGCGTGATGCCGACCACGGCCGGCGTCGCGGCCAGCACGAGCGCGGCGATCAGGATCATTATCCGCCATGGTTGAGTGGGGCGCCAGGTCACTTGCCGAAGTTCCTCAGCTGCTTAGCCGTCGCGATAGCCAAGCGCACGAACTCGGGATCGGCGCCGAGCTCCCTGGCCTTTGCTTCCAAAGCCTGAGCCGCATTGAGCCTCTCGTTGACCGACAAGCTCAAGGTCTCGACTATGCAGGCGACGACATCTAGTGCCGTGGCAGGGGGGACGGAGGGGGTGTCGACGGGCTCCTCATGCATAGATGATACCGGAGGCAGCAGTGTGTGGCTTTCTGTGGCGCCACGTATGGACATCGGGGGGCACGCTCATCCGATTTTCCGCGCGAGATCCGCAGGCCAATGCAACCGAACTGGCGCGGCCCACTTTAGCCGTACATCATGCTGGTTCTCGGCGCCGGGGTTCAGCGAGATTAGGTTGAAAAGGCCCGGCTCGCTGCCGAGCTTCACCTGCTTGACCCAACCCAGGCCCTTCTCGCACTCGCAGACGCAGCGGCGGCCGACGGCTTCGGTGGGCACGCCCTCGGCGACAGCCCGCGTGTAGAACAGCAGATCCCCCGCGCTGTAGATCGGCTCCATGGAGTCGCCCTCGACCTCGACCGCGACGATGCCTGAGATCGGCAGGCCTGGCGGCGCCTCTACCTGGGGGCCGTCACCTTCCTTGCCGTAGGCGTCGAACACTGGGACTTGCGCGCCGGCGCCGACTTTGCCGGCTATGGCGATGGTGCGGAGACTGGGAGGGTCGCCTACGATCTCATGTACGGAGACCCCAAGGACGTCCGCGATCTTTACAAGATTCGCAAAGGTCGGGTTCTTCGTCTTTCGTGTGATGATGTCTCGGACGCCCGTGGCGCTCATGCCGGCAGATATCGCCACAGCTCGGTTGTTCATCCCGCGCTCAGCGATCAATGCCTCAATCCTCTGCGCGATCATGTCACCTGTATCCATGTAGGTAATTTCCTACACGCAGCATCTGGGGGCAAATAGGTTAAATCCTCTTGTCATGGTAGGATAAAACCTACATCATGGTGCTCATGATGATGCAGCAGTTCAGAAGCGAGATAGAAGCCTACCTGCGGCGGACCGGCACGAAGCCGTCCACCTTCGGTCGGTGCTTCGTCTGTGATCCGGGTTTTGTGTCGCGCATCCGCGCGGGCGGAGAGGCCCGCCCAAGCACAATCGAGAAGATCCGCGACCTGATGCACAATAACCCGTCGGGTCCGAAGGGCGACTCCGCACCCGATAACACCACCGCCTGATCCACCCTCCCTTGCAGCCCTGAGCCCCGTACATGCCCCTTTCGCCCGGACATCGCCAAACTGCGCCCTGCGCCCACAACCAGCGGGATTCTCGTACGGCTGCACAGTCGCACAAGGCCATTTACCATCAATGCATTGCGTCCGTCTCATACCGCTATGGTGGTGCGAGAAAGAGCACGCGGCAAAGCAATAAGGTTGCATGTCATGCCTGATAGCCGCTCTTACCTTCATACGCTGATGCGCGGCGCGGTGCGTAAGCACTTTCCGAAGCAAGCCTGCGCGGCCCTCGAGATCGCCGAATACTGGGGCGGCATCGGCGCGACGGTCGATTACGCCGCGTTTTCGCGCAAGATGAACGGCACCCGAGAGTGGGCACTCGCTGACGCCGTGGCCATTTACCACCTGACCGGCTCGCAGCGGATCCTCGATGCTATTAAGGCCGAAGGCTCCGACGATCAGCCCACCGATCCTTCGGCCCTACTGAACCTTGCGGCCGACCTTATCAAAGAAGGCGGCGAGGGCAGTGCAGCGCTGATCGAGGCTGGGCAGGGCGGTTGCTTGACGGTAGCCGAGGCGCAGTTGATCGATATCGCAGAGGCAGCCGCACGAGCGCTTGCCGCTGTCCGTTCGCTACGGGGGGCGGCGTAGTGACCGCCATTCGCTTCGCTCAGACTCGGTGGCTCTTGTCCACTCGCTTCAGAATGGAGTGGAGAACCTGGGCCTCGCCGTGGCTTCCGGTCGTCTCGAGAACGGCAATGAGTTCCATTATCCGAGGTCTAAGGATTGGCCACGCTGCCGTTTCGCCGATGAGAATGGTGGTCAGTGCTTCTCCAAATACCTCTTCGGCTTCAGCTTGCGCTTTCGCAGCGCGGATCAGGTCGTCGGCCTGCTTCGACCATACGGGTTTCGTCTCCATCGTTGTCTCACTGCACTCCCAAGTTGCTGGAATATTCCCAGAGGTTGTTCAGCGAATTGACATTGCATGCCCCAATCACGCAATCAGCGGCGGGCTTAACCTTTGTAAAGTTGGTTCGCTCTGTGGCGGTTTTGCCCGGAGAAACCGATGAGCGCCCCCGTTCCCTACATTGGCGCGTCCCTCTCCTTTCGAGAGCAACCGTTCGCTCTCGCCGATCTGCCGCTCTCACAGACTAGCGGCCGCATCGCCGCTCCTATCTGTCGACCAGGCACGGCTAATCGCGATTTCGACTTATCGCAAACGCTGTCTCGTCGAACGGCCGCGCCACCGGACGGGGCCACGAGCCACATGGCTCTGACAGCATCCGGTGTAATTGCCCGGTTCGACACGCTGCCACCGCTCAAGCCAGCCGGAGAGAATTTCGCATGACCCATTATCGCGCCATCGATGTCAGTGGCCGGACGATGCCGGAGGAGATCCCGATCGAGGATCGCCCCGAGCTCGTGTGGATCCCGATCGCGCGGCTGGTGATCGATGATCGCTACCAGCGGCCGCTCCTCGAGGGGAACTGGGAGATCATCCTCCGCATCGCGACGAACTTCACCTGGAAGCGCTTCTCGCCGGTCATGACCGCCCCCCTCGACGATGGGCGCCTGGCGCTGATCGACGGGCAGCATCGCACCCACGCCGCGGCGCTGGTCGGTCACACGGCGGTGCCGGGCGCGATCAACGATCTCGCGCCGGCCGAGCAGGCGGCCGCCTTCGCCGGGATCAACGGCGACATGACACGGGTCCATCCGATCCAAGTCTACAAGGCCGCGCTGGCGGCAGGCGAGACCTGGGCGGTCGAGTGCGACCGCGTGGTACGTGCCGCCGGCTGCGAGCTGATGACGGTGCAGGCCAGCAGCGACAGACGGCAGGTCCGGCAGGTCTACAGCGTTTCGGCGATCCGCCAGATGGTCGAGGCCGGCCATGGCGAGATCGTCACACGGACCCTGACCGCGCTGTCGCGGAGCTGCTTCGGCGCGAACTTCACCGAGGCCTGGACCAACGAAACGTTGAAGCCGCTCCTAAGCGCCGCGATCGCGGTGCCAGATGTACGGCTCAGTACGCTGGTCGGGTTCTTCGACAGCCTCGATCTGGTCACGACGAATGCCAACGCCGCGAGGATCCGGACCCAGCCCGGTTACTCGCAGCGCAGCCACATGGCGGTCTTCACCCAGCTGCTGACGGCCATGCTGCAGCGCTGGCACCGCGAAGGAGGAATCCCACGATGACCATCGACATCCTGGCCGCGCTGCGCGCCGCAGCGGCCGCGCCGGCCTCGGCCGCCCGTGCTGGCACCGACATCCTCGCCGATCTTGCCGCGCTGGATGGTCCGCGGGGCCGGTCGGCTCCGGCAAACCCTGCCCAGGCACCGCTCTCGGCCAGACCGGGCGGGCAGGGTGTCCGTCCCTCGCTTCGTGACGCTATCGAGGCACAGGTCGCGGCTGCGAACCGCGAGGCGCGCACTAACGCCGAACGGCGCGAGCCCTGGCCGGAGCATTGGTGGGCGGGCACCGACAGCGCCGATGTCTCGCGCTGCCAGATGCTCTGGCAGGAGGTCCTGCGTCACTGCCTGATGTCTGTCACCGACGACGTGCTCGAGGCGCAGCGGCGGGGTCGCCCCGCGCGCCCGACATGGATCGGCACGCCCGACTTCGCACTGGTCTGTGACCTTGCCGGGTTCGACTCCTCGGCCGTGGCCGAGCGCGTCGTCGCCCGGCTGCGCGATCCGAATGGCGCGCTCACGCTGCGCCGCCACCTGGCGATCGCGCCGCGTGCCTCGGAGGAGCAGGAGTGAGCGATATCAATCCCAGCATGGCATTCGGCTACCGGGCACTGACGATCGCTCTCGAAGCGCGCCAGCGTCCGGTGACAGCCGGCGAGATCGAGGCCTTCTCGACCTACGCCCGCGACCTGGTGCCGGACGACGAGCTGGCGATGTCGGCGGTTTCCGTCTTCGCGGCAGACGCGCCCGACGACCACGAAGGGGCGGGCCTCGCGCTCTTCCACTTCGTCTGCGACTGGAAGGACGGCGCGGTGCGCAGCGATGCCGAGCGGACCGAACAGCTCCTGCGCGAGGAACTGCCCCGCGGCTTCGACGCCTGGCAACGCGAGGTCGCTCATGGCTGAACGCCAGCGCCAGCCCGTGGATCTCGCGGCCGTGGCGGCAATGGTCGAGACCGCGGTCACCTACGCCTTGACGCCCGCCCGCTCGGACGACGTGCGTGCCAGCCTGCGCGCGCGGCTGCGCGAGGTTCTGGACCGGCTCGGCAAGCCGAACGACGAGCCGCTGGCCGAGCCGATCGAACTCGTGCGGGTCCAAGCGGGCCGCGTGGCGCATGGTGTCGCCGGCATTCGACCGGAACAGGCCGATGAGCTGCTGCGGCGAGCGCTGCTGATGCTCTATGCCGGGCGCTCCGACGCGGCGCAGCAACGCTTTTCCGGCGGGCTGTGAGGCGGACATGGGCGTGCAGGACGACACCCGGCTTGAGGAGGCTCGCGCGATCCCCATCGTGGAGGTCGCGCATCGGCTCGACATCCGCGGCCTGAAGCCGTCGGGGCGCGAGCAGGTCGGCCCGTGCCCGGCCTGCGGCGGGACCGACCGCTTCTCGATCAACCCCGATCTCGGCGTCTTCAACTGCCGGCACTGCGGTGGCGGCGACGGCGTGCGCCTGGTCGAGCTCGTGCTCGCCTGCGACTTCAAGGCGGCGTTGGCCTGGCTCGTGGGCGAGGCGGAGCGCGAGATCGATCCGGTGGTCCGCCGGCAGCGCGAAGAGGCCCGCGAGCGCGACCGTGCGAATGCCGAGCGGGTGGCGGAGCGCAAGCGCGCCGAGGCCGTCTCGGCCGCGCGCTCGATCTGGGATGCGGCCGCCCCTGCCGCCGGCTCGCCCGTCGTCGACTACCTGCGGCTGCGCGGGCTGCCCGATGCACTGGCATCGAGCCCGCCGCCCTGCCTGCGCTACGCGCCGGCGCTGCCCTACATGGTCCCGGCCGAGGATCGCGGCTGGCAGGAGGTCCATCGCGGCCCCGCCATGCTCGCGGCGATCCAGCTGCCCTCAGGCCAGTTCTCGGCCGTGCATCGCACCTGGTTCGACCTCGACCAGCCGCAGGGCAAGGCGCGGATTATGCATGAGGGCGCGGTGCTCAAGCGCAAGAAGAGCCTCGGCTCGAAGAGGGGATGCGCGATCCGGCTGACGCATCACAAGCCGCGGCCGGGCGACTTCGACACGCTGGTGATGGGCGAGGGGATCGAGACGACGTTCACCGCGCTCGCGGCCGACGCGCTGCCCGGCACGGCCTACTGGGCGGGGATCGATCTCGGCAACATGGCCGGCAAGCGCGTGCTGCGCGGCAAGGGCATGAAGTATGCCGGGATCCCCGATCTCGAGGACGACAGCGCCTTTCTGCCGCCGCCGTGGATCCGGCGCCTGGTCTTCATCCAGGACGGCGACAGCGATCCGCGCGCGACCCGCGCCCAGCTTCTATCCGGCCTGCGCCGCGCCCGCGCGCGGATCCGCGGGCTCAACAGCATCTCCATCGTCCATGCGGGCGAGGGACAGGACTTGAACGACATTCTGACGAGGGACCCGAAATGACGGATGAGACCGATCCGCTGCGCGAGGTGCGCGACCGCATCGCCTCGGCCGAGGAGGTCGACATGGGCGGCGTGCCGACGGCGGCTGAAACCCTGGACCCCGATTGCGATGCCGGAGATCCGCAAGGCCAGGCGCCGGGCGACCCGAATGACCCCGGCCGGCCGGATGACACACCGGCGCTGGAGATCGAGGGATCGGCATATCCGCTCAACGATGTCGGCAACGGCCGTCGCTTCGTGCTCTATCACGGCAGCGACGTGGTGCAGGTGCCGCGGGTCGGTTGGTTCGGCTGGGACGGGGCTCGCTGGGCGCAGGACAGCAACGGCCTTGCCGTGCGGCGCCTGGCGCAGTCGGTCAGCGACCGGATGCTCGAGGAGGTCCGGTTCCTCGCGCTCGACGACTGGGAGCGGCAGCGCCTCGACGCGCTGCCTGCCGCCGAGGCCGAGGTGCGGCGACTGCGCGCGATCGAGGACCGGACCGACGAGGACGAGGCGGCGCTCGCTGCGGCGCACCAGAAGGTCAACGCCGCGGTGGCGGTGAAGAAGGCCCTCGGCAAGCGGAAGACCGAGCACCGCACCTTCGCCAAGTCGACGGGCAACACTGGCAAGATCGATGCCATGCTGACCGAAGCGGGCGTGACCCTGTCGAAGACGCTCGACGAGTTGGATGCCGATCCGCTGGCGATCAACACCGCGTCCGGCACGCTGCACTTCGTGGTGCACGAGGCAAAAGGCCAGCCGAAGCGCGCGGCCTGGGAGATGCGTGACCACGATCGCGAGGACTACCTGACCAAGTGCATGCCGGTCGAGCACGACCCGGAGGCGAAAGCGCCGCTGTTCGACGCCTTCCTGCGCAGGGTGCAGCCCGATCCGCAGATCCGAGGCTTCCTGCAGCGCTGGTTCGCGCTTTCGATGACCGGCGTGGTGGTCCAGAACCTCGTGTTCTTCTACGGCCATGGCGCGAACGGCAAATCGGTCCTGGTGGACCTGATGGCGAGGATGATGGGCGACTACTCGGCCACGGCCAAGATCGAGTCGCTGACCGGCCAGTCGAAGCGGGGCGGAGCCGATGCCACCCCCGACCTGATCCCGCTCATGGGGGCGCGCATGGTTCGGGCCTCCGAGCCCGAGCAGGGCGAGCGGCTCAAGGAGGGCACGATCAAGGAGCTGACCGGGGGCGAGCCGATCCTGGTGCGCGCCCTGCGCGAGGACTTCGTCGAGGTGAACCCCAAGTTCAAGCTGGTGATCTCGGGCAACCACAAGCCGGAGATCCGCGGCACCGACGACGGCATCTGGCGGCGCGTGCTTCTCGTGCTCTTCGGCGTGCAGATCCCCGAGGAGGAGCGGGATCCGCATCTCGGCCGGAAGCTCTGGGAGGAGCGGGCCGGCATCCTGAACTGGCTGATCGAGGGGCTTGAGGACTATCTCGAGCTTGGGCTGCAGGTGCCCGAGAGCGTGGCCGAGGCGACCCGGGCCTATCGCGAGGAGAGCGATCCGGTCGGCAGCTTCCTCGACCAGTGCTGCGAGGTCACGGGCAACCCAGAGGCCTTCACCCGGACCAAGGATCTCGTCACCGCCTTCAATTACTGGATGGACGAGCGTGGCGACAGCCAGTGGACGCCCCGCACGGTGCAGCTGCGGCTGAAGTCCAAGGCCGATCACTACCGCGATCGACGCTCCGGCCTGACCTTCACCGACGGCAAGCGCAGCATCGCCGGCTATCGCGGCCTGCTGCTCTCGGACGAGTTCAAGAACCGCATGGCAGCGGGCGCCGACACCGGCAGCTATGGCGGTCCGCCGGCCTCGTCGTCCTCCAGCGGTGCGCCTGCGGACTGGGCCCCGGACCCCTACTGATGAAAACAGCCGGGAGGATGGGGAGGATAGAGCCTCCGACGGGAGGAAGGCGTAGCCAAGGGGGTGCGGGGGAAATGTAAGAAGACCAATAGCTTGGGGGCAGGAGAGGGAGCCGAGGGAGGATAGGGAGGATGATTTCGGCATACGCGTACGCGCGTATTTCCAGCCACCAAGCCAGCAGCCAAAGGCCCTCATGCGTATACCGGAATTATCCTCCCTATCCTCCCTATCCTCTACTCCGTCCCATTTTATTCAACGAATACAGCCAACTGGAAGGATCGGAGCCGAGGGAGGATGGCGTATTCACCACGATCTATCCTCCCGTTCCTCCCGTACCTCCACAAGTCGACGCAAGACCTAGTCAGGCATCCACCATCGACACCAGATATTGAGAGAGACCTATCCATGTCGCAGCACTTCTCCCTCCTCGGCCTCACCGCGCGCCCCGTCACCGGCAAGGACCGTCTCTCGGACGAGGTAGACCGGGTGCAGGCGCTGCTGGCCCAGGCGCAGCCGCCCGCCGACTGCAGCCCCGAGATCCACGCGGCGCCGGGACGCGGACCAATGCGGGTGCTGCGCCAGTACGAGACGGTGATGACGCAATCGGGCCTGCGCACCCGCCGCGCCACGGCCGAGGGCTTTCATCCGGCAGCGACGGTCGATGCCTTCGACCGGATGGAGTTGCAGGCGCGCCGCCGTGATCCCGAAGGCCAGCCGCTCTTCACCGTTGCGCAGGTCGAGGCGGGACGCACCTATGCCGCGCTGGTCGAGCGGGTCGAGGCGGCCGGGGTGCGCTGCTCGTCGATCGAGGGCCAGGACCGGGCGGGCGATGGCTCGGCGTCGTGGATCGACGCGCTGATCCACGACATCCAACGCTACCGCGGGATGCTTCGCGCCATCGGCGACGAGGTCGTTCTCACGCCGCAGCGCCGCCGGGCCGACGATCCGCGCAGGACGATCCGGGCGCGCCAGCTGGTCGATGCCGTGTGCATCGAGGGGCGCACCTCGGCTGAGGTCCGCAAGGCCCAAGGTTGGGGCAATGCGCGGTCTGCGAATGCGGCGCTGATCGACGGGCTGACCGGCGCCCTGGATCGGCTCTATGCGCTCTGAGTGAAATTTGGGGCTTTTCGATTAAGCAAACCGGATGTAGCCCTTGGGGCATCATCACGAAGTGCGCCCGGCGGGACCCGAGACCCGACCGGGCGCTTTCGTATCCGGCCGCTGGCCGGGCCTCCCGTGCACCCCCCGTCCTTCGGGTCCTTCCCGCCGGCAACTCCGTATACGGGGGCGCTGAGGGCATGGGTTTCGCGGGGGTAAACAAGTCCGAGAGCCTAAACGGGCGGGTCTAAACGAGGGGCCACCAGTTAGACAGGATCCATCGATGACGATGCTGAGGGCGACCGAGCTGGCCACGAGACTGAGCGTCTCCAAGGGACGGGTCAGCCAGTACGTCGCCGAGGGCAAGCTCGATGGCTGCTACCAGGGCGAGGGTCGGGCCCGACGGTTCGATCTGGGCAAATGCGCCGAAGCGCTCGGGCGGCGGCTCGACCATGGCCAGCTCATGGGCAATGGTGCGGGGACACGCCGCGCGCTCGGCAGCATCGAGAGCGATGCCGGCAAAGTGGGGCAGGAAGCAGGCCCGAGCGAAGCGCGTCAGCTCAGGGACAACGATCCCGATCGGTACGAGTTGGCGCGCACGCTCAAGGCGGAAGAGGAGGCTCGCCGCCTGCGGCGCCAGAACCTCGAGGCGGAGGGCACCTTCGTCCTCGCGGCCGAGGCGCGGCGCCAGGCGGCGCGGCAGATCGGCCAGGAGATCGCCGAGATCGAGACGATGCTGCGCGACGGCGCGCGGCGCGTCGCCGATGTCACCGGAACGGACTACAAGCAGGTCCGGCAGCTTCTGATGGAAACCTGGCGGGCGCACCGCGGGTCGCGGTCGGATGCGCTGGCACGGCAGGCTCGTGTGGCGCCGCTCTCCGGCGTCGAGTCCGAGGCGGATGTCTGATGGGCTTTCTCTCGTCTGCCGAGGCGGAAATCGCGGCGGCCCTGGCCGAGGCCCTCGCGCCGCCTCCGCCGCCCGACATCACGCGCTGGTGCGAAGAGAACATCGTCTTCGACGAGCGCTCGCCGATGCCCGGGCCGTTCCGGATCGACCGCTTCCCGTTCCTGCGGGAGATCCACGAGGTGCTGAGCCCGGAGCATCCTGCGCGAGAGGTGAGCGTCCGCGGCAGCGCGCAGTGGGGCAAGACGGTTTCGGTGGTCAACCCGGTGGTGGCCGCCTGGCACGAGTACGGTCCGCTCGATAGCCTCGTGGTGCATCCGACGACGTCGTCGGCGACCGAATGGGTCGACAACAAGTGGCTGCCGATGCGCCGCCAGGCGCCAAGCCTGCGCGCCATTTTTGGCGACGGCCGGGGCGGCGACAACAAGGACGCGAAGTTCAATCAGGAGACCCTGGCGCGGAACGGGTCGCTCAAGATCGCCTCGGCCGGGTCGCCGGATGATCTCGCCGGCACGTCGCGTCGCCTCGTGGTGCTCGACGACCTCGCGAAGTTCGAGATGACGCCCAAGGGTGACCCGGAGGCGCTGGCGCTGTCGCGGGCATCTGGCTTCGAGGATGCGAAGATCCTGCGGGTCTCGACACCGCAGATCGCGGGCACCTGCCGGATCACGCGGGCCTACAACCGCTCCGACCGGCGGCTCTACCACGTGCCGTGTCCGCATTGCGGGCACTTCGCGCCGCTGACCTGGGAAAATTTCCGCCGCAACCTCGACCCCGAGCGGCTGCATGCGGCGCATTTCACGTGCGAGGACTGCGACGCGGTCATCGGACACGAGTGGAAGGAGCAGATCATTGGGCGGGGCCGGTGGGTCGCGGGACATCCGCAGGGCGACCACCCCGGCTTTCACCTGTGGCGCGCCTATGCGCCCCAGCGGGATTGGGCCTCCATGGCGGTCGAGTTCGCCCAGGTCATGGGCTGGACCAGCGTGTCGGTGTCCGGCGCCTCCGAGGATGCGGCGAAGGCCACGACAGAGGCCGAGACAGAGCAGACGTTCTGGAACGACGTGATCGGCCTGCCGTTCGAACAAGCCTCGAAGGGGCCGGACTGGGAGAAGCTGCGCGACCGCGTCGAGAACGCGGCCGACGACGAGGTGCTGCCCAAGGGGATCGTACCCGCGCGCGGCGTGATTCTCGCGGCCGGCGTCGACTGCCAGCTCGACCGGACCGAGGTGCACCTCGTGGCTTTCGGCGCCGGCTACCGTCGCTGGGTGGTCGACTACATCGTAATCCCGCATCACATCGACAGCGACGAGGGTCGCCACGACCTCGACGCGCTGCTGAAGGCGAACTGGCGGACCGAGCGTGGCCTACAGCTGCAGGTCGACATGATGGCGATCGACGCGGGCACTTACACCGAGGCCGTCTGGGCCTATGCGAAGCGGCACCCGTGGAGCCGGGTGATCCTGGTTAAGGGCTCTTCAAGCCAGATCGGCCCAGTGCTGATGCCGATGAAGTTCGAGCGCCGCCGAGACGGCAAGGCGAAACGCGCGCAGAAGCGGGCGTTCATGCTGAACGTGAGTCAGATGAAGGCCGATTTCTATGCGTGGTTGGCGAAGGACGATCCGCTCGAGCGCGGCTATGTGCACATGGCCCGGGGGCTGGGAGACGAGTTCTTCCGCCAGATCACCTCGGAGGTCCGGATCCTGAAGCGCAACCGCGCCGGGGTGGTGACCAGCGCCTGGGAACTGGTCGAGCCGAGCCGCCGGAACGAGGGCCTTGACACGATGCTCTACGCGGAAGCGGCCGCGCGGCGGAAGGGCTGGGCGTCGATGACCGAGGAACAATGGGCCGTGCTTGATGCGGAGCGCGGCACGGCGCCCAAGGACCAGCAGGGCGATCTGTTCGACACGACCATTCCTGCGGTTGGCCCCGCAACCAGTACCGACGCAGGCGCATCGCCTGCGCCGAAACGCAGAACACTCTCGGAGATCCTGAATGGCCGATGATGCGATCCTGCAGGCCCGCCTCGACGAGGCGGAAGGTGCCCTGCACCAGCTGATGACGGGCTCCCAGGTGGTCGCGGTCGGCTATGACGGTGACCGTCAGGAGTACAGCCGGGCGAACGAAGCCGGGCTCAGGCGTTACATCCGAAGCCTCAAGCGGCAGCTGGGCCAGGCCGTCGGCACCCGCAGCCGTCGGGTGATCTACTAATGGCCAGCGCTGCAGCTCGCATCAGGCCGGGGTCTGTGCGCTTGAAGGCCGGCGCGCAGGGGTTCGGCGAGACCTCCTACGTCGCGGGCGGAGACAGTTCGGATGCCATGCTGGCATTTCAGCCGCCATTCAGGTCCGCTGATGCGGAAGTGCTGCCTAACAGGGAACGGATCGTATCGCGATCGCGCGACCTTGCCCGCAACAACGGTTGGACGGCCGGCGGCATCGTCAAGGAGGTCGATGCGGTGGTCGGGAGCCGGTTCCGACCGCTGCTGAAGCCCGACTGGATGGCGCTAGGGCTGAGCAGCGAATGGGCTGCGGAGTTCAAGAACCGGGTGGAGGCGCGTTGGCGCAACTACGCGGAGGATCCGCGAAAGCTGTGTGACCTCACTCGCAGCCAGACGGTGGGGCAGATGTTCGCGCTGGCCTATCGGAACTACATCATCGAGGGCGAGGCTCTTGGGATCGTGAGCTGGCGACCCGAGCGCCCGACCGCCACCGTGCTTCGGGTCGTCGATCCGGATCTCCTGTCCACGCCCGCCGATCTGGCCGACGAGACGCGTCTGCGTTCTGGGGTGGAGCTCGATCGTCACGGCGCCGCATTCCGCTATCACTTCCGCCAGGCGCATGCGGCATCCCCATATGCCGACGAAGGGCAATTCACCTGGAAGGCATTGCCTCGTGAGAAGGGGTGGGGCCGGCCGGTGGTGATGCACTTCTTCGACAAGTTTCGCGACGGCCAGACACGCGGTGTTTCGCGGCTGGCTCCGATCATCGAGACGCTCCGGATGGAGGACCACTACGGCCGGGTCGAGCTGCAGGCGGCGGTGATCAACGCGGTGCTCGCCGCCTTCATCAAGTCTCCCATGGGCCCGGAGGCGATGGACGAGCTTTTCGGCGAGGGCGATGGCGGCAATGCAATTCTCGGCTACCATGAGAACCGTCAATCCTACTACGAGGCGCGCGACGGGGTGAGGATGGGCAATGCCCGCATCACCCAGCTCTTTCCGGGCGATGAGATCGGCATGGTCTCCACCTCTCGGCCGGCGGCGCAGTTCGCCGAGTTCGAGGGCGCGGTGCTGCGCAAGATCGCAAGCGGGCTTGGCATTTCCTACGAGCAGCTCGCGGCCGACTGGTCGAAGACGAATTACAGCTCCGCCCGCGCGGCCCTCGTCGAGATATGGCGGGGCTGGACCTCGCGCCGGGTCTCCTTCGCGCAAGGGTTCTGCCAGCCGTTCTTCATGGCGTGGCTCGAAGAGGAAATCGACACGGGCCGCATCACGTTGCCGCGGGGCGCGCCTTCGTTTCGCGAGAACTGGTCGGCTTACAGCCGGGCCAAGTGGATCGGTCCCGGCAAGGGCTTCGTCGATCCGGTCAAGGAAGCGCAGGCCGCGGCCATGCGGGTGGCTCTGGGTCTCTCGACACTCGAGGAAGAGGCAGCCGAGCTGACCGGCAGCGACTGGCTCGAAAACATGGAGCAGATCAAGCGCGAGATCGGCGTGCTGCCCGAAGGCTCCCTGCATCCGGTGCAGGAGAGCTTCGCGCGCCTCCTGGGGCAGGTCGGCAGCCCACTTCTCGATGAAAGGACCTGATGGGAATGGATCATCCGCAGATCTTCGCCAAGGCGTTCAACACGCCGCTCCTGGTCGACATGCGCAAGGCCCAGGCCTTCGTGTCCGGCTTCGGCCAGCGGCTCTTCGGGGCGGCGCCCGAGATCGTGGGCGGCCTCGATGCGCTGCCCGATGCGACCTACCGCACGGCCAAGCCGTTCGCCTCGCTGCTCGACAACTCGCTTTCGGATCGTATCCGGGAGAGCGGCCATGGCTACGCCATCCGTGACGGCGTGGCGGTGGTCCCGGTGACCGGCGTGCTCGTGCACCGCGGCGCCTGGCTCGGCCGCTCCAGCGGGCAGACCTCCTATGAAGGTCTGGCCGCGCAGGTCGAAGCTGCGGCGGAAGACAGCCGCGTGCAGGGCATCGCCCTCGAAATCGACAGCTTCGGTGGTGAGGTGGCGGGCTGCTTCGGGCTTGCATCCCTCATTCGCGAGGTGCGCGAGCACAAGCCGGTGCAAGCCTTCGTCGCCGAGCATGCATTCTCGGCCGGCTATGCCCTCGCAAGCCAGGCAGGGCGGGTGATCCTGCCCGCGACCGGTGGGGTCGGCTCGATCGGCGTCATTTGCATGCATGCCGACTACAGCGGCGCGCTCGACGCCTCCGGCATCAAGGTCACGATCATTTCGGCCGGTGCGCACAAGGCGGACGGCAACCCCTATGCGCCATTGCCCGATGAGGTGCGCGAACGGATCTCGGCCGAGATGGAAGCTCTGCGGGGCATGTTCGCGGCGGAGGTCGGGAAAGGGCGGGGCAGTCGGCTGGATGCATCGGCAGCCCGTGCGACCGAAGCGCGGAGCTTCATGGGCGACGAGGCCGTGGCCGCCGGGTTGGCCGACGAGGTCGCCGAACCTCGATCGGCCTTCGAGGCCTTCGTGGCCGAAATCCAGGGCGGGGCCAGCGCAAGCCTGACCCGGCCTCGAGTCATCAGCAGCAGAGAGGGTCCGCAGATGAAGGACGACGACAAGGACGAGACCGCGCCGGAAGAGCAGATCTCCGGCGGAGACGACGTGACCGAGGACGACGAAGATCAGCCCACGAATGGTGCATCGGCGTCCTCGGAGCGGCAGCGGATCGCCGCGATCTTCGCCCTCGCGGAGGCCGATGGTCAGGACAGGCTCGCGCGCCACCTGGCGTTCGAGACCGAGCTCGGGCCGGACGCCTGCGCCGGCATTCTGAAGGCAGCTGCGCAAGGTGTGTCGGGCGGCGCGCTCGCGGCCGCGATGGCCGGAGACGACACCGACATCGACACGCCCGAGGCGGGCGCGCCGAAAGGCCCGCGCGCCGTGGACGCGGTGAAGAAGCGCTACCAGACCTGACGCGGTCGGCGGCTTTCATGCAGGGCGTTCCACGCGACCTGCTTTCCCAATCGGCATAGGAGAGAACCATGCCCGTCAAGACGGAACGGAAGGTGCTGGGCGACGTCCTGCTCTTCGAGGAAGACGACTTCTACAGCCGCGAGACCGGCACGCTGAGTGGTGGCGGCAGCTACGAGATCGGGCTCGTGCTGGGGCGCGTCACCGCCACGGACAAGCTCGTGCCCTACGATCCGGCCGTGGCGACCGGCGCGGAGACGGTCGTGGGCGTCCTGGCCCAGAACATCGACACCGCCGCGGGCGATGTCGACGACGTCGTCTTCATCGCCCGCCATGCCCGGGTGAAGCGGCACGCGCTGCTCTACGGCACCAGCGTCGATACCCCGGCCGAGCGCGCGACCGCGGTCGAGGGCCTCAAGGCCCTCGGCATCCTGACCGACGTCTGATCCGGGCCCGCCTCGAGGGCGGCCCGCTCGCGTCATTCCCGACATCACTGAAAAGGATATCTCCATGCTCACCATGGACATCTTCCGGGACGACGCGTTCCGGGTCTCCGAACTGACCGAGGCGGTCAACAACATCCCGAACCAGTGGGGCCGGATCGGCGAACTCGGTCTCTTCGGACCGCGCTCGATCCGGACCACGACCTTCGAAGTGGAATCGAAGAACGGGGTGATCCAGCTGGTGCAGTCGAGCCAGCGCGGCACCGCGATGCCCGGCGCGCGGCGCGGCAAGCGCGAAATGCGGACCTTCCGCACGCCGCGCTTCGGCCTGTCCGATACGGTGATCGCCGACGACATCCAGGGCATCCGTCCCTTCGGACAGACGAGCGCGCTGGCGCAGGTGATCGACATCGTCATCGATCGGCAGTCCGAGATGCGCGGCTCGATGGACATCACGCGCGAATACCTGCGTGCCGGCGCGCTTCAGGGGCAGGTCCGGGATGCCGACGGGACGGTCCTGGTGGACCTTTTCGATGAGTTCGGCATCACGCAGAAGGAGGTCGATTTCGTCCTCGGCACCGCAAGCACCGACATCATCGGCAAGGCGGCGGAGGTGAAGCGGCACGTGGAACTGAACCTGCGCGGCGACGTCATGCGGGGAGTGCATGCGCTGTGTTCGCCGACCTTCTGGGACAAGCTGATGGCCCACGACGACTTCCGTGAGGCGCACCGGTACTACCAGTCGGTGGCCGAGCCGCTGCGCAACGACGTGCGTGGCGGGTTCCGCTGGCAGGGCATCACTTGGGAGGAATATCTCGCCGAGGGCGAGGTGCCCCAGGAGGACGGCAGCATCGTCACCTCGAGCTTCATCCCCGACGGCGAGGCGCGGTTCTTCCCGGTCGGCACCCGCCAGACCTTCCGCCAGTACAACGCGCCGGCCGACTACATGGAGACGGTGAACACCCCGGGTCTCGACTTCTACTCGAAGGTGATGCCGGACCCGAAGGCGAACCGCTTCGTCGAGATCGAGGTCCAGATGAACTCGATCCCGTTCTGTGTCCGACCCGGCGTGCTGGTGCGCGGTCACTCCTCGAACTGAAGCCGGCCGTGAACATCAGCGGCGGCATTCCTGCGCCGCCGCTGCCATCCAGAAGGAGACGAAGGCATGGGAAAGTCGCCCGACGAAGTGAAGGTGCAGCTCGATCGCTCGTTCACCTATCCGATCACGGGGAACCGCCGCCGCACCCTTCCCGCCGGCTGGCGGGGAAGCGTGCCCGCTGACATTGCCGCACGGATCGAGAAGGGCTTCGGCCGAAAGATCTCGCGCAAGGCGTTGGGCCAGCCGAAGGCCGCTGAGCCCGGCAAATCGAAGTCGGCGGCCAAGGCGGCCCTCGACGAAGCCGACGATCAGGCTCCGACCGGGCCCGCGAAGTGATCGATCCCTTCCGGCGCGGCATCGACGCCGTGTTCGAGCGCATGGGACAGAAGGCCCACTGGTTTCAGGGTGGATGGGGGGCTGGTCTCGGCTGTCGCGTGATCCCGCGGGCGGCTGATGAAGAGACGAGCTTCGGCGGCACCCGACTGATCTCGGACGCGATGACGCTGAAGGTGCGCGTTTCGGAGATCAACGCGCCGTCAGAGAACGACGCGTTCGAGATCGAGGGGCAGCGCTACATCGTGCAGGGCGTGCCGACACGGGACGCGCGACGCCTTGTCTGGTCGATGGAAGCCCGGCCGGCATGAAGCTCGCGATCGACAGCGATCTCAAGTCGCTGTCCGAGCAGCTCGCGCGGGAGTATCGCGCGGGCGAGCGGGCAGTCACCCTATCGATGCGCCAGGCGGGCAGGGACCTCCAGACCCGCTGGCGTGAACAGGTGACCGTGGCCGGGATTGGTCGCCGCCTGGTCAAGAGCATTCGCAGCGAGGTCTATCCGAAGGGAACCGACAGCGCCGATGCGGCGGCGGTGGTCTACACCAAGGCGCCGAAGCTGATCGGCGCTTTCGACAAGGGCCCCCTGATCAAGTCGAAGGACGGCTTCTGGCTCGCCATCCCGCTGCCGGCAGCCGGCCGCGGGTTCTACGGCCGCCGCATGACGCCGCTCGACTGGGAGCGCCGACACGGCATGCCGCTGCGCTTCATCTACCGCCGCGGCAAGTCGGCGCTCCTGGTGGCCGACGATGCCCGCCTGACCAAGCGCTCGGGTCAGGCCAGGCAGAAGAGGGGGCGGCGGCGGAGAGACGGCACTCTCACAGGCGCCCAGACCGTGCCGATCTTCGTGCTCGTCCCGCAGGTGAAGCTGCGCAAGCGGCTCGACTTCAAGCGCGACGCCGACCAGGTCGGGGCGGGGTTGCCGGCCCGGATCGCGGCCAACTGGAGGGACTGATGCCCACCACGATCGAGACGATCCTGCAGGCGCTCGAGGCGACGCTCGCGAGCACGATGTCTTGTGAGACCGGGCGCGGCGGTACGCTGCCGACCCGCGTGCCGCCATCGGGCCTTCTCATCCTGCGCGACGGCGAGCCGGGCGAGCCCGAGATGACCATGGGGCCGCTCACCTGGCACTACGAGCACCGCGCCGAGGCCGAGATCTACCTGTCTGGCGACCCGGAAACGCGGACCTTGCGGTTCGATGCGCTGCGCGCAGCGCTCGGCCAGGCCATCGCGGCCGACCGGACGCTGGGCGGGCTCTGCGAGTGGGTCGAGGCGGAGGCGGCCTCGGCTGAGGATCTGCCGGTCGAGGGCGGCCTGGCGATCTCGGCCGCCTCGTTTCCGATCCGGCTGCACTACGCCACCACCGATCCGCTGGGCTGATCTAGCCCGGCGCCTTCCAAGAGGATCCCATCATGGCACGAGCAAAGGGAAGCCGCGCGCAGGTCGCGGTCGGCTTCGAGACGACCTATGGCACGCCGCCCGCGGCCGGCAAGTTCTGGCGCATGCCGTTCTCGCGCGAGGACGTCGGCGGCACGCGGGGCCTGCTGGCCTCCAACCTGCTCGGCTACGGCCGCGACGAGCAGGACCCGGTTCTCGATGGCCAGGTGGTCGACGGCGGCGCCACCATCCCGGTCGACAAGCGCGCACTCGGTGTCTGGCTGAAGGGCCTCCTGGGCGCACCCACCACCACCGGCACCGGGCCTTACACGCACGTCTTCAAGTCCGGCGCGCAGGTGCTCCCGTCGATGTCGATCGAGATCGGGATGCCGGAGGTGCCCTCCTTCGCCATGAACAAGGGCGCGCGGGTCAACACGCTGGGGATCGAGATGCGCCCGCGCGGCCTTATCGATGCGACCGTGGCGGTTCTGGCCAAGGGCGAGGTCAAGGCGCCGACGACAGCGATCGGCACCCCCGTCGATTTCGAGGTGGAGCGGTTCTCGTCCTTCACCGGCTCGGTGAAGCGCGACGGTGGCGTGCTCGCGAACGTGGTCGGCGCGTCCTTCAACTACTCGAACAACCTCGAGGGCGTCGAGACCATCCGCGACGACGGCGAGGTCGAGGACATCGATCCCGGCATGTCCCAGCTGCGCGGCTCGATCACAGTCCGCTACGCCTCGCGCGACCTGATGGATCTCGCCGAAGCCGCCACGCCGATCGAGCTCGAGCTCGGATATCGCGTCAGTGCGTCCGAGGCCTTCACGCTGGTCGCGCACCGCGTGTTCCTGCCCAAGCCGAAGGTCTCGATCGACGGCCCGGGGGGCATTCAGGCCGAGTACCAGTGGCAGGCGTCGCGCGACGCCACCGAGGGCGTCGCCGCGACCTTCACCCTCGTCAACGACATCTCCAACTACAGCCTCTGAGGAGCCGCGCATGATCCGTCTGAACCTTTCCTCCACCGGCCCCAGCTGGCTCGATCTCGGCCCCGGCGTGCGGGTCCAGGTGCAGCCCCTGACTTCGGTGCTCGTAGGCGCGGCCAGCTCGGATCCGCGCGTCACGTCCCTGTCCACCGACGCCTCGGCCGAGGAGCGCGCGGTGGCCATGGCCAAGGCCATCGGCGTTCGGGCGATCCTCGACTGGGAGGGCGTGGTCGACGCAGGCGACGCCGCGATGCCGGTCTCGCCCGAGGCGGTCGATGCGCTGATGGATTTCTATCCCGCTTTCGAGGCCTTCCAGATCGGCTACGTCGCCGCGGCGATGCAGCTGCACCTCGAAAAAAAAGGCTCTGCGCTCTCGCCGAATGGTGGTTCGGCGGGGGCGCGGCCTACTGCGACGCCTGCGCCGCGCCGTGCGAAGGCTGCCCGCAAGTCGAAAGCCGCCCGCTGACCATCGAGGGCGAAGGGGTCTGGCAACTCGTGCTGCGCATCGGTGGCCAGCTGCGCGTCTCTGACGGCCGAGTGCTGGGCTACGACCTCGGCGCCGCGCTGGCACTCGGATCCGCGCTCGGCGTCTGCCGGGTGGCGGCGGCGGAGCTGCTGCCGGCCATCGAGCGGGTCGTGGTGACCAAGATGAACGAACAGGCCGGGACAGGCGACGAGGGGAGGAGCGATCCATGACAGAGCGCCGCGTTTCCGTTCGCCTGGCTGCCACCGGCGGACAGCAGCTGAAGGCCGAGCTCGTCGAGATCGGGCAGGCCGGCAGCCGGGCGCTGGACATGATCGGGCCCGCGGCGAACGCCGCGTCGAGTGGCCTCGACGGCGTCGGGCAGTCGAGCACGGCCGCTCTGCAGCAGATGGATGCATTGGCGGCGCGCGCGACCCGGGTGGCATCCATCATGCGTGCGACCGGAGTGCACGACGGCTCGATCATGGACCGCGTGAACGCGGCGACGGGCGTCAATGCGGTCGTGGCGCGGGATCGCTCGGACATTGATGCCTATGGGCGGGCCCTCGATGATGTCAGGGCGAAGTACAATCCGCTCTACGCCGAGATCCAGCGCTACCGCGACGCCCTGGGCGGGATCCGGCAGGCGCACGCCATCGGCGCGATCTCGGCCGACGAGATGGCCCAGGCGATCTCGCGCGAACGGCAGGTGAGCCTGGCCTCGATCGCCGCGCTGAAGGGGCGCAGCGGTGCAATCGATCAGGTGTCTCGCGCCTCGCGCGGCGCGTCGCTGCGCCTGACGCAGCTGGGCTACCAGTTCAACGACGTCGGCGTGTCGATCGCCGGCGGGATGAACCCTTTCGTCGTCCTGGCACAGCAGGGTACGCAGATCGCGCAGATCTACGGGGACGGGCAGGGCGGTGTACGCCAAGCGCTTCGGGACACCGGATCGATGGTCGCCGGCGTGGTGGGGCGCTTTCCGCTGCTGACCGCGGCCATTGCCGGCGGCACGCTGGCGATCGCCGGCATGACCGCTGCGATCAACGATGGCTCGGGCGTGGCTGTCACCTTCGGAGATACCGCGCTGGCAACCTTCCAGGTGGTCCGCGATGGCCTGTGGGACATGGTGAAGCCGGCCTGGGAGGCGGTCGTGCCTTGGGTCGAGTGGGCCATGGACGGCACGGTCAACGCGGTGCTGTTCGGCGGCAACCTGATCATCAATGCCTTCCGGGTTGCGCTGGCGTCGGTGAAAGCGGCTTGGGAGGTTCTACCCTCCGCGCTCGGTTCGATCGCCATCTCCTCGGTCAACGCCATCATCGACGCGCTCAACTGGCTGATCGAGAAGTCGATCGAGAAGATCAGGCCGATCGTCGACATGGCGAACAACGTCCGCGAGATGATCGGCCTCGAAAACCAGCCAATAATCACGGTCGGGGCCCCGATCGAGAAGATGGAAAATCCCTATCAGGGCGCCGGTGCGGATCGCGGCCAGGAACTCTGGGGCGAAATCCAGGGCATCATGGCGTCCGACCCGCTGGGGACGTTCTTCGATGCGGTCGGCGCCCGGGCGCGGGACAATGCGCGCCGCCGTCTCGAGGACGAGCGCGAGGGCTCCGGGTCCGGCGGCAGGGCCGGCAAGAGCCGCGCGGCGAAGGAGCTGAAGGAGGTCGAGGAACTCGACAAGGGCTGGGGCGCGGTGCTGGGCAAGCTGGACGAATACTGGACCGGTGCACAGAACATCGGCCCCGCCGTGGGCGATGTGCTCATCAACGCCTTCAAAGGGGCCGAGGCCGCCTTCGGCGAGTTCGTGCAGACCGGGAAGTTCGGCTTCCGCGACCTGGTCGACAGCATGCTGATCGACCTCGCCAAGCTGTCCTTCCGGCAGAACATCCTGGCGCCCGCGGCCAAGGGGATCTCCGGGTTCCTGGGCAGCGCGCTCGGCAATGGTCTGGATATTCTGTTCCCGACCAACCCCTCGGGCACCGGCACGCTCGGCCTGCCGAGCTTCGACGGCGGCGGCTACACCGGCTCGGGCCCGCGATCGGGCGGCGTCGATGGCTTGGGCGGCTTCCATGCCATCCTCCATCCGAACGAGTTGGTGACGGATCTGAGCCGCGGCCAGGGGCGGGGCGATCGCGCCGCGCCGGTCATCCAGATCTCGCTCAATGGCGCGGCGGGCAACGCCGAAATCCGCGACATGATCGCGGCCGGGGTGCAGGAGGGTCTGCGGACCTACGACCGGGCGCAGCTGCCGCAGAGCATCGGTCGCGTGTCCGGCCGGCCGCGCGTGAACGCCGGCTGAAGAGGACCCCATGCCCCTGTCTTTCCCCATCTCTCTGGCCGGGTTCTTCGGCCCGGCCGCCATCGCGCAGGCCACGTTCCACCTCGCGCCGGCGCTGAAGCAGAACCGCACCCGCGGCGGCGCGATTATCCGGACCGGATACGCGACCCGACTCTGGCACGGCTTGGTGTCGGTGTCGGCGCGCAGCCACGCCGCCATGGCGGCGATCGAGGCGAAGGCCGACTGGCTGCTCGAGGCGAACGGCTCGTTTCTGGTCACCCCGAAGCACATGCCGACCTCCGGCACGCCGACCTGCTCGATCGCGTCCACGTCCGGGCTCAACCAGATGGCCTTCGGAGGTCTGCCGGCCAACTACCGCATCCCGGCCGGTTCGTTCTTCGCGACCGCCATCGCGTCCGGTGGGCGGACCATCCGCCACATGCACCGCGTCCTCGAGGACGCGGTCGCGAACGCGCAGGGCGTGACCCCGTCCGTCTCCATCCTGGCGCCCCTCGAGCAGCACGAGGATCCGGGCGCCACCGTCTATCTCGCGAGCCCCGTGATCGAGGCCGTGGTCGCCACCGAGGACTTCTCCCCGGTGCAGGCCTCCGGCGCGCTCTCGGACGGGCTCTCCTTTCGCTGGGTGCAGAAGCTATGACCTGGAACGCGCTGACGCAGGCGCATCTCGACGCCGGCAAGAACATCGACCAGCGGTGGCTGATCTGGGTCGTGGCCGAGAACAAGAGCACCGGCGCCGCCGCGCCGATGGGCCTCTGGACCGGCGGCATGTCGCGGACGCTGACGGTCGAGGGCGAAGCGCGGCTCTATCACGGGGCGCAGGGCGGCATCGAGATCCCGTCCTGGCGGCATTCGCCCGGCACGGCCGCGCTCGAGGAGCAGATCGTGTTCGCGGTCACTCCGGAGGCCGAGACGCTCGTCCGGAATTACCATGTCCGGTACCGGCCGGTGCAGGTCCATCTCGCGGCGTTCGACCCTGCCAACGGCGACCTGCTGGACATCCGCCGCGAGTTCGAGGGCGTGGTGACGGCCGCGCCGCAGGTCTCGCCCCCGATCAACGGGGTGGCGACGCTGACCCTGTCGGTGATGAGCTCGGCCTTTGCCGGCATGATCACCACCAACGCCATGAAGTCGGACCAGTCGCAGCAGCAGCGCGCGCCGGGCGATCGGTTCCGCCGCTACGGCGATGCCGGCACGCATGCCTCCGACCCGTGGGGGACATCGAAATGACCGCGCACCCCCGTCTGCCCGACTGGCAGCCGCGCCTCGGCGCTTATCTCGGGCAGCTGCAGGGTCGGCCGTTCCGCTACGGCCGGCTCGACTGCATGCTGTTCACGGTCGGCGCCGTCGTGGCCATGACCGGCCACGACTATGGGCGCGGCCTGCGCGGCTATCGCTCCCGCGCCGAAGGGCTCCGCAAGATCAAGCCGCTGGGCTTTTCCAGCCATGTCGAGCTCGCGGCCTCTTGGTGGCCGGAGATCTCGCCCTCCGAGGCGCGCCCCGGCGACGTGCTCGAGCTCGAGGGCCTCTCGATGGGCATCTGCCAAGGCCCCATGGCCTACGCGGTCGGCACGCAAGGGCTGACCGTCGTTCCCCGTTCTCTCTCTCTCCGGGCCTTCCGCATATGACCTTCCTGCTGCTGCTCGTCGCGTTCGTCGTCACGGCCTCCCCGGCGGCCGCCGATCCGATCTCGTCTGCGATCATCACCCACTTCGCGATCAAGTCGGCCGTGACCGCTTTCGCCGTGCGCGCGCTCGTGCAGGTCGGCGTCACCGCGCTCGTCTCGGCCGTGGTGCGCCAGAGGCAGAGGAATGACGCGGGCCGGTCGCCCGGGATCCGCACGCAGGTCACGACGCAGGGCGGCGTCACCCCGCAGACCACCGCGCTCGGCTACACCGCCACCGCCGGCAACCTGGTCTGCCCGCACTATGCACATGGCGTGGCGGGTGACTTCGCCAACGCCTACCGCACGACCATCATCGATCTGGGCGACATGCCGATCACCGCGCTCAAGGCGATCTGGGTCAACGGGCGGAAGTGCCGTTACCCGGAGGACTTCACCGGCGGCGATCACGCGGACTATGGCAAGAAGATCAGCCATCCCGACTTCAATGGCCGGATGTGGGTGAAGTTCTACCCGGGCACGCAGGAGGTCGCTGACCCCTACCTGCTGTCGAAATACGGCACCCATCCGGAGCGGCCCTGGTCGTCGGACATGATCGGTCGCAGCGTGCCGTATGTGATCATCACGCTCCGGGCCGATCCGGATGTCTGGCAGGGCGATCCGGAGTTCCGCTTCGAGATCGAGGGCATTCGGCTCTATGACCTGCGGCAGGACAGCACGGCCGGCGGCTCGGGCACTCAGCGCTGGTCCGATATCACGACCTGGGCCTATTCAGCGAACCCGGTGGTGCAGGTCTACAACCTGATGCGCGGGCTCCGCATCCATGGCGGCGCGCGGTTCGGGCTCGGGGCAAGCGCGGCGGATCTGCCCTACGCCAATTGGGCCGCGGCGATGGACAAGTGCGACGCCACGGTCGGGGGTGAGGCGCAGTACCGCGCGGGCCTCGAGATCAGCATGGCCACGGGCGAGCGCGGCGGCGACCTGCCGCTCGACGCCATCGATGACCTGCTCTCGGCCTGCGATGGCGAGGTGGTCGATGCCGGCGGGCAGTGGCGGATCCGCGTCGGCGCGCCGGACCTGCCCGCGGCGTTCATCACCGATGCGGACCTGATCGCGGACGAGCCGGTTGAGAGCTCGCCCTTCGACACCGTGGACGAGACCTACAACGCGGTCCGGATCACGCACCCCGACCCGGCCGCGGGCTGGGAGCCCACCGAGGCGCCGCTGCGGGTCAATGCCGCGGCCGAGGCGCGCGACGGGCAGCGGCTTGTCGGCGCGCTCGATCTGCGCGCGGTCTGGCGCGACAGCCAGGCGCAGCGGCAGGGCATTGCGTGGGTCGAGGACGCGCAGCGCATGGTTCGGCACGTCCTGACCCTGCCGCCGCGCTTCTCCTACCTGATGTCGCTCGAGACGCTGCAGTGGCAGTCGGACGAGCACGGCTATGTCTCGAAGCTGTTCGAGGTCACCGACCGGGCGCTCGACCCGGAGTCGCTCTGCATCAAGCTGTCCATCCGCGAGCGCGACCCGAACGATCACGCGGTGCCGGTGGACTACCTGATCCCCAAGACGGCGCCGTCGCAGGTCGTGGTGCCGATCTCCAAGCAGCCGCTGCCGGGCCTTCAGGCCGAGGGCATCGTCATCGAGGATGCGTCGGGTCTGTCGCGTCGGGCCGGGATCCGGCTCTCGTGGCCGGTCGCGCTCGCGCAGGGCATCAGTGCGATCCGCTGGCAGGTCCGGGTGAAGGCGACGCTGGCGCCGGTGCCCGGCGGGACGTTCTCGGACGTGGCCGAGGGTAAGCTCCGGTTCTCGGACGGGCTTGTCGGCTCGCAGACCTACGAGGTGCGGGCGAAGGGTCTGCGGCAGGATACCGACTGGTCGGGCTGGATCACCGTCACGACGCCGGAGGTGCATATCCAAGAGGTCGACCTGGCGCCGACCCTGAACGACAAGATCGCCAAGGGTCAGGAGGTCTTGGACAAGCACGACGCGCTGGTGCTGGGCTTCACCGGCGATCTGGCAACCCGCTTCGGCGCGGTGCAGTCGGACATCGACGCCAACGTGGCCTCTATCAACGGCGTGCGCGACATCGCCTATGAGACCCGCTCGATCAGCGCGTCGATCAGCGAAGGCATGTCGGTGCTGCGCGATCCGTTCTTCACTGAGGACGGCTGGACGCTGCGGCGCTGGGGCAGCGGTGGCGTGCTGACCAAGATCGACAACGAGGCCGAGGGGGCGACCGAGAAGTACCGCGTCGGCCAGACGCTGGAGTTCAACGTCACTTCCACCCAGAACGACGGCTTCGAGTTCGGATCGGACCTGTCCATCTGGAACGGCGCGACCAACGCTGCGACCTACGTGGTCGAGGTGGAGTTCACCCTGATCTCGGGCGTCCTCGGAGATTCCGCCGTGCGGATCGACTGGGAAACCGTCCAGTCTGCGGACGTGCATCTGGTCTACGCCAAGCTCGCGGATCATCTCCAGACGCCGCTGAAGATCGGCGTGCCGAACGTCGCGCGCATGGTGTTGCGGCGGCCTGCCGGGGCCGAGGGTCAGACCTTCCTGCGGCACGACGGGTATCTGTTCGTCAACTGGAACGGGGGCGGCCTGACCGCCCATTCCAAGCACCTGAAGATCCACCGCCTCGCGGTGAAGGCGCAGGATGTCGTGACCGAGACGGACGTTCAGGCGTCCGTCTCGGGCTACGCCTATGCCAAGGCGACCACGGATGAGCGGATCGCGGCGAAGGGCTTCGAGCTGATCTCCCAGATGTCGGGCGGCCGGGTCGCGGTGAAGGGCGATTTCGAGGATGGGAGCGTCGGGGAGTGGAGCGGGGCCGCTGCCGTCATCGCGAATGCTTCCGGCGTGCCGAACGGAGCGACCAAGGCTCTGCGCAGCATGGCCCGCGACGCCTATGAGGGCGACATGCGCCCCGGCGACATTTCTGGCCGCAGGTATCGCATCAAGGGCTACGTCTACACAGACGGCTCCACGGTACCCGCGCGGATCGGCTTCCATATCCACCGCCTGAGCGGTGAGAGCCGGTGGCATACCGAGCAGGCGCTTGGAGCGGATGTCACCGGCTGGCAGAGCTTCGACGTCGAGGTGACGATCAGCACCGCGGACTGCAAATCGTGGCGGCCGTTCATCCAGAACCTCGGCACGGACGGCACCGACTACATGCGCTCCTATTGGTGCGGCCTCGAGTTCTACGACATCACCGACAAGACCGAGATCAAGGCGACGCTCTCGCAGGACTATCTGACCTCGGCGGGGACCAACGATCTCATCACCGCTGCCAAGGACGAGCTGCGCGGCGAGATCGTCGCCGCCGATGACAAGGCCGTCGCCATGAGCGAAGACCCGGCGCTGGATCTCGGGCCGGAGACCCTGACCAACGCCACCTCCCCGGCGGAAGTCTTTGCGGCCATGACCGAGACGGCCGGACAGCTAGAGTTCGTTTCGGGCACGGACCCGGATGTCGGGGGCAAGGACCTGATCGCCACGGGTTACCGCGCCGTCCGCACCCGCCGTCGCTGGGCGGTCAACCGCAACCGCCGCTACCGCCTGACCGTCCGCATCAAGCTCAACGCGGCGGCGCAGGCCGGTAACCTCTACCTCGGCATCACTTGCTACGACGCGAACGGCAACTCGGCCTCGTGGAACCCGGCCTATGCGGGCGGGGCCAGCGTAAACCCGAACCACTATTTCGTCTATGGCGGCGGGGCCTCCAGCCTGCCGGTCGATCAGTGGGTGGAGCGGACCGCAGAGTTCGACGGCTCCCAGATCCGGCAGGACGCCGCATTCATGCGCCCTTTGATCTTCGCCAACTACAGCGGCGACAACTCGCAGGTCACCCGCGTCTCCATGGTGCTGCTGGAGGATATCACCGATGCCCATGCCCGCTCGACGCAGCTGCAGGGCGAGGTGGACGAGCTGAAGGGGCTCGACCTGGACGCGCTGGCGGGCACGGCTCTGGCGACCTTTGCGACCTCAGCGCGTGCGGCGGTCAAGCGCGGCGACGGCGTCTTCAAGAGCCAGTATTTCGGCGACGGGGCGATCTGGTGGTCCACCTCCCCGACGACCATCGACTATCTGGAGGAGGACCCGGATACCGGCCTGCCCGAGCGAAAGGTCCTCCAGTGGAACATCTCGGCGGCCAGCAGCGCCGGTGTCTACTACCTGAGCAATCAAGAGCATTGGGTCGGGCCCAAGGACTGCGAAGCCTTCCACATCGAGATCGAGTTCGAGCTGCTGTCCGGCTCCCTCGACGGGGCCGGGGCACGCTTCGATTTCGAGAACACGACGGGCGGGCAGTTCGTCACAACGGCCCGGCTGGACGAGATGATCCCGCAGAGCGAGGGGTCCTCCGGCAGCGGGCGGCGGACCGCTTCTGCGGTTCTGCGGAAGCCGTCCAACTTCAGCGGCACCTTCTCGCACATGCAGGCATGGTTCTTCGTCAACTACGATGGGAACGGGCTGGGGCCGAAGGCGGCGAAGAACATCAAGCTCTACCGCATGACCGTGCGACCGGCTTCTGCTGCCGAAGCGGAGGTCGTAGCGCAGGGCACGGTGCTGGCCGATATGCAAGGCAACGCCTCGGCCTCCTACGTGATCAAGGCGAGGACCGGGGGTGCCAGTGCGGGATGGGAGATCGTTGCCTGGGACGACCAGACAGGGCAGGGCACGGCCATCGTTGCCGATGCTGACGATCTCATCGCCAAGGGCTCCGTCTCGGCGCGCCACCTCGCCGTCACCGACAGCGGCCGCGTGTTCAACGGCACCTTCGCCAGCGAGGACGAGTGGGCGGACTGGATCATCAACTCTGGTGATGCGTCTGCGGCGAGCGTCATCACGGATAGCGGCTCGAAATCGGGCGGGCAGTCCCTCGCTGTCGGCAACAACTCGGGCAACGACGAAATCTGGGCCTACCATGGGACCAAGATCCCATTCGATCCGGACGCGCTCTACCGGATCGAGGTGCGCTTCGTTCGCACGGCGGGCAGCGGGGCCTGCTATTTCGGGATCGCCGGGTTCGATCGCTTCGGCAACCTGTGCAACACCTCCGGCGCAAACACGCTGTCTTCGTCGCACTATGTCGCGGCATCCGGCGTCACCCCCGCCCTCAACGTGTGGACGACCTATGTCGGCTATTTCAAAGGGCACGGGGTCATTGCGACGAACGCGTGGGATCCGAGTGACCCTTCGGGGTTGAACGTCAACGTTCGCGCCTTCGCGCCGATGTTCATCGTCAACTACGCCGACCTCCCGGGCGTGGTCCAAATAGACTACATCAAGATCGACAAGATGGCGGACGAGACCACCATCTCGCCGGAAGGCGTGGACACGCCGCATCTGAAGTCGAGGGCGGTCACGACCGAGAAGCTCGAGGTCGGCGTCGGCGCGAACAAGATTATCAACTCCGACCTCGCGATGGATGATCTCGGGTGGTTCTACAGCGGCACCGGCACCATCTGGTCGCAGCGCGAGTACATGGGACTTCGCAACGGCTCGTGGGCGGGCTTCGACTACCCGACCTACGAGCTGAGCACGACCGGGGCGGCCACCTCGAACGGCTATCTCGAGATGCAGCTCGTCCCGCCGAACATCAACGCCGGGCCGAAGCAGGGCTATTCGATCGACCCGGATGCCTACTACGAGTTCTCGGTCCAGCTGTCGCACCACCGGGTGAAGTCCGAGCTCCTGCTCGTCTATTACAACAGCGTGGGCACCCAAGTCGGCGCACACACCTACCTGATCGGCGCGGGTGACCAGTCGATCTCGTCCAACCCGGACGTCTGGACGCGGTATGGCTTCGTGCGCCGTCCGGGCGACGTGAACGCTAACGCCGCCTTCGTGCGTCCCTTCGTCCGGATCTACGAGACCACGGGGTCGGCGCGGGACTACCTGTTCATCCACAAGCCGTTCTTGGCCGAGACGACCGGGCCGAACGCGCCGCTCTCGAAATGGTCGCCGGGCCCGCAAACGGTGATCGGTGAGAACGGCATCCTGACCGACGCGGTGACCGCGCGCCATGTGCGGGCGCGCTCGATGACCGCGAACGAGATCGACACCGACACGCTGACACTGGACCTGTTCGCGAACGGCGTCCTTCAGGTTCCGCTCTACCCGCTGCATGTCGACTGGATCACCACCTCCGACAACGATTTCGCACCCTCAATGAACGGTCTGGCGCAGGTCATCGTGATCGGCGGCGGTGGCGGCGGCGGGGCCTGCGCCGATACGAACGACATCAGCTTGGCCTGCGGCGGTGGCGCAGGCGGCACCGTCATTGGCTTCATCCCGAACATCAGCACGGCGCATCGCTACAAGGCGATCATCGGTGGTGGCGGGGCCGGAGCCTACAACTTCTCCAGCTCGGGTACGAGCGGCGTGAAGGGGACGGATGGCGGAAACTCGCTGTTCCAGAACCACGGGGTGTCCTTCCACGCCTATGGCGGCAAGGGGGGCCTCGCGGATGCGTCGAACCGAAACACCGTTGTCGGGGGCGAGGGCGGCGCAGGTTCCGGGGGCCTCTACAACTACACCGGCGGCAAGGGCGGCAACGTGGCGATCCCCTCCGGCGACCGCCACGGGGCGTCCGGTGGTGGGGCGTGTCAGTTCGCTCTTGGGGGTGTCGTAAACGCCGGGAGCGTCACGGCGTGGCAGCAGTTCAGCCATCTCGACGGTGGACGCTGCATCCCCAACTGGTTCCCGACCGGCACCGAAGTCACCGGCTTTCCCCTGCACGGCTACGACACCTTCGAGGGCGGTGATGGCTTCGCGACGGCCGGCAACAGTCTGGTCGCCGCGCAGAACGGCGCGCGGGGTTGCGGCGGCGGCGGCGCGGTCAAGGGCGGCGGCGGTAGCGGCGACGCCCGGGGCGGTGCCGGCGGTCACGGCCTGATCGCGGTGATCTACTATGGCGCGGGGAACCTGAAATGAAGTGGCGGATCCTGAACGCAGACGGCTCCGAGGCGAACGTGATCCTCGCCTCAGAGGATCAGGTCGACGGCTTCGTCGAGCCGGGTCAGACCCGCGCGCTCATCTCCGAGCATGACAACCACGAGAGCCAGGAATGGGACATCGTGCGGCGCGAGCGCGACGCCCTCCTGAAGGCGAGCGACTGGATCGAGGGCGCGGAGCTCACCCCGGAGCAGCGCGCGGAATGGCGGTTCTACCGTATTGCTTTGCGTCGCTTTCCGGAGGATCTGGCGTCGCCCTACGCGCCGATCCTGCCGCGCCTCACGCCCTTGCGGGAGCTGGACCTGCCTTCGCTGACAGAAGGGCTGAAGCGCGAGCTCGTGAACACAGTACGCGACTGGAAGATCGAGGTTGGGTTCACCTGGCGCGGTGTCGCCTACCAGTACGACGAGACGTCGAAACTCCGGATGAGCGGCCAGTCGGTCGAGGCCAAGCAGGCGATCGACGACGGCGCCGTGCCCGGGGACCTTCACTGGTGCGACCCGGACCAGCCCTTCGGCTGGATCGCTGCCGACAATAGCGTGACGCCGATGGACGCGCATGAATGCTTTGCCTTCTGCCGGGCCGCGGGGGCGTATGAGCGGGCCTATGTCTTCGCCGGGGTGAGCCTGAAGAACATGACCCCTCTGCCCGAAGACTGGATCGACGGGCCCTACTGGCCATGAGCGTCTACACCAACTCCGGCCGGTGGGCCGAGCGCATCCACGGCATCTGTTATCGCGTGGTCGCGCCCGTGCGATGGGAGGTCGGGCGCGTCGGCTCCGGCTTGTGGCTCGAGGTGCCCGCGGGTCGCGTCTTCGACGTCTCGGTGCCGCGGCTGGCGCGCTGCCTGTTCAGCCCGCACGACCCGCGCTTCCGCAAGGCCGCAGCTCTGCACGACGAGGCGCTGCATCACCTCGGCTGGTCGCGGCTGACGGCCGGCGCCGAGTTCGCCGAGGCGCTGCGGGCCGACGGGGTAGGGGGCTGGCGACTGCTGGTCATGTGGGCAGCTGTAAGCCTCTGGAGGTGGCGTTGACGCACGAGAAGAAGACCACGCTGCGCGAGCGGACGGACCACTGGCTCTGGATCTGGAAGGTGTTCCAGACCATCGGCATGGCGGCGGGCACCGCGCTGATGATCTGGACGCATTTCCTTGGGCCCGGAATCCGGCCGGCCGCCCAAGCCTTCCTTGGCATTTCCGACCTGGCGACGCGGCTGAGCTGGGTCGAGGAGTTCATGCCGGCGCCGAGCGTCGTGGACTGGAACGAAGGCGCGAGCTTCCAGATCGGCGATTGCCGGCCGGGCAACTGCCGGTATGTCCTGGCCGGATCGCGCACGCCCTACGGCGAGGAGTGCGGCCGGCCGTCATCGGTCGTGCCTTCGCTTCGCCTCGATGATGGCCGGATTTACCAGATCAGCTTTGGAGCCAGGTGGGACGTGGTCGAGCTGACCCGCTCCGAGACGTCATTCACCGTGCCGCTCGAGATCCCGAGCTTCATCCCCGACGGCGCGCATCAGTTCCGCGTCAGGGTGCTCTACCCGACCTGCCCGGGCCGCAACGAGCCGATCCCGCGCTGGACGCCCTGGTTCCCGCTGCGCGTCAGCGGCTGACCCGGACCTTCTCGAATTTCTGATCACCGGCCCGCCTGCGGGCTCTCCAGCCATGGGAGATCGTCATGTCCTACCTGCCCGACAGACGCGTCACGACCATCGTCATCCACTACTCGGCCACGCCGATCGAGAAGAGCTACACCGCCACCGACATCGACGCGATGCACCGGGCGCGCGGCTTCAACGAGATCGGCTACCACTACTTCATCCGCCGCGACGGCACTGTCGAGACTGGGCGCGACCTGTCGCACCCGGGCCGCTTCGAGGTTGGTGCCCACAGCCAAGGCGAGAACGCGTCTTCGATCGGGGTCTGCTACGAGGGCGGCGTCCGCGCGTCCGCGCCCAACACCGGCTTCGACAGCCGGACCCCCGAGCAGATCGAGGCGATGATCGCGCTGATCCGCGAGCTGCTCAAGCGCTTCCCCGGCGCCGTGGTGCGCGGCCACCGGGAGATGCCCGCGGCGGCAACCCAGTGTCCGGGCTTCTTGGCGTCCGCGTGGTGGGACCATGTGATGCGGGCCGAGGCCGCACCCGAAGCCGCGCCGATGGACGTGCAGGTGCTGCGCTGGCGGCTGGCCGAGGTGCGAGATCGCGCGACGGCTGCGCTGGCCTCGACGCCGAGCGACCCCGCCGTGCTCAAGACTCGCCTGTCCGAGATCCGCGAACGGATCACCGACAGGATCGGGCGCTGACCATGCAGCTCGGCAGCAAGCTCCGCGGCCTTCGGGGCGGCCGGGTCGGTTTCATGTGTCCCGGCTGCGGCACGATGCATGTCGTGAGGGTCGAAGGGCAGGGGCGCCCCTTCTGGAATTGGAATGGCGATGCCGACACGCCAACCTTCTCGCCCTCGGTGCTGGTGAACACGCCCGACCCGGACCGGCCGGACGTGAACCTCTCGACCTGCCACAGCTTCGTGCGCGACGGCCGCATCCAGTTCCTCGGCGACTGCACCCATGCGCTCGCCGGGCAGACCGTCGACCTCCCCGATTTCGACCCCGCTCAGAAAGGAGCATGACCATGACCAACTACAAATCCGCCCTGCAGTCCTTGACCATCTGGGGCGGCCTCGCCGCCGTCGTCGCGGCCTTGGTACAGATCATCTGGGGCGTGGCTGTCTCGCCTGCCGACCAGGTCTCGCTGGGCCAGCATGCGGCGGAGATCGCCTCGGGCGTGGGCGGCATCCTGGCGATCATCGGGCGGATCCGCGCGACTGCGAAGATCGGCGGGGGCCGCGGCTGATGCCCGCCCGCGTCCTCTCGCTCGATCGCTGTCCGGGCCCTTGCCCCACGCAGGACTGACACCACGGCCCGGCGAAGAGCCGGGCTGACCCATGCCGATGACAAGCAACTCACCTCGCTTGTCAATCGTCCGCCAGCTCGCCCTCCGAGCCTCCCGCACCCTGACCAGAGGAAACTCCATGGCCTATCTGCACGACGACGTTCTCGACAAAGGACTGGAGGAGCTCCGGCTCAACGCCCAGACCATCCACGCCTGCTCGAGCGAGCCCGCGAGCTTTGCCGCGGTCGCTGGCGCTTCCCTCGGCTCGACCTCCGTCACCGCCGGCGCGATCGCCGATCGTGCGGCCGGGGGGCGCGAGGTGACCTGCACCCCGCAGGCGGGCGCGACCTACGCCACGGGCGGCACCGCCACGCATTACGCGATCGTCGACGACACCAATTCGCGGTTGCTGGCGACCAACGCGCTGGCGGCCTCGAAGGCGGTGAACGCCGGCGATGCCGTGACGATCGACCCGCTGGCGATCGGCTTCCCCGACGCGGTCAGCGCCTGACCCCAAACCTAGGAGGAGGGCGGCATGAGCCTGTCCCAGTTCCCGGCGGCGATGAGCCGCCTCTCCGCCACGGTCCTGGCCGCGGCTGCGGCGATCCGCGACGTGCAGGGGGGTACCGGCCCCCTGCCGTTGGCGCAGCTGGACCGCATCCAGTTCGCGCTGCGCAACGCCAAGCTGGCCAGCTACGCGGCGATCTCCGAAGGCAACAAGGCCCCGGTGCCGGCCGAGAGGCTGATGGCCGACATGGGCGGGCCGGCCGATCTAGCCACCTTCCAGGCGCTGGTGCAGGACATCGAAGTGAAGGCCGCGGCCTGGCACGCCGCGCTGGACGACCATCTTGCAAGCCTGACCGGGGCCGACCTGCTTCGGGTGGCCGAGGTCGTCGTCGACGGTGTCGCCGCTAAGGTTATCGAGCGCACCAATACGATGCCCGCGACCAGCGGCGACGCGCTGCGGGCCGACCCGAGCCTGTCCGAGCTGCTCACCGCCTTTGAGGCCGTCGGGGCCTGAGCATGTCGACCCGGCGCGCCCTCGTCAGTGCTTCCGCTGCCGCGGCCACCGGAATGCACTCCGCCACCGCGTTGGCCTTCTCCGGCACCGACCTCACGGTGTCGTTCTGGAAGCGCAGCGCGAGCGGCGGGCCATCTTGGGACACGCTCTGGACCAGCGGCACCCGTGCCTTGCAGATCTACAGCCAGTCCACGACTGAGCAGCTGAAGGCCAAGGTCAACGGCTCACCCATGGACACCACTGTGGGCTGCACCGATGGCGGCTGGGACCATGTCGTCTACCAGTTCGGGGAGAACCTCGCCGGCGACCACGACTGCCGCTGCTACGTCAACGGCGTCTATGAAACCTCGGAGGCGGCCACGCTCACCGGCCTCGACGCCAGCGGGGCACATGGTCTTCTTGGCAATCTCGAGGTCGGGCCCGACACCGATGACGGCTGGATCGGCGCGATTTTCGATTTCTGTGTCCTCAAGGGGGTGGTCGAGGTCGACGCGCTGAATCGCGACCCGGCCACTGGCAATTGGCGCGACCTGCCGGCCGCCGCCCAGAGCGCGGTGTTCTACCGGATCGACGGACAGAACCCTTCTGACCCGGGCGAGGACAGCTCCGGCCATGCCCGCAACTTCGTGGTCGAGAACGACGGCGTGGCCCTGGACGCCGCCGACGTGCCGCCGGGGGCCAATGCCGTCGAGGGGGGCGCCGCGCCGCTGGGGCTGCGCTCCACTCCGAGCTTGGGGCGAACCGGTCTGCCCGCGGCCACCAGCTTGACCCCCGAGGGGCTGATCCGCGCTCCGGTCCTGGGGCGGCCCGTGCTCCAATCGGGCACGCGTTTGCCGCCCGGCGCGATCACCACCCAGCCGCAGCTGGGCAAGGCCCGCCTGCAGACGGCCGCGGCCCTGGCTCCGTCCGATCTGGTCAGCGCCGCCGAGATCGCCCTCGCCGCGCTCACCGCCGAGACGCACCTGACCCCCGCATCGCTGCATGCTGATCCGATCCTTGCGCCGCCCGCGCTCGGCGGCGGCGTCAGCGCCGGGCCGCTTGGCCTGATGGCGGTCGCCGATGTTGATCGCCCGGCCGTTCGCGCCGTCGCCGATCTTGCGTCGCGCATCATCGTCGCCGTGCCGGTGCTCGGCCGCGCTGCATTGGACACCCAAACCGCGCTCTCGACGCTCCACCTCGACGTTGCCGCAAGAGTTTCGCGGCCGCGCCTGGTCGTCGCGCTCTACATCCCGCCGGCCCCGGCTCGTATCGCCGTGATGCCGTTCGAGCGGCGGGTCGTCACCTTGGCGCCCGAGCCGCGCCTCATCCGATCGGAGGATCACATGTCACGGTGGGCCGACAAAGACCCGGACGACGTACTCGACTATGCCATCGACTGGTCGAGGTTGCTGGAGGGCGACACGATTGCCTCGGCGGAGTGGCTCGTGCCGGCGGGCTTGACTTTCGTCCGGTCCGAGCACTCCGGCCCCCTTGCCATTGCTTGGCTTTCCGGCGGCGAAGTCGGCGAGACCTACGAGCTCACCTCGCGCATCACCACGGCTGCAGGACGCCAGATGGATCGGTCGGCGAGCTTGTTCGTCACGGCGCGGTAGCACAGGGGGCGATCAGCATCCGCTATGCCGCAGGTCATTAAGGGGCTGTGGCAACTCGAGGCATGGGCGTACGTCCTTACCAAGCGTCGCGGTGGCAGCGCGAACATCGTCATTGAGTCGAGCGCGATGTCGGCGGGATCGCGTCCGGGATCGGCTTCGAAATGGTCAAGTCTATGATCCGGGAACCGTGGGCAAATGCCGCTAAGGACCAGGTCGTTCGGTTGGTTCGTGATGTGCTGCGAGTCAGGCCCTGTTGTTTGAGAACTGACATCGCTGATTGCCGCCAAAATGCCGGCGCGGGAGCGCGACTGATCGCCGTCCTCGGCCTCTCATTCGATCGGCTCCGCCCCTTTTCCCACAGGGACTTAGCTCCATAGCCCGGCGCTAAGCAGGTTCCTCTGTGCCAATCAGAAGCAGATGAAAGCCGTCGAAAAAGGGTCAGAGTGCACCCTGACCCCTCACTCGTACCTACCACGTTCATGACGAAGAAATGGCAATTACTAGTATAGTCCCAAGGTGTAGCTTACCCTAGGTCACATCAAGCCGACTTTTCGACAGGTCTAGCTGTTGGTTGACAGCCTTTACGATGTCGGTGGGGCTTGCAGGTTTTGGGCAAAACCGTGATCCCGGATACCGTTTCGTGTATTCGACTTCGCGAACATGACCGGAGTGAAACACGATGGGTACCCCTGCTTCATGAAGCCGGCGTGCAACCTCATCCACCTCTTTGTCCCGCAGTTGAGCGTCTAGAAGCGCAATATCGGGCAGGTCGCTCCTAAGAGCATCTTCGGCTTGGGCCACTGTCATGTAGGGGCCATCGACCTCATGCCCAAGTTGCTCGAGCATTTCATACAGGTCCATAGCGATGAGAAGCTCGTCCTCAACCAGCATGATGACCGCCATCTGAACTCCTACTCGTAGCCGCTGATACTTCCCAGCGTCACTCGGTGACTGACACAACGATGGCGAGGCTTCGAAGCCTCGCCTAGCTGACTTAATGACTTGCTTCCAGCAGGTGAAAGATCACGTGGTCACATAGCGCGAGAGAAACTAGGTGGTTACAGAAAGATTGCCAGTGACCCGAGACAGACGCACGTCGCTGCATCCTGCGATTGAGCCGAGCGGAAACCGCCAACTCTTCTAGTTCGTGATCATGTCCCATGAGGTGGTGTGCCCTCGGGGCGCCCGGACTGGTATCCGCGGGCCAAGCTGATCAGGCCATCGGTGCGACATGCAGGCTAACGACAGAAAAGCATGAGCGCTTCTGGCACTTCGCCATGCGAGAACCTCACCGTACTACCTCGCGGTAATAGGGATCAGCGCCCTTCAGCAATGAGACAATCTGGTTCACATATTGGTGCACAAATTGGTTCACGCGTGGCGGATCGCACATGCAAATACAATGATTTAGGGTGCGGGATGCTGCCGTCGCAATCCCTCTCGCTCCGCCAC
>NZ_FNAT01000010.1 GCF_900102015.1 Limimaricola pyoseonensis | reverse complement strand
GACTTGGAAATCTCGATGGCCGCGAGGCCGCCCCCGGGCGGTCGGCCACCGAACAGATGTTTCTTCCTCGGTCTGGTGGCCATAGCACGAGCGAAACACCCGATCCCATTCCGAACTCGGCCGTTAAGCGCCGTTGCGCTGATGGTACTGCGTCTCAAGACGTGGGAGAGTAAGTCACCGCCAGACCTAGAAAGAAACATCGCCCCTTCTCTCTGATACGATGACAAGGCGCGGCCCTCCAAAACCCCCACAGGGGCCAGGGGCCACGCAACATGGCGCGGGATGGAGCAGCCCGGTAGCTCGTCAGGCTCATAACCTGAAGGTCGCAGGTTCAAATCCTGCTCCCGCAACCAACGTAATCTGACAGAGATCCAGACAAGCCCTCGGGAGGTTTTCTGCGTTTCAGGACCACAGGGCAGGGCGCTCGGACCTGCTCGCCTCGAAGCGCTGTTCCGCTGTTCCCTACTGAGGGCCGCAAACGGCCCAAAGCCGTCACTCGGCAACCCAGCCGCGAACGTCTGCTTTGAGAGGTGGCAGAACTGCTGCAAAGCCTTCGTCGGCCGGCACCTGGTCAAACAGTGGAGCGGCGCCGAAGCCGCGGTAGTCTTGCGCGCCGATCTGGGTATTCCCTCGATCATCGTTATCGTCAGTGGCGGCTTGCACGAACTGGCAGAGATGGAGATTGCGGCTATCGATCCGGTTGCTGCGCCCAGCAAGCCATGAGCCCGATGAAACGGCACCCCGCATCCATGATGTGGGCAATAAACGAGATCGGCCGGGGCGGACTGTTGGGGGATACGGCAGCGGCTGCGTTGCCCGCTGCCGACGCGCCGGCGCCCCGACATTCAGTCGTATCGACAGCTTGCTGAACAGGAGGCGTCATGGTCTCCCCGAGGGCAGCCAAGTTGGACGTATGTGTAAGCTTGGAGGGGTCCCGGCGAACGCGTAAGTGAGTGGCCCCAGCGAGAACCACCACCCTTTTGACGGGGGCCGGCCGAGAGCCCTACTCGACCTTGGCGATGTCGCAGACCAACGCGGTGGCCGGGGCATCGGTGCGGTTGTAGACCCAATGCACTGTCTCCTCGGTCTCGGGGAACGTGCCCAGCGAGGCGGCATCGAAGCTGCGTTCGCCCGAGGGTTGACCTTCGACCCAGATGCCGTCGATCACCGTGACGATGCCCGGGCGGTCGGCATGACTATGCTCGGCGATCTGGCCGCCGGGAGCGATCTCGACGGCACGCATGCGCATGCTGTAGCCCGCAAGGCCAATGGTGGCTTCCATGGTCTGAGGAGACAACTCGGCCAACAGGTCTACCGTCAGGCCGGCATGCTCGGTCGGGCCCGACATCTGCGCAAGACCGGACCCACCGGCAATGGCTACGAGACCAGCGAAGAGACCGAGGGCGAATGATGTCCAAGGGTGGTGTTGAAGTCCCAACATGATGGTTCCTTTCGCGGATGGGGCTCAAGTTTCACCTCCGGCAATGCCGGGGCTATCAATGGGTGCAGACTGTGCCGACCAGCAGCATCGCTGGATCGAGGTTGAAGGCCGTCTCCAGATCCTCGCCGAATAGGGCGAGCCAAGCGTCCTGGGCCCGATAGGCCAGTCGCTCGCGCGCGGCCGGGCAAGCAAAGCGGTGCCCGGCCATGGCCTGCATGTGATGAACCAACTCGTGAACCAAGATCGACAGCTCCGCCGGGCTGTGGCCGGTCCAGCCGTCGGAGAGATAGATGGTGCCGGTGGTCTCCTCATAGAGCGCGACCACCCGGTCGGGAGCGACGCTTGCTCCGACGCCATAGCGCATCGCGACCAGTTCCGAGCTGGGCAGTGTGACGAGACGTGGATCACGGGCTGCGCGCGGCAGGTCAAAATTGGCCTCAAGCCACAGCGCGAGGGTGTCGAGAAGCGACGGTGCATCGCGCATCCGACCCTCCTGCGCGGTGGCGGGCAACGGTGCTGCAGTCATGGTTGAGAGGCCCAAGACAAGCGTGGTGATGTAAGGCGCGGAGCGGCGCATGATGACCCTCCCAAGGCCGTGATGGTGTCCCCCGAAGCTTCAGTCGTGGCTGGGCCGAAGTCCTGAAAACGGCCTGAAGAAAGCCTGAAATCGTGCTAAAATCGGTAGGTCCAGCACCGGGTCATCGTCGTGGAGGAATGCGAGATCATTCGGATCGGCGACGTCGTGCTGAACCCCAGGCGCGGTCGGCTCGAGGATGGGAGCGGCGCCGAGCGGGTTCTGCGCGCTAAATCCTTTCGAGTCCTTGAACTACTGCTGGCGCGGCGCGGGGAGCTGGTGGCCAGGGACGATCTTCTGCGCGACGCATGGCCGGACGTGATCGTGTCAGACGACTCCCTGGCACAATGCATCAGCGACATCAGGCGCGCTCTGGGGCCGCGCGGCGCCGCGCTGCTGCGCACAGTTCCCCGGCGTGGCTACGTGCTCGAGGAGGAGAAAGGGAGTGCGCCGCCTAAGGACCGGCCACAGCGCACGGTTCAGTTCGGCGCAGCCGCCGTCGTAGTAGTCGTTTTTGCGGGTCTGGGATGGCTGACGAAGCCTGCCGAACCGGATGTCCCTCCAGCGACTTCGGACCGGGCCATGGCGGCCGAGGCGCTGCTCGACGGGCGGGACTGGCAGAGGCGGGAGACCAACGAGCAGGCGCGCGCGTTGCTTCAGACAGCAGTCGCAACTGATCCTGACGACGCGAAGGCTTGGGCCGACCTCGGCCTGACCTACTGGCTCGAAGTGCAACATCTCGCATGGGGCGGGGGCCGCCGCGAGATGGCGCGGGCTATCGACATGATAGAGCGTGCCGTAGCCCGAGGAGGCGGTTCGGACGCGCACCGGTTGCTGGCCGAAATGCGATTGCTTTCCCCCTTTCCCGAGATGCGCTCGCCGGTCGACGCGCTGGCCAATGCGCGGGCGGCGGTGACAATCGAACCCGGTGAGACCGACAACCTCGCCGTGCTGGCACATGTGCTGGCGTTGTCCGGCCATGGCGCCGAGGCTGTGCGCCATATAGAACGGGCGTTGCATCTCGATCCGACCCCGCCAGGGTGGTATCGGCAGGTGGCCGGGCTGAGCTATCTCGTCGCGGGGGAGCCGGCCCGTGCGGCGGAAGCTTTCGGTGCGCTCCACGGCGCTGGCACCTTCACCGGCACGCGCTGGTGGCCTGGCTGGCTGCTGGCGTCGAGCCTCGCGCAGGCAGGCCGCACCGATGAGGCGGCTGCGATCATTCAGGCCGCCGAGGGTCGCCGCCCGGAGCGCAGCATCGCCGCGGTGGCGCAGTCGCTCGACGGATGGTCGGATCACGACAGCCGAGAGCGGTTCCTCGACGGGCTTCGGCGGGCTGGGCTGCCTGACTGATGGGGCCCTAATCGATGTAGCCCTGCGCCGAGGCGGCGCCGCGGCTCTCGACATGGCTCAGATAGCTTTCCCAAGCCGCGGCAAGTAGCGGATCGCGGACGGTCTCCTCGGCGATCACCTCCGCCCAAGCCTCTCGCAGCCTTGCAAGGATCTCTTCGGGCCAATCATGTATCATGACCCCCTCGTTGCGGAACCGCTCCAGTGCCGCCACCTGCTGAGGCTGCGCCGTCTCGAGCGACCATGTGAGTGTTGTCACGCAGGCAGCTTCGATCGCGGATCGGTGGTCATACGAAAGTGCGGTCCATCTGCGCCGAGGCATCAGCAGTTCAAGCGAGGTGGCCGGCTGTTGCCAGCCGGGCAAATAAAGATGCCCCGCCGCCTCGTGCAGGCCGAGATCGGCGTCGATCGACGGCAACGAAAACTCTGCCGCAGCGACCAGCCCGGTTTCCAGCGCCGGGCGGATGTCGGCAGCCGGCAACTCGTAGGGCACGACGCCGAGCGCCCTGAGCGTCAGCGCGCCGTAGCCGAAGGCGCGCATGGGCAGCCCATCGAGATCGGCGACCGTTTCGACAGGTGCGCGGAACCAGCCGCCGCCCTCGGCCGGCAGCACGCCGCAATAGAAGCTTTTAAGAGCATGGCGCGCATAGATCGCGTCAAGCGCCTCGGCCCCGCCCCCTTCGCGCATCCAGGCGGTAAAGCCCTCAGGGTCCGGCCCGAAAGGAAAGCCGCTGAAGATCGCGAGCGCTGGGTCCTCGCGGTGATGGTGGCCGGCCGACCCCCAGACCGCGTCGATCAGCCCAGCCTCGAGCGCGCCGAAGCTATCCTGGTCGAGAACCATCCGGTCCTGCACCTCGATGAGGAAGCTGCCCCCGGTCCGGCGCTCCACCTCGGCCGCGAAATAGGACCCAGCCTCGCCGAACAGCTTCGGGTAGAGCAGGCTGTTCATACGCCAGCGTAGAATGTCCTCGTCGGCAGACGCCGCAGCTGAAGTTAGGCTGATCGCCACGACCACTGGGCCCAGCCGGCCGATGGAAAAGGAGTGACACGACATGTCGAGCGCCTTCACATGGAGCTGTTGGCACCGCCCATCATGCGCGCTTCCCGGTTGCCGATCAAATTCGGAGGCACCAATAGCCCCGTAATTCGCAGATGCCTTTTCCATTTGTAAGCAGCAGTCAGTTCGCGAATGTTCGAGCGGAATACCGTCGCTCCGATCTCTGAACGAAGCTACCAGGTCGGGGAGGTTGCGAATGTCAGTTTATCGCCTGGGTGAACCGGGGTAGCTCGGGGTTCAAAGCGGCCGTCCATCTGTCCCGCAGCAACGATCCGCCATACCATTTCTGCGCGAAAGAGGGCCACTCAACCATCCATCCGGAATGACGGTCGAGGCTCTGATACGCAGTGGAGCATCGACCGTCATCTCCGCACGATGCAGGTAATTTACCTCAGTCTAATGCTTATGGTGCTCACAGGTTACGGCCGGATTAAACGGCATCAGATTCCCCATGGGATTCTCTCGAAACAGCCACACATGCTGATCGTAGTGAGGTGAGAAACCATGGGCCTCGTCCCCCGGTGTTGATGGGTCATCGGCCATATGGTCCCAACTCCGGCCGTTGAACATTAGCTCCTCCTCCTTCCCCGATTCACGCCAAGCGGCCTCGAACACGAGGTTCTCGACCCCGACGAGTTCGAGTGAACCGTCCGCCTGCGGTTCGTAGATCAGGACGGAGGGACGCATCCAATCGGTATGCGTTCCCTTTCCATCGACCCGCGGCTCGGTCGCAGTTATCTTGAGCAGTTCCGGATGAATGAAGTGTATCCCCATGCCACCGAGTTCCGGAGGCAGGCCTTCCCCTTCCGCCGAGACGCAGTGATTGTCTGGGTTGATGTAACCATCCGCGAGGGCTTGGTTCACATCCTGATACTTCGATACCGCACTGCGTAGTTCGTCGAGGTCGATCTCTGCGGCCCAGCACGCAATCGGTGTCATCATTGCTACTAACGAGAATACTATTCTTCCAGTCATGACACTTACCTCCTAAAAGGCACACCCTCGACACTGCTGTCGTTGGTCGCCGCGCGCATTCTACTCCTGTCCTGACGATTCCCGCAGACTTCTTGGCATCAAACAGCGCTCAATGACGGGCGGCCTCGGCGCTCGACACTTCCGAATTCTTGGCAGCTGGCGAGGGCCAGTCTGCTATATTGTCAGCGTTCCGAAGAGGCATGAGAGGCGTCAGATCGCGTCGTCGAAATTGATGATTGGTCCCGCTATGAAATGGCATTGTGCTTTAGCCCTTCTAATGCTCGGTTCGATCACAAGTCAGGCTGCAGCCGATCCCGCCGACCCGCTGCCCGACTGGGACATGGTCAGCGAAATCTTCAACGAGCGCTGCGTCATGTGTCACTCCGGGCATGGCGCGGCGCTGGGTCTTCGTCTCGACAGCTATGAAGCCGCCATGGCGGGCAGTTCGAGAGGCGCGATCCTCATTCCGGGAGACGCCGAGCGAAGCGAGTTGATCCGACGGCTCCATGGCAGGACTCTGCCGCGCATGCCATTTTTTAGTCGTACCTTGCCATCAGCCGAGATCGACATCATCACGCGTTGGGTTGACGCAGGTCTTCCAAACGCAGCCCTCAGGCCGGACAAGACATCCAAGACGCAATAGGGCGTCCAGGGTGAAAGCCCCTCGGGCCTTTGTAGATCTGTTTCGGACTTCCCACATCGAGCAGCTGCGCGGCAACTGGTGCTTTCCTGCGCCCTGTCGGCGATTGTCGGCGTCGTGCTGAACCTCGCTGTAGGGGCGGTAAGGACCGTCAGGTCCATCGGTGAGCTGGATGATGCAGAAGCCGTCGTTTGTCGCTTCAGACCGGACGCGGTAACGCCGCCTTGCTGCGCAGCAGGTCGGATTGCAACTCGCTCAGGCGGATGTTCTGCTACTCCGGCGATGCATGAGAAAGAGGCCCGCCTATATAGCGAGCCCCTTGCGCCCCGCGGCCGTAGATCTCACTCGATCGGGATCATCAGATGCGCATAGGGCGTGTCCGGCCACATCACCCATGGCTGCATCGCGCCCTCCGGCACCTCCGACGGATAGCTTTCCAGAAGTGGCTGCGCGCCTGAGCCCACGACCATCACGTGCGGTCCGGTCCGCACCCACGCGTTGTCCGCCGTTTCACCCTCGGCATAGGGATCGACGTTGCTGGCGCCCTCGTCCCCGAGCAGCATGTAGACGAAGCCCAGCGTGTCTGGCGGCGTTTCCTGACCCATATAGGCCTGCGCCCATTTGACCGCCTCGGCGTCGGCGCACATCGGATCGCCGCCGGGATACATGCATGTCCAGCCGTTGCTGCCCTCCTTCACGGTATGCATATCGCCATCCTCGCCGATATGCAGAAGCGTTGCGTTCTCCAGCACGTCGGTGGGTGCCACACCCTTGAGCCGCTGCAAGAGATCTTCGGCGGTGACCTCGTCGGTCTGCGCCCAGCCCGCCGTGGCGACCAGCGCACAGGCGCTGACGATCGGAATGACTGGTGAGAGTTTCATGGGAGTGTCCTCCTGTTCAGGACCACGCCATCACCATCGGCGGACCGCACGACGGCGGGCATGCATGCATCATACGCCTGCGGGACAGGGTCGACAAAATAGCCAAACTGTCTGGATCGCCGCCCCGAATGATCGGCACGTTGCACCAGTGCGCCTCCTTGTCGGATGGCATCTCGATGCGTCGGACCAATGTCGCGCAGATCTATCGAAAGACAGGGAATTTGCGGGCGGTCCAGCTCCTCCTTGGGCACGCCAAGATGGACAGCACGGTGCGCTATCTCGGAGTAGAGCTTGAGGACGCCCTCGCCATCGCCGAGGCGACCGAGATCTGAACAACAGGGCCGCCCCTGGGAGGACGGCCCAAAGCCGACCTTGGCGATGCAATAGGACGCCACATCGCAGCTTTCCCGAAGCTGCCATTGAAGCAGGCCGCAGCATACTGGGCGGATAAACGTCGGCCATGCGGGACGAAGAGACTGTCCAGTTGGTGATTTCTTGTCCGCTTCGGGCGGCCAAGAGGCCATTTGAGAATGCTGGGTCGTCTACCTGAAGCTATCAGATCGACCCAAGGTAGTAACCGATGGCTTCCGCCAATTCGGTTTCCTCGTAGCCGAAGTGAGAGCGTATAACCTCCTCCAACTTCCTGAACGTATTGGCGGCCTGAACGAAATTCGCATCGTTCGGGTTGTTCGCCAGAGCATCCGCAGCCTCACCGAGGCGGATAATCAGCTCGTGGACGACCTCGTGTTCTGCCTTCAGCTTGGCAACGACCTCACGGAACTTGCCGCCGCCCGCCGCTTCGATCCGCGGAAACATGTCGGCGCTTTCGATGTCATGGTGGAACTTCAGAATTTGGCACTCGCGCCCGCAAAGAGATCCGAATGCGCGAAAGTTTTTAGCCATATCCAGCGACAGAACGATCCGCTCGAGGTTCTTGGGAGGACTGTCGCCGGCTTCAATCCGGGCCAGGACCGCAGCGATCTGGGCGATTTCCATCAGGTAGTGACGGTGGATCGCCGCCAGCTGCCGCCCTTGATGCCGGTGGCCATCCGATGCCTCCGGCACCGGCGGCGCTGCCGGTCGGGCGGCCTCGTCGAGGCTCAGTTCATCCAGTGATCGAGAGGAAAGGTCAGGCATGGTCGACAAGAAAGCCCTCGCTTGGGCCAAGTCAAGGACGGCTTCGGGCAGCTTCCTATTGTCTCTGACCTGAGACCCATATTTCCTCCGGTTTGACGGAGAATCCGTGGGTGATTTCTGAGGCTATGCGGCCTGCTGTTCCAGTGCTGTTTTCATGGCAAATTCGGCGGGTGGGATGTTATCCAAGGCCGAATGGGGGCGGTGGAGGCTGTAATCGAGCTGCCTGATTGGATCTGGCGCCTGGCATCTTGAGGGTCGAAAGAAGCGCTTTACTGAGTGGCTTGCCGCGGATCCGCCCGCTAAAGCTCTCGACAAGAGCCATTCCGCATCGACTTGCCCGGCGCAATGTAGCGCCAGTCAACGGACTTGCGGTGGCGCCAAGCAAAGATGGCAATGAGCGTAGTGCTGCATTGCTGGAAATTGTGGACTTACCACCCCTCCCCTTTACTTACTCCTGTGGCGCATCCTTGCGCAGCAGATCGTCCTCCCCCTCTCGCTCGGCCTCGACCATCGAGATGAGCGCCTTCTCCTCCGACTCGCGGAAGGCAGCCGGGGCCGGTTCCGAGCGAGAGGCCGATGTTGGTCGCTCGGCCAGGACTTCGGGCTGCGAAGACTGTCCAGCGGGCAACCCTTCGAGGCGGATGCGGTAGGTCGTGTCGGGGATCGACACGCCAGCGGCCTCGATCGCGCCCTTGACCAGACGGATTGCATCTCCCCGTGCGGTGGCAAAGCCGGTCACGTTCTGGTCGATCCAGGCACCGGAACGCAGGATTGCTCCAGCTTCCCTCACATCCTCGATCCACACCAGCGGCTCAGGCTGCGGCAGCACGAATGGGAGCCCGGCCAGCGTCTTCTGCGCAAGAAGCCTCGTCGACTCCAAGTCAGCGTCGGGATCGATGCCGATGTCGAAGCTGAACCGCCGCTCGGGATTGCGCGTGTAGTTGATGATGCGGCTCTTGAAGACCACGAAGTTCGGGATGCGAATATGGTTGCCGTCGAGCGACAGCAGGATTGTCGCCCGCGAGGTCAGCCGGATCACCCGGCCCGTGTCACCTTCGATCTCGACGAGATCGTTTGGCTGGAAGGGCTGACGCAAGCTAAGCATGATTGAGGCCACGAAATTCTCGACAGTGTCGCGCACAGCAAAACCGATCGCGAGGCCAACGAGACCCGCCGCGCCGAGAATGGTCCCGAGGAGCGCGGAGGCGCCCGCCACGTCGAGCGCAACCACGACACCGGCGATGCCGATCACCACCCGCACCGCTTGGCGGTAGATTCCGGCGATGAAGGCGTTGGGCGCCAGCCGGTCCCAGAGCCGGGCGCGGGCCAGAAGGAAGCCGAGCCCGACAATCATGACAAAGATCGCCAGCGCGAGCAGCAGGAGTGGCAGTCGGGCCACGGCCTGCTCGATACGCGCCGTGAAGCGTTTGATGGCAGGGTTAAGCTGCTCGGAAATCTCAGCCGCCACTTCGAGGTCGTTGCGCACCGCAACGACCCCGTCGATCCGTTCCGCGATCGCGGCAATCTCGGCGCTGTCGGCCTCCTCGGCCACCTCGCCTGTCAGGTGGATGACGCTTGCTTCGACGCCTACGCCAATGCCCTCGCGCCCCAGCGCGTCGAGGACTGCCCGCAGGCGCTCGGCGATCTTTTCATCCGGCCTGACATCCTCGACGGCGATGGTCGACGGCGGCGCGGCAGGCTCCTCCTGCGCATGCAAAGTGGCAAGCGGCAGCAGGAAGAAGGCGGAGGCAGTGGCAAGACGAAAGAGTCCAAGCATGCCGCAGAGTTAGGGCAAGTTCACCGGACAACCATTCCCCCATACGGCTTCTTTATACGAGGTCAGCCATGGGGAAAGGCCCGATGAACTCGACGCCGTAGGTCCGGCAGGCCGCCATGATCGTGTCATCGTCGAGAGGCTGGCCAGGCCCCTTGCCTTCACCGCGCGGTGTCCGGGAGATGGCTCGGTAGAACTCGCCGTGATGTGGCGTTGTGATCAGGAGGTATCGCGCTGTCTCGCTTTCCACCCGGAACCCGTGAACAACGCCCTGCGCGAAATGGGCGAAGGCGCCCGGTCCCGCGCGATGACACGGTAGCTTGTCCAGGCAGACGCTGAGCTCGCCCTCGATGACGTAAAGCGCCTCATGGTCGACCGAGTGCCGGTGCAGTGGCACGGTCTCCCCTTGCCGGGCAGTCTCGTCGATCAAGGCGAACGCGCCGCCGGTGGTGTCACCGGTTGCAAGAAAGAAGGTGCGCGTCGCTCCCGAACACCGCAATTCCGCTTCACCCGGCTCCAGAAAGTAGGCGCCGGTTGCCTGGTCTTCAGCTGCCGTCATGGACATGGAAGCTGCTCCCCGAATGGCCTCTCGGGGTGACGACAGATCACCCTTCGGCTGGGCTGCGATCAGGGCTGAAGTATACCACCATTCTGTAACAGCCTCGTTATGAAAACTGCGGATGTTGGGTGCCGATGAGAAGCAGATCTGAATAGCCCCGTGTCTTGTGGACGCCTTCTTCGCTAATTTTGAGGCAAGGGGGCCATGATGAGCAGCAGCAGGTTCAACGCCGAGAAAGCGGGATGCGGTCAAACAGATCACTGAGCAGAGCTTCCAGGTCAAGGAGGTGGAGAATGGCAGCCTCCAGCCCTAAGCCGACTTTGTTGACCGACGCAGCGAAAGTCCGGACCGAGCCCTTCCACGACATTCGCTTGCGCTACGAGACGGTACCATGTCGGCTGATCGACAGACTGCGGGTGGACCGCACGTCAGCAGGTCAAAAGCGGGCTCGGCGCGCGCCAATTTTCTGCATCTATCCGCACGGGCGTACGTGCTGGAGTTTTTCGGGGTTCCTCACGATCCAGATCGCCCCAATCCGGCTGTTCCGGATCGAGAGCGCGGTCGTCTGCAAGACGCCGTTTTCGGTGGAGAGGAAACCCGGCGAGCCGTTGATCCATCGAAGCGGGGGGCAAGGTCCGGTCGGAGGTGTTTGCTTTCTCGCGAGGCCAGCGAACAATTGGGCAGCCTTGCGAGATCCATGCAGTACATTAATTGCTGCCGGGACCTTGCCGCCACCGTCGGTATGGACCTCAATGTCATCGGCGAACAAGGTGAGTAGGCGGTCCATGTCGCCCAGTCGGCTCGCCTCCCAGAAGGCGGTGACGAGCGGATGGTTCATCGATCTCGATGGTGGGTCGACAGGTTCGGCTCCAGCCAGTTTTCGCCGCGCGCGTGAGACAAGTTGCCGACAAGCGGTATCGGTCTTGCCAAGGAGTTGGGCGATCTTGTCGAACGAGTAGTCGAAGGCGTCGCGGAGTATAAAGGCCGCACGCATCTCCGGGGTAAGGGTGTCGAGCGTCAGGATCAGCGCGATACCGACATCCTCCGTTTTCATCCAATCGCTTTCCGCGCCGGGGGATTGGTCGGCGATCAACGGATCGGGCAGCCATGCCCCGACATAGGTTTCCCTACGTGTGCGTGCAGAGCGCAGGTGGTCGAGGCACAAGCGCATGACGACCGTCGACAACCACCGGGCCGGGCGGTCGATGCGGGATAGCTCAGAAACACGGAACTTGAGCGCGGCCTCTTGGAGAATATCATCCGTCTCGGCCACCGACCCGGTCATGCGGTAGGCGAGCCCCGCCAGACGCCGGCGCTCGCCCTCGAAAATCTGACTGTGCGGGTCAGGCTGCTGCATCTTGATCCGTACGCACCCTGTGGATCGAGCGAAAACCAACTGCAAAGCGGTTCCACGCATTGATCATGGTGATTACGAAGGTCAACTCGACCCGTTCGCGCTCATCGAAGGCTGCCGCCAGGCGCTGGTAGGCAGCATCGGGCGCACCAGTTTGCTCGATGCGCGTCAAAGCCTCGGCCCACACCAGTGCTGCACGCTCGCGATCATCGAAGACCGGGCTTTCTCGCCAAGCTGCAAGTACGTCCAGCTTCTGCTGCGCTACGCCAGCTTGCCGCGCCGCCGGGGCGTGCATGTCCAGGCAGAAAGCGCATCCGTTGATCTGCGACACGCGCATCTTGACCAACTCACGCAGGGCTTCAGGAAGAGATAAGCTCTTCGTCGTCTCCTCGGCCGCAATCATCGCCTTCATCGTATCGGGCGCGGCCTTGTAGTAGTTCATACGAGGGGTCATCGCTGTCTCCGTTTCTCTTGCCATGCCTATAAGACGGGACAGGATCGAGATTTGTGACACGTAGAAACGACGTTGTGCCGCTGCGAACCTTCGCTTCATCCCGCGCTGCTGCCGTCTCCGTGACGCGCGGCGGGCAACAGCTCCAAGCCCAAAGCTGGCGTCGGCGCATTGCCGTATTCCCCGTTTCGTGGAACTGGCAGAGCCAGTTTGAAGCGGAGCAGATCCATGGACGACGTACAGATAGTCAAGCTCGGCGCAACAGAACTACCACTATTTAAGGCGATCCGTTTGGAGTCTCTTCGTTGCTCTCCTTCGTCTTTCGCCAACACGGAAGCGGACTGGTCGTCGCTTCCGAACTCGGAATGGCTGAACCGGTTGAAGACCCCCGTGTACGCCGTGTTGAGAGGTGACGAGCCGGTCGGAATCATGGGGCTGTTGCTCCAGCACGGTGAGAAGAAGGCGCATCGTACGACGCTTATCATGGCCTACCTGCGCGAAAGCGAGCGCGGAGCCGGACTTGCGGACAACCTACTGAGCGTGGTGACAGCTTGCGCCGTAGAGAACGGCGTTCGACAGCTTGAGCTGAACGTCAACGAGCACAATGTCACTGCAATTCGCTTCTACGAACGCCATGGCTTCGAGCAAGTGGGCAGGGTTCCTCGGGCGCTGATCGATAGGGGCCGAGAAGTCGATGAACTGATCATGGTCCAAAGATTGTCGTAGCTGAATGGCAGCTCCGTCCGCCGAGCGGACAATCATGCATAGCGCAGCGGAGGTCTGGTATCCGCCCAGAGTGGCCGAGTCAGCTCGCGGTCCATAGCATTCAATTCGAAGCTCCGGGCGGATTGCCTGAACATGCATTGGTACCTGTTCAGTAACTTCCGACATGACCCCCCTTCAATGTGGACTGTTGCAAACCCACCTTGGCACACCGATGCCGTCGGGGGGGGGCGCCCACATCATCAACGCTTGTCCCGAGGGTGCTGATGGGGAACATGCCCCGCGCGATTGGGCATTTGAGATAGTAGTGCGACCTGTTCTAAGCCTCTGCCTGCAATAATCGTTGGCATCCTGCTCCCGCAACCAACACCCCCCCCCAAAGCAGGCACACCACCCGTCCGGCGCGGAATCCGACAGGGCCAGGGCAGGCTCGATAGCAGCAGGCTGGATCGGCCGGCCATGCGCGCTTAGGCTTCGATCATGACCCGACGCCCGCCTCTGGCCCTCCTGCTGATCTGCGTCTTGCTGCCCGGCTCCGCCGCGGCGCAAGCGGTGGATTACGGCGCGGTCTATCTCAGAAGCTGGCACCTGGGCACCGACACGCTCAACGACGCGACGCCCGGCCTCGCTTTCGGCCGGAGATGGGCGGCGGGCGAGAGTGGGCGGGAGCTGCATCTCGAGGGCGGCGTCTTTCTCAACAGCTATGACGAAATCTCGCCGCTTCTGCTGGGCGGCGTGAGCTGGCCGTTTGCGGAGGCGGGGCCGGGGACGCTGCGGATCGGGGCTTCGCTCGGCGCGGCGCGGTACGAGTCGCGTGCGCGGCAGCTGCGCGCCGATTACGCCATCCCAGATCTGGGCGGCTTCTTGCCCCTGGCGGCCCTGAGCGCGAGCTATCGCATCGGGCGGACCGACCTGCGGCTGACCACCGTCCCCCCGGGGGAGGGCGTCACGGCGGTGTTCAACTTTTCGTTGAGTCGCGCCTTCTGATCGCCGGCGATTCGGAATCGGGCGGGATTGCGGCCGGTTGCGAATCATCGCCGCGATTCGGCGTGTTGCAGGGCGCAACAATGCGCCTCTTTTCCTAGCATTGAGGTCCTGCCAGTGACACCGCAGACCCCCTGGCCGGGCCGCCTGGCGAAATCGGACGGCACCTGCCGCAGCGCTGCCATGTCGGTGCCGCAATTCCGGCCGGTCCCTTTCGAGCGGAGGACCTGTCGATAGGGGCGGGTTCGGTTTCCCTTCGCGACACAGTCCGGTCTGGCGCTCGGGAATGGATCCCTTTATGCGATCAGACCCCGGTGGCCACCGGGCGGTCTGGGCCGTCTTGGGACGCCACGTTTCCGCGGCGGGCCGCCGGGCGAGATTGACCGACCGGACCGGCCCCCTAGCATGGACCCGCAATGCGCCGGAAATGTTTTCGAAGGCACGCCAGAGCTTTAGGTGCGCCGTGCCGCGCCGGGTGATGCGAGTAAGGAGAGTGACGTGACGATGATCAACGACGGAGCGGGGGAGACATTCGGGCTGCGGCTGAGCCGTGGCGCCCGGAGCCTGGAGGCAGAGACCGGGGCCATGCCGGGCTTCGACGCCTCGGGGGCCTCGCTGCGCCGGATCGGCCGCTCGAAGGCGCAGGTCCGCCCCGGCGCCTACCGCGACGGCGGCAAGCGGGCGTTCGACCTCGTGGTCGTGCTCTGCGCGGCGCTGCCGGTGGCCTTCGTGGTGCTGGTGATCTCTCTGGCGCTGATGCTGAGCGGGCAGCGCCCGTTCTACGCCCAGACCCGGCTCGGCCGGCAGGGGCGGCCGTTCCGGATGTGGAAGATCCGCACCATGCTGCCCGACGCCGAGGAGGCGCTCGCCGCGCATCTCGACGCCGACCCGGAGGCCCGGGCCGAGTGGCAGCACAGCCAGAAGTTGCGTCACGACCCGCGGATCACCCCGCTGGGCCATTTCCTGCGCCGCAGCTCGCTCGACGAACTGCCGCAGCTCTTCAACGTGCTGCGCGGCGAGATGGCGCTGGTCGGGCCGCGGCCGATGCTGCCCGAGCAGAGCGCCTACTACCCGGGCGAGGAGTACTACCAGATGCGGCCGGGCCTGACCGGCTTCTGGCAGACCTCCGAGCGCAACGCCGCGAGCTTCGCGCAGCGCGCCGAATACGACCGCAGCTACTACCGGGCGCTGTCCTTCGCCACCGATCTTCGGGTCATGCTGCGCACGCTGCTGGTGGTGGCGCGCGGCACCGGTCTCTGAGACCGTCGCGCCGGGCGGCTTCCCGCACCGCCCGCGCCGCGCCATTCTGGGGTGGCGAACCCGGCCTGCCGGGACCGCGCCGCCCGCCGGGAGCCGCCCGCCATGCCGAACGTCTTCGCCACACTCGTCCTGCTGGCCTGGCCTCTGGTCACGGCCGCGCTCTTCCTGCGGCTGTCGCCGGGGCGGGCGATGCTGGCGAGCCTGCTGGCAGGCTATCTGCTGCTGCCGCCGCTGCCGGCCGAGATCGACCTGCCGTTGCTGCCGTCGATGAACAAGGACACCATCCCCAGCCTCGCCGCGCTCTGCGCCGGGCTGGTGGTGCTGCGCGGGCGCGGCCTGCTTCCCCAAAGCCTCGCCATGCGGGCCCTTCTCTTGGCCTACCTGCTCTCGCCGGTGGTGACGATTGCTCTCAACCCCGAGCCATTGGCCTTCGGGGTGCGGGTGCTGCCGGGGCTGCGGCTGGCCGAGGCGCCGGGCCTCGTGGTGCAGCAGCTGCTGCTCGCGGTGCCGTTCCTCCTGGCGCGGGCGCTGTTGCAGAGCGGTGCCGCGCATCGCGACCTCCTGGCCGCGTTGGTGCTCGCGGCGCTGGCCTACGCGTTTCCGATCCTGCTCGAATTGCGGCTCAGCCCGCAGCTCAACACATGGGTCTACGGCTTCTTCCAGCACGACTTCCGGCAGATGATCCGCGGCGAGGGCTACCGGCCGATCGTCTTTCTCTACCACGGGCTCTGGGTCGCCTTCCTCGTGGCGATGGCCGTGCTCGCGGCGGTGGCGCTGGCGCGGCAGGCGCGCGGGCGCGCGGCGCCGGCGCTGTGGGGGGTGGCCGGCGGGCTGTGGGTGCTCCTGCTTCTGTGCAAGTCGATGGCGGCGATCCTCTACACGACGCTGCTGGCGCCTTTCCTCGCGCTGGCGCCGCGGCGGCTGCAGATGGCGGCGGCCGTGGCGATGGCCGGTCTCGCCCTCGCCTATCCGGCGCTCAAGGGCGCCGATCTGGTGCCGCGCGAGGCCATCCTCGCCCGCGCCGAGGCCATCTCGCCCGACCGGGCGCAGTCGCTCGAGTTCCGCTTCGACAACGAGGACGTGCTGCTGGCCCGCGCGGCGGAGCGGCCGCTCTTCGGCTGGGGCATCTGGGGCCGCAACCAGCTTTACGACCTGCGCGACGGCGATGCGCTCACGGTCTCGGACGGGCGCTGGATCGTGGTGATCGGCATCTTCGGCTGGGTCGGCTTCCTGGCCGAGTTCGGGCTTCTCGCGCTGCCCGTCTTCATGCTGTTCTGGCGGCAGGCCGCGCCGCCGGCCGCGACAGCCGCGCTGGCGGTGATGCTGGGGATGAACCTCGTGGACCTTCTGCCCAACGCGACGCTGACGCCCGTCACCTTCCTCGCCGCCGGCGCGATCCTCGGCATGGCCGAACGCAGCCTGCCCGCGCCGCGCCCCGCGCCCGCGCCGCTCAGGACGGTGATGTGACGCTGCTGCGCCTCCTGGCCCTGCTCGCCCTGATGGTTTGCGCGCCGGCCGCGCGGGCCGAGCCGATGCTCGGCTTCAATCTGGCCGGCATCGCCGACTGGTCGACGCAGCAGCCCTTCCTCGACCTGATGAAGACCGCGCGCCCTTGGATCGGGCACCGGCCCGGGCAATGGGGCGGGATGGAGCACGACGCGCTGCGCGCCGGCGGCCATGTCGATCGCCGGGCCGTGCGTTCGATCCCCGACGGCGTCGAGCGGATCGGCACGCTGATCCTCACCGACATGCCCGAGGCGGCGCGCTCGCTCGCCGGGCGATACGTGCTGCGCCATGCGGGGCGGGGGCGGGTCTCGGTCGGCGGCCGGGCCGAGGCGGTGTCGCGGGCGCCGAACGAGATCCGCTTCGACTACGCCCCGGGGCCCGGCGGGGTCGAGATCTTCGTCGAGGCGACCGACCCGGCCGCGCCGGTCCGCGACATCACCGTGGTGCGCGAGGACCGGCTCGACCTGTTCGAGGCAGGCGCGTTGTTCAACCCCGACTGGACGGCGCGGATCGCGCCGATGCGGCTGCTGCGCTTCATGGACTGGATGGACACCAACGGCGCGACGCAGGTCCGATGGTCCGGCCGGCCGCGGATGGACGACCAGAGCTGGAGCGAGGGCGTGCCGCTCGAGGCGATGATCCGGCTGGCCAACGAGACCGGCGCGGACCCTTGGTTCACTCTGCCGCACATGGCCGATGACGACTATGTCGCGCGCTTCGCCGCCATGGTGCGCGACGGCCTCGACCCGCGGCTCAAGGCCCATGCCGAATGGTCGAACGAGGTCTGGAACTTCCGCTTCGCCCAGGCCCGCTGGGCCGAAAGCCGGGCAAAGGCGCTGTGGGGCGCGGCGCCCGGCGGCGACGGCTGGATGCAGGCGGCGGGGCTGCGGGCGGCCGAGGTGGCAGAGATCTGGGCGCAGGTCTTCGGCGCGGCGGCCGAGCGGCGACTGGTGCGGGTGATCGCCGTGCACACCGGCTGGCCGGGGCTCGAGCAGCCGCTGCTCGAGGCGCCGCTGGCGGTGGCGCGCGGAGCGCGGCCGCCGCATGAGAGCTTCGACGCCTACGCCGTCTCGGGTTATGTCGGCCACGGCCTTGCGACGCAGGAGAAGGTGCCCGACCTGCTGCGGCTGATCTCGGAAGGGCAGGCCGAGGCGCATCTGGCGGCCGGGCTGCGTGCCGATCTCGAGGACCTGTCGCAGCGGCTCTGGCCCCACCACGCCGGTGTCGCGCGCCGCCACGGGCTGGATCTCGTGATGTATGAGGGCGGCGGGCACCTGGCAGGCCAGGGCACGGCTACCGGGGAAGAGGCGATCACCGGCCTGCTCGCCCGCTACAGCTACACCCTCGAGATGGCCGACCTGCTCGAAGAGCTGCACCTCGCCTGGCGCGCGGCGGGCGGCGGCGTCTTCACCGCCTATCTCGACGTGGCGCGCCCGTCGCGCTGGGGCAGCTGGGGCGCGCTGCGCCATCTCGACGACGACACCCCGCGCTGGCAGGCGCTGCTGCGGGCCGCGGCCATGCAGGGCGAAGGTGGCCGCGACCCCGCCGCCTTCGCGGTCGGGGCCATCCTGCGCGGCACCGACCGGTCCGAGCGTATCGCCGGAACACGGGCCGAGGACGTGCTGCTGGGCGGCGGCGGCGACGACATCCTCGTGGCCGGTCCGGGCGACCTGCTGCATGGCGGGGCGGGGCGCGACCGCGCGCTGCTGCCGGGGCGCGCGCGCGACTGGCCGCTGCGCCGCGACGGCGGCCGCCTGCTGCTGGGGGCCGGGCATCGCCGCGTTTCGCTGGCCGGGGTCGAGGAGATCGTCTACGGCGATGAACCGCAACGCGTGATCCCGACGGAGACCCTGCGATGAGCCCGCCGATCGAGGTGCTGATCCCGGCCAGCAACGAGGCCGCCCTGATCGAGGGCTGTCTGGCCGCGCTCGCGGCGTCGCGGCCGGTGCCGGGCCCGGTCGGGGTCACGGTGATCGCCAATGGCTGCCGCGACGCCACCGCCGCCCGGGCCCGGGCCATGGCCGGAACGCTCGCCGCGCGCGGCTGGCGGCTGCGGGTGATCGAGCAGGCCCTGGGCGCGAAGCCCGCCGCGCTGAACGCCGGCGACGCTTTGGTGCCGGCAGGGGCGATCCGGGTCTATCTCGACGCCGACGTGACCGTGTCGCCGCCGCTCCTGGCGGCGCTGCACGCGGCGCTGGACGTGCCAGCGCCGCTCTACGCCAGCGGCCGGCTGCGGATCACCGGCCGCGGCCGGGTGGCGCGCGCCTATGCCCGGCTCTGGGCACGGGTGCCCTTCATGGCCGCGGGCGTGCCGGGCTGCGGCATCTACGCCGTCAACCCGGCCGGCCGGGCCCGCTGGGGGGCCTTTCCCGACGTGATCTCGGATGACGGCTTTGCGCGGCTGATGTTCGCCCCCGAGGAGCGCATCGCGGTCGAGGCCGGCTATGACTGGCCGGTGGCCGAGGGGCTGGGCGCGCTGGTCCGGGTCCGCCGCCGGCAGGATGCCGGCATGGCCGAGATCGCCCGGCGCTTCCCCGAGATCATGACGCGCGAGGCCAAGCCGCCCCTGGGCGCGCGCGGCGTGGCGCGGCTCGCGGCCGCCGATCCGCTGGGCTTCGCGGTCTACGGCGCGGTCGCGCTCGGCAGCCGCCTGGGCGGCGCGCCCGACCATTGGAGCCGCGGCCGGTGAGCGCGACGCTCGCGGCCCGGCTGCGCGGCGGCGGCCTCGGCATCCGCGCGCTGCGCTCGGCGGCGATCATGGTGGCGGGCTTCGGCGCGGGGCAGGTGCTGCGGCTGGCCTCGAACCTGATCCTGACCCGGCTGCTGTTTCCCGAGGCCTTCGGCGTCATGGCGATCGTGCTGGTCTTCGTCATGGGTCTGACGATGTTCTCGGACGTCGGTATCGGCCCGGCGATCATGCAGAGCCGGCGCGGCGACGACCCCGATTTCCTCGACACCGCCTGGACCATCCAGATCGGCCGCGGCGTGCTCTTGTGGCTGGCCGCGCTGGGGCTGAGCTGGCCCGTCGCGCAGTGGTACGGCGAGCCGATGCTGCTGCAATATCTGCCGGTCGCGGCCTTCGCGCTGGTGATCAACGGCTTCAACCCGACCCGGCTCGAGACCGCGCATCGCCACCTGCGGGCCGGGCGGGTGACGCTGATCGAGCTGGCGGTGCAGACAACGCAGATCGCCGCGGCGGTGGTCATGGCCTGGGCCTGGGGCTCGGTCTGGGCGCTGGTCTGCGCGGCGCTGGTCGCGGCGGTGGCGCAGCTCGTCTATCTCGACCGCTTCCTGCCGGGGCCGCGCAACCGCCTGCGCTGGGAGCCCGAGGCCGCGCGCGAGTTGGTCTCCTTCGGCAAGTGGATCTTCCTGTCGACCGTGGCGGGCTTCGTCGCGGGCCAGAGCGACCGGGTGCTGATCGGCGGCTGGCTCTCGCTCGGGGATTTCGGGGTCTACAACATCGGCCTGTTCCTCGCGACCTTCCCGATGGTGCTGGGCCACATGGTGACGCGGCGGGTGCTGATCCCGGTCTACCGCGACAGCCCGCCCGCCGAAGATCCGGCGAACTTCGCCCGGCTGCGGCGGCTGCGCATGGCGGCCTCGGCCGCGCTCCTGGCGGCGGTGGCGGTCTTCGCCTTCGCGGGGCCGTGGCTGATCGCGCTGATGTACGACCCGCGCTACGCGATGGCCGGCGGCGTGGTGGTGCTGGTGGCGGTGCTGCAGCTTCCGGCGCTGATCGGCCTGACCTACGACCAGGCGGCGCTGGCGGCGGGCGCGTCGCGGCGATTCTTCGTCTTGCAGGCGGCGCGCGCCGCGCTCACCTTCGGGGCGATGGCGGCGGGGCTCGCCTGGGGCGGATTCGCGGGCGGCCTCGTCGGGCAGGGCGCGGCGCATCTCATGGCCTATCCGGTGCTGGTCTGGTTGGCGCGGCGGCAGGGCGTCTGGGACCCGCTGCACGACGCGCTCTTCGCCACGCTCGGCGCGGCCGTGGCGGCGCTGGCGCTCTGGGCCGGCTGGCCGGCGGTGGCGGCGCTGGCCGCGGTGCCGCCGGGCTAGGCGCGCCGCGCGAAGGGCGGACGGCGGCCCAGATGCCGCCCCATTGGGTTGGGACTGTGCAGCGCGACGGCGCGGCGTTGGAGCGTAGGATGGACGAGGCGGAGCACGGGCTCGGCGACATCGCGATCATCGGCATGGGGCTGCGCCTGCCCGGCGCGGCGACGCTCGACGCGTTCTGGGCGATGCTGCGCGAGGGCCGCTCGGCGATCCGGCGGCTGACCCCGGCCGAGCTTTCCGCCGCCGGCGAGCCCGCGCGCCTGACCGCGCGGCCCGACTACGTCCCCTACGGCGCCCCGCTCGAGGGCTATGACCGCTTCGACGCCGGCCTCTTCGGGCTCTCGGCCAAGGAGGCGGCGGTGATGGACCCCCAGCACCGGCAATTCCTCGAGGCGGCCTGGGAGGCCTTCGACAATGCCGGCCACGCCGCCGGCCACGCCGCGGGGGGCGGCGGCGCGGCAGCGGTCGGCGTCTTCGCCGGCTGCGGCGAGAGCCGCTACTACAACGACAACCTGCTCACCAACCCCGAGCTGGTCGAGGAGACCGGCACCTTCCTGCTGCGCCACACCGGCAACGACAAGGACTTCCTCGCCACGCGGCTCAGCCACATGCTCGACCTCACCGGTCCGAGCGTGACCTTGCAGACCGCCTGCTCGACCTCGCTCGTGGCGGTGCACATGGCGGCGCAGGCGCTGCTCGACGGCGAATGCGACATGGCGCTGGCGGGCGGCGCGACGGTCGAGCTGCCGCAGGGGCGGGGCTACCTCTACCGCGAGAACGAGATCCTCTCGCCCGACGGCGCCTGCCGCGCCTTCGAGGCGCGCGCCGCCGGCACGGTCTTCGGCTCGGGCGCCGGGGCGGTGGTGCTGCGCCGGCTCGAGGATGCGCTGGCCGACGGCGACCATGTCTGGGCGGTGCTGAAGGGCAGCGCGATCAACAATGACGGCGCCCGCAAGGCGGGCTATCTCGCCCCGTCGGTGGACGGGCAGGCCGCGGCCGTGACCGAGGCGCTGCGCATGGCCGGGGTGAGCGGCGCCGAGATCGGCTTCGTCGAGTGCCACGGCACCGGCACCGCGCTGGGCGACCCGATCGAGCTTGCGGCGCTGGCGCAGGGGCTCGGCCCGGGCGGCGAATGCCATGTCGGCTCGGTCAAGGCGAATGTCGGCCACACCGACACCGCCGCGGGGGTGATCTCGCTGATCAAGGCGGCGCTGGCGCTGCATCACGGCGAGATCCCGCCCCAGCCCGACTTCACCGCGCCCAACCCGCGGCTCGATCTCGGCGCCACCCGGTTCCGCATCGCCGACCGCGCGCGGCCCTGGCCGCGGGATGGCGCGCCGCGCCGTGCCGCGGTCAACTCGCTCGGCGTCGGCGGGACCAATGCCCATGCCGTTCTGGAAGAGGCGCCCGAGCGCGCCGCCCCGGCGGCGTCGGACTGGCCGTTCCAGCTCATCTGCCTGTCGGGCCGCACCGAGGCGGCGCTCGACGCCAACGCCGCGCGGCTGGCCGCGCATCTGCGCGCCCGGCCGGACCAGCCGCTGGCCGATGTCGCCCACACCCTCGCCAGCGGCCGGCCGGCCCTGTCGCGCCGCCGCGTGCTGGTCGCGCATGACCATGCCGAGGCGGCCCGGCTGCTCGAGACGGGCGAGGGGGGGCGGGTCTTCAGCCACGCCGCCGAGACCGGGGCGGAGATCGTCTTCATGTTCCCCGGCGGCGGCTCGCAATATCCGGGCATGGCGCGCGGTCTCTTCGAGACCGAGCCGGTGTTCCGCGACTGGATGGAGCGCGGGCTCCTGCGGGTGTCGGAGCAGGCGGGCCGCGACATGCGGGCGCTGTGGCTGCCGGGCCCCGGGATGACCGAAGAGGCCGAGGCCGAGCTGCGCCGCCCGGCGCTGCAGCTGCCGCTGATCCTTGCCGTCGAGCACGCGCTCGCGCAGCTCTGGATGTCGTGGGGCGTGATGCCGGACCGGCTGATCGGCCACTCGATGGGCGAGAACGCCGCCGCCGCCCTGGCCGGCGTGACCGGGTTCGAGGCGGCGCTCGACCTCGTGCATCTCAGGGGCCGCCTGTTCGAGGAGACCGAGCCGGGCGCCATGCTCTCGGTGGCGCTGGGCGCCGATGCGCTGCGCGCCGAGCTCGGCCCCGATCTCGACCTCGCGGCGATCAACGGGCCCGGCCTCACCGTGGCCTCGGGGCCGGTGGCGGCGATCGCGGCGCTGGAGCGGCGTCTCGCCGCCAGGCAGGTCGAGACCCGCCGCATCCCGATCGCGGTCGCCGCCCATAGCCGCCTGCTCGACCCGGTGCTGGGCCGGTTCGAGGCGCATCTAGGCCGGATGGCGCTGTCGCCGCCCACCATCCCGATCCTGTCGAACCGCACCGGCCAGCCGCTCGATGACGGGCAGGCGACCGATCCGGCCTACTGGGTGGCGCATCTGCGCGACACGGTGGATTTCGACCACGGCCTGCGCCGGCTGGCCGACCGGCCGCGCATCTTCATCGAGGTCGGGCCGGGGCAGGCGCTGTCGTCGCTGGCCGCGATGCAGCCCGGCATCGGCACCGCCCGCTGCGTGCCGAGCCTGCGCCATGCCCGCGACACGGTGGCCGACGACGTGCATTTCGTGGGCGCCTTGGGCCGGGTCTGGGCGATGGGCGGCCCGATCGACCGCGACCAGCTCTTCGGCGAGGGCCGCCGCCGCGTGGTGCTGCCGGGCTATGCCTTCCAGCGCGACCGCCACTTCATCGCCCCCGGAAACGGGGCGCGCGATCGCGGCGACGCGCCCGCCGAGAACTGGCCCGAGCGCGAGGACGATCCGGCGCGCTGGATCTGGCGGCCCGACTGGCGCCGCAGCTACCCCGACGGCGACTACGAGGCGGGCGGCGATCTGGCCGACCAGCCGGTGCGGCGCTGGCTGATCCTGGCCGACGAGAGCGGCGTCGGCGCCGAAACCGCGCGGCGCCTGCGCGCGGCGGGGCATGACGCGGTGGTGGTGCGCGCCGGCGTGGGCTTCGCGCGCGAGGGGCGGTCGGACTGGGTGCTCGACCCGCAGGAGGGCGGCGCGGGCTACGCGCCGCTGCTCGAGGCGCTGGCCGCCGAGGATCGCCTGCCCGACCGGGTCCTGCACCTGTGGCTGCTGACCGGCGCGGACGCGCCCGAGGCGCGCGAGATGCAGGGCCGGGGGCTCTGGAGCCTGTTCCACCTGGCGCGGGCCTGGTCCGAGGTGGCCGGCGAGCGCGGTCTGCACCTGCTTTGCGCCGGCAACGAACTCTTGGGCGTCACGCCACAGGACCGGCCGGTGCCGGCCAAGGCGGCGGTGATCGGGCCGGTGCTGGCGCTCCCGCGCGAACTGCCGGGCGTCACCGCCGCGCTGCTCGATCTCGGCCCGGTCGCGGCGCCGGAGCAACTGGTCGGGCCCTTGCTGGAAGAGGCGCTGGCCGCGCCCGCCGACACCGTCGCGGCCTGGCGCGGCGGCCAGCGGCGGCAGCGCCGGGCGGTCCGCGCGCAGGCGGGGCGGGCCTGGCCGGTGCGGCGCGGCGGACCGGTGCTGATCACCGGCGGCTTCGGCGGCATGGGGCTGGCGCTGGCCGAGGCGCTGATCCGCGAAGAGGCGGCGCCCATCGCGCTGCTGTCGCGGCGGGCGCTGCCGCCGCGCGATCGCTGGCCCGAGATCGCCGCATCTGGCGATACCGGCGCCGCCGCCCGCGCCGTGCGGGCGGTGCTGCGGCTCGAGGCGCTGGGCGGGCATGTCCTGCCGCTGGCGGCCGATGTCACCGATGCCGGGCAGATGCGCGCGGCGCTGGAGCGCGCCGAGGCGGCGCTCGGCCGGCTCAGCGGCGTGATCCACGCCGCCGGCCGGCTCGACGACGCGCCGATGCTGCTGCGCGAACCGGCCGCCGCCGAGGCGGTGCTGGCGCCGAAGCTCCGGGGGCTGGAGGTGCTCGACGCGCTCTTGCCGGACGGGCGGCTCGACTGGATGGCGCTTTGCGCCTCGGTCTCGGGCTGGGCCCCGGCGGCGGGGCAGGCCGACTACGCCGCCGCCAACGCCGCGCTCGACGCCTTCGCGCAGGCCCGCTCCGGCGGTCGCACCGCCGTGGTCGCCATCGACTGGGGCATCTGGGCCGATGTCGGCATGGCGGCCGAGGCGCTCGCGCCGCCGCCGCCCGCGCCGCAGGGGCGGCCGGTGGCGCTGCCCATGCTCGACCGGCGGATCGACGGCTCCGAAACCGGCCCCGAGTGCGAATTCGAGGCCGACTGGTCGGCCGAGGCGCGCTGGTTCCTCGACCAGCACCGGCTGGCCACGGGCGAGGCACTGCTGCCCGGCACCGGCTACCTCGAACTGGCGGCCGAGGCGCTGGGCGCCTCGGGCTTCGTGCCCTTCGAGGTCGAGGGGCTGCGGTTCAAGGCGCCCCTGCGCGCCCCCGCCGCCGGCACGACGCGGCTGCGGCTGCGGCAGGCCGGCGACCGGCTCGAGATCCGGGCCGCCCTGCCGGGCGAGGGCTTCGCCACCACCGCCGAGATGCAGGCCCGCCCGCTCGGGGCGGCGGCCCCGGCGCCGCTCGACATCGCCGGCATCACGGAGCGTCTGGGCGGCGCGCCCCGGCCCGACACCGCCCTGCCGCAGCCCGGGCAGCTGCGCTTCGGGGCGCAGTGGCAGGTGCTGCGCGCCACCCGGCGGGCCGGGCGCGAGGGGCTGGCCCGGCTCGAGGCCGACGCGACCGCCGCCCCCGGCATGGCGCTGCATCCCGGCCTGCTCGACATCGCCACCGGCTGGGCGCTCGACCTCGTGCCGGGTCATGCGCCGGACCGGCTCTGGGTGCCGACCGGCTACGACCGGGTGCGGGTCTACGCGCCGCTGGCCGGCGAGATCCTGAGCCATGTCCGGCTTTCGGAGGCGCAGGAGGAGGGGCGGGCCCGTTTCGACGTGACGCTCGCGGATCCGGACGGCCGGGTGCTGGTCGAGGTCGAGGGGCTGTGGATGCTGCGGCTCGAGGCCGGGCTGGACCTGCCCGCGCCGGTGCCCGGCGGCGCCGTGCCCGGCGACGACCCGGCGACGCTGCGGCTGCGGCACAACCTCGCCCGCGGCATCCGCGCCCGCGAGGCGGGGGCGGCGCTGCGCGCCGCGCTGGGGGCGGGGCTGCCGCAGGTCGCGGTGAGCGCGCTGCCGCTGCCGGCGCTGCAGCGCCAGATCTCGGCGGACCGGCCCCGGCCGGCCCCGGCCGCGCCGCCGCCGGCCGTCGCAGCAGGGCTCGACACCGAGACCGAGCGCCGGATCGCCGGATTCTGGCAGGGTCTGCTCGGCGCCGAGGCGCTCGGCCCCGATGACAGCTTCTTCGACCTCGGGGGGCATTCCCTTCTGGCGGTGCGGCTCTTCGCGATGATCCGCCGCGAGATCGGGCCGGCTCTGCCGATCTCGACGCTGATCGAGGCGCCGACCCTGCGCGCGCTCGCCGCCCGGGTGGATGCCGCCCGCGACCACGGGACCGAGACGGTCGCCGGCAACGCCGCGGCCCGGCCGGGCCCGCCGGCCGGCGCGGGCCATACCCACCTCGTGCGGCTGAGCGAGGGCGGCGACGGGGCGCCGCTCTTCATCGCCGCCGGCATGTTCGGCAACGTGATGAACCTGCGCCGGCTGGCGCAGCTTCTGGGTAAGGACCGGCCCGTCTGGGGGCTGCAGGCGCGCGGGCTGATCGAAGGCCACGCGCCGCATCGCAGCATCGAGGCGGCCGCCAGCGACATGCTGGGGGAAATGCGGCAGGTGCATCCCGGCGGCGCCTGGCACCTGGCCGGCTATTCCGGCGGCGGCATCACCGCCTGGCAGATGGCGCAGCAGCTCGCCGCCGAAGGCGATGAGGTGGCGGCGCTGATCTTGCTCGACACGCCGCTGCCGCGCCGGGCGCCGCTGGCCTGGCGCGACCGCGCCGCGATCCAGGCGATCGAGCTGCGCCGCGCCGGGCTGGCCTACCCGCTGCGCTGGGCGGCGCAGCGTCTGCGCTGGGAGATCGGCCGCCGCCGCTTCGGCCGGCTCGAGGGCGTGGCCGCCGCCGCGGAGCACGACCCGGTGATCGAGGCCGCCTTCTACGAGGCGCTGGCCGGCTACACCGCGCCGGGCTGGGCGGGGCCGGCGACCCTGCTGCGCCCGGCGCCCCGGCCGCATTGGCGGCTGCCCGGCGGCCGGCTGGTCAGCGCCGAGCGGCAGTATATCTTGCCCGACAACGGCTGGGGCGGGCTGGCGCCGCGGCTCGAGGTGATCGAGGTGCCGGGCGACCATGACAGCATGGTGCTCGACCCCAATGTCGCGGTGCTGGCCGCGCGGCTGCGGCCGCTGCTGGCCGCCGCCCCGGTGCGGCCCGGCCAACTGGCCGCGGCGGAGTGAGAGAACGCATGCCGACCCTTCTGACGGTGATCCTGAACTGGCGCACGCCCGAGATGACGCTGCGCGCCGCCGAAGCCGCGCTGGCGGCGATGGAGGGCCTGCCGGGGGAACTGGTGATCGTCGACAACGCCTCCGCCGACGGCTCGGAGGAGCGGCTGCGCGACGGCCTCGCCCGGCGCGGCTGGCAGGGGCGGGCGCGGGTGATCCAGTCGGGGCGCAACGGCGGCTTCGGCTTCGGCAACAATGCCGGCATCCGCGCCGGTCTGCGCGACGGCCGGGCGCCCGACTACGTCTACGTGCTCAACCCCGACGCCTTTCCGGCGCGCGGCGCCATCGCCGCGCTGGTCGCGCATCTCGAGGCGCACCCGAAGGCGGGCCTCGCCGGCAGCGCCGTCCACGGCCCCGACGGAACGCCGCATCACGGCGCCTTCCGCTTTCCCTCGCTGCTCTCGGAGGTCGAGGGTGCGATGCGCTTCGGCCCGGTCTCGCGGCTGTTGCGGCGGCACGCGGTGCCGATGCCGATGCCCGCGCACAGCGGCCCGGTCGACTGGACCGTGGGGGCGAGCCTGATGGTGCGGCGCGCCGTGTTCGACGAGATCGGTCTCTTCGACGACGGGTTCTTCCTCTATTTCGAGGAGACCGACCTGTGCCGCCGCGCCCGGCAGGCCGGCTGGCAGACCCATTACGTGCGCGAGAGCCGGGTCGTGCATATCGGCTCGGTCTCGACCGGCATGAAGCACTGGCAGCGGGTGCCCGACTACTGGTTCGCCTCGCGCCGGCGCTACCTGCGCAAGCATCTGGGGCCGCGCCGGGCGGCGATGGCGACGGCGCTGCACCTGGCCGCCGGCGGGCTGCACCGGCTGCGCTGCCGGCTGATGCGCCGCGAGACCGGCGATCCGGGGCATTTCCTGCGCGACCTGGCGCGACACGAGCTGCGGGCCCGGCGCCGCGGCCCCGAGGAGGAGGGCCGGGCATGAGCGGCGACTGTACCCTGATCGGCCACACCAGCCTGACGCTCGAGGCGGCGCGGATGCTGCGGGCCGCGGGCCACCCGATCCGGGCGGTCGCCACGCGCTTCGCGCCGCTGCGCGACTGGGCCGCGGCCGAGGGCGTGGCGCTGCACGACCCCGATGCGCCCGAGGCGCTGCCCGAGACCGACTGGCTGTTCTCGATCGGCCATCTCGCGCCGCTGCCGGAGGCCGCGTTGGCCCGCGCCCGGCGCGGCGCGATCAACTTCCACGACGGGCCGCTGCCGGCGCGCGGCGGTCTCAACGCCCCGGTCTGGGCGCTGCTGGAGGGCGCGAAGTGCCATAGCGTCACCTGGCACCTGATGACCGCGCGGCTCGATGCCGGCGACATCCTCGAGGAGCGCGGCTTCGCCATCGCGCCGGGGGAAACGGCGGCCACGCTCAACGCGCGCTGCTTCGCCGCCGGGCTCGAGAGTTTCCCGGCCGTTCTCGGCCAGCTGCGCGACGGTCTGCGGCGGCGTCCGCAGACCGCGCCGCGCCGGATGCACCGCGCCGCCGACCGGCCACCGGCCGACGCGCTGATCGCGCCGGGGAGCGATGTCGCCGCGGCGCTGCGGCTGGTGCGCGCGCTTGATCACGGCCGCCACCCGAACCCCGTGACGCGCGCCAAGATCCGGCTCGGCGGGCAGGTGCTGCTGGTCGGCACCGCGGCGCCTGCCGACGCGACCGCGGGCGCCGCGCCGGGCCGGGCGTTCGACGCGACGGCGGATGCGGTGACGGTGCGGCTGGCGGATGGCGCGCTGCGGCTGGCCGGCCTGGCCCGCCCCGACGGCGCGGCCTGCGACGTGGCGGCGCTGGTCGCGGCGGGCGCGCGGCTCGAGGCCCCGGCCGACCCCGAGGGGCTCGGCGCGGCGATGCGGGCGGCCGCGCGGCACGAGGCGGGCTGGCGCGACAGGCTCATGGCGCTGCGCCCGGCCGACCTGCCCGGGCTGTGCGAGCCGGCCGAGGCGCCGGGCGCGGTCGGGCGGCTGCCGCTCGAACTGCCGGAGCCCGCGCGCTCGCAGGCCACCGCGGCCTGGGCCGCGATCGCCGTGGAGCTTGCGGACGGGCCCTGCGACCTCGCGCTGCACAGCGCGACCGGCTGGCCGGGCCACCTGGCCGACTGGCTGCCGCTGCGCGTCGCGGGCGGCGAGACGACGGAGGCGCTGCGCGAACGGATCGCGGCGGCGCACCGCACCGGCGGCTTCGCCGCCGACCTGCCGGCGCGGATGCCCGGCAGCGGGGTGCGGCCGCCGCGCATGGCGCTCGGCCCCGACCTGCCGGCCGGCGCTGTGGCCGGCCTCGACCCGGAGGGGACGGCGCTGCTCTACGACCCGGCGCGCCTGCCAAAGACGGCACGCGAGATGCTCGCCGCCCGGCTTTGCGCCACGGCCGAGGCGCTGGCAGCCGGCGGCACCGGCCGGCCCGGCCTCGCGCCCGCCGAGCAGCAGTGGCTCGAGACGTGGAACGCCACCCAAGCCGCGATCCCCAAGACGACGGTGCAGGCCGAGATCGCCGCGCAGGCCGCGCGGCAGCCCGAGGCGACAGCGCTGATCCACCGCGCCGAACGGCTGAGCTATGCCGGGCTGGAGGCGCGGGCGAACCGCATGGCCCATGTGCTGCGCGCCATGGGCGCGGGGCCGGGCCATCGGGTCGGCCTGCATCTCGAGCGGTCGATCGACATGGTTGTGGCGATGCTGGCGGTGCTGAATGCCGGCGCGGCCTACGTGCCGCTCGACCCGGGCTACCCGGCCGATCGGCTCGCGCTCTATGCCGAGGACAGCGGTGCCACGGTGATCGTCAGCGCCCCGGCGCTGGCCGGGCGCGTGCCGCCGAGCGATGCCGCGCTGCTCCTGACCGACGACCCCCGCCTCGCGGTGGCCTCCGAAGAGGCTCTGCCCGACACGGCCGGGCCGGGGGATCTGGCCTACCTGATCTACACCTCCGGCTCGACCGGCCGGCCCAAGGGGGTGATGATCACCCACCGCAACCTCGCCAATTTCCGCGCCGCGATGGACGACCGGATCGGCGACGAGGCGCCGGGGCGCTGGCTGGCGGTGACCTCGATCTCCTTCGACATCTCGGTGCTGGAGCTTCTGTGGACCCTGTCGCGCGGCCACGCGGTCGTGGTGCAGGGCGAGGCCGACCGGACCCTGCCCTCGGCCGACGGCGCGGGGCGGCGGGGCATGGCGCTCAGCCTGTTCTACTGGGGCCACGAGGGCGGGGGCGACCCGGATTACCGGCTGCTGACCGAGGGCGCGCGCTTTGCCGACGCGCAGGGCTTCGAGGCGGTCTGGACGCCAGAGCGCCATTTCCACGGCTTCGGCGCGCCCTATCCCAACCCGGCGGTGACGGGTGCTGCGGTGGCGGCGATCACGCGCCGCGTCGCGATCCGCGCCGGCAGCTGCGTCGCGCCGCTGCATCACCCGGCCCGCATCGCCGAGGACTGGGCGGTGGTCGACCGGCTGTCGGGCGGGCGCGCCGGCATCGCCATGGCGGCCGGCTGGCAGCCCGACGATTTCGTGCTGCGCCCCGAGGCGGCGCCGCCGGACCACCGCGCCGCGCTGGGCGAGGCGATCGACAAGGTCCGCAGGCTGTGGCGCGGCGAGACGGTGGCCTTCCCCCGCGCCGACGGCAGCCTGCAGCAGGTGGCGACGCGGCCGCGCCCGGTCTCGGCCGAGCTGCCGCTCTGGCTCACCATTGCCGGCAACCCCGAGAGCTGGCGCGAGGCGGGGCGGCTGGGCGCCAACGTGCTGACCCACATGCTCGGGCAGGATCTCGGGACGCTCGAGCGCCATATCGGGCTGTGGCGGGCCGCGCTGGCCGAGGCCGGCCATGCGCCCGAGCGGTTCCGCGTCACGGTCATGCTGCACAGCTACCTCGCCGAAAGCCGCGCCGCGGCGCGCGCGGCGGTGCGCGGCCCGATGAAGGCCTATCTCGCCTCGGCCGCGGGGCTGATCGCGCGCCACGCCGCGGCCTTCCCGGCCTTCAGCGGCGGCGGCACCGACCCCGACGCGCTGACCGAGGCCGAGCGCGAGGCGGTGCTCGAACACGCCTTCGCGCGGTATTTCGAGAAGCAGGGGCTGTTCGGCACCGTCGAGGACGGTCTGGCCCGGCTGGCCGAGCTGCGTGCCATCGGGGTGGGCGAGGTGGCCTGCCTGATCGATTTCGGGCTTGAGACCGAGACCGCCCTGGACGGGCTGCCGCGTCTGGCCGAACTGCTGCGCCGCGCCCCGGAGGTCGAGCCCGAGGCCGAGCCCGGGGGCGAGGACTGGTCGATCGCGGCGCAGATCCGGCGCCACGGGGTGACGCATCTGCAATGCACCCCCTCGATGGCGCGGATGCTCTTGGCCGACGAGGGCAGCCGCGCGGCGCTTGCCGGGCTGCGACGGCTGCTGGTCGGCGGCGAGGCTTTGCCGGGCGCGCTGGTCGAGGATCTGGCACGCGCGACGCCGGCCCGGATCGAGAACATGTACGGCCCGACCGAGACCACGATCTGGTCGACCAGCGGCGAGGCCCGGCCGGGCGCGGCGGTGGCCTCGATCGGCCGGCCGCTGCGCAACACCAGCTGCCACGTGCTGGACGAGGCCATGGCGCCGCTGCCCGCCGGCGTGACGGGCGAGTTGTGGATCGGCGGCGCCGGGGTCGCGGCCGGCTACTGGCGGCGCGACGAGCTGACCGCCGAGCGGTTTCGCCCCGACCCGTCCGGCAGGGGCCGGATCTACCGCACCGGCGACCTCGCGCGCTGGCGCTGGGACGGTCGGCTCGAGTTCCTCGGCCGGGCCGATCACCAGGTCAAGCTGCGCGGCCACCGGATCGAGCTGGGCGAGATCGAGGCCGCGCTCGACGCCCGACCCGGCATCCGCCAGTCGGTGGTGGTCTCGCGCGAGGACCGGCCCGGCCTGCAGCGGCTGGTGGCCTATGTCGAGGCCGAGGGGCCGGTCGACGAGACCGCGCTGCGCGCCGCGCTCGCCGCCCGACTGCCCGAGGTGATGGTGCCGGCCCGGATCGTGCGGCTCGACGCCTTCCCGCTGACCCCGAACCGCAAGATCGACCGCAAGGCGTTGCCGGAACCGGCCCCGCGCCGCGCCGGGCCGGGGGCCGCGGCGGCGCGGCCCGTGCCCGCGCCTTTGCCAGACGCGCCTGCGCCTGCCGCGCGTCCTGCCGGCGAGGCCACCGCCGCGATCGCGGCGATCTGGTCGGATCTGCTCGGCGTGGAAAGCCCGGGCGCCGAGGACGATTTCTTCGCGCTGGGCGGACATTCGCTGCTCGCGGTCGAGGCGCATCGCCGGATCCGGGCCGAACTCGCGGCGCCCGACCTCGCGATCACCGACATCTTCCGCTTCACCCGGCTGGGCGATCTGGCCGCGCGGCTGGAGGCCGGGCGCGCGCCCGCCCCGACACCGGAGCGCAGCGGTGACTCTGAAGCGGCCGAGACCACGCGCCGCCGCGTGATCGAGAGGCGGCGTGCGCTCAGGGCGCGGCGGGACGCGCTTGGCTGATCTCGCCGCCCTGATCGCGCGGCTCTGCCCGCCCGGCACTGCCTGCGCCGCCGTCGCGATCGGCGCGGCGCCCACGCCCTGGCCGGGCGAGGCCGAGGCCGTCCGGCGCGCGGTGCCGGCGCGGCGCGCCGAGTTCGCCGCCGGCCGGGCCGCGGCGCGCGCGGCGATGGCGCGGCTCGGCCTTTCGCCCCGCGAGGTGCCGCAGGGCGCCGACCGCGCGCCGGTCTGGCCCGAGGGGGTCGTCGGCTCGATCAGCCACGATGCCGGCCTGGCGGTGGCGGCATTGCGGCTCGGGCCGCCGCATATCGGCATCGACCTCGAGCCGGATCACCCCTTGCCGCCCGCGCTTTGGCCCGAGATCATCGGCCCAGATGAGCGCGCCGAGGCCATGGCGCAGGCCGATCCGGGGCGCGCGGCGCGGGTCATCTTCGCGGCCAAGGAGGCGGCCTTCAAGGCGCAGTACCCCGTGACCGGGGCGCTGCTCGGCTTCGATGCCATGCGGGTCTCGATCGACGGGGCCGATGTCTCGGCGCGGCTTACGGGGCCGGTCGGGACATGGCCCGCGGGCACGGAACTGCGCGGCGGCTGGGCCGTTGCCGGGGGGCGGATCGCGGTGGCGATGCGCCTGCCGGGGTGACGGAGGGTTTCGGCTTGCGCAACACTGCGTTCGCGGCCAGCTGGCCGGCACGACATGGCCCGCGCGGGCCGGGTTGTCTAGATTCAGTCCCGGGCGTGGCGGCCTCATGGCCGCCCGGTGCCAGGCGCGCCGCCGCCGGGAATACGGGGCGCGAGGGAACGGGGAAGACGCCATGCTGCAACTGGCATCGCTGAGGGATCTGCGCGGCATGCTGCGCCGCCGCTTCTGGGTCATGGTGCTGGTGGCGCTGCTTGGCCTGCCGCTGGTGCTGTGGGTCGCGGTGAACCGCCCGCCCAGCTTCGAGGCGATCGCGGTGATCCAGATCGAGGCGCCGCGCGTCGCGCTGGGCGCGGAGCCGGCCGGCGGCGCCGCGCAGATCGACCTGATCGAGCAGCAGGTGATGGCGCGCGACAGCCTTCTGGGGCTGGCCGATCGGCTGGGCCTGTTTCCCGAGGCGCCGCCGATCGAGCGGCTGTCCAAGATGCGCGAGGCGGTCGAGATCGAGAAGATCGTCGACCCGGCGCAGTCCTGGCGCCCCGACGTGGTGCCCTCGGGGCTGCGGATCACCGCCGAGCTGGGCGAGGCGCAGGCCGCGGCCGACCTCGCCAACGCGGTGCTCGATCAGGTGCTCGAGGCCGGGCAGAGCCGCAGCGCCGGCCGGGCCGAGCGCACGCTGGCCTTCTTCGAGGCCGAGGAGGCGCGGCTCGGCGAGCTGCTGGCCCGGCAGGAGGCGGAGTTCGCCCGCTTCCAGGAGGAGAACTTCGATTCGCTGCCCGCCAATCTCGACGCGCAGCGCGAGCAGCTCGCCCGGCTGGCGGCGCAGCGCATCGAGATCGAGCAGCAGCTGATCGCGCTCGAGACCGGCTCCGACAGGCTGCGGGCCGAGGAGCTCGAGCGCCGGCGCGCGCTGCTCGAGCGCCAGCGCGGGCTGATCGCCGACGGCGTCGCGCAGATCGAGACGGCGCTCGCCGCCGCGCCCGAGACCGAGCGGCGCTTCAACGCCTATGCGCGCCGCCGCGACCAGCTGCAGTCCGAGCTGTCGGCCGTCACCGCGCGGCGCACCGACGCGGCGATGGCCCGCGAGCTCGAGCGCCGCGAGGAGACCGCCCGCTTCGAGGTGCTCGAAAGCGCCGTGGCGCCGGATTACGGCCAGTCTTCGCGCCGGCGGATCGCGGTTCTGGGCGCGTTGGGCGTGGGGCTCGCCGCGCTCGGCCTCGCGCTGTCGCTCGAGGCGGTGAACCCGACCATCCGCACTGCCGCGCAGCTCGAACGCGCGCTGGGGGTGCGGCCGGTGGTGGTGATCCCCGAGCTGAACCCGCGGCAGGGCGGGCGCGGCCGGGGCCGCGCCGCGGCGTTCGTGGCGGTGCTCGCGACGGCGATCCTCGGGCTCTGGGCGATGGTCAGCCGCCGGCCGGCCGGGCCGGCCTGAACCGGTCAGGCCGCGCCCGAGGCGCGTTCTTCCTCGGCACGGTTCAGGATGATCCCCAGCACCGGCTTGTCATCGCCGATCCGGCGCACCGCCTCGCGGATCTGCTCGGCGCTGTTGCGGCCGCCGCCGACCACCATCAGCACCCCGTCATACTGGTCGCGGAACGCCGCCACGTCGTCATGCGCCAGCGCCGGCGGCAGGTCGTAGAGCACCACGTCGGGGGACAGCGCCGCCTGCATCGCCGCCAGCGCCGCCCCCGTGGCGGGGTCGCGTAGAAGCTCGGCGGGGAAGGATTCGGCTCGGTCGTTCAGCGCCACGCCCAGCCCGCCGATGCCGAGCGGGTTCGGCCCGATGCGCCGCAGATGCGCCTCGAGCGGTTCGGCGCCGCGCAGCCAGTCCGAGATCGGCCCCGGCGCGGCGACGCCCAGCGTCGGCGCGAGGCCGGGGCTGCGCAGGTCGAGGTCGAGCAGCAGCGTCCGGCAGCCCTCGTAGCGCGACAGCGACACTGCGAGATTGGCGGCGGTGAAGGTCTTGCCGCATCCGTCGGTCGGCGAGGTCACGGCGACCCGGTGCCAGCCATTGTCGCGCAGCGCCCGTAGCAGCCGGGTGCGCAGCACGTCGAATGCGGCATGCGCCGGGTCGCGCCGGGCCGCGGCGATCACGAGGTTGCGCTCCAGCCGGGCCGCGTCGACGGTCAGGGTCGGCAGGCTGTCCCACATGTCGTGCAGCTGCGGCAGCCGCGCCGCCTGCAGGTCGAGCACCGCCTCGCGCAGCGCCGCCGCCGCCGGGTCCGGCCCGGCGGAGGGGGCGGGGCGGCGCGCGCGCAGGCCGCCGGCGGCGGCGATCCGCGCCAGCATCTCCTGTCGTGCCCCGGCCCCGAGCCGTCTGCGCCCGTCGCGTCCGCTGCGTTTCGCCATCCCGGCCAGCCCCCTTGCCTGTGAAGACCGATCATAGGGCGCGAAGCAGGGCGAAACCATGCCCGCCGCGCAGCCTTCTTCGGCAGAAACCGGGGCGCGGGCGTCACTTGTATTCGATCAGCCGCATCTCGTGGCCGCGCAGCCGCCGGGCATGGAAGATCAGCGCCCCCTGCAGGTTCGCGAATTTCGACAGCACCAGCAGCACCGCCTGCCGCCGCGCCGCCGCCGCGCCCACCCCGTCGCGGCGCAGGTTGCGCGCGCTTCTCGCCCAGTTCGCCGCCAGGCCCAGCGCCGCCAGCGCCGGCAGGGCCCACTGGCCGGCCAGCACCCCGGCCAGCGCCAGCGCCGGCAGCCCGGCGCCGTAGGCCCACATGCGCCGCCGCTCGGCGCGGACATGGTCGGGATAGCGGCGGCCGACCTCGGCGAAGCCGTGGCCAGCGCGCACCGCCCGGCGCCACCATTGGCCGAGGCGGGTCATGTCGGCGTCGTGCCATGTCATGGTGCGGGGCAGGCGGTGCACCCGCCGTCCCATGGCCCGCACGCGCAGGCACAGTTCCTCGTCCTCCGAGCAGATCAGCGCCGCGTCGAAGCCGCTGAGCCGCGCGAAATCGGCGCAGCGCAGCATCATGTCGCCGCCGCAGACGGCGACGTCGCCGGCGGGGCGGTGCCATTCCCACTCGGCCATGGCGTTGTAGATCGAGGCGGTGGGCGCGATCTCGCGTCGCCAGCCGGTGACGATGCCGAGGCCGGGATCGGCCGCGAGCGCGGCGGCAGCGGCCTCGAGCCAGCCCGGCTCGACCGCGCAGTCGCCATCGACGAACTGCACGCAGTCGGGCGGATCCCCGGCCATGAGCGCGGCGAAGCCGGCATTGCGCGCCCGCGCCGCGGTGAAGGGGGCGGCCATGTCGAGCTGCACCACTTCGACGCCCGCGGCGCGGGCGACGGCGAGGCTGTCATCGGTCGAGCCGGAATCGACATAGACCACCCGGGCGCCGCGCAGCGAGGCGAGGCAGCGGGCCAGACGGCGCCCCTCGTTGCGGCCGATCGCGACGACGCCGATGCGCGGCGGCGCGGGGGGGGCAGGGGCAGGGCCCGGCCCAGCGGTCATGCCGCCGGCTCCGGCCGGCGCGGCGGGCGGGGCAGGGCCGGGTCCTGCGCGGCTTGCAGCAGCGTCAGCAGCCGCGCCGCCTCCTGCCGCGCGTCGAAGCCGGCCGCGACCTTCGCCCGCCCGGTCCGGCCCATCGCCGCGCGCCTTTCGGCATCGCCCGAAAGGGCGCCGATCGCCTCGGCCAGGGCCGCCGGATCGCCCGGCGCGACCAGGAGGCCGGTCTCGTCGTGCCGGACAAGTTCGGCCACGCCGCCCACCCGCGTCGCGATCACCGGCCGGCCCGCCGCCATCGCCTCCATCAGCACCACCGGCACCCCTTCGGCGAAGGAGGGCAGCACCAGCGTCCCGGTCTCGGCCAGCATCCGCGCCACCTCCGCCTGCCCGAGATAGCCGTGGAAGCGCACCGCCTCGCCCAGGCCCAGCGCCGCGGCGAGGCGTTCGATCGCGGCGCGCTCGGGGCCGTCGCCGACGAGGTCGAGGCGCAGCCCCGGCCGGTCGCGCCGCGCGGCGGCCAGGGCCTGCAGCAGCACCGGCACGCCCTTGACCGCCGCGAGCCGCCCGACGAAGAGCAGCCGGTCGTCCGGCCCGCCGGGCGGGCCCGCGTAGCGCACCGGGTCGACGCCGCAATGCACCACGTGCAGCCGGTCCCAGTGCGCGGGCTCCGAGAACAGCATGGCCTGCGCGCGCGCGAAGTCCGAGATGCAGCAGACGAAGGCGGCCCGCGCGATCTTGTCGCCCAGCGCCCAGCGTTCGGGCGCGAAGAAGATATCCGGCCCGTGCAGGGTGAAGCTGTGCGGAATGCCCGAGGCCTCCGAGGCCAGCATCGCCACGGTGCCCGACGAGGTCGCGATGTGGTTGTGCAGGTGGGTGATGCCGCGGGCGCGCATATGCGCGGCCAGCACCAGCGCCTCGGCGAGGTAGACCATGTTGTAGGCGCGGCCCCGCAGGCCCCCCGGCGCGCAGCGCCAGGCCAGCCGGGCGGCGCGGGCCAGGCGGCGCGGATGGCGCAGCGCGGCCAGGGCCGCGCGCAGCAGCCGCGTCGGGCGCAGGGTCGCTTCCAGCAGGTGGAAGGTGCCGGCGGCCTCGGCCTTCTGCTCCGCCCCGGCATGGTGGGCGGGATCGGTGCGGCGCACCGAGGCGGTCTCGACCGCGAGGCCCAGCGCGCGCAGCGCCGCCACCTCGCGCTGGATGAAGGTGTCGGTGGCGCGGGGGTACTCGCCGGTGAGCCAAAGGACGGGACCGCGGGCCGTCATGCGACGTCCCGCCCGGAGAGGGCGGCGGCCATCGCCGCCTCGAAGCCGGCCTCGGCGCGCCAGCCCAAGGCGTGCAGCCGGGCATTGGCGTAGCGCAGCGGCATCAGCCGGGCGCGCAGGGTCGGGCGGCGCAGCAGGCCGGGCAGGCGCGGCGCCACGGGCGCCAGCGCCGCCGCGCCGAGATCAAGGGCGCGCCAAGGCAGCGGCAGGCCGGGCCGGCCGAGCGCGGCGAGGTAGCGGGCGCGGTCGGGCCGGTCGTCGTCGAGCGCGTGGATCACCTCGACGCCCGGCGCCTGCGGCGTCTCGGCCGCCAGCAGCAGCGCCTGCGCGGCATGGGGGCGCCAGCACAACGGCAGTTCGCCGGCATGGCGCGGGCCGATCACCAGCCGCCCGAGCGTGGGCCCCAGATGCGCGTTCCAGACCCGGCCCGGCCCGAAGATCGCCCCCGGCCGGACGATGCGCAGCGGCGCGCCGTGCCTCGCCGCGACCTCGCGCGCGATGCGTTCCTGCGCCAGCTTGGCGCGGGCATAGGCGTCCCTGAGCGCGGGGTCCGGGTCGGGCGGCGTGGTTTCGTCCACCACCGCCATCGGGGCGAGGCCCGTGGTGCCGGGGACTGCCATCGAGCTGACCAGCACCAGCCGCGCCCCGGCGCGGGCGGCGGCCTCCAGCACCGGGCCGGTGGGCGCGACGGTCTCGCGGCCGTGGTCCGCATCGTCACCGCCCATGCGCGCGGCGGCGTGGATCAGCGCGTCGATGCCGGCGAAGGCGGCCTGTGGCACCTTCTCGGAAAGATCCGCCTGCCAGCTTTCGATGCCGCTGTCGCCGGCCCAGCCGGCGGGCGGTGCGCCGCGCGTGAGCGCGCGCACCGCGTGGCCGCGCGCCCGCGCCGCGGCCACGAGCGCCCTGCCGAGATAGCCGCCCGCCCCGGTGATCAGCAGCGTCATGCCGCCCAAGGCATCGGCTCCATCGGCGCACAGCGGGTGGTCATGTCGCGCGCCGCGCCCTCCTGGATCGCCAGCGTCACCTCGGTCAGGTGCAGCGCGTAGTCGCCGGCGAGCCGGCTGTCGCGCCCCGCCGCGATGGCGGCCAGCATCTCGGCCGGGCCGAGCGCGAAATCCATGGCGGCCGAGCCGCGGCGGCCGGGGCGGGGCTGGTGCTGCCCCTTCAGAGACAGGTCGCGCGCGATCGGGCTCTCGATCAGCCGGCGCCGCAGCCGCAGCCGGCGGCGCAGCCGCACGGGGGCGAAATTGTCCCAGGCCCGCGGCACCTCGATCACGCCCTCGTCGCCCACCACCCGCAGCCGGTGGTCGTGCGGCGCGGCGATCGAGCAGGTCAGCCGCGCCACAGGGCCGCTTTCGAAGAACAGCGCCGCGACCGAGAAGTCGGGCGCCGCGTGGCGCAGCCCCGGCTTGTCGGGGATCACCTCGGCGCTGGCCGCCACCACCCGGCGCACCGGCCCGAGATGGGCGATCAGCCAGGACAGCCAGTAGCCGGCATGTTCGAGCGTGCAGCCGGTGCGGAACTCGTCCTCGGCCGGCCAGGGCGCGCCGCTCTCGCTGATCCAGTCCTTGTAGGGCGCCTGCGGCAGGAAGCCCTCGTCGAGCTCGGCATAGATCAGCCGGGGCGTGCCGCCGACCCCGAGCCGCAGCGCCCGGCCCAGCCCCTGCGAGGCCTGGCTCAGCACCGAGGAGGGCGCGGAGGCCAGCTGCAGCCCGCGCGCCCGCGCCAGGTCGTGCAGGCCGCGCGCCGTCTCGAGGTCGAGCACGACGGGCTTTTCCGACCAGACATGGCGCCCGGCGCGCAGGCAGCCGCGGATCACCGTCTCGTGGCTCTTGGGGTTGGTCAGGTTCAGCACCAGCCCGTCGGCCGGCAGCGCCGCGCAGGCGGCCGGCGCGTCCGGAAGCTCGGGGATGCCCCAATGCGCGCAGAACGCCTTCTGCCGCGCCGCGTCGCGGTCATGCGCGCCCAGCACCCGGATCCCCGGATGCGCCTTGAGGCTGCGCATGTAGAGGTCGGCCACGTAGCCGCAGCCGATCAGCGCCACATCTCCCCGGCTTTGTGTCTCGCCCATTCGCCCCCCGCTTGCCGATTCCGCCGCATCCGTCGCATGAAGACGCGACCGATTCATGGCCGCCAGGTGGTTTCATGCCCGCCGCCCCCTTCGCTAAGCGAGCCGGGGGCCGGGGCCAAGTCCCGGCGGCGGCGCAGGCGAAACGGGGATGGAAGGGCATGGAATTCCGCAACGGCTCCGGGCGGATCGGCGTCAACATGCCGGATCGGCAGGCGCTGCTGGCCGAGGTCGGCGCCCGGCTGCGCGAGCGCCGCGGCTTCGCGCTGGCGACGCTCAATCTCGACCACCTCGCCAAGCTGCGCCGCGACGCGGCCTTCCGCGCCGCCTATGCCGCGCAGGACCTCGTCTGCGCCGACGGCAACCCGGTGGTCTGGCTGTCGCGGCTGGCCGGGCGGCCGGTGGAGCTGCTGCCGGGCTCGGATCTGGTGCTGCCCTTGGTGCGCGAGGCGGCCGCCGCGGGGCGGCCGGTCGCGCTCTTCGGCAGCCGGGCGGAGGCGCTGGAGCGGGCCGCGGACGTGCTGGAGCGGGCGGTTCCGGGGCTGAAGGTGGCGGCCCGGATCGCACCGCCGATGGGCTTCGCGCCCGAGGGGCCGGCGGCGCGGGTCGCGCTCGACACGCTGGCGGCCAGCGGCGCGGGGCTGGTGCTGGTGGCGCTAGGCGCGCCGCGGCAGGAGCGCTTCGCCGCGCTCGGTCGGGCGCGGCACCCGCAGCTCGGTTTCGCCTCGGTCGGGGCCGGGCTCGACTTTCTCGCCGGCACGCAGCGCCGGGCGCCGCTCTGGGTGCGGCGGATGGCGCTGGAATGGCTGTGGCGGGCGGCAGCGGAGCCGGGCCGGCTGGCGGGGCGCTACGCGCGCTGCGCGGCGGTCCTGCCCGGGCTCGCGCTCTGGGCGCTGCGGCTGCGCGGTCGGGGCGGGGGGGATGTGCGGGCGCGCGCGCTTGGCGCGCGGCGCCGCGGCGGCTAGTCTCCGGCGCGACAAGCGAAAGGCCCCCTCCATGCCCCCCATCGTGTCGGTCCGCGACCTGACAAAGACCTATGCCGGCGGCTTCACCGCGCTCGACGGCGTGACGCTCGACATCGAGGAGGGCGAGATCATCGCGCTGCTCGGCCCCAACGGCGCCGGCAAGACGACGCTGATCTCGACCATCTGCGGCATCACCATGCCCTCGGGCGGCGCGGTCGAGGTCGGCGGCCACGACGTGGTGCGCGACTGGCGCAAGGCTCGTGACATGATCGGCCTCGTGCCGCAGGAGCTGTCGCTCGAGCCGTTCTCGACCGTCTGGAACAACGCCCGCTTCTCGCGCGGGCTGTTCGACCGGCCGCGCGACGATGCCTATCTCGAGAGCCTGCTGCGCGACCTGTCGCTGTGGGAGAAGCGCGACGCCAAGGTGATGGAGCTGTCGGGCGGCATGAAGCGCCGCGTGCTGATCGCCAAGGCGCTGGCGCACCGCCCGCGCGTGCTGTTCCTCGACGAGCCCACCGCCGGCGTCGACGTCGAGCTGCGCAAGGACATGTGGCGCGTGGTCGAGCGGCTGCGCGGCGAGGGCGTCACGATCATCCTGACCACCCATTACATCGAGGAGGCCGAGGCCATCGCCGACCGGATCGGCGTGATCTCGAGGGGCCGGATCCTGCTGGTCGAGCGCACCGAGGAGCTGATGCGGCGCCTGGGTCGCAAGGAGCTCAGGATCGAGCTGGCCGAGCCGGTCGACGACGTGCCCGAGACCCTGCGCCGCGACGGGCTGGAGCGCGTCGATGGCGGGCAGGCGCTGGTCTACACCTACGACACCCATGCCGAGCGCACCGGCATAACCGCGCTTCTGGCCGACCTTCAGGCGGCGGGGCTGCAGCTCGCCGATCTCTCGACATCGAATTCCAGCCTCGAAGAGATCTTCGTGGGCCTCGTGAAGGAGGACGCGTGATGAATTTCGGCGCCGTATCCGCGATCTACCAGGCCGAGATGGCCCGCTTCTTCCGCACCCTGCTGCAGAGCTTCATCTCGCCGGTCATCTCCACCTCGCTCTACTTCGTGGTGTTCGGCTCCGCCATCGGCGGCCGCATCCAGGAGGTCGAGGGCATCGCCTACGCGGCCTTCATCGTGCCGGGGCTGGTGATGCTCTCGGTGATGACGCAGGCGACCTCGAACGCGAGCTTCGCGATCTACTTCCCGAAGTTCACCGGCACAATCTACGAGTATCTCTTGGCGCCGATCAGCTTTCTGGAGGTGACGCTGGGCTTCGTCGGGGCGGCGGCGACCAAGGCGCTGTTCATCGGGCTCGTCATCCTCGCCACCGCGACGCTCTTCGTCGACCTGACGATCCAGAGCCCGCTGGCGATGCTGGCCTTCCTGCTGCTGACCTGCATCAGCTTCTCGCTGCTGGGCTTTATCATCGGCATCTGGGCCAGGAACTTCGAGCAGCTGCAGCTGATCCCGCTGCTGGTGATCACGCCGCTGGTCTTCCTGGGCGGCAGCTTCTACTCGATCTCGATGCTGCCCCCGGCGTGGCAGATCGTCACGCGGTTCAACCCGGTGGTGTACCTGATCTCGGGCTTCCGCTGGTCCTTCTTCGGGCAGGCCGACGTGCCGATCGGCGTGAGCCTTCTGGCGATCTCGGGCTTCACCGCGCTCTGCCTCGGGATCATCTGGCTGATCTTCCGCACCGGCTGGCGCATCCGCTCCTGAGCGGCGCGCGACCTTGTGATGGGGCGGGGCGGGGCCTAGATGTCAGGCCATGATGAACTGGCTGCCGTTCCGCTCCAAGACCCCCGTGGTCTCCGTCATCCGCCTTCAGGGCGCCATCGGCGCGGGGCGCGCGGGGCTCGACGACGCGGGCACCGCCGCGATGATCGAGAAGGCGTTCCGGCGCGGCAAGCCCGCCGCCGTCGCGATCGAGGTCAACTCGCCCGGCGGCTCGCCGGTGCAGTCGGCGCTGATCGCCGCGCGCATCCGCAGGCTGTCGGAGGAAAAGAACATCCCCGTCATCGCCTTCGTCGAGGACGTGGCGGCCTCGGGCGGCTACTGGCTCGCCACGGCGGCCGACGAGATCCTCGTCGATCGCGGCTCGATCATGGGCTCGATCGGGGTGATCTCGGCCGGCTTCGGCGCGCACCAGTTCCTCGAGCGGCAGGGCATCGAGCGGCGGGTGCACACGGCGGGTGAATCCAAGAGCTTCCTCGACCCATTCCGCCCCGAGAAGCCCGAGGACGTGGCCCGGCTCGAGCGCTGGCTCGAGGAGATGCACGGCTACTTCATCGACCACGTCAAATCCCGGCGCGGCGCCAAGCTGGCGGAGGATCCGTCGCTCTTCACCGGCGAGATCTGGATCGGCGAGAAGGCGGTCGAGAAGGGGCTCGCGGACGGGATCGGGCACCTCGTGCCCACGTTGAAATCGCGCTACGGCGACAAGGTGCGGCTGCGCCGCTACGCCAAGCGCAAGCCGCTGCTGGCGCGCTTCGGCTCGGCGCTGGCCGGCGATCTTCTGGGCGCGGTCGAGGACCGCGCGGCCTTCGCCCGTTTCGGGCTCTGAGATGCTGATCAAGATCGCCACGCTGTTTCTCGTCGTCATGGCGGTGCTCGCCATGTTCGGACGGCTGCGCCTGCCCAAGGTCAGGGGGCCGCGCGGCCTGCTGGGCGGCGGCAAGACATGCCCGGCCTGCGGCCGCCCCCGGATCGGCCGCGGCCCCTGCGATTGTGGAAAGGACAGGACTTGATGGATTGGCTGTTGGTGGCGGCGGGGCTGGTGCTCCTGGTCTTTGCCGGTGACGCTCTGGTGAAGGGCGCGGTGAACCTCGCGCTCCGGCTCGGCATCCCGGCGCTGATCGTCTCGCTCACCGTGGTGGCCTTCGGCACCTCGGCGCCCGAACTGCTGGTCTCCGTCGACGCGATCCTGAGCGGCGCGCCGGGCATCGCGCTGGGCAACGTGGTCGGCTCCAACGTCGCCAACGTGCTTCTGGTGCTGGGCGTGCCGGCGCTGATCACCACGCTGCATGCCAGCGGCCACGACACGCGGTCGAGCTTCCTGCAGATGATCGCGGCGACGCTTCTGTTCATGGCGCTGGCCTTCACCGGCGGCCTGAGCTGGTGGACCGGGCTGGTGCTGCTGGCGGCGCTGGCGGCGATGCTGATCCATGCCGGCCGGGCCGCGGCGAAACATCGCAACGGCCGCAGCGAGGAGGAGGTCGAGGGCGCCGATCCCGGGCTGAAGGGCTGGAAAATCGCGGCTTATCTGACGGCTGGCATCATCGGCCTGCCGCTGGGCGCGGACCTTCTGGTGACCGGCGCGGTGAGCATCGCCGAGGCGATGGGGGTGTCGCAGACCGCGATCGGCCTAACTCTCGTGGCGATCGGCACCTCGCTGCCGGAACTCGCGACCACGGTGATGGCCGCGATCCGGCGGCAGGCCGACGTGGCGATGGGCAACGTGATCGGTTCCAACATGTTCAACCTTCTCGGCATTCTCGGCGTGGCCAGCCTCGTGGGCCCGATCCCGGTGGGCGCGGACGTGCTCGGCTTCGACGTCTGGGTGATGCTGGCGGCCTCGCTGCTGCTGGTGCCCTTCGTCTACATGGGCCGCGACGTGACCCGCGGCTGGGGCGTGGCGCTGACCGCGCTCTACGTCGCCTACGGCGCGGCGGTGCTGGCATGAGCCGGGCGCTGGTCACCGGCGCGGGCACGCGTCTGGGCCGCGCCATGGCGCTTTATCTGGGCGGGCGCGGCCACGACGTGATCGTGCATTACAACAGCTCGCACGGGCCGGCGCAGGAGGTGGTGCAGGAGCTGCGCGACATGGGCCGGCAGGCGCATGCGCTGCAGGCCGACCTGCTGGTCGAGGATCAGGTGCAGGGGCTGGTGCCGGCCGCGCAGGAGGCGCTGGGCGGGCCGCTCACCTGCCTCGTCAACTCGGCCTCGATCTTCGAATACGACAGCATCGAGAGCGCCACCCGCGAAAGCTGGGACCGGCATCTGGAGAGCAACCTGCGCGCCCCCTTCGTGCTGACGCAGCAGGTGGCGCGCCACGCGCCCGAGCCCGAGACCGACGAGCGCGGCGAGCCGCGCGCCCGGGCGCTGGTGGTCAACATCATCGACCAGCGAGTGCGCAAGCTGACGCCCGAGTTCATGTCCTACACCATCGCCAAGATGGGGCTCTGGGCCTTCACCCAGACCGCGGCGCAGGCGCTGGCGCCGAAGCTCCGGGTCAACGCCATCGGCCCCGGCCCGACCCTGCAGGGCGCGCGCCAGTCCGACGCGCATTACGCCGCGCAGCGCGCCAACACGGTGCTCGGGCGCGGCTCCAACCCCGAGGACATCACCGCGGCGCTGGGCTACTTCCTCGACGCGCCGGGCGTCACCGGCCAGCTGCTCTGCGTCGATGGCGGCCAGCATCTGGGCTGGCGGACCCCGGATATCCAGGGCCACGGCTGATCGATCCACCACCTTGTCCCCGAAAGCGTCCACTTGCCGCGGGGTGAACGGTTGCGGCCGCCCGGTTTTTCCGCAACCGGCGCTTTCCCGCGGAAAAACAGCATCTTGGCCTGTGCCTAATTTGTGGGCATTTCGATCAAGCCCATGACTCCGCGATCTGAATCCCTTCTGTCCTGACCCTGTCCACCCGCTTATCCCCAGAATCGGTGGACAGCTTTGCACATGGCGCCCGAGCGCCTAGATTGCAGGACCAGCGCCCGATGCCGATATGGACCGCATGACCGAGACCTCCTCCGACACCTCCAAGCCCCCCCTGACCGGCCATGAGCTGATCCGCTCGCAGCTGCGGCTGATCGACGGCTCGCCCGGCGTCTACCGGATGCTCGATGCCGAGAGCCGGGTGCTCTACGTGGGCAAGGCGCGCAACCTGCGCGCGCGGGTGTCGAGCTACGCCCGGCCCACGGGGCATTCGGGGCGGATCAGCCGGATGATCCGCGAGACCGCCTCGATGATGTTCCTCACCACGCGGACCGAGACCGAGGCGCTGCTCCTGGAGCAGAACCTGATCAAGCAGCTCAAGCCGCGCTACAACGTGCTCCTGCGCGACGACAAGTCGTTCCCGAACATCATCATCTCGGACCACGACTACCCGCAGATCCGAAAGCATCGCGGCGCGCGGACCGACAAGGGCCAGTATTTCGGCCCCTTCGCCAGCGCCGGCGCGGTGAACCGGACGCTGAACCAGCTGCAGAAGGCGTTCCTGCTGCGCAACTGCACCGACTCGATGTTCGACAGCCGCAGCCGGCCCTGCCTGCTGCACCAGATCAAGCGCTGCTCGGCGCCCTGCACCGGCGAGATCAGCCAGGAGGACTACGCCGCCAGCGTGCGCGACGCGGCGCGGTTCCTGTCGGGCAAGTCGACCCAGATCCAGGAGGTGCTCGGCCGGCAGATGGCCGAGGCCTCCGAGAACATGGAGTTCGAGCGCGCGGCGGCGTTGCGCGACCGGATCCGGGCGCTGACGCAGGTGCAGACCGCGCAGGGCATCAACCCGCGCGGCGTGGCCGAGGCCGACGTGATCGCGCTGCATGCCGAGGGCGGGCAGGCCTGCGTGCAGGTGTTCTTCATCCGCGGCAACCAGAACTGGGGCAACCGCGACTACTACCCCCGCGTCTCGGGCGAGGAGGATCCTTCCGAGGTGATGCAGGCCTTCGTCGGCCAGTTCTACGCCAACCGTGAGCCGGCGCGGCTGCTGCTGCTGAGCCACGGGCTCGACGACCCGGATCTGATGGTCGAGGCGCTGTCGGAGAAGGCGGGCCGCAAGGTCGAGGTCGCGGTGCCGCAGCGTGGCGAGAAGGCCGAGCTGGTCGAGGGCGCGCAGCGCAACGCGCGCGAGAGCCTCGCGCGGCGCATGTCCGAGACCGCGACGCAGGCCAAGCTCCTGCGCGGGCTGGCCGAGGCCTTCGACCTCGACGAGGCGCCGAGCCGGATCGAGGTCTACGACAACAGCCACATCATGGGCACCGACGCGGTGGGCGGCATGATCGTCGCCGGCCCCGAGGGCTTCGAGAAGGGCCAGTACCGCAAGTTCAACATCCGCGGCACCGACATCACGCCGGGCGACGATTTCGGCATGATGAAGGAGGTGCTGACCCGCCGCTTCCAGCGCCTCCTGAAGGAGGACCCGAACCGCGAGAGCCCGGCCTGGCCGGACCTTCTGCTGATCGACGGCGGCGCCGGGCAGGTGAGCGCGGTGCAGGAGATCCTCGATGAGCTGGGCGTCGAGGACGTGGCGATGATCGGCGTCGCCAAGGGCGTCGACCGCGACCACGGCAAGGAGGAGTTCTACCGCACCGGGATGCGGCCCTTCGCGCTGCCGCGCAACGACCCGGTCCTCTACTTCATCCAGCGCCTGCGCGACGAGGCGCACCGCTTCGCCATCGGCACGCACCGGGCCAAGCGTGCCAAGGCGGTGGGCGCGACGCCGCTCGACGAGGTCGCCGGGGTGGGGGCCACGCGCAAGCGGGCGCTTCTGGCGCATTTCGGCTCGGCCAAGGCGGTGAGCCGCGCCAACCTCGCCGATCTCGAGGCAGTGCAGGGCGTGTCGAAGAGCCTTGCGAAAAAGATCTACGACCACTTCCACGAGGGCGGCTGAGCGCGGCCGCCCGCCCAGCCGCCCGCCCGCCACGGTCGGACGGCGCAAGGCCACCGGAGACCGCGGGACGGGAAACCCTCCCTCGTACTTCTCTCCCCAAATACTCACGGCGACCGCGCCCCGCCGCGCGACGCCGGGGCCGTCTGCGCGCCCGGCGCCCTATGGTCTCCCCGGGTCATGCGCGCTATCTCTTCGCGCATGACCTGGACCCTGCCCAACATCCTCACCGTGCTGCGACTGCTGGCCGCCCCCGGCGTCGCGGTGATGTTCCTGTTCTTCTTCCGCCCCTGGGCCGACTGGTTCGCGCTGGTGCTGTTCGTCGGCGCCGCCGTGACCGATTTCGTCGACGGCTACCTCGCCCGCGCCTGGAAGCAGGAATCGAAGTTCGGCGCGATGCTCGACCCGATCGCCGACAAGGCGATGGTGATTATCGCGCTTCTGGTCATCACCGGCTTTTCGGGCATGAACCCGTGGATCCTGCTGCCCGCGACGCTGATCCTGTTCCGCGAGGTCTTCGTCTCGGGCCTGCGCGAGTTCCTCGGCGCGACGGCCGGGCTTCTCAAGGTCACCAAGCTCGCCAAGTGGAAGACCACGGCGCAGATGGTCGCCATCGCCGTGCTGTTCTCGACCGGCGCCTTCGAGCACTACTACGTCATGGAAAGCTTCGGCATGGACGAGGCGGTGGTGAACTCGATCTTCGCGGGCGAGACGCCGGACGAGCTGGGGCTCGTCTGGAAGTACTGGGGCATGATCATCAGCTGGTGGACCGGCATCGTGCTGCTGTGGATCGCGGCGCTGCTGACGCTGCTGACCGGCTGGGACTATTTCTCGAAGGCGCTGCCCTATCTGCGCGACAAGCCGCGCCCGGCCTCCGAGGAAGGCGGCCGGCCGTGATCGAGGTGGTCTACTTCGCCTGGGTGCGCGAGCGCATCGGTGTGCCGCGCGAGAGCGTCGAGACCGAGGCCGCCACCGTGGCCGATCTGGTCGAGGAGCTGCGCGGGCGCGAGAAGCGCTACGCCGCCGCCTTCGCCGATGTCTCGGCGCTCAGGGTGGCGCTCGACCAGGAGCTGTCGGAGTTCGACGCGGCCCTGGAGGGCGTGCGCGAGGTCGCCTTCTTCCCGCCGATGACCGGGGGCTGAGATGCGCGTGCGGGTGCAGGAGGCGCCGTTCGACGCGGGCGCCGAGCTTGACGCCTTCACCCATGGCCGGCGCGAGGTCGGGGCCGTGGTCAGCTTCACCGGCATCGTGCGCGACACGAAGGGCGGGCTGATCCGGATGGAGATCGAGCACTACCCGGGCATGACCGAAAAGGCGATCGCCGGCATCGCCGAGCAGGCCATGGTGCGATGGGATCTGGCCGATCTTCTGGTGATACACCGCCACGGGCCGCTGCCGGTCGGCCAGCCGATCATGATGGTGGCGACGGCGGCGGCGCATCGCCGCGCCGCCTTCGAGGCGGCGGACTACCTGATGGACTACCTCAAGTCGCGCGCCCCCTTCTGGAAGAAGGAGGTGACGGAAGCCGACGAGGCCTGGGTCGAGGCCACGCCCGAGGACGAGGACGCGCTGTCGCGCTGGCAGCGTTAAGGCTGCGTTCACCGGCGGGGTGGCAGTCTGGCGCCGCGCAACCGCTGGACCGCCGCCATGACATTCGCCGAAGCCGAGGCACCGCCGGACCCGCTGAGCCACGTCATGGCGCTGCGCGACGCCGAGATCCCCGAACTGGTGCGCACCGCGCTCGAACAGGGGCGGGCGCGGCTGGCCTTCCAGCCGGTGGTCGCGGCGGGGCCGGGGCATCGCATCGCCTTCCACGAGGGGTTGATCCGGCTGCTGGACGACCGCGACCGCACCTTGCCCGCCCGGCACTTCCTGCCGGGCATCGAGCCGACGCCGCTTGGCCGCGACATTGACCGCGCCGCCCTGCATCTCGGCTTCGCGGCACTGCGGGCCGAGCCGCGGCTCAGGCTGTCGGTCAACATGTCGGCCCGCTCGATCGGCGATGCGGAATGGCGCGCGACGCTGGCCCACGGTCTCGCGCGCAGCCCCGGCATCGGCGGGCGGCTGATCTTCGAGGTTTCGGAAAACTCGGCCATGCTGCTGCCCGAGCTTCTGGTCCGATTCATGCAGGAGATGCAGCCCCTGGGCGTATGCTTCGCGCTCGACGATTTCGGCGGCGGGCTGATCTCGTTCCGGCACCTGCGCGGTTTCCTGTTCGACCTCGTGAAGATAGATGGCGGCTATGCGCGCGGCATCGACGGCTCGGCCGACAACCAGGTGCTGTGCGAGGCGCTGATCACCGTGGCACGACAGTTCGGCATGTATGCCGTGGCCGAGGGGGTGGAGCGGCCCGAGGAGGCGGCGCTGCTGACCCGGCTCGGCGCCGACTGCCTGCAGGGCTATCTCTACGGCCGGCCCGTTCCCGCGCCCGAATGGCGTTGCCCTGACCGGAGAGGCTGCTAGGCTCTCGGCGATCCGGGGCAGAAGGGCCGTCGCCCACGCGCGCCCCGACTGCCAGGGAGAGTTCCATGACCAACGTCGTTATCGCCTCCGCCGCCCGCACCGCCGTGGGCAGCTTCGGCGGCGCCTTCGCCACCACCCCCGCGCACCAGCTCGGCGCGGCCGTGCTCGAGGAGGTCGTGTCTCGCGCCGGCGTCGACAAGAGCGAGGTGAGCGAGACGATCCTCGGCCAGGTGCTGACCGCCGCGCAGGGCCAGAACCCGGCCCGCCAGGCGCATATCCTCGCCGGTCTGCCTCAGGAATCGGCGGCCTGGGGCCTCAACCAGGTCTGCGGCTCGGGCCTGCGCGCCGTGGCGCTCGCCGCCCAGCACATCCAGCTCGGCGACGCCTCGATCGTCTGCGCCGGCGGGCAGGAGAGCATGTCGATGGCGCCGCACGCCCAGACCATCCGCCAGGGCCAGAAGATGGGCGACATGAAGCTCGTCGACACGATGATCAAGGACGGCCTCTGGGACGCCTTCAACGACTACCACATGGGCACCACCGCCGAGAACGTGGCCGCCCGCCACCAGATCACCCGCGAGATGCAGGACGAGTTCGCGGTCAAGAGCCAGAACAAGGCCGAGGCCGCGCAGAAGGACGGCCGCTTCCAGAACGAGATCGTCCCCTTCACCGTGAAGACTCGCAAGGGCGACATCGTCACCGATGCCGACGAGTACATCCGCCACGGCGCCACCATCGACGCGATGGCCAAGCTGCGCCCGGCCTTCGCCAAGGACGGCACGGTGACCGCCGCCAACGCCTCGGGCCTCAATGACGGCGCCGCCGCGACGCTGCTGATGAGCCTCGAGGAGGCCGAGCGCCGCGGCATCAAGCCGCTCGCCCGGATCGCCGCCTACGCCACCGCCGGCCTCGACCCGGCCTATATGGGCGAGGGGCCGATCTACGCCTCGAAGAAGGCGCTCGACAAGGCCGGCTGGTCGGTCGACGACCTCGACCTGATCGAGGCCAACGAGGCCTTCGCCGCGCAGGCGCTCGCGGTGAACAAGGAGATGGGCTGGGACCCCGAGAAGGTGAACGTCAACGGCGGCGCCATCGCCATCGGCCACCCGATCGGCGCGTCGGGCTGCCGCGTGCTCGTCACCCTGCTGCACGAGATGCAGCGCCGCGACGCCAAGAAGGGCCTCGCCACGCTCTGCATCGGCGGCGGCATGGGCGTCGCCCTCTGCGTCGAGCGCGGCTGATGGACTGGACCGCCCCCCGGCAGCTTGTCTTCTCGGGGGGCGGTCTGCGCTGCTTCTGGCAGGGCGGCTTCATGGAGGTGCTCGGCCGGCACGCGAAGATCGCGCCCGAGCGCATCACCGGCGTCTCGGGCGGCGCGCTCTCGGCCGCCTGCCACGTGGCGGGGCGCGAGCGCAAACTGCTCGACGCCATGTGCGAGGCCTTCGAGGAGCAGCACAGCAATCTGTGGGACCCCGACGGCGAGGGGATCAGCCCGCACCAGCGCATCTACTGCAAGGTCGTGGACAAGGTGCTCGATGCCGAGGCCGCGCGAATCGTCGCCGACGGCCCGCCGCTGCAGATCCTGATCGCGCATCCGCCCGCACCCGACTGGCCCAAGGGCAGCGGCGTGGCCGCGACGCTGGCCTACGAGGCGGAACTGCACCTCGTGGGCTCCCCGCATTTCTCCTGGGCCGAGCGCTTCGGCCTCGAACACAGCCTGGTCGACGCCCGCGCGGCTGCGCGCGAAGGCCGGCTGGTCGATCTCGTCTGCGCCGCGGCCGTGATCCCGCCGATCTTCGAGCCGCCCGACTGGGACGGCCGGCCGGTGGTCGATGGCGGCATGGCCGACCAGGCGCCGATGCCCGAACCCGACGAGGGCGAGACGCTGGTGCTGCTGACCCGCCGCTACAAGCGGCTGCCCGAGGTCGAGGGGCGGCGCTACGTGATGCCGTCGGACGAGACGCCGGCCGACAAGATCGACTTCACCGACCCCGAGAAGCTGCGCCGCACCTGGGACCAGGGCACGCGCGACGGCGCCGCCTTCTGCGAGGAAGTCGGCCTTGCCTGACCCCGCGTGATGCGTGAGGGTCGGACTGTTACGGTTTCGACCCATCGCGACACAAGGAGATCACGACATGGGCAGGACGGCACTGGTGACCGGCGGCAGCCGGGGGATCGGGGCGGCGATTTCGAAGGCGCTGAAGGCACAAGGCTACACGGTCGTGGCGACCTATGCCGGCAATGACGAGAAGGCCCGCGCCTTCACCGACGAGACCGGCATCGCCACCTACAAGTGGGACGTCTCGGATTACGAGGCCTGCAAGGCCGGCATCGAGAAGGTCGAGGCCGAGCACGGCCCCGTGGAAGTGCTGGTCAACAATGCCGGCATCACCCGCGACGCGCCGTTCCACAAGATGAGCCCCGACCAGTGGCGCGAGGTGATCGACACCAACCTCACCGGTCTGTTCAACATGACCCATTGCGTCTGGCCCGGCCTGCGCGAGCGCAAGTTCGGCCGCGTCATCAACATCTCGTCGATCAACGGCCAGAAGGGCCAGTTCGGCCAGGCCAACTACGCCGCCGCCAAGGCCGGCGACATCGGCTTCACCAAGGCGCTGGCGCAGGAAGGCGCGCGCAACGGCATCACCGTGAACGCGATCTGCCCGGGCTACATCGCCACCGAGATGGTCATGGCCGTGCCCGAGAAGGTGCGCGAGAGCATCGTCGCGCAGATCCCGGTCGGGCGTCTGGGCGAGGCCGAGGAGATCGCGCGCTGCGTGGTGTTCCTCGCCTCCGACGACGCGGGCTTCGTCACCGGCTCGACGCTCTCGGCCAATGGCGGCCAGTACCTCGCCTGAGGCTTGACCGGGGCGCGCGCGGCGGCGCAGAACTCGGTCCATGACCGAGACCGCAGCCCCCCGCGCGCCCCGCCTGCTCACCCCGCTCGCCGCGACCGGGGTGGGCTTCGCGGCCGTGCTGCTCTGGGCGCTCTTGGCGCTGTTCACCGTGGGCAGCGCGCCGGTGCCGGTGCTGCAGCTCAACGCGGTGAGCTTCGGCCTCGCCGCCCTCGTGGGCCTCGTCTGGAGCGCCATGGCGGGGGATCTGCGCGCGGTCTGGCCCGGCTGGCGCATCGCCGCCTTCGGCACGATCGGGCTTATGGGCTACCACGCGCTCTATTTCGGCGCGCTCCGCCTCGCGCCCCCGGCCGAGGCCGGCCTCATCGCCTATCTCTGGCCGCTCCTGATCGTGCTGTTCTCGGGGCTCCTGCCCGGCGAGACGCTGCGCGCGGGCCACGTGATCGGCGGGCTGGTGGCCTTCGCGGGCGCGGCGCTGATCGTCGGCGCGCGCATTCGCGGCGGCTTCGAGGCGGCGGCACTGCCGGGCTACGCGCTGGCCTTCCTCGCGGCGATCACATGGGCGTCCTATTCGGTGCTGTCGCGCCGGCTGGGGCAGGCGCCGACCGCCGGTGTGACGAGCTACTGCCTCGGCACGGCGCTGCTGTCGCTGCCCGCGCATCTGGCCTTCGAGCAGACCGTCTGGCCGGCCACGACGCTGGGCTGGGCGTCGATGATCGGCCTCGGCCTCGGCCCGGTGGGGCTGGCCTTCTTCGTCTGGGATGTGGGGGTGAAGCGCGGCGACATCCAACTGCTCGGCGTCGCCTCCTACGCGGCGCCGCTGCTGTCCACGCTGGTTTTGGTTCTGGCGGGGGCGGCCACCGCCTCATGGACGCTGGCCGCCGCGGCCGGGCTGATCACCCTGGGCGCGGCGCTGGCCTCGCGGGCCGGGGCGCGCGCCAGGGCGACCGCCGTCTCTAATGCGCGCTGAGGCGCGTGATCTCTTCCTTCAGCATGAGCTTGCGCTTCTTCATCTGAGCGATTTCCGCATCGCTCGAGGAGGGCGAACGCTGCTCCATTTCGACCTGGTCGGACAGGGCTTTGTGCTTGCGGCGCAGTTCCTCCAGATGGTTGGTCAGGCTCATGATGCGTCTCCATTGTCTGGTTGCGACTGGACCAGTCGAGCACGGTTTTACAGTCCTGTCACGTCCCGGCTACGCAGGATTAAACATAAAGAAAGCCTTGCGGCGAAATCTTGCGAAGCGCTCAGCTCGCGATACGCAACTTTCCCCCGTATCGCAGAATTTTCATCGCCTCGGGGGTGAAATCCTCGGCGTCGGACAGGTGCTGGCGGCCCTCGTGCATCACCAGCGGTGAAGCGAGTCGGAAGGCGCCGCGCCCGCTTTGCCGCGCGCTGACGATGACCCGCTCGGCGATGCGGCCGGCGCGCGACACCACCGGCTGCACCGCGATTCCGCCCATCCGGCCGTGCAGCGCGGCGATGATCTCGGGCAGCCGTTCGGCCCGCTGGATCAGCGTCAGGCGGCCCAGCGGCGCCACCCGCCGCGCCATGGCGTCGATCCAGTCGGGCAGGGGCATGCCGTCGGCGAAGGCGGTCTCCTTGGCCGCGACCGGGCCGGGGCGCGAATGGGCACGGTCGAAATAGGGCGGGTTGGAGATCACGTGGTCGAAGCGGCGCGCCTTCAGCGTCGCGGGCAGGGCGCGCAGGTCGGCGGCATGGATCTCGGCCTCTAGCCCGTTCTCGGCGGCGTTGCGGCGGGCCAGATCAGCGTAGCCGGGTTGCAGTTCGACCCCGGCCAGCGCCAGCCCCGGCACCCGCGCCCCGAGGCACAGAAGCGCCGCGCCGGCGCCGCATCCGATGTCGAGCACGCTCTGGCCGGGTTCGGCTTCGACGGCGGCGGCCAGAAGCACCGGGTCGGTGCCCGCGCGGTAGCCGCGCCGCGGCTGGCGCAGCCAGACCCGCCCGCCGAGAAAGGCGTCGCGGGTCAGCGCCTCATCGGCCCAGGTCGATGTCATTGTCCCGCATCACCCGCTCGGCGCGGGTCAGGTCGTCGGAGCGCACCATCAGGCGGCGCGGCAATATGCCGATCGAGCCTTCGAGGATGCTCGTGTTTACGTCCCATTCGAAGCAGTCTATACCCTCGCCGTCCAGAAGGGCGCTGGCGAAGGCGATCACCGTCGGATCGTTGGTGCGCAGAAGCTCTTTCATCCGCAACCTGCTAGGGTGTTCCGGCGCCCTTGTCGAGAAGACCGCCGCCATGGATCTCGCCACCGTTCCCGCCAAGCCGCATGACCGTCTCGCGAGCGCCCTCTCGGGGGACATGGCCGCCGTCAACGCCATGATCCGCGAGCGCATGGCCTCGGAGCACGCGCCGCGCATCCCCGAGGTGACGGCGCATCTGGTCGAGGCGGGCGGCAAGCGGCTGCGCCCGATGCTGACGCTCGCGGCGGCGCGGCTGTGCGGCTATGGCGGCCCGTATCACGTGCACCTCGCCGCCACGGTGGAGTTCATCCACACTGCGACGCTGCTACATGACGACGTGGTCGACGACAGCAAGCAGCGCCGCGGCCGGCCGACGGCGAACCTGCTGTGGGACAACACCTCCTCGGTGCTGGTGGGCGACTACCTCTTCGCGCGCTCGTTCCAGCTGATGGTCGAGACCGGCTCGCTCAGGGTGCTCGACATCCTCGCCAACGCCTCGGCCACCATCGCCGAGGGCGAGGTGCTGCAGCTCACCGCGGCGCGCAACCTCGCCACCACCGAGGACACCTACCTGCGGGTGGTGCGCGGCAAGACCGCGGCGCTGTTCTCGGCCGCGACCGAGGTGGGCGGCATCATCGCCGGCGCGCCAGAGGCGCAAGTGCGGGCGCTGCACGCCTATGGCGATGCGCTCGGCATCGCCTTCCAGATCGTCGACGATCTTCTGGACTACGGCGGCACCGAGGCGATCGGCAAGTCGCGCGGCGACGATTTCCGGGAAGGCAAGCTGACGCTGCCGGTGATCCGGGCGCTGGCCCGCGCCGACGCCGACGAGCGCGCCTTCTGGGCCCGCGCCATCGGCAAGGGCCGGGTCGAAGACGGTGATCTGGAGCGGGCGCAGGCGATCCTCGCCCGGCACGGCGCGCTCGAAAGCACCCGTCAGAGCGCGCTCGACTGGGCCGCGACGGCGCGGCGCAGCCTCGGGGCGCTGCCCGACCACGCGCTGCGCGACATGCTGTCGGACCTCGCCGACTACGTGGTCGAGCGGATCAGCTGAGCAGCGGCGCCGGCGCCACCCACCAGCCCATTTCCGAAAGCTGTATCGCGCGCGCGACCTGACGCGCGCGCCCCATGTCGCGGGTCAGGCCCACGCAGGTCGCGCCCGAGCCCGACATCAGCGCCAGGTCGACGCCGGGCATCCGCCTGAGCCGCGCCAGCGCGCGGCCGATCTCGGGCGTGATCGCCTCGGCCGGGTCCTGCAGGTCGTTGCGCTGCGCCTTCAGCCAGCCGAGGAAGCCCGCGTAGTCGAGCCCCGCGGGCAGGTCGTCCATCGGGCCGTTCTCCGAACGCTCGAGCTTGCCGAAGACCTCCGCGGTCGGCACCTCGACGCCCGGATTGACCAGCACCAGCCCGCAGGCGGGCAGGGCAGGGGCGGGGTCGAGCACCTCGCCGATGCCGGTCATCCGCATCGGGGTCGGCGCGGAGAGGCAGACCGGCACGTCGGCGCCCAGCTCCAGCACCTCGGGGGCGTCGGGTGCCAGCGGCTCCACGCCCCAGAATTCCGAAAGCAGCCTGATGGTCGCCGCGGCATCCGACGAGCCGCTGCCGATCCCGGCGGCATGGGGCAGGGTCTTGGTCAGCTTCAGCCGGGCGCCCTGCGTCACGTCGCGCGCCTGACGCAGCGCATAGGCCGCGCGCAGCACCGAGTTTCGCTCGTCGAGCGGCACGCCGGCCGAGAACGGGCCCTCGACCTCGAGTGCCAGGTCGTTCGCGGGCAGGGCGGTGAGCTGGTCGCCCACGCCCGCGAAGACCACGAGGCTGTCGAGCAGATGGTAGCCACCGGCGCGGCGGCCGGTGACATGCAGGGCGAGATTCACCTTCGCGGGGGCGAGCCCCTTCTCCAGACCGTCCGGACGCATGGATCAGTTGGTGCCCGCGACCCGCCGCAGCGACGTGCGGCCCTCGGCTTCGAGCACGGCGTCGAGACCCTTCTCCAGCTTGGCGCGGATCCGCTGCGCCTGGCCGGCATCGGGGTCGAAGGACAGCGCGCGCTGCCACTGGAACCGCGCCTCGGTCAGCCGGCCCACCGCCCAGTAGCCATCGCCCAGATGGTCGTTGACGGTCGGGTCGACCGGCTCGAGCTCGGCCGCGCGTTCGAGATTGGCGACCGCCTCGTCGAACCGGCCCAGCTTGAACTGCGCCCAGCCGAGGCTGTCGACGATCGCGCCGTTCATCGGCTGCGACTCGACCGCGCGCTCGATCATCCCGAGCGCTTCCTCGAGCTTCTCGCCGCGCTCGACCAGCGAGTAGCCGAGGTAGTTCAGCACCTGGCTCTGGTCGGGCGAGATCGCCAGCGCGGCGCGGAAGTCGGTCTCGGCGCCGGACCAGTCGCCCATCCGGTTGCGGGCGATGCCGCGCACGTAGTGCAGCCACCACGACGCATCGCTGCCGGCCAGGTCGATGGCGCGGCCATAGGCCTGTTCGGCGGCCGCCATGTCGCCGGCGGCGCGGCGCAGATCGCCCAGCGTCACCTGCACCGCCGAGAGGCCGGGATGGGCGCCGGCGAGCTGTTCGAGCACCTCGAGCGCGCGGCCGGTCTCGCCCGAGCGGCGCAGCACGTCGGCGCGGCCCAGCTCGGCCATCGGGTAGGAGGGGTCCTGCGAGGGCACCATCGCGTAGACCTCGTGGGCGAGGTCGTGCCGGTTGAGCGCATCGAGCATCTCGGCGGTCAGCAACAGCGCCTCGACCCGGTCCGGGTCGAGCGACAGGGCGGTGCGCGCATAGAGCAGCACGTAGGATTCGGGCGCCTCGGACAGCAGGGCGCCGGCGACCGAGAGATAGACCTCGGCCAGGCCCTCACGGGCGTCGGCCACGACGTCCCAGGGCAGGGTCTCGCCGGCGGCAAGCCGGTCGCGCAGCGCGTCGAGCCCGGTCTCGGCGCCGCCGCCGAGCATCTCGAGCCGCTCGAGCGCGGCGTCGGGGCGATCGAGCTGACTGAGCACCTGGGCATGGGCCAGAACGAGGTTGCGGCCGATCGGGCCGCCGGCCTCGAAGGCCTCGACGAAGACCGCGTCGGCGGCCTCGAAATCGCCCACGGAGGCCAGCGCCAGCGCCTTGTGGCACAGGCCGAAGCCGCGCAGGCCGCGCGTCCCGATTACCTCGTCGAAGGCGGTGAGGGCGCGGTCCATCCGGCCCTGGCCGACCAGGGCCCAGGCCTGCGCCAGCCCGTCGACCAGCGGGCCGATCTCGAGACCGGCCTCGTACATCTCGAGAACCGCGTCCCAGTCGCCCTGCCGCGCCGCTTCCTGCTGAATCACCATCCGCGCGACCTGGCTGTCGACGTCCAGTTCGCGCATCCGCTCGGCTAGCGGCAGCGCGTCCTCGAAATCGCCGATCGACAGCAGCGCCGTGACCGCGTTCTCCAGGAGCATCGGGTTGCGGGGGTCGTTGCCGATCGCCGTGCGGAACCAGTCCGCGGCGGCGGCGTAATCGTGGTTCATCGCCGCGGTGCGGGCGGCGAGGTAAGGGCCTGCGTGGGTCTGTGCGGTGGCTGGCATTGCGGCCAGCCCCGCCACCACGGCAAGCGCACGCATGCGTCGGATCACCATCGCTTCTCTCCGCCGTTACCGGTCTCGTTGTGGTAACAGGCTAGAGAGTGAAGCGACGTCGCGCAACTTGGGTTCCCCGCGACAAGCGGATTCCCGCGATCACATGTTCGGGTAGTTCGGCCCGTCGCCGCCCTGCGGCACCGTCCAGACGATGTTCTGCGAAGGGTCCTTGATGTCGCAGGTCTTGCAGTGGACGCAGTTCTGGAAGTTGATCACAAATTCGGGACCGCCCTCCTTCTCGACCACCTCGTAGACCCCGGCCGGGCAGTAGCGCTGCGCCGGCTCGGCATAGACCGGCAGGTTGCGCGCGATCGGGATGCTCGGATCCTTGAGCTTGAGATGGCAGGGCTGGCTTTCCTCGTGGTTGGTACCCGAGAAGCTGACATTGGTCAGGCGGTCGAAGCTCAGCACGCCGTCCGGCTTGGGATAGGCGATCTCCTGGTGCTTCTCTGCCGGCTCGGTCGCCTCGGCGTCGGACTTGCCGTGACCCAGCGTGCCCATCACCGAGAAGCCCAGCGTGTTGGTCCACATGTCGAACCCGCCCAGCACCATCGAGGCGGTCAGCCCGTAGCGCGACCAGAGCGGCTTGACGTTGCGCACGCGCTTGAGATCCTTGCCGATCTCGCCGCCGCGCACCGTGCCGTCATAGGCCTCGAGCACGTCGCCGTGGCGGCCCTTGGCGAGCGCGGCATGGGCGGCCTCGGCCGCGGCGATGCCCGACAGCATGGCGTTGTGGTTGCCCTTGATGCGCGGGACGTTGACCATGCCGGCCGCGCAGCCCAGGAGCGTGCCGCCCGGGAAGGCGGTCTTCGGGAGCGACTGCCAGCCGCCCTCGGTGATCGCGCGGGCGCCGTAGGCCACGCGCTTGCCGCCCTTCAGAAGCTCGGCCACCACCGGGTGGTGCTTGAAGCGCTGGAACTCCTGGTAGGGGCGGAGATAGGGGTTGGCGTAGCCCAGGTGCACGACGAAGCCGACATAGACCTGGTTGTTGTCGAGGTGGTAGATGAACGACCCGCCGCCGGCGTTCTTGCCGAGCGGCCAGCCCATGGTGTGCACGACGCGGCCCTCGTGGTGCTTGGCCGGGTCGATCTCCCAGATCTCCTTCATGCCGAGGCCGTATTTCTGCGGCTCGGCCCCCTTGTCGAGCTCGAAGCGCTCGATCACCTGCTTGGACAGCGAGCCGCGCACGCCCTCGCCGAGGAAGACGTACTTGCCCAGAAGCTCCATGCCCGGCTCGTAGCCCGGGCCGGGGGTACCGTCGGCGTTCTTGCCGAACTCGCCCGCGACCACGCCCGCGACCTCGCCGCCCTTGCCCCAGACGATCTCCGAGCAGGCCATGCCGGGGAAGATCTCGACGCCCAGCTCCTCGGCCTTCTCGGCCATCCAGCGGCAGACATTGCCCATCGAGACGATGTAGTTGCCGTGGTTGTTCATCAGCGGCGGCATGATGGCGTTGGGCAGGCGGACCGAGCCGGCCTCGCCCAGCATCAGGAACTGGTCTTCCTTGACCGGCACGGTGATCGGCGCGCCCATCTCGCGCCAGTCGGGCAGCAGCTTGTCGAGGCCCACCGGGTCGAGCACCGCGCCCGACAGGATATGCGCGCCGACCTCGGAGCCCTTCTCGAGCACCACCACCGACATCTCGGGGTCGAGCTGCTTGCAGCGGATCGCCGCCGACAGGCCGGCGGGGCCGGCGCCGACGATGACGACGTCGTACTCCATCGACTCGCGCTCGGGGGCGGTCTGGGTCTGGCTGGCGGTGTCGGTCATGTCTCGTCCCTGCTGGCTCTCCTGCTCCGGGGACGGGGGTATCGCATGTGCCGGGCGCTTACAATTGCGACCCGGCGCCACGCTGTTCCCCCGGTCTTGACTTCGGCCCCGGCGGCACGGTTAGAACGTCCGGTATTTCACGGCCCCGGACCGGGGGGAAAGGCTCGAGAAGATGGAAAAGATCCCGCTGACCCGCGCCGGTTTCGCGAAGATCGACGCGGAGCTGAAGCACCTCAAATCGGTGGAGCGCCCCGAGATCATCGCGGCGATCTCCGAGGCGCGCGCGCATGGCGACCTGTCGGAGAACGCCGAGTACCATTCGGCCAAGGAGAAGCAGAGCTTCATCGAGGGCCGGATCAAGGAGCTCGAGGGCGTGATCGGCCTCGCCGACGTGATCGACCCGTCGAAGCTGTCGGGCAGCATCAAGTTCGGCGCCACGGTCAAGCTGGTCGACGAGGACACCGACGAGGAGAAGACCTACCAGATCGTCGGCGAGTACGAGGCCGACATCGAGAACGGCCGTCTCAACATCAAGTCGCCGCTGGCGCGCGCGCTGATCGGCAAGGACGAGGGCGACAGCGTCGAGGTGCGCACCCCGGGCGGCGAGAAGTCCTACGAGATCCTGAGCGTCACCTATAGCTGAGACCGCGCCGGCGGTCGCGGAGGCGTCATGAGCGACAGCCCGCACAAACCGGCGCCCGGCGCCCCCTGGGAGCGCATGGGGCGCGCCGAGCGCATCGCCGCGGGGCTCAGCCTGGGCTGGGTGGCGGTCGCCGGGACGGCGATGCTGCTCGGCGGGCAGGCCGTGGTCGGGCCCGTGCTGGTGCTGGTGGTGCCTGTGGCGCTGGCCTGGAGTGGTGTCTTCGCGGCGCATTCCTCGCGCGCCGCACGCGAGGATTCGCACCGGCTCAGGGTCGAGATCGAGGCGCTGCAGCGCGCGCTCAGGACGCAGTCGAAGAATGGCGGCCTGCCGCCCGATCTCGACCGGCGCCTGACCCAGATCGAGCGCAGCACGCGCCGCACCGAGACCGCTCTGGCCGAGCTCGGCGTGACGCCGCCCGAGGGCGCGGCCGACGACGTCGCCGAGCCCGCGCCCGAGAGCGAGGCCGACATGGTGCCCGAGATGCCCGAGCCGGCGCCGCAGCCGCAACTCAGCCGGACCGAGATGGCGCGGGCGCTGAACTTCCCCGACAACGACCAGGACCGCGAGGGCTTCGAGGCGCTGCGCGCGGCGCTGCGCGACCCGCAGGGCCGGCAGCTGGTGCAGTCCAGCCAGGACGTGCTGACCCTGCTCAGCCAGGACGGCATCTACATGGACGACCTGTCGCCCGAGCCGGCCCCGGCCGGGGCCTGGCGCCGGCTCGCGGCGGGCGGGCGCGGCGCCGAAGTGGCGCCGCTGGCCGGCCTCGACCCCGAGGCGCAGCCGGCCCGGGTGGCCGCGCGGCTCGGCTCGGACACCATCTTCCGCGACACGGTGCACCACTTCCTGCGGCTCTTCGACCGGATGCTCGAGGAGTATTGCGACGGCGCCGAGGATACGGAGATCGACCTGCTCTCCGAGACCCGCTCGGGCCGGGCCTTCCGGCTGCTGGGGCAGGCGGCCGGCACCTTCGACTGAGCCTCAGCCGATGCGGCGCACCATGGTGGTCGCGGCGCGAAAACCGAACACGGCGCGCAGCGGCCCGCTGCGCTGCCGGGCCACGGCGCGGAAGCCGCGCCGCTCGTAGAGCGCGCGGGCGCGCGGGTTCTCGTCGATCACGTCGAGCCGCACCTCGCGGTAGCCGCGCGCCCGCGCCTCCTGCGCGATCGCCTCGAGCAGCCGGCTGCCGACGCCGCAGCCGCGCGCGGCTGCGTGGACGAAGAGCCCGTCCATCAGGAAGCGCTCGTTGTCGACGTCGCGCTCGAGCAGCGCCAGCAGCGCGACCCGCCACAGCGCGCCCACCGGCCCGTAGCTGCGCGACATCGCCGCGAGATCGCCGCCCACCAGCGCACCCTGCCGGGTCTTGAAGCCGGCCACGCCCAGCAGCCGGCCGTCGGCGGCGCGGGCGCACAGCGCATGGCGCGGGTCGAGCGCGTCGCGCAGGAAAGCCAGCGCCCGCCGCCGCGGCCCCAGCACGCGGCCCAGCTTCGGGCCGAAGGCCTCCCAGTACATCTCGGCCACCTCGGCGCGCTCGGCATCGCCGAACCCATGTTCTATCTTCACGTCCAGGCCTCGGCGGCGGCCAGATCCGCTGGCGTGTTGATATTGGCGAAGGGCTCCGGCGTCCCGGCGGGAAACCGCGCCAACGCCGCGCCCTGCGCCTGCGCCCAGTCGCCGATCCGCCGCGTGCCATCGGCGAGCGCCGCGCGCAGCGGATCGCGCAGCCGCACCGGCCAGAGGCCGCAGACCGGGTGCACCCGGCCATCGCTTTCGGCCAGCGCCAGCCCGTCCGCCGATTCCGAGGCGAGGATCAGCCGCGGCACCAGGTCGCCCGGCAGCCAGGGCGTGTCGGCCGGCACGGTCAGCACCCAGGGCGCGCCGGTCTCGGCCGCCCAGTCGAGCGCGGCGAGCACGCCGGCGAGCGGACCGGGATGGCCGGGCAGGGGGTCGGGCCGCACCGGCAGACCGAAGCCGGCGAAGCGCGCCGCCGCGCCGTTGGCGTTGAGCGCGAGCCGCGGCACCTGCGGCGCCACCCGCGCGATCACATGCGCCAGCAGCGGCCGGCCGCCCAGCGGCAGCAGCCCCTTGTCGCCGCCGCCCATGCGGCGCGACAGACCGCCGGCGAGAATCATTCCCGGCGGTGCCTCGATCGGCTGGCCCATCGTCTCTCCCGCGCTTGCCATTGCCCGGCCTCCCAGATAGCCCTGTGCGGAATACAGGACCAGAGCATGTATATGACCGCCGCCCTCCGCCGCGCCCCGTCCGCATTCCGGCTTGGCCTGAAGGACGGCGCGCCCTTCATCCTCGTCATCATACCCTTCGCCACGCTGTTCGGCGTGGTGTCGCGCGAGGCCGGGCTCGACGCCTTCGAGGCGCTGGCCTTCTCGGTGGCGGTGATCGCCGGGGCGGCGCAGTTCACCGCCCTGCAGCTGCTGAACGAACAGGCGCCGCTCCTGATCGTGTTGGCCACGGCGCTGGCGGTGAACCTGCGCATGGCGATGTACTCGGCCTCACTGACGCCGCATCTGGGCGCGGCGCCGGTCTGGAAGCGGGCGCTGGTGGCGTATTTCCTGGTCGACCAAGTCTATGCCTGTTCGGCGGTGCGCTTCGAGGAGAACCCGCACTGGCGGCTCGACCAGAAGCTCGCCTATTTCTTCGGCGCGGTGCTGCCGGTCTGCCCGCTGTGGTACGTCTTCACCGTGGTCGGCGCGCTGGTCGGCGCGGCGATCCCGGGCTGGATGGCGCTCGATTTCGCGGTGCCGATCACCTTCCTCGCGCTGATCGCGCCGATGCTGCGCACGCTGGCGCATCTGGCCGCGGCGCTGACCTCGATCGTTCTGGCGCTGGCGCTGGCCTTCCTGCCCTACAATCTCGGCCTGCTGCTGGCCGCCGTCGCGGCGATGATGGTCGGGGCCAGGGTCGAGCTGATGATGCGGAGCGAGGCATGACCCCCGACATCGACATCGACACCGCCACGATCTGGACCGTGATCCTCGTGCTCGGGGCGGGCAGCTTCGTGCTGCGCTTTTCCTTCCTCGGCATGATCGGCGCCAAGCCGCTACCCGAATGGGTGCTGCGCCACCTGCGCTACACCGCGGTGGCGGTGCTGCCGGGGCTCGTGGCGCCGGCCGTGCTCTGGCCCGCCGCCACCGGCGGCGAACCCGATCTCGCGCGCGGGCTGGCCGCGCTCGCGGTGATCGTGGTCGGGCTCGTCACGCGCAACGTGCTGGCCGCGATGGCGGCCGGGGCGGGGGTGCTCTACGCGGTGATCGGCGCGACCGCGGCACTGGCGCTCTGAGATCAGCCCTCGAGCTGGCGCGCCACCGAGCGCGTCGCGTCGCGCAGGCTGCTGCTGTCGTTCTCGTTGAACTCGCGGGTGCTCACGCCGGGCAGTTCGCCGAAGCGGTCCGACAGCTCGTCGGGAAACCAGGTCGTGCCGACCCGCTCGAAGCCCGGCAGCGCCGAGATCAGCCGCGAGGCGGCGCGGGTGCACTGCACCTTCGGCACCGGCCCGGCCGTCTTGGCCAGCCGGAACGCCTGCTCGGCGGTGGCGGCGGGCACCTCCTTGCGCTGCACGACGGTCGTGAAGGAGACGCGCGAATGGTAGGAGATGTAGGAGGCCTCGACCTCGGGCGTGATGCCGTAGAGCAGGTCGTTGCGCTCGGGGATCGAGGCATGGCCGTAGCTGCCGGCCGGGTCGAACATCACCCGCTGGCTGGCATTGATCATCAGCCCGGTATGCGCACCGTTGCCCGATCCGAGGTTCTTCACCGTGATCAGGGTGAGCGCCGGCGGCCCGTCATGCCGGTAGGCCACGCGCGCCAGCGCGTCGTCGGGCGCCCAGACCGGCTCGCCCGCGCCGCAGCCCGCCAGCGCCAGCGGCGCGGCGGCAAGGAAGAGCCGACGATGCATGGGGCGATCAGGCGTTGACCAGCGCCAGCAGGATCAGCGCGACGATGATCGCGATGGTGCCCCGGACGGTGAGCTTCATGAACCCGTCGAAGGTCTTTTCCTGCTCGGTGATGTCCATGGTGCCGTGCTCGTGCTTGTGATCGTCGGCCATGTCGGGCTCCTGCGTCTGCGTGTCGCTGGGCGGGTTAGCCCAATTCGGTGACGCTGTCACGATGTCTCGCCTGCGGCATCGGGCCCGCGTTGCGCGGCGGCGTCGTCCTCCTCCTCCGTCTCCTCCAGCTCGCGCGCGAGCCGGAAGCCGATCCGCTCGGCCGGTTCCTCGGGCCGCTGCCGGGGCAGGGCGCGCAGGATCACCGACAACTGCGTGACGTGCTGGATCAGCTGCGTCTTCGCGCCCGAGGGGTCGGTGCCGTAGAAGGTCACGATGTCGGGGTCGAAATAGCCCATCCCCTCGATCCGGAGCACGCCGGAATGGCCGCCGGTCATCGCCATGGCGACCTCCTGGTCGGCGTCGAGCGCCTGCTCGAAGCGCTGGATGTAGAGGATCAGCCGCTCATAGGCCCAGCGGGCCGGGGTCTTGGCATCGGCCGGGCGGCGCAGCGCCGGCGGCAGCACGGCGTCGGCCGGGCGGTCTTCGCCGGCATGGACCTCGCGCAGCCGCGGCAGCGCCTCGGCCTCGAGCGCCTCGGCGGCGGTGGCGATCACGTGGTCGGGCATGGCGGGGGTCCTTCTCGCGCTCCGGTCTTCCCGACACTGGCCCGCCCGCCCTGCGCGTCAAGTCGGCCACGAGTTGCATGGCCCCGCCGGAGGCGGCATATACGGGCGGCAGCGCAACCGAAGGGCCCGTCGCATGACCATCTACCTCGAATTCGAGAAGCCGCTCGCCGAGATCGAGGGCCAGGCCGCGGAATTGCGGGCCCTGGCGCAGCGCAGCCCGGAGATGGATGTCGAGAAGGAGGCCGCCGCGCTCGACCGCAAGAGCCACGAGATGCTGGTCCAGCTCTACGCCAACCTGACGCCCTGGCGGAAATGCCAGGTGGCGCGCCACCCCGAGCGGCCGCATTGCAAGGACTACATCGAGCGGCTCTTCACCGAGTACACGCCGCTGGCCGGCGACCGCAACTTCGCCGACGACCACGCGGTGATGGGCGGGCTCGCGCGCTTCAACGGCCGCCCCGTCATGGTGATCGGCCACGAGAAGGGCCATGACACCAAGAGCCGGATCGAGCGCAATTTCGGCATGGCGCGGCCCGAGGGCTATCGCAAGGCGATCCGGCTGATGGACATGGCCGACCGCTTCGGCCTGCCGGTGGTGACGCTGGTCGACACGCCCGGCGCCTATCCCGGCAAGGGCGCCGAGGAGCGCGGCCAGTCCGAGGCGATCGCGCGCTCGACCGAGAAATGCCTGCAGGTCAAGGTGCCGCTGGTGTCGGTGATCATCGGCGAGGGCGGCTCGGGCGGCGCGGTGGCCTTCGCCACCGCCAACCGCGTGGCGATGCTCGAGCACTCGATCTACTCGGTGATCTCGCCCGAGGGCTGCGCCTCGATCCTGTGGAAGGACGCCGAGAAGATGCGCGAGGCGGCCGAGGCGCTGCGGCTGACGGCGCAGAACCTCAAGGAGCTGGGCGTCTGCGACCGCATCGTCGCCGAGCCGCTGGGCGGCGCGCATCGCGACCGCACCGCCGCGATCGACGCGGTCGGCCGCGAGATCGCGGCGATGCTGGACGAGATGAAGGATCTCGACGGGCAGGGCCTGCGCGCCGACCGGCGCAAGAAGTATCTCGACCTCGGCTCGAAGGGCCTCGCCGCCTGAGGCGGCCGGCGCCCCTGCGGGGGCGCCTCTACCCGCTCGTGCCCCGTCCGGGTCTCACCACATCGATTCGCGCGCCCGCTTGGGCCATGCGGCGTCGTAGGCCGCGGCGTCGATGTCGTCGCGCCCCTCGGCCAGCAGCTCGCCGACGCTGGGCAGCCCCGCCGCCTCGTCTTCGCCGCGCCACAGCCGCGCGCGCAGGATCGCGCGGGCGCATTGCACGTAGACCTCCTCCACCGCGACCACGATGACGCTGCGCGGCTGCCGCCCGTCGCGCTCGAACCGGGCGAGGTGGCCCGGCTCGACGCTGATCACGGCGCGGCCGTTGACGCGCACCACGTTGTGCGAGCCCGGCACAATGAACATCAGGCTGACCCGGCCGTCGCGGACGATGTTGCGTAGCGAATCGAGCCGGTTGTTGCCGCGCCAGTCGGGCAGCAGCAGCGTCCGGTCGTCCGGCATCGCCACCACCGGGCCGTCATCGCCGCGCGGGCTGGCATCGGTGCCCTCAGGCCCGGTCGTGGCCAGCACGCAGAAGCGCGCCGCCGCGATCCAGTCGCGGTAGAGCGGGGTCAGGCGGTCGCGGATCTTGTCGCGCGCGGCGGGCGAGGCGGCGCCGTAGAGCGCCTCGAGCGCGGCGATGTCGTCAATGGTCCTCAACCGGGCCTCCGAGCGCGATCGGGAAGCCCGCCTCGGCCATCAGCCGGTCCGAGCGCGATTCCACCATGTCCTCGAGCCGGCTCATGAACTCGGCCGGCGGCAGGCCGGGCGGGATCTCGGGCAGGAACTCGACGATGGCGGTGCCGGGGCGGCGCAGCACGCCGCGCTTGGGCCAGAACACGCCGACATTGCAGGCGACCGGCACGCAGGGCTGGCCCAGCTCGCGGTAGAGCGCGGCGGTGCCGACCTTGTAGGGCGCGGCCACGCCCGGCGCGACGCGGGTGCCCTGCGGGTAGATGATCAGCTGGCCGGGGTCGGCGTTGCCGGCGCGCACGTCCTCGGTCATCTGCCGGATCGCCGCGCCGCGCTTGCCGCGATCGACCGGCACGCAGCCGATCCGGAGCGCGATCTGGCCGAGGATCGGCGCGTAGACCAGCTCCTTCTTCATGATGAACTTGCCGCGCGGCACCGCGCCGTAGATCAGGATGATGTCGAGGAAGCTCTGGTGCTTGGCGGCGATCATCACCTCTCGCGTGGGCGGCGTGCCGCGCACCTCGGTCCTGAGCCCCAGCATGACGCGGGCCAGCCAGCGCACGATCCGGCACCAGCGATGCGCGGCCGCCACCGCGCCGTCGCGATGCGCCAGCGTCCAGGGCAGGTAGGCCAGCGCGACGGGGATCATCGCGGCGTAGATCAGGATGCTGAAGGCAAGGCTCCTGAGCCAGCGCCAGGCATAGGCGGGTCCGGTCATGACTGTCGCTCCAATGTGCGTCGCGCCGCCGCGCGGGTGGCGGTGAAGGCCACCGCGGCGGCCAGTGGCGGGATCGGCAGCAGCCAGAGCCATTGCCCGCCCGCCAGCCCGAAGCCGCCCAGAAAGCCCGCATCCGCCGCGCCGCCCGGCAGGACGAGCAGGATCGCCGCGCCGAGCGTGGTGCCGGAGGCCGCGCCCCACAGCGCGCGCAGCGTGAAGCGGCGCACGAAGGCGCGCGCGATATAGGCGTCGCGGGCGCCGATCAGCCGCAGCACGCGGATGACCTGGGCATTGGCCGACAGCGCCGATTGCGCGGCCAGCGTGATCATCGCCGCCATCGCCCCGCCGATCAGCGCCATCGCCAGCCAGCCCAGCAGCCGCAGCCGCGCGGCCGCCGCCACCAGCGGCTCGCGCCAGCGGGTGTGGTCGTCGAGCACGGCGCCCGGCACCTCGGCCTGAAGCCGTGCCCTGAGCCCGGTGGCATCGTAGCCCGGCCGGTCCTCGACGATCTCGATCAGCTGCGGGATCGGCAGCTGCTCGAGCGGCAGGTCGGGCCCGAACCACGGCGTCAGCAGCGCCTGCGTCTCCTCGGCGTCGAGCGCGCGCGCCTCGGCGATGCCCGGCGTGGTGGCGAGCAGCTCGAGCGCGGCGCGGCGCTGCGCCGCCATCTGCTCGGGCGGGGCCGAGATCCGCAGGGTCGCGGTGCGCGCCAGCTCCTCCGACCAGCGTTCGGCCAGCCGGCCGGTCGAGAGCGAGAAGGCCAGCGCGAAGACCGCCAGCAGCGCCATCGCCGCGGCGGTGAAGATGGTCAGCCGGGCGGTGAAGCCGGTCGGCGGCACGGTGCGGTCGGCCTGCACGTCGCCCGCCAGCAGGTCGAGGATCTGCGCCAGCAGCCGGCTCACAGCTCGGCCCCGGCCATCATGAGCTGCCGTCCCTTGAGCCGCAGCGTACGCGCCGCGACCTGCGCCTTGGCGGCGCGGATCAGGTTGAGGTCGTGGGTGGCGATCAGCACCGCCTTGCCCATGCGGTTGAGTTCAACCAGCAGCGCCAGCAGCCGCTGCGACATCTCCCAGTCGATGTTGCCGGTGGGCTCGTCGGCGATGATCACGTCGGGCGACATGATCACGGCGCGGGCCAGCGCGGCGCGCTGGCGTTCGCCGCCAGACAGCTCGGGCGGCCGCCGCCCGGCCTGCCGGTTCAGCCCGACCCAGGCCATCAGGTCGGGCAGGTAGGCCTCGGCCTCGGCGCGCCGGCCGGCGACCGAAAGCGGCAGCGCCACGTTTTCGGCGACGGAAAGATGGTCGAGGAACTGGCAGTCCTGGTGCACCACGCCGATCCGGCGGCGGGTCAGCGCCAGCCCGTCGCGCGCCATGCCGCGCGTGGTCTCGCCGAACAGCGCGACCTCCCCGGCGGTCGGCACGAGGTCGCCGTAGCACAGCTTGAGAAGGGTGGTCTTGCCGGCGCCGGAGGGGCCGGTCAGGAAGTGGAAGGATCCCGGCGCGAGCACCAGCGAGAGGCCGGAAAACAATTCCCCGCCGCCATAGCTGTAGGCCACGTCGCGTAGCTCGATCACCCGCCTCTCCCTGCTCTGGCCCCCTTCTGCCGGAAGCGGGACGGCGTTGCAATTGCAGCGCTGCATCAGCCGGGCCCGGCGAGGGCGGGCTTTCTTGGCGGCAGGGCGGCGCGGCGCTAGGGTTGGGCCGGATGAAGGCCGCCCCGATGGGGCGGGCAAAGGGACGCGACGCATGCGCTTGATCTGCCCGAATTGCGGGGCCCAGTACGAGGTGGACGAGGAGGCGGTGCCCGAGGAGGGCCGCGAGGTGCAGTGCTCGGATTGCGGCCTGACCTGGCTGGCCCGGCGCGAGGCGCCCGGCGCGCCGGCCGACGACCCGGCGCCCGAGGGGCCCGAGGGCGCGGCCCCCGCCCCGGACGAGGTCGAGGCCGAGGACGAGGATGAAGACGAGGCGGCTGCCGCGCCGCCGCCGATGCCGCGCCGTCGCACCATCACCCCCGAGATCGAGGAGATCCTGCGCGCCGAGGCCGAGCGGGAGGAGGCCCAACGACGCGCCGAGGCCGGCCTGCGCCGCCGCGATGCGCCGGACCGGGACGAGGCCGAGGAGACGGCGCCGGACGAGCGCCACGATCCGCCCCCGCCCGATGCCGAAGCGGCGGCAGAGCCCGAGGCCGACGACACCCGCACGCTCAAGCCCGATGACAACGATCCGCGGGCTGCCCCGTCAGGCGCGCCCTCGGTCGAGGAAACGGCCGAGGAGACGGTCGAGACGCGGCCCGCGCCGGAGCACGCGGCGGAGCCCGACGCCCCGGAAGCGTCGATCTTCGGGGAGGATGATTTGAGCGGGGAGGAGGCGGAGAACGCCGCGCTCGCCCGCGCGCTGCGCTCCGAGCCGGAGGCCGAGCCGCTGCCGGCAGCTCCGCTGCCGCCGGAACGTGAACGGGAACGGGAGCGGGAACCTGAATTGGAGACCGACGCGGCGCGGGGCTTCGGCGCCGAGGCCCCGGCCGAACCCGAGGAGGAGGCATGGGCCGCGCCGCCGTCGGAGCGCGTGACGGAGGCCGATGCCGTGACGGCCGAGCCGCCGCAGGACGAGCTGCCGCCCGACGAGATCGCGGAGATCGAGCGCCACGAGGCGCCGGAGGCGATGGCGGCCCGGGACGAGGTCGAGGCCCCGGAGGAGGACGCCGCGCGGGCGCGGGCCCGCGCCGCCGCCGCCTCGACCGGGGCGGTGTCGCGCCGCGACCTGCTGCCCGACATCGAGGAGATCAACTCCACGCTGCGCGGCACCGCGCTCAAGAGCGGCGGCGTGCTGCGGCCGGTGCAGGACGACGGCGACGGCAGCCGGGCCCGCGGGTTCCGGCTCGGTTTCGCGGCGGCGATGCTGCTCGCCACGGTTCTGGCGCTGGTCTATGCCCATGCCGGCCGGCTGGCCGAGATGATGCCGGTCCTGGCCGAGCCGCTCGCCGCCTATGCGGACTGGGTGGATACCGGGCGGGTGTGGCTCGACGACCGGCTGCAGGCGCTGCTGCTGCGCATCTCCTGAGCCGCGCGGGCCGGCCGGCCGCTCAGAACAGGTCGAGCAGGCGCTCGAGGTAGTCGCGTTCGCTCTGCGGGCGCTCGCGTTCGCCGGCGCGGCGGCGGATCTCGTCCAGGAGCTCCTCGGCGCGGCGGGCCACGTCGCCGTCGCCAAGCAGCGAATCCTCGGTGCCCATCCGCCCGTTCGACCCCATGTCCCGGCCCAGCGGGTCGCGGCGGCCGGGGCCGGTCTCGGCGCCGGTGCCGCCGCGGGCCTCGCCCTGTCCGGGCTGCGGCTCGCCGTTCTCGGCCAGCGCGCGGCCCAGCTCGCGCACGCCCTCGCGCAGCGCCTCCATCGCCTCGGCCTGCCTATCGATCGCGCCGGCGAGATCGTCCGAGCGCAGCGCCCGCTCGGCCTCGTCCATCGCGCCCTCGGCCCGGTCGAGCGCGCCGCGGGCGCGGTCGGCGCTCTCGCCGTCGAGGCGGGGCAGGGCGCCGCGCTGGCGCTCAAGCTCGTCGCGCAGCGCCTGCTGCCGGTCGGCGAGCGAGCCGCGCATGTCGCCCTGCCCGTCGCCGCCCTGCTGGCCCGGCTGCGGCTGGCCGTCCTGCGGCGGGCCGTTGTCACCGGGCTGTCCGGCGCCGGGCTGGCGGCCCGGAGACTGGCCGCGCTGGCCGGGCTGGCGCCCGTTGAACCGGTCCTGCAGGTCGCGGAAGGCCTCGTCCGACAGGTCCTGCTGGCCGCGCAGCGTGTCCTGCAGATCCTGCATCGAACGCTGGCCCGGGGTCTGCGGGCCGCCGCCGCCTTCGCCCTGCGTGACGCGCAGGTTCTCCATCATGCGGTTGAGCTGCTCCATCAGCTCGGCCGCCTCGGCCATCCGGCCTTCCTCCATCAGCTCCTGGATCCGGTCCATCAGCGCCTGCAGCTCGTCCTGCGTGACCTGCATGCCCTCGTTCTGGCCGGTCTGCGGCTGGTCGAGGCCGCTCTCGCCCGGCTCGGCGTTCTCGGCCAGCATCCGCAGGTAGTCGTCGGTGGCGGCGCGCAGCTCGTCCATCAGCTCGGCGATCTCGTCTGGCGTGGCGCCCTCGCGCATCGCCTCGGCCAGCCGTTCCTGCGCCCGGCGCAGCCGCTCGCGCGCATCGGCCAGCGTGCCGTCCTCGAGCTGCACCGCGAGATCCCACAGCGCCTGCGCGATCTCGGCCTGCGCGGCATCGCTCAGCCCGCCCGGCGCGCCGGCGGCGGTGTCGAGCCGGCGCAGCGCCACGCGCAGCCGCAGGTAGGTGCTGCGGTCGCGAAACAGCCCCTCGGGGCGGTGCGAGACCGCCCGCAGCACGTCGCGCACGCGGGCCGCGTTCTGCTTGGACCACAGAAGGTCGCGGCGCTGCTCGGCCACGGCACGGGCCAGCGGCTGGAAGAAGCGCCGCCCCGGCAGGGTGGTCGGGTAGGGGCCCGATTCGCCGGTCTGCTCGGCGGCATCGGTCGCCTGCAGCGTGATCCGCACCGGCAGGTTGGCGAAGGGGTGTTGCGAGAAGTCGCCCGCCAGCACCTCCTCGACCTCGTCGCGCGCGCCGCTGTAGGGCATCGGCAGGTCGACCACGATCGGCTCGCGCGCCTGCCATTCGGTGGCGAGGCCGTGGCGGCGCTCCACCGCCTCGACGTCGAGCGCGATGCGCGCGGTGCCCGAGACCACGCCGTGATCGTCGCTGGCGCGGAAGGGCAGCGTCATCTGCCCCAGCCCCTCGGTCTCGAGCGGGCCGGCGACGGCGATCTCGGGCGCGGCGTCGGGGGTGACGGTGACGTCCCACGCCGCGCCGCCGGGGCCGGAAATGGCGATGCGGCCGTCGCGGGTGACGATGAAGCTCTGGCTGGCGTCGGAGGCGGCCGGCAGGTCCTCGGTGCGGCCCGAGACGGTCTCCGAAAGGGTCAGCGCGCCGATTTCGCCGTAGAGCCGCACGGTGATCCGGCTGTTCTCGGGTACCGCGAGCGGGCCGGGCGGCTGGTCGGCAAGGTAGAGCGAGGGCAGGCCGGTATGGGCGGGCGGCTCGATCCAGCCTTCCCAGACCGGGCCCTCGGCCAGCGCGCCGCCGCCGCCCGGCGTCATGCCGACGACCGAGCCCACGCGCCAGACCGAGCCGAAGAGCAGCGCCACGACGAGGAACAGGAGCGCGATGTAGCGCAGTCCGAACGGGTCGCGCGCGGCCAGCCGCAGGTCGGGCCGGGCCGGGGCGGCATGGTCGCTGCGCGCGCGCATCCGCTTCAGATGCGCGGCCCAGAGCGCCTCGGAGCCGATATCGCCGCGCCCCGTCGCCTGCGCATCGAGAAGCGCCGAGACCGGGCGGCCGGGCAGGCTGCGGTCGAGCCGGTCGATCGCGGCGGCGCGCGAGGGCCAGCGGAAGCGCCACAGCCCCCAGCCCAGCGCGACGGCCGCGCCGAGCACCGCGATCACCGCCCAGCCCCAGAAGATCTCGACCGGCAGCCGGTCCTGCCAGCCCGCGATCAGCGGCGCCAGCGCCACGGCCAGCACGGTCCAGAGCGGCCAGAAGGCGCGCAGCGCGCGCTCGGCGACCATGCCGGCGCGGGTCAGCGCGACGGGGCGTTTCAGATGCGACAGGGGATCGCGGGTCTCGGTCAGGGTGCCGGTGCTCCGTGGCGCGGGATGGGCCTCTCCATCATAGCCATTCGGGGATGGTATCGCGCGCGATCATTTCCTCATAGCTGGGGCGGCGGCGGATAACCGCGAATTGATCGTCGCGCACAAGCACTTCCGGGATCAAGGGGCGGGCGTTGTACTCGCTGGCCATCACCGCGCCGTAGGCCCCGGCCGAGCGGAAGGCCACGAGGTCGCCCTCGGCGACGGGCGGCAGGTCGCGGCCGCGCGCGAAGGTGTCGCCGGTCTCGCAGACCGGGCCGACCACGTCCCATTTGCGGGTCTCTGCGCCGGCCTCGGGCTCGACCACCGGGACGATGTCGTGATGCGCCTCGTACATCGCCGGGCGGATCAGGTCGTTCATCGCAGCATCAAGGATCAGGAAGTCGCGCCCCTCGCCGGACTTGGCGTAGGTGACGCGGCTGACCAGCAGACCGGCATTGCCGGCGACCAGCCGGCCCGGCTCGATCTCGATCTCGCAACCCAGATGCCCGACCGTGCGCCGGATCAGCGCGCCGTAGTCGAAGGGCAGCGGCGGCGCCTCGTTGACCCGCTCGTAGGGGATGCCCAAGCCCCCGCCGAGATCGAGGCGGCGGATGTCGTGGCCCTCGGCGCGCAGGGTCTCGGTCAGCTCGGCCACCTTGGTGAAGGCCGCCTCGAAGGGGGCGAGCTCGGTCAGCTGGCTGCCGATATGCACGTCTATGCCGATCACCTCGATTCCGGGCAGGGCGGCGGCCATGGCATAGACCTCGCGCGCCCGCGCGATCGGGATGCCGAACTTGTTCTCGGACTTGCCGGTGGCGATCTTGGCGTGGGTCTTCGCATCCACGTCCGGGTTCACGCGGATGGTGATCGGGGCGGTCCTGCCCAGCGACACGGCCACCTCGGAGAGCGCCTGCATCTCGGGCTCGCTCTCGACGTTGAACTGGCGGATGCCGCCCTCGAGCGCCATGCGCATCTCGTCGCGGGTCTTGCCGACGCCGGAGAAGACGATGCGCTCGCCCGGGATGCCGGCGGCGCGGGCGCGGGCGTATTCGCCGCCCGAGACGATGTCCATCCCGGCCCCGGCCTCGCCCAGAAGCTTCAGCACCGCGACGTTGCCGAGCGACTTGACCGCGAAGCAGACGAGGTGCGGCAGCCCTTCGAGCGCGTCCTCGAACAGCTTGAGATGGCGCAGCAGCGTCGCGGAGGAATAGACGTAGACCGGCGTGCCGACGCTGGCGACGATCTCGGAAATGGCGACATCCTCGGCCATCAGCCGGCCGTCGCGGTAGAGGAAATGGTCCAAGGCTGGCGCTCCGCTGCAGATTCCGGCTCGGGTCTTAACAGATCGGTTGGTGATCCCAACCCCCGCGATTGTCGCGGCGGGCCGCCCGGCATGTTATGATCATGGCCGGGAACCGCCTAGGGCGGGGGGATGATGGGCGACTACGCGACATTCGCGGAGCGCGAGCGCGAAGGCTGGTCGAGCGCCGGGATCGCGGCCGCCTTCCGGCACTGGTTCGGGCCCGCCGCCGAGGTGGGGGCGCGGCGGCTGGTCGAGATCGCCGATCCGCGGCCGCACCAGGAGGTGCTCGACCTGTGCTGCGGCCAGGGCGCGATGACGCGGATGCTGCGCGCGACCGGCGCGCATGTCGTGGCGCTCGACTTCTCCGAGACGATGCTCGAGGCGGCGCGGGCCAACGCGCCGCGGGCCGAGTATCACCTGGGCGACGCGCAGGACCTGCCCTTCGACGCGGGCCGCTTCGACGCGGTGCTGTGCTCGCTGGGCATCCCGCATCTGCCGGACCAGCCGCGCGCGCTGGCCGAGGTGGCGCGGGTGCTGCGGCCGGGCGGGCGCTTCGCGATGTCGGCTTGGGTCGGGCCGGAGGCCTCGCCGGCCTTCGCCGCCATCTTGGGGCCGATCCGCGAACATGCCGAACCCGGCCTGATCCCGAAGCAGCCGGACCTGAACCGCTTTGCCCGCCCGGCCGAGGCCGAGCCGCTGATCGCGGAGGCGGGGCTGCGCTACGAGGGCATCGAGCGGTTGAAGGCGGTGCTCGAGATCGAATCGCCCGACCAGCTGTTCGAGGCCTTCTCGACCGGCACGGTCGCGGTCTCGATGCTGCTGCGCGACCAGCCGCGCGAACGGGTGGCGGCGATCCTCGCCGGCTCGATCGCGGCGGTGCGGTTGCAGCCGCAGACCGAGACCGGCTGGCAGGTGGCGATGCCGCTGGCGGTGCTGAGCGCGACCAGGCCCGACTAGATGGACCCGATCAAACGAGCCCGGCTAGATCGGCCGGGTGCGCAGGAACAGAAACAGCGGCAGGCCGCAGCCGACGCCGATCAGGGCGGTGGCGGGGATCGCCAGCAGCGCCTCCCAGTTGCGCCGCACCCGGACCTCGACGAGGATCCAGGCGATCAGCGTGATCGCGGCGATCACCAGCTCCCAGGCCAGCGCCTTGGTGGCGAGATTGGCGCCCCAGGCGGCCAGCAGACCGTCCCAGGAATAGCCGTTCTGCGCGAACCACGCGATCGACCAGCGCATCGGGTGCAGCGCGCCCCAGACCGCCAGCGCCAGCCAGAACCACCTCACGGCCGCGCCTCGCCCAGGCCGCCCAGCGTCCGGCCGGGGCCCGTGGCGCCGTAATCCAGCGTCGCCCCGGCCCGCTCGGGCGGGGCCTCGGCGCCGCAGCCGGCGAGCAGGAGCAGCGCCACGAGCGCCGGTCTCACCGCAGCGCCTCGCGCCAGCGGGCGATCTGGGCGCGCACGTTGTCGGGCGCGGTGCCGCCATAGGCGCTGCGCGAGGCGACCGAGTTCTCGACCGTCAGCACACCGAATACGTCCTCGGTGATGCCCTCATGCACGGCCTGCATGTCCTCGAGCGAAAGCTCCGGCAGGTCGCAGCCCTTCTCCTCGGCGCGCGCCACCAGCGACCCGGTGACGTGATGCGCGTCGCGGAAGGGCAGGCCCAACTCGCGCACCAGCCAGTCGGCAAGGTCGGTCGCGGTCGAGAAGCCCGAGGCCGCGGCGGCGCGCATCGGCTCGGGGTTGCCGGTCATGTCGGCCACCATGCCGGTCATCGCGGCCAGCGACAGCATCAGGTTGTCGGCGGCGTCGAAGACCTGCTCCTTGTCCTCCTGCATGTCCTTGCCATAGGCGAGCGGCAGGCCCTTCATCACCGTGAGCAGCGCCACGTTGGCGCCCATGATCCGGCCGATCTTGGCGCGGATCAGCTCGGCGGCGTCGGGATTGCGCTTCTGCGGCATGATCGAGGAGCCGGTCGACCAACGATCCGACATCGCCACGAAGCGGAACTGCGCCGAGGACCAGATCACCAGCTCTTCGGAGAGCCGCGACAGGTGCATGGCGCAGATCGTCGCGGCCGACAGGAACTCGAGCGCGAAGTCGCGGTCCGACACGGCGTCGAGGCTGTTGGCCATCGGCCGGTCGAAGCCGAGCGCCTTCGCGGTCGCCTCGCGGTCGATCGGGAAGGAGGTGCCGGCGAGCGCGGCGGCGCCCAAGGGGCTTTCGTTCATCAGCGCGCGGGCATTTGCGAAGCGCGCCCGGTCGCGGGCGAACATCTCGACATAGGCCATCATGTGGTGGCCCCAGGTCACCGGCTGCGCGGTCTGCAGGTGGGTGAAGCCGGGCATCACCCAGTCGGCGCCGGTCTCGGCCTGGCCGAGCAGCGCCTCGATCAGCGCCTTCAGCGCCGCGTCGGCGGCGTCGCACTGGTCGCGCACCCATAGCCGCAGGTCGGTCGCGACCTGGTCGTTGCGCGAGCGCGCGGTGTGCAGCCGGCCCGCCGGCTCGCCGATCAGCTGCTTGAGGCGGGCCTCGACGTTCATGTGGATGTCCTCGAGCGCGGTCGAGAACTCGAAGCTGCCGCCTTCGATCTCTGACAAGACCGTGAGAAGGCCTTTCCTGATCTCTTCCGCATCCTTAGCGTCGATGATGCCCTGCGCCGCGAGCATCGCGGCATGGGCCCGGGACCCTTCGATGTCCTGCGGCGCCAGTCGCCGGTCGTAGCCGATCGAGGCGTTGATCGCCTCCATGATCGCATCCGGCCCGGCGGCGAAACGGCCGCCCCACATCGCGTTGGAGCTCTCGGTCATCACTTGGTCCTTAAGGGAAGTCACATGCGCAGCGTCGTTCTCATCGGTCTTTACATGGCGTCAGTGAGCCTTGCAAACGCGGACCCCGCGGCGCTCGAGGCGCTGCGCGAGGGCGACATGCGCAAGCTCGCCGTGCATGCCGAACCGCAGCCCGGCTCGGACGTGGCCTTCGAGGCCGAGGACGGCACGGAGATGACGCTGGCCGAGTTCGAGGGCAAGCCGGTGCTGGTGAACTTCTGGGCCACGTGGTGCGCGCCCTGCCGGGTGGAGATGCCGCAGCTCGCCGCGCTGCAGGACGAATACGGCGGCGACGATTTCGAGGTCGTGACCATCGCCACCGGCCGCAACGACCCGGCCGGGATGGAGCGTTTCCTGACCGAGATCGGCGCCGAGAGCCTGCCGCGCCACAAGGACCCGCGCCAGACGCTGGCGCGCGATCTGGGCGTGCTCGGCCTGCCGGTGACGCTGATCCTCGACGCCGAGGGGCAGGAGATCGCCCGGCTGCAGGGCGAGGCGGACTGGTCCTCCGACAGCGCGCGAGCCATCGTCGAGGCGCTGATCGCCGAAGGGCAGGAGGGCTGACAGGGCGGGATCTGCGTATTTGAAGAGAAAAGTAGTCCAGAGAGGTCTACTTTTCTCCGAAAATACGCAAGGCGACCGGCCGGGGCCGGGCGCGCCGCTCGAAGGTCAGGCCGTGCCGGAGGTCGAGGACAGGGTCAGCGGGTCGATGCCGATGCCCTTGAGCGCGGCGGTCCACTTGTGCTCGTTGGCGCGGCCGAAGACCACGGCGTGCTGCGCCTCGCCGATCAGCCAGCCGTTCTGGGCGATCTCGTCCTCGAGCTGGCCCGGCCCCCAGCCGGCATAGCCCAGCGCCAGCAGCGAGGATTTCGGCCCGCGCCCATGCGCGATCTCCTCGAGCACGTCGAGCGTCGCGGTCATGGCGGTGCCCTCGTCGACCTGCAGCGTGCCCTGCTCGGATTCATAGTCGGTCGAATGCAGCACGAAGCCGCGGCTCTCCTCGACCGGGCCGCCGATATGCACGCGGATGTCGCGCAGGCCCGGATCGGGCGAGATGCCGAGCTGGTCGAGCAGGTCGGAGAACCGCACCTCGGTCGCCGGCTTGTTGACGATCAGCCCCATCGCGCCGTCCTCGGAATGGGCGCAGATGAAGATCACCGCATGGTCGAAGCGCGGATCGCCCATGCCGGGCATGGCGATCAGCAGCTTGCCGCTCAGGTCTGCGTTCAGGGCTTTCATGATTCAACAATGTGGCCTGCGGCAGGCGCGATCAAGGGCCGGGGGCAGGCTTCGTCGCGGCGGCGTGAACGCCGGCGGGCCCGAGCGGGCCTCTCGCGCCGACGTGACTTCCCTTTGATCACGCGCAGGGGCACACCCGTGCCATGAGACAATTCGCCCCGCTTCTCGCCGCCGCGCTGGCCTGCGGCCCCGCCCTTGCCGGCCCCGCCGACCAGATCGTCCGCCTCGACGTGCTGCCGGGCTGGCGCACCGAGACCGGCACCCACATGGCCGGGTTCCGGCTGACCATGGCGCCGGGCTGGAAGACCTACTGGCGCGCGCCGGGCGAGGCGGGCATTCCGCCGGAGGTGGACTGGACCGGATCGGAGAACGTGGCGAGCGTGCGCTTCCACTGGCCGGTGCCGGAGGTGTTCGAGCAGAGCGGCTACGAATCCATCGGCTATGCCGAGCAGGTGACGATCCCGGTCGAGCTTACGCCCGCCGCGCCGGGCGCGCCGGCGCGGATGCGCGGCCGGCTCGACATCGGCGTCTGCGAGGAGGTCTGCGTGCCGGTCTCGCTCGATTTCGCGGCCGACCTGCCGGTCAGCGCCGATCGCGACGCTTCGCTGTCGGTGGCGCTGGCCGACCGGCCGATGACGCCCGCCGAGGCGGGGCTCGACGCCGCGACCTGCGCCGTCCGGCCGTCGGAAAGGGGGCTGGCGCTGACCGCGACGCTGGCGCTTCCGCCGCTCGGCGCCGAGGAGACCGTGGTGGTCGAGACCGGCGACCCGGCGCTCTGGACCACGCCGGCACGGGTGCGGCGCGAGGGCGGGCGCCTGGTGGCGACCACCGAGATCGGCCATGCCGGCGGGCAGGGCGTGGCGCTCGACCGTTCGGCGCTGACGCTCACGGTGCTGGGCGGCGGCCGCGCGGTCGAGATCAGCGGCTGCCCGGCCGCCTGATCACTTGCGCCGCAGGTGCTCGTCGAGCCGCGGCATGATCTCGACGAAGTTGCAGGGCCTGTGGCGGTAGTCGAGCTGCTTCTCCAGAATCTCGTCCCAGGCGTCGCGGCAGGCGCCGGGCGAGCCGGGCAGGGCGAAGAGATAGGTGCCGTTTGCCACGCCGCCGGTGGCGCGGCTCTGCACCGCCGAGGTGCCGATCTTGCCCATCGACACCATCGTGAACACCGTGCCGAAGGCGTCGATCTCCTTCTCGTAGACATCGCGATGCGCCTCGACCGTCACGTCGCGCCCGGTGAGCCCGGTGCCGCCGGTCGAGATCACCACGTCGATCTCGGGGTCGGCGCACCATGCGCGCAGCCGCGCGGCGATGGCGGCGCGGTCGTCGGGCAGGATGTTGCGCGCGGCGAGGTGATGGCCGGCCGCGATCAACCGCTCTTCCAGCGTGTCGCCGGAGCGGTCGTCGGCGCGGCTGCGGCTGTCGCTCACGGTGAGCACGGCGATGCGGACGGGCAGGAAGTCGCGATCCATTCTCAGGCCTTCTGCACGAGGGCGAGCCGGGCGGCGAGGCCGGCGAAGATCGAGGCCGAGACCCAGCCGAGCCAGCGCTGGAACCGGGCCGAGCCGGCCAGGCGCCGGCCGACGCCGCCGGCGAAGACGCCGACCGCGCCGTTGACCACCAGGCCGCCCAGGGCCAGCACCGCGCCGAGCGCGAGGAACTGCGCCAGCAGCGGCCGCGCCGGGTCGGTGAACTGCGGCAGGAAGGCCAGCACGAACAGGATCACCTTGGGGTTGGTGAGGTTCACGACCAGCCCCTGCCGGAAGGCGCGGGCCGGTCGCACGGCGGGGAGGTCGGCGGCCGGGGCGCCCGCGCGCAGGGCGGCGACGGCCAGCCACAGCAGGTAGGCCACGCCGGCCCAGCGGATGGCGTCGAAGAGCCAGGGCAGGGCCGCCACCGCCGCGCCGAGCCCGAGGCCCGCCAGCGTGACATGGCCGAGGATCGCCAGCGCGATCCCGGCATCGGCGGCGAGCGCGGCGCGCGGCCCGCCACGCAGGCCCTGGCCGAGGCAGAACATCATGTCCGCGCCGGGCGTCAGGTTCAGCGCCAGCGCGGCGGGCACGAAGGCCAGGAGGGTGAGCGGGTCGATCATGCGGTCTCCCGTCAGCGCGGCCGGTCGAGCCGGGCGCGCAGCGTCAGAAGGTCGGCCCAGGCCTCGCGCTTGAGCGCCGGATCGGCCAGCAGCCGCGCGGGCGGGAAGATCGGCAGCGCCGGGCGGCCCATCAGCTCGGCCCAGCGGCCGCGCAGCCGGTGCAGCCCGCCGCCATCCATCAGCGCCGCGCAGGCCACAGAGCCCATCACCACCAGCAGGTCCGGGCCGGCCAGCTCGACATGGCGTTCGAGGAAGGGGCGCATCATCGCCAGGTCCTTGGGGTCGGGCGCGTGGTCGCCCGGCGAGCGCCAGGGCAGCACGGGGGCCATGTAGACCGCGCCTTCGAGGTCGGGCGCCTCGGCCGACAGCCCGATCGCGCCGAGCATCCGTTCGAGCAGCACCGCGCCCGCGCCCGCGACCGGCGCGCCGGCGCGGTCCTCGTCGCGGCGCGGCGGATCGAGCAGCAGCATCACCCGCGCCCCGGCCCGGCCGGCGGCGAAGACGGTGCTGCGGGCGCCGCGCCGCAGCTCGCAGGGCTCGAAGGCGTCCATCGCCGCGGCGAGCGCCTCGAGATCGGGGGCGGCGGCGGCGGCGGCGCGGGCCAGCTCGACCGGGTCGGGCGCCTCGGGGCGGGGCGCCACGGCAGGGGCTGCGCCGGGGGCGGGCACCGCGGCGGGGCGCGCATCGGTCAGGGTGTAGCGGTCGAGCGGCGCGTCGAGAATCGCCTCGTCGGCGCCCATCTCGATCTGCCAGTCGAGCAGCGCCCGTGCGCGCCAGTAATCCAGTGCCGATTCCATGCCGCGCAGGCTATGCCGGATCGCGCCGGGATGGCAGGGGGCTCAGCCCGCGTTCTGACGCTCGATCCAGGCGCGCAGCTCCTCGGCCTCGCCGCGCGCCTCGCGCAGCGCCTCCATCGCGGCGCGCAGCTCGGCCTCGGACTGCTTGATCTGGCCGGTCAGCTCGGCTTCGCGGTCCTCGGCATAGGTGATCGCCTGGTCGCGGGTCTCCTCGGCCTCGTGCAGCGCCTGGGCCATGCGGTCGAGCTCGCCGATATCGGCGCGGGTGACGCGGGTGAAGCGGTTCACCAGCCAGCTGGCGAACCAGCCCAGCGCGAAGGCGGCGAAGAGGATGACCGCCGTGGCGATGATGAACTCGGTCCTGTTCACGTTCCTGTCCCTACTCGTCGTCGTCCGAGGGCCGCGCCCTCGGGCCCGTTCCGGGCTTGTCCATGGCCTGCGGCGCGTCCGCGTCGATCACCGTCGCCTCCTCTGTCGCCGCGTCCGCGTCCGGGTCCGCGGCCGCGTCGGCCTGTTCGGGGCCTTCGGCCTGCGCGCCGGTCAGCCGGAACTCGATCCGGCGGTTGGCCTCGCGGCCGTCGGCGGTGTCGTTGTCGGCGATCGGGTCGGCCTCGCCGTAGCCCACGGCGGTGAAGCCCGCCACCGGCACGCGCGAGCGGCGCAGCGCCTCGACCACGGCGTCGGCCCGCTTCTGGCTCAGCGCGAGGTTCATCTCGTCGCGGCCCTGGCTGTCGGTGTAGCCGGCCACCTCGATCTCGAGCTCGGGGCAGCGGCGCACGATCTCGGCGATGTCGTCGACCACGGGCCGCGCCTCGGCGGTGATCGAGGCCGATCCCGGGTCGAAGGTGATCTTGGTGTCGGCCGTCACGTAGGTGATCTGGCGCAGGCATTCCTCGGGGCTGGGCAGGCCGGCGATCGGGTCGAGCGCCTCCTCGTAGCTGACGTCGATCTCGAACTCGGCACCCTGGCCGAGCTTCTCGGCCATCAGCCGGGCGATCTCGGCCGAGGCGGTCTTGCGGCCGGTGCGGCCCGACACGGCGACGGTCTCGGGGCCGACCTCGAGGCTGCCCTCGCGCAGCAGCGCCAGCGCGTCGAGCCCGGCCAGCACCCGCACCGACCAGTCGGCCGGCAGCGCGTCGGCGAGGCGGGTCGAGATCTCGACCTCGTCGCGGCCGAAGCGGGCGCGGGCGAAGTTCTCGGTGGTGGTGGCGCTGAGCTGGTCGGCCAGCCGCCCGGTCAGGCGCACCGTGCCGTCCTCGGCGAGCCGCGCGGAAAAGCGCGGCGCGTCCTCGGGGCGGGCCTCGGCCGGTTCCGGCAGCACCGCCTCGAGCGCGAAGAGATCGGGCAGGGCGTTGCCGAGCCGGCCGGCGACGCGGTCGAGCTGCGCCTCGTCGGTGCCCTGCGCGGCCACCAGCGAGACGTCGGCATCCGAGAAGGTGACGCTGCCGCCGCCGAGCTCGGCCAGCGCGCCGATCGCCTCGGCCACCGCCTCGCCCCAGTTGCCCGACGGCACGCCGAGCCCCAGCCGGCAGTCGAAGGGCGCCTCGGCGCCGGCCTCTTCGGCGGCCGCCGTGATCTGCGCCAGCGCGGCTTCGGTGTCGGCCGAGCAGGCGTCGAAGCGGGCGCCGTCATCGTCGATCACGAAGCGGGCGGTGAAGGGGGCGATCACCGGGCGGGGAGCGCGGATCCGCAGCGTCAGCCGGACCGAGTCGGGCTTCAGCCGGGCCAGCTCGGCCTCGAGCCGGCGCTGCGCCTCGGGGCTGTCTGCGATCGCCTCGATCCGCACCCGGCCCGGGCGGACCGAGAGCTTGGCGCGCGGCAGGCTCTCGAGCGCGCGGGCGGCGTAGCGCAGCGCCGGCGCCCAGCCCGCGGGCACCGGGTGGTCGGCCACGTCGAGCAGGTCGCTGACGCCGCCCTCGCCGGCGAGATCGGCCAGCTCGCTCGACAGCGCCTCGCGGTCGGTCGCGGCGGGCAGCAGGCCGATCAGCGACACGCCGCCATCGTTGCGCAGGATCTCGACCGCGAAGTCGGGCGGTGGCGGCGTCTCGGCCTCGGCCACCTGCATGTTGTCGATCACCCGGCTCGAATCGACGATGCCGCCTGCCACCGACATGGCGCGGAAGCGCACCGCCTCGGTCGGCGCGGCGCCTTCGAGGATCACCTGCAGCCCGTCGCCCTGCACGCGGGCCCAGTCGTGTCCCTGCGCGGCCAGCGCGGCGCGGACCTCGGTCACGGAGACGTCCTCGACCACCGCCACGGCGGTGCGGGCGGCGATCGCGGAAAGCCCGCCGGCGGCGGCGAAGGCGATCAGCGTGGCGGCGATGGGGGGCAGGCGCATCCCGGCCTCGAGGGTTGTTGCGATCCGCGCCTTTTACGGGCCGCGCCCGGAGGGATCAATCACAGCGCCAGCGCGACGGCGAAAAACGGCAAGGGCAGGAGGCCCGTGTCGCGGTTCGAACGGAACAGCCGCAACAGGCCCGGCCCGTCCTCGGGGTCGAAGCGCGACAGCTGCCAGACCATGTGCCAGCCCATCGCCCAAGGCCCGCCCAGCGCCACCACCAGCGACAGGAGCGAACGCTCGCGCATCGCCAGCAGCACCGCCAGCCCCATCAGCAGCACCGTGGCGACCAGAAAGCCCCTGAGCCAGGCCTTGGAGCGGTCGCCGAACAGCCGGGCGGTCGACTTCACCCCGATCAGCGCGTCGTCCTCGGCGTCCTGGTGGGCGTAGATCGTGTCGTAGAACAGCGTCCAGGCGATGCCGGCGAGATAGAGCACCACCGGCGCCCAGGAGAGCGCCCCGGTCAGCGCCGCCCAGGCCAGCAGCGCGCCCCAGTTGAAGGCCAGCCCGAGAAAGACCTGCGGCCACCATGTGAAGCGCTTGGCGAAGGGGTAGATCGCGACCGGGGCGAGCGACAGCACGCCCAGCCCGATCGCCGCCCAGTCGAAGGTCAGCAGGATCGCCAGCGAGACCAGCGACTGCGCCGCCATCCAGATCAGCGCGCCGGTCACGGTGACCTGCCCCGAGGGGATCGGCCGCGAGCGGGTGCGCGCCACCGAGCCGTCGATGTGCCGGTCGGTCACGTCGTTCCAGGTGCAGCCGGCGCCGCGCATCAGGAAGGCGCCCAGCGCGCAGCCGAGGCCGATCCAGGCGGCTTTCGGGCCGAAGCCGTCCACTGCCAGCGCGGCCAGCATCAGCCCCCACCAGCAGGGCAGCAGCAGGAGCCAGGTGCCGATCGGCCGGTCGGCGCGGCTCAGCCGCAGGTAGGGCCGGGTCGCGGGCGGCGCCAGCCGGTCCACCCAGTTGCCGCGCACCGCGTCCGCGACGCCCCCCTCCGGGCCCTCTGGTGTCCGATCCGCCGCTTTCATATGGTCCGCCCCATGGCATCCAAGGTCCGGCTGTATCTAGATCACCCGCTCGCCCAAGGGCAAACCGTTCAGCTTCCGGCGGCGCAGGCGCATTACCTCTCGGGGGTGATGCGGCTGCCGGCGGGCACGGTGCTGTCGGTCTTCGACGGCCGCTCGGGCGAGTTCGACGCGACCATCCTGCAGGCGAACAAGCGCGGCGGCGAGCTGGAGATCGGCGAACTCACCCGTCCGTTCCAGCCGCCGCCCGACCTGTGGCTGGCCTTCGCGCCGATCAAGAAGGCGCGCACCGACTTCATCGTCGAGAAGGCGGTCGAGATGGGGGCGGCGCGGATCCTGCCGGTACTGACCGAGTTCACCAATTCCGAGCGGGTGCGGGTGGATCGTCTGCAGGCCCATGCCGTCGAGGCGGCCGAGCAATGCGGCGGCACATTCGTGCCGGAGGTGGCCGAACCGGTGAAGCTGGCGAAGCTGCTCGACGGCTGGCCCGGCGGGCGGCGGCTGATGTTCTGCGACGAGCGGCTGGTGGGCGAGACCGGCGAGCTGCCGGACCTGCCCGGGCCCTGGGCGGTGCTGGTCGGGCCGGAAGGCGGGTTCTCGCAGGCCGAGCGGACGCGGCTGCGCAAGCTCGACGGGGCGCACCCGGTCAGCCTCGGGCCGCGCATCCTGCGCGCCGACACGGCGGCGGTGGCGGCGCTGACGCTCTGGCAGCACCGTCTCGGAGACTGGCGATGAGCCGGGCGGCCGCAGATGCGGGGCGGTTCGATGGCTGAGCTGCTGCGCCCCGAGGCGCGCGCCATGCTGTGGCGCGGGCGCGAGGTGATCGCCGGGCTCGCCGTCGCCGGGCTCGGGCTGTGGTGGGCGCTGACGAGCTTCGGCATCCTGCAATGGCTGGGCTGGCTGCTCGCGGCGCTGGGCGGCGGGCTGGTGGTCGGCGGCATCCAGCGCTGGCGCTTCCGGCAGGAGGGGCGGGGCCCCGGCATCGTGCGGATCGACGAGGGCCGCGTCGCCTATATGGGGCCCCTGACCGGCGGCACGGTCGATCTCGATGCCGTGACCCGGCTCAGGCTCGACCGCTCGGCCAGGCCCGCGCACTGGCTGCTCGAGACCGGTTCCGAGGTGCTCGCCATCCCGGTCACGGCCGACGGGGCCGAGGCGCTGTTCGACGCCTTCGCCGCGCTGCCGGGGCTGAAGCGCGGCCGGATGCTGGAGCTGCTGAACGGCACCGGCCGCGACGCCGTGACCGTCTGGACCCGGCCGGCGCGGCTCACCGTGGTGTGAGCCCGGCGACGTCCCAAGCTGTGCGCCTGCGCGAACCGGACCCGCGAGAAACCGGGGGACGCCTCCATTGACTTGTCGCGCCATGCGCGACACCTGTAGCCCCGCCTATCGAGTAACGGAGCCAGCCCCATGTCCATCCCCCAATCCGGCGGCGGTCCGATCGAGCATCACGGCCAGCTCGCCGAGTACCTCGCCCGGGGCTGCAAGCCCGAGGCCGATTGGCGCATCGGCACCGAGCACGAGAAGTTCGGCTATTGCCGCGACAGCCTGAAGCCGCTGCCCTATGAGGGGCCGCGCTCGATCCGCGCCATGCTGGAAGGCCTGCGCGACCGCTTCGGCTGGTCCCCCGTGGAAGAGCAGGGCAAGCTGATCGGGCTGGAGCGCGACGGCGCCAACATCAGCCTCGAGCCGGGCGGACAGTTCGAGCTGTCGGGCGCGCCTCTCGAGACCATCCACCAGACCTGCGACGAGGTGAACCAGCACCTCGCCGAGGTGAAGAGCGTCGCCGACGAGATCGGCGTCGGCTTCATCGGGCTCGGCGCCGCGCCGGAATGGACGCAAGAGCAGATGCCGATGATGCCCAAGGGGCGCTACCGGCTGATGACCGACTACATGGACCGCGTCGGCACCCACGGGAAGCAGATGATGTACCGCACCTGCACGGTGCAGGTGAATCTCGACTTCTCGTCGGAGGCCGACATGGTCAAGAAGCTGCGCGTCGCGCTGGCGCTGCAGCCGGTGGCCACCGCGCTCTTCGCCAACTCGCCCTTCTTCGAGGGCAGGCCCAACGGCATGAAGTCCTGGCGCTCGCGCATCTGGCGGGGCCTCGACGACTCGCGCACCGGCATGCTGCCCTTTGCCTTCGAGGAGGGCATGGGTTTCGAGCGCTACGTCAACTGGGTGCTCGACGTGCCGATGTACTTCGTCTACCGCGAGGGCAAGTACATCGACGCGCTGGGCCAGTCCTTCCGCGACTTCCTGAAGGGCGAGCTGCCGGCGCTGCCGGGCGAGAAGCCGACGCTGTCGGACTGGGCCGACCACCTGACCACGGTGTTCCCCGAGGCGCGGGTCAAGAAGTTCATCGAGATGCGCGGCGCCGATGGCGGCCCGTGGCGCCGTCTCTGCGCGCTGCCGGCCTTCTGGGTCGGGCTGACCTACGACACGACCGCGCTCGACGCGGCCTGGGATCTCGTGAAGGGCTGGGACGCCGAGACCCGCGAAAGCTTGCGCGTGGCCGCCGCCGAAGAGGGGCTGCAGGCGCGGGTCGGCGACATCTCGATGCACGAGCTGGCGCGGCAGGCGGTGGCGATCGCCGAGACCGGCCTCAAGAACCGCGCCCGGCCCGGCAATGGCGGGCTGATCCCCGACGAGACGCATTTCCTCAACGCGCTGAAGGAGAGCGTCGAGACCGGGCGCACCCCGGCCGACGAGCTGCTGGCCGAGTACGAGGGCGAGTGGGGCGGCGACCTGAAGAAGATCTACGCCGCGCATTCCTACTGAGCGGCGCGGGCTGGGCGGCGAAGGGCGCGCGGTGCGCTACTCGGCGGCGAGGCCCTGCGCCTCCTGCCGGGCGGCGTGCTCGTCCCTGAGCCGGGCGCGCAGGGCGCGGTTCTCGTCCAGCACCATGCGCGGCAGGCGGACGAGGTCCCACAGGGTCCAGACCAGCGTCACCGCCAGCCCCACCACCGTCACCGCCAGCATCAGCATCATCGCCGCGCTGCCGCGACGGCCGAGATAGAAGCGGTGCGCGCCCAGCGGCCCGAGAAACAGCGCCAGCAGCAGCGCCGTCGGGTACTGCTTGCCCTCGCGAGCCACGCGGGCATCGATGCGGAGACGTTCGAGTTCGGTCATGCCCGCTGAATGGCACGGCGCCGCATCCGCCGACAAGCGCCGATCGGGAAACGCAGCGTTGGCCTATTTCGCGCCGATCCGCGGCTCGGTGCCGGCGCGCAGCCGCGCGATGTTGGCGGCGTGGCGGGCATAGAGGATGAGCGCGAGCACCATCCCCAGCACGACGATCCGGCCCTCGCCCAGAAGCAGCGACCACAGCGGCGCGAAGCCCGCCGCCAGAAGCGCCGCGAGCGAGGAATAGCGGAAGGCGAAGGCCGCCGCGAGCCAGGTGGCGCAGGCGGCAAGACCCACCGGCCAGCTCAGCGCGATCAGGAGGCCCAGATGCGTCGCCACGCCCTTGCCGCCGCGAAACCGCAGCCAGACCGGGTAGCAATGCCCGGCGAAGGCCGCGGCCCCCGCGATCTGCGCCGCGTCCTCGGCGGCGAAGATCCGCGCCAGGATCACCGCCGCGATCGCCTTGCCGGCGTCGAGCAGCAGCGTGGCCAGCGCCGCCGGCTTCGAGCCGGTCCGGAGCACGTTGGTCGCGCCGATATTGCCCGAGCCGATGGCGCGCACGTCGCCCAGCCCCATCAGCCGGGTGATCACCAGCCCGAAGGGGATGGAGCCCAAGAGGTATCCGACGGCCGCCCAGAGGATCAAAAGGGCGGTGGGGCTCTCCATCAGCGGCATCAGGCGGTCTCCGTCACGCTCCGACCTGCGACCCAGGTCCCGAGGACCCTGCCTTGCAGCCGCGCCCCGTCAAAGGGGGTGTTGCGCGATTTCGACCTGAGTGTGGCCCGGTCGAGCACGAAGGGCGCGTCCGGATCGAACCAGACGAGGTCGGCCGGCGCGCCGGCCGCGAGCCGCCCGGTCTCGAGCCCCAGCCGCTTCGACGGGTTGAGCGAGAGCGCCCGGAACAGCGCCGGCAGGTCGATCCGCTCGGCGTGGTAGAGCCGGAGCGCCGCGGGCAGCAGCGTCTCGAGCCCGACCGCGCCGGAGGCGGCTTCCTCGAAGGGCAGGCGCTTGCTCTCCTCGTCCTGCGGCGTGTGCATCGAGCACAGCACGTCGATCAGCCCCGAGGCCAGCGCCTCGACCGCGGCCTCGCGGTCCTCCTCCGAGCGCAGCGGCGGCTTCAGCTTGAAGAAGCTGCGGTAGTCCGCGACGTCGAGCTCGTTCAGCGTCAGGTGGTGCACCGAGACGCCCGCCGTGATGTCGAGGCCGTTGGTCTTGGCGCGCGTGAGCGCCGGCAGGGCGCGGGCGGTGGTGATCTGGTCGGCGTGGTAGCGCGCGCCCGTCATCTCGACGAGCGCGATGTCGCGGTCGAGCGCCATGCGCTCGGCCATCGGCGACACGCCCGGCAGCCCGCGCAGCGAGGCGAACTTGCCCGATGTCACGCAGGCGCCGTTCGACAGCCCCGGCTCCTGCACGTGGCCCATGACCAGCGCGCCGAGCGAGTGGGCATAAGTCAGCGCGCGGGAATAGACCTTGGTGTCGGTGACGACCCGGTCGCAATCGGTGAAGGCGACCGCGCCGGCATCCTTCAGAAAGCCGATCTCGGTCATCTCGCGGCCCTCGCGGCCCTTGGTCAGCGCCGCCATCGGCAGCACCCGCACCGGGCTGTCCTCGCGGGCGCGGCGCACCACGAATTCGAGCGTCTCGGGCGTGTCGATCGCGGGGCTGGTGTCGGGGCGCGTCACCATGGTGGTGACGCCGCCCGCCGCCGCGGCGCGGCCGGCGGAGGCGAAGCTTTCCTTGTGGCGCTCGCCGGGCTCGGAGACCTTGACGCCGAGATCGACGATGCCCGGCGCGAGGCACTTGCCGCGGCAGTCGATCACCTCGCGCGCCTCGGGCAGCTCGGTTCCCTCGATCACCGCCTTGACGTGGCCTCCCTCGACCAGCAGCGCGCCGCGGCGCTCGGTCCCGGCCTCGGGGTCGATCAGGCGGGCATTGGTGAAAAGCGTGCTCATGCCGTGGCCTCCGTACCGGTCCGCTCGGCGCGCAGGTTGCGCGCCAGAAGCTCCATCGCCGCCATCCGCACCGCGACGCCCATCTCGACCTGCTCCTGGATCACCGAGCGGTTGATGTCGTCGGCGATGGTGCCGTCGATCTCGACGCCGCGGTTCATCGGGCCGGGATGCATGACGATGGCGTCGTCCTTGGCGTGCGCAAGCTTGGCGGCGTCGAGCCCGTAGCGGTGGAAATACTCGCGCTCGGAGGGGATGAAGCCGCCATCCATGCGCTCCTTCTGCAGCCGCAGCATCATCACCACGTCGACGTCCTTCAGGCCCTCTTCCATGTCGTCGAACACCTCGACGCCGAACTCGGCCACGCCCGATGGCATCAGCGTCGGCGGCGCGATCAGCCGCAGCCGGTTCTCCATCTTGCCCAAGAGCATGATGTTCGAGCGCGCGACGCGGCTATGGGCGATGTCGCCGCAGATCGCGATCGACAGCCGGTGCAGCCGCCCCTTGGCGCGGCGGATGGTCAGCGCGTCCAGAAGTGCCTGCGTCGGGTGCTCGTGCCGGCCGTCGCCCGCGTTCAGCACCGCGCAGTTCACCTTCTGCGCCAGCAGGTCGACCGCGCCCGAATTGGGGTGGCGCACCACCAAGAGGTCGGGGCGCATCGCGTTCAGCGTCAGCGCCGTGTCGATCAGCGTTTCGCCCTTCTTCAGCGAGCTGGCCTGCATCGCCATGTTCATCACGTCGGCCCCGAGCCGCTTGCCGGCCAGCTCGAAGCTGGCCTGGGTGCGGGTCGAGTTCTCGAAGAACATGTTGATCTGGGTGAGGCCGGCGAGCACGTCGCGCGGCGCGCGGCCCTCGCGGTTGAGCGTGGCGTAATGGTCGGCCCGGTCGAGCAGCTCGGTGATCTCGAGCGGGTGCAGCGGCTCGATCCCGAGCAGGTGGCGGTGACGGAAGGTCATGGGGCAGGGCTCCTGTCGGTCGCGCGCCTTATAGGGCCGCGCGCGGCGCGGCGTAAAGCGCGGGGCGGGCGCGATTTCCCCTTCGCGACCGTCAGTCGCGCGGTGCCGCCGCCCGGCGCAGCCGGTCGTTGATCGCCCGGCCGAGCCCGTGATCGGGGATCGGCGCCACGGCGATCCGCTCGGCCCCCATCGCGTCGAGCTGGTGCAGGCAGGAGAACAGGTTCGCCGCCGCCTCGACCAGATCGCCGCTGGGCGAGAGGTTCATGTCCGCGCCGAGCGCGCCGAAGCCGAGATAGGTCTCGCCCGGCTCGGTCTCGGTGGCGTCGAGCCGCACGCTGCCGCTGGGCGCGTAATGCGAGGCCAGCTGGCCGGGCGCGCTGGGCGCGGTCGACGGCGCGACCGGGCCGAGGCCGAGCGCCCGCCCGAGGCAGGCCTCGATCGCCTCGACCGGTAGCCCGCCGGCGCGCAGCAGCACCGGTTCGTCCTCGCTGCAGTCGACGATGGTGGATTCGACGCCGACGCCGCAGGGCCCGCCATCGACCACCGCCTCGATCCGGCCGGCAAGGCCCGCGATCACGTGCTGCGCCGTGGTCGGGCTGACCCGGCCCGAGGGGTTGGCCGAGGGCGCGGCCACGGGGCGCGCGGTCTCGCGCAGGATCGCCTGCGCGACGGGGTGGTCGGGCACCCGCACCGCCAGAGTGTCGAGCCCGGCCGTCACCAGCTTGGAGATCCCGGCATAGGCGCGGATCGGCAGCACCAGCGTCAGCGCGCCGGGCCAGAAGGCCCCGGCCAGCCGCCGCGCGTCCTCGGTCATCACGCAATAGGCCTCGACCGCCTCGGCATCGGGCAGGTGCACGATCAGCGGGTTGAAGCTCGGCCGGCCCTTGGCCTCGTAGATCCGCGCCACCGCGGTGTCGTCGGTCGCGTCGGCGCCGAGCCCGTAGACGGTCTCGGTCGGGAAGGAGACGAGCCCGCCCCTGCGCAGCATCTGGGCGGCGCGGCGCAGGCCTGCATCGTCGGCATCGAGGTGTCTGGTCATGACGTGGCGTTCGGGCTTGATCGGTTCCCGGGCACCGTATCAGGCTCTGCGCCGAGGAGAAATGACGCCCGGCCTTCCGAATGCCACGCGTCGGAGGAGACCCGCAATGCCCTATACATCCCCAGTCGACGATTTCCGTTTCATTCTCGACCACGTGGTCGGTTTCGACGCGGTCGCCGCCACCGAGCGCTACGCCGAGGCGACGCCCGACATGGTGAGCGCGATCCTGACCGAGGCCGGCAAGATGTGCGACAGCGTGCTGGCGCCGCTGAACCGCGCCGGCGACCTGACCCCGGCGAAGCTCGAGAACGGGGTGGTGCGCACCTCGCCCGGCTATGCCGAGGGCTACCGCGCCATCGCCGATGGCGGCTGGGTCGGCATGGCCGCCGACCCCGAGCATGGCGGCATGGGGCTGCCGATGACCGTGACCACCGCGGTGAACGAGATGATGGGCGGCGCCTGCCTGGCGCTGCAGCTCAACCCGCTGATGACCCAGGCCGAGATCGAGGCGCTGGAGCACCACGCCTCGCCCGAGCTGCAGGCGCTCTACCTGCCCAAGCTGGTGTCGGGCGAATGGTGCGGCACGATGAACCTGACCGAGCCGCAGGCCGGCTCCGACGTCGGCGCGCTCCGCACCAAGGCCGAGCCGAAGGGCGACGGCACCTACGCGATCAGCGGCCAGAAGATCTACATCACCTGGGGCGACAACGACTTTTCCGACAACGTCGTGCACATGGTGCTGGCGCGGCTGCCCGACGGCGCGCCGGGCACCAAGGGCATCAGCCTGTTCCTCGTGCCGAAATACATCCCCGACGCCGACGGTAAGCCGGGCGAGGCCAACTCGCTGCGCGTGGTCAGCCTCGAGCACAAGATGGGCATCCACGGCTCGCCCACGGCTGTGATGGAATATGACGGCGCCACCGGCTGGCTGGTGGGCGAGCCGCATGCCGGGATGGCGGCGATGTTCACCATGATGAACAACGCCCGCCTCGGCGTCGGCGGCCAGGCGATCGGCGTGGCCGAGGCCGCGACGCAGGCGGCGCTGGCCTATGCGATGGACCGCAAGCAGGGCAAGGCCGGCGGCTCGGGCGCGATCGTCGAACATGCCGACGTGCGCGGCATGCTGGCGCGGATGCGGGCCGAGACCTTCGCCGCGCGTGCCATCGCGCTGGCCTGCGCCAGGGCGATGGACATGGGCCGCGCCGACGACAGCTCTGCTGCGCGGGCGCGCGCCGCCTTCCTGACGCCGATCGCCAAGGCCTACGGCACCGAGACCGGCATCTCGGTCGCCGATCTCGGCATCCAGGTGCATGGCGGCATGGGCTTCATCGAGGAGACCGGCGCGGCGCAGTTCCTGCGCGACGTCCGCATCACCGCGATCTACGAGGGCACCAACGGCATCCAGGCGATGGACCTCGTCGGCCGCAAGCTGATGGATGGCGGCGAGGCGGCCTTCGCGCTGCTCGACGAGATCGAGGCCGGGGCCGAGGCGGCGCGCGGCTCGCTGCCCGACCTGGCCGAGCCGGTCTGGCAGGCCGCCGAGGCGCTGCGCGAGGCGACCGACTGGCTGCTCGCGCGCGACCCGGCCGAGCGTTTCGCAGGGGCGCTGGCCTATCTGCGCGCCTTCGCGCGGGTTCTGGGCGGGCACATGCACCTGCGCGCCGCGATGGCGGGCGACGGCAAGCGCAAGCGGCTCGCCGCCTTCTACATCGCGCGGATGCTGCCCGAGCACGCCGCCCATCTCGCCGCGCTGCGCGCGGGCGCGGGCAGCGTCATGGCGCTCGGGGCCGAGGATCTCGGGGTCTGACGCCCGCGCGCCCCGGCTTGCCGCCGCGCCCGCGCTGCGGCATGTCGGGGGCATGACCGATCGTGCCACCGCCCGGACCGCCGAGGTCCACGAGCCGCCCGCACCGGGCGAAGCCGCAGAGATCGCCCCGGGGGTGTTCTGGCTGCGCCTGCCGCTGCCCTGGGCGCTCGACCACGTGAACCTCTACGCGCTCGACGAGGGCGACGGCTGGAGCGTGATCGACACCGGGCTCGACACCAAGGCCATCCGCGAGGTCTGGGAGGCGCTGCTTGCCGGCCCGCTCGGCGGCAAACCGGTGCGGCGGGTGGTGGTGACGCATCACCACCCCGACCATGTCGGGCTTGCCGGCTGGCTGATGGCGAAGTTCGGCGCGGAACTCCTGATGCCGCGCACCGGCTACCTGCTGGCGCGGATGCTGCTTCTGGACGAGCAGAGCCTGCCCACCAAGGAGACGCTGGCCTTCTGGAAGCGCGCCGGGATGGACCCGGAGCTTCTGGCGCAGCGCCGCACCGAGAGGCCCTTCAACTTCGCCGACTGGGTCGCGCCGCTGCCCTTGGGCTACACCCGTCTGCGCGAGGGCGGCACGATCCGCATGGGCGGGCGCGACTGGACCATCCGCATGGGCGAGGGCCACGCGCCCGAGCATGCGACCTTCTGGAGCGCGGACGACGACCTCGTGATCGGTGGCGACCAGCTTCTGCCCGGCATCAGCCCCAATCTCGGCGTGCAGCCGACCGAGCCCGAGAACGACCCGGTGAGCGACTGGATCGCCGCCTGCGATCGGCTGTCGCGCTTCGCTGAGGCGCGGCATTTCGTGCTGCCCGGCCACAAGCGGCCCTATCGCGGCTTGCCCGAACGGCTGGCGCAGATGGCGCAGGGCCATCGCGAGGCGCTCGACCGGCTGGAGCGGCATATCGCCGTGCCGCGCGCCGCCTCCGACTGCTTCGCGCCGCTGTTCCGCCGCTCGGTCACGCGCGACGTCTACGGCCTCGCGCTGGGCGAGGCGCTCGGGCACCTGAACGCGCTGGTGGCGCAGGGGCGGGCGGTGCGGCACACCGACGAGGCCGGCATCTGGCGCTGGAGGGCGGCATGACCATCACGGTGCTCGACGACAGCTTTCCGCTGGCGCGTGCCTTCACCATCAGCCGCGGCTCGCGCATGGCCGCGCATGTGCTGAGCGTGCGGGTGGCGCGCGACGGCGTGGCGGGGCAGGGCGAATGCGTGCCCTATGCCCGCTACGGCGAGAGCCTCGAAAGCGTGCGCGCGCAGATCGAGGCGCTGCCGCATGACATCGACCGCCGCAGCCTGCAGGAGGCGCTGCCCGCCGGCGCCGCGCGCAACGCGGTGGATTGCGCGCTGTGGGATCTCGAAGCCAAGCGCGCCGGCGTGCCGGTCTGGAAGCTGGCGGGGCTCGAGGCCCCGAAGCCGCTCGTCACCGCCTACACCCTGTCGCTCGACGCGCCCGAGGCGATGGAGGCGCGGGCGCGCGAAGAGGCGCACCGGCCGCTTCTGAAGATCAAGCTCGGCACGCCCGACGACATGGCCCGGCTCGAGGCGGTGCGCCGCGGCGCGCCCCGATCGACCATCATCGTCGACGCCAACGAGGGCTGGACCGCCGCGACCTATGCCGAGCTCGCGCCGCACCTGCTGCGGCTGGGCGTGGCGCTGGTCGAGCAGCCGCTGCCCGCGGGCGAGGACGCGGCGCTGGAGGGCGTCGCCCGGCCGCTGCCGGTCTGCGCCGACGAAAGCTGCCACGACCGCGCCTCGCTGCCCGGCTTGCGCGGCCGCTACGACATGGCCAACATCAAGCTCGACAAGACCGGCGGGCTGACCGAGGCGCTGGCCCTGCGCGACGCGGCTCGGGCCGAGGGCTTCCGCGTGATGGTCGGCTGCATGGTCGGCTCGTCGCTCGCCATGGCGCCGGCGCATCTGGTGGCGCAGGGCGCGGAGGTGGTCGATCTCGACGGGCCGCTGCTGCTCGCCGCCGACCGCGAGCCGCCGATGCGCCATGACGGCGAGGGGCTGCACCCGGCCGAATCCGCGCTCTGGGGCTGACCGCTCTGGCGGAGCGCGTCACCTTGCGGCAGAAGGGGCGCGCCAGCCACGAGGAGAGCGCCATGACCCGCACCGTCTACGTCAACGGGGAATACCTGCCCGAAACCGAGGCCAAGGTCTCGATCTTCGACCGCGGTTTCCTGATGGCCGACGGCGTCTACGAGGTGACCTCGGTGCTCGGCGGCAAGCTGATCGACTTCGAGGGCCACGCCAAGCGGCTGGAGCGCAGCCTGCACGAGCTGCAGATCCGCAAGCCGATGGAGGACGAGGCGCTGCTCGAGATCCACCGCGAGCTGGTGGCGCGCAACGAGATCGAGGACGGGATGATCTACCTGCAGGTCACCCGCGGCGCGCCGGGCGACCGGGACTTCGCCTTCCCGCCGGCCGAGACCGAGCCGACGGTGGTGCTGTTCACGCAAAGCAAGCCCGGCCTCGCCGACAGTCCGCAGGCCAGGGAGGGCATCCGCGTCATCTCGATCCCCGACATCCGCTGGGGCCGGCGCGACATCAAGACGGTGCAGCTGCTCTACCCCTCGATGGGCAAGATGATGGCCAAGGCCGCGGGGGTCGACGACGCCTGGATGGTCGAGGACGACCACGTCACCGAGGGCACCTCGAACAACGCCTACATCGTCAAGGGCAACACCATCGTCACCCGTCATCTCGGCCACGAGATCCTGCACGGCATCACCCGCAACGCGGTGCTGCGCTTCGCCCGCGAATCGCAGATGAAGGTGGAGGAGCGCGCCTTCACCATCGAGGAGGCCAAGCAGGCCGACGAGGCCTTCATCACCTCGGCCTCGACCTTCGTGATGCCGGTGGTGGAGATCGACGGCATGACGCTCGGCGAAGGCGTGCCGGGCCCGGTGGCAAGCCGGCTGCGCGAGATCTATCTGGAGGAAAGCCGCAAGGCGGCGCTCTGAGAACAGGAGGCTTCGTCATGGACCACCCGCTGATCGACCTGATCGGACAGGCCATCGCCAAGGCCGAGAGGGAAGGCGCCTTCGACGACCTGCCCGGCAAGGGCAAGCCGATCCCCGACCTGCACATGCCCGGCGACGCCGTGCTCGACCGGTTGATGCGCGAATCGGGCGCCAAGCCGCAGGCGGTGACGCTTAAGGCGCAGATCGCCGAGTCCAAGGCGCGGCTGGCCGAACTGACCGGCGAGGAGGCGCGCCGCGAAGAGATGCGCGTCCTCGCCGACCTGGAGCTGCGGCTGTCGCTCGAGATGGAGGCGATGCGCCGCTACGGCTGAGGGCTCAGCCCTCGCTCGCCTCGTGCTTCTGCGCCGCGTCGAAGGCGGCGCGCGCCTCTTCGCTCGCCTCGCGCTGGTGCTTCTCGCGCCACTCGGCATAGGGCATGCCGTAATAGGCCTCGCGCGCCTCGTCCTTGGACATCTCGTGGCCGCGCGCGGCGGCCTCCTCCTGCATCCAGCGCGACAGGCAGTTGCGGCAGAAGCCGGCGAGGTTCATCAGGTCGATGTTCTGCACCTCGGGGCGTTCCTCCATCAGGTGCCTTTGCAGCCTGCGGAACGCCGCCGCCTCGATCTCGGTGCGGGTCGCGTCGTCGATCTCGTCCATCTTGCTCATGTCGTCCTCCGTCACAGTCCGGTGGTCTCGAGGGTCTCGGTCAGGATCGGCGCCAGCCGCTCGGCCCAGGCGACCTGGCCGGCCTCGGTCTCGATCAGGTCGTTGCGGATCTCGATCAGCACGTTGGCGCGCCCCGGCCGCAGCGCGTGGCGGTCGATCGAATCGCCGGGCAGGTGGCCCGTGTAGGGCTGGTTGTCGCCGACCGTCAGGTCGTCCTCCTCGCGCAGCCGCGCGATCAGCGGGCGGGCGAGGCGCGAATCATGGTGGCTGTGCAGCACCGCCACCTGCCAGGGCCGGGGCGGGCGGCCGCGCAGCTGCGGCGTGTAGCTGTGGATCGCCACCACCACCGTGTCGTCGCGGCGCGCGGCGATCTCCTCGTAGGCGTCGTGATAGGGGCGGTGCAGCCGCTCGATCCGCTCGGCCACGTCCTCGGGGCCGGCATGGCGGTTGCCCGGCACGATCGAGCCGTCATAGAGCTTCATCACCAGTGTCGGGTCGTCCTCGCCGCGGTTGGGGTCGATCACCAGCCGCGAGAAGCACGACAGCACCGCCGGCGCGTCGAGCCGCTCGGCCAGCGCCTCGGTGACGCCCGCGGCGCCCACGTCCCACGCGATGTGGCGCGCCATGTCCGAGGCGGGCAGGCCGAGATCGCCGCCCGAGACCCAGCCGGGCACGTGGTTGCTCGCGTGGTCGCAGGTGACGAGCCAGCGCGATCCGCGCCCCTCGCCGACGGTGCGGTAGGCTTCTGACGACATATGGTGTGGCGATCCCTCTCGCTGTCCCTAACTTCTGTGGCACGCCAGTTGTGAGACCGGCGATTCTGGGCGATAAGGCGCCCGAACCGGCGTTGGTAGCGGTAACGGGACCGCCAGCCGCCTGTCACACATCTATCGCGTCCATGGGGCCAGTCGAGAGGATCCACCTGATGAAGCGCCATCGCAATGTGAAAATCGTGGCCACGCTGGGGCCGGCGTCGAGCACCTACGAGGTGATCCGCGCCCTCGTGGAGGCCGGGGCGGACGTGTTCCGCCTCAACATGAGCCATGGCGAGCATTCCGAGATCCGGGCCCGCCACGAGATCATCCGCCAGGTCGAGGCGGATCTCGGCTCGCCGATCGCCATCCTCGCGGACCTGCAGGGGCCGAAGCTGCGCGTCGGCACCTTTGCCAACGGCGAGGAGGAGCTGGTCGAAGGCGCGGCCTTCCGGCTCGACCTTGATGAGGCCGAGGGCGACGCCACCCGCGTGCGCCTGCCGCACAAGGAGATCTTCGACGCGCTCGAGCCGGGCGCCTCTCTGCTGGTCAACGACGGCAAGATCCGCCTGCGGGTGAAGGAGTGCGGCCCCGACTTCGCCGATTGCGAAGTGGTCGTCGGCGGTACCATCTCGAACCGCAAGGGCGTGAACGTGCCCGACGTGGTGCTGCCGCTGGCCGCGCTGTCGGAGAAGGACCGCAAGGACCTCGAATTCGTCTGCGATCTCGGGGTCGACTGGCTGGCGCTGAGCTTCGTGCAGCGCGCCGCCGACGTCGAGGAGGCGCGCCAGCTCTGCAAGGGCCGCGCCGCGATCCTGTCGAAGATCGAGAAGCCCGCCGCGGTGAAGGCCTTCGAGGAGATCCTCGCGGCCTCCGACGGCATCATGGTGGCGCGCGGCGATCTCGGCGTCGAGCTGCCGGTGCAGAACGTGCCGCCGATCCAGAAGCAGCTGGTGCGCCGCTGCCGCGCCGCCGCCAAGCCGGTGATCGTGGCGACGCAGATGCTCGAATCGATGATCGAGAGCCCGATGCCGACCCGCGCCGAGGTCTCTGACGTGGCGACCGCGATCTACGAGGGCGCCGACGCGATCATGCTCTCGGCCGAATCGGCGGCCGGCCAGTACCCGGTGCAGGCCGTGGCGACGATGGACAACGTCGCCGACGAGGTCGAGCACGACCCGACCTATCGCGACATCATCGAAAGCTCGCGCAAGGTGACGCACAACTCGGTCGCCGACGGCATCGTCGCCGCGGCGCGCGAGATCGCCGAAACCACCAACGTCAAGGCGATCTGCTGCTTCTCGCAATCGGGCACCACCGCCTCGCTGGTGGCGCGCGAGCGGCCGCGCGTGCCGATCCTGGCGCTGACCTCGGTGCAGAACACCGCGCGCCGGCTCTGCCTGACCTGGGGCACAAACTGCGTCATCACCGGCGAGGTCGACCGCTTCAAGGCGGCGGTGGTCGCGGCGGCGCGCGCCGCGCGCGAGCAGGGTCTCGCGACCGAGGCGGACATGATCGTGGTCACCGCCGGCGTGCCGTTCAACACGCCGGGCTCGACCAACATCCTGCGCGTCGCGCCCTGCGCCGAGCGGCTGATCTACTCGGCCGAATCCGAGTGAGCCCTGCGCCCCGAGGGGCGCGGATGTGGAAAGGCCGGGCATGTGCCCGGCCTTTCGCGTTTCAGGCGGTGCCGGGCCGGGCCGGGCGCAGCCGCGGCAGCACCAGACCGTCGAAGAGCAGCGCCGCCACCAGCGTCACGCCGGCGAGCGGGAAGGCCAGCGACAGCGCCAGCGCGACCGCCACCGCCGCGTTCCACTGCGGCATGTCGCGCGGCGCCGGCGGCGCGGCGAGCCGCAGGCTGCCCGCGGGGCGGCGCTTCCACCACATCGCGACGCCCGACAGGCACAGGAAGATCACCGCGAGGCAGACGAGGCTGTTGGCCAGCACGCTCCACAGGCCGAGCGTGCCCATGTGCAGCGCGATGCCCACCGCCATGGCCTTGCCCATGAGCGAGTAGTCCGCGAAGCGGACATCGGCCAGCAGGTCGCCCGAGTGGCGGTCGAGATGGACGACGCGGTCGCTGGTCGGGTCGGGGCTGTCGGTGCTCATGGAATCGCGGCTGAGCGTCCAGACGCCGGTCTCGCCCTTGGGCAGGTTGAGCTGGTAGCGCCCCTGAAAGCCGATCTCGCGGGCGAAGGCGTCGACGCGGTCGAGACCGGGCATGGCGCCGGCCGAGGGGCCGCCCTGCGGCGCCGGCGCGGCCATGCCGCCGCCATGGCCGGCATGCGGATCGGAGGCCGGCAGCGGCGTCTGCTCGAGCGCCCATGGCACCTCCTTGCCGCCGTCGTTCAGGCTGGCGTGGTCGAGGCTGCTGACCGGGATGCCGTCATACTTGCCGGCCGGGAAGCTCGACCAGGCCTGCACCATCATGCCGCCCCAGATGCCGGCCCAGGCGAGGCCGGAGATCAGGAAGAACAGCAGCGCCACCGAGATCCAGATCCCGACCGTGGCGTGCAGCGACAGCCACAGCGCGCGCCCGCGCGCCCCGAGCCGCGGCACGAGTGCCCGAAGCCCGCGCCCGTCGCGCGGCCACCACAGGTAGAGGCCGGTCACTAGCAGCACGACGCCGAGCGAGGCGGCGATCTCGATCATGCGGTCGCCGGTCACGCCGATCATCAGCTCGGCATGCAGGTTCTCGAAGAGATCGTACCAGCCGCTGCGGCGCGGGAAGGCGTCGATCACCTCGGCGGTGTAGGGGTCGACCACCGCCAGCATCGGGCCGTCGGCGGTGTTCACGCGAAACAGCGCCGCGAGATCGTCGGCGCGCGGGGCGATGTACTGCGCCAGCTCGCCCTCGGGCCAGAGCGCGGCCGCGGCTTCGGCCTGCTGCGACAGCGGCAGCGGCGCCTCGCCGGGGGTGACGGCGTTGCGCTCGCCGTCGCGGCCGTCGATCCAGGCGATCCAGAGCATCGCCATGCCGGTGATGGCCAGCATCAGGAAGAACGGGATGACGTAGAGCCCGGCATAGAAGTGCCAGCGCCAGACGGCGCGGTAGAGCCGGGCGCGGCGGCCCGGATCGGCGGGCGGGTGGGTGTCGATTGCGACCATGATCGAGATTCTCGGGTCAGGCGGCCGCGGGGCCGGGCAGGGGGATGCGCGCGACGGCGCGGAAGGGCAGGGCGCAGGGGCGCGGTGCCGCGAAGCGGTGGGGCATGGAACATACCTTCATCGGGCCGGTCCGGCGGACCGGCGGGTCAAGCTGTCGATCGGAGAAGCGGCGTCAGGCGCGCGGCGGTGCGCGCGGGGCCGCGTCATGCGCGGCGCGCGCCGGCACGATCGGGGCGACGTGGGCCGCGCCGATTCGCACCGCCGGCACGGTTTCGGCCGGGACCGGCAGCACCGGCGGGCGCGCCGTGTCGGTGGCGTCGAGCAGAAGGCAGTGATGCGGCGGGCCGGGGCTGCGCTCGACCGGGTTGCCGTCGCGGTCGAGCACCAGCGTCTCGAGCCCGTGCCCTGTGCAGATCACCACCGCCCTGAGGCCGAACGGGTCGAACGTCGCCAGCGCCGCCGAGGCCTGCGGCAGCAGCACGCCGAGCAGGGCGCCGGTCAGGAGCAGGAGACGCAGGAGCCGCAGCAGCATTTGACGGTCCGGTGAAGGGGCGGGTTGGGGCCTGCCGCGAGGGCACGCCGCCAGCCTTGCTCGGTAAGCCGGCTCGCGGGTTGCATCAAGCCTGTCGCGACTCGCGTGGCGTGAAGCCGCCGCGGACCATGCGCGGGCGCGCTTGCACTTCATCCCTTGCCTAACGCCCGCGCGCCGCATATACGGCGCGCTCATCCCGCGAGTCCGGCCTTCTTGGCATGCCGAGGCGCGCGGTCCCACCACCGTTCCGGAAGGGAGATGGAAATGCCCAAGATGAAGACGAAGTCGAGCTGCAAGAAGCGGTTCAAGGTGACGGCCTCCGGCCGGATCAAGGCCGGCCAGGCGGGCAAGCGCCACGGCATGATCAAGCGCACCAACAAGTTCATCCGTGACGCCCGCGGCACCACGGTCCTCGCCAAGGCTGATGAGCAGATCATCAAGCCGATGATGCCCTACGCGCGCTAAGGAGGTCAGGACATGAGCCGCACCAAAGGTGGTACCGTCACCCATCGCCGTCACAAGAAGATCCTCGACCAGGCGAAAGGCTACTACGATCGCCGTTCGCGGACCTTCAAGGTCGCCAAGCAGGCCGTCGACAAGGCCAACCAGTACGCGACCCGCGACCGCAAGACCCGCAAGCGCAACTTCCGCGCCCTGTGGATCCAGCGGATCAACGCCGGCGTCCGCGCGCATGACGAGGCGATGACCTATTCGCGCTTCATCAACGGCCTGGCCCTTGCCGGGATCGAGGTGGACCGCAAGGTTCTGGCCGATCTCGCGGTGCACGAGCCCGAGGCCTTCGGCGCGATCGTCGACAAGGCGCGCGCCGCTCTGGCCTGAAGGCCCTGAGCGACAAGATCTGAGGAAGCCGCGCCGCCCCCGACGGGCCGCGCGGCTTCTTGCGTTTCGGGGCCGGGGTGGTAGTCCGGACCGATGGAAAAGGGTGACGACATGGACGATCTTCGGGACAGGTATCTGGGGCTGATCGCCGAGGCCGGCGACGAGGCCGGAATCGAGGATCTGCGCGTGCGCGCGCTGGGCAAGAAGGGCGAGATCTCGGGCCTGATGAAGACGCTGGGCGGCATGAGCCCGGAAGAGCGCCAAGAAAAGGGCCCGAAGCTCAACGCGCTCAAGACCGAGATCGCCGACGCGCTGGCCGCGCGCAAGGCCTCGCTCGCCGACGCGGCGCTGGAGAAGCGGCTGCAGACCGAGTGGCTCGACGTGACGCTGCCGACGCGCCCCGCGCGCCAGGGCAGCATCCATCCGATCAGCCAGGTCACCGAGGAGATCGTCGCGATCTTCGCCGATATGGGCTTCTCGGTCGCCGAAGGCCCGCAGGTCGAGAGCGACTGGTACAATTTCGACGCGCTCAACATCCCCGGCCATCACCCGGCCCGCGCCGAGATGGACACCTTCTACACGCATCGCGCGCCCGGCGATAACCGCCCGCCGCACGTGCTGCGCACCCACACCTCGCCGGTGCAGATCCGCTCGATGGAAGCGAACGGCGCGCCGATCCGCATCATCTGCCCGGGCCGCGTCTACCGCGCCGATTACGACCAGACCCACACGCCGATGTTCCACCAGATCGAGGGCCTCGCCATCGGCACGGACATCACCATGGCGCATCTGAAATGGGTGCTGGAGGAAAGCCTCTCGGCCTTCTTCGGCACCAAGGTGAAGACCCGCTTCCGCGCCTCGCATTTCCCCTTCACCGAGCCCTCGGCCGAGGTCGACATCCAGTGCAGCTGGCAGGACGGCACCGTGAAGGTGGGCGAGGGCGACGACTGGCTCGAGGTGCTGGGCTCCGGCATGGTGCATCCCAAGGTGCTGAAGAACGCCGGCATCGACCCCGAGAAGTACCAGGGCTTCGCCTTCGGCATGGGCATCGACCGTCTGGCGATGCTGAAATACGGCATCCCCGACCTGCGGGCCTTCTTCGAGAGCGACCTGCGCTGGCTGCGCCATTACGGCTTTGCGGCGCTCGACGTGCCGACGCTGAGAGCGGAGACGGTATGATGCCTAGATCTTCTGCTCCGAGTCAAAAACCAAATGAAGTCGCCCAAGGTGAAGTCGAACAGGAAGAAATTAAAACTCTGGCAGACTTTCTAATGGATTCCGGCAGTAAAACCCATTTTGTATGGAGGAATCTGCTCGGAGACCACTATACTGCTACTAATGCTCAAGTAGAGGGTGCGACGGTAGGCTTTTCTAAGCTCACAGGGAAATTGCTCGCTGGTGTAGGTGGCGTGTCGGCACTTCTAGCTTTGGGCTCGTATGTGCTAAGTACCATTGATGAACTTCCGAAGGACCTGAAGGTGCTAGGAGTGCTCATCGTTCTGACTTTTTTGTTGGCTATCTGTTCGTTCGTTTCTGCGCTGGCAAAAGGAATGGCGGCAATAAACCTCGGCGATTTGGCTGTTAAAAGAGCGTTGTGGCCTCTTGGCGGCCTTCGGGTCGTTCGTGGAACGGACGATCAATTTTCGGCAATATTGCTTCGCGAGTATTCTAAAAGGGTAAGGGGCAAGGCGGGAATTGGCCGGACTGTTCGTTTGTTGGTCAGTGGAGTCGCAGGCGCGGCATTCATATTTGCCGTGATAATTTCTTTTGAGTTTTTGCTGCCCAGTCAATTTGAGAGGGCTGTTCTGTTTCTTGATAGGGTTGTTCTCCAGGAACAGACTCCTGTTACCAAAAAGTTGGAGATCGAAGGATGAAATTCACCCTCTCCTGGCTCAAGGACCATCTCGACACCACGGCGACCGTGGACGAGATCGCCGAGGCGCTCACCGATCTCGGGCTCGAGGTCGAGGGCGTCGAGAACCCGGCCGAGCAGCTGAAGAACTTCGTGCTCGGCAAGGTGGTCGCGGCCGAGAAGCACCCCGACGCCGACAAGCTGCAGGTCTGCCGCGTCGACCTGCCCGGCGGCGAGGACCAGATCATCTGCGGCGCGCCCAACGCGCGGCAGGGCATCACCGTCGTCGTCGCGCGCCCCGGCACCTACGTGCCCGGCCCCGACTTCACCATCGGCGTCGGCAAGATCCGCGGCGTCGAGAGCCACGGCATGATGTGCTCGGAGCGCGAGCTGGGCTTGGGCGACGCGCATGAGGGCATCATCGAGCTGCCCTCTGGCGAGGTCGGCCAGGGCTTCGCCGACTGGCTGGCTGAGAACGACCCCGCCAAGGTCGACCCGGTGATCGAGATCGCGATCACGCCGAACCGCGGCGACGCGCTCGGCATCCGCGGCATCGCGCGCGACCTCTCGGCCCGCGGTATCGGCACGCTCAAGCCGCTCGAGGTCAACTCGGTGCCGGGCGGGTATGACAGCCCCGTCGGCGTCGAGATCGCCGCCGACACCCGCGACGGCTGCCCGATCTTCGCCGGCCGGCTGATCCGCGGCGTGAAGAACGGCCCCTCGCCGGACTGGCTGCAGGACCGGCTGCGCGCCATCGGCCTGCGCCCGATCAGCTTCCTCGTCGACGTGACCAACTACGTCACCTACGACCTGAACCGCCCCTTGCACGTCTTCGACGCCGACAAGGTGGCGGGGAACCTGCTGGTGCACCGCGCCGAAGGCGGCGAGAGCTTCGCCGCGCTCGACGAGAAGACCTACACGCTCGAGAAGGGCATGATCGCGATCTCCGACGACAACGGCGTCGAGAGCCTCGCGGGCATCATGGGCGGCGCGGACACCGGCGTGACCGAGGAGACCACCAACGTCTTCGTCGAGAGCGCGCTGTGGAACCCGGTGCAGATCGCGCTGACCGGCCGGGCGCTGAAGATCCACTCGGACGCGCGCCAGCGCTTCGAGCGCGGCATCGACACCGACTTCGTCACCACCGGCCTGCAGATCGCGGTGCGGATGATCGTCGACCACGCCGGCGGCGACGCCTCCAAGATGGTGATCGCGGGCTCCACCCCGGACAATTCGCGCGCCTACCGGCACGACCCGAAGCGTGTGACCAAGCTCGTGGGCATGGACATCCCGGCCAAGGAACAGCGCCAGACGCTCGAGCGGCTGGGCTTCCGGCTCGACGGCGAGATGGCGCATGTCCCGGCCTGGCGCTCGGACATCCAGGGCGAGGCGGACCTGGTCGAGGAGGTCGCGCGCGTGGCCTCGCTGTCGAAGCTCAAGGGCGTGCCGCTGCCGCGGCCCGAGGGCGTGGCGCAGCCGGTGCTGACGCCGATGCAGACGCGTCTCGCCAAGGCGCGGCGCACCACGGCGGCCATCGGCTACGACGAATGCGTCACCTACAGCTTCATCGACGCCGAGGCGGCGCAACTGTTCGGCGGCGGCTCGGACGCCTCGAAGCTCGAGAACCCGATCTCGTCCGAGATGAGCCACATGCGCCCCGACCTGCTGCCGGGCCTGCTGCGCGCGGCCGCCCGCAACCAGGCGCGCGGGCAGGGGGATCTCGCGCTGTTCGAGGCGGGTCACGTCTTCTGGGGCGGCGAGCCGGGCGAGCAGCGGCTCTGCGTGGCGGGCCTGCTCACGGGGCGCACCGGGCCGAAGGACGTGCATGGCGCGTCGCGCCCGGTCGACATCTACGACGCCAAGGCCGATGCCGAGGCGGTGCTGGCCGCGATGGGCGCGCCGGCCAAGGTGCAGATCCTGCGCGGGGCCGAGGGCTGGTGGCATCCGGGCCGGCACGGCCGGATCTGCCTCGGCCCGAAAAAGGTGCTCGGCGTTTTCGGCGAGCTGCACCCCAAGGTGCTCGCGGCGCTCGACGTGAAGGGCCCGGCCGTGGCCTTCGTGCTCTGGCCCGAGGAAGTGCCGCTGCCGCGCCAGAACGGCGCCGCCCGCCCGGCCTTCACGCCGCCGGCGCTGCAGCCGGTCGAGCGTGACTTCGCCTTCGTGGTCGATGCCGGGGTCGAGGCGCTGACGCTGGTGAACGCGGCGCAGGGTGCGGACAAAGCGCTGATCGCGGATGTGCGGGTGTTCGACCAGTTCCAGGGCGGTAGCTTGGGCGAAGGTCGCAAGTCGGTGGCGATCACGGTGCGGCTGCAGCCGACCGAGAAGACGCTGACCGAGAAGGAGATCGAGGCGGTGGGCGCGAAGATCGTCGAGAAGGTGGCCAAGGCGACCGGCGGCGAGCTGCGCGGCTGAACCGGGCCTCCGAACGAATGAAAGGGGCGGGCCGCTGGCCCGCCCCTTGCCGTTTCAGCCCTCCGGGTTCGGGATGCGGCGGCCCTTCGCGGCGGCCGGGCGGGCGTAGAACCGCTCGACATAGCCCGGCACGTTCTTCAGCTCGTCCCAACCGACAAGGTGCTTCGCGCCGTAGAAGTCGAGCGCGTTGAGCCATGGCGCCATGGCGATGTCGGCGATCGAGAACTCGCCCACCAGCCAGTCGCGCCCCTCGAGCTGGCTGTCGACCACCGCCAGCAGACGCTTCGCCTCGTTCACGTAGCGCTCGCGCGGGCGCGGATCCTCGATCTCCTTGCCGCCGAGCTTCACGAAGTAGCCGAGCTGGCCGAACATCGGGCCGACGCCGCCCATCTGGAACATCAGCCACTGGATCACCTGATGCCGCTCGGCGGCATCGCGCCCGATCAGCTTGCCGGCCTTCTCGGCGAGATAGATCAGGATCGCGCCGCTCTCGAACAGCGGCAGCGGCGCGTCGCCCGGGCCGTTCGGGTCGATGATCGCGGGGATCTTGTTGTTGGGGTTGAGCGACAGGAACTCCGGGCTCTTCACGTCCGCGTCCTTCAACGTGACGAGATGCGGCTCGTAGGGCAGGCCCAGCTCCTCCAGCGCGATCGATACCTTCTGGCCGTTCGGCGTCGGGAAGGCGTAGAGCTGGATCACCGAAGGATCCTTCGGCGGCCATCTGCGGGTGATCGGGAAGGCGGAGAGGTCGGTCATGTCGTTTGTCCCGTCTGGGTGTGGTCGTCCCGACACCTAATGCGGCTTTCGCGCGATGGAAGCTGTCTCGCGGTGCCGCTGCTGCGCTACCCCTGTGCGCGAACGCCATAACGGGGGGCAGACATGCTCAGCGAATTCCGCAGCTTCATCGCCAAGGGCAACGTCATGGATCTCGCCGTCGGGATCATCATCGGCGCGGCCTTCACCGCGATCGTGCAGAGCCTCGTGCACGACCTGATCAACCCGGTGATCGGGCTGATCCTCGGCGGCATCGACTTCACCTCGATGTATGTCGTGCTCTCGGGCGATGTCCCGGCGGGCACCTCGCTGGAGGTGGCGCGCGAAAGCGGTGCCGCGGTCTTCGCCTACGGCGCCTTCCTCACCGCCGTGATCAACTTCCTGATCATCGCCTGGGTGGTGTTCCTGCTGGTCCGCGGCGTGAACCGGATCAAGGACGCCGCGGTGAAGCGCGGCGAGCCGGTGCCGAACGCGCCCAAGGGGCCGACGCAGGAAGAGCTGCTGACCCAGATCCGCGACCTGCTGAAGCGCGGCGACGCCGCCTGACGCGGTTGTGAGACGGCGAATGGGATCTGTGCGTTTTCTCGGAGTTCATTCCGGAGCTGCGCGCCCATAGGTGCTTTCCATCATCGAATTGAGGGCCTCCCCCATGACCATCCTGCACATCGACTCCTCCATCCTCGGCGAGAACTCGGTGTCCCGCCAACTCACCGCCGCCGTGGTCGAGCACCTGCTGGCCGAAGGGCCGCAGGAGGTTCTGCGCCGCGATCTCGCCGATGCCGCGAGCGAGGCCGCCTTCGACGGCGACCCGATCGAGCAGCTCTACGCCGCCGACACGCTGGTGATCGGCGCGCCGATGTACAACTTCGCGATCCCGCACCAGCTCAAGGCCTGGATCGACAGCGTCGCCGTCGCCGGCCGCACCTTCCGCTACACCGAGACCGGCCCCGAGGGGCTGGCCGGCGGCCGCCGCGCCATCGTGGTCTATGCCTCGGGCGGGGTGCATGACGGCGCGACCGACTTCGTCGAGCCCTATCTGCGGCAGGTGCTGGGCTTCATCGGCATCACCGACGTGACGGTGCTGCGGGTCGAGGGCACCGCGATGTCGCCGGAGGCGCGCGACGAGGCGATCGAGGCGGCGCTGGAGCGCGTGCCGGAGGTGACGAAGGCCGCCGCCTGACACGACGAGACCATCAATGACGACGGCCGGCGCGAGGGTCTCGCGCCGGCCGTTTTCGTTTCAAGGCCCGGTCCGGGCCCGGGTCGTGTTCCGGCTCAGCGCAGCAGCGCCTGTTGCGCCGAGATCGCCTCGCGGCCCAGCCCCTCGCCGACGGCGAGGTTGGTGATCTGCCCGGCATGGACGTTGAGGCCTTCGGCGAGATGCGCATCGTCGAGGCAGGCCTGCTTCCAGCCCTTGTCGGCCAACGCCAGCACGAAGGGCATGGTGGCGTTGCCAAGCGCCAGGGTCGAGGTGCGGGCCACCGCGCCGGGCATGTTGGCGACGCAGTAATGCATGATGCCGTCGACCTCGTAGATCGGGTCCTGGTGGGTGGTGGCCTTCGAGGTCTCGAAGCAGCCGCCCTGGTCGATCGCCACGTCGACGATCGCCGCGCCGGGCTTCATGGTCGAAAGCTGTTCGCGCGACACCAGCTTGGGCGCGGCGGCACCCGGCACCAGCACCGCGCCGATCACCATGTCGGCCTGCGCCACGGCCTCGGCGGTCGAGCCGGCGGAGGCGTAGAGCGTGCGGAACTGGCCGCCGAACACGTCGTCGAGATAGCGCATCCGCGGCAGCGACTTGTCGAGCACGGTCACCCGCGCGCCCATGCCGGCGGCGATCTTCGCGGCATGGGTGCCGACCACGCCGCCGCCGATCACCACGACGTTGGCCGGCGTCACGCCGGGCACGCCGCCCATCAGCACGCCGCGGCCGCCATTGGCCTTCTGCAGCGTCCAGGCGCCCATCTGCGGCGCGAGGCGTCCCGCCACCTCGGACATCGGCGCCAGCAGCGGCAGGCCGCCATTGCGGTCGGTCACGGTCTCGTAGGCGATGCAGGTCGCGCCCGAGTTTACGAGGTCCTCGGTCTGCTCGGGGTCGGGGGCGAGGTGGAGATAGGTGAAGAGCAGGTGGCCTGCGCGCAGCATGGCGCGCTCGGGGGCCTGCGGCTCCTTCACCTTCACGATCATCTCGGCCTCGGCGAAGACCTGCTCGGCGGTGTCGGCGATGCGGGCGCCGGCGGCGCGGTAGTCGTCATCGGTGAAGCCCGCGCCGTTGCCGGCACCGGCCTGCATGGTGACGATATGGCCGCGGCCCACGGCCTCGCGGGCGGCGTTGGGGGTCAGGCCGACGCGGAATTCCTGCGGCTTGATCTCGGTCGGGCATCCGATGTGCATGGGGGTCCTCCTTGTTTGCGTCGATGCTGGCGCATCGCGCTTGCAATTGCTGACGAGATCCTGTCCCCATGGGCGCAGTTTAACGCAGAAACTCGCGCATGGGCGCTATTTCGTCGAAGGATCTTGCGCATGGAGGCATTGGACCGGATCGACCGTGCGATCCTCGCGGCGCTGCAGGGGCAGGGGCGGCTGTCGAATGCCGAGCTGGCAGAGCGGGTGAACCTCTCGCCCTCGGCATGTCACCGCCGGGTACAGCGGCTGGAGCGCGACGGGCTGATCCGGGGCTACGTGGCGCTGCTGGACCCGCGCCGCATGGGGCGGCCGGTCACGGTCTTCGTGGAGATCACCTTGTCGGGGCAGGCGGACGAGCTGCTCGACGCCTTCGAGGCGGCGGTGGCGCGCATCCCCGATGTTCTGGAATGTCACCTGATGGCGGGAACGGCGGACTACCTGCTCAAGGTCGTGGCGCGTGACAGCGAGGATTTCGCGCAGATCCACCGTCGCCACCTCGCGCGGCTGCCCGGCGTGCAGACCATGCAGTCCAGCTTCGCGCTGCGCACGGTGCGCCATACCACTGCCCTGCCGATATGAGAACGCCGCCTCCCCGAGGGGAGACGGCGCGCCGGGTGCAGCAGGTCGGTCTAGATCAGGCGGCCAGCTTGGTGCCGCGGATCGGATAATCCTTGTCCCGGATGAAGTTCAGCCCGTTCAGCAGCCCTTCGAGGTCGGGCCGCGAGAAGGGTGCGTTCGAGATGTCGGCGATGTGCACCGTGCCCTTGGGGTTGATCACGAAGACCGCCGGCTCGGCGAAGGGATGGTCGGTTTCCTGCGGCGAGCGCGGGTCGGAGACGTAGAGGCCGAGATCGAGCATCTGCTGCACGCTGAGCCCGTAGGCCACGGGCGCGCTGGTGCCGGTGTCGTCGGCGAACTTGCGCGCCTTCTCCTCGCCGTCGCCAGAGACCAGCACCACGTCGATGTCGCTGTCGTGGAACTTGGGCAGCAGGCCTTCCAGCCCTTCGACGTATTTGTGGCAGATCGGGCAGTGCTGGCCGCGATAGACGATGACCAGCTGCCAGCCGCGGCCCTCGCGCGGCTGCCCCAGCGTGATCTCCTCGCCGCCAAGGCTGGGCAGGGTGATCTCGGGCAGGGCGGTGTCGGGGGTCGGTTTGCCGGGCATGATGCCTCCTCGTCGGTTTGAACTTGACGCGGCAACGCGCGGGACGCCGTTCGGGTCGGTGCGATCACGCAGAGGCGATGTGGAGTGAGCGGCGCCTAGCGCAGCACCTCGGAGGCGACGACGCGCCGCACGAAGGGCGCCATGCCGGCCGGCCCGGAGGCGCGGTCCTTGAGGTGGATCGTGACGTCGGGCCGCCGCGCGGCGACGACGCCGATCAGCTCGCCCCGGATGCGGTCGTCGAGCCCGGCGCCGATCACCACGCAGGCGATGGCCGGCTCGGCCTCGAGCTGGCGCTCGACCTCGTCGCGGTCATGCGCGCCGAGCCATTCGACCGGCATGTCCTCGAGCTCGCGCGCCACGGTCTCGACCACGCCGGGAAGGCGGCCCACCAGCAGGATGACAGGTTTCATCGTGACCTCCGGGCGTTGCGGGACGGGGCCAGTCTAGCGCGAAACCGCCCGCCTGTCCGCAGGCGCCATCGGTGCGGGGGGTCTTGCATGGGTTTCGCACCGGCATGAAGCCGTGGCAGCATGGGGGCTCGACAGGACGGCGACAGGGCAGTGCGGAGGGGATCACGGCATGCGAAGCTTCGAGACCGAGCGGCTGCGGGTGCGCGACTGGACGCCGGACATCGCCGATCCGGCGCGCCGGCAGGCGTTGCAGGCCGCGCTGGAAGAATTGCTGACCGAGCGGGTGCTGCGTCACCTGCCGCCGCCCCTGCGGCTGTCGGACGGGGCGGAGGAGATCGGCCCGTGGATCGAGGCGCGGGCGGCGGAAAGCGACGTGGGGCTCGTGCTCGAACGCGACACGGACCGGCTGGTGGGGCTGCTGATCCTGGCCTTCATGACCGGGGAGGCGGAGACCGCGGTGTGCCATCTGGGCTATCTCTTCGCGGAAACGGCCTGGGGGCGGGGCTATGCCACGGAGCTGGTCACGGGCCTCGCCGCGACGCTGGACCGCGAGCATCCCGTGATGCTGGCCGGCGGCGTCGGCCGGGACAACCCGGCCTCCGCGCGGGTGCTGCAGAAGGCGGGCTTCACCAAGGATCCGGAGCTGTCCGACGCCGAAACCGAGATCTACCTGCGCCGGCCCGGCTGAGCGCAGCCGACGCCGGGCAAGGAAAAACCCCCAGGGGCCGGGCCCGCGGGGGTTCCAGTCTTTCAAGCCGTGGCGCGGTGCTTCAGAGAAGCCCTTCGCGCTGGGCCTTCTTGCGAGCGAGCTTGCGCTGACGGCGGATGGCCTCGGCCTTCTCGCGCGCCTTTTTCTCGGAGGGCTTCTCGAAATGCTGCTTGAGCTTCATCTCGCGGAACACACCCTCGCGCTGCAACTTCTTCTTCAGAGCCCGGAGGGCCTGATCGACGTTGTTGTCGCGAACGCTAACCTGCATGTGGTTTTCACCACCTTTCTAAGCTGGAGTTTCAGGATTGCAGGAGCGCGCCGTATAGCAAAGCCCCGGCCGCCTGTCTAGGCTGGGGCAGAGAGGAGACGAGGATGACACACCCCTATGCTTCAGAGCCGGGCGGGGCGGGCGGCATCGACCCCGATCTCGACCGGCTGATCGACGCGGTCCTGCCGCATGTCGCCTTCGACGGCTGGTCCGACCATGCCTTCCACGCCGCGATCCGCGACGCCGACATGCTCGAATCCGAGGCCCGGGCGCTGTGCCCGCGCGGCGCGATCGACCTTGCCGTGGCGCAGCACGACCGCAGCGATGCCGAAATGGCCGCGCGGCTGCGCGCCGCCGATCTGTCGGCGATGCGCTACCGCGACCGGGTGGCCTTCGCGCTCCGAACCCGGATCGAGGTGGTCCCCGACAAGGAGGCGCTGCGCCGTGCCACGACGCTGTTCGCGCTGCCGACCCACGCCGCCGAGGGCTCGCGGCTGCTGTGGCGCACGGCCGACGCGATCTGGACGGCGCTGGGCGACGATTCGGACGACGTGAACTGGTACACCAAGCGCGCGACGCTTTCGGGCGTCTGGGCGTCCGTGGTGCTCTACTGGCTGGGCGACGACAGCCTCGACCACCAGGCGACCTGGGGCTTCATCGACCGCCGCATCGAGGACGTGATGCGGATCGAGGAGGTGAAGGCCAAGGCCCGCGATTCGGTGCTGCTGCGGCCGGTGACCGGCGCGCTGTCCTTCCTGTTCTCGGGCGTGCACGCGCCGCGCCACAAGCCGCCGATGGACCTGCCCGGGCACTGGAGCACCCGCCGATGACCATGAGAGCCGTCGAGATCACCCGCCCCGGCGGGCCCGAGATGCTGGTCGAAACCACTCGCCCGCGCCCCGAGCCGGGCCATGGCGAGGTCGCCATCGCGGTGGCCTTCGCCGGGGTGAACCGCCCCGACGCGCTGCAGCGCGCGGGCGCCTACGACCCGCCGCCCGGCGCCTCGGACCTGCCGGGGCTCGAGGTCGCGGGCCGCATCGCCGCCGTGGGGCCGGGCGTGACCGAATGGCAGGTGGGCGACGCGGTCTGCGCGCTGACACCGGGCGGCGGCTATGCCGAACGGGTGGTGACGCCCGCCGCGCATTGCCTGCCCGTGCCCGACGGCATGGACCTGCGCGAGGCCGCCTGCCTGCCGGAGACCTATTTCACCGTCTGGTCCAACGTCTTCATGCGCGGCGGGCTCGAGGGCGGCGAGCGGTTCCTGGTGCATGGCGGCTCCTCGGGCATCGGCACCACGGCGATCCAGCTCGCGCGGATCTTCGGCGCGCGGGTCTTCGCCACCGCCGGCTCGGCCGCGAAATGCGCCGCCTGCACGAGGCTCGGGGCCGAGCGGGCGATCAACTACCGCGAGGAGGACTTCGTCGAGGTGCTGCGCGCCGAGGGCGGTGCCGACGTGATCCTCGACATGGTCGGCGGCGACTACGTGGCGCGCAACCTCAAGGCGCTGGCCGATGACGGGCGGCTGGTGCAGATCGCCTTCCTGCAGGGGCCGCAGATGACGCTCAACCTCGCGCCGCTGATGGTGCGGCGGCTGACGCTGACCGGCTCGACGCTGCGGCCGCAATCGGTCGAGGCCAAGGCCGCGATCGCGCGCGAACTGCGCGAGAAGGTCTGGCCGCTGCTGTCGGCCGGCCGGATCGGCCCGGTGATGGACAGCAGCTTCCCGCTGGCCGAGGCCGCCGCGGCGCATGCCCGGATGGAGAGCTCGGAGCATATCGGCAAGATCGTGCTGAAGGTCGGTTGAATTACCCGCAAGGCGGCGCAACCCGCAGGGGGTGATCGGCGTTTGTCGGCACCCTCTGACAGGAAAGGACGCCGTCATGGCCGACAAGGGGAAGGACCACCAGACCAAGGGCGCGAAGCCCGGCGCGAGCAAGCCCAAGCCGAAGGGCAAGTGAGCGCGCGGGCGGCCTGACCGCCCGATTCCATCCGGCAGTGCCATTCGACCCGGCCCGCGGTGCCCCCGCGGGCCGTTGACGTGCGCGTAACGCGACGTCGCCTTGGCCCGAATGGTCGGTTTGGCCCTGTCACCCCCGGATCGGCCACGCTACCAATTCTCCGAAAGTCCGACAGGAGAGGGTGGAGATGAAGATCCTAGTCCCCGTGAAGCGGGTGATCGACTACAACGTGAAGGTGCGCGTCAAGGGCGACGGCACGGGCGTCGATCTGGCGAACGTGAAGATGTCGATGAACCCGTTCGACGAGATCGCGGTCGAGGAGGCGATCCGCCTGAAGGAGGCCGGCGTGGCCACCGAGGTGATCGCGGTCTCGATCGGCGTCAAGCAGGCGCAGGAAACGCTGCGTACGGCTCTGGCGATGGGTGCCGACCGGGCGATCCTGGTGGTCGCGGCCGACGCGCCGGAGCAGGACATCGAGCCGCTCGCCGTCGCCAAGATCCTCGCCAAGGTGGTCGAGGCGGAGCAGCCGCAGATGGTGCTCTGCGGCAAGCAGGCGATCGACAACGACATGAACGCCACCGGGCAGATGCTCTCGGCGCTCCTGGGCTGGTCGCAGGCCACCTTCGCCTCCGAGGTGAAGATCGAGGGCGAGCACGCGCAGGTGACGCGCGAGGTCGATGGGGGCCTGCAGACCATTTCGGTCAAGCTGCCGGCGATCGTCTCCGTGGACCTGCGCCTGAACGAGCCGCGCTATGCGTCGCTGCCCAACATCATGAAGGCCAAGAAGAAGCCCTTGGACGAGAAGACGGCCGGAGATTACGGCGTCGACGTCTCGCCGCGGCTCGAGGTGGTCAGGACCGCCGAGCCGCCGGCGCGGCAGGGCGGCATGATGGTCGGCTCGGTCGACGAGCTGGTCGAGAAACTCAAAGATCTGGGGGTGGTGTGATGGCTGCTGTCCTGCTTCTGGCCGAGGTCACCGATGGCGAGCTGAACCGCGACGCCACCGCGCGCGCGCTCAGCGCCGCAAGGCAGCTCGGCGAGGTGACGCTGCTCTGCGTCGGCGCCAAGGCCAAGGGCGCGGCCGAGGCCGCCGCCACGCTCGAGGGTGTCTCGAAGGTCCTTTGCGCCGAGGACGCGCTCTACAGCCACCGCCTGGCCGAGCCGGTCGCGGCGCTGGTGGCGCAGATGGCCGAGGGCTTCGAGGTGATCGCGGCGCCCGCGACCACCGACGCCAAGAACGTCATGCCGCGCGTCGCGGCGCTCTTGGACGTGATGATCGTGCCCGACGTGCTGGCGGTGCACGAGGACGGGTCGTTCGACCGCCCGGTCTATGCCGGCAACGCGATCCAGACCGTGCGCTCGCGCGACGCGGTGAAGGTCATCACCATCCGCACCACCGGCTTCGAGCCCGCGGGCG
>NZ_FNAT01000004.1:184442-401045 GCF_900102015.1 Limimaricola pyoseonensis | reverse complement strand
CCTGCGGTTTCCAGGAAGGTGAAGGCCTGATCGGGGCAAGCGTCGATAACCGCTTGGAGTTCAGGATGGATGGGTATGTCGATCAGAACGCCCCCGCTGTCTTCCGTCTTCAGCCGCCGATAGCGCAGTCGGTTGCCGTGCACGTTCCCTCGCCCCAGCCTCACAGCGTCGGAGCGAGCGGCCCCGGTGTAGAGCATGATTGTCATGGCCGAGTGCGCGACTGTCCCGGGCTTATGGGTGGCGTAGTATTTTTCGATCTCCGCCTCGGTCCAGGTGTGAAAACCCCTGGACCGGACTTTCAGCGGCTTCACCGAGGGCACAGGATTTTCCCTTCGCCACTCAAGATCGACAGCAAGATCCATAAGTGTCTTTAACCTGTCGCGAAGGTTATTGGCAGCAGACGGCGTCTCGCTCTTGGCAGCCAGGATCGTTTTGATATGCCTGCGCTCAAGCTTGACGGCGCTTTTTGTCCCGTGTTCTTCCCGGAACCGTTCCAACGTGTTCCGGTAAGTCGTCTTCGTGCTCTCCCTGAGACCCAGAAATTCAGCTGAACGATAGTAGCGCGCGATCAGATCCGAGATTGATTTCGGGATAGTTTTTCCTGCGCCTGCTCCTGGGCCAGAGCGAAGCCCCGCAACCGCGTCCTCATAGCGACGCACAAAATCCGCTGAGCCATACTCCGACCCGAGTTCAGCAGAGAAGCCCTTGCGGCGAAAGCGCCAGCGTCGTTTCCCATGCCGGTCATGATAGGCCGACGCCCACGGAAATTCCTTGCGCGACCGGCGGCTCATGCCGCACCTGCCTTAACGAGAAATTCGCAAAGAGCCCCCGCCCGAGGCACGCTTTGATCTGGTGACCCACTGCCGCAGCGGTTCACCAAGCCACCATTTTTCTTAGAGGGTAGAATCGAGTAAAAGTAGGGCGTTCGCCGACATAAGACATTGATTCCTAATAGTATCGTTAGTCCCTTCGTCTCCGCCACCCCCCCCCTTCCCCGCAGCATTCCTTCCACCCATGGGCGGACCGCGATCATCTGCCCGGCGTGCAAGGTTCAGGCCGGGCGGCGTCCCGCGCATGGACATCCTGTCGCAGCGCGGGCGCTTGTGACGAACGGTCAGGAACATTACCTGAACGCCATGACCGCGCAAAGCCTCGAACGCAAGCTCGCCATCCTGTCGGACGCCGCCCGCTACGACGCCTCCTGCGCGTCGTCGGGCACGGCGAAACGCAACTCCAAGGACGGCAAGGGCCTCGGCTCGACCGAGGGCTCGGGCATCTGCCATGCCTACGCGCCCGACGGGCGCTGCATCAGCCTGCTGAAGATCCTGATGACGAACTTCTGCATCTTCGACTGCGCCTATTGCGTGAACCGGGTGTCGTCGAACGTCGAGCGGGCGCGCTTCACCGTCGACGAGGTGGTGAAGCTGACGCTGGAGTTCTACCGGCGCAACTACATCGAGGGGCTGTTCCTCTCCTCGGGCATCATCCAAAGCCCGGACAAAACCATGGAGGACATGGTCCGGATCGCGAGGAAGCTGCGGCTGGAAGAGAACTTCCGCGGCTACATCCACCTCAAGACCATCCCCGAGGCGAGCCCGGAGCTGATCGAGCAGGCCGGGCTCTATGCCGACCGGGTCTCGATCAACGTCGAGATGCCGACCGATGCCAGCGTGACCCAATACGCGCCCGAGAAGAAGCCCGACACGATCCGCAAGGCGATGGCCGACGTGCGGCTCAGGAAGGAGGCGGCGAAGGAGAAAAGCCACACCGGCAAGCGCCCGCCGCGCTTCGCACCCGCGGGCCAGTCGACCCAGATGATCATCGGCGCCGACGGCTCGTCCGATGCGACGATCCTCGGCCAGTCGACGCGGCTCTACTCCTCCTACGGGCTGAAGCGGGTCTATTACTCGGCCTTCTCGCCCATTCCCGACGCCACCGCCAAGCTGCCGTTGATCAAGCCGCCCTTGATGCGCGAGCACCGGCTCTACCAAGCGGACTGGCTGATGCGCTTCTACGGCTTCGACGCGAGCGAGATCACCGCCGGCACGGACGGCAATCTCGACCTCACGATCGACCCCAAGCTCGCCTGGGCGCTCAGGAACCGCCACGCCTTTCCGGTCGATCCGATGCGGGCCGATCGCGAGATGCTCCTGCGGGTGCCGGGCTTCGGCGAGCGCACGGTGCAGCGCATCATCGCGGCGCGGCGGCACCGGCGGCTGCGCTGGGACGATCTGGCGCGGATGGGGGCCAACATGAAGAACGCCCGGCCCTTCGTGACGCTTCTCGACTGGACGCCGGGGACGTTGCTCGACAGCCCCGACCTCGCCGCGCGCTTCGCGCCGAAGCCGGAACAGCTCTCGCTGTTCTGACGTTTCGCGCCCATGCCGCACATCGCCCTGCCCCGCATCGGAACCGACACCGCCTGGCGCGACGCCGCGCGGGGTCTTCTGGCCCGGCGGGTGCCGCCCGAGGAGGTGACATGGAGCCGGGGTGCGGCGGAAGACGATCTCTTCGCCGCCGCCCCCGAAGAGGTCGCCCCGACCCGCGCGACGATCAAGGTGCCGCGCGACTTCGTCGAGCTCGCGGGCCGCGTCGTCTGGCACCGCGACCCCGAGCGCTTCGCCCGGCTCTACGCGATGCTGTGGCGGCTGAGGTCCGAAAAGGGGCTGATGGAGGATCGCGGCGACGCGGCGCTGGCCAAGCTGCGGTCGATGGAAAAGGCGGTGAACCGCGATCGCCACAAGATGACCGCCTTCGTGCGGTTCCGCGAGATCGGCGCGCGCGACCTGCCCCGCCGCCGCTTTGCCGCGTGGTTCGAACCCACGCATTTCACGCTGGAGCCCACCGCGCCCTTCTTCGCGCGCCGCTTCGCCGACATGGACTGGATGATCGCCACGCCGGACCTCACGGCGCTGTTCGAGGACGGCAAGCTCGGCTTCGCCGAGGGCCAGCCCAAGCCCGACCTCCCCGAGGACGCGACAGAGGAGCTTTGGGGCACCTATTTCCGCAACATCTTCAACCCGGCGCGGCTGAAGATCGGGGCGATGACCTCGGAGATGCCGAAGAAGTACTGGAAGAACCTGCCCGAGGCGCGCCACATCCCCGAGATGATCGCCAGCGCCGAGACCCGCGCCCGGGCCATGCAGGAGGCGGCCCCGACCCTGCCGCCGGCGCGCGCCGCGAAGATCACGGAACGGCTCGCCGCGCCCAATGTGGTCCGCGCGATGGCCGACGATCTCGATCAGCTCCGGGCGGAAGAGAACGCCTGCACCCGCTGCCCGCTTTTCGAGAACGCGACGCAGGCGGTGCCGGGCGAAGGCCCGCGCGACGCCGATCTGATGGTGGTGGGCGAGCAGCCGGGCGACCAGGAGGATCTCGCGGGGCGGCCCTTCGTCGGCCCTGCCGGGCAGCTCTTTGACCGGATCGCGAAGGAGGCCGGGATCGACCGCTCGCGCGCCTTCGTCACCAATGCGGTGAAGCACTTCAAGTTCACGCCCAAGGGCAAGCGGCGCATCCACCAGAACCCCAACACCGGCGAGATCAAGGCCTGCCGCTGGTGGGTGAAGTCCGAGATCGAGATCGTGCGCCCGAAGCTGATCCTGTCGATGGGCGGCACCGCGGCCGAGAGCCTGACCGGCTCGCGCAAGGGCATCCTCGCGCGGCGCGGCACGATCGAGGCGACCGATGAGGGCGTGCCGGTCTTCCTGACGGTCCACCCCTCCTACCTGCTGCGCCTGCCCGACGAGGCGCTGCGGGAGAGCGAGACCGAGAAGTTCCGCGCCGATCTCGCCGCGGCGCAGGCGCATCTGGAGGAGCTGCGCGCCTCCTGAGGCTCAGTCGAGGTCGCGGCGCATCGTCGCCATGCCGCCGCTGCGGCCCAGCTCCTCGTAGCCGGCCGAGAGATAGGCATTGAGCGCCGGCGCGTTGTCCAGCTCGACCTTGAGCGAGATCGAGAGCGCGCCCAGGTCGCGCGCCGCCTGCTCAATCAGCGCGGTCAGCTGCACCGCGGCGCCGCCGCGCACCTCTTCGTCGAGGAACACGTAGGTGAGGTGCCGCACCTCCGGGCCGATTCCCACCCGCATCGCGAAGAAGCCGACCTCGCGGCCGGTCTCGTCGAGCACGTAGAAGGACTTGTCGTCGAGATCGCCGAGCCACTTCTCCTGCCATTCGAGCGGGTCGAAGGGATGGGCGGCGTTCGGGTTGACCAGCTTGAGGTCGGCCTCCTCGGCCAGAAGCCGGGCCAAGGGCGCGAGGTCGCCCTCGCGGTTCGGTCGGGCGGTCAGGTCGGGCAAGGCGCTTCTCCCTTTCTCGGCGACGGAAAGGGCCTTGCCTGCCAGATTCGGGCGGCGCGGCGCAACCGCCGCGCCCGCGCCCTCAGGTATTGAACAGGAAGTGCATCACGTCGCCGTCCTTGACCATGTAGGACTTGCCCTCGGCGCGCATCTTGCCGGCTTCCTTGGCGGGGCCTTCACCGCCCAAGGAGACGTAGTCGTCATAGGCGATGGTCTCGGCCCGGATGAAGCCGCGCTCGAAATCGCCGTGGATCACGCCCGCCGCCTGCGGCGCCAGCGTGCCCTGGCGGATGGTCCAGGCGCGCGCCTCCTTGGGCCCGACGGTGAAGTAGGTCTCGAGGTGCAGCAGGTCGTAGCCGGCGCGGATCAGCCGGTCGAGACCGGCCTCCTGCAGGCCCATCTCGGTGAGGAACATCTCGGCCTCCTCGGCGTCGAGCTGGCTGATCTCCTCCTCGATCTGGGCCGAGATCACGACATGCGCGTTGCCTTCCTCGGCGGCCATCTCGGCCACCTTGGCGGAATGTTCGTTGCCCGAGGCGGCCGAGGCCTCCTCGACGTTGCAGACATAGAGCACCGGCTTGGCGGTGATCAGCTGCAGCATCTTCCAGGCCTTGGCGTCCTCGTCGGCGACCTCGACCATGCGGGCGGGCTTGCCGTCAGACAGCATGGCATGGGCGGCCTTCAGCAGGCGCTCCTGGTCGATCGCCTCCTTGTCGCCGCCGCGCACCTTGCGGGTGATGTTCTGCAGCCGCTTCTCGACCGACTCGAGGTCGGCCAGCATCAGCTCGGTCTCGATCACCTGCGCGTCGGCCACCGGGTCGACCCGGCCGTCGACATGGGTGACGTCGCCGTCCTCGAAGCAGCGCAGCACGTGGGCGATGGCGTCGGTCTCGCGGATGTTGGCGAGGAACTGGTTGCCGAGGCCCTCGCCCTTGCTCGCGCCCTTCACGAGGCCGGCGATGTCGACGAAGGTCATCCGGGTCGGGATGATTTGCTTCGACTTGGCGATCCCCGCCAGCGTGTCGAGCCGCTTGTCCGGCACCGCCACGTCGCCGACATTCGGCTCGATGGTGCAGAACGGGAAGTTCGCGGCCTGCGCCGCGGCGGTGCGCGTCAGCGCGTTGAACAGGGTGGACTTGCCGACATTCGGCAGCCCGACGATCCCCATGCGAAAGCCCATGTCACACCTCCTGGCAGCACATCGCGGCGGTCCTATCCCCAGCACGGCCCGCGCGCAAGCCGAGGCTTGGTGGCGGCCGGGCCGCGTGCCATGCTCGGGTTCCCGTTCGCAAGGAGCCGACGATGACGCCGATCCCCTACCTCACCTTCCACGGCAACTGCCTCGAGGCGCTCGAGACCTACCGCCGCGTCTTCGACGCCCCCGAGCCCAACGTGATGACCTTCGGCGAAGCGCCGGAGGAGGTGCGCGCCAGCATGCCCGAGACCAGCCCGCAGGCGGTGCTGCACGCGGCGCTGAAGATCGGCGAGGGCTGGATCTACGGGTCGGACGACATCATGGGCGGCACGCCGCGCATGGCGGGCTGCTCGGTGACGGTGGACCTGCCCGACGAGGCGCGCGCCCGCGCCGTGTTCGACGCGCTGGCCGATCACGGCGACGTGCACATGGCCTTCACGCCGACCTTCTGGTCGAAGGGCTTCGGGATGCTGACCGACCGCTACGGCATCCGCTGGATGATCGGGGTCGAAAGCGAGGGGACGATGGGCTGAGGCCCCATTGATTTCCGCCCCCCTTTGGCCCAAACCCCGTGGGGATCGGGCCAGAGGGGACGGGCATGACACGCATCGACGACACTTTCGCGCGGCTGCAATCCGAGGGGCGCCGCGCCTTCGTGGCCTATGTCATGGCCGGCGACCCGGATTTCGAGACCTCCAAGGAGATCGTGCGCGGCCTGCCCGGCGCGGGTGTCGACATCATCGAGCTGGGCCTGCCCTTCACCGACCCGATGGCCGACGGCGCGACGATCCAGCTCGCCGGCCAGCGCGCGCTCAAGGGCGGCCAGACGCTCGACCGGACGCTGGAGATTGCGCGGCACCTGCGCGAGACCGACACCACGACGCCGATCGTGATGATGGGCTACTACAACCCGATCCATTCGCGCGGCGTCGAGACCTTCCTCGAACAGGCCAAGGCGGCCGGGATCGACGGCCTCATCGTGGTCGACCTGCCGCCCGAGGAGGACGAGGAGCTGTGCATCCCGGCGCAGAAGGCGGGGCTGAACTTCATCCGCCTCGCGACGCCCACCACCGACGACGCGCGCCTGCCGCGCGTGCTGCAGAACACGTCGGGCTTCGTCTACTACGTCTCGATCACCGGCATCACCGGCGCGGCCGAGGCGCAGGCCGAGGCGGTCGCGCCCGAGGTGGCGCGGATCAAGGCCGAGACCGACCTGCCGGTGATCGTGGGCTTCGGCGTGAAGACGCCCGAGACCGCGAAGAACATCGCCGCGATCGCCGACGGCACCGTGGTGGGCTCGGCCATCGTCAACGAGATCGCGCAGGGCAAGCCGGTCGAGGAAGTGCTGGCCTTCGTGAAGACGCTGGCCGACGGCGCGCATTCCGCCTGATCCACTTCACTCCTCAAGTACTCAGTTCCGACGGCGCCCCTCGCGGCGCCGTCCGTCATTGCGGGCCCGGCTGACCACTGGTAAATCCTCCTTACCAATCCGGGGGAAGAGCCATGCCAGTGATCACCTGCATTGAGGACCTCAAGCGTCTTCACAAGCGCCGCGCGCCGAAGATGTTCTTCGACTACGCCGAGTCGGGCAGCTGGACCGAGCAAACCTTCCGCGAGAACACCACCGATTTCGAGCAGATCCGCCTGCGCCAGAAGGTGGCGGTGGACATGTCCGACCGCTCGACGGCGGCCCGGATGCTGGACGAGAAGGTCGCGATGCCGGTCGCGCTCGCCCCCGTGGGCATGACCGGCATGCAGAACGCCGATGGCGAGATCAAGGCGGCGCGGGCGGCCGAGAAGTTCGGCGTGCCCTTCACGCTGTCGACGATGTCGATCTGCTCGATCGAGGACGTGGCCGAGCACACATCCGCGCCGTTCTGGTTCCAGCTCTACGTGATGCGCGACGAGGATTTCGTCGACCGCATCCTCGAGCGCGCCAAGCGCGCCGGCTGCTCGACGCTGGTGCTGACGCTCGACCTGCAGCTTCTGGGCCAGCGCCACAAGGACCTGAAGAACGGCCTCTCCGCCCCGCCGAAGCTCACCCCCGCGACGCTGCTGGATCTTTCGACCCGCTGGCGCTGGGGGCTAGAGATGCTGGGCACCAAGCGGCGCTTCTTCGGCAACATCGTCGGCCACGCGGCGGATGTGGAGGATGCCCGTTCGCTGATGAAGTGGACCGCCGAGCAGTTCGACCTGAAGCTCGACTGGGAGAAGGTCCGCAAGATCGCCCAGAAATGGGACGGCAAGCTGGTGCTGAAGGGCATCCTCGACGCCGAGGACGCGAAGAAGGCGGTCGAATGCGGCGCCGACGCGATTGTGGTGTCGAACCATGGCGGCCGGCAGCTCGACGGCGCGCTCAGCTCGATCCGGGTGCTGCCCTCGATCGTGCGGGCGGTGAAGGGCCAGACCGAGATCTGGCTCGACAGCGGCATCCGCTCGGGACAGGACGTGCTAAAGGCGCTGGCGATGGGGGCGGACGGCACGATGATCGGCCGGGCCTGGCTCTACGGCCTCGGCGCGATGGGCGAGAAGGGCGTGACGACATCGCTGGAGGTGATCCGCAAGGAGCTCGACCTGACCATGGCGCTTTGCGGCGAGCGCGACGTGGCCAATCTCGGGCGGCACAACCTGCTGGTCCCGGAGGATTTCGAGGGCCGCTGGGCCGACGACCCGGAGGCCCGCGCGCAGGCCGAGATCCACACCCTGCCCGCCTGATCCGCGCGGGGGCGATAAGGTCGCCCCTGCCCGCTTCGGCAAGGCGTCGGTATCCGGCCGGCATCGCGTCGGTATCGCGTCGGTAGATCTGGAGCGGGCGGCGGGAATCGAACCCGCACATTCAGCTTGGAAGGCTGACAGGCTACCACTACATCACGCCCGCGCTCGCCTCCTGATAGCGGCTGCGGCGGGCGGCTTCAAGACGGCCTAGGCGTCAATCGGCGCGATCAATTCCGGCCCCCGCGCCCGGTTCGAGTTCACCGCCGGATCGACCCGATGAAAGCCCAGCACATCGGGGTTCGCGCGCATCAAGACCGCCGCGCCATGCCCTGCCTCGCCGAGCCAGAGCGGCCAGTCGGCGGCCTCCAGCACCACCGGCATCCGGGTGTGGATATCGGCCATCCGCCCGGCTGCCTTGGTGGTGACGACGGCGCAGCTGGTGAAGGCCTCGCCATCCCGCTCCCAGTCCTGCCAGACGCCGGCGAAGGCCAGCGGATCGCCGTCTTCGCGGTGGATGTACCAGGGCAGCTTGTGGCCCTCGTCGTCCACCGTCCACTCGTAGAATCCCGAGGCCGGGATCAGGCAGCGCCGCTCGCGCACCGCGGCGCGGAAGGCGGGCTTCTCGGCGATGGTCTCGGAGCGGGCGTTGATCAGCAGCGGGCCGTCATTGGGCTTCTTGTACCAATGCGGGATGAAGCCCCAGCGCATCGGGCGCAGCCGCCGCGCGCCGTCGCCGGAGGTGACGGAATGCACCTGCACGGTGGGGCAGACATTGTAGTTCGGCACTTCCGGCAGGTCGTTGGCCGGTGTCGCCTCGAACATCTGCGCCATCGCGTCATGGGGCAGCGTGATCGCCATGCGTCCGCACATCGGCATCAAACACTTATATTATTCATCATTGCGCACAAGAGATAAGCCTACCCGAACTCTTCCAAGGCCAATGGGCACACGGCCATAGATCATACCAACTACAAAAATCCAAGTTCATGCGGACTCGAAATCGCGCCCTTTAGTTTGCACATTAATCATGTTACAGTAGAGATACACGAACTTCCAGACGCGTGAAAATTGTCCATACCGCCCCTGCCTCAAGGTGCGTACCTGCGCACTAGCGCCAACCGACCCAGCCAGCCAGCAATAAATAGAATCATTCGACGCAAGGCTAGACGGGAGGAGGAAATATGATTGAGTCCCTGAGAAAGTGGGGCGCAGTTGGGTCAATTTTAATTTTTATCTTGCTTTTATCGGAAATCAACAACGCCTTAAGGGACCTCTTTGGGTTGGATACCTCTCCCATCGCCCTAATTTGGCAGAACCGGTTTGGAGAAGAAGAGGGAGGCGTGAATGTCCATCTCTGCGCAACGGACTCCTTTTATAGGGCAACAAACGACTGTGAAGGCATTGGCACTCTTAGCGACTAGCTTTGCATTCGTGGGTGGAGCGGGAGCTCAACCTAGCACCGGCCTAGACGACGCTGTGAGATTATTAATCGATAAGGTCGAAAGCATAGACTCTGACATAGAAAAATTACAAACAGAAGTAGAATTGCTACAAAACTCCAAGATCGCCCGTGGAGCGGTAGTCTACTTCAGAGATACAGAATGTCCGAATGATTCTTGGCGCCCCTATGACAATGCACGTGGTAGGTACATAGTTTCTTTGACCGAAAATGGCGTACTCGGCGCAACGATCGGAGAACCTTTGACAGATAAGGAACAACGGCGCGTCGTCGGAAGACACGATCATGGCCTTTCGACCGCCGACAACCATGTTCATGGCGTTTCAACCACGGGAATACACTCGCACGAATATCGCAGCACCGACAATGGACCTCTTCATGATAACGGTTCGAACTTCATTGGAGGTGCCGGGAGGTTCGGGCAAGTTGGAACGAAAACTTCGGGTGGCGACGGAAATCACCAACATAATATCGCAGCTGCTGGGGCTCACGGTCACAGTGTCGCCGCTGCCGGCAAAGATATTGGGACTAGCGCCCCGTACATTCAGTTGCTGGCTTGCGAGAAAATTCGCTAAAACGTTTCACTGCAAGAACGAACCACTTTCAGCCAATGAAGCTTAGGTCGCGTCAAATTGTCTATCAAGATATCGCTCCCCGCTATTGAGCAACCTTTATGCGTGCTGCTCAAGAACCCTCAGGGCACCGCAATATGATGGGCGAAGAACTATGATGCCGAGCCGAAAATTCACCTCAAGGCACGCTTCAAATATATGAAGCGTGCCTCAATTTCATTCACGGAATCTTACTTCACGGTGATGCGGCCATCCGTGTAGGGTTTGTAGTCGCCCTGCGCCGCCATGTATTCGGCGGTCACGTCGGCGAGGTCGGGGCCGAAATCGTAGGCCTTGGCGGCATCCACGAACATCGCGTAGCCGTCGCCGCCGTTGCGGACGTAGTTGTTCGACACGAGGCCGTAGGTCGCCTCCATGTCGAGCGGCGCGCCGTCGATGGTGACGTCGGAGATCCGGTTGCCCGGCTCGGCGGCGGGATCGACCGCGAAGGTCATGCCGGCCACCTGCGGGAAGCGGCCCGCGCCCTCCTCCATCTGGCTCACGCCGTTCTCAAGCGCGTCCTTGATGTCGGCACCGGTCACCTCGAAGGTCGAGAGCGTGTTCTGGAACGGCAGCACCGTCAGCACCTCGCCCATCGTCACCTCGCCTTCGTCGATCGAGGCGCGCAGACCGCCGGAGTTGGCGATGGCGGCGACGATGCCCTGGTCCTTGACCCGGTCGAGCATGGCGTCGGCGACGAGGTTGCCCATCTCGCATTCCTGCGCGCGGCAGACGTCGCGGTTGCCCTCGATCGACGCGGTGCTGTTGGCGACCACGCGGTTGCGGATCTCGTCGAGCGGCTTGGCCAGCTCGGCCACGCGGTCGATCGCCGCCTGGTCCTCGACCACCTGGCCGTCGATCAGGATCGGCTCGCCCGCGGCCTCGGTGATGTTGCCCTCGTCGTCGAAGGTCACGTTCAGCTCGCCCAGGAACTTGCCGTAGGCATAAGCCTGCACGATCGCCGTGTCGCCGACCATCACCGGATAGACGTCGACCGCGCCTTCCTGCTCGTTCGACAGCAGCGTGTTCGAGTGGCCGCCGACGATCACGTCGACGCCGGTGGTGGCCTCGGCCACGCGCTTGTCGGTCTCGAAGCCCGAGTGGCTCAGCACGACGATCTTGTTCACGCCCTCCTCGGTCAGACGGTCGACCTCGGCCTGCACCGCCTCGACCGGGTCGGAGAAGGTGACGTTCGGGCCGGGGCTCGCGAGCTCATGCGTGTCCTCGGGCGTCAGGCCGATCAGGCCGATCCGCTCGCCGCCGCGCTCGATCACGGTGCTTTTCCGGATCGCGTCGGCCAGCATCTCCTCGCCCGAGACGTCGGCGTTCGACATCAGCACCGGGAACTCGACCGCGTCGATGAAGGCGCGCAGAACCTCGGGGCCGTCGTCGAACTCGTGGTTGCCCACGGTCATCGCGTCGTAGCCGAGCTGGTTCATGAACTCGGCCGTCATCTTGCCCTTGTAGTAGGTGTAGAACAGCGTGCCCTGGAACTGGTCGCCGCCATCGACCAGCAGCACGTTGTCGCCGGCGCGGGCGCGGGCGTCCTGCACCGAGGTGACGAGGCGCGCGATGCCGCCGAAGCATTCGCCGGCCTCGTTGTCCTCGGTCGAGCAGGTCGAATCGTATTTCGAGATCGGCTCGTAACGGTCGTGGAAGTCGTTGGTGTGCAGGATGGTCAGGCTGTACTCCGCCTGCGCGACGCCGGCCGCGAGCGCCAGCGCGGCGGTGGTGCCGAAGAGTCCGAGTTTCATGGAAGCGTCCCTGTCGGTTTCGTTGTGGTTGAGAGCCTGCGCCAAGCGCGCGGCCGCTGTCAAAGCCGCTCTCGCCCTGCCCTAGCGGCATGACGGGGGCATGACGCGCCCCGCTTGACGTCGGGGCGGGCCGGCGGCATCAGGCGCGCATGCTGATCTACAAGATTTTCCGCGCCGCCGAATGGGCGGAGCTCGACCAAGCGGGCGAGAGCCTCGGCGCGCCGGTCGACCGGGCCGATGGCTTCATCCATTTCTCCACCGCCGCGCAGGCGCCGGAAACCGCCGCGAAGCACTTCGCGGGCGAGGACGGGCTGGTGCTGGCGGCGCTCGATAGGGACGCGCTGGGCGAGGCGCTGAAATGGGAGCCGTCGCGCGGCGGGCAGCTCTTTCCGCATCTCTACCGGGCGCTGAAGCGCGGCGAGGTGCTGTGGTCGAAGCCGTTGCCGCTCGTGGACGGACGGCACGCATTCCCGGAGGACATGGAATGAGCGCGCTGGAGAGACTGGGCCTCGCGGCGCTGCACCGGATCGACCCGGAGACCGGGCACGGGCTGGCGCTGAAGGCGCTGCGCGCGGGTCTCGGCCCCAAGGGCGGGCCGGTCACGAGCGAGCGGCTCAGGACCCGCGTGGCCGGGCTCGAGCTGCCGAACCCGGTGGGTCTCGCGGCGGGGTTCGACAAGAACGCCGTGGCGCTCGACGCGCTGGCGAAGACCGGCTTCGGCTTTCTCGAGGTCGGCGCCGCGACGCCGCGCCCGCAGGAGGGCAACCCGAAGCCGCGGCTCTGGCGGCTCGCGGCCGACCGCGCCGCGATCAACCGCTTCGGCTTCAACAACGAGGGCATGGAGGCGATCGCCACGCGGCTGGAGCGCCGACCCTCGGGCGGCGTGATCGGCCTCAATCTCGGGGCCAACAAGGACAGCGCCGACCGCGCCGCCGATTTCGCGACGGTGCTGCGGCGCTGCGGCCCGCATCTCGACTTCGCCACCGTGAACGTCTCCTCACCCAACACCGAGAAGTTGCGCGACCTGCAGGGCCGCGCCGCGCTGAGCGCGCTTCTGGACGGCGTGATGGCGGCCAATGCCGGCCTGTCGCGCCCCCTGCCCGTCTTCCTCAAGATCGCGCCGGACCTCTCGGAGGCCGAGATCGAGGACGTGGCACGGGTGGCGGAGGAGACGCGCGTTTCGGCCATCGTCGCCACCAACACCACGCTGTCGCGCGACGGCCTGACCGATCCGCAGAAGGACAACATGGGCGGGATGTCCGGCCAGCCGCTGTTCGAGCGTTCGACAAGGGTGCTGGCGCGGCTGTCATCGCTCACCGATCTGCCGCTGATCGGCGTCGGCGGGGTCGGCTCGGCCGACCAGGCCTACCAGAAGATCCGCGCCGGGGCCTGCGCCGTGCAGCTCTACACCGCGCTGGTCTATGGCGGCGTGTCGCTCGCCTCCGAGATCGCGCAGGGCCTCGACCGGCTCTTGGAGCGCGACGGCTTCGCCAGCGTCGCGGAGGCCGTGGGGACGGGCCGCACCGACTGGCTCTAGGCCGCGGCGCGCTCCAGCGCCGGGTAGCGCGCGGCGAGCGTGCCGCCGCGCGCGACGTAGCTCACCAGCATCGCCGCCCAGAGCCCGTGATTGCCGAAGGCGGCGGTGAGCGGGATCGCGGCGGCGAAATAGATCGCCGCGGCGAGGACCATCATGTTGCGCATGTCGCGCGAGCGGGTCGCGCCGATGAAGACGCCGTCGAGCATCCAGGGGATCAGCCCGAAGATCGGCGTCGCCACCATCCATGGCAGGTAGTCGCGCGCCGCCGCGCGGACCTCGGGCGCGGTGGTCATCAGGTCGATCACCATCGGCCCGAAGACCCAGAACCCCACGGCCAGCGCGACGCTCACCACGCCGCCCTGCAACGAGGACAGCACCGCCGCGCGCCTGAGCCGCATCGCCGCCCGCGCGCCCATCGCCTGCCCCACGAGCGCCTCGGCCGCGAAGGCGAAGCCATCGAGCGCGAAGGCCGTCACGTTGAGGAACTGCAGCAGCACCTGGTTGGCGGCGAGAGGCACGTCGCCGAAGCCCGCCCCCCAGAACAGGAAGCTGATGACGATCGACTGCAGCAGCACCGAGCGGATCAGGATGTCGGTGTTGACCGCCGCCATGTGCCGCAGGCGCGCGGCGTCGAAGACGCGCGGCCAGTCGCGCCACGCCGGCCGCGCGAAGGCGTCCCGGCACAGCCACAGCCCCAGCCCGAGACCCGACCACTCGGCGAGGAAGGTGGCGAAGGCCACGCCCTGCACGCCCCAGCCCAGCCCCAGCACGAACCACAGGTCGAGCAGGATGTTCACGCCGTTCATCCAGAACTGCAGCACCAGCACGCCGGTGGTGCGCTCCTGCGCGATCAGCCAGCCGGTCAGGCCGTAGATCGCGATGGCGGCCGGGGCCGACCAAACCCGGATGGCGAGGTAGTCGCGCGCCAGCGCCTCGACCTCGTCGCTCGCGGGCGCGACGGTGAAGGCGGCGGCGAAGAGCGCCCATTGCAGCGCGATGATCGCGGCGCCGGCGGCGAAGGCCAGCATCAGGGCCCGGGTCAGCAGCGCGGCCACCTCGGCCCGGTCGTCGCGGCCCAGCGCCTGCGCGGCAAGGCCGGTGGTGCCCATCCGGAGAAAGCCGAAGAGCCAGTAGATGCCCGAGATGATCACCGCGCCGATGCCGACCGCGCCGATCGGCGCGGCCGCGCCCATCTGCCCGACCACGCCGGTGTCGACCGCGCCGAGAATCGGCACCGTCGCGTTCGACAGCACGATCGGCAGCGCGATCTTCAGCACGCGCCGGTGGGTCAGCGGCCGCAGGCTCTCAGCCATCCAGCCCCGGCATCAGGAAATGCCCGGTCGCCTGCGCGAAGAGCCGCGAGCGGTTGTCCTGCCAGGCCTCGACATGGACGGAGGCGTAGCGCCGGCCGGAGCGGTTGATCCGCGCCCGCGCATAGGCGTCGCGCGGCAGGCCGGGGCGCAGGTAGTCGACGGTGAGGTCGATGGTGCGCGGCCAGTTCGGCCGCGCCTCGGCCTCGGCCTGGTCCTCGGGCGTGCCGCTCTCGATCAGCCGCCACATCCGGCTCCAGGCCAGCTCGACGATGGCGGTGGTCTCGAGAAAAGCCGCCGTCGCGCCGCCATGCAGCGCCGGCAGCATCGGGTTGCCGATCAGGGCCTCGTCGAAGGGCATCACCGCGGTCAGCTCGTCGCCGCGCCGGTCGAATCGGATGCCGAGAAAGGCGATGTAGGGCACGCCCTCGACCAGCCGCTGCAGCGCGGCGTCGCGGCGGGTCTTGATCACCTGCACGGGCTCGGGACGGCGCGGGCTCATGCCGCGGGCTCCGCCGGGCCGCGCTCGATGGTGAAGGCGCCGGTCGCGGTGGCCACGGGGCGCGCGGCGTCCTCGTCGGTGGCCACGGCGCGCACGAAGGCGACCGAGCGGGTGACGTGCCAGCATTCGGCCCGCGCGGTGACGCGCTGGCCCGGAACCGCGGGGCGCATGTAGTCGATCCTGAGGTCGAGCGTGGCGGTGCTGGCCGGCCCGCTCGGGTGCGACATCACCGCCGCCCCGGCGCAGGTGTCCATCAGGGCCGAGACCGCGCCGCCATGGATCACCCCGGTCTCGGGGTCGCCCACCAGCTTGGCGTCGTAGGGCATCGAGATCGCGGCGTGGCCGTCGCCCAGCGCCTCGACGCTCAGCCCCAGAGCCCGGGCATGCGGCAAGGCGTCGATGAATTGCTGCGCGCGGCGCAGCTCCTCGGGAATGTCCGTGTCCATGCCGCAAGCTTGGCGATCCGCGCGCCGCCCGCAAGTGCAAACTCGGCCGGCCGCGACGGAAGGCGGTTGCCCCTCAGAATTCCGGCTCTAGCATACGCACGAGGAGAGCACCGATGTCCGATACACGACTGACCTTCAAGGAAATGTGCGCCCGGTTCGACGTGACGCCGCGAACCCTGCGCTACTACGAATATATCGAGCTGCTGTCGCCGGATAAGGACGGCCGCGCCCGCTTTTACGGCCCGCGCGAGATCGCCCGTATGACGCTGATCCTGCGCGGCCGCCGCTTCGGCTTCAGCCTCGAGGAGATCCGCCAGTTCCTGCTGCTCTACGACACCGAGGGCACCAAGACCCAGATGCAGACCTGGATCGGCATGGCCGACCGCCAGCTCGACGTGCTGGAGGAGCAGCGGCGCCAGCTCGAGGACACCATCGCCGAGCTGCGCCAGCTGCGCGACGAATCGGCCGAGGCGCTGAAGAACTGACCTCGCCCGCCGCGTGGCCCGACGCCGCTGCCCACACGCCACAGGCGAAGACGGATTTGTGGCGTCGGGAACAAAATTGCTTCCCTAAGGGCCGTTTTTTCTTGACCTTTCGTCAATCAAAAATTGACGCGGCGTTATGTTTACGTTCACGTCAGCTTTGCTTGTAAGGTCCATCTGAAACCCGCAGGTGGACCGTCTGACCGGACACGAGGGTTGAGAAAAAATGACCGACCAGACCATGACCATCCGCCAGATGTGCGACAAGTTCGATGTGACGCCCCGCACTCTGCGCTTCTACGAGGCGAAGGAGCTCCTGTTTCCGATCCGCGAGGGCACCAAGCGGCTCTTCACCCGGCGCGACCGGGCCCGGCTCAAGCTGATCCTGCGCGGCAAGCGCTTCGGCTTCAGCCTCGAAGAGATCCGCCAGCTGCTCGACCTCTATGACGCCGACAACCAGCAGGAACTGCAGCTGGCCCGGACCTACGAGGTCGCCGAACGGCATCTGAAGGAAATGGAGAGCCAGCGCGCGGCGCTCGACGAGGCGATCGCCGAGCTGCAGGAGCAGATGGATTGGGGCGCGCAACGCCTGATGGAGCTGCGCGCGCGCAAGACGGCGGCGGAGTGATCCGCCCCTCCCTCTGGTCGGAATGAGGGATCGCGGTCCGGGACGCCCCGGGCCGTGACATTCGGACCACATGGCGCGCCCGCGGCGGGCGCGTCCGAGGGAGGACAGGAGCAAGATGCCGACTTACACCGCGCCGATCCGCGACATGCAATTCGTGCTGCACGAGATGCTTGAGGTCTCGCAGCAGGACATCCCGGGCTACGCCGATCTCGAGCCCGACTTCACCGCCGCGATCCTCGAGGAGGCGGGCAAGCTCTCCTCCGGCGTGCTGGCGCCGCTGAACCTCACCGGCGACCAGGAAGGCTGCCATCTGGAGAACGGCGTGGTGCGCACGCCCGCGGGCTTCAAGGCGGCCTTCGACCAGATCCGCGAAGGCGGCTGGACCGCCATCGACGTCGCCGAGGAATTCGGCGGCCAGGGCCTGCCCTACCTGATGCACACCGCCGCCAACGAGCCGATGGTCTCGGCCAACATGGCGCTGAACATGTATCAGGGCCTGACCCACGGCGCCTACAGCGCCATCGCCATCCACGGCAGCGACGAGCAGAAGGCGCGCTGGCTGCCCAAGCTCGGCTCCTGTGAATGGACCGGCACGATGAACCTGACCGAGCCGCATTGCGGCACCGATCTCGGCCTGATGCGCACCAAGGCGGTGCCGATCGAGGACGGCACCTACCGGATCTCGGGCCAGAAGATCTTCATCTCGGCCGGCGAGCACGACATGGCCGACAACATCGTCCACCTCGTGCTGGCCAAGATCCCCGGCGGCCCGGCGGGCATCAAGGGCGTGTCGCTCTTCATCGTGCCGAAGTTCCTGGTGAACGAGGATGGCAGCCTCGGCGCGCGCAACGGCGTGACCTGCGGCAATCTCGAAGAGAAGATGGGCATCCACGGCAACGCCACCTGCGTCATGAACTATGACGAGGCCGAGGGCTACCTGCTGGGCGAGCCGCACAAGGGCATGCGCGCCATGTTCACCATGATGAACGAGGCGCGTCTGGGCGTCGGCCTGCAGGGCTGGGCGCAGGCCGAGGCGGCCTATCAGAACGCCGTGGCCTACGCCAAGGACCGGCTGCAGGGCCGCGCCGTGACCGGCGTGCAGAACCCCGACGGCCCGGCCGACCCGCTGATCGTGCATCCCGACATCCGCCGCGCGCTGATGGACCAGAAGAGCTTCGTCGAGGCGGCCCGCGCCTTCACCTACTGGGGCGCCATGCTGATCGACCGCAGCCACAAGTCGGACGATGCCGAGGCCGAAGCGATGATCTCGCTGCTGACCCCGGTCATCAAGGGCTTCCTGACCGACAAGGGCTTCGACATGTGCGTGCAGGCGCAGCAGGTGTATGGCGGGCACGGCTACATCGAGGAATGGGGCCAGTCGCAATTCGTGCGCGATGCCCGGATCGCGATGATCTACGAGGGCGCCAACGGCATCCAGGCGCTCGACCTCGTCGGCCGCAAGCTCGCCGCCAATGGCGGCAAGACGGTGATGGGCTTCTTCGAGCAGATCAAGGGCTTCATCAAGGAGAACGAGGGCGACGAGGCGCTCAAGCGCGACTTCCTCGACCCGCTCAAATCCGCCTCCAAGGACCTGCAGGCCGCCGCCATGGTGTTCATGCAGTCCGGCATGAAGAACCCGAACGTGGCGCTCGCGGGCAGCACCGACTTCATGCACCTGATGGGCCATGTCTGCCTGGGCTGGACCTGGGCGCGGATGGCCAAGGCGGCGCAGGCGGGTCTCGAGGCCGGCACCGGCGACGCGGCCTTCTACGAGGCCAAGCTCGCCACCGGGCGCTACTACATGGCGCGCCAGCTGCCGGCGACCAAGATGCACCTCGCCCGCATCGAGAGCGGCGCCGATCCGGTGATGGCGCTGGACGAAGCCGCGTTCTGATGGACCTTCGCCATGGTCGGGGCGAGGATGCCCCGACCATGGCAAGACCGGAGGAGAGCATGCCCAAGCGACTGAGACTGACACGCCGATTTCCCGTCGCGATGTCCGAGGACGGCTATCGCCGGCTGAAGCGCTTCGCGCGCGAGGCCGGGCTCGACGAGGGCGAGGCACTGTCCTTCCTGTTCGAGAACTTCGACAGCGTGATCGACGAGGACACCTTCGGCCACAGGCTGCGGCTGTTCAATTCCGAGCTGGAGGCGCGCAAGCGGTAGGAGGCCGCGCGCGGGAGACAACGGAGGAGTTGCGTATTTTTAGAAAGGTGAATGGGCCGGCGTTCCCCGTGGAACATGCCGGGTTCGTTCGAAGCCCGGACTGCCCCGCGGCTCACCTTCCACGGCCATCGGCTCGCCAGCCTGTACCGCGGAATCGAACCTGCCGGGAAATCTTTGCGGAACCATTAAGCGCGCCCCTTCACCTTTCTTCAAATACGCAGGGACGCCGGCAGCCGCCGGCGCGACGATCAAGGGAGGCTGCATGATCCGACTGCACTGCTTCGGAGAGAGCGGGAACGCCTACAAGGCGGCGCTGCCGCTCGAACTCTCTGGGCTCGAATGGGAACCGGTGAAGGTCGACTTCTTCGCCGGCGCGTCGCGGACCGACGATTTCCTCGCGCTCAACGTCATGGGCGAGGTGCCGGTGATGGAGGCGGAGGGGCTGCGGCTGAGCCAGTCCGGCGCGATCCAGGACTGGATCACCGAGCAGACCGGGCTCTATGGCGGCGGCGACGACCGCGCCCTGCAGCGCGAGGTGCTGCGCTGGGTGCTGTGGGACAACCACAAGCTCTCGGGCCAGGCGGGCTCGCTGCGCTTCCTGATGCATTTCCTGCCGCCCGAGAAACGGCCCGAGCAGGTGATCAAGTGGCTGAAGGGCCGCCTCAGGCCCGCCTACGAGACGCTGGAGCGCGGCCTCGAGGGCCGCGACTGGCTGGTGGGCGACGGCGTCACCCACGCCGATTTCTCCTGCTGCGGCTATCTCTTCTACCCCGAGGAGTTCGGCTTCGACCGCGCCGCGCACCCCAACATCGACCGCTGGCTCGACCGCATCGCGGCGCTGCCCGGTTGGAAACACCCCTATGATCTGATGCCCGGCTCGCCCGCCGACCGGGCGCAAAAGGAGACAGCATGACCGACGCCTTCATCTACGACGCGATCCGCACCCCGCGCGGCAAAGGCCGCAAGGACGGCTCGCTGCACGAAGTGACCAGCGTGAAGCTCTCTTCGGGCGTGCTCGACGCTCTGGCGGAGCGTAACGGCATCGAGGGCCACGTGATCGAGGACGTGATCTGGGGCAACGCCACCCAGGTCGGCGAACAGGGCGGCTGCCTCGCCCGCTCGGCCGTGCTCGGCTCGAAGCTCGACGAGCGCATCCCCGGCCTGTCGATCAACCGCTTCTGCGCCTCCGGCATGGAAGCCGTGAACCTCGCCGCCAACCAGGTCCGCGCCGGCGCCGGCCGCGCCTACATCGCCGGCGGCGTCGAGGCGATGAGCCGCGTCGCCATGGGCTCGGACGGTGCCGCGATCGCGGTCGACCCCTCGCTCGCGATGGACACCTACTTCGTGCCGCAGGGCATCTCGGCCGACATCATCGCCACCGAGTACGGCTTCTCGCGCGACGACGTCGACGGCTTCGCCGTCGAGAGCCAGCGCCGCGCCAAGGCGGCCTGGGATGACGGCCGCTTCGCCCGCTCGGTGGTGCCGGTCAAGGACCGCAACGGCCTGACCATCCTCGACCGCGACGAGTACATGCGCCCGGGCACCGACATGCAGGCGCTCGGCGCGCTCGAGCCCAGCTTCAAGGCGATGGGCGAGGTGATGCCCGGCTTCGACAAGGTCGCGCTGATGAAGTATCCGCATCTCGAGCGGATCAACCACGTCCACCATGCCGGCAACTCGAGCGGCATCGTCGACGGTGCCGCCGGCGTGCTGATCGGCGACGCCGAGTTCGGCCGCGCGCATGGGCTCAAGCCCCGCGCCCGCATCCGCGCCACCGCCAAGATCGGCACCGACCCGACCATCATGCTGACCGGCCCGGTGCCGGTGACCGAGAAGATCCTCGCCGACAGCGGCATGGCGATCTCGGACATCGACCTGTTCGAGATCAACGAGGCCTTCTCCTCGGTGGCGCTGCGCTTCATGCAGGCCTTCGACCTCGACCCCGCCCGCGTGAACCCGAACGGCGGCGCCATCGCCATGGGCCACCCGCTCGGCGCGACCGGCGCAATCATCATCGGCATCCTGCTCGACGAGATGGAGCGCACCGGCAAGGGCACCGGCCTCGCCACGCTCTGCGTCGCCTCGGGCATGGGGGCTGCGACGATCATCGAGCGCGTCTGATGACAGGCACCGATAGCAACCCCGAATTGAAACCAATCCGACCTATGGACAATCGAGGCGAGTGCGTTAAGCTGTTTCGAATATTCTTTCAGTCCAACGGCTTGTCCGGCAGGGATGTCGCATCTGATACCGCAGTTCATTTCGAACCACGCGAGGCTGTTCCGCGAGGGCCGGCTGGAGGAAATGCTCGACGACTGCGCCTACCCGCTGGCGGTGCAGGACACCACCGGCATGAAGGTGCTGCAGGATCGGGCCGAGTATCTGCGCTGGCTGCAGCGCTGGCAGTCGAGCTTCGGCGCCCGCGCGATGTCGGAAAGCCACATGAAGATCCACACGCTGGAGCTGCCGCGCGCCGGCCGGTTCCGGGTCTGGATCGAGCGCCGCTTCGAGAACCCGGCGCGCGGCGCCCGGTTCGACATGTCGGTGATCTACTACTGCCGGCTCGAGGGACGTCGACCGCTGATCGAGATGATCGAGCTCGACATCCCCGGACCGCCGTCGGCCAACGACGCCTAGGCGCAGGGCCCGCCCGGCCCCGCCATTCCCATACCCCATTCGCGAAGAGGAACTCGGCATGACCGATTTCACCATGCAGCGCGACGCCCAGGGCGTCGCCGTCATCACCTGGGACGTGCCGGGCCGCTCGATGAACGTCATGTCGCTCGACGGCTTCGAGCAGCTCGAGGCGCTGGTCGACGAGGCGCTGGCCGACGAGGCGGTCCGCGGCATCGTCATCACCTCCGGCAAGAAGGATTTCGCCGGCGGCATGGATCTGGGCGTGATCGCCGGGATGAAGCGCGCCGGCGGCGACGAGCCCGCCAAGGCGGTGTTCGAGGGCGTGATGCGCATGCATGGCGTGCTGCGCAAGATCGAGCGCGCCGGCATGGACCCCAAGACCAACAAGGGCGGCAAGCCGATCGCCGCCGCCCTGCCCGGCACCGCGCTGGGCATCGGTCTCGAGGTTCCGCTGGCCTGCCACCGCATCTTCGCCGCCGACAACCCCAAGGCCAAGATCGGCCTGCCCGAGATCATGGTCGGCATCTTCCCCGGCGCCGGCGGCACCACCCGGCTGGTGCGCAAGCTCGGCGCGATGGGGGCGAGCCCGCTCCTGCTCGAGGGCAAGATGAACGACCCGAAGAAGGCCAAGTCGCTCGGCCTGATCGACGAGGTGGTCGAGGACCCGCTCGCCGCCGCCAAGGACTGGGTGCTCGAGGCCAAGGACGCCGACCTCGTGAAGCCCTGGGACGCCAAGGGCTACAAGATGCCCGGGGGCGCGCCCTACCACCCGGCGGGCTTCATGACCTTCGTCGGTGCCTCGGCGATGGTGAACGGCAAGACGCAGGGCGTCTACCCGGCCGCCAAGGCGCTCCTGTCGGCGGTCTATGAAGGCGCGCTGGTGCCGTTCGACACCGCGCTCAAGATCGAGGCGCGCTGGTTCACCCACGTGCTGATGAACCCCTCCTCCGAGGCGATGATCCGGTCGCTCTTCCTCAACAAGGAAGCGCTGGAGAAGGGCGCGAACCGGCCCGAGGCACCGGACCAGAGCGTCAAGAAGGTGGGCATCCTCGGCGCCGGCATGATGGGCGCGGGCATCGCCTACGTCTCCGCCAATGCCGGCATCGAGGTGGTGCTGATCGACCGCGAGCAGGCCGCCGCTGACAAGGGCAAGTCCTACTCCGAGGCGCTGCTCGACAAGGGCATCAAGCGCAAGAAGGTCACGCCCGAGAAGAAGGAGCAGGTGCTGGCGCGGATCGAGGCCACCACCGAGATCGAGGCGCTGAAGGGCTGCGACCTGATCGTCGAGGCGGTGTTCGAGGATGTCGGCGTCAAGGCCGAGATGACGAAGCGCGTCGAGGCCGTGATCGGCGAGGACTGCATCTTCGCCACCAACACCTCGACCCTGCCGATCACCGAGCTGGCCAAGGCGAGTGCGCGTCCCGAGCAGTTCATCGGCATCCACTTCTTCTCGCCGGTCGACAAGATGATGCTCGTGGAGATCATCAAGGGCCGCGAGACCGGCGACCGCGCGGTGGCCAAGGCGCTCGACTTCACGCGGCAGATCCGCAAGACGCCGATCGTCGTCAACGACGCGCGCTTCTTCTACGCCAACCGCTGCATCATCCCCTACATCAACGAGGGGATCCGCATGGTGGCCGAGGGGGTGGAGCCCGCGCTGATCGAGAACGCCGCGCGCCTCGTCGGCATGCCGCTCGGGCCGCTGCAGCTGGTGGACGAGACCTCGATCGATCTCGGCGTGAAGATCGCCGAGGCCACCAAGGCCGCGATGGGCGACGCCTATCCGGACGAGGCGGTGGACGAGGTGCTGTTCTGGATGGCCGAGCAGGGCCGGATGGGCCGCAAGTCGGCCTCGGGCTTCTACGCCTATGACGAGAAGGGTCAGCGCACCGGTTTGTGGGACGGGCTGTCGGACAAGTTCCCGGTGGCCGAGACGCAGCCCGATCTGACCGAGGTGCAGCACCGCCTGTTCTTCGCGCAGGTGCTCGAGGCGGTGCGCGCCTTCGAGGACGGCGTGCTGACCGACATCCGCGAGGGCGACGTCGCGGCGATCCTCGGCTGGGGCTTCGCGCCGTGGTCGGGCGGGCCGTTCTCCTGGCTCGACATGATCGGCGCGGGCTTCGCCGCCGAGCGCTGCGACGCGCTGACCGAGACGCACGGGCCGCGCTTCGCCTGCCCGAAGCTCTTGCGCGAGATGGCCGAGAGCGGCGCGCGCTTCTACGACCGCTACGGCGACGGCCGGGCCGCGGCGGCCTGAGCCTGCGGCGCGCGGCGGCCCGGCCGCCGCGCGCCTTCCGCCCCCGCTTCGCGAGGCGACATTTCGGTCGCGCCGCGCGCCGAGCGCCCCTGTTCCTTCCCGAATCCGCGGGCTATGTTCGCCCGCAACGGCAGGCCGCACCGACCGGGCCGCGAAAGGAACGATGACCGCACTGAAGGAATTCGCCCGGCTGGAAACCATCGGATCGTGGCGCCCCGAACCGGAGGCCGCGCCGCGCGAGGTCACCGTTTCCTTCGGCGAGGCGACGCTGGTGCTGTCGGACCAGAGCAACCGCCCGGTCACCCATTGGTCGCTGCCGGCGCTGAACCGGCTCAACCCCGGCGAGACCCCCGCCCTCTACGCCCCCGACGAGGATGCCAGCGAGACGCTGGAGATCGACGACGAGACGATGATCGGCGCGCTCGAGAAGGTGCGCCGCGCCGTGGCGGCGCGTCAGCCGCGGCCGGGGCGGCTCAGGCAGGGCGCGATCTGGGGCGGCCTCGGCCTCGCCGCGTTCCTGGCGGTGTTCTGGCTGCCCGGCGCGCTGATGCAGCAGACGCTGGGCGTGGTGCCGCCCGGCAAGCGCAGCGAGTTCGGCGCGACGCTTCTGGGCATGGTGCAGTCGCACACCGGCCCGACCTGCCGCGACCCGCTGGGCAGCGAGGCGCTGAACCGCCTGCGCGACCGCACGCTCGGCCGCGACGGCGGCCAGATCGTGGTGGTGCCCGACAAGCTGGCCGGACCGATCTACCTGCCCGGCGGCATCGTGGTGCTGCCCGGCAGCCTGCTGGATGAGACCGAGGACCCGGTGGTGGTGGCGGGCCACGTGATCGCCGCCGCCGCGAGCCGCGACGAGGCCGACCCGCTCGACGCGCTGCTGCGCGAGGCGGGCTTCGGCACGGTGCTGCGGCTGCTGACCACCGGCGACATCCCGACCGAGAAGCTGCAGGACCGCGCCGAGCGGCTGGTCGCCACCCCGGCCCCGGTGCCCGGCGACGAGGTGCTGCTCGACCGCTTCGCGAAGGCCGGCGTGCCGATCGGTCCCTGGGCCCGCGCCACCGGCGAGGGCCCGGACGCCGCCGTGCTGGTCGCGGCCGAGGCCGGCGCCGCGCGCGGGCCGGTCCTTTCGGATGGCGACTGGGTCAGCCTGCAGGGGATCTGCCGGGGCTGAGCGCCCCGGCGGCGCCTCAGCGTCGCACGAAGGCGTCCGGGTAGCCCGCCGCGCGCACCTGCCCCAAGGCTTGGTCGAGCGCACCGGCCTCGAAAGGCCCGGTCGCGACCACCTGCAGCTCGGCCCCGCCCCGGGTCAGACGGCCATGCGCCACCGGCAATTGCATCGCCCGCAGCCGCGCCGCGGCGCGCGCGGCGTTTTCCGGCTCGGCATAGGTGCCGACCTGCACGAAGCGCCCGGCGATCGCCGCCTGCGGCACCGCCTTGGTCGAAACCCGGCCCGCCGGGCCCTGCGGCACCGTCACCGGCGCCGCCAGAAGCGGGGCGCGGACCTGGCCCGCCCCTTCCCGCTCGACCAGGCGCACGCCGCGCGCCGGGTTCAGCCGGTCGTCCTGCCACGCGGCCCTGTAGCCCGGCGGCGGGCCCGACGGCTCGGGCAGCGGCCGCGCGAGGCCGGCCACGCCGGCCGCCCCCCGGAAGGCAAGGGCGTCGTCCGCCGCGCCCGCGCCGCTCCGGCCCGAGGGCGACTGGGCCTGCGGCCCGCAGCGCAGCGGCAGATCCCGGCGCGCGCCGATCAGCCCGTAGCCCGAGCCCGCCCCAAGATCGCAGCCGGCGGCCTGCGCCGCGCGGGCGATCCGGTCCGGCCCGGCCGGTGCCGCGTCGCCCGCCGCGCCAGCGACGAGGACCGGCAGGCCGGCGGCGGGCGCGCAGTTCACCGGCGCGCCGCTGTCGCTGTGCCGGTAGCGGCGCCCGGTCGCGGCCATGTCGGCGCAGACCTCGGCCAGCGTCACCCGGCCGCGCAGCGGCTCTGACCGATCAGGCATCGCCATGGCGGCGTCCGGACCCGGCCCGCAATCGATGGTGCGGCCGGTGCGGCTGCCGACATAGCCCGGCTGCGGGCCGGAGCGGTCGGCGCAGAAGGCGGCGAGCGTCAGCGGCGCCGCCGGCGCCGGGCGCGGCGACACCACGCGCGGCGTGACGGGCGCGGGCCGGGGCGCCGCCCTCGCGGGTTCGGGCCGGGTTTCCGGCTTGGGCGCGGGGTCCGCCACCGGCTCTGCCGCCGCGACGCGACTCGGCTCGAAGCCGCAGAGCGGCTCGCGCTCGCGGTTCATCCGCGGCACCCAGTTGGTCACGCCGCCGACACCGGCGCGGATGAAGGCGCAGCCGCGGCTGTCGACATACTGGCTGGCCTCGTAGCTCTCGGGCGGGAACTCGGCCGGGATGTCGTCCTGCGCCACCGCTTGCCCGGCCACCGCCATGGCCGCCGCCGCCGCGGATGCGGCGAGGAATGTCCTGATCATGCTGCCCGTGCCCCCGGATTTTTCCGGGAGCATAGCGACGGCGGACGCGGCCTGTAAAGATTGGTTACTTGGTGCCGAAGATCCTGTCGCCGGCATCCCCGAGACCGGGCACGATGTAGCCGTGATCGTCGAGCTTCTCGTCGAGCGCGGCGGTGACGATCGGCACGTCGGGATGCGCCTCCTTCATCCGCGCCACGCCCTCGGGGGCGGCCAGCAGGCACAGGAAGATGATGTCCTTGGCGCCGTTCTTCTTCAGCATGTCGATCGCCGCGACCGAGGAGTTGCCGGTGGCCAGCATCGGGTCGACCGCGATGGTCAGCCGCTCGTCGAGGCCGCCGGGCACCTTGAAGTAGTACTCGACCGGCTTCAGCGTCTCGGGGTCGCGGTAGAGGCCGACGAAGCCGACCCGCGCCGAGGGGATCAGCTCGAGGATGCCGTCGAGCAACCCGTTGCCGGCGCGCAGGATCGAGATCAGCGCCAGCTTCTTGCCCTCAATCACCGGCGCCTGCATCGGCTGCATCGGCGTGTCGATCTCGGTCATGGTGACCGGCAGGTCGCGCGTGACCTCGTAGGCCAGAAGCAGGCTGATCTCGCGCAGCAGCCGCCGGAACGACGCGGTCGAGGCGTCGGCCTTGCGCATCAGGGTCAGCTTGTGCTGCACCAGCGGGTGCTCGACGACGGTCAGGTGTTTGTCGGTGTGGCTCATGCCGCCTCCAGTCGCTTGATCAGGGCCTGTCGGGTGTCCTCGTCGCAGAAGGCGGCCTCGGCGGCAATGGTGTTGGCGATGCGCAGGCGCTCTTCCTCCCAGCCGAAATGCTTCTCGAGCATGTCGTACTCGTGGCTCATCGAGGTGCCGAACCAGGGCGGGTCGTCGGTCGAGACCGTCACCCGCACGCCGCGGTCGCGCAGGGTCTCGATCGGATGGCTCCTCCAGTCCTTCACCGCGCCGAGCACGAGGTTCGAGACCGGGCAGACCTCGAGCGTCACGCCCTTCTCGATCAGGTGGTCGCAGAGCGCGTGATCGCCCACCGCGTTGATGCCGTGGCCGATGCGGGTGCAGCCCAGCAGGTCGACCGTCTCGCGCACCATGTCCGGCCCGCCCCACTCGCCCGCATGGGCGGTGAGCCCGAGCCCGGCCTCGCGGGCGCAGTCGAAGGCCCAGCCGAAATCGCCGGGCCGGTGCCGCATCTCGGCCCCCGCCATGCCGAAGCCGGTGACGAAGCCGCCCGCCGTCTCGGCGGCGCAGCGGGCGATGGGCTTGGCGGCCCCGGGGCCGAGCTGGCGCAGGCAGGTGACGATGCCGCGCGCGACGATGCCCCGCTCGCGCTCGGCCTCGGCGGCGGCGTCGGCCATCGCGTCGAGATGGTCGCGCCACGAGGCCAGATCGCCGCCGCCGCAGAAATCGGGCGACAGGAACAGCTCGGTGTAGACCACGCCCTCGTCGGCGCTCTGCTCGAGCACGGCGCGCAGCAGGCGGCGGTAGTCCTCGGGGCCCTGCAGCACGGTGCAGGCGGCGTCATAGGCCTTCAGGAACCACTCGAAGCCGCCGCGCGCGTAGCCGCCGCGCTCGTCGAAGATGCGCGAGATGTCGATGTGCTTCTCGCGCGAGAGGCCCCTGATGAAGGCGGGCGGCGCCGCGCCTTCGAGATGCAGGTGCAGCTCGACCTTGGGCAGCGCGCGCCAGCTCACGGCTGGGCGTCCGGGTCGGGGGCGGGAATGTCGAGATGGCGCGCCACCAGGCCGCCCACCTCGGTGAAGCCCATCAGGCCGAGCTCGCGCGCCCCGAACCCGTGGCAGAGCACCGGCACCCGCTCGCGCGTGTGGTCTGTGCCCGAAAAGGTCGGGTCGTTGCCGTGATCGGCGGTGACCAGAAGCAGGTCGCCCTCGCGCATCCGCGGCAGGATCTTCCCCAGCTCGGCGTCGAACCACTCCAGATGGCGGGCATAGCCCGACACGTCGCGGCGGTGGCCGAAATTGGTGTCGAACTCGACGAAGTTGGCGAAGACCAGCGCGCCGTCGGCGGCCTCGTCCACGAGGTCCGACAGATGGCCCATCAGCCTGTCGTCCGGCCCCTTGCGCAGATCGGTGACGCCGCGCATCGAGAAGATGTCGCCGATCTTGCCGACCGCGTGCACGTCGCGCCCCGCGCCCTTCGCGGCGTCGAGCAGCGTGCGCCCCGGCGCGGCGATGGCGAAGTCGCGGCGGTTGGCGGTGCGGGTGAAACCGGTCTTCTCGTCGCCGACGAAGGGCCGGGCGATGACCCGACCGACCTTCATGTCGTGCAGGAGCGGCGCCACCTCGCGGCACATGTCCAGAAGCCGGTCGAGGCCGAAGCGCTCCTCATGCGCGGCGATCTGCAGCACGCTATCGACGCTGGTGTAGCAGATCGGCCAGCCGGTGCTCATGTGCTCGGGGCCCTCCTCCTCGATCACCGCCGTGCCGGAGGCGTGGCGGTTGCCGAGGATGCCGTCGGTGCCGGCGGCCTGCATCAGCGCGCGCGTCACCTCGGTCGGGAAGGCCGGGACCTCCTTGGGGAAATAGTGCCAGTCCCACGGCACCGGCACGCCCGCAAGCTCCCAGTGGCCCGAGGGGGTGTCCTTGCCGTTCGAAACCTCGGTCGCCGCGCCCCATGCGCCTTCGGGCGCGGCGTCGAGCCCCGGCGCCTCAAGGCCGGAGGCCAGCGCGATGGCGCGGCCGAGGCCGAGCCGGTCGAGGTTCGGCAGCTTCAGCGGGCCGGAGCGGCCCTCCTCGGCGCGACCCGCGGCGCAGGCCTCGGCGATGTGGCCGATGGTGTTCGAGCCGGTGTCGGGCACCTCGCCGTTGAAGAACTCGCCCGCGTCGGGCGCGCCGCCGATCCCGGCGGAATCCATCACCAGAAGGAAGGCACGGCTCATGGGTCGATCCTTTCGCGTACGAGGTCGGAGAGGTCCGGCGCGGCGCCGAGCGTCATCGCCGCGCGCACCGCGCGCTCGGCCTCCTCGGCCTCGGCGGCGTCGCGCGCGTGGATGGTCAGCAGCGGGTCGCCGGCTGAAAGCTTGGCGCCGAGCCGCGCCACGCCGGTCAGCCCGACAGCCGGGTCGATCACGTCGCTCTCGACCTTGCGGCCGCCGCCCAGGCCCACCACGGCCCGGCCCAGCGCCTCGCCGTCGATCGCGGCGAGATGGCCGTCGCTCTCGGCCTTCGCCTCGCGGATCACCGCGGCGCGCGGCAGATGCGCCTGCCAGTTCTCCGCCATGTCGGACGGTCCGCCCAGCGCGTGCAGCATCCGGGCGAAGCGCTCCAGCGCGGCGCCCGAGGCGATGGCATGGGCGATCTTCTCCTCGCCCTCGCCTTCCGCGCCGCCCGCGAGCGCCAGGAGCCGCCCGCCCAAGCTGACGGTCAGGTCGTGCAGCCGCGGCGCGACGTGGCGCTCGCCCGACAGCACCCGCATGATCACCGCCATCTCGGTGGCGTTGCCGAGGGCGGGCGCGAGCGGCTGGTCCATGTCGGTCAGGAAGGCCGCCGTCGGGCAGCCCGCGCCGTTGGCGGTGGATACCAGCGCCTGCGCCAAAGCGCGCGCCTCGTCTTCGGTCTTCATGAAGGCGCCGGAGCCGACCTTGACGTCGAGCACGAGGCCCTCGAGCCCCGCGGCGAGCTTCTTCGACAGGATCGAGGCGGTGATCAGGTCGATGCTATCGACCGTGCCGGTGACGTCGCGGATCGCGTAGAGCCGCTTGTCGGCGGGCGCGATGCGGCCCGTCGCGCCGACGATGGCGCAGCCGATGTCCCGGGTGATCTCGCGCAGCCGGCCCTCGTCCACCTGCGTCGAGAGCCCCGGCACCGCCTCGAGCTTGTCGAGCGTGCCGCCGGTATGGCCGAGCCCGCGCCCCGAGATCATCGGCACGTAGACGCCGCAGGCGGCGAGCGCCGGGGCCAGCAGCAGCGACACGCAGTCGCCCACCCCGCCGGTCGAATGCTTGTCGAGCACCGGGCCCGGCAGGCTCCAGGCGAGCCGGTCGCCGCTGTCGCGCATCCCCTCGGTCAGCGCGACGCGGCCGGCCTCGCCCAGGCCGTTGAGGCAGACCGCCATGGCGAAGGCGCCGGCCTGCGCGTCCGAGACCGAGCCGTCGGCCAGCCCCGCCGCGAAGCCCCTGACGGCCTCGGCCGGCGGGCGCTCGCCGCGCCTCAGCGCCGCGATCAGGGCGGCCGCGCGCATCAGGCGCGCTCCATCTGGGTCTGGTCGAAGGCGCCGGGCAGCAGTTCGGCCAGCGTGGTCTCGCGCGTCGCGCCGTCGGTGGTGGCGAGCGTGACCTTCACGTCGCCGCGGCCGAACTCGGCGAGCTTCTGGCGGCAGCCGCCGCAGGGCGAAACCGGCACCGGGCTGTCGGCGATCACCGCCACCTCGGCGATCTCGCTGTCGCCCGCCGCGCACATCGCCGCGATCGCCCCGGCCTCGGCGCAGGTGCCTTCCGGGTAGGCGACGTTCTCGACGTTCACGCCGAGATAGGTGGCGCCGGAGGTGGCGCGGATCGCCGCGCCGACCTTGAAGCGCGAATAAGGGGCATAGGCGTTCTCGCGCACGCGGCGTGCATCTTCGACCAGCGACATGGGGACCTCCGAGAGATTTGCCGGAAACTGTCGCGCGCGGCCCCTTGCGATGCAAGCCCACCCTCGCGGAACTCCTGCGCGCCTCCGCCGGTTCTGACGGCATCACGGAAGGAAACGCCATGATGCCACCCAACAAGGGCGTGCTGCCCGAGACCGAGGCCCGCACGGCCGAGAACCCCGACGCGCCGATGACCGAAGAGCAGGCCGCCGAGCTGCGCCAGCTCTGCGAACGGACCGGCGAGGAATTCGACACCTCGCTCACCGAGGCGCAGGCCGTCGAGCGGATCGACGCGCTGCGCGCGCAAGCCGACAAGTAGGGCTTTCGCGACCCTTCGGAAAAGGTTTAAGGCTAAACCATTCCGATTTCAGGGAGAGACCCGCGATGGCCGACAGCACCGACGACACCGCCCGCAGCGCCTCGGACAGCCTGCGGCAGGCCGCGCTCGACTATCACCGGCTGCCGAAGCCCGGCAAGCTCGAGATCCGCGCGACCAAGCCCCTGGCCAATGGCCGCGACCTGTCGCGCGCCTACTCGCCCGGCGTCGCCGAGGCCTGCCTCGAGATCAAGGACAACCCCGACACCGCCCGCGACTACACCGCGCGCGGCAACCTCGTGGGCGTCGTCACCAACGGCACGGCGGTGCTGGGGCTGGGCAACATCGGCGGGCTCGCCTCCAAGCCGGTGATGGAGGGCAAGGCGGTCCTGTTCAAGAAGTTCGCCAACATCGACTGCTTCGACATCGAACTGAACGAGACCGACCCCGAGAAGCTGGCCGAGCTGGTCTGCGCGCTCGAGCCGACCTTCGGCGCGATCAACCTCGAGGACATCAAGGCGCCCGACTGCTTCATCGTCGAGAAGATCTGCCGCGAGCGGATGAACATCCCCGTCTTCCACGACGACCAGCACGGCACGGCCATCGTGGTGGGCGCCGCGGCCACCAACGCGCTGCGCGTCGCCAAGAAGGACTTCGCCGACGTCAAGGTCGTCTCGACCGGCGGCGGCGCGGCGGGCATCGCCTGCCTCGACATGCTGCTGAAGCTCGGGGTGAAGCGCGAGAACGTCTACCTGTGCGACCTCGCCGGCCTCGTCCACGAGGGCCGCGAGGCGGACATGACCCCGCAGAAGGCGGCCTATGCCCAGCCGGGCGGGCCGCGCGGCCTCGACGACGTGATCGACGGCGCCGACCTGTTCCTCGGCCTCTCCGGCCCCGGCGTGCTCAAGCCCGAGATGGTCGCGCGCATGGCCGACAGCCCGATCATCTTCGCGCTGGCGAACCCGACGCCCGAGATCCTGCCGGAGCTGGCGCGCGAGGTGAAGCCCGACGCGATCATCGCGACCGGGCGCTCGGACCGGCCGAACCAGGTCAACAACGTGCTGTGCTTCCCCTTCATCTTCCGCGGCGCGCTCGACGTCGGCGCGACCACGATCAACGACGAGATGAAGATCGCCTGCATCGAGGGCATCGCGGCGCTGGCGCGCGCCACCACCTCGGCCGAGGCCGCCGCCGCCTATAGCGGCGAGCAGATGACCTTCGGGCGCGACTACCTGATCCCCAAGGCCTTCGACCCGCGGCTGATGGGCGTCGTCGCCTCCGCCGTGGCCCGCGCCGCGATGGAGACCGGCGTGGCCGAGCGCCCGATCGAGGATCTCGCCGCCTACAAGCGCCGTCTCGACGGCTCGGTGTTCAAGTCGGCGATGCTGATGCGCCCGGTGTTCGAGGCGGCGCGCTCCTCCACCCGCAAGATCGTCTTCGCCGAGGGCGAGGACGAGCGCGTGCTGCGCGCCTCGCAGGCGATCATCGAGGAGACCACCGACACGCCGATCCTGATCGGCCGCCCGGAGGTGATCGAGACCCGCTGCGAGCGCTACGGCCTGACCATCCGCCCCGGCATCGACTTCGAGATCGTCAACCCCGAGAACGACCCGCGCTACCGCGACTACTGGGGCACCTATCACGACCTCATGGCCCGGCGCGGCGCGACGCCCGACATCGCCAAGGCGGTGATGCGCACCAACACCACCGCGATCGCCGCGGTGATGGTGCAGCGCGGCGAGGCCGACAGCCTGATCTGCGGCACCTTCGGCCAGTATCTGTGGCACCTGAACTACATCGAGCAGGTGCTCGGCACCCGGACGCTGCGCCCGGTGGGGGCGCTGTCGCTGATGATCCTCGAGGACGGGCCGCTCTTCGTGGCCGACACGCAGGTCCATGCCGAGCCCAGCCCCGAGCAGATCGCCGAGACGGTGATCGGCTGCGCCCGCCATGTCCGCCGCTTCGGGCTGGTGCCGCAGATCGCGCTCTGCTCGCATTCGCAGTTCGGCAATCTCGACATCTCCTCGGGCCGCCGGATGCGCGGCGCGCTCGAGATCCTCGACGGCACGCCGCGCGACTTCGCCTATGAGGGCGAGATGCATGTCGACGCGGCGCTCGACCCCGAGCTGCGCGAACGCATCTTCCCCGGCGCGCGGCTCGAGGGCGCGGCGAACTGCCTCGTCTTCGCCTCGACCGATGCCGGCTCGGGCGTGCGCAACATCCTGAAGATGAAGGGCGCGGGCCTCGAGGTCGGGCCGATCCTGATGGGCATGGGCAACCGCGCCCATATCGTCACCCCCTCGATCACCGCGCGCGGCCTTCTGAACATGTCCGCCGTCGCCGGCACGCCGGTCGCGCATTACGGCTGAGGACGCACGGGGGCGGTCCGCCGCCCCCTACCCCTTCCGCAGCCGCATCGCGCTTGCCCGAAGGCCTTGCCGGGGCGTAGGATTCCGTCCCGAGGAGGACGGACATGACCTACGCGGAGACCTACGAGGCGTGGCGCCGGGACCCCGAGGGGTTCTGGATGCAGGCCGCCAAGGCGATCGACTGGCACCGGGCGCCGACCCGCGCGCTCAGCTCCGAGAAGGCGCCGCTCTACGAGTGGTTCCCGGACGGGATGGTCAATGGCTGCCACAACGCCGTCGACCGGCACGTGGCCGCGGGCCGCGCCCATGACGTGGCGATCATCCATGACAGCCCGGTCACCGAAAGCCGCACCGAGATCACCTATGGCGAGCTTCTGGGCCGGGTGGCGCGGCTGGCCGGCGCGCTCAAGGCGCGCGGCGTGACCAAGGGCGACCGTGTCGTCATCTACATGCCGATGATCCCCGAGGCGCTGGAGGCGATGCTGGCCTGCGCCCGGATCGGCGCGATCCACTCGGTGGTGTTCGGCGGCTTCGCGGCGCGCGAGCTGGCGGTGCGGATCGACGACTGCAAGCCCAAGGCGATCCTCGCGGGCTCCTGCGGCATCGAGCCGAACCGCGTCGTGGCCTACAAGCCGCTGCTGGACCAGGCGCTGCGCGAGGCCGAGCACAGCCCCGAGTTCTGCGTCATCCTGCAGCGCCCGCAGGCCATGGCCGGCATCGAGCACGGCCGCGACTTCGAGTGGCACGACTTCCAGGAGGAGGCCGAGCCGGCCGACTGCGTGCCGGTCGAGGCGAACCACCCCGCCTACATCCTCTACACCTCCGGCACGACCGGGAAGCCCAAGGGCGTGGTGCGCCCGACCGGCGGGCATCTCGTGGCGCTGCACTGGAGCATGCGCAACATCTACGGCGTCGCGCCGGGCGAGGTGTTCTGGGCGGCCTCCGATGTCGGCTGGGTCGTGGGCCACAGCTACATCTGCTACGCGCCGCTGGTGCACGGCAACACCACCGTGGTGTTCGAGGGCAAGCCCGTGGGCACGCCCGACGCCGCCTCTTTCTGGCGCGCCATCGCCCGCAACAAGGTCTCGGCCTTCTTCACCGCGCCGACGGCGCTGCGCGCCATCAAGCGCGAGGATCCCTCGGGCCGGCTCGCCGGCGAGCACGACCTGTCGCGGCTGCGCGCGATCTACCTTGCCGGCGAGCGCGCCGACCCCGACACCGTGGCCTGGGCGCGCGAGGTGGCGCGGGTGCCGGTCTACGACCACTGGTGGCAGACCGAGACCGGCTGGACGATCTGCGGCAACCCGGCGGGGATCGAGGCGCTGCCGGTCGGCGACGGCTCGGCCGGCGTGCCGATGCCGGGCTACGACCTGCGCATCCTCGACGGGTCGGGCCACGAGAAGCCGCGCGGCGAGCTGGGCCGCGTCGCGCTGAAACTGCCGCTGCCGCCGGGCACGCTTTCGGGGCTGTGGCACGACGAGGCGCGCTTCCGCCGCAGCTATCTCGAGAGCTTCCCGGGCTACTACGAGACTGGCGATGCCGGGCTCGTGGCCGAGAGCGGCCATGTCTCGATCCTCGCGCGCACCGACGACGTGATCAACGTCGCCGGGCACCGGCTCTCGACCGGCACGATGGAGGAGGTGCTGGCCGAGCATCCGGACGTCGCCGAATGCGCGGTGATCGGCGTCGCCGACCCGCTCAAGGGCCAGATCCCCATGGGCTTTCTGTGCCTCAACCGCACCTGCGCCCGCCCCGCCTCCGAGATCGCCGCCGAGGCGGTCGACCTCGTGCGCGAGAAGGTCGGGCCTGTGGCCGCCTTCAAGCTCGCCGTGGTGGTCGAGCGGCTGCCCAAGACGCGCTCGGGCAAGATCCTGCGCGCCACCATGGCGCAGCTGGCCGACGGGGCCGAGGTCAAGGTGCCCGCGACGATCGACGACCCGGCGATTCTCGAGGAGCTGCGCGACGCGCTGGTGCCGCTCGGCTATGGCGGCGCGCCGGCGGCGAAGACCGCCTGAGCCTTCGGCTCAGGCGAACTGTTCACGGATCAGCCGTTCGTCGAGCCCGTGGCCAGGGTCGAACAGGATCCGGTGCCCGACCCGCGGCTCGGAATGGATCTCGACCCAGGCCACGTCGCGCACCACCCGGCTGTCGGCATCGGCCATCACCGGCCGCTTGGCCGGGTCGTGCACCTCGAAGCGCACCCGCGCCTGCGTCGGCAGCAGCGCGCCGCGCCAGCGCCGCGGCCGGAAGGGCGCGATCGCGGTCAGCGCCAGCACGTCCGCCCCGATCGGCAGGATCGGCCCGTAGGCGGAATAGTTGTAGGCGGTCGAGCCCGCCGGCGTCGCCACCAGCGCCCCGTCGCAGACCAGCTCCTCGAGCCGCACCCGCTCGTCGATGATCACCTTGAGCTTGGCGGCCTGCGGCCCGGCCCGCAGCAGGCTGACCTCGTTGATCGCCAGCGCCCGGTGCTGCGTGCCATCGACCGTCTCGGCCAGCATGGCGAGCGGGTTGAGAATCGCCTCCTCGGCGGCGGCGAGCCGCGCCGGCAGCTCGTCCTCGGAAAAGGCGTTCATCAGGAAGCCGACCGTGCCGCGATTCATGCCGTAGACCGGGATGTCGCAGGCCTCGGTGGCGTGCAGCGTCTGCAGCATGAAGCCGTCGCCGCCCAGCGCCACGACCACCTCCGCCTCCTCGATCGGGTAATGGCCGTAACGCTGCGCGAGGCGGGCGCAGGTCTCCTGCGCGATCCCTGCCTCGCTGGCCAGGAAGGCGATGCGTTCTCGTGCCAAATCCGGTCCCCCGCTCCGTGCCCCGAATTTCTCGGTCAGCGCGGCGCGAAACGCAACCCGCGCGGCGCGACCGGTTGCCCCGGCGTCGGTTTCGGGGCTTTTGGGCCCCTGCCCCCTGCGGTAAGAGAGCGGCGACGCAACCCCGTACGAGGTGTCCGAGATGAATGCCCCCACCCGCGACGACGGCTTCTTCACCGAGAAGCTCGCCACCCGCGATCCCGAACTCGCGCAGGCGATCACCGACGAGCTGGGCCGCCAGCGCCACGAGATCGAGCTGATCGCCAGCGAGAACATCGTCTCGGCCGCGGTGCTCGAGGCGCAGGGTTCGGTGCTGACCAACAAGTATGCCGAGGGCTATCCGGGCCGGCGCTACTACGGCGGCTGCCAGTTCGTCGACGTGGCCGAGAACCTCGCCATCGACCGCGCCAAGCAGCTCTTCGGCTGCGGCTTCGCCAACGTGCAGCCGAACTCGGGCAGCCAGGCCAACCAGGGCGTGTTCCAGGCGCTCCTGCAGCCCGGCGACACCATCCTCGGCATGAGCCTCGACGCGGGCGGCCACCTGACCCACGGCGCCAAGCCCAACCAGTCGGGCAAGTGGTTCAACGCGGTGCAGTACGGCGTGCGCCAGCAGGACCAGCAGATCGACTACGACCGGATCCAGGAGCTCGCGACCGAGCACCAGCCGAAGATGATCATCGCCGGCGGCTCGGCCATCCCGCGGATCATCGACTTCGCGCGCATGCGCGAGATCGCCGACAGCGTCGGGGCCTACCTGCTCGTCGACATGGCCCACTTCGCCGGGCTGGTCGCGGCGGGCATCTACCCCTCGCCCTTCCCGCACGCCCATGTCGCCACCACCACCACGCACAAGACGCTGCGCGGTCCGCGCGGCGGCATGATCCTCACCGATGACGAGGCGATCGCCAAGAAGTGCAACTCGGCCATCTTCCCGGGCATCCAGGGCGGGCCGCTGATGCATGTCATCGCCGGCAAGGCCGCGGCCTTCGGCGAGGCGCTGAAGCCCGAGTTCAAGACCTACCAGCAGCAGGTCGTGAAGAACGCCCAGGCACTGGCCGACCAGCTGATGAAGGGCGGGCTCGACATCGTGACGGGCGGCACCGACAGCCACCTGATGCTCGTGGACCTGCGGCCCAAGGGCGTGAAGGGCAACGCCACCGAGGACGCGCTGGGCCGGGCCCACATCACCTGCAACAAGAACGGCATCCCGTTCGATCCGGAGAAGCCGGCGGTGACCTCCGGCATCCGGCTCGGCTCGCCCGCGGGCACGACGCGCGGCTTCGGCGAGGCCGAGTTCCGCCAGATCGCCGACTGGATCGTCGAGGTGGTGGACGGGCTCGCCAAGAACGGGCCCGAGGGCAACGCCGAGGTCGAGGAGAAGGTGCGCGGTGAGGTCGAGGAGCTCTGCCAGCGCTTCCCGCTCTACCCGAACCTCTGAGGCGAAGGGCGCGGGGTCAGGCGATCCCGCGCCACAACAGGCCCGCGATCAGCGCGGCCAAGAGGATCGACGCCGCCTGACGGGCGCGCCGCATCCAGACCGCCCGGCGCAGCGCGTGGCGCAGCGCCTCGGGCTCCTCGGCCATCAGCCAGCTCTGCACCGTGACATAGGCGGTCTCGACCCGTTCGAGATCGATCGCCTCGGCGCGTTCGGGCAGGCGCGACACCGTCTCGGCGGCGGCGAGGAAACGGGCGCGGGCGAGGATCTCGGGCGGCAGCACCGGTGCGGCACGGTCGAGCCGCGCGGCGAGGTCGCGGCCCCCCACCCCGGCGCGATCGTCCAGAAGACGGGAAATCTCGCGCGCCCAGCCATTTATCGTCGTGCGGTTCATATCTCTTGGTAGCGCCGCGCGCGCCCCGGCTCAATGGGCTGGCGTCCGCCACGGCACGCGCTACAACCCCAACCATGCTGAACACCATCCTCACCGGAGAGCCCTCCGACCGCCCGCCCCTGCTGATCGTCCACGGCCTGTTCGGCTCGGCCCGCAACTGGGGCGTCATCGCGCGCCGTCTCGGGCAGGACCGGCAGGTGATCTCCGTCGACATGCGCAACCACGGCGACAGCCACTGGACCGAGACGCATGACTATCACGGCATGGCCGAGGATCTGGCCGAGGTGCTGGAGCATCACGGCTGCGCCGACGTGCTGGGCCATTCCATGGGCGGCAAGGCGTCGATGGTGCTGGCGCTGACCCGGCCGGAACTCGTGCGCCGCCTCGTCGTGGCCGACATCGCGCCGGTGGCTTACGGGCACGACCAGATCGACAACATCCGCAAGATGAAGCAGGTCGACCTCGAGGCCATCGCCAGCCGCTCCGACGCGACCGAGATGATGGGCGATCTCGAGGCCGCGACGGCGGCGTTCTTCCTGCAGTCGCTCGACCTGCAGGAAAAGCGCTGGAAGCTGAACCTCGACGTGCTCGAGCGCGACATGGAGACCATTCTCGGCTTTCCCGAGATCGACGGCCGCTTCGACGGCCCGGCGCTGTTCCTGTCGGGGGCGAACTCGGCCTATGTCTCCGAGGACCACCACGACCGCATCCGGGCGCTGTTTCCCGAAGCCGGATTCGAAGTGATCGAGGGCGCGGGGCACTGGCTGCACGCCGAGAAGCCGCGCGAGGTCGAGGCGGCGGTCAAGGCGTTCCTGGCCTAGGCGTCACGCGGGTCCGGCGGAGGCCTCGCGCCGGTGTGACCACCGGCGCGGGGAACCGGGCGGCGTACGGAACATTGTACGAACTCCAGACATGGAGGACGCGACATGACCGACGACCCGAAGAGCCACCCGCAGGGCAACGCCGAGAAGGACCCGGAGAACTGGGTCACCGGCGACGAGCCGATGACCGGCGCGCAGGCGAGCTATCTCAAGACGCTGTGCGAGGAGGCCGGAGAAGAGTTCGACGACGGGCTGACCAAGGCCGAAGCCAGCGAGCGGATCGACGCGCTGCAGGAGAAGAGTGGGCGGGGGTAGATCTTGCAGGAATTACAACTTTGACTTGCAGTAAATAGACCCATCGTGCAGTCTTGCCATAGAATATTCAGGAAAAGTTTCATGGCAAAGAGAAATTCAAACTGGGAGTCCTCTATTATAGAGGTACTGAGAGCTGCCGATGAACCAATGCATTTTGCCGAAATTGCCGAGGTGATCGCAAAGAACAAGATGCGGCGGAGCCTAGGCGCAACACCAGCAAATACTGTTGCCTCCACAATTAGCAGGTCTATCAATAACGGAAACGACACGTTCCTAAAAACTGAACGAGGTTACTACACCCTTCGAGAGAAGCTATACAAAGAAAGCAATCAAAAACCGGAGACCGAAGAAAGCGCTGCTGGGATCGTGACTTCTATTGGAATGTATTGGCGTGCAACCGAGGTGGACTGGAAGCGCGCTCCCAAATTAATGGGAAAGCAGCAAGAAGACTCCGATCCTATAGACTTTTGCGATCAAGTTGGCATCTACTTACTTCATGATCGAGGACGTGTAATTTATGTTGGTCGCTCGATAGATCGCCCACTTGGCCAAAGGTTGTATGAACACACTCGCGACCGACTCAATGGACGCTGGGAAAGATTTTCGTGGTTTGGATTAAAAGAAGTCGATGCTCACGGGAAGCTGAAGGGTTCCGCCCCCAGCTTTGAAATGGAAAAAGTTGTCGCCGCTTTTGAGGCTATACTTATCGAATCTCTGGAGCCCCCGCAAAACAGAAAGAGAGGAGATCATTTTAAAGCGGTCGAGTACATCCAGGCTCCATCACCACGCAATAATAACGCGATGAAGCAAGAGCTGATCCAGCAGTTGATTAAGCAAATGGAGATGTGATTACCTGTCCACCTTCAGCGCAGAGATAGACGCTTCCTGCAGAACATCGACCCTCCTGAACCGACCGACCTTATTCTTGCCCGCCCCTTGCTTATCCTAGAACTTGCGCTCGCAGGACACGTCGCCGCCATAGCATTTGGCTGTCACAACTGTGCGCCCAAAGTAAACCCCCGGCCGTGGGAGCCGGAGGTTTCGACGGGTTTCCAGAACGGATCGGCTGTTCACCCATCCATCTTCAACGCGGAGATGAACGCCTCCTGCGGGATGTCCACCTTGCCGAACTGGCGCATCTTCTTCTTGCCCGCCTTCTGCTTGTCCAAGAGCTTGCGCTTGCGGGTCGCGTCGCCGCCGTAGCACTTGGCCGTCACGTCCTTGCGCATCGCCGACAGCGTCTCGCGGGCGATCACCTTGCCGCCGATCGCGGCCTGGATCGGGATCTTGAACATGTGGCGGGGGATCAGCTCCTTGAGCTTCTCCACCATCGCCCGGCCGCGGCTCTCGGCGCGGTCGCGGTGCACCATGATCGACAGCGCGTCGACCGGCTCGTCGTTCACGAGGATCTGCATCTTCACCAGGTTGTCCTGCCGGTAGCCGGTGATCTGGTAATCGAAGCTGGCATAGCCCTTGGTGACCGATTTCAGACGGTCGTAGAAGTCGAACACCACCTCGTTGAGCGGCAGGTCGTAGACCACCAGCGGCCGCGAGCCGGCATAGGTCAGCTCCTCCTGGATGCCGCGGCGGTCCTGGCAGAGCTTGAGCACGTCGCCCAGATAGTCGTCCGGCACCATGATCGTCGCCTTGATGCGCGGCTCCTCGATGTGGTCGACATGGGTGAGGTCGGGCATGTCGGCGGGGTTGTGCAGCTCGTGCATCGTGCCGTCGCGCATGTGGACGTGGTAGACCACCGACGGCGCGGTGGTGATCAGGTCGATGCCGTATTCCCGCTCGATCCGGTCGCGGATCACCTCGAGATGCAGAAGGCCGAGGAAGCCGCAGCGGAAGCCGAAGCCCAGCGCCGCCGAGGTCTCCATCTCGGAGGAGAAGGACGCGTCGTTCAGCGCCAGCTTCTCGATGGCGTTGCGCAGGTCCTCGAACTCGGCGCTGTCGACCGGGAAGAGGCCGCAGAACACCACCGGCACGGAGGGCGCGAAGCCCGGCAGCGGCTTTTCGGCGCCCTTCTTCTCATGGGTGATGGTGTCGCCGACCTTGGTGTCGCGCACCTGCTTGATCGAGGCGGTGAGAAAGCCGATCTCGCCCGGCCCCAGCTCGTCCACGGGAAGCATGCCGGGCTTGAACACGCCGATCCGGTCGACCTGGTGCACCGTGTCGTTCTGCATGAACTTGACCCGGTCGCCCTTCTTCAGCACGCCGTCCATGATCCGCACCAGAACGACCACGCCGAGATAGAGGTCGTACCACGAGTCGACCAGCATCGCCTTCAGCGGCGCCTCGCGGTCGCCCTTGGGCGCGGGCAGGCGGTGAACGATCGCCTCGAGCGTCTCGCGGATGCCGACGCCGGTCTTGGCCGAGACCAGCATCGCCTCGGAGGCGTCGATGCCGATCACGTCCTCGATCTGCTCCTTCACGCGGTCGGGCTCGGAGGCCGGCAGGTCGATCTTGTTCAGCACCGGCACGATCTCGTGGTCGGCGTCGATGGCGTGGTAGACGTTGGCGAGCGTCTGCGCCTCGACCCCTTGGGTCGAATCGACCACCAGGAGCGACCCCTCGACCGCGCGCATCGAGCGCGAGACCTCGTAGGAGAAGTCGACATGGCCGGGCGTGTCGATCAGGTTCAGCACGTAGGACTCGCCGTTCAGCGCCTTGTAGTCGATGCGGACGGTCTGCGCCTTGATGGTGATGCCGCGCTCGCGCTCGATATCCATGCTGTCCAAGAGCTGCGCCTTCATCTCGCGGTCCTGCACCGTGCCCGTCGACTGGATCAGCCGGTCGGCGAGGGTGGATTTGCCGTGGTCGATATGGGCCACGATGGAGAAGTTGCGGATGTGCGAAAGCTCGGTCATGGCCCGCATATGCAGGGCTTCGGGCATCCGGTCAATGGGGCGCGAGGGCACGGCGGAGGGGGCTTGCGGGCTCACGCCGATGTGAAGGTGCGAAGCCGTACCCCGCCTCTCACGAATTGCGGAGCGGCCATGGCTCGGGCATGATGACCGGCGGTAGAGCAGGATCGAGAATCCCGGGCGAACCGGGGCGATCACGGGGATACGGGCATGCGCATCATCATCGGTATCATGGCGCTCGCGGCGCTGGCGGCCTGCGGCGGCGGCCGGCCCTCGGGGCCGATCAGCAAGGCCTGCATGTCGAGCGGGCGCTCGGCGGCGAACATCAATCTGTGTTCCTGCGTGCAGGGCGTGGCGGACCAGTCGCTGAGCTGGGGCGAACAGCGCCGGGCGGCGAAGTTTTTCGACGACCCGCAGCGGGCGCAGGACACGCGGCAGGAAAACGGCTCGGAGGCGTTCTGGAAGCGCTATCGCAGCTTCGCCGACCGCGCCGAAGCGATCTGCCGCTGAGGCTGGACAGCGCGCGCGCGCCCCGCGACAAGGGGCGCATGAGCATCGAGATCGAGGATCTGGCGGCCCGCATCGCGGCCGGGGAACGGCGCGCGCTGAGCCGCGGCATCACGCTGGTCGAGAGCACGCGCCCCGACCACCGCGCCGCGGCCGAGGCGCTTCTCGACCGGCTGGCCGACCCCGACCGCCCCGGCGCGCTGCGGGTGGGGCTGTCGGGCACGCCCGGCGTCGGCAAGTCGAGCTTCACCGAGACGCTGGGCCTGCGGCTGGTCGAGGGCGGGCAGAAGGTGGCCGTCCTCGCGGTCGACCCGTCCTCGGCGCGCTCGGGCGGCTCGATCCTCGGCGACAAGACGCGGATGGAGCGGCTGAGCCGCGAACGCGCCGCCTTCATCCGCCCCACCCCCGCCGCGCGGCACTTGGGCGGCGTCGCGCGCCGCAGCCGCGAGGCGCTTCTGCTGTGCGAGGCGGCGGGCTTCGACGTGGTGCTGGTCGAGACGGTGGGCGTGGGCCAGTCCGAAACGCTGGTCTCGCGCATGACCGACATCTTCCTGCTGCTGCTCGCGCCTGCCGGCGGCGACGAGCTGCAGGGCGTCAAGCGCGGCATCATGGAGATCGCCGACCTGATCCTCGTCAACAAGGCGGACGGCGATCTGGCGGCCGAGGCGCGGCGCACCCAGGCCGACTATGCCGGCGCGCTGCGGCTCCTGCGCAAGCGGGAGATCGACCCCGACGACTTTCCCATGGCGCGCTGCGTCTCGGCCCGCACCGGCGAAGGCGTGGCCGAGGCCTGGGCCGAGGTGGAGCGGCTGGCGGAATGGCGGCGCGAGACCGGCATCACCGCGCGGCGGCGGGCCGAACAGGCCGGGCAGTGGTTCGAGGAGGAGCTGCGCGCCGGCGTCGTCGACCTTCTGCGCGAGGATCGGGCGCTGGCCGCCCGGCTCGACCGGCTGCGCGCGGCGGCGGCCTCGGGCGAGAGCGCGCCGGCGGCGGCGGCGCGGGCGGCGCTGGAGCCGCTGCGGCAGGCATTGCGCGGCGCTTGACGCGCCAGCGGAATCCCCGTATGGCCCCCTGACCGAATTCATGGCCCGGCCCCGTTGCCGACGCCGTATCCGTGCCTCCGGGCGCGGGTGACTGCCAGGCCCCGAGACACGAAGGAAAAGACCATGTCGCGCCGTTGCGAACTGACCGGAAAAGGCCCGATGACTGGCAACAATGTCAGCCACGCCAACAACAAGACCCGCCGCCGCTTCCTGCCGAACCTGCAGGACGTGACCCTGCTGTCGGACGCGCTGGGCCGCGGCTTCAAGTTCCGCGTCTCCTCGCACGCGCTGCGCTCGGTCGATCACCGTGGCGGCCTCGACGCCTTCCTCGCCAAGGCGAAGGAAGAGGACCTGTCGCCCGCCGCGCTGAAGGTCAAGAAAGAGCTCGCCAAGGCCGCCGCCGAGGCCTGAGTTCCTTCGCGGACGCGAATCGCAGGCCCGGCCCTCACGCGAGGCGCCGGGCCTTTTCGCGTCCGCCACCCCGTTTTCCCGACGCGCCGGAGGGCGGCCCGCGCCCCCGCCCGGCCAGCCCCATGAGCCGCGCCCCATGACCCGACTGCCGATCGACGACGCCCTGCCCGAGCTGATCTCGGCCGTCGCGCGCGCGGGCCAGGCGGTGCTGCAGGCGCCGCCCGGCGCCGGCAAGACGACGCGGGTTCCGCTGGCCCTGCTCGACCGCATCCCCGGCCGCATCGTCATGCTCGAGCCGCGCCGCCTTGCCGCGCGGGCGGCGGCGCAGCGCATGGCCAAGACGCTGGGCGAGCGCGTGGGCGAGACGGTGGGTTTCCGCATCCGCGGCGAATCCAAGGTCTCGAAGGCCACGCGGATCGAGGTGGTGACCGAGGGCATCCTGACCCGGATGATCCAGTCAGACCCCGAGCTGCCGGGCGTCGGCGCCGTCATCTTCGACGAGTTCCACGAACGCTCGCTCAACGCCGATCTCGGCCTCGCGCTCTGCCTCGAGATCCGCGGCGCGCTGCGCGAGGACCTCGTGCTGATCGCCATGTCGGCGACGCTCGACGCGGGCCCCGTGGCCGAGCTGATGGGCGCGCCGGTCGTCACCTCCGAGGGCCGCAGCTTCCCGGTCGAGACACGCTGGCTCGACAGGCCGCTCGGCCCCCGCGCGCGGCTGGAGGCAGAGACGGCGGCGCTGGTCGAGCGCGCCGTGACCGAGGCCGAGGGCGGCGTTCTGGTGTTCCTGCCCGGCGAGGGCGAAATCCGGCGGGTGCAGGGGCTGCTGTCGTCGCGCCTGCCGGCCTGCGAGATCCTGCCGCTCTACGGCGCGCTGCCGCCCGCGCAGCAGGCCGCCGCGCTGGAGCCCGGCGGCGAGATTCGCCGTGTGGTGCTGGCCACCGCGATCGCCGAGACCTCGCTCACCATCCCCGACATCCGCGTCGTGGTCGATGCCGGCCGCGCCCGGCGGGCGCGCTTCGATCCGGGCTCGGGCATGTCGCGGCTGGTGACCGAGAAGGTGACCCGCGCCGAGGCCGCGCAGCGCGCGGGCCGTGCCGGCCGGGTCGCGCCGGGCGTCTGCTACCGGCTCTGGACCCGCGGCGAGGAAGGCGCGCTTTCGGCCTTCCCCGACCCCGAGATCGCCAGCGCCGACCTCGCGCCGCTGGCGCTCGAGCTGGCGCAATGGGGCTCGGACGCCCTGCCCTTCCTGACGCCGCCGCCCGGCCCGGCGCTGGCCGAGGCCAAGGCGCTCTTGCGCGATCTCGGCGCGCTCGACGGCATGGGCACGATCACGCCGCATGGCTGCCGGCTCGCGGCGCTGCCGCTGCATCCGCGTCTGGGCCACATGCTGGAGGTGGCGGGCGCGCAGGCGGCGCCGCTCGCCGCGCTGATGGGCGAGCGCGACCCGCTGCGCGGCGCGGGCAGCGATCTCGGGCTGCGGCTGCGCGCCGCGAAAGGCGCGCGCGACCTGCCCGCCGCGCCCGACATGGGCGTGCTGGCGCGGGTGCGCGACGAGGCGAAGCGGCTGGCAAGAGGCCGCGCCGACGGCCCGGCGCTCTCGGTCGGCGCGATGGCGGCGCTGGCCTATCCCGACCGGATCGGGCTGCGCCGCCCCGGCGACGACCCGCGCTGGCTGCTCTCCGGCGGCAAGGGGGCGATGATGGAGGCCTCGGACCCGCTGGCGGGCGCGCGGCTGATCGTGGCGACGGATCTTTCGGGCGACGCAACCGAGGCGAAGATCCGGCAGGCGGCGCGGATCGAGGAGACCGAGCTGCGCGAGCTCTTCGCCGACCGGATCGAGGAGGTCTCCGTCTGCGAATGGTCGAAGCGCGAGGGCCGCGTCACGGCGCGGCTGCAGGAGCGGCTCGGCGCCATCGCGCTGTCGGACCGGATCTGGCGCGAGGCGCCCGACGAAGCGGTGGCGCGCGCCATGCTCGAGGGCGTGCGCCAGCTCGGGCTGCGCCCCTCGCCCGCCGCGCAACGCTTCCGCGCCCGGGTAATGCTGCTGCGCGACGGCGGCGCCGAGCTGCCGGACCTCTCGGACGAGGCGCTGATGGCGACGCTGGAGGGCTGGCTCCTGCCCTTCCTCGGCAGGACCCGCAGCGCGTACGACTGGAAGGGCTTCGACCTGCTCGGGCCTTGGCGGGCGATGCTCGACTGGAACCAGACGCAGCTTCTCGACCGCGAGGCGCCGCCGGCCTTCACCACGCCGCTCGGGCGGCAGGTGCCGATCGACTACGACAGCCAGCCGCCTGAGATCGCGCTGCGGCTGCAGGAGCTGTTCGGCGTGACCCGGCACCCGACGGTGGGCGGCACGGCGCTGAAGCTGACGCTTCTGTCGCCCGCCGGGCGGCCGGTGCAGGTGACCGACGACCTGCCGGGCTTCTGGGCCAGCTCCTATGCCGACGTGCGCAAGGACATGCGCGGCCGCTACCCGCGCCACCCCTGGCCCGAGGACCCGACCGAGGCCGCGCCGACCCTGCGCGCCAAGCCCCGCGGCCAATAAGTCACGCTAGGGCAACTTGTGTTGCATTGCGTGGATTGGTCAGTTTGACTTACCTGTGTCATGCGTTATGTTGCGTGTCACAAAAACAAGAACACCATGGTTGACGAGGCAGACGAGATGAGCCCCAAGGACATGCTGGACGACCGGCCCGGCCGCTACATTTCGCATGTCCATCGTCAGCTTGCGGCGCTATGCCACCGCAAGAACGAGAAGGGCAAGCGCGAGGTGCTGCTGGTCACCTCCTCGACCGGGCGATGGATCCTGCCCAAGGGCTGGCCGATGGAGGGCAAGACCGACCGCGAGGCCGCGCTGATCGAGGCCTGGGAAGAGGCCGGCGTGCGCGAGGGTAAGGTCAAGCGCAAGCCGATCGGCACCTTCGTCTCGGTCAAGCTCTCCGATCACGGCGACGAGGAGATCTGCGTCACCCGCGTGTTCGAGGTGAAGGCCAAGCTGGTGCTCGACGACTATCCCGAGCGCAAGCGCCGCGACCGGCGCTGGGTCAGCGCCAAGGCGGCGGCGCGGCTGGTCACCGAGGACGGGCTGCGCGAGATCCTGCGCGACCTCTGAGGCGATTGCGGCGGAGTGTAAGAACGGCGTTTCCGCCGGTCGCGTCGCTCGCCCGCCGCCTCCCGTCACACCGCCCGCGCGTAGTGCGTGACCGTCAGCGGGGCGCCGTGCAGCTCCACCTCCGGCAGATTCCGCCCCGTCGGCGCAAAGCCGTTGGCCCGCAGCACCCGCTCGGAGGCCGGGTTGCCCTTGGCCACGCGGGCCTCGAGCCGCGACAGCCCGAGGCCGGGCGCGGCCTGCACCATCGCGCCCAGCGCCGCGCGGGCAAGACCCCGCCCCGCCTGCGCCGCCCCGACCCGGTAGCCGACCTGCGCCGTGCCGCCCTCGATGCCGGTCAGGTTGATGCGGCCGAGAATCTCGTCCGCCGCGCCGCGGATCAGGAACAGCCGTTGGCTCCCGGCCTCCGGGCCTTCGAGCAGGTCGCGCAGGATCTCGTCCAGCGCGTCCGCATCGAAATGCGCCTCGGGGCGCGGCGGCACGCTTTGCTCGAACCAGTCGCGGTTCGCCGCCTCGAAGGCCGCGAGCGGCGCGGCATCCGCGACCGCCAGCGGCACGAGGCGGAAGGCCGGCATCATACGCCGAGGCACCAGCGCATCACCGCCTTCTGCGCGTGCAGCCGGTTCTCGGCCTCGTCGAAGATCACCGAATGCGGCCCGTCCATCACCTCGCTCGTCGCCTCGTCGTCGCGATGCGCGGGCAGGCAGTGCATGAAGAGCGCGTCGGGCTTGGCCCGGCCCATCAGCTCGGAATTGACCTGGTAGCCGCGCAGCTGGTTGTGGCGCCGCTCCTTCGCGGATTGCGGGTCGTGCATCGACACCCAGGTGTCGGTGACGACGAGGTCGGCCCCCTCGACCGCCTGCATCGGGTCGCGCACGATCTCGACCCGGCCGCCGGCGTCGCGCACCGCATCGAGGATCTCGGGGTCGGGGTCGAGCGGCTTGGGCCCGGTGAACACAAGGTCGAAGCCGAACCGGGCGCTGGCATGGGCGAAGCTCGCGAAGACGTTGTTGCCGTCGCCCGACCAGACCACCTTGCGGCCCCGGATCGGGCCGCGATGCTCCTCGAAGGTCATGATGTCGGCCATGATCTGGCAGGGATGGGTGCGGTTGGTCAGGCCGTTGATCACCGGCACGGTGGCGTTCTCGGCCATCTCGATCAGCGTCTGCTCCTCGAAGGTGCGGATCATGATCAGGTCGACATAGCGCGACAGCACGCGGGCGGTGTCGGCGATGGTCTCGCCATGGCCGAGCTGCATGTCGGCGCCCGACAGCACCATGGTCTCGCCGCCCATCTGCCGCACGCCGACATCGAAGCTCACCCGCGTGCGGGTCGAGGGCTTCTCGAAGATCAGCGCCACCATCCGGCCATCGAGCGGCATCTCGTCGTCGGCCTTGCCCTTCGGGCGGCCGTTGCGGGCGTCCTTCATGGCGCGGGCATGGTCGATCATCGACCTGAGATCGTCGGTGGCGGTGGGCAGGATGTCGAGGAAGTGGTTCATGTCGGGTCTTTCTGTCTGGTCGGGTGCGGGGGCCGCGCCCCGGCTGCGATCGTGATCGGGGGAAGGACGCCGCGCCTCAGTCGCGCTCCAGCGTCATCAGGCGGACCGGCGTGCCGTCCTCGGAGGTGCGGGTGCCGACGCTTCGGAAGCCGGCGCGGCGATAGGCGGCGATGGCGCGCTGGTTGTCGGTGGCCGGGTCGACCGCCACCAGCGGCGCCCCGGCCTCGAGCAGCTCACGCGCCCGGGCGCGGATGAAGCCCGCGCCATGGCCCTGCCCGAGATAGGCCGGATCGCCGAGGAAGCTGTCCATGCCGCGCGCCCCGCGCGGCAGGTCGGCGTAATGCGGCATGTCGTAGGCATGCGCCTCGTAGTCCTGGGTATAGGCGAAGGGGTGACCGCCGATCTCGACGATCCGCATGTCGATCGGCCGCCCCTCGCGCCAGTCCTCCTCGATCAGCGCCCACTCGGTTTCGGCGTCGCCCCACCAGCCGGCGATGTGCGGCTGCGCGAGCCAGTGCTCGAACAGCGCCCGGTCCGCGAGGACCAGCGGCCGGAAGCGGTACTCAGGCGGCATCGGCCCGCACCCGGCCCGCGGCGGCGTCGAGCCGCGCCAGCGCCGCGTCGATCTCGGCCTCGCCGATGTTGAGCGGCGGCAGCAGCCGCACCACGTTGTCGGCGGCCGGCACCGTCAGCACGCCCTCGGCATAACCCGCCTGCACGAAGCCCGCGGGCGCGTCCTTGCACTTGAGACCCAGCATCAGCCCGGCGCCGCGCACCTCCTCGAACAGCTCGGGATGCCGCGCGACGAGGCTTTCGAGCCCTTGGCGCAGCCGCCCGGCCCGGGCGCGCACCGTCTCGAGGAAGGCGTCGTCGCCGACGATCTCCATCACCTTGGCGCCGACCGCGCAGGCCAGCGGGTTGCCGCCATAGGTCGAGCCATGCGTGCCGGCGGTCATCGCCGCGCCGGCGGCCTCGGTCGCCAGCACCGCGCCCAGCGGGAAGCCGCCGCCGATGCCCTTGGCGACCATCATGATGTCGGGGCGCACGCCGGCCCATTCATGCGCGAAGAGCTTGCCGGTCCGGCCCATGCCGCACTGCACCTCGTCGAAGATCAGCAGCGCGCCGGTCTCGTCGCAGAGGTCGCGCAGTCCCTTCAGGCAGTGGTCGGGCACCGGGCGGATGCCGCCCTCGCCCTGCACCGGCTCGATCAGGATGGCGGCGACGTCCGGTTGCGCCGCGGCCTCGCGCAGGGCCTCGTGGTCGCCCCAGGCGAGCTGCTGGAAGCCCGGCAGCAGCGGGCCGAAACCCTTGGTCATCTTCTCGGTGCCGACCGCCGCGATCGCGGCCGAGGAGCGGCCGTGGAAGGCGCCCGCGAAGGTCAGGATGCGCGTGCGCTCGGGCTGGTCCTTCTCGTGCCAGTACCGGCGCGCCATCTTCACCGCGAGTTCCATCGCCTCGGTGCCGGAATTGGTGAAGAAGCAGGTGTCGGCGAAGGTCTTCTCGACCAGCGCGTCGGCCAGCCGCTGCTGTGCCGGGATGCGGTAGAGGTTGGAGACGTGCCAGACCGCCTGCGCCTGCTCGGTCAGCGCCGCGACGAGATCGGGGTTGGCATGGCCCAGCGCGTTGACCGCGATGCCCGCCCCGAGATCGAGGTATCGCCGCCCGTCCTCCGCCTCCAGCCAGCTGCCCTCGCCCTTCACGAAGGCCAGGGGCGCGCGGTTGTAGGTCGGCAGGATCGAGGGGATCATGGCAATGGTCCTGTGGCGGAGGCCCCGTTGATGCCGCTGCGGCAGGGGCGAGTCAATTGTCGCGGAAGGAAATGACGCGTGGCAAGCCCCGCGCGAAACGATCGTTTCAGCGTCGGCGTCGGAGACCGGTCTTGGCGAAGCCCTGCGTCATGCGCGCGACGTTAGGCGAGGAACGCGGCGGCGGAAAGAGGAAATCCGACCCCGCCGCCGCGCCGCGTGCTAGGCTGCGCGCGAACCGCATACGGGGGACGGGATGCAGGACGATCTGGCGATCCGCGCGCGCGGGCTCGCGCGCAGCTTCGGCGGGCTGAGGGCGGTGGACGGCGTCGATCTCGACGTGCCGCGCGGCATGATCTTCGCCATCCTCGGCCCGAACGGCGCGGGCAAGACCACGCTGTTGCGGATGCTCGCGACGCTTCTGCGCCCCGATGACGGCGAGGCGACGGTGCTGGGCCACGACCTTTCGCGTCACCCCGACAGGGTGCGCGGCGCGATCGCCATGACCGGGCAGTTCGCCTCGCTCGACGAGGATCTGACGGGGCGCGAGAACCTCGTCATGCTGGCCCGGCTCTGGGGCTTTTCGTGGCGCGCGGCGCGTGTACGGGCGGCCGAGCTGCTCGAGGCCTTCGACCTCTCGGACGCGGCGAAGCGGCAGGTGAAGGACTACTCGGGCGGGATGCGGCGCAGGCTCGACATCGCCGCCTCGCTGGTGGTGACGCCGGGCGTGCTGTTTCTCGACGAGCCGACCACCGGGCTCGACCCGACCGCGCGGGCCGGCGTCTGGCGGCTGATCCGCGGCCTCGCGGCCGAGGGCGTGACGATCCTGCTCACCACCCAGTATCTCGAGGAGGCCGACCAGCTGGCGGGCCGCATCGCGGTGATCGACCACGGCCGCAAGATCGCCGAGGGCACCAGCCGCGAACTCAAGGCGCAGACCGGCTCCGGCATGCTGCACGTCACCCCGGCCGAGGCCGCGCAGCGCGATCACGCGCTGGCGCTGATGGGCGAGCAGGCCCAGCCCGATCCGGAGGGCGCGCGGCTCTCGGTGCCGGTGGCCGACGACGCGGAGGCGGCGGCGCATCTGGCGCGGCTGTCGGAGGCGGGCATCCGGCTGTCGGAGTTCTCGCTCGGCGCGCCGAGCCTCGACGAGGTGTTCTTCGCCCTGACGGGCCGGGAGGCGGCATGAGCATCCCCCTGCCCCGCGGCCCCCGCCCCGCCGCGCCCTCGGCGCTGTCGAACGCCGTCACCTTCGCCTGGCGCGCGGTGCTGAAGTTCCGCCACGTGCCCGAACAGATGTTCGACCTCGTGATGACGCCGATCATGTTCACGCTGCTCTTCACCTTCATCTTCGGCGGCGCGCTGGCGGGCTCGTCGCTGGCCTACCTGCAGTGGTTCATCCCCGGCATCCTAGTGCAGACCACGGTGTTCAACACCGTCTATTCCGGCATGGGGCTTTCGACCGATCTCTCCAAGGGGCTGTTCGACCGCTTCCGGTCGTTGCCGATCTGGCCGCTCGCGCCCTTCGCGGGGCTGATGGTGGGCGACATGCTGCGCCACACCATCGCGGGCGCGATCATCCTCGGCATCGGGCTGGGCCTCGGCTACCGGCCGGAGGCCGGGGCGGCGGGCATTTTCGCCTCGTGGCTCTTGCTGCTGGCGGTGGGCTTCGGCTGGGGCTGGATCTTCATCGTGCTGGGGCTGGTGGTGCGCACGCCGATGACGGTGATGACGCTGGGCTTCGCGGTGCTGTTCCCGGTCACCTTCGCCTCGAACATCATGGTCGACCCGGTCACCATGCCCGACTGGCTCCGCGCCTTCGTCGAGGTGAACCCGATCTCGACCATGACCACGGCGATGCGCTCGCTGATGGCGGGCACCGCGACGCTGGGCGAGATCGGCCTCGCGCTCCTGTCGCCCGCCCTGCTGACGCTGGCGCTGGCGCCGCTGGTGCTCTGGCTCTACCGCAGGAACTGACGCTCCCAGCGCAGCCGGTCGGGGCGGGCCTGCGGCACCGGCCGGAACTGGTTGCGCTCGAGCACCCGGATCGAGGCGGCGTTGCCGGGGTCGGTCTCGGCGATCAGCGCCGAGAGCCCGCGCTCGGCGGCCAGATCGCAGAACGCCGCCACCGCCCGCCCCGCCAGCCCGCGCCCGCGCTGCTCGGGCGAGATCGCGTAGCCGAACTCGGCCCGGTCCTCGGCGTCGGCGGGCTTCGGCACGACGAAGCCCACCAGCAGCTTCTGCTCGACGATCAGGCAGGCGCCCCAGCCCTGCCGGGCGCGCAGATCCTCGCAGCGCCGCGCCAGCAGCATCGCCACCGGCACCGTCACCAGCCCCGGCTCGGGCAGGAACAGCCCCTGCGGCGGCAGCCCGACCGCCAGCCGCTCGAAGTCGGCGGGAACGGCGGCGCGCAGCAGGCTCACGGCTTGAGCCGGTAGCCGCGCTCGAGCCAGGCCCAGGCGAAGCCGAGGATCGCCGCGCAGGAGACCAGCATCACCGCGAGGCCAAGGAAGGGCGAGCCGTCCGAGACGCCGATCATGCCGTAGCGCGCGCCGTCGATCAGGTAGAAGAACGGGTTCACCCGGCTCAGCACCTGCATGAACTCGGGCAGCGCCTCGATCGAGTAGAAGGTGCCCGACAGGAAGGCCAGCGGCGTGACGAGAAAGTTGGTGATCGCGGCGAGCTGGTCGAACTTCTGCGCGTAGATCCCGGCGATGAGGCCCAGCGCCCCCATGAAGACCGAGCCCAGGAGCCAGAAGGTCACGGCCCAGAGCGGATGCGCGAGACCGACGCCAAGGAAGATCCAGACGCCGATGGCGATCACCACCGCGACGATCAGGCCGCGCGCCACCGAGCCCGCGACATAGCCCGCCAGCACCTCGGCCGAGGACAAGGGCGCCATCAGCGTGTCGACGATGTTGCCCTGAACCTTCGCCGAGGCGAGCGAGGACGAGGTGTTGGCGAAGGCCTGCTGGATCACCGTCATCATCAGGAGGCCCGGCGCGAGGAAATGCAGGAACTCCACCCCCATCACGTCGCCGCGGCGCGGGCCGATGGCGATGGTGAAGATCAAGAGGAACAGCGCGGCGTTGATCAGCGGCGCCATCACCGTCTGCGCCCAGACGTTGAGGAAGCGCCGGATCTCGCGGATCGCCAGCGTCGTCGTTCCCAATCTGTTGAAGCGTCCGAAGCGGCGGATGCCGTGGTCGGTGTCGATGCTCATATATATGCGCCTCCTGGGCCCGGGTTGTAGCCGCGAGAGCCGGCGTGGCAAGCCCGCAGCTTGGGCCGTATCGCGCGCCAGCCGGGTTGAACTGCCGCCCGGCACCGGGTAGATCGGTGCGTCGCAACTGAAACGGCGGGCCGACCGCCCAACCGATCGGAGGCCATTGATGTCCTGGACCGACGAGCGCGTCGAGACGCTCAAGAGAATGTGGAACGAAGGCCAGTCGGCCAGCCAGATCGCCAAGGAACTCGGCGGCGTCACCCGCAACGCGGTGATCGGCAAGGTACACCGGCTGGGCCTGTCGAACCGCGCCGGCGTCGCGCCGACGCCGCAGCCCACCGCCAAGCCGGCCGAGGCGCCGGCCACCGAGGCCGCCGCCCAGCCCGAGCCCGAGGCCACCGACCAGCCCGAGCAGGAAAAGGCCCCGATCCCGATGAGCCAGGCCCGGCGCGCGATCATCCCCGCCGGCCAGCCGCTGCCGCCGCAGCCCTCGGCCAACGAGATCAGCCCCGAGGCGCTGGCCAAGGTCTCCGAGGTGGAGAAGGGCGCCAAGAAGCTGTCGCTGATGGAGCTGACCGAGCGCACCTGCAAATGGCCCGTGGGCGACCCCGCCACCGACGATTTCTGGTTCTGCGGCCTGCCGGTGCAGCAGGGCAAACCCTATTGCGAGGCGCATGTCGGCGTCGCCTTCCAGCCGATGAGCTCGCGCCGCGACCGCCGGCGCTGAGGCCGCATCACTGAGACGACCCAAAAGGGGCCGCCACCGCGCGGCCCCTTTTTCGTTGCGGCACGGGCCCTTCCGGTCTGCTTTTGCGAATTATTTGCAATCCAGTTGACTTCCTGCGAACCATTCGCATCTATTCGCGTTGACCCTGACCCGTGGAGGAGACTCACCCATGCGCCTGTCGCGCCCCCTGCCCCTCGCCCTCGGCCTGTCGCTGATCGCCGCCCCGGCGCTCGCCGACGACAAGCTCACCGTCGCGACCACCTTCACGGTGATCGCCGACATGGTGGCCAACGTCGCGGGCGACGCCGCCGAGGTCGTCTCGATCACCAAGCCCGGCGCCGAGATCCACAACTACCAGCCCACCCCGCGCGACATCCTCGGCGCGCGCGACGCCGATCTGATTCTGTGGAACGGGATGAATCTCGAGCTGTGGTTCGAGCAGTTCCTCGACAATGCCGGCGACAAGCCCTCGGCGGTGCTGAGCGAGGGGATCGAGCCGATCTCGATCTCGGGCGGCGAGTATGACGGCAAGCCCAACCCGCATGCCTGGATGAGCCCCGACAGCGCGCTGATCTACGTCGACAACATCCGCGACGCGCTGAGCGAGGCCGACCCGGAGAACGCCGAGACCTATGCCGCCAACGCCGAGGCCTACAAGGCCGAGATCTCCGCCGCGATCGAGCCGCTGCGCGCCGAGATCGAGCGCGTGCCCGAAAGCCGGCGCTGGCTCGTCTCCTGCGAGGGCGCCTTCAGCTACCTCGCCCGCGACCTCGGCCTGCGCGAGCTGTATCTCTGGCCGATCAACGCCGACGCCACCGGCACGCCGCAGCAGGTGCGCGCGGTGATCGACGGCGTGCGCGAGCACGACATCCCGGCGGTGTTCTGCGAAAGCACGGTCAACACCGACCCCGCGAAACAGGTCGCCCGCGAAACCGGTGCCCTTTACGGCGGCGAGCTTTACGTTGATTCTCTGTCCGAGGCGGGCGGTCCGGTGCCGAGCTATCTCGACCTGCTGCGGGTCACCACCGAGACGATCGCCGACGGGCTGAACGGAGAGGAAAAGGCCGGCTGATGGACATGCGCGCGACAGCACCCGAGGCGGATCTCGGCGCGGGGATCGACGCGCGCGACGTCACCGTCTCCTATCGCAACGGCGTCACCGCACTGCGGGCCGCCAGCTTCGCCCTGCCCGAGGGCACCATCTCCGCGCTGGTCGGCGTCAACGGTGCCGGCAAGTCCACGCTCTTCAAGGCGATCATGGGCTTCCTGCCGCTGGCGCGGGGGTCGATCTCGATCCTCGGCCGGCCGGTCAGGCAGGCGCTGAAGACCGGGCTGGTCGCCTACGTGCCGCAGGCCGAGGAGGTCGACTGGTCCTTCCCGGTGCTGGTCGAGGACGTGGTGATGATGGGCCGCTACGGCCGCATGGGGTTCCTGCGCCGCCCGCGTCCCGCCGACCGCGACGCGGTCACCTCGGCGCTGGCGCGCGTCGGCATGTCCGACTTCCGCCACCGCCAGATCGGCGAGCTGTCGGGCGGCCAGCGCAAGCGGGTCTTTTTGGCCCGCGCGCTGGCGCAGGACGGCCGCGTCATCCTGCTCGACGAGCCCTTCACCGGGGTCGACGTGCAGACCGAGGAGGCGATCATCAAGCTTCTGAAGGAGCTGCGCGACGAGGGCCGGGTGATGCTGGTCTCGACCCACAACCTCGGCTCGGTGCCCGAATTCTGCGACCGTACCGTGCTGGTGAAGGGCACGGTTCTGGCGCATGGCCCGACGGCGGAGGTCTTCACCCGGCCCAACCTCGAGCGCGCCTTCGGCGGCGTGCTGCGGCACTTCGTTCTGGGCGGCGCCGACCTGCATTCCGACGCGGACAAGCGCAAGCTGCGAATCCTGTCCGACGACGAGCGGCCGCTGGTCTTCTACGACGAGGAGCAGCGCTCCGGGGGCGGCGGGCGATGATCGAGACGCTCACTCTGCCCTTCACCTACGGCTACATGCTGAACGCGATGTGGGTCTCGGCCCTCGTGGGCGCGGTCTGCGCGTTCCTGTCGGCCTATCTCATGCTCAAGGGCTGGTCGCTGATCGGCGATGCGCTCTCGCATTCGATCGTGCCGGGCGTCGCGGGGGCCTACATGCTGGGCCTGCCCTTCGCGCTGGGCGCGTTCCTGTCGGGCGGCCTCGCCGCAGGCGCGATGCTGTTCCTCAACGAGCGCACAGGGCTCAAGGAAGACACGATCATCGGGCTGATCTTCACCGGCTTCTTCGGTCTGGGGCTGTTCATGGTCTCGGTCTCGCCGACGCCGGTGGACGTGCAGACCATCATCCTCGGCAACATCCTCGCCATCACGCCGGAGGACACGCTCCAGCTCGCGATTATCGGCGCGGTCTGCCTCGGGGTGCTGCTCCTGAAGTGGAAGGACCTGATGGTCGCCTTCTTCGACGAGAACCACGCGCGCTCCGTCGGCCTGCGTCCGGGGCTCCTGCGCTTCGTGTTCTTCGTGCTCTTGTCGGCGGCCTGCGTCGCGGCGCTGCAGACGGTGGGCGCCTTCCTCGTCATCGCCATGGTGGTGACGCCGGGCGCGACCGCCTACATGCTGACCGACCGCTTCCCGCGGCTGATCGTCATCGCCGTCGCGCTGGGCTCGATTACCAGCTTCGTCGGCGCCTATGCCTCCTTCTTCCTCGACGGCGCGACCGGCGGGGTGATCATCACGCTGCAGACCCTCATCTTCCTCATGGCCTTCCTCTTCGCCCCGAAACACGGCTGGCTCGCCGCCCGCGCCCGCGCGAGGGCCGCGCTATGAGCGACTGGCTGCTTCCCTTCCAGCTCGACTTCATGCGCGACGCCTTCGTGATCGGCGGGCTGATCGCCGTGCCCTGCGCGCTTTTGTCATGCTTTCTGGTGCTCAAGGGCTGGGCGCTGATGGGCGACGCGGTGAGCCACGCGGTGCTGCCCGGCATCGTGCTGGCCTACATCACCGGCCTGCCGCTGCTTCTGGGCGCCTTTCTCGCCGGCATGGCCTGCGCGCTTTCCACCGGCTTCCTGACCGATCACAGCCGGATCAAGCAGGACACGGTGATGGGCGTGGTCTTCTCGGGCATGTTCGGCATCGGCCTCGTGCTCTACACCTGGATCGAGAGCGAGGTGCATCTCGACCACATCCTGTTCGGCAACATGCTCGGCATCGACGCCACCGACCTCTGGACCGCCGGCATCGTCGGCGGGGGGGTGAGCCTCGCGCTGCTGCTGCGCTGGCGCGACCTGATGCTGCACGCCTTCGATCCCGGTCAGGCGCGCGCGCTGGGCCTGCCGGTGGCGCTGTTCCACTACGGGATGCTCGCGCTCCTGTCGCTGACCATCGTCTCGACGCTCTCTGCCGTGGGCATCATCCTCGCCATCGGCCTCCTGATCGCGCCCGGCGCCATCGCCTTCCTCGTCACCCGCCGCTTCGGCGCGATGCTGGCGGTGGCCGTGGCGGTGACGCTGGCGGCGAGCTGGGGCGGGATCTACGCGAGCTTCTGGATCGACAGCGCGCCGGCGCCGACCATCATCCTCGGGCTGACGCTGATCTTCATCGCGGCCTTCGTCTGGAAGTCGATCACGATCCGGCGGCGGGAGAACGGCGGGGCTTCCCAGAAGGCCTGAGAGCGATTAGATCGCGCCGGATGCAGAACCCGCCGAATCTCCGCCCTGACATCGCGCCGAAGGCGCGTTTCGACGAGGACGCGCCCAAGGCGCGTCTCGTCCATCCCGCGCGCCCGGGCCAGCCGACCATCGGCATGGTTTCCCTGGGCTGCCCCAAGGCGCTGGTGGACAGCGAGCGGATCCTGACACGGCTCAGGGCCGAGGGCTACTCGATCAGCCCCGACTATTCCGGCGCCGACGCGGTGATCGTCAACACCTGCGGCTTTCTCGACAGCGCCAAGGCCGAAAGCCTTGAGGCGATCGGCGAGGCGCTGAAGGAGAACGGCAAGGTCATCGTCACCGGCTGCCTCGGCGCCGAGCCCGACTACATCACCGGCGCGCACCCCAAGGTGCTCGCCGTGACCGGCCCGCACCAGTACGAGCAGGTGCTCGACGCGGTGCATGGCGCGGTGCCGCCCAGCCCCGACCCCTTCGTCGACCTGCTGCCGGCCTCGGGCGTCTCGCTCACGCCGCGGCATTTCAGCTACCTGAAGATCTCCGAGGGCTGCAATCACAAGTGCAAGTTCTGCATCATCCCCGACATGCGGGGCCGGCTGCAGAGCCGCCCGGCCCATGCGGTGATGCGCGAGGCGGAAAAGCTCGTGGAGGCCGGCGTGCGCGAGCTTCTGGTGATCAGCCAGGACACCTCGGCCTACGGGCTCGACATCCGCCACGCCGAGGAGCGCGGCCACCGCGCCCACATCACCGACCTCGCGCGCGATCTGGGCTCCCTCGGCGCCTGGGTGCGGCTGCACTACGTCTACCCCTACCCGCATGTGCGTGACCTGATCCCGCTGATGGCGGACCCGGATTCGGGCCTGCTGCCCTATCTCGACATTCCGTTCCAGCACGGCCACCCGGATGTGCTCAAGCGCATGGCGCGGCCCGCGGCCTCGGCGAAGACGCTCGACGAGATCGCGGCGTGGCGGGCGATGGCGCCCGACATCACCCTGCGCTCGACCTTCATCGTTGGCTACCCCGGCGAGACCGAGGCCGAGTTCGAGTACCTGCTCGACTGGCTCGACGAGGCGCAGCTCGACCGGGTCGGCTGCTTCCAGTACGAGAACGTCGCCGGCGCGCGCTCGAACGACCTGCCGGACCACGTCCCCGAGGAGGTCAAGCAGGAGCGCTGGGAGCGCTTCATGCAGAAGGCGCAGGCGATCTCCGAGGCCAAGCTCGCCGCCAAGGTCGGCACCCGGATGCAGGTCATCGTCGACGAGGTCGACGCCGAGGCCGCGACCTGCCGCACCATGGCCGACGCGCCCGAGATCGACGGCAACCTGTTCATCGACGAGGGCTTCGAGATCCTCAAGCCCGGCGACATGCTGACCGTCGAGGTGGACGAGGCCGGCGAATACGACCTCTGGGGCCGCCCGGTCGGCAGCTGAGCGCGGCAAACCGCCTTGTGATCGATATTGGGCGGGGCGCCCTGTTGCCGCCCCGCCCGGCGCACTAAATCGTCCTGAAATGGCCGCTGGCCCGGGAAGCCGGGCGGTGGCAGTCTCGCCCGGATCGGGCGTTTCTCGGGGACATCGACTCACATGCAGGACACGCACGCCGCGCGCCCTCTCGACGACACCCATCGCCGGCTGCAGGCGGTGCTGAACAATGCCAGCGTCTCCATCTTCCTGATGGATGACCGGCAGCGCTGCATCTACATGAACCGCGCCGCCGAGGAGCTCACCGGCTGGACGCTGGCCGAGGTCATGGCGCTGGACCGGCCGCTGCACGACATCATCCACCACACCTATCCCGACGGGCGGCCCTTCCCGCTGCACGAATGCGCCATCGACCGCGCCTTCCCCGAGCACAACCAGACCCGGGGCGAGGAGATCTTCGTGCATCGCGACGGGCATTTCTACCCGGTCGCCTTCACCGCCAGCCCGATCCGCGACGCCGAGAGCCACACCATCGGCACCATCATCGAGGTGCGCGACATCACCGAGGACAAGCGCGCGCAGGAACGGCAGCGGCTCTTGGTGAACGAGCTGAACCACCGGGTGAAGAACACGCTCGCCACGGTGCAGTCGATCGCCTGGCAGACCTTCAAGGACAGCGACGCCGGCGCCTTCGAGCGTTTCTCGGGCCGCCTGTCGACCCTGTCGCGGGCGCACAACGTGCTGACCGACAGCGCCTGGAGCGGCGCCTCGCTGGGCCTGATCGCGGCGCAGGCCGCCGATGCCATCGCGCCGGGCCGGATCGCGGTCTCGGGCCCGGATGTCGCGGTGCATCCCAAGGCCGCGGTCAGCCTGTCGATGGCGCTGCACGAGCTCGGGACCAACGCCGTGAAGCACGGCGCGCTGCGCGACGGCGCGGGCCAGGTGGCGCTGCGCTGGCGGGCCGAGCCCGCCGATGACGGCGCGCTCCACCTCACGCTGCTCTGGGAGGAGCGCGGCGGACCTGAGGTCACGCCCCCCACCCGCCGCGGCTTCGGGCTGCGGCTGATCGAGCGGCAGGTGGCGATGGAGTTCGGCGGCCGCGCCGAGGTGGAGTTCCTCCCTGAGGGGCTGTCCTGCCGGATCGAGATGGTGCTGCCGCGCCTGCCCGACGCGCTCGGCCTCGATCCCAGCGCCGGGGCGAGCCTGCATGTCTGACGCGGCCCTCATAGGTGCGCGGGTGCTGCTGGTCGAGGACGAGAGCCTCGTCGCCATGCTCGGCGAGGACGTGCTGATCGAGGCGGGCTGCGAGGTCACCGTGGCGATGCGGCTCGCCGAGGCGCTGGCCGCGGTCGAGGCGACCCGCTTCGACTTCGCGATCCTCGACGTCAATCTCGGCGACGCCACGAGCTACCCGGTGGCCGAGGCGCTGAGCGCGCGGCGCATCCCCTTCGCCTTCGCCACCGGCTACGCCGCCAAGGGGTTGGCCAACGGCTTTTCCGCCTGCCCCTGCGTGCAGAAGCCCTACGGGCCGCAGGAGCTCGTCGCGGCGGCGCGCGCCCTGCTCGCGCACTGAGCGGCCCCGAAGAAAAAGGGGAGGCGCGCGGCCTCCCCTCTCATTGTGCTGGCTAGGCGTTCGGACCTAGTGCCCTCAGCCGGCCCTGCGGCTCTGGCGCGCGGCGTCGAGCACGCTCGGCTCCTCGTGATAGGGGCAGGCCACGCGGTGACCGCCGCCGAGGTCGAGCATCGGCGGCAAACCTTGCGCGCAGTCGGGCTTCGCCTTGGGGCAGCGGGTGCGGAACACGCAGCCCGAGGGCGGGCTCATCGGCGAGGGCAGCTCGCCGCCCAGCACCGGGCGCTGGCGCTGCCGCTCGAGCACCGGGTCGGGGATCGGCACCGAGGCGATCAGCGCCTGCGTATAGGGGTGCTCGGGCTCGGTGGCGAGCATCTTGGACGGCGCCACCTCCATCACCCGGCCGAGATACATCACCACGATCCGGTCGGAGATGTGCTTCACCACCGACAGGTCGTGCGCGATGAAGATCATCGCCAGCCCCATGTCGCGCTGCAGTTCCTTGAGCAGGTTCACCACCTGCGCCTGCACCGACACGTCGAGCGCCGAGACCGGCTCGTCGCAGATCAGCAGCTTCGGCTTGAGGATCAGCGCGCGGGCGATGCCGATGCGCTGGCACTGCCCGCCCGAGAACTCGTGCGGGTAGCGGTTGACGAGGTTGGGCAGCAGCCCGACCCGCTCCATCAGCTCGGCCACACGGCGGCGGACCTCCTTGCGCGGGGTCTTGGGCTCGTGGGTGATCAGCGGCTCGGCGATGATGTCGCCCACGGTCATGCGCGGGTTCAGCGCCGCCAGCGGGTCCTGGAACACCATCTGCACGTCCTTGCGGTGCGCGCGGCGCTGGCGCTCGGACATCGATGCGAGGTCTTCGCCCTCGAACTCGATCCGGCCGCCGGTCGAGCCGATAGTGCCGACGATGGCGCGCGCCAGCGTCGACTTGCCCGAGCCGCTCTCGCCCACCACGCCGAGGCTCTCGCCCGGCGCGAGGTCGAAGCTGACGCCGCCCACGGCGTGCAGCTTCTTCGACGGCGTCCAGGGCCAGGCGCCGCGCGGGCGGATGTCGAAGGCCACGCGCAGGTCGTCCACCCGCAGGATCGGGTTCTCGATCGCGCCGGTGTACTGCTTGGTGCCGGTGCCCTCGGCCTCCCCGGCCACCGGCGCGTCCTTGTGCGCGACGTCCGCAGGCTCCGGCGAAGGCGGGGTCGCCGCGGGGGTGCCGGAGGCGGGCGGCGCGCCCGGCGTCGGGTCGGCGGCCGCGTCGCGGCCCGGGGCCTGGTGCGGCTTGGTCTCGTCCTTGCGGTCGGTCATCACTTCACCTCCTCGACGGGGGCATGGCAGGCCCGGCGCAACGCCGGGTAGCCGTTCGCGGCCGCGAGATCGGGGCGCACCGTCGGGCACGGCCCATGCGCCCAGGCGCAGCGCGGCGTGAAGGGGCACCCCTTGGGCAGCCGGGTCATGTCCGGCGGCTCGCCGGCGATGGTCGAGAGCGTCTCGTCGTCGCGGTCGATCCGCGGCACGGCGCGCAGCAGGCCCAGCGTGTAGGGATGGGTCGGGCGCTCGAACAGCTCCTCGGTCGGCCCCTTCTCCATGATCTGGCCGCCATACATCACCAGCGTGCGCTCGCAGGTGTCGGCGACGATGCCGAGGTCATGGGTGATCAGGATGATCGCGGTGCCGAACTCCTGCCGGATCTCGGCCATCAGCTCCATGATCTGCGCCTGCACCGTCACGTCGAGCGCGGTGGTCGGCTCGTCGGCGATCAGCAGGCGCGGCCGGCACAAAAGCGCCATGGCGATCATGATCCGCTGCCGCATCCCGCCCGAGAACTCGTGCGGGAACATGCCGATGCGGTTCCTCGCATCGGGGATCTTCACCGCGTCGAGCATCTGCACGGCCTCGTCGATGGCCTGCTTCTTCGACAGCCCCTTGTGCAGCGTCAGCACCTCGGCCATCTGCTCGGAGATCCGCATGTAGGGGTTGAGCGAGGTCATCGGGTCCTGGAAGATCATGCCGATCTCCTCGGAGCGCACCCGGTTCAGTTCGCGCGGCTTGAGGTCCAGAAGGTTGCGCCCGTCGTAGCGGATCTGCCCCGTGGCGCGGCCGTTGCGCGCCAGAAGGCCCATCGCCGCGAAGGCGGTCTGGCTCTTGCCGGAGCCGCTCTCGCCGACGATGGCGAGCGTCTCGCCCTCCTCGACCGAGAAGCTCACCCCGTTGACGGCGTTCACCTCGCCGTCGCCGGTGGTGAAGGTGACGCGGAGGTCTTCGATATCGAGCAGTGCCATCAGCGATCCTTCGGGTCGAGCGCGTCGCGCAGGCCGTCGCCGACGAAGAAGAAGGCGAAGAGCGTGACGACGAAGAAGAACAGCGGGAAGGCAAGCTGCCAGATCACGCCGTACTGCATGTTGCTGGCGCCGTTGGAGATCAGCGCGCCGAGCGAGGTGTTGGGCTCCTGGATGCCGAGGCCGAGGAAGCTGATGAAGCTCTCGGTGATGATCATCTGCGGCACCAGCAGCGTCGCGTAGACGATGACGAGGCCCAGCAGGTTCGGCACGATGTGGCGCAGGATGATGGTCATCGGGCGCACGCCGGTGGCATGGGCCGCCTCGACGAACTCCTTGCCCTTGATGGTCAGCGTCTGGCCGCGGGCGATGCGCGACATGTCGAGCCACGAGATCAGGCCGATGCCGATGAACAGCATCAGAATCGAGCGGCCGAAGATCACCAGCATCAGGATCAGCACGAACATGTAGGGCACCGACATCAGGATATCGACGGTGCGCATCATCGCGCCGTCGGTGCGCCCGCCGGTATAGCCCGCGATCGCGCCGTAGAGCGTGCCGACGATCACCGCGACGCCGGCACCGACGATGCCCACGAGCAGCGAGATGCGCGTGCCCTGCACGGTCCGCGCATAGAGGTCGCGCCCGCTCGAGTCGGTGCCGAAGTAGTGGCCGGTCTCGAACGACGGCACGCCCTGCGCGGCGTTGGCGCCGATCAGCGAGAAGTCGACATAGTCGGGCTCGTACTGCGCGAGGAAGCCGCCGAAGAAGGCGAAGATGCAGATCAGCACCAGCGCCACCAGCCCGGCCACGGCCGCGCGGTTGCGCATGAAGCGCTGGCGCGCGTCCTTCCACAGGGAGCGGCCCTTGACCTCGGCGGCGGCCTGCGCGCCGAGCAGGCGGTCGGCGGTGTCGGGATCGGGATTGAGCGACATGGGACCCCCCTCCTCAGTAGCGGATCTTCGGGTCGATCCAGGCATAGAGCAGGTCGACCACGAGGTTGAACGTGACGGTCAGCACACCGACGAGGATGGTGATCCCCATGATGACCGAGTAGTCGCGGTTGAAGGCGGAGTTGACGAAGAACTGTCCGATGCCGCCGGTCGAGAAGAACACGTCGATGATGACCGAGCCGGTGATCATGCCGACGAAGGCGGGCCCGAGATAGGACAGCACCGGCAGCATCGTCGGCTTCAGCGCGTGCTTCCAGATGATCCGGCTGGTCGGCAGACCCTTGGCCCGCGCGGTGCGGATGAAGCCCGCGTTGAGCACCTCGAGCATCGAGGAGCGGGTGATCCGGGCGATCGAGGCCATGTAGGAGGTCGACAGCGCGATCACCGGCAGGATGATGTACTCGACCTGTCCGCCCTGCCAGCCGCCGCCCGGCAGCCAGCCCAGCCACAGCGTGAACACCAGCACCAGGATCGGCGCCATCACGAAGTTCGGCAGCACCTGCGCGCCGATCGAGATGCCGACGGCGAGGTAGTCGAGCCAGGAGTTGTGACGCACGGCCGCGGCCACGCCGAGCGAGACGCCGACCACCAGCGCCACGACGAAGCTCCAGAAGCCGTAGGTGAGCGTCACCGGGAAGCCCTGCGCGATCACGTCGTTGACGGTGCGGTCACGGTACTGGAAGGAGGGGCCGAAGTCGAAATGCACGACCACGTTCCAGACATAGTCGAACATCTGCTTCCAGTAGGGCTGGTCGAGCCCGTAGCGCGCCTCGATGTTGGCCATGACCTGGGCGGGCAGCGGGCGCTCGGAGTTGAACGGGCCGCCGGGCGCCGAATACATCAGAACGAAGGAGATGACGACGAGCAGAAGGATCGTCGGAATCGCGATCGCGACGCGTCTGAGAACGTAATTGAGCATGGGATGATACCTCGTTTCCGCGTCCTGCGGAAATGGACCGCGCCCCCCGGCGCTCGGGCCGGGGGGCGCGGCGGTCTTTCATTCAGGAGTTACTCGCCCGCGACGCGGTAGAGATCCTTGGCGTACCAGTTGTCCTGCGCGTTCTCGAGCGGGTAGCCCTTGATGTTCTCGTCCATCATGAACACCGTCGCGTAGTGGTAGATCGGCAGGATCGGGAACTCCGCGGTGAGGATGGTCTCGGCCTCGGTGTAGAGCGGCAGCGGATCCTCGGCGGTGGTCGCGTCGGCCATCAGCTTGTCATAGGCCTCGCTCGAGAAGCCGGAGTCGTTGTAGGACGACTCGGTCTGCATGATGTCGAGGAACGAGGACGCCTCGTTGTAGTCGGCGCACCAGCCGGCGCGGGCGATCTCGTAGTTCTTCTCGTGACGCTCGGTCAGGAAGGTCTGCCACTCCATGTTGGCCAGCGTGGTCTCGACACCCAGGGTCTGCTTCCACATCTGGCTGATCGCGGTTGCGACCTGCTTGTGGGACTCGGAGGTGTTGTAGAGGATGTCGAGCGTCAGCGGCTCGCCGTCCTTGCCGTAGCCGGCCTCCGACATCAGCTGCGCGGCGCGCTCGTTGCGCTCCTGCTGGCTCATCTCGGCCACTTCGATCGACGGCACCTCGAAGCCCGCGGTGGCCCAGTGGGTCAGCGTGTAGGCCGGCTCCTGGCCGCCGCCGAGCACGTTCTCGGTGATCACGTTGCGGTCGATGGCGAGGTAGAGCGCCTCACGGACCTTCGGGTCGGCCAGCGCCTCGGGGCCCGAGTCCGACACGTTCAGGTTGTAGTAGTAGGAGCACAGGTTCGGCACCGAGACGGCCTGCTCGGGATATTCCTGCGACAGGCGCGGGAACTGGCCCGCGGGCACGTCGGTCTGGTCGAACTCGCCGGCGAGGTAGCGGGTCAGCGCCTGGTTCTCGTCGTTGATGACGAGCGCGGTGACTTCCTCGATGATGACGTTCTCGGCGTCCCAGTACTCGGGGTTCTTCTGGAGCGTGATGTATTCCTGCGGCACGCGGTCGGCGAGCACGTAGGCGCCGTTCGAGACCATGTTGCCGGGCTGGGTCCAGGCGTCGCCATGCTCCTCGATGGTGGCCTGCGGCACCGGGAAGGTGGTGGTGTGGGTCACCATCTGCGGGAAGTAGGGCAGCGGCTGCGACAGCGTGACCTTGAGGGTGTGGTCGTCCACAGCCTCGACGCCGAGCTCCTCGGGCGACTTGTCGCCGGCGATGACCTCGTCGATGTTGGCGAGCTTCATCAGGCCCATGTACCACTGGTACTCGGAGGCGGTCGCCGGATCGGCGGCGCGGCGCCAGGAGTAGACGAAGTCACCGGCCACGACCGGCTCGCCGTTCGACCACTTGGCGTCGTCGCGCAGGGTGAAGGTGTAGGTCAGGCCGTCCTCGGAGACCTCGTAGCCGGTGGCCACGCCGGGCACCACGTCGCCCTTGGCGTCCTGGTTCATCAGGCCTTCGAACAGGTTGCGGCCGATATGGCTGCCCTCGACGTCCTCGATCAGGTTCGGGTCGATCGACGGAAACTCGTCGAGCACGCGGTAGGTGAAGGTCTGGTCGGTGGCGAGCTTCTCCCCGGTCTCGGGGTGCTCGGTCATCGCGTGGCTCTCGGCATAGGCCGCGCCGGTCATGGCGAGCAGCGCCGCGGTGCCGGCCAGAAGATGCGTCTTCAACGTCATGAGGTCTTCCCTGTTGCTGGGGGCGCCGGGCGGAGCCGCGGCGCCGGGGTCGAACCGCCCTTTGCGGGCGTGGTTGTGCCGCGATCCTTTTGCGAAGAACGTCGGTTTGCAAGTATTATCGGGACATGACCCGGCGACATCGCCATGCTGCGCCGCGGCGCCGCGGAACCTGCGCGCAAGGATCTGATGCACCGGAGTTTCGACCCTTCACTTTGCTTTCGCCGGGAGGCATATACCCGACATGTTCCGGTTTCATTCATGCCCTTCGGGATGATAAAACGTGATCGACCGCACCCGCTCCGATGGGGCCGGGCGGCGGGCCGACTCGCCTTTTGCGACAGTCGGGCCCCGCTTTTGCGCCCCGATCGGGGACCGATCGGTGAATCGCCGCGCGCCCCGAAGCGCCGGGGCCGGCCATGATCGAGCGGCTCGAGATGTTCCTCGCGCTGGCCAAGGCGCGGCATTTCGGTCGCGCGGCCGAGGCGATGGGCGTGACCCAGCCCACCCTCTCGGCCGCGATCCGGCAGCTCGAGGACACGCTCGGCGTCAAGCTGGTGGTGCGCGGCTCGCGCTTCCAGGGGCTGACGCCGGAAGGCGAGCGGGTGCTGGCCTGGGCGCGGCGCATCACCGGCGACATGCGCGGCATGAAGGAAGAGCTGCGCGCCGCGCGCGAGGGGCTGACCGGCACGCTGCGGCTGGCGGTGATCCCGACCGCGCTGGGCGCGGTGGCCCGGCTCACCGCCCGCGTCTCGGCCGCCCATCCCAAGCTGCGCTTCGCGCTGCGCTCGGCCACCACGGCCGAGCTCCTGTCCGCGATCGAGGATCACGAGGCCGATGCCGGGATCGGCTATCTCGACGGCGAGCCGCTCGGCCGGGTCGTGACCCAACCGCTCTACACCGAGCGCTACGTGGCGGTGATGCGGTCCGACGCGGCGCTGGCGCGGATCGAGCCGTTGCGCTGGGCCGACCTCGCGACGGCCGAGCTGTGCCTGCTCACCCCCGACATGCAGAACCGCCGTATCGTCGCCGGCCACCTGCGCGCCGCCGGGGTCGAGGTCGCGCCGCGGGTGGAGACCAACTCCACCATCGTGCTGATCAGCCATGTGCTCACCGCCGGCTGGGTGACGATCCTGCCCGAGCGGGCCGCCGAGATCTTCCTGCGCGGCCAGCCACTGGTCGCCCGGCCGCTCACCGCGCCCGACGCCGCGCACGAGATCGGCCTGATCGCGCCGTGGCGCGAGCCGCATGGTCCGCTGGTCGAGGCGCTGCTGGCGGAGGCGCGGCGGTTCAGCCTCGATTGATAGAAGTTCTCTATCGCGGCACGGATATTCGATATTGATTTTGCGCGCATCGGCGCTCTTGATGCGCAGCATCCAAGAGGAGGAGCCAGCCGATGCCGCCACCGCCAGCCCCCGCAGAGATCGAGACGCGCCTGCATGCCATCCTGACCGAGCATGCCGGGCTCGAGGGGCCGGTGCTGCCGATCCTGCACGCGGTGCAGGCCGAATGGGGCCATGTTCCACAGGAAACGCTGCCGCTGATCGCCGAGGCTCTGAACATCAGCCGCGCCGAACTGCACGGCGTGGTGAGCTTCTACCACGACTTCCGCGACGCGCCCGCCGGCCGGCACATGCTGAAGATCTGCCGCGCCGAGGCCTGCCAGGCCCGCGGCGGCAAGCGGATCGAGGACGCCGCCCGCGCCAAGCTCGGCGTCGACTGGCACGGCACCACCGCCGATGGCGGCGTGACGCTGGAGCCGGTCTACTGCCTCGGCCTCTGCGCCACCGGCCCCGCCGCGATGCTCGACGGCCGCGTCGTCGCCCGCCTCGACGAGACCCGTCTCGAGGCCCTGCTTTCGGAGGCCGGGGCATGAGCGCGCTGAAGGTATACGTTCCCCGCGACGCCGCCGCCCTCGCCGTCGACGCCGAGAAGGTGGCCGAGGCGGTCATGGCCGAGGCCCGCATCCGCGACATCGAGGTCGATCTGGTCCGCAACGGCTCGCGCGGGATGCTCTGGCTCGAGCCGCTGGTCGAGGTCGAGAAGGACGGCATCCGCCACGCCTTCGGCCCGGTGGGCCCGCGCGACGTCGAGGCGCTGTTCGACGCCGATTGGGGCGAGCACCCGCTCGCGCTCGGCCCGACCGAGGAGATCGACTGGTTCAAGCGCCAGACCCGCCTGACCTTCGCCCGCGTCGGCGTGATCGACCCGCTCTCGCTCGACGCCTACGAGGCGCATGGCGGCCTCGAGGGGCTGCGCCGCGCGCTCGGCATGACCGGTCCGGAGATGATCGAGGAAATGAAGGAAAGCGGGCTCAGGGGCCGCGGCGGCGCCGGCTTCCCGACCGGCATCAAGTGGGACACGGTGCAGAAGGCGCAGGCCGACCAGAAATACATCGTCGCCAATGCCGACGAGGGGGATTCAGGCACCTTCGCCGACCGGATGCTGATGGAGGGCGACCCGTTCAGCCTGATCGAGGGCATGGCCATCGCCGGGATCTGCGTCGGCGCCACCAGGGGCTACATCTACCTGCGCTCGGAATACCCCGAGGCGATCCACGTGATGCGCGAGGCGATCCGCATCGCCCGCGCCCGCGGCGTGCTGGGCACTTCGGTGCTGGGCTCGCGGCACGCCTTCGACATGGAGGTCCGCGTCGGCGCCGGCGCCTATGTCTGCGGCGAAGAGACCTCGCTTCTGAACAGCCTCGAGGGCAAGCGCGGCGTGGTGCGCGCCAAGCCGCCGCTGCCGGCGATCGAGGGCTTTCTCGGCAAGCCCACCGTGGTCAACAACATCATCTCGCTCGGCACCGTGCCGGTGATCTTCGAAAAGGGCGCCGCGCATTACCGCGACTTCGGCCTCGGGCGCTCGCGCGGCACCATTCCGATCCAGATCGCGGGCAACGTGAAGTTCGGCGGGCTGTTCGAGACCGCCTTCGGCATGAGCCTCGGCGCGCTCGTGGACGAGATCGGCGGCGGCACCGCCTCGGGCCGCCCCGTGAAGGCGGTGCAGGTCGGCGGCCCCTTGGGCGCCTATTTCCCGCGCGACCTCTTCGACACGCCCTTCGGCTACGAGGAGTTCGACGGCCAGGGCGGGCTGATCGGCCATGCCGGCGTGGTGGTGTTCGACGACAGCGCCGACATGCTGTCGATGGCCCGCTTCGCCATGGAGTTCTGCGCGGTCGAGAGCTGCGGCAAGTGCACGCCCTGCCGGATCGGCGCGGTGCGCGGCGTCGAGACGGTCGACCGCATCGCGCGCGGCGACGCGGCGGCGATCCCGCTGCTGACCGATCTGTGTGATACCATGAAGGACGGCTCGCTCTGCGCCCTGGGCGGCTTCACCCCCTACCCCGTCATGTCGGCGCTGACGCATTTCCCCGACGATTTCCACGCCAACACCAGGGAGGCCGCCGAATGAAGGACTTTCTCATCCCCTTCGACGGGCCGGGCGGCACCGGTCTCAAGGACGACCGCGATCTCGGCACGCCCGCCTCGACCTCCACGACCATGGTGACGCTCAGCATCGACGGCTTTTCCGTCACCGTGCCCGAAGGCACGAGCGTCATGCGCGCTTCAGCCGAGCTGGGCATCGAGGTGCCGCGGCTCTGCGCGTCGGACAACATGGAGGCCTTCGGCTCCTGCCGGCTCTGCGTGGTCGAGATCGAGGGCCGGCGCGGCACGCCGGCGTCCTGCACCACACCCGTGGCCGAGGGCATGGTGGTCCGCACCCAGAACGAGAAGCTCAGGAAGCTGCGGCGCGGGGTGATGGAGCTCTACGTCTCCGACCACCCGCTCGACTGCCTGACCTGCGCCGCCAACGGCGATTGCGAGCTGCAGGACATGGCCGGCGCCGTCGGCCTGCGCGACGTGCGCTACACGCCGGGCGACAACCACTACGATCCCTCGGGCAGCGGCGCGCGCTCCCAAGCCGAGGCGCGGCTGCGCCAGCCCGAGGGCATCTCCAACCCGCAATACGTGCCCAAGGACGACAGCAACCCCTACTTCTCCTTCGATCCCAGCAAATGCATCGTCTGCTCGCGCTGCGTGCGGGCCTGCGAGGAGGTGCAGGGCACCTTCGCGCTGACGATCGAAGGCCGCGGCTTCGACAGCCGGGTCTCGGCGGGCATGAAACTCGACGACTTCATGACCTCGGATTGCGTCTCCTGCGGCGCCTGCGTGCAGGCCTGCCCGACCGCGACGCTGCAGGAAAAGTCGGTGGCCGAGATCGGCACGCCCGACCGCGCCGTCGTCACCACCTGCGCCTATTGCGGCGTCGGCTGCTCCTTCAAGGCCGAGATGCGCGGCGACGAGCTGGTCCGCATGACCCCCTACAAGCACGGCAAGGCCAACCGCGGCCACTCTTGCGTCAAGGGCCGCTTCGCCTATGGCTACGCCGCCCACAAGGACCGCATCCTGAACCCGATGATCCGCGACCGCATCGACGAGCCGTGGCGCGAAGTGTCGTGGGACGAGGCCATCGCCTTCGCCGCCGACCGGATGCGCGGCATCCAGGAAACCCACGGCCGCAAGTCGATCGGCGTCATCACCTCGTCGCGCTGCACCAACGAGGAGACCTACCTCGTGCAGAAGATGGCCCGCGCCGTCTTCCGCAACAACAACACCGACACCTGCGCCCGGGTCTGCCACTCGCCCACCGGCTACGGCCTCGGCCAGACCTACGGCACCTCCGCCGGCACGCAGGACTTCGACTCGGTCGAGGACAGCGACGTCGTCGTGGTCATCGGCGCCAACCCGACCGACGGCCACCCGGTCTTCGCCTCGCGCCTGAAGAAGCGGCTGCGCGAGGGCGCGAAGCTGATCGTCGTCGACCCGCGCCGCATCGACCTCGTGCGCTCGCCGCATGTCGAGGCGGCCCATCACCTGCCGCTGCGTCCCGGCACCAACGTCGCGGTCGTGACCGCCATGGCGCATGTGATCGTGACCGAGGGGCTCTACGATGAGGCCTTCATCCGCAACCGCTGCGACTGGGAGGAATTCCAGGACTACGTCGAGTTCGTCGCCGAGGACCGGCATTCGCCGGAGGCGGTCGAGCTGCTGACCGGCGTGTCCGCGAAGGATCTGCGCGAGGCCGCGCGCCTCTACGCCACGGGCGGCAACGGCGCGATCTATTACGGCCTCGGCGTCACCGAGCACAGCCAGGGCTCGACCACCGTCATCGGCATCGCCAACCTCGCCATGCTGACCGGCAATATCGGCCGCAAGGGCGTGGGGGTGAACCCGCTCAGGGGCCAGAACAACGTGCAGGGCTCCTGCGACATGGGCTCCTTCCCGCACGAGCTGCCGGGCTACCGGCACGTCTCGGGCGCGGAGGCGCGCGAGGTGTTCGAAAGCCTCTGGGGCGTCGAGATCGACCACGAGCCGGGGCTGCGCATCCCCAACATGCTCGACGCGGCGGTGGATGGGACCTTCAAGGGCCTCTACTGCCAGGGCGAGGACATCCTGCAATCCGACCCCGACACCAAGCACGTGGCCGCCGGCCTCGCCGCGATGGACTGCGTGATCGTGCAGGACCTGTTCCTGAACGAGACCGCGAACTACGCGCATGTCTTCCTGCCGGGCTCCACCTTCCTCGAGAAGGACGGCACCTTCACCAATGCCGAGCGCCGCATCAACCGCGTGCGCAAGGTGATGGCCCCGAAGAACGGCTATGCCGACTGGGAGGTGACGCAGCTTCTCGCCAACGCGATGGGCGCGGGCTGGACCTACACCCACCCGGCGCAGATCATGGCCGAGATCGCCGCAACCACGCCGAGCTTCGCCCATGTCAGCTACGAGCTTTTGGAGGAGAAGGGCTCGGTGCAGTGGCCCTGCAATGACGCCGCGCCCGAGGGCACGCCGCTCATGCATATCGACGGTTTCGTGCGCGGCCGCGGCCGCTTCATCCGCACCGAATACGTCGCCACCGACGAGAAGACCGGCCCGCGCTTCCCGCTGCTGCTGACCACGGGGCGGATCCTGTCGCAGTACAATGTCGGCGCGCAGACGCGGCGGACCGAGAACTCCCGCTGGCACGAGGAGGACGTGCTAGAGATCCACCCGCACGACGCCGAGACCCGCGGCGTGCGCGAGGGCGACTTCGTCCGCCTCGCCTCGCGCTCGGGCGAGACGACGCTGCGGGCCGAGATCACCGACCGGGTCAGCCCCGGCGTGGTCTACACCACCTTCCACCACCCCAAGACGCAGGCCAACGTCATCACCACCGACTTCTCGGACTGGGCGACCAACTGCCCGGAATACAAGGTGACGGCAGTGCAGGTGAGCCCCTCGAACGGCCCCTCCGAGTGGCAGGAGGACTACGCGGCGCAGGCCGACCGGTCGCGCCGCATCCTGCCGGCGGCGGAATGAGCCAGCGCCCGCACCCCGTCCGCCGGGTCGCGGCGCATGCGCCGGGGGCGGCCGCCGCCCCCGTCGCCCTGCCCGAGGAGACGCCGGTCGCGGTGGTCTACAACGGCTCGACCCAGGCGGTGATGATGGCCACCCCCGCCGATCTCGAGGATTTCGCGCGCGGCTTCACGCTGACCGAGGGCTTCGCGGGCGCGCACGAGATCGGCGAGGTCGAGATCGTCGCGCAGGAGGACGGCATTGAGGCCCGGATCTGGCTGCCCGAGGAGAAGCGCGATGCGCTCGACGCCCGCCGCCGCGCGCAGGTGGGCCCCGTCGGCTGCGGCCTGTGCGGCATCGACAGCCTGAAACAGGCCGCGCGCCCGGTCCCGCCCGTGCCGGCCTCCGACCTCGTGCTGGCGCCCGCCGAGATCGCCGCCGCGCTCGAGGGTCTGCGCGCGCTGCAGCCGATCCACGACGAGACCCGCGCCGTCCACGCCGCCGGGTTCTACCTGCCGGGCCGCGGCATCGTGCTCGCGCGCGAGGATGTCGGCCGCCACAACGCGCTCGACAAGCTCGCCGGTGCGATGGCGGCGCAGCGCACCGATCCGCGCGCGGGCGCGGTGGTGCTGACCTCGCGGCTCAGCCTCGAGATGGTGCAGAAGACCGCGATGATCGGCGCGCCGCTGATACTGTCGGTCTCGCAGCCCACCGCGCCGGCCGTGCGTCTGGCCGAGGCCTGCGGCATCGCGCTCGTCACCCACAATCGCCACGGCACCCGCATCTACACCCATTCCGCCCGCATCGGGAGCGCCCATGTCCTCTGACACCGACACCAAGCTGATCCGCATGGCGAACCAGATCGCCACCTTCTTCGAAAGCCAGCCGCCGGGCGACCGCGCCGAACGCGTGGCCGCCCATCTGCGCAGCTACTGGGAGCCGCGCATGCGCGACCGGCTCTTCGCGATGATGGAGACGGACGAGGCGCAGGATCTCACGCCGCTGGCGCGGCGCGGCGCCGAGATCTGGCGCGCGGAGGGCCACGCCCTGCCCGCCCGGTCCGAGGCGCAGTAGCGCGGCCCCGCTACACCCTTCCGCAAATACGCATGGCGATCCGCGCGGAGGCGCGGCGTCAGCCGTCCCGGCGCGCCCGGTAGATCCCTTCGGGCAGGTTCAGCGCCGCGGCCAGCTCGCGCGCCTGGTGCAGCGACAGCGTGATCCGCACCACCGCGTCGCGGCGGGCATCGTATTGCTCGACCGTCACGCAATCCTCGAAGGCGCAGACGGTGACGTCTTCCTGCAGGTTGACGCCCCCCTCGTCGACGAGGGTGACAACGGTGGCGTCGAAATCGTGCTCGATGGTGAACATGGCCCCAGCCTAGGCCCGCCCCGGGCCGGGAGGCAAGCGCGCCGGCGAAGCGATGCCGATCGCGTGAGCGGCCCGTCGCCGGGGGTGGCCCGTGCCGGGGGGCGCGGCTAGGATCGGCCCGCAACCTCCCATGACGGACCGGATTTTCTGCCGATGATGTCACGCCTTCTCGTTCTCGCACTGGCCTCCGGCCTCGGCCTCGCCGCCTGCGCGCCGCCGGTCGCCGGGCCCAACGGTCCGCAGCGCACCACCACCGTCACCCGCCCGGGCGCGCCCGCCCCCGCCGAGGTGACGGTCTCCAAGGGCCCCGGCCCGGTGCCCAGCCCGCAGGAGGCGCGCGCCGCGGCGCGCAACTTCGTGCAGGTGGTCGAACGGGTCGAACCGGTGGCCGAGCAGGTCTGCCGCGCCAACGCGCCGGCGCTCGACTGCGACTTCCGCATCGTCGTCGACGACCGCCCCGGCCTGCCCGCCAACGCCTTCCAGACCCGCGATTCGCGCGGCCGGCCGCTCCTGGCCTTCACGGTCGCGCTGCTCAACGAGGTCGCGAACGCCGACGAGCTGGCCTTCGTACTCAGCCACGAGGCCGCGCATCACATCGCCGGCCATCTCGACCGCCAGAGCCGCAACGCCACCATCGGCGCCACCGTCTTCGGCCAGATCGCCGGCCAGCTCGGCGGCGGCAACGAGGGGCTGGTGCGCACCGCCCAGCAGCTCGGCGCGGGCTTCGGCGCGCGCACCTATTCCAAGGATTTCGAGCTCGAGGCCGACGCCCTCGGCACCGTCATCACCAAGCAGGCGGGCTACGACCCGGTGCGCGGCGCGCAGTTCTTCCTTCGCATCCCCGATCCGGGCGACCGCTTCCTCGGCACCCACCCGCCGAACGCGCAGCGCATGGAGATCGTCCGGCGCACCGCCGCCGGGCTCTGACGACGAAAAGGGGGTGCTAGCTCAGCACCCCCACCGCGATCGCGGCGAAGAAGCAGGCCGAGGCCGCCAGCACGAAGCCGTGCCAGATCGCGTTGGAGAACTTGAGCTTCTCCCACAGGAAGAACACCACGCCGCCCGAGTAGAGCAGCCCGCCGATCACCACCAAGGTGGTCGAAGCCACCGGCAGCGTCATCGCGATCGACCAGACCAGCGCCACGCTGAGCCAGCCCAGAAGCAGGTAGAGCGTCGGGCCGAGCTTGCCGGGGCTCTTCCAGAAGAAGAGCTTCGCCACCGCCCCGCCCAGCGCCACGGTCCAGACCACCGCCAGCACGCCATAGGCGAAGGCCGTGCCGATCAGCACCACGAGCGGCGTGTAGGTGCCGGCGATCTTGAGATAGATCGCCGCGTGGTCGATCCGGCGCAGCACCGGCCTGAGACCGGTCCATGGCGTCATGTGGTAGAAGGCCGAGGCCGTGAAGGTCGCGATCAGCGCGCCGCCATAGATCGCCACGGCGGCGATGCGGCCCGCCTGCGCCTCGGCCGCCAGCGCCGAGAACACGATCAGCAGCACCGCGCCGGCAAGCGCGAAGCTCACGCCGAGCGCGTGGATCACCCCGTCGGCGATACGCTCGGAACGGGCATAGGCGGGATAGTCTTCGTGTTGCGGTGTCATGCCCCCGATCTAGCGCATGCGCGCGGCGCAGTAAGGCCAAATCAGCACAACGTGACGGCATCGGCATCGCGCGGCCGACTTGGCTTCCCACGCCCCGCGCGCCATCTTGGCACGAAACGGCCGGGGCCCAAGCGATGCGCGAACATTTCGAACGGGTGCGGATGCGCGCGGTCTGGTCCTGGCAGGGCCTCAAGCATGTCTGGCGCACCGAGGGCAGCCTGCACCAGTGGATGTGGGCCAACATCGTCTCGGCCGGCCTCGCCTTCCTGCTGCCGCTCTCGGCGGGCGAACGCGGCATGCTGATCATGGGCGGCGTGCTGGTGCTGGCCTTCGAATGTCTCAACACCGCGATCGAGCGGGTGGTCGACGACGTCTCGGAGGAACGCCGCGATCTGGCCAAGCAGGCCAAGGATTCCGGCAGCGCCGCCGTCGCCGTGGCGGGCGCGGCGGTCGGGCTGGCATGGCTCTGCGTGCTGGGCGGTCTGGTGCTCTAGTCCGCTTCGCCGACCCAGCTGAACCCCTCGGGGTAGCCGTGCAGCCCGTCGAAATCGGCCTTGCCCACCGGCAGCCCGCGCGCCCGCAAAATCGCATGCGCCATCGCAAGGTGGAACCACAGGTTCGGCAGCGCGAAACGGGCGAGGTAGTCGTCGGGCGGCTGCACGAGATCGGCAAAGCCCGCGCGATGGACGACATGCTCGACCAAAGGCGCGTCCGGCAGGGCCTCGACGATGGCCTTCGCCTCGGCCAGCCGGGCGGCGAGCCCCTCGGCGTCGAGGACCGGCTCGCGCTCGTCCACCGCCTGCCCGATCAGCGGCAGCGTCGCGCGCAGCGCGAAGCCCGCCACGATGTCGATCTGCTCGGCGAAGCAGAACTGGTCCGGCACCAGCCGCGCCTCGAGGCAGCCCGCCTCGGCGCCGACGGTCAGCAGCGCCCCGGCCCGGTCCAGCGCATGCAGCGCCGACGACCGGGCCAGGGCGAGCGTCCGGCTCACCGCGATCAGTTCTCGGGCGGCAGAACGCGCAGCCGCAGCTCGCGCAGCTGCTCGTTGGTGGGCTCGGACGGCGCGTCCATCATCAGGTCCTCGGCCCGCTGGTTCATCGGGAAGAGGATCACCTCGCGGATGTTGGCCTCATCCGCGAGCAGCATCACCATGCGGTCGATGCCCGCCGCGCAGCCGCCATGCGGGGGCGCGCCGTACTGGAACGCGTTGACCATGCCGCCGAAGCGCTTGCGCACCTCGTCCTCGCCGTAGCCCGCGACCTCGAAGGCCTTGAACATGATCTCCGGCTTGTGGTTCCGGATCGCGCCCGAAATGAGCTCGTAGCCGTTGCAGGCGAGGTCGTACTGGAAGCCCAGCACCTCGAGCGGGTCGCCGTTCAGCGCCTCGAGGCCGCCTTGCGGCATCGAGAACGGGTTGTGGCTGAAGTCGATCCGGCCCTCGTCATCCTTCTCGTACATCGGGAAGTCGACGATCCAGGCGAAGGCGAAGCGGTCGGTCTCGGTCAGCCCCAGCTCCTCGCCGATCACCACCCGCGCCTTGCCCGCGACGCGCTCGAACGCCTCGGGCTTGCCGCCGAGGAAGAACGCCGCGTCGCCGACGCCGAGGCCCAGCTGCTGGCGGATCGCCTCGGTGCGCTCGGGGCCGATGTTCTTGGCGAGCGGTCCCGCGGCTTCCATGCCGCCCTCCGCCTCGCGCCAGAAGATGTAGCCCATGCCCGGCAGGCCTTCCTTCTGGGCAAAGGCGTTCATCCGGTCGCAGAACTTGCGGCTGCCACCCGTGGGCGCGGGGATGGCGCGGATCTGCGTGCCGTCCTGCTCAAGGAGCTTGGCGAAGATCGCGAAGCCCGAGCCGCGGAAATGCTCGGAGACGTCCTGCATCTTGATCGGGTTGCGCAGGTCCGGCTTGTCGGTGCCGTACCACAGCGCCGCGTCCTTGTAGGAGATCAGCGGCCAGTCCTCATCGACCTTGCGGCCGCCGCCGAACTCCTCGAACACGCCGGTCATCACCGGCTGGATCGTGTCGAACACGTCCTTCTGCTCGACGAAGCTCATCTCCATGTCGAGCTGGTAGAAGTCGGTGGGCGAACGGTCGGCGCGCGGGTCCTCGTCGCGGAAGCAGGGCGCGATCTGGAAGTACTTGTCGAAGCCCGACACCATCAGCAGCTGCTTGAACTGCTGCGGCGCCTGCGGCAGCGCGTAGAACTTGCCCGGATGCAGGCGCGAAGGCACGAGGAAGTCGCGCGCGCCCTCGGGCGAGGACGCGGTGATGATCGGCGTCTGGTACTCGCGGAAGCCCTGGTCCCACATCCGCTGGCGGATCGAGCGCACCACGTCCGAGCGCAGCGCCATGTTGCGCTGCATGTGCTCGCGGCGCAGGTCGAGATAGCGGTACTTGAGACGGGTCTCTTCCGGGTAGTCCTGGTCGCCGAACACCTGCAGCGGCAGCTCCTTGGAGGGGCCGAGCACCTCGACGCCGCGCACGAAGACCTCGATCTCGCCGGTGGGCAGCTTCGGGTTCACCAGCTCCGGGTCGCGCGCCTTCACCTCGCCGTCGATGCGGATGCACCACTCCGAGCGCAGCTTCTCGACCTCGGCGAAGGCGGCGCTGTCGGGATCGCACAGCACCTGCGTCATGCCGTAATGGTCGCGCAGGTCGATGAACAGGATGCCGCCATGGTCGCGGATCCGGTGCACCCAGCCCGAGAGCCGGACGGTGTCGCCGACATTCTCGCGGGTCAGGGCGGCGCAGGTGTGGGAGCGGTAGGCGTGCATGGAATTCGTCCCTTTCGGCGGGTGTCGCGCCGATACACCGGGTTGGACCCCCGATGTCAAGCAAGCCGGGGGGTCAGGCAACCACCAGCCGCGCCGGAATGAGACCGCGCAGCGAATTGCCCAGCCACAGCCGCGCACCGTCGAGATCCTCGACCGCCAGCGCCGCCTCGCGCCAGCCCTGCACCAGAAGCTCGGCCCGAAGCACGCCGGGCAGCAGCCCGCAGGACAGCGCCGGCGTCAGCCGCGCCTCGCCCTTCTCGACGAAGAGGTTGGTGATCGTGCCCTCGCACAGCGCCCCGCGCCGGTTGAGGAACAGCCATTCGTCCACCCCCTCGGGCAGCGCGGCGCGCGCCGCGTCGTAAAGCGCCCGGTGCGTGGTCTTGCGTCCGAGCCACGGGTCGTCCGGGTCGAGCCGCTGAGGGTGGATCGCCACCCGCCACTCATCCGGGTTCGGCGCGAGCGGCGCGGTGGTCAGCTCGAACGCGCCGTCGGCGTCCAGCGTCAGGCGGCAGCGCAGCGGGTGTTCCGGCGAGAGATCGAGCAGCGCCTCGGCGCGATCCCGGTCGAACGGGTAGCCCAGCTCCGCCGCCGTGCCGGCCATCCGGTCGAGATGCGCCGCAAGCCGGCGCGCGCCCTCGCCCGGATGCGCGCCCAGCGTCTCTATGATCTTCGGCGGGGTCTCGGACGACATCGGCGGGCCATGAGTATTTGCAGAGTGAAGTGGCAGGCTCAGTCGAGCATGCGGGCGAAGCGCGTCTTCCACAACGCCTCGTCCCATTCCGAGCCGGCCTCGCTGTCCCAGACGATGCCGCCGCCGACATTCAGCACCGCCCGGCCCTCCTCGACCATCAGCGTGCGGATCGCCACGTTGAACGACGACCGCCCGTCCGGCGCGGCCCAGCCGATCGCGCCGCAATAGGCCTCGCGCGGCCAGGGCTCCAGTTCGCGGATGATCTCCATCGCCCTGAGCTTCGGCGCGCCGGTGATCGAGCCGCAGGGAAACAGCGCCGCGAGGATCGCGCCCAGCCCCGCGCCGGGCCGCAGCCGCGCGGCCACCGTGCTGACCATCTGGTGCAGGCTGGCATAGGTCTCGACCGAGAACAGCTTCGGCACCGCGACGCTGCCCGGCACCGCGACCCGGCTCAGATCGTTCCTGAGCAGGTCGACGATCATCAGGTTCTCGGCCCGGTTCTTCTCGTCCGTGGCCAGGAAATCCCGGTGCGCCGCGTCCTCCTCGGGCGTGGCCCCGCGCGGCCGCGTGCCCTTCATCGGCCGAGTCTCGATCCGGCCTGCGGCATCGGTCTCGAAGAACAGCTCGGGCGAGCGCGACAGCAGCGCGGGCAGCCCCTCCTGCTCGACCAGCGCGCCATGCCCGACCGGCTGGCCCCTCGACAGCGCGGCAAAGAGAGCCTCGGGGCGGCCCGTGCACTCCGCGTCGAGCGGGAAGGTCAGGTTGGCCTGGTAGATGTCGCCCGCGCCGATATAGCCGCGCACGCGGGCCAGCGCGGCGGCGTGTTCGGCCTGCGTCCAGCGCGGGGCGAAATCCCCGAGGCTGGCCGGGCCGGGTTCTGGCGACCAGTCGGCGGGCCCCGCCGGGTAGACGCCGAAGCGCAGCAGCGGCAGCCGGCGCGTCTCGGGCAGGAGCGGCGCCAGCCGCCGCTCCAGCGCGTAGCCCAGCTCGTAGCTGGCATAGCCCGCGAGCCACGCGCCCTCGGCCCGCGCCGCCTCGAGCGCCATCAGCGCCGGCACGACACCCTCGGGCCGCCACGCCTCGATCAGCCGCTCGGGCGCCACGAATTGCGCGCCCCGCCCCGATGGACCCGTATCGAACCCGATCCGCATCTTGCCTCGCCGTTCTGCCCCTCCCCCGATACATCCGCAGCCCCGCGCGCGACAGGGGGGCCGCGCCGTGTTTCCCTAGGGGGACCGACAGGCCTTGCGTCGCACCGCCCCATCTCTATAACCGCGACGATTTGCGCGCCCGCCTCCCCTGGGCGCGCGACAGCAGCGCGAGGGTCCCATGCCGAAGAGAACCGATATCAACTCGATCATGATCATCGGCGCGGGGCCGATCATCATCGGTCAGGCCTGCGAGTTCGACTACTCCGGCGCCCAGGCCTGCAAGGCGCTCAAGGAAGAGGGCTACCGGGTCATCCTGGTGAACTCGAACCCCGCCACCATCATGACCGACCCCGGCCTCGCCGACGCCACCTATATCGAGCCGATCACCCCCGAGGTGGTCGCCAAGATCATCGAGAAGGAGCGCCCCGACGCGCTGCTGCCCACCATGGGCGGCCAGACCGGCCTCAACACCTCGCTGGCGCTCGCCGACATGGGCGTGCTCGAGAAGTTCGGCGTGCAGCTGATCGGCGCCAACCGCGAGGCGATCGAGATGGCCGAGGACCGGGCGCTGTTCCGCGAGGCGATGGACCGGATCGGGCTCGAGAACCCCAAGGCGACCATCGTCACCGCCCCCAAGGCCGAGAACGGCCGCCGCGACCTCGCCGCCGGCATGGCCCGCGCCATGGAGGCGCTGGAGGAGATCGGCCTGCCCGCCATCATCCGCCCCGCCTTCACGCTGGGCGGCACCGGCGGCGGCGTCGCCTACAACCGCGCCGAATACGAGCATTACTGCCGCTCGGGCATGGACGCCTCGCCGGTGGGCCAGATCCTGATCGACGAGAGCCTGCTGGGCTGGAAGGAATACGAGATGGAAGTCGTGCGCGACCGCGCCGACAACGCCATCATCGTCTGCTCGATCGAGAACGTCGACCCGATGGGCGTGCACACCGGTGATTCGATCACCGTCGCGCCGGCGCTGACCCTGACCGACCGCGAGTACCAGCACATGCGCAACGGCTCGATCGCCGTGCTGCGCGAGATCGGCGTCGAGACCGGCGGCTCGAACGTGCAATGGGCGATCAACCCCGATGACGGCCGCATGGTGGTGATCGAGATGAACCCGCGCGTCTCGCGCTCCTCGGCGCTGGCCTCCAAGGCGACCGGCTTCCCGATCGCCAAGATCGCCGCCAAGCTCGCCGTGGGCTACACGCTCGACGAGCTCGACAACGACATCACCAAGGTGACCCCGGCCTCCTTCGAGCCGACCATCGACTACGTCGTCACCAAGATCCCGCGCTTCGCCTTCGAGAAGTTCCCCGGCGCCGAGCCGCACCTGACCACCGCGATGAAATCGGTGGGCGAGGCGATGGCGATCGGCCGCTCCTTCCACGAATCGATGCAGAAGGCGCTGGCCTCGCTCGAGACCGGCCTGACCGGCTTCGACGAGATCGAGATCCCCGGCGCGCCCGACGAGGCCGCGCTGGTCAAGGCGCTGTCGAAGACCACCCCCGACCGGCTGCGGGTCATCGCCCAGGCGATGCGCCTCGGACTGACGAACGACCGCATCCAGGCGGTGACCAGCTTCGACCCGTGGTTCCTCGACCGCATCCGCGAGATCGTCGAGACCGAGAACGCGGTGCGCGAGGGCGGCCTGCCGACCGACGAGGCCGGGCTGCGCAAGCTCAAGATGATGGGCTTCACCGACGCCCGCCTCGCCACGCTCACCGGCCGCGAGGAAGACGAGATCCGCCGCGCCCGCCGCGATCTCGGCGTCACCGCCGTGTTCAAGCGGATCGACACCTGCGCCGCCGAGTTCGAGGCCCAGACACCCTACATGTACTCGACCTACGAGCACCCGGTGATGGGCGAGGTCGAGGACGAGGCGCGGCCCTCCGACCGCAAGAAGGTCGTCATCCTCGGCGGCGGCCCGAACCGGATCGGCCAGGGCATCGAGTTCGACTACTGCTGCTGCCACGCTTGCTTCGCGCTGTCGGATGCCGGCTACGAGACCATCATGGTCAACTGCAACCCCGAGACCGTCTCGACCGACTACGACACCTCGGACCGGCTCTACTTCGAGCCGCTGACCTTCGAGCACGTGATGGAGATCCTGCGGGTCGAGCAGGAGAACGGCACGCTGCACGGGGTGATCGTGCAGTTCGGCGGCCAGACCCCGCTCAAGCTCGCCAACGCGCTCGAGGCCGAAGGCATCCCGATCCTCGGCACCACCCCCGACGCGATCGACCTCGCCGAGGACCGCGAGCGGTTCCAGGACCTGGTCAACCGTCTGGGCCTGAAGCAGCCGAAGAACGGCATCGCCTTCACCGACGAGCAGGCGCTCGAGATCGCCGACGAGATCGGCTTCCCGCTGGTGATCCGCCCCTCCTACGTGCTGGGCGGCCGCGCCATGGAGATCGTCCGCGACATGGACCATCTCAAGCGCTACATCCGCAACGCCGTGGTGGTCTCGGGCAAGAACCCGGTGCTGCTCGACAGCTACCTCTCGGGCGCGACCGAGGTCGATGTCGACGCGCTCTGCGACGGCGAGACCGTGCATGTCGCGGGCATCATGCAGCACATCGAGGAAGCGGGCGTCCATTCCGGCGACAGCGCCTGCTGCCTGCCGCCGCATTCGCTCACCGAGGAGATCCAGTCCGAGATCCGCCGCCAGGCGCAGTCGCTCGCCAAGGCGCTGGGCGTGGTCGGCCTGATGAACGTGCAGTTCGCGGTCAAGGATGACGAGGTCTACCTGATCGAGGTCAACCCGCGCGCCTCGCGCACCGTGCCCTTCGTCGCCAAGGCGACCGACAGCGCCATCGCCTCGATCGCCGCGCGGCTGATGGCGGGCGAGAAGCTCTCCGCCTTCCCGTTCCGCCCGGCCTACGAGAACGTCGACTACGACACCCCCCTGCCCTATGCCGACCCGATGACGCTGGCGGACCCGAACATGCCGTGGTTCTCGGTCAAGGAGGCGGTGCTGCCCTTCGCCCGCTTCCCCGGCGTCGACACCATCCTCGGGCCGGAGATGCGCTCGACCGGCGAGGTGATGGGCTGGGACCGCAGCTTCGCGCTCGCCTTCCTCAAGGCGCAGATGGGCGCGGGCTCCGACCTGCCGCGCGAGGGCCGCGTGTTCCTGTCGATCCGCGACGCCGACAAGACCCCGGCCATGGCCGAGGCGGCGCGCATCGTGGTCGATCTCGGCCTGTCGATCATGGCGACCCGCGGCACCCGCGCCTGGCTCGAGGAGAACGGCATCGAGGCCGAGCTGGTGAATAAGCTCTACGAGGGCGGCCTCACCATCGTCGACCGGCTGAAGGACGGCCACGTCGCGCTGGTGATGAACACCACCGAGGGCGCGCAGGCGATCGAGGACAGCCGCGACATCCGCTCGGCGGCGCTCTACGCCAAGATCCCCTACTTCACCACCGCCGCCGCCGCGCAGGCCGCGGCGCAGGCGATGAAGGCCCGGGTCGAGGGCGAGGTCGGCGTGAGGTCGCTGCAGGCCTGACGCCGTCCGGAACGGCCGATCCATCCATGCGTTTCTCCGGCGTACATGAACGAACGGAGAGACGCATGGACACCCCCCTCGAGATCGCCTTCCACAACATGCAAAGCTCCGACGGGCTCGAACAGCGCATCCGCACCCGCGCCGCCAAGCTGGAGCGGTTCCACGACCACATCACCAGCTGCCACGTCGTGGTCGAGGTGCCGCACAAGAGCCAAGGCGGCCACAAGGGCTACCACGTGCGGATCGAGTGCCGCGTGCCGGGCAAGGAGCTGGTGGTCAGCCAGGACCCCGGCCAAGGCGACAAGCACGACCCCTACGCGGCCGTGAACGACGCCTTCTACGCGATGGAACGCCGCCTCGAACACGCCGCCCAGAAGAAGCAGGGCGAGGTGAAGGCCCATGACGGCCCGCCGCAGGGCCGGGTGCGGCAGCTCTTCTCGGAATACGGCTTCATCGAGACGCTGGATGGCCGCGACATCTGGTTCCACAAGGCCAGCGTGATCGAGGACGGCTTCGAGAAGCTCGAGAAGGACATGCCGGTCGAGCTGTCGATCGTCGATGACGGACCGAACGGCATGGGCCCGCAGGCCACCTCGGTCCGCCCGATCGGCCGGATGCAGATGAACGGCGAGGTGCCCTCGCACGCCTGACCGAAATTCCTTCGAAGGAATTTGCAAGAGTTTTGGAAAACTCTTGCTGACCACGGGCGGCGCGTTGTCACGACGCGCCGCCCTTTGTATGTGCTCGGCCCATGGCCAAGCTCTACTTCAACTACTCCACCATGAACGCCGGCAAGTCGACGGTGCTTTTGCAGGCGGCGCACAACTACGCCGAGCGGGGCATGCAGACCTACCTGCTCACCGCGCGCTTCGACAACCGCTCCGGCGAGGGCTTCATCAAGAGCCGCATCGGCATCGGGTCTGCGGCCGATACCTTCGACGCGGGCGACGACCTGTTCGAGAAGATCAGGCACAGGCTCGAGACGCCCTGCGCCTGCGTCTTCGTCGACGAGGCGCAGTTCCTCTCGCCCGATCAGGTCTGGCAGCTGGCCCGCGCGGTCGACGACCTGCGCGTGCCGGTGATGTGCTACGGCCTCAGGGTGGATTTCCTCGGCCACCTCTTCCCCGGCTCGGCGACGCTTCTGGCGCTCGCCGACGAGATGCGCGAGGTCCGCACCATCTGCCATTGCGGCCGCAAGGCCACCATGGTGGTGCGCAAGGATGCCGAGGGCCGCGTCGCCATGGCCGGCGACCAGGTCGAGATCGGCGGCAACGACCGCTACGTCTCGCTCTGCCGCAAGCATTTTCGCGAGGCGATCGGCGACCGCCCCGCCTGAGGATCAGTTGACCAGCTGCGGCAGCGCGCCGCCGCGCGCCCAGGCGATGGCGTTGTCGAGCGCCATCCGCCCCATCGCCTCGCGCACCTCGAGCGCCGCCGTGCCGAGATGCGGCAGCAGCACCGCGTTGTCGAGCGCGCGCAGCCGCTCGGGCACCTGCGGCTCGTTCTCGTAGACGTCGAGCCCGGCGCCGCCGATCCGGCCCGCCTCCAGCGCCTCGATCAGCGCCTCTTCGTCGACCACGTCGCCGCGGGCGATGTTGATCAACACCCCCTCGGGCTTCATCGCGGCGATCATCTCGCGGCTGATCAGGTGCCGGGTCTCGGGCGTCGCCGGCACGGTCACCACCACGAAATCGGCCGAGCCCATCAGCTCCTCGAGGTCGCCCACCTGCATCACCGGCAGCGGCACCGCCTTGGGCGAGCGGTTGTGGTAGAGCACCTGCATGTCGAAGCCGAGCGCGCAGCGCTTGGCCACCGCCTGCCCGATCCGGCCCATGCCGACGATGCCCACCGTCTTGCCGGTGACGTGCCGCCCCAGCATCTGCGTCGGCGCCCAGCCGGACCATTCGCCCGCCCGCACCAGCCGCTCGCCCTCGCCCGCGCGGCGCGCGGTGGCCAGAAGCAGCGTCATGCCGATATCGGCGGTGGCATCCGTCACCGTGTCGGGCGTGTTCGACACCGCGACGCCGGCGGCGCGCGCCGCCTGCGTGTCGATGTGGTTGTAGCCCACCCCGAAATTGGCGAGCACGCCGCAACGGATTTCGCCCGCCTCTTCGAAGGCCTTCGCGGTGAACCGGTCGCCCAGCGTGCACAGGATCGCGTCGTAGCTCTGCAATGCCTCGGCCGCCTCGGCCTCGGTCAGGCCGCGGTCGGCGTCGCGGAAGGTGGCGTCGAAGCTGCGCGCGCAGGCGTCGAGCACCGATTGCGGCAGCGGCCGCGTCACCAGAAGCGTCTTGCGGGTCATGACAGCCGCCCTCCCGCGGGCACGGGCTGGTCGGGTCCGACCAGCACGATGCCGCCGCTTTCGTCCGGCAGGCCCAGAACCAGCACCTCGGAGACGAACTTGCCGATCTGGCGCGGCGGGAAGTTCACCACCGCCAGCACCTGCCGCCCGACCAGCAGCTCGGGGTCGTAATGCGCGGTGATCTGCGCCGAGGAGCGCTTCTCACCGATCTCCGGGCCGAAATCGACCCAGAGCTTGATCGCGGGCTTCCGCGCCTCCGGGTAGGGCTCCGCGCGGGTCACCTTGCCCGCGCGGATGTCCACCTTGGCGAAGTCGTCGAAGACGATCTCCGGGGTCCGCGCCTCACCCATTCGCAAGCTCGCGCGAGCGGTCGGCGGCGGCCTTGAGCGCCCGGCTCAGAAGCACCGGGAAGCCGTCCGTCTCGTTCATCAGCACGTCGAGCGCGGCCTGCGTGGTGCCGTTGGGCGAGGTCACGTTCTCGCGCAGCGTGCCCGGATGCTGGTCCGAGCCGTCCGCCAGCGCGCCCGCGCCCGCCACGGTGGCGGTGGCGAGCTGCAGCGCCAGCTCGGGCGAAAGCCCCTGCTCCTCGCCGGCCTTGGCCATCGTCTCGATCAGGTGGAACACGTAGGCCGGGCCCGAGCCCGACACGGCGGTGACGCCGTCCATCTGCTCCTCGCGCTCCAGCCGCACGACCTGCCCCACCGCCTTCAGCAGCGCCTCGGCGAGGTCGACCTGCTCGGCCGTGGCGTGGTCGTTGCCGATGATCGCGGTGATGCCGCGGCCGATCGCCGAGGGGGTGTTGGGCATGGCGCGCACGATCGGGGTCTTCTCGCCCAGAGCCTTCTCGAAGGTGGCGATCGGCGTGCCGGCGGCGACCGAGACGAACAGCGTCGTGCCGTTGCCCTTGGCCTGCATCGAGGGCAGCGCGTCGCCCATCATCTGCGGCTTGACCGCCACCAGCACGATCGCCGGGTCCTCGGGCAACTCCTCGTTGAGCCGGATGCCCTGGTCCTGCAACCAGTCCGAGGGCTTGGGGTCGAGCACGGTCACCGACTGCCGCGGCAGCCCGCCCTCGAGCCAGCCCGCCAGCATCGCCGAGCCCATCTTGCCGCATCCCAGAAGCACCAGACCGCGGCGCGCTACGTCATCCATGTTCATGGAGCATCCTCCTTGCGTTTGCGCGCGAGGCTAGGCCCGGCGGCGCGAGGCTGCAAGCAGATGACCCCGGGGCCGCCTTGCGCGGCCGGTGGCGGGCGGCGGGCGCTTAGCGGCGGCGCAGGCGGATCACCACGTCGACCTTGGCGATCTCCGCGCCCTCGGGCGCGTCGGGCAGCCGCGAGATCTCCAGCTGTTCGGCCGGGGCGTCGGACAGCCGCGCCTCGTCCTCCCAGTAGAAATGCGGGTGATCCGACATGTCGGTGTCGAAGTAGCTCTTCGAGCCGTCAACCGTGATCTCGCGCATCAGCCCCGCGGCGCAGAAGGCCGAGAGCGTGTTGTAGACCGTGGCGAGCGACACCTTGTGCCCGGCCTTGGAGGCCGCCTCGAACAGGCTCTCGGCGGTCACGTGCCGGTTGTGCCCGTCGCCCACCAGCAGTGCCGCGAGCGCGAGCCGCTGCCGCGTCGGGCGCAGCCCGGCGGTGGCCAGCCAGTCGGCGCCGCGGCGGGCGGGTGTGGTGTGGGCATTCGTCATGACAGGCCAGATATGGCGCAGATCGCGCCGGAATTCAACGTTTCGCGCGGATCCCGGCAGCGTACCGCGCGCCCGCCGCCCTTGCCCTTCCGCGCGAGCGGGTGATACAGCCTCGGGAAAGCGAAACCGCAAACATCACGGGGCCCCATGGCAGAGTATCCGACCCAGTTCGACAAGGACGCGCTCCTGAAATGCGCGCGCGGTGAACTGTTCGGCCCGGGCAACGCGCAGCTTCCCGAGCCGCCGATGCTGATGATGGACCGGATCACCGACATCTCCGGCGACGGCGGCGCGCATGGCAAAGGCCATGTCGTGGCCGAGTTCGACATCAAGCCCGACCTGTGGTTCTTCGAGTGCCACTTCCCGGGCAACCCGATCATGCCCGGCTGCCTCGGCCTCGACGGGCTGTGGCAGCTGACCGGCTTCAACCTCGGCTGGCGCGGCTGGCAGGGCCGCGGCTACGCGCTGGGCGTCGGCGAGGTGAAGCTGACCGGCATGGTCCGCCCGGACCGCAAGCTGCTGACCTACCACGTCGATTTCACCAAGGCCGTGCAGACCCGCCGGCTGACCATGGGCGTCGCCGACGGCCGGGTCGAGGCCGATGGCGAGGTCATCTACCAGGTCAAGGACATGAAGGTCGCTCTCTCCGAGAGCTGAACCACAAGGAAGGAGGCGCCATGCGTCGCGTCGTCGTCACCGGCCTCGGGGTCGTCTCGCCCATCGGCAACACCGCGCAGGAGGTCGACGCCGCCCTGCGCGCCGGCCGCTCGGGCATCGAGGCCTCCGAGGAAATGGCCGAATACGGCTTCCGCAGCCGCGTCGCCGGCACGCTGAAGCTCGACCCCAAGGAGCATATCGACAAGCGCACGCTGCGCTTCATGGGCCCCGGCGCGGCCTATGCCTACCTGTCGATGAGCCAGGCGATCGCCGATGCCGGCCTCGAGGAGGCCGACATCTCGAACGAGCGTTCGGGCCTGATCGCGGGCTCCGGCGGTCCTTCGACCTCGAACCTGTTCTCGGCGCACCAGACCGTGCTGAAATCCGGCAGCCCCAAGCGGATCGGCCCGCTCATGGTGCCGCGCGGCATGTCCTCGACGGTCTCGGCGAACCTCGCCACCGCCTACAGGATCAAGGGCATCAACTACTCGATCACCTCGGCCTGCTCGACCTCGCTGCACTGCATCGGCGCGGCCGCCGAGCAGATCATGATGGGCAAGCAGGACCTGATGTTCGCCGGCGGCGGCGAGGAGCTCGACTGGACGCTGTCGTGCCTGTTCGACGCGATGGGCGCGATGTCCTCGAAGTTCAACGACACCCCCGAGAAGGCCAGCCGCGCCTTCGACCGCGACCGCGACGGCTTCGTGATCGCCGGCGGCGGCGGCATGGTGGTGCTCGAGGATCTCGACCGGGCGCTGGCGCGCGGCGCCAAGATCTACGCCGAGGTGACCGGCTTCGCCGCGACCTCGGACGGCCACGACATGGTCGCGCCCTCGGGCGAAGGCGGCGAGCGGGCGATGCGGCTGGCGCTGAACACCCTGCCCGAGGGCCGCAAGGTCGACTACATCAACGCGCATGGCACCTCGACGCCCGTGGGCGATGTCGGCGAGGTCGAGGCGGTGCGCCGCGTCTTCGGCGAGGGCCAGACCCCGCCGATCTCCTCGACCAAGTCGATGACCGGCCACAGCCAGGGCGCCACCGGCGCGCAGGAGGCGATCTACTGCCTGCTGATGCTCAAGGGCGACTACATCGCGCCCTCGATCAACGTGGAGAACCTCGCCGAGGGCATCCACGAGGGCGAGATCGCGACCGAGCTGCGCGAGAATGCCGGGCTCGACACGGTGATGACCAACAGCTTCGGCTTCGGCGGCACCAACGGCTCGATGCTGCTGTCGCGCTACCACGGCTGAGCAACAAGGCGGAGACGGTGACATGATGTCGATGGTGGGCAAGCGCGGTCTGGTGATGGGCGTGGCGAACGACCGTTCGATCGCCTGGGGGATCGCCAAGGCGCTGCACGGCGCGGGCGCCGAGCTGGCCTTCTCCTATCAGGGCGAGACCTTCGGGCGGCGCGTCGCGCCGCTGGTGGCGCAGCTCGATTCGGACTTCCTGCTCGATGTCGACGTCACCGACGACGCCTCGCTCGACGCGGCCTTCAAGAAGATCGAGGACCGCTGGGGCCGGCTCGACTTCCTCGTCCACGCCATCGCCTATTCCAACAAGGACGAGCTGGCCGGCCGCTTCATCAACACCTCGCGCGAGAACTTCCGCAACTCGCTCACCATCTCCTGCTACTCGCTGATCGACGTGGCGCGCCGCGCCCATCCGCTGATGAGCGCGGGCGGCTCGATCGTCACCCTGACCTACCAGGGCTCGAACAAGGTGACGCCGTTCTACAACGTGATGGGCGTCGCCAAGGCGGCGCTCGAGGCCTCCGTGCGCTACCTCGCCAACGATCTCGGCCCCGAGGGCATCCGCGTCAACGCGGTCTCGCCCGGCCCGATGAAGACGCTGGCGGGCGCGGCGATCGGCGGCGCGCGCAAGACCTTCAAGCACACCGACGCCAACGCGCCGATGCGCGCCAACGCCACGCTCGAGGCGGTCGGCGGCACCGCGCTCTACCTCTGCTCGGACGCGGCCGCCTGCACCACCGGCGAGATCGTGCATGTCGATGGCGGCTACCACGTGCTCGGCATGCCCCAGAGCGAGAATCTCTGAGACGACTCGCCCGGCGACGGTCTAGCTTCGGGGCACCTGTTCCCCGTTGCGAGGTTTCGCCATGTCACAGCCCGTCTACGTCAACCTGCCGGTCGAGAGCGCCGCGCGCGCCCGCGCCTTCTACGAGGGCCTCGGCTTCTCGGTGGTGGCGCAGTTCTCCGGCGATCACACCGCCTGCATGCGCGTCACCGACGGCGTCTGCCTGATGCTGCTCGACCGCGACACCTTCGCGGGCTTCTCGCCCGGCCCCGTCGCCGACCCGCGCGAGGCCACCGGCGTGCTGGTGGCGATCCCGCGCGACAGCCGCGCGGCGGTCGATGCCATCGTCGAGGCCGCGCTCGCGCATGGCGGCTCCGACACCGGCAAGAAGGTCGAGCATGGCGACTTCATGTATGGCCGCACCATCCGCGACCCCGACGGCAACGTGCTCGAGACCGGCTGGATGGACATGGAGAAGATGCAGGCCGCGATGGCCGCGCAAAAGGGCTAGCCGCGCGGTCCCCACAGGATCAGCGCCGCGCCCAGCAGGCAGACCAGCCCCCCGGCCGCGTCGAACCGGTCGGGGCGCTGCCCCTCCACGACCCACAGCCAGCCCAGCGACGCCGCGATGTAGACCCCGCCATAGGCCGCGAAGGCGCGCCCCGCGAAGGCGGCGGGGCTGAGCGCGAGCAGGCCCGCGAAGCCCGCCAGCGCCGCGGCGCCGGGCGCCAGCCACCAGGCCGAGGCCCCGGCCCGCCACCACGCCCAGACCGCGAAGCAGCCGGCGATCTCGAACAGGGCCGCGGTGAGGTAGACGATCAGGGCAGGCATGGCCCCCTCCTAGGCCATCGGGCGGCCGTGTTCACATGAAAAAGGCCCCGGCAGCGGGTGCTGCCGGGGCCTTTTCCGAAAAGGCTGTCGCGGCTCAGGCCGGGTCGACGCCCACGAGCTCGACCTTGAAGGTTAGGTCCTGACCGGCCAGCGGGTGGTTCGCGTCGAGCGTCACCTGCTCGGCATCGGCCTCGATCACGGTGACCGGCACGACCTGGCCCTGCGGGGTCTGCATCTGCAGGCGGGTGCCCGGATCGGTCGGGATGTTGTCGGGGATCGAGTCGCGCGGCACCGACTGGCGGGCGTTCGGGTCGGGCTGGCCGTAGGCGTTCTCGCAGGCCACCTCGACGGTCTTGGTCTCGCCGACTTCCATGCCGGGCATCGCCTGGTCGAGGCCGGGGATGATCTGGCCCGAGCCGACCTGGAACTCGAGCGGCTCGCGGCCTTCGCTCGAATCGAAGGTCTGGCCGTCGTTCAGAGTGCCGGTGTAGTGGATGCGCACGGTGTCGCCCTGCTTGACTTGCGTCATGAGCTTCTCCTTGTTCGGTCGATCTGGCGGGTGAATGGCTGGAGGCCGCGGCTGGCGGGTGCTCCTCGTGTTCGACCCCTAGGTAGGGACTGGCCCCGCGCTTCGCAACCCGATCGCCCCCGAAAGCCTTTCCCCTAGGCGCGGGGCATGTCAGCCTCGCATCCAGAGGGGGAATTGCATGACCATCAGCACAATCGTCTTCGACGCCTACGGCACCCTGTTCGACGTGAACGGCGCGGCCCGCATGGCGGCGCGGGAGTCGGGCGACGCCTTCGCCCGCGGCTGGGAGAAGCTCTCGGCCGACTGGCGCGACCGGCAGCTGCACTACACCTGGCTGCGCGCGATCACCGGCCAGCACGTCGATTTCGGCCATGTCACCGCCGACGCGCTGACCTGGGCGATGGAGGCCAACGGCATCGACGACCCGAACCTGCGCGCCCGGCTGCTCGCGCTCTATGACGAGCTGCCCGCCTACCCGGAGGTGCGCGAGGTGCTCTCGGCGCTGAAGGACAAGGGCCACAAGGTGGCGATCCTGTCGAACGGCACGCCCGGGATGCTCGAAAAGGCGGTCGGATCGGCCGGCATCGGCAAGCATCTCGACGCGGTGCTCTCGGTGGAGGAGGTCGGCGTCTACAAGCCCGACGCGCGGGTCTACGACCTCGTCGGACAGCGCTTCGGCTGCGACAAGGAAGAGGTGCTCTTCGTCACCTCGAACTTCTGGGACGCCGCCGGCGCCACCGGCTACGGCTTCATCACCGCCTGGGTGAACCGCGACGGCGCGGCGCGCGATCGGCTGTGGTCGCGCCCGACGCATGCGCTGCCGAACCTGACCGGCATCGTGGATCTCGCCTGATGCCGGCCTTCGACAGCGAGGACGGGCTCAGGCTGCATTACCACGACGAGGGAGAGGGCCTGCCGGTGCTCTGCCTCGCCGGGCTGACCCGCAACGCCGCCGATTTCGACCATGTCGCGCCGCATCTTTCCGGCGTGCGGCTGATCCGGCCCGATTATCGCGGCCGGGGCCGCTCGGATCACGGCGACCCGGCAAGCTACACCGTCGCGCAGGAGGCGCGCGACGCGCTGCGCCTGCTCGACCATCTGGGGATCGCGCGGGCCGCGATCCTCGGCACCTCGCGCGGCGGGCTGATCGCCATGGTGATCGCCACCACCGCGAAGGAGCGGCTCACGGGCGTCGCGCTCAACGACATCGGCCCCGAGATCGCGCCCGAAGGGCTTAAGGTGATCGAGGGCTATCTCGGCCGCCGCCCGGCGCAGAAGACCTTTGACGAGGCCGCCCGTTTCCGCGCCGAAAGCTGGACCGGCTTCGAAGGCGTCCCGCATGAGCGCTGGCTCGCGGAGGTGCGCGGCCATTACGAGGAGACGCCCGAAGGGCTCGAGCTGCGCTACGACCCGCGGTTGCGCGAGGCGGTGCTGGGCGGCGCGGTGCAGCCCGCCCCCGACCTCTGGCCGCTCTTCGACGCGCTCGCGGGGCTGCCGCTGGCGCTGATCCGCGGCGCGAACTCCGAGCTGCTCTCGCCCGCCACCGCCGCCGAGATGCGCCGCCGCCGCCCCGACATGGCCTTCGCGGAGGTGCCGGGCCGCGGCCACGTCCCCTTCCTTGACGAGGCCGAGGCGCTGGGCGCATTGAACGACTGGCTGGCGCGCTGCCGCGCCCGGGAGGGAGAGACGACTTGAACATCGAGATGATCCGCGCCGCGCGCGAGCGCATCGGCACCAACCTGCGGCGCACGCCGCTCCTGTCGAACCCGGCGCTCGACGCCATCGCCGGGCGGCGGGTGCTCCTGAAGGCCGAATGCCTGCAGGTCACCGGCAGCTTCAAGGCGCGCGGCGGCTGGTCGGCGGTCTCGGCGATCCCCGAAGACACCCGCCGGCGCGGCGTCATCGCCTTTTCCTCGGGCAACCACGCGCAGGGCGTGGCCCATGCCGCGAAGATGCACGGCGTGCCGGCGGTGATCCTGATGCCCAAGGACGCGCCCAGGGCCAAGGTCGACAACACCCGCGCGCTGGGGGCCGAGGTGGTGCTGTTCGACCGCGAGACCGACGACCGCGACGCGCTCGGCGCGGCCCTGGCCGAGGAGCGCGGCCTGACCCTGATCAAGCCCTTCGACGAGCCGCAGGTGATCGCCGGTCAGGGCACCACCGGTCTCGAGATCGCCGAGCAGGCGGCAGAGGCGGGCGTGCGCGAGGCCGAGGTGCTGGTCTGCTGCGGCGGCGGCGGCCTGACCTCCGGCATCGCCATGGCGCTCGAGGCCGAGGCCCCGATGATGCGCGCGCGCACGGTCGAGCCCGAGGGCTTCGACGACGTGAAGCGCAGCCTCGAAACCGGCGAGATCCGCCGCAACGACCGGCTGGGCGGCTCGATCTGCGACGCCATCGTCACGCCGCAGCCGGGCGATCTCACTTTCCCGATCATGCACCGCCTCTGCGGCCCCGGCCTCGCCGTCTCCGACGAGGAGGCGATGCGCGCCATGGCGCTGGCCTTCCGCCACCTGCGCGTGGTGATCGAGCCGGGCGGCGCGGTCGCGCTCGCCGCCGCGCTGTTCCGCCCCGAGGCGATCTCGGGCAGCGCGGTGATCGCGGTCGCCTCGGGCGGCAATGTCGATGCCGCGCTCTATGCCGACGCGCTGGAGCGCTTCGCGTCATGAGGCGCATGGTCGAGGCCCGCGACGGCACCCGCCTCGCCACCCGGATCGCGGGGCCTGAGAACGGCCCCGCGCTGGTGCTGGCCCATGCACTCGGCACCGACATGACGCTCTGGGACGAGGCGATCCCGCTTCTGCCCGAGGGGCTGCGCGTGCTGCGCTGGGACATGCGCGGCCATGGCGGCTCCGACGTGCCGGCCGCCCCCTACGCCATGGGCACGCTGGTCTCGGACGCCGAGGCGGTGATCGAGGCGCACGACCTGCGCGAGGTGGTCTTCGCGGGCATCTCGCTCGGCGGCATGGTGGCGCAGGCGCTGGCGGTGAAGCGGCTCGACCTCGTGCGCGCGCTGGTGCTGTCGAACACCGCGGCCAAGATCGGCACGCCCAAGCTCTGGGACGAGCGCATCGCCGCCGTGCGCCAGAGCGGGCTGGCGCCGCAGGCCGACGCGGTGATCGAGCGCTGGTTCGGGCCGAGATCGCGCATGGGCCCCGCCGCCGCCCGCGCCCGCCGCGTGCTCACCGGCACCGATGTCGAGGGCTATGCCGGCTGCTGCGCCGCCGTCTCGGGCACCGATCTCTACACGCCGGTCTCGGGGCTGAGGCTGCCGCTGCTGGGCCTCGCCGGCTCCGAGGACCGCTCCACCCCGCCCGATCTCGTGCGCGAGACGATCGACCTGGTGCCCGGCTCGCGCTTCGAGATCGTCCGCCGCGCCGGCCACCTGCCGCCGCTGGAGCGGCCCGCCGACTGGGCCGCCCCGGTCTCGGAGTTCCTGCGCGCCATCGGCCACACGGGCTGAGGCGCGCAGGCGGGGGTCTTCAGAAGCCCGGCACCACGTCGAACAGGCTGCGGTTGCCGAAGCTGGTGCCCGAGCGCAGGCCGAAGCCGATCGTCGCGCCGACCGAGATGAAGGTCTCGTCCTCGCCGAAGGCGTCGTCGTCGCTCTCGACCCGGCCGATCTCGCCCCACAGGTCGAAGCCCTCGTCGAAGGCGTAGCCGCCGCCCAGCGCGGCGCGCAGCAGGTGCCCCTCGCGCGCCGAATCGGCAAAGCCCAGCTCGCCATGCGCGGCGATGCGCGGCGCGACCTCCATCCGCCCCGACAGGCCGGCCACGGTGATCTCGCCGATCTCGCCGTCATGCCGGGCGAGATAGGCCTCGACCTCGCCGCCGTAGAAGTAGGTCTCGCCCTCGATGCCGTAGATCGTGGCGTCGCCCTCCTCGTAGCCGTCGCGCCCGGCGAACAGGCCCACCGTCGCGCCGCCGAGGTCGTAAAGGCCGTGCACCGTGGCGTTGGTGCCGTCCGAGCCGAAGCCCATGAAGCCGTAGGAGGCGAGGTCGATCTGCGCCCCGAAGCCGGCGCCGACATCGAACTGCAGCCCGCCCGAATAGGTGGTGAAGCCCAGCTCCGCCGCCTCGACGAAGGCCGCCGTCTCGATCTCGAGCCGGCCGCCCGCAAGCTGCTGCGCCTGCGCCGCGCCCGCCAGCCCAGACAGGACAGCCAGCGCCGCCGCCCATCCGATCGTCCGCGTGATCTTGCCCGTGTTCTTGCCCGTGTTCTTGCCCGTCATCTCACTGTCCCCGGTCTGCCGCCATGGTGTTCGTTCGATCTCTACACCGGCCCGCGGCGTCGCCACAGCCCGATTCTGCGCCATGCGCGCGGTCGTGGCCCGCGCGCTGCGGCCTTGCCGGGCCACGGCGACGCCATACCTATGAGACAGCGGGGGACCGATGGGCCAAGCCGGCCCGGCGCGCCCCCGGGCGATCCGAAGGACCAAGCATGAACGCCCTTGAAGCGACTCTCGCCAATCTCGAGAAGCGCGGCCTGTCACGCCGGCTCTCCCATCCCGACCTGCCCGCCGCCCCGCGCCCCGAAAGCAAGGGCGACCTCACGACCCGCGCCGCCCGCGCCATCATCGACGCCGAGGCCGAGCTGCGCCGCGCCAAGACCGCGGCCCTGCGCGCCGCCCGCCTCGACCGCGGCAAGCCGGAGGGCTGAGCCCCCGCCCGTCCCGGCCCCGCATCCCGGGGCCGGGACGAACGGCGTTTCCTCCCACCGAGACCTTCTCCCGCCGCGCCGGGTCTGTCATGACGGCCCGCGACGGATCCGCCCGGGAGACATGCGCATGGCGAAGGACATCGGCCTGTTCTGGTACAGGCGGCCCGACCACCGGCCGAATTTCGGCGACGACCTGTCGCCGCTGGTGCTCGAGCTGGCCACCGGCCGCGGCGTCCGCCACGCCGCGCTCGGCCGCTGCGAGGCGATGGGCATCGGCAGCATCCTGCAGATCGCGGCCAAGGGCCCGGCCCGGCTCGCGCTCGGGCTGCGCCGGCTGGCCGGGCGGCCGGTCGCGGTCTGGGGCTCGGGTCTGGTGAAGCCGCGCACCCTGCCCCGCGCCGGGTTCGACCTTCTGGCCCTGCGCGGTCCGCTCACGGCCGAGGCCTTGGGCTCGGTGCCCGGCGTGCCGACCGGCGATCCGGGCCTGCTCGCCCGGCGGATGGCCGGCACCGGCGCCAGGCGCCACGACATCGGCGTGGTCGCGCATTACGTCGACAAGGACCGGCCCGAGCTGCGCGAACTGGCCGCCCTGCCCGGCGTCGCGCTGATCGATGTCGAGGCGCCCCCGCGCGAGGTGATCGACCGCATCAACGGCTGCCGCAGCATCGTCTCGAGCAGCCTGCACGGGCTGATCGTCGCCGACGCACTGCAGATCCCCTGCCTGCGCGTCCGCTTCTCCGACCGCATCGTCGGCGGCGACTTCAAGTACCGCGACTACTGCCTCGGCGCCGGGCGCCCGGAGTTCGAGGCCGCGCCCCGGCCCGATCCGGCGGCGCTCCACGCCCGCGCCCGGTCGATGACCGAGGCGGCGCCCGCCCTGTCCGAGGCGGCGGTCGAGCGCCTCTGCGACCGGCTGGTCGCGGCGGCCCGCGCCCGATTCGGCTGAGACGGGCACCCCGGAAGGGCATCGGCACGACGCCGGTTCAGCCTCAAGGGAGCAACCGTCCGCCGGGGACATGCTCTGTCGCCTCGTCGCGGTCTCCGGGCGGAGCCGATCCGCAGCCGGTGTGACGGCGCGCGATGGAGGCCGCCTTCCGGGCGGCATGGTGACGGCAGGGCTGGCGAGGAAATGGCGATCCCAGGAGGACTCGAACCCCCAACCTGCCGATTAGAAGTCGGCTGCTCTATCCAGTTGAGCTATGGGACCGTCCGGCCCGTGACGGGCAGGTCGCAGGGCCGACTCGAACCGGCGCGACGCTGCGGGAACCGGCCTTCGAAATCAAGGTCTTGCCCGAAGCTTCACGCGGCCTCTGCCGGGCCCCGACCGGGGTTGTAGGCGATAACGCGCGAAGTTCGAAGTGGCGATCGGGCGAAAACCGCGCGCCGCGCGCGAAAAATCCGCCCGGGGGCCACGCGGCGGCCCCTCGGGGCCGGCCCGCGGCAGGCCCGGCGCCGCCGCTCCGGCCCCGCCCGCCGCAGCGTCAATCTGGTCGGTTTCATGATATCGGGTGGCGTTCCTTTGATGCTCCGCGACCCCCGCCTCCTGTAGATTGCCGCCATGCCGTCGCAAAGGGGATGCGGGCGGCATCACGCAAAACAGGGGGGAGCGGGATGGAGCTGATCTGGTTCGCGGTCGGCAACAGGGACGCGATTGCCGGCATGGCGCTCGAACACATCACGATCGTGGGTGTCGCCGTCGGGCTCGCGATCCTGACGGGCGTGCCGCTGGGCATCGCGATCACCCAGAACCGGCGCATCGCCGACGTCGTGCTCTACGCCGCCTCGATCATCGTCACGGTACCCTCGATCGCGCTGTTCGGCCTGATGATCCCGATCCTGTCGACCATCGGCCACGGCATCGGCTGGCTGCCGGCGGTGATCGCGATCCTGCTCTATTCGCAGCTGCCGATCGTGCGCAACACCTACACCGCCATCACCAATGTCGACCCGGCGCTGCGCGAGGCGGCGCGCGGCATGGGCATGACGCCGCTGCAGCGCATGTGGCGGGTCGAGCTGCCGATCGCCGTGCCGGTGATCATGGCCGGCGTGCGCACCGCGGTGGTGATGAACATCGGCGTCGCCGCCATCGCCGCCTATATCGGCGCCGGTGGCCTCGGCGTGCTGATCTCGCGCGGCATCAGCCAGACCGATCCGCGCCAGCTGATCATCGGCGCGCTCGCCGTGTCGCTGCTGGCGATCGTCGCCGACCGGGCGCTCTACCGGGTCCAGAAACTGCTGACACCCGCCGGGCTCTGATCCGCCGGCCCGGGCGCGCCGCGCCCGGCCGCCCCACTCACCGACCGCGCCCGCGCGCCGCCGCACCGCAATCCAGGGGGAACCTCCACGATGATACAGCTTGAAGACCTCACCAAGACCTTCGGCGCCGCGAACCGGCTCGTGGTGGCCGCCGACCGGATCAACATGACGGTCCCCAGCGGCGAGATCTGCGTGCTGCTCGGGCCCTCGGGCTGCGGCAAGACCACGACGCTGAAGATGGTCAACCGGCTGGTCCGCCCGACCAGCGGCCGCATCCTGATCAACGGCGAGGACACCTCCGGGCTCGACGACATCGCGCTGCGCCGGCAGATCGGCTACGTGATCCAGCAGATCGGCCTGTTTCCCAACATGACGGTCGAGGAGAACATCTGCGTGGTGCCGCGCATGCTGGGCTGGGACGCCGGGCGCGCCAAGGCCCGCGCCGCCGAGCTGATCGACCTCGTCGGGCTCGACCCGCACCAGTTCCTGCGCCGCTATCCCAAGGAGCTTTCGGGCGGCCAGCAGCAGCGGATCGGCGTGATCCGCGCGCTCGCCGCCGACCCGCCGGTGATGCTGATGGACGAGCCGTTCGGCGCGATCGACCCGATCAACCGGGAGATCATCCAGAACGAGTTCCTGAAGATGCAGGCCGAGCTGAAGAAGACCATCATGTTCGTCAGCCACGACATCGACGAGGCGGTCAAGATGGCCGACAAGATCGCCATCTTCCGCGGCGGCCGGATCGAGCAGTACGACACGCCGGACCGGATCCTCGCCCGCCCCGCCAACGACTTCGTCGCCAATTTCGTCGGCGCCGACCGCACGCTGAAGCGGCTGCGGCTGATCGATGCGCGGCAGGTCGCGCAGGACGCCCCGGCGCTTCCGGCCGAGACCGCCCCGCAGGAGGCCGCGCGCCTGGCGCTGGCCGCGGGCGCGCCGGTGGTGGTGGTGGTCGACGCCGCGCGGCGCCCCGTGGGCTACGTGCCGGCCGAGGCGCTGGCCGGCGCGCGCGGCACGCTGTCGGGGCTGGCGCAACCGATGCCGGTGACGATGCCCGCGCAATGCGACCTGCGCGCCGTCGTCTCCGAGATGTTCACGCATGACATGAGGTGGCTGGCCTGCACCGACGCGGAAGGCCGCTTCGCCGGGATCGTCACGCAGCGCGCCGTGACCGCGGCCCTGTCGGAGGCGGCCCCCGCCGTGGCCGCCCAATGACCCGCGCGGTGGCGATGGCCACGGCCTCGGGCCTCGGGGCGCAGGTCGCGTGGCGCCTGTTGGCGCTGGCCGCGGTCGTGGCGCTGGTCCTTTGGACCGGCCTCGACGAGCAGATCAGCCCCTACTGGGAGGACATCCTCTACCTGACGCGGCAGCATGTGGTTCTGGTGGCGGCCTCTGGCGGCGCGGCGATCCTCGCCGGCATCCCGATCGGGGTCTGGCTGTCGCGCCCCGGCATGGCGCGCCATGCCGAGACGGTGATGCAGGTCTTCAACATCGGCACCACGATCCCGACGCTCGCGGTCATCGCCCTGTCGATGACGCTTCTGGGCATCGGCTTCGCGCCCGCCTTCTTCGGGCTGTTCGTCGCCTCGCTGCTGCCGATCGTGCGCAACACCTATACCGGCCTGCTCGCCGTGCCGGCCCATCTCAAGGAGGCGGCCACCGGCATGGGCATGACGCCGCGCCAGATCCTGTGGCGGGTCGAGCTGCCCAACGCGCTCTACGTCATCTTCTCGGGCGTGCGCACCGCGCTCGCCATCAATGTCGGCACAACGCCGCTCGCCTTCCTGATCGGCGGCGGCGGCTTGGGCGAGCTGATCTTCACCGGCATCGACCTGATGGACACCGGCATGCTGCTGGCCGGCGCCGTCCCCACCGCCATGCTCGCCGTGCTCGTCGATTTCGCGATGGCGCAGGCCCAGCTCACCCTCGTTCCCAAGGGCGTGAACCCGCTGCGCTGAGCGCCGCCCTGACAAGACCAACAGCCAGATCAACAGGAGGAGTCCCAATGTTCCACCCCGTCAAGCGCACCCTCGCCAGCCTCGCGCTGATCGCGGCGGCCGCCACCGCCCAGGCCGACGAGATCGTCGTCGGCGGCAAGAACTTCACCGAACAGCAGCTGATGGCCTCGATCACCGAGCAGCTGCTCGAGGCCAACGGCTTCGAGGTCGACAACCGCGCCGGCATGGGCTCGGCGGTGGTGCGCCAGGCCATGGAGAGCGGCCAGGTCGACGTCTACTGGGAATACACCGGCACCTCGCTCATCACCTACAACAAGATCGAGGAGCGCCTCGACGCCGCCGCCACCTACGAGCGGGTCAAGGAACTCGACGCCGAGAAGGGCATCGTCTGGCTCGACGCCTCGCAGGCCAACAACACCTACGGTCTCGCGATGCGGGCCGAGGACGCGCAGGCGCGCGGCATCGCCACCCTGTCCGACCTCGCCGCCAAGGTGAACGCGGGCGAGACCATCACCTTCGGCTCGAACGCCGAGTTCTACGCCCGGCCCGACGGGCTGAAGCCGCTCGAGGCGGCCTATGCCTTCGAGTTCGGCCGCGCCAACGTCAAGCGGATGGACTCGGGCCTGGTGTTCCAGGCGCTGCGCGACGCGCAGGTCGATGTCGGCCTGGTCTTCGCCACCGACGGCCGCATCCCGGCCTTCGACTTCGTGGTGCTGCAGGACGACCAGGCCTACTTCCCCGCCTACGCCCTGGCCCCGGTGGTGCGCGACGAGATCCTCGCCGCCCATCCCGAGATCGGCGAGCTGATGAACGCGGTCGCCGCCAAGCTCGACGACGCGGTGATGGCGCAGCTCAACGCGCGGGTCGATGTCGAGCAGGTCTCGATCGAGAACGTCGCGGCCGACTTCCTGAAGGAAAGCGGCCTCATCTAGGCCCGACCCGGCGGGGCGGTGCGCCGCCCCGCCACCCAATCCACGAGGTGATCCATGTCCCATCGCAAGCTCAAGGTCGGCGCCGCCCAGTTCGCCAGCGAGATCGGCGATGTCGACGCCAACATCGACCGGCATCTCGACTGGATCGCCCGCGGCCGCGCCGCCGGGCTCGACCTTCTGGTCATGCCCGAGCTGTCGCTCACCGGCCATTACGGCCCCGAAAAGCTGCTGACCGCGGCGATGAAGCGCAGCGACCCGCGACTTCTGCAACTGGCCGAGGCGGCCGGCGAGATGGCGGTGACGGTCGGCTTCATCGAGGAAGGCGCGGCGGCGCAGTTCTACAACACCGCCGCGATGCTGCGCGGCGGCCGGCTCGTGCACATGCACCGCAAGGTCAACCTGCCCAATTACGGCAAGCTCGAGGAAGGCAAGCACTACGCCACCGGGCGCTTCGTCGAGACCCACAACCTCGACGACGACTGGTGCGCCGGGCTGCTGATCTGCGCCGACCTGTGGAACCCCGCCCTCACCCATCTCGCCTTCCTGCACGGCGCGACGCTGATGATCGGCCCGGTCAGCTCGGGCGTCGAGGCGGTCGGCATCGACTTCGACAACCCCGGCGGCTGGGCGCTGACCATGCGCTTCTACTCGATGATGTACGCCGCGCCGACGATCATGGTGAACCGCACCGGCACCGAGCGCGACCTGACCTTCTGGGGCGGCTCGCGCATCCTCGATCCGTTCGGCCGCGAGCTGGCGGTCGCCGGCACCGGCGAGGAGCTGATCACCGCGACGCTCGACTTCGACGAGGTGCGCCGCGCCCGGCACATGCTGCCCACGGTGCGCGACAGCAACATGGCGCTGGTGCTGCGCGAGACCACCCGCCTGTTCGAGAAGATCGGCGTCCCCGACATCGTCCGCACCGATCCCTGACCCCTTTTCCCCCGGCCCCGCCCCGACCCCGCAACAGCCTGCCCAAGAGAAGGCCCGACCCGATGGCTCGACCCGTCACCGACTTCATCCACGACCTGCACTGGGACGAGCTGCCGCCCGAGGTCCGCGAGTTCGCGCGCCGCTGGCTGCTCGACCTCGCGGGCGTCGCCGCGGCGGCCACCGGCACCGCGCTGTCGCGGATCGTCCGGGCCCATGCCGCCGCGCAGTTCGGCGCCGGCGGCGCCGCGGCGCGGATGCTGTTCGACGGGCGCGGCGTCAGCCCGGCCGGGGCGGCGCTGGCCGGAGGCATGACCATCGACGCGCTCGACGCGCATGACGGCCACAAGCTGACCAAGGGCCATGTCGGCTGCGGCGTGCTGCCCGCGCTGCTCGCGGTGAGCGACGCGGCGCCTTGCGGCGCGCCCGACGGGGCGGAGTTCCTGACGGCGCTGGTGCTCGGCTACGAGATCGGCACCCGCGCCGGCATCGCGCTGCACCGGACGGCCTGCGACTACCACACCTCCGGGGCCTGGGTCGCGGTCGCGGCCGCGGCGCTCGGGGCGCGCGGGCTCGGGCTCGACGCCGCGCGCACCCACGAGGCTCTGGGCATCGCCGAGTATCACGGGCCGCGCAGCCAGATGATGCGCTGCATCGACCACCCCACCATGGTCAAGGACGGCTCGGGCTGGGGCGCCATGGCCGGCCTTTCGGCCGCCTATCTCGCCGCCGACGGCTTCACCGGCGCGCCGGCGCTCTTGGTCACGGGCGCGGAGGTCGCGCCGCTCTGGGCCGATCTCGGCCAGCGCTGGTGCCTGTTCGAGCAGTACTACAAGCCCTACCCGGTCTGCCGCTGGGCCCAGCCCTCGGTGCAGGCGACGCGGACGCTGCGCGAGCGGCACGCCCTCGCGCCCGACGCGATCGAGAGCATCGAGATCGGCACCTTCCACCAGGCGATCCGGCTCGCGGTGCGCCATCCGAAGACCACGGAGGAGGCGCAGTACTCCACCGCCTACCCCGTCGCCGCCATGCTGGTGCGCGGCCGCGTCGGCCCGCAGGAGGTGGCGCCCGAGGCGCTGGACGACGCCGCCATCAACCGCATGGCGGACCGGATCGTCTTCACCGAGAGCGAGGCCTTCAACGCCGCCTTCCCCGCCCGCCGCTTCGCCGAGGTGACGATCGTCCTGAAGGACGGCCGCCGCCTGCGCTCGGGCCCGACCGAGGCCAGCGGCGACCCCGAGGCCCCCGCGCCGATGGACGAGGTCCGCGCCAAATTCCACGCCTATGCCGACCCGGTGCTGGGCCGCGACCGGGCCGACGCCATCGAGGCCGAGATCGACGCGCTCGGGCCCGATCGCGACATGGCGGCGCTGTTCGGGCTGATCCTGTCGCCGGTCTCCCCCGGCCCCTAGCCCCGCCTCACTTCAGGCGCCGCTCCTCGCCGGGGCTGCGCCCGAAGGCGCGGCGGTAGCTGCTGCCCAGATGCGAGGGCGAGGCGAAGCCGCAGCGCATCGCGATCGAGGCCAGCGACTCGGTGCTTTCCTTCAGAAGCCGCTGCGCCTCCTTCAGCCGCACCGAGACGTAGAAGCGCTGCGGCGCCATGTCGAAATGCTGGTGCCAGAGCCGCTCCATGTGGCGCTGCGACAGGTGGCAGCGGGCGGCGATCTCCTGGATCTCGAGCGGCGTCTCGAGATGCTCCTCCATCAGCAGGATCGCCGCGTTCACCCGCTTGTCGGCGATGCCGTAGCGCCACTGGATCTGCATGCGCTGCGTCTCCTGCGGCTGCCGGATCCGGCCATGCAGGAACTGCTCGGCGATGTCGGCGGCGAGCTGGCCGTCGCAATCCTCCGACACCTGCTCGAGCATCAGGTCCATCGCCGCCGTGCCGCCCGCGCAGGTCCAGCGGTTGCGATCGCGTACGTAGATCTCGCGGCAGACCTGGATCGTGGGGAACTCCTCGGAGAACTCGCGCAGGCTTTCCCAGTGCAGCGTGCAGCGATGGCCCGAAAGCACGCCGGCGCGCGCCAGCATGAAGCTGCCATTGCTGAGCGCGCCCAGCGTCACGCCCGACACCGCCAGCCGCTTGAGATAGCGCACCACCTCGGCGTCGCGCATCCCGGCGATGTTGAGCGAGGCCACCACGAAGAGCCGGTCGAGCGCCGGCGCCTGCGCCACGGCGGTGGTGTCGAGCATGAAGCCGCTGCTGGAGCTGACCGGCCCGCCCGACGAGGACAGCAGCGTCCAGTCGTAGCAGGCCTCGCCGCGCAGCCGATTGGCCGCCCGCAGCGGCTCGCTCGCCGAGGCGAGCGCCATCATCGAGAACTCGGGAAAGACCAGAAAGCCGATCCGCGTCGGCGCCGCCGTCGATGACACGCGTGATCCCGGCATGCACAAGCCCGTTGCAATCCCCCGGCCGGAACGCCCCGAGGCGCGCGTCCGCGCCGGGTGGGTCCGGCCGGTTCCAGATTGATCACATTCCCGGCGGCGGCGCCAACACCGACTTGAGCACCTGCAGCGGGTGGCGCAGCGGCGCATCATCAATCAGCCGGGCCTGCGCGCGGCAGGAATAGCCGTCGGCCAGCAGGCGCCCGGCCCGGTCCGGCGCCGCGACATGCCCGGCCCAGCTCATCGCGTAGATCCGCTCCGACATCTCCCGGTGCTCGGTCTCGTGACCGAAGGTGCCCGCCATGCCGCAGCAGCCGGCGCGCAGCACCTCGAGCTCGAGCCCGGCCTGCGCGAAGAGCCGCCGCCACGCGGCGATCCCCTCCGGGCCGATCGCCCGCTCGGTGCAGTGCGGCAGCAGGTAATAGGTCTGCCGCGCACCGGCCACGTCGCGCGGCGGCCGGCCGTCGAGCCGGCGGGCCAGCCAGTCCTGCAAGAGCTGCACCTCGGGCGCCGCGCCCTCTGGCAGCGCCGCGCGGTACTCGGAGCGGTAGGTGAGCGTCATCGACGGGTCGAGCCCGACCAGCGCCACGCCGGTTTTTTCCAGCGCGCCGAGCACGCGGGCGCCGCGCCGGGCCACCTTCTCGAAGGCGCCCAGGAAGCCATGCACGTGCAGGGGCTTGCCGTTCGGCAGATAGGGCGCGATCCAGGGCTGCACCCCCAGCCCCAGCAGCAGGTCGAGCGCGTCGAGCAGCACGGCGGTGTCGTAGAACATGGTGAAGGCGTCGGGCACGATCACCACATGCGCGCCGCGCGACTGCGCCGGAATCCGCTCCAGCGCCTCGGGCGTGGCGGTGCGGACGCCGCGGCGCGACAGCTCGCGGCCGAGATCGACGCCCGACAGGCGCGGCGTCGCGACCAGCCCCACCAGCCGGGTCAGCGGCGCGGCGGCGGCGAGGTTGGCCAGCCGCGGCATCCGCGCCATCAGCGGCAGCAGCGTCTCGAGCCGGCCGACGAGGTGGTGGCGCGGCGGGCGCAGGTAGCGGCCGTGGTAGAGCTCGAGAAACCGCGCGCGAAAGCCCGGCACGTCCACCTTCACCGGGCATTTGCCGGTGCAGGACTTGCAGGCGAGGCAGCCCGACATCGCCTCGTGCAGCGCGTGCGAGGCGTCCTCGCGGCGGCGGGTCAGCGTCGCCAGCAGCCGCGCCGGAAAGCGCCGCAGCGCACCGCCCGCGCGCAGCCGCGCGGCCTCGGCCCGCGGGTCGATGCCCTGCTCGGACAGGCGGCGCAGCCAGTCGCGCATCAGCTGCGCCCGGCCCTTCGGCGAATGGCGGCGCTCGCGCGTGGCCTTCCACGACGGGCACATCGCCTCGTCGGGATCCCAGTCGAAGCAGCTGCCATTGCCGTTGCAATGCAGCGCGTTGCCCGCGTAGGCGCGGGTCGTCTCCGGAATGCGGCGGTCGCCCTGCCCCTTGGTCGCGACCCCGTCCACGGTCAAAAGCGCGGCGCCCTCGGGCGCGGCGATCTTGCCGGGGTTGAACTGGTTGCGCGGGTCGAAGGCCGCCTTCACCCGGCGGATCGCCGGGTAGAGCGGCCCGAAGACCTGCGGCGAAAACTCCGAGCGCACACCCTTGCCGTGCTCGCCCCACAAGAGCCCGCCATGGCGCTGCGTCAGCGCCGCCACCTCCTCGGTGATGTCGCGGATCAGCGCCTCGGCGCCGGGGGCCTTCATGTCGAGCGCCGGGCGCACATGCAGCACGCCGGCATCGACATGGCCGAACATCCCGTAATCGAGCCCGCGCCGGTCGAGGATGGCGCGGAACTCGGCGATGTAGTCTGCGAGCGCCTCTGGCGGCACCGCCGTGTCCTCGACGAAGGCGATGGGCCGCTTCTCGCCCGGCGTCGCGCCCAGGAGCCCGACGGCCTTCTTGCGCATGTTCCAGATCCGGGCGATGGCCTCGGGCTCGCGCGCCACGGTATGGCCGCGCCGCCCCGGCGCCGGAGCGAGATCGCGCGAAAACCGCGCGAGCGCGGCGTCGATCTCGGCCCGGCTCTGCCCGACGAACTCGACGATGTTGACGCCCGCGAAGGGGCCGTGGCCGTCATCGGGGAAATGCTCGGCGATCTCGGCCCAGACGATGTCCTCGCGCGCGAGCCCCAGCACCTTCTCGTCGATCGTCTCGATCGAGGCGGGCCCGAGCGCCATCAGCCGCCGCGCGTCGCGCAGCGCCGCGTCGAAGCTGTCGTAGCGCAGGTTCACCAGCGCGGCATGGCCCGGCAGCGGCATCAGGTTCAGCGTCGCCTCGGCGATGAAGCCGAGCGTACCTTCAGAGCCGCAGAGCACGGCGTTCAGGTCGAACCGCCCCTGCCCGTCGCGCAGATGCGCGAGGTCGTAGCCGGTCAGGCAGCGGTTCAGCTTCGGGAACCGCTCGGCCACGAGACCGGCGGTCTCGCGCTGCAGCGCGTCGATCTCGCGGTGCAGCCGCCCCGCCGATCCCGGCGCGCCCTTGGCCGCCTCGAGCGCCTCCGCCTCGAGGGGCGCCGAGTGCAGCACCGCGCCGTCGGCCAGCACTGTGGTCAGCCCCAGCACGTGGTCGCGGGTCTTGCCGTAGAGGCACGAGCCCTGCCCGCAGGCATCGGTGGAGATCATGCCGCCGATGGTGGCGCGGTTCGAGGTCGACAGCTCCGGCGCGAAGAACAGCCCGTGCGGCGCCAGCGCCGCGTTCAGCTGGTCCTTGACCACGCCGGCCTGCACCCGGACCCGGCGCGCCGCCACGTCGATCTCGAGGATGCGGGTCATGTGGCGCGACAGGTCGACCACGAGACCGGCGCCGAGCGACTGGCCGTTGGTGCCGGTGCCGCCGCCGCGCGCGGCGACATGCACCTCGCTGAAGGCCGGCTCGGCCAGCAGCCGCGCGATACGCACGAGGTCGTCGGTGCCGCGCGGAAAGGCGATGGCCTGCGGCCGGATCTCGTAGATCGAGTTGTCGGTCGCCAGCACCGTCCGGTCGGCCGCGGTCTGAGACAGCTCGCCCGAAAAGCCGCGCGCGCGCAGCTCGGCGCAGAACTCGGCGTAGAGCGGCAGCACGGCCGCGTCGGTGCTCAGTCTCGGGATCATCGGCCTGCCCGTGTCTTGCGGCGTGGCCCGGCCCGCCGAGGCGGGGGGCCGGACCACGCAGGTGGTGTCGCGATCAGGCGCAGCGGGCGCGGATCTTGCCGTCGATCGCGGCGATCATCTGCTGGAAGACCGGGCTGTCGGGCTGCATCGTCTGGCCATGGGCCATGCCGTCCAGGATCAGCGCCGCGTCGCCCTTCTCGCCCGGATAGGCCTCGTGCAGGCGCACCGATTCCGCCGGCATGTGCAGCGTGTTCTCGGCGCCGTGGATGATCAGCGCCGGCGGGAAGCCCGCCCCGGCCGCCGCGAGGCCCGCCTCGGGGTCGAAGGCGACGTAGCTCTTGTAGGACTTGGCACTGACATGGGTGCAGCCCGGCCAGCGGTCGGCGCCGCCGGCATCGGTGTAGCTGCCGAGCTGGTCGTCGACATAGGCCTGCGTCGCCGGGTCGAGCGGGTAGTAGCCCAGCCGCGTCGCCTCGGTGCCGGTGTCGAAGGGCGGGATCGCGGCGTCGTCGGCCAGCGCCGCCAGCGCGGCGTCGGCCGCGGCCGGATCGGCGCGCAGCCCCTGCAGCGCCGAAAGCCGGGTGTAGTTCATCGGCACGTAGAAGGCGACCTGCTCGCCGCCCGACCGGGCCAGCTCGGTGATCGCCGCGAGGCTGGCGACCGAGCCCATCGCCCAGGACGCGACGGCCGGCATGCGGCCGCATTCGGCGCGGGTCCAGGCGATCAGCGCCAGAAGCTCGGTCGTCTGGTCCTCGAGGCTGACATTGGTGACCGTCAGGTCGCCGTCGCGATAGGTGTTGCGCACCGCCTTGTTGGTGAAGAAGCCGGTCACGTCGTAGGTGGTGACGGTATAGCCCCGCTCGGCCAGCGCGCGGCCCATCAGCTGGCCGTACATCGACACGCCGCCGGTGAAGCCCGAGTTGAAGACGACGGGCGGCAGCGCCTCGGCGCCCGCGACCGAGCTGGCCGGCCGGTAGATGGTGCCGCGCAGGGTCTGGGTGCCCTCGGCATAGGTAACGGGGAAGGTGAACTCCGCCTGGGTCACGTCGGTCATTGGTACGCTCTCGTTGCTGAAGGGTCGAACATCTCCGCCGCCGCGCCGCTCAGGAGCGTCTCGGCCGCAATTCCGGTGGCGCGCGCCACCCGCGCGGCGACATCCGCCGCGAAATCGAGCGCCCCGAGGGGCGTGTAGCTCTCCGCGAAGGGCCGCCCGTCATGGTCGGCGCCGACATGCGGGGCATCGCTGGCCCCGAGCACCAGCCGCCCGGGGCCGAGCGTGTCGATGATGCGCCCGGCAAAGGCCGCGACGACGGCCGCGTCGGTCGAGGTCCGGTAGCCCGGCCCCTTGAACCACGTGTTGCCCCGCGCCTTCGCGGTCGCGAGCAGCTTGAGGAAGGCCGGGTCGTCGGTGCCGCGCTCGGGCCGGCAGGTGCCCAGATGGTCGATCACCAGCGGCACCTCCTCTGGCAGCTGCGCCATGACCTCGAGCGTGGTGGCCGGGTCCTGCGCGTAGACATGCAGGTGCTGGTCGGGCCGGAGCCGGGCATAAAGCTCCCGCCACGCCGCGCCCGAATAGGCCCCGGCGCCGACGCTTTCCGGCGCGCGGTCATGCAGCACCATGCGGATGCCCTTGACCTGCGGATGCGCCAGCCGCGCCGCTGTCGCGTAGGCCGGATCGGCGAGGATCGTGCCGATGCCGGCGATGCCGCCATAGCGCGCCGGGTCGCGCGCCTGCAGCGCCGCCAGCTCATCGAAACCGGCGAAGACGTTCTCCGAATCCGGCAGGATGCTGAGATGCACGTTGTTGATCAGTCGCGGCTTTCTGCCGGCATCGATCAACCGGTCGAGGTAGCCGGTGAGCGGGTGCGGCTGCGGCAACGCGTAGGGCAGCCCCCCCGCGACACGGGCCAGGTCCCGGGCCGTGTAGAAATGGACATGCGCGTCAATCATGGCTCGTTTCCGGGATCTGCGCCCGCCTGTCGCGGGTCTCCCGGAACCTAGCAACTCCCGCGCCAAGCGGCGGCCAGAGGCTCGACGGCTGATATCACCAAATCGACATGCTGACGCTTCGGCGGCGCGCGGCGGGCCGCGCGGGCCCTTCTTGCCCGCGCGCCGGATCAGCCCGTGGGCCCGTGGCCGACAGCAGGCGGTGTCGTGGTGCTCTGCGACGACAGGGTCCGGGGCGGCTACGTACCGCCACAGGCCCGACGGCCGGCACAGCGGCGCTGCGCCGGCCGGGTCAGGCGGCGGAAGGGATCGGCGCCCCGGGCGACCTATGCGTCGCCCGGCCCCGCCGCCATGCCGTTCTAGGCCTGCGCGGCCTCGGCCACGGCCAGCTCCGCCATCGCCAGGATCGCCTCGCGGCTGTCGGCTACGGCGATGAAGCGGCCGTTGTGGCAGAACTTCGCGCCCGTCACCCCGGACGCCGCCTCCAACGCCGCGTCGGTCAGCCCGGCCCATGCGGCCGGCAGGTCGGCGCGGGTCTCGAAGGTGTCCTCGCCGGTGCGGATCGTGGTCAGCGCCCAGTCGTCGCCGCGCGGATGCACGACGAAGAGCAGCTGATCGGCCCCCGCCGCCTCGATGCCGGCGCGGAACGGCATGCCCATCGGCAGCTCCAGCACCCGCCCCGCGCCCGCCGCCGCGATCGCCTCGCGCACGATCCCCTCGGCCCGCAGCTTCGCCGCCGCGCGGCGGATGCGAGCCTCGACGAAGGCGCGCGCGATCGGCACGGCCTCGGCGAAGGCGCGGTCGTCCGCCCCCGCCGCGCGGTCGTCGAAGACCGGCTTCAGGCTCTCGAGCAGCACCGGCAGCGTCAGCCCGGAAAACAGCGGCCCCGCCGCCCCCGCATCCACCGCGCCGTTGTCCATGAGGTCGACGGGCAGCACGAAGCCGCGGTCGAACCCGGCATGGACGGCCTCGACATCGCCCCCGGGCACGCCCAGCGCGCGCAGGTAGTCGCGCCCGTACGCGGCCCAGACCAGCCCGAAGGAGCTGTAGGGCTGGCCGTCCTCGCGCAGCGGGTTGGGCTTCTGGTGGTGATCGAAGATCCGCGCCCCGGCGTCGAACTGGCCGCCCACGTCGTAGATGATCCGCCCCTCGCCCGGGGTGATCCACGCCTTGTCGCGGCTGCGCACGATCTCGGCCTCGGGATAGAGCCGGGTCAGCACGACCGAGGACAGGAGTTCGTCGGCGTGGAAGCCGCCCGAATGGGTGACGAGATGGGTGATGGTCATCGCTGCTGCCTCAAAACGAAACGGGCGGCCATCCGGCCGCCCATCGGAAGAATCGTGGCGCCTGCCCGGCGCCGGTCTCGCGGGGTCGGGCGCCCTCGTAAGCGCCCGGACCGCTTCAGTGCGTCCAGGCCCCGCGCCGGGTGGTCGAGAAGTTCTCGCCGTAGCCGCCGGGCCGGATGTTGTGCTTGCGCACATGCGGCTCCTGCACGGTCGCCTCGAGCCCGTGCTTCTCGGCATAGGCCACCGCCGCCTCGCGGCTGTCGAAATACATCTTCACCTGGCTCTGGGTGTCCGACGAGCTGGTCCAGCCCATCAGCGGATCGACCTCGCGCTTCGAGGCCGGGGCGAATTCGAGAATCCAGGCTTCGGTCTTGGCGGTGCCGGACTGCGTGGCAGCTCGGGCGGGTCTGTAGATCCGTGCGCGCATCAGGGTCCCTTTCGATCTGTCGGGCTTATCGGCAAAACCGCCCCGCCATGCAAGCGGCAAGCTCGCCGCAGGCCGGCAAGGGGCCAGCGACGGTGAGCCGCGCCACGCCCCTCTTGCACAGGAACGAAAAGCGACCAGATTGGTTCGGTCCGAAGGAGGCCGCCGATGCACAACAACTCGCCCGAGCAGATGCCGATCCTGCACGCCCCCGCGCCCGACGTGAAGGCGCGCGAGAAACTCGAGGGCGGCAAGCGCTTCCGCATGCAGACCGAGTTCAACGCCGCCGGCGACCAGCCCACCGCGATCGAAGAGCTGGCCGGCGGCATCACCTCGGGCGAACGCGACCAGGTGCTCTTGGGCGCGACCGGCACCGGCAAGACCTTCACCATGGCCAAGATCATCGAGGAGACGCAGCGCCCGGCGATCATCCTCGCACCCAACAAGACGCTGGCGGCCCAGCTCTACGGCGAGTTCAAGGGGTTCTTCCCGGACAACGCGGTCGAGTATTTCGTCTCCTACTACGACTACTACCAACCCGAGGCCTACGTGCCGCGCTCCGACACCTTCATCGAGAAGGAAAGCCAGATCAACGAGCAGATCGACCGGATGCGCCACTCGGCCACCCGCGCACTTCTGGAGCGTGACGACGTGATCATCGTGGCCTCGGTGTCGTGCATCTACGGCATCGGCTCGGTCGAGACCTACGGCGCGATGACGCAGGACCTGCACAAGGGCCAGAACTACGAGCAGCGCAAGGTCATGGCCGACCTCGTGGCGCAGCAGTACCGGCGCAACGACGCGGCCTTCACCCGCGGCTCCTTCCGGGTGCGCGGCGACAGCCTCGAGGTCTGGCCCGCCCACCTCGAGGACCGGGCCTGGCGCATGTCCTTCTTCGGCGACGAGCTGGAAAGCATCGCCGAGTTCGACCCGCTCACCGGCCACAAGACCGACGAGTTCGACCGCATCCGCATCTACGCCAACAGCCACTACGTCACGCCGCGCCCGACCATGGCGCAGGCGATCAAGGGCATAAAGAAAGAGCTGCGCGACCGGCTCTCGCAGCTCGAGGGCGAGGGCAAGCTTCTCGAGGCGCAGCGGCTCGAGCAGCGCACCAATTTCGACCTCGAGATGCTCGAGGCCACGGGCGTGTGCAACGGCATCGAGAACTACTCGCGCTACCTCACGGGCCGCGCCCCGGGCGAGCCGCCGCCGACCCTGTTCGAGTTCATCCCCGACAACGCCATCGTCTTCGCCGACGAAAGCCACGTCTCGGTGCCGCAGATCGGCGGCATGTATCGCGGCGACTACCGGCGCAAGTTCACGCTGGCCGAGCACGGCTTCCGCCTGCCGTCCTGCATGGACAACCGCCCCCTCAAGTTCGAGGAATGGGACGCGATGCGCCCGCAGTCGATCTTCGTCTCGGCCACCCCCGCGGCGTGGGAGCTGGAGCAGGCGGGCGGCGTCTTCACCGAGCAGGTGATCCGCCCCACCGGCCTGCTCGATCCGCAGATCGAGATCCGGCCCGTGAAGACGCAGGTGGACGACCTCCTCGACGAGATCCGCAAGGTCACGGCTCAGGGCTACCGCACGCTCTGCACCACGCTCACCAAGCGCATGGCCGAGGACTTGACCGAGTACCTGCACGAGCAGGGCATCAAGGTCCGCTACATGCATTCCGACATCGACACGATCGAGCGGATCGAGATCCTGCGCGACCTGCGCTTGGGCGCCTTCGACGTGCTGATCGGCATCAACCTTCTGCGCGAGGGCCTCGACATCCCCGAATGCGGGCTCGTGGCGATCCTTGATGCCGACAAGGAGGGCTTTTTGCGCTCCGAGACCTCGCTGATCCAGACGGTGGGCCGCGCCGCGCGCAACGCCGACGGCCGCGTCATCATGTATGCCGACCGGATCACCGGCAGCATGGAGCGCGCCATGGCCGAGACCGAGCGCCGGCGCGAGAAGCAGATCGCCTACAACGAGGAGCACGGCATCACGCCGGCCACGGTGAAGAAGAACGTCGAGGACATCCTCGCCGGTCTCTACAAGGGCGATGTCGACATGAACCGGGTCACGGCCAAGATCGACAAGCCGATGGCCGGCGCCAACCTGCAGGCTGTGCTCGACGGGCTCAAGACCGACATGCGCAAGGCCGCCGAGAACCTCGAATTCGAGGAGGCGGCGCGTCTGCGCGATGAGATCAAGCGCCTCGAGACGGTCGACCTGATGGTCGCGGACGACCCGCTGGCCCGCCAGCAGGCCATCGCCGACGCCTCGGAGGCCGCGACCAAGTCGCAGGGCCGCTCCACCGCCGGCCGCCCCGGCCAGCGCGGCGGCACCACGCGGCGCACCAAGAACCGCAAGCCGCGCTAGGCCGGCAAGGGGCCCGGCCGCCGCGCCGGGCCCTTCTACTTCGCGATCGCCCGCACCAGCGCCACCACCAGCGCCGCGCCGATCAGAGCCACCACCACCGCCAGCAAGAGCCCGCCCGCGGCGAGGATCGTCACCCCCAGCGCGGCCAGCAGGAAGGGCGCGGCCACCGCGCCCAGCGCGCCGGCGACCATGTAGAGCGCCCGCCTTCCGCCGAACACCACGCCCGCCAGCCAGCCCGCCGCGAGCCCGACCAGCGCCAGCACCACCAGAAGCGTCACCCCCAGCCCTTGCAACAGCTCTTCCATCATCGCACCTCCCTTCCCGTGGGGCTGAGCTAGCCGGCCCGCGCGCTTCGGAAAGGGAGAGCGGCATGACGAAATCGGCGGCGCTGATCCTCGGGGCGGCGGTCTGGCCCGACGGCCCCTCGCCGACGCTGCGCCGGCGCACGCTGCACGCCGCGCGGCTCTGGCACGAGGGCCACGTCGCGCATCTCGTGCCCTGCGGCGGGCTCGGCCGCCACCCGCCGGCCGAGGCCCGCGCGATGCGGGCGCTGCTTTTGGCCGAGGGCGTGCCGGAGGAAGCGATCCACCCCGAGGACCGCTCCACCACCACGCTCGAGAACATCCGCTTCGCCCTGCCGCTGCTCGGCGCCATCGGCACGCGCGAGGTGGTGGTGGTGACCGACCTGCCGCACCTGCCCCGCGCCCTGCTCACGGCCCGCCGCCTCGGGCTTAAGGCCACGGGCTCGGCCCCGCGCGGCGGCGCGCGGCTCGGGGCCCAGCTGCGCCTCGCGCTGCGCGAGATCCCGGCCTGCGCCGCCTACTGGTGGCGGCTGCGCGGCCCGCAGGACCGCCACCGCTGATCGCAAGGGCGCTTGCGCGGCCCCCCGCTCGCGGGCGAGGCTGGCGCCATGACCGACCCGATCCGCCCCACCGACGCCGCCGCCCGCGCGCTTGCGAGCGAGATCTTCGACGCGGCGCGCCACGGCGCGCTCGGGGTGATCGACCCCGAGACCGGCGCGCCCTTCGTCAGCCGGGTGGCGGTGCTACGCGACGGCGCCGACGCGCTGGTGCTGGTCTCCACGCTGGCGCAGCACTGGGCCGCGCTCGTGGCGCGGCCGGACTGTTCGCTGCTTCTGGGCGAGCCGGGACGCGGCGATCCGCTGGCCCATCCGCGGCTGACGCTGCAGCTGCGCGCCTCGCCCGACGCCCCCGAGGACAAGGCCGCCCGGCGCGCGGGCTGGCTCGCCGCGCATCCGAAATCCGCGCTCTACTACGATTTCGCCGATTTCCACCTGCTGCGGCTGCGCTGCGTGGCGGGCTTTCTCAATGGCGGCTTCGGCCGCGCCCACCGGCTGACGCCGAGGGACCTGGAAAACTGAAACGCCCCGCTTGACACTGCCGGCGCGACAGTCCAGATACGCCGCCAGTGGGGCCGTAGCTCAGTTGGGAGAGCGCGTCGTTCGCAATGACGAGGTCAGGGGTTCGATCCCCCTCGGCTCCACCAGATCCCTCCCAGACCATCGCTGATCCGAGGCGCCCCGCCCCCGGCTAGAACCCCAGTTTCGGGCCGCGACGCGCCAGCCGGCGCCGGTTCGCCGCCGCCTTGCGGCCCAGCGGCTGCATCGCCGCCAGCGCGATCTGGTCGGGCCGCCGGCCCTCGATCATCGCCCGGCCGCCATGGCGCATCGCCTCGGCGAAGGCCGGCGCCTTCTCGGCCAGCATGCGGTCGGTCTCGGAGCCGGTCACCGCCCACAGGCCGGCCATGCCTAGCATCCTGTAGCCGATCACGGCCTGGGCCTCGGCCATCAGGCTCCAATAGGCCAGCGTGGTGCGGTAGAGATCGAGGGGCGTGGCATGGGGGGGCATCGCGGGCTCCGTCATGGCGCCGCCCGCCGCGGGCGGCCATCCTCGACAGACGCGCCAAAGCGCGCCGCGGTTCCCGCGCGGCCCGCCCGGTCACGCGGGGTTGTCCATCCGCACGAGGCAGCGCATCCGCCCGCTCACCGGCGTCGCGAAGATCAGCCGGAAGGCGCGGCGGTCGGCCCCGTGCTCGGGGTCGATCCAGGGCGCCTCGTGCACCGCCTGCCCATCGGCGCGCGCCAGCTTGCCCTCGGCCACCGCCGCCTCGACCACCCGCGCCCGGCCCGAGAACGGCAGGTGCGGCGCCGTCGGCACCACCCAGACCCGCTCGGGCGCGGCCGCGTCATGGGTCAGGCTCGCGGGGTTGCGCACCGGCTGGTTGATGCCGTTGAAGGTGTTGGCGGCGAAGCTGATGTCGCGCATCCGGCCGTAGTCGAGATCGGCGAAGGCGGTGTCGACCCGCTCGATCCGGTCGATGTTGCCGTCGAAGGTGCGGAACACGTTGCCGGTCACGTGCAGCCCGTGGATGAAGTGGCCCGGCCCGTAGGGCTTGACCACGATCCAGTTGAACCAGCGCGCCACGTCCGATGCGATGAAGATGTTGCCGGTGACGGTGAGCCCGCCGAAGCTGAACTGCTGGCCCAGCGCCGGCGTGGCGTCGTGCTCGTTGGTCCACTCGATGAAGTTGTTGTCGATGTAGTTGCCGGTGACGGTCGAGGCGACGTTGGGCCTGGTGAAGACGATGCCGCCCTTGCGCACCCCGTCCGAGACGCCGTCGCCATGGAACCAGTGGTTGTTGGCGATGATGTTGCCGGTGCCGGCCAGCACGCAGAAATGCTCGAACAGCACGATCCGGCTGTCGCGGATCTTCACGTCGTTGGCGTTGGCGTTGAGGCAGAGCGTGCGGCGGCTCCCGACCGGCAGCCCCTGCTCGTTCGACAGAAACTGGCAGCGGTCGATCATCAGCCCCTGGCAGCCGCCGCCATGCGAGGTCAGGCCGCGGTCGCGCGGCTTGGTGAAGAAGCAGTCGCGAAACGCCAGCGCCAGCCCCGCGGGCGGCAGCAGCACGCCCGAGGCGCGGCCCTCGCACTGGAACTCGATCTCGTCGAATTGCAGCTTGCTCAGGTCGTCGAAGCCCGAGAAGTCGAGCAGGTAGCGAAACCGCGTGAAGGTGAAGCTCTGCAGCCCTTCCGCGTCGTAGAGCGGCTGGCTCAGCGTGATCCGCCGGTTGGCCACGTCGACCGCGCGGACATAGACCTCACGCCCCACCCCGGCCCCGGTCACGAGGCTGCCCGGCGCGATCGCGGCCGGGTTCTCCACCTCCGTCAGGCGCAGCGGGTCGGCGGCCGCGTAGCGCGCCTGCGCCGTCGTCACGCCCGGCGTCCAAGCCGGCCCGTCGATCGGCTGGAACTGGCCGTTGCGCACCACCCGGCGGATGGCGAAGGTCGGCCGGTCCGGCACGGCGGCGGCCATGTCGAGCGGCGCGGGCAGGCCGATCCGCCGCCCCTCGAGATCGAGCGATTCGTGGTCGGAGAAGCTCAGCAGCGCCTGGAACGCCTTGGCGAAGGCCAGCGCCTCGTCGCCGAGCGCATCGAGATAGGCGCCAAAGCGGAAATCGCGCTGCAGGATCAGCTTGGTCGCGCCCTCGGGCACGACGCGGCCGACGAAGCGCACCTTCGAGCGAAAGGTGACGTCGCGCGCGATGCGCCATGTCCCCTCGGGCACCAGCACCTCGCGCCCGCCCGCATCGGCGTCGGCAGCCTCGAAGGCGGCCGAATCGTCGGCCACGCCGTCGCCCAGCGCGCCGTAGTCGCGCACGTCGGCGTAGCCGAGGCTCTCGGCCGCGAAGAGATGGGTGACGTCCTCGATCCCGATGTCGTCGACGCGCACCACGCCGCCGTTCGCCCCGGTCAGGTCGAGCCCGAGATGGCCGTGATCGGCGCCGGTCCAGACGAGGTCGGCCGCCGCCCGCCGCCCCGGCGCGAGGATCGCCGAGACCTCGACCACCCTTCCGTACTCGGTGAGCGCGACCTCAGGCCCCGCCTCGACCAGCCCGTCCGCATGGGAGCCATCCGCGCGACCCGCCCAGCCGGCGATGCGGACCGAGGGCAGTGGCCCAGACACCGCCTTGACCCGCGCGGTGATCCGCAGCACCAGCCCCGGCCGGACCGGCGTCTGCCCCATGTAGCGCAGCTTCTGCACCGGGGCGGTCTTGAGGATCTCCAGCGCGCCGCCGAAATCCTGGTCGGCGGGCACGAAGACCCCGCCGCCCGATTCCGCGTAGGTGTCGGAGCCCGGCGTGCCATCGCCGCTCGACCAGACCTCCAGCCCGTCGGCGAAGCGTGTCGGCATCAGTCCCGTGGTGATCGGCATGGCGTCCCTCCCGCTCGGTGGCGGACGGGGCGCGGCGCGGCCCCGCCTGCCGCCCGCCCCCGTCCGCCGGTCGCGCCCCGCCCAGATCGGGGCAAGCGGAAGGTATAGGCGGCCGGGATGAAGGCCGTGCGAGCGGGGCGCGCGTTGCGCGGGGCCTCAGGCCCCGACGGCGGGCGGGTCGAGCAGGCGCACCCCGTCGATGCGCCAGCCCTGCGCCGTCTCGATCATCTTGTATTCCAGCAGGTGCGGCACGCCGCGCGCGTCGCGGATCAGCACCGTCTGCCACCAGACGCCGCCGGTCTCGCGCAGGTCGAGATAGCGCGCCTCGGCGTTGTCCCAGACCATCGGGTAGCCCTGCGCGACCATGCGGCCGAAATTCTCGGGGCTGCCGAACAGCCGCTTGATGCCGGGGCTGGCATGGTCGAAGGCGGCCGTGACGTCGCGGGCGGTGAAGTTCGACAGCTGGTCGCCGATCACCCCGGCGATCTCGTCCCCCTCCTGTTGCGCGGCGGCAGGCAGGGCGAGCGCGGCGGCGAGCGCGATGGCGGCAAGTCTCATGGTCGGTCCTCCTGTTCTGACCAAGCTACGGCCATGCCGGCCGCCGGGTTTCGCGGCGTCTCGCCGCAGCCGCGGCGCGCGGCGTGGAACCCACGGGGATGTCACGCGTTTTGCCATGTTCACGAAAAGGAGAGCCGATGGGGTTCCGGATCGAGGCCGACGACCGCTCGCTCGCCGCGGCGCTGCGCCGGATCGCGGCCGAGCGCGGCGCCACCGCGCGGATGCGCTCGCAGGAGCTGCCGCAGGACGAGGCGATCCACGAGCTGCGCAAGGACGTGAAGGCGCTGCGCGCGCTGTTGCGGCTGGCGCGGCCGGGGCTGCCGGAGTTCAAGGCCGAGAACCGGGCGCTGCGCGACGCGGCGCGGGCGCTGTCGGGGCGGCGCGACGCGGCGGTGCGGCTCGATTGCTTCACCGGGCTGAGCGGACGCTACGCCAGGGAGATCGACCGCCGCAGCCTGACGCCGCTGCGCCGGGCGCTGTCGCGCGACGCCGAGAAGGCGGCGGGAGCCGAGGCCGGGCGCGAGCTGTCGGCGCTCGCCGAGGCGATCGAGAGCCATTCGCGCCGGGCGGCGGGCTTCAAGCTGGAGGCCAAGAGCCGCAAGGTGCTGCGCGCGGGGCTGAAGCGGTCGCTCAGGCGAGGCGCGGCGGCGCTGGAGGCGGCGGAGGCCGATGGTGGCGGCAGTGGTGGCGGCGAGGCGCTGCACGAGCTGCGCAAGCGCGCCAAGGACCACCGCGCGCAGATGAAGCTCATGCGCCCGCTCTGGCCCAAGGCGGTGCGCGCGCGGGAGAAGGCGGCGAAGCGGCTCGGCGACCTGTTGGGCGACCACCACGACCTCGATGCGCTGTGCGAATACACCGAGGCGCGCGCCCTGCCCCGCGACATCGAGGCGCGGCAGGCGTTGCAGGCGCTGGCCGCAAGGCGGCAGGCCGAGATCGCGGAAGAGGCGATGCCGATCGCCCGCCGCCTGTTCGGCGGCGGGGCGAAGCGGCAGGCGAAGGAGGCCGCGCGACTGTGGAAGCTCTGGCGGCGCGAGACCGCCGCCAGCAGGGCGGATTAGGCCGCGGCCAGCTCGCCCGCGAGGCCCTTGTCGATCAGCGCCACGGTGTTCTCGACGCCGTAGAGCGCGACGAAGCCGCCGAAGCGCGGGCCTTCGGAGGCGCCCAAGAGCACCTCGTAGAGCGCCTTGAACCAGTCGCGCAGCGGCTCGAAGCCATGCGCCTTGCCGACCGCGAAGACCTCCGACTGCAGCGCCTCGGCATCGGCGCCGCCGTCCCATGCGGCGAGGCGGTCGCGCAGGTCCTGCATCGCGGCGCGCTCGGTCTCGGTCGGCGCGCGGAAGGTCTTGGTCGGACGCACCCGGTCCTCGTAGTAGCGGATCGCGAAGCCCGCCGCGGCGTCGAGGCCCGGATGGCTCTCGGGGCTGGCCTCCGGCGCGTAGCGGCGAATGAAGCCCCAGAGCGTCTCCTTGTCCTCGGCGCCGGAGACCGAGACGAGGTTCAGAAGCATCTGGAACGGCACCACCATGTCCGAAGCGGGCACCTCGCCTTGGTGGATGTGGTAGACCGGGTTGGCGAGCTGCGCCTTCAGGTCCTGCCCGGGATAGGCGCGCAGCTGCTGGTGATACTCGTCCACCATCTTCGGGATCACGTCGAAATGCAGCCGCTTGGCGGTCTTGGGCTTGAGATACATGAAGTAGCTCAAAGAGTCGGTCGCGGCGTAGCTCAGCCACTCGTCGATGGTCAGGCCGTTGCCCTTCGACTTCGAGATCTTCTGCCCGGCATCGTCGAGGAACAGCTCGTAGGTGAAGTGGTTCGGCGCGCGGCCGCCCAGCACCTTGCAGATGCCGTCATAGATCGGCGTGTTGGTCGAGTGGTCCTTGCCGTACATCTCGAAATCGACGCCGAGCGCGGCCCAGCGGGCGCCGAAATCGGGCTTCCACTGCAGCTTCACGTTGCCCCCGGTGACGGGCAGCGTCCATTCGCGCCCGTCCTCGTCGTCGAAGGTGATGGTGTGCTCTTTCGCGTCCACGTGCTTCATCGGCACGTAGAGTACGCGGCCGGTCTCGGGGTGGATCGGCAGGAAGCAGGAATAGCTCTGCTGGCGCTCCTCGCGCAGGCTCTTCAGCATGATCGCCATGATGTCGTCGTAGCGCTCGGCCGCCATGCGCAGCGTGTCGTCGAACTGGCCCGAGCGGTAGAACTCGGTGGCCGAGACGAACTCGTACTCGAAGCCGAAGGTGTCGAGGAAGCGGCGCAGCATGGCGTTGTTGTGCCCGCCGAAGCTGTCATGCGTGCCGAAGGGGTCGGGCACGCTGGTCAGCGGCCGCTGCAGGTTCTCGCGCATCATCTCCTGCTGCGGCACGTTCTCGGGCACCTTGCGCATGCCGTCGAGATCGTCCGAGAAGCAGACCAGCCGGGTCGGGATGTCGGAGATCAGCTCGAAGGCGCGGCGGATCATCGTGGTGCGCAGCACCTCGCCGAAGGTGCCGATATGCGGCAGGCCCGAGGGCCCGTAGCCGGTCTCGAACAGCACGTGACCCTTGGCCGGGTCCTTGCCGCCGAAGCGTTTGAGCAGCGCGCGCGCCTCCTCGAAGGGCCAGGCCTTGCTCTGCATCGCCACGTCGCGCAGTTCGGACATCGTATCACCTCGTCGGGGAATGAACCCGGCTCTCCTATTGCGGGGGGTGGGCCGCGTCAATAAATTGCCCCGTGAATGCAAGGAGACCGACCATGAGCGACACCCCTTCCCTGACCGCGCAGGACGCGCTGGTGGCGCTGATGATCGCCGTCTCGGCCTCCGACGAGAACATCCGCACCTCCGAGCTCGTGAAGATCTCGAACATGGTCAACCACTTGCCGGTCTTCGCCGAATATGGCGACGACCTGTCGGGCATGGCCAGCACCGTGTTCGACCTGCTCGAGCAGGAGGACGGGCTCGACGCGCTGTTCGGGCTGATCCGCGATGCCCTGCCCGAGCGGCTCTACGAGACCGCCTACGCGCTGGCCTGCGACGTCGCCGCCGCCGACGGCAACGTCACCGAGGGCGAGGGGCGGATGCTCGAGGAGATCCGCTACGAGCTGCGCATCGACCGGCTGCACGCCGCCGCGATCGAGCGCGGCGCGCGGGCGCGGCACATGACGGTCTGAGACGAGGTCGCGGACCCCGGCGCGGGGCGACGGCGTTTCACGGGCAACAGCCGTGAAAGGGCCAAGCCATGCGCATCCTCGGTTTCATCGTCTTCCTGCTCGACCTCTACGCGATCTGGAACGTCATCACCTCGTCGGCCAGCACCGGCAAGAAGGTGCTCTGGACGCTGGGCATCCTGATCCTGCCGCTACTGGGTCTGATCGCCTGGTATGTCTGGGGCCCGCGCGGCCGCGGCGCCCGGATCTAATCCAGAAACCGCTGCCGGGTCCGGCAGCGGCCTAGTTGGTCGCCTCCTCGGCCGAGTAGGCGATGCCCCAGCGCTGCAGCAGCCGCTGCTGCAGCCACTTGGCGCGGCCGTTGTAGGAGCGCGCGCCCTCGGGGCGCTCGGCCTCCTCGTCCTGCGAGTCGATCCGCCGCGCCACGTCGCCCGAGAAGATCGCGAAGGCGATGTCGCGGCCGCCGATCGTGCGCTCGTAGCCCGCCAGCGCGCTGACGAAGTTCAGCGTGCCGGTCTTGGCCACCACCACGCCCGGCGCGCGGTCGAGCGCCTCGCCGCGCGGCCCGTAGAGCCGGATCGACTTCAGAAGCGGGCGCAGCTCCTCGCGGGCGAAGGGGTCGGTCAGGATCTTGGCCATCTGCATGGCGCTGATCCGCGAGGCGCCGCCCAGCCCGGAATGGTCGATGAAGTCCGGCGCCACGCCGAACCGCGCCTCGACCCAGTCCGACATCGCCCGCGCCGAGGCCACGAGGCCGTCGGCCTCGATCCCGCGCGCGGCGGTGGCGGCGAGGCCGAGCTGCTCGGCGGTGAGGTTGGTCGAGTATTTCAGCATCTCGCGCACGAGCGTCTCGAGATCCGCGCTCTCGTGGCGGGCCAGCACCTCGCCCACAGGCGCCTCGGCGGCCTCGGAGACCGGGCCGAGCTCGATCCCGCGCGCCTCGGCCAGCGCCGCGAAGACCTGCCCGGCATAGAGCGCCGGCCGGCGCACCGGCAGCCAGCGGCCGCCGCTGTCGCCGAGATAGCGCCGGCCCACGGTCCAGACGTCGACCCCGTTGCGCTGCTCGTAGTCGTAGACCGGCGAGCCGCGATCCACCGCCTCGATGGTGGCGATCTCGACCTCGGGCCGGGCGCTGGTGCCGCGCGCGTCGAGCGACAGCGCGTAGTCGCCGCCGGACTGGCGCTCCCACGAGAAGTAGATGCGGTTGTAGTTCAGGTTCAGACCGCCGACGGCCGGGTTGTAGCCCAGATGCGGCAGCTGCACCGGGTCGATCCGGTCCTGCTGCGGCAGCGCCCCGCCCCAGACCGAGAAGCCGCCCGCCACCCGGCGCACCCCGGCGAGGTCGAGCGCGGCGACCATCTCCGACAGCGCGTCGGTGTCGAGCGTCGGATCGCCGGTGCCGGCCAGAACGAGGTCGCCCTGCAGCGTGCCCTCGACCACCGGGCCGGTGGCGACCAGCGTCGTCTCGAAGCGGTGATCGGGGCCGAGCGCGTCGAGCGCGTAGAGCGCGGTCACCGACTTGGCGACGGAGGCCGGCGGCATCCGGGTGAAGGCCTCGTGGCGGTCGAGGATCTCGCCCGAGCCCGCGTCGAGCGCCACGAAGGAGGTGCGCCCGCCCAGACGCGCATCCTCGACGAAGATGTCGGTGGCCTCGCGCGAGCGCGGCCGCAGGCCGGAGGGCTTCGGGGCCGCCTCCTGCGCGATGGCGGCCGTGCCGGAGGTGCTGACGCTGCCGACGGCGACGGGCCGCGCTTCGGGGCGCAGCGCGCGCTGCGGAGCCTCCGCCAGCGTGGCGGTGGCGCTCAGGAGGCCGCAGACCAGCAGCCCGTATCGGATCGCTCGTGCTATCATACCCGGTAGATAGAGTGCGCGAGGCGTCCGCGGCAACGGGGTCGCGCTCACGCTTCGGACATGGCGGCGGCCATGCGCGGCCAGCCGCCGGCGGCGCGCAGCCCGGTCGAGGACAGGTCCGACATCGGCAGGTCGAGAAAGCACCAGGCCGGGGCCGGCCGGCGGGCCAGCAGCGGCGCCGCCCGCGCCGGCAGCCGGGCGGGCCGGTAGATCCGCGCGGCGCGCGAGAGCTTCGCGGCGAGCCGGTCGCCGGGCCGGGCGAAGACCGCCATCGGCACCGTCTCCACGATGCCGCGCCAGTCGTGCCAGCGATGCAGCTGCACGAGGTTGTCGGCCCCCATCAGCCAGACGAAGCGCACGCCGGGGTAAAGCCGCTGCAGCCCGCGCAGCGTCTCGGCGGTGTGGCGGGTGCCCAGATGCGCCTCGATGCCGGTGACGGTGATCCTCGGGTGCCGCGCGACCGCGCGCGCATGCGCCAGCCGCGCCGGCATCGGCGCCGGGCCGCGGGCCTTGAGCGGGTTGCCGGGGCTGACCAGCCACCACAGCGCGTCGAGCCCGAGCCGGGTGAGCGCGGCATGGCTGATCGCGAGATGCCCCTCATGCGCCGGGTCGAACGACCCGCCCAGGAGCCCCACCGCCTGCCCGGCCCGCGCCACCGGCAGACCCGCCCTCATGCCGGGTACCGGATGAAGGCGAAGGCCGCGCCGCCCGGGGCCCATGACGGCACGTTGAGGCTGCCCTGCCCGCCGCGGAAGCGGGCGATCTCGCGTCCTGGCCCGCCCTGCTGCGGCATCAGCCAAAGGGCCACGTCGAGATCGGCGGGATGGCCCGTGGTGCCAGGCGGGTAGCGCAGGTGCACGACATGCGCCCCGCAGGGCGAGGGATGCGGGAACCAGTCGACGCCGGGGCCGTCGGTCATGCGCTGAAGTTCGCGGCCATCGGGGCGGATGCGCCAGATGTCGACCGCGCCGTCGCGCTCGCCGTTGAACCAGATCCAGCCGCCATCGGCCGAGAAGTCCGGCCCGTCGGCATGGTCGAAGGCGGCGGTCACGCAGCGCTCCGCGCCGCTCGCGACCTCGGTGAGGTAGATCCCGACCGGCCCGCCGTCGCGCGCGCCGGCATGGACGACGAAGCGGCCGTCCGGGCTCCAGCCATGCAGCCACGAGGGCGTGTTGCGGCTCAGCCGTTCGGGCGTGCCGCCGGCGGCGGGCATCTGGTAGATGCAGGAGCGGCCGGTCTCGGTCTTGTCGGAGAGCGCGATCCGCGCGCCGTCCGGCGACGGGGCGTGATCGTTGTTCAACCTTCGCGCGAAGCCGGTCTCGACCGGCTCGAGCCGCGGCGCGGCGAGCGGCACCCGCCACAGCCGGCCCTCGGCATTGACGAGAAGATGGCCCTCGGGGTGCCAGTTCGGGGCCTCGACCCGCCCCGGAACCCGCAGCACCGGCTCGACCGATGCCCCGGCCGCGTGCCAGATGCAGATCTCGCTCTCCATCCTCGCCCCCTGCCCCGCGCGGTCCCGCGCACACGTCGCGCACCCGTTGCGCGCCTGTCGCGCGCGCGGGCGAAGACCCGCCGACCCCGCCGGCGCGGGCCCGAATGAGAATTGCGTTTCTGGCCGATTCGGGTTAACTGGACAAGGCGACGTTACCTCTATCGACCACTGTCTCCTTCACGGCCTCAGTCCCTCGATCAGCACTGACAGAGCCGAAACCGCTGCAATTCCGCAGGCGGACACTTGTTAAGGAAGACAGCACGATGGCTACCGGCACCGTGAAATGGTTCAACACCACCAAAGGCTACGGCTTCATCGCTCCCGATGGCGGCAAGAAGGACGTGTTCGTCCACATTTCCGCCGTTGAGCGTTCGGGCCTGACCGGCCTCGCCGACAACCAGAAGATCAGCTTCGACATCGAAGCCGGCCGTGACGGCCGCGAGTCGGCGGTGAACCTCAAGCCGATGTAAGACGCGGGCGGCCCCGTCGCGGGCCCCTTCGCAGGATTTCCGGACGGGCGCGGCCATGGCCGCGCCCGTTCTCGTATCGGGTCTCGCTTCAAGGGCCTTCTCTCGCCGGCCGCCCTGCGCGGGCCGCCCCCGGCCCTTCAGTCGTTCAGCACGAAGGTGACGCGCATCGCCACCCGGTACTCGGTGACCCGGCCGTTCTCGCAGGTGACCTTCTGCTCGGACACCCAGGCGCCGGTGATGCCCTTCAGCGTCTCCGACGCCCGCGCGATGCCCTGCTTCACGGCGTCGTCGAAGCTGTCTGGCGAGGCGGCGATGATCTCTGTGACTTTCGCGACGGACATGGCGAACCCTCCCTGACGCTACGTCACACAGGTTACCTGACCGCCGCCTCCGTGTCATCGCCGCGCGCGGCCTCGGCGAGGTCGAGCACGGAGGGCCCGATCGCCTCGACGATCAGCCCGACCCCCTCGGCGTTGGGGTGGATGCCGTCGGCCTGCATGTAGGCGCGCCGTGCCTCGTCGAGGCCGCGACCATCCTGCAGGGCTGCGAAGATGTTCGGGTAGACCAGCGCCCCGTACTGCTCGGCGAGGTCGGGGTAGACCGCGTTGAAGGCGTCGCGGTAGTCGGCGCCGTAATTCGCGGTGGCGCTGATGCCGACCAGCAGCACCTCGACCCCGGCCTCGCCCGCCGCCTCGAGGATGCCGCCCAGATTGTCCTTCAGCGCCTCGGGCGGCAGGCCGCGCAGGTAGTCGTTGCCGCCCAGCGCCACGATCAGCGCGTCGACCTCCTCGGTCAGCGTCCAGCCGATGCGCGACAGCCCGCCCGCAGAGGTGTCCCCCGACACGCCCGCGTTGATCAGCCGCACCTCCGCGCCCTCGGCGTCGAGCCAGCCCTGCAGCTGCGGCACCAGCCCGTCCTCCTGCGGCAGGCCGTAGCCCGCGGTCAGGCTGTCGCCGAGCGCGGCGATCACCAGCTCCTCGGCCTGCGCGGCCAGCGGCGCGGCGACAAAAAGCAGCGGCAGCGCGAGCTTGCGCATCACCGCCGCCGCGCCATATCGGTCGGGGCGTGCCCGAAGGAGAGCCCGACGAATGACCGATCCCGTCCTGTCGATGAAAGACGCCGAGCTGACGCTCTCGGGCAATGCCGGCCCGGTGGAGATCCTGCACGGGATCACGCTCGACGTGGCGCCGGGCGAGACGCTGGGTCTTGTGGGTCCGAGTGGCTCTGGCAAGTCGTCTCTCCTCATGCTCATGGGCGGGCTCGAACGCGCGACCGGCGGCTCGGTGGCGGCGCTGGGCCACGACCTGACGGCGCTGGACGAGGACGCGCTGGCGCGCTTCCGCCGGGACAATATGGGGGTGGTGTTCCAGTCCTTCCACCTGATCCCGACCATGACGGCGCTGGAAAACGTCGCGATCCCGCTGGAACTCGCCGGCCATGCGGACGCGCATGAGCGCGCCGAAGCGCAGCTCGAGGCGGTCGGGCTCGGCCATCGCTCGGGCCACTACCCCGGCCAGCTTTCGGGCGGCGAGCAGCAGCGCGTGGCGCTGGCGCGGGCCACCGCGCCGCACCCGAAGATCCTTCTGGCCGACGAGCCCACCGGCAATCTCGACGCCGCCAATGGCGGGCAGATCATGGACCTCCTGTTCGACCTGCGCGACCGGCACGGCGCGACGCTGATCATGGTGACGCACGCGCCCGAGCTCGCCGAGCGCTGCGACCGGGTGGTGCGGCTGAGCGACGGCCGGGTGGCGGCATGAGCCTCGCGACCGCGGCCCGCCTCGCCCGCCGCGAGCTGCGCGGCGGCCTGCGCGGCTTTCGCATCTTCCTCGCCTGCCTGACGCTCGGCGTCGCCGCCATCGCGGCGGTCGGCCTCGTGCGCTCGGCGATCCAGGCCGGGCTCGAGCGCGAGAGCGCCGCGATCCTCGGCGGCGATGCCGAGATCGAGTTCACCTACCGCTACGCCAGCGAGGACGAGCTGGCCTGGATGGAAGGCGTCTCCGAGACCGTCTCGGAGGTGGTCGATTTCCGCTCCATGGCGGTGGTCGAGCGCGGCGGCGAAACCGAGCGCGGGCTGACGCAGATCCGCGCGGTCGACAGCGCCTACCCGCTGGTGGGCGAAGTGGAGCTCGAGCCCGAGATGTCGCTGCCCGAGGCGCTGGCGGGCGACGGCGCGCTGCCCGGCATCGTGGTGCAGGGCGCGCTGGCCGACCGGCTGGCGGTCGCGCCCGGCGACACGCTCAGGCTCGGCACGCAGGACTTCGTGCTTTCGGCGATCATCGACCGCTATCCCGACGGGGCGGCGGGCGGCTTCGGGCTGGGGCCGCGCAGCATCGTCTATGCCGAGGATCTGGCCGACTCGGGCCTCTTGGCCGAGGGCACCCTCTTCTCGACGCTCTACCGCATGGACCTGCCCGCCGGCGCGGACCTGCAGGCGCTGGAGGACGAGGCCGAGCGGCGCTTCCCCGACAGCGGGTTGCGCTGGAGCGACGCGCGGCGCGGCGCGGGCGGCACGGAGGTGTTCATCGACCGGCTGGGCTCGTTTCTCGTGCTGATCGGGCTGTCGGGCCTCGCCGTGGGCGGTGTCGGCATCTCGGCGGCGGTCCGGGCCTATCTCGCGGGCAAGACCGCGACCATCGCGACGCTGAGAACCCTGGGCGCGGTGCGCTCGACCATCTTCCTGACCTACTTCCTGCAGATCGGCGCGCTGACGCTTCTGGGCCTCGCGCTCGGGCTGGTGCTGGGCACGGCCATTCCGCTGGCGCTGGCGCCGCTGATCACCGCGCGGCTGCCGGTTCCGGCCGAGTTCGGGGTCTATCCGGGCCCGCTGTTCGAGGCCGCGCTCTACGGCGCGCTGGTGGCGCTGATCTTCACGCTCTGGCCGCTGGCGCGGACCGAGAACGTGCGCGCGGCGACGCTGTTTCGCGACGCGATGGGCGCGGGCAGCACCCTGCCCCGGCGGCGCTACCTGAGCGCGACGCTCGCGCTCGTCGGCCTCCTGCTGCTGGCCGCCGTGCTGTTCTCGGGCACGTGGAAGCTGACGCTCTCGACCGCGGGCGGCATCGCCGGGGCGCTGGCGCTGCTGGCGCTCGCCGCCGTCGCGGTGCAGGCGCTGTCGCGCCGCTTCGGGCGGGGCCTCAGGGGCCGGCCGGGGCTGCGGCTGGCGCTGGGCGCGATCGGCAAGCGCGGCGGCGAGACCGGCTCGGTGGTGCTGTCGCTGGGGCTCGGCCTGTCGGTGCTGGCTGCGGTCGGCCAGATCGACGGCAATCTGCGGCAGGCCATCGCCGAGGAGCTGCCCGACGTCGCGCCCGCCTATTTCTTCGTCGACATCCAGCCCGACCAGATCTCGGGCTTCCGCGAGCGGCTCTCGGACGATCCGGAGGTCGAGCGGATCGACACCGCGCCGATGCTGCGCGGCATCATCACCGGCATCAACGGCCGCCCCGCCCGCGAGGTGGCCGACCACTGGGTGCTGCATGGCGATCGCGGCCTGACCTATTCCGAGAGCCCGCCCGAGGGCGAGGAGATCGTGCGCGGCGAATGGTGGGAGGCCGATTATAACGGCCCGCCGCTGGTCAGCTTCGCCGAGGAGGAGGCGCTGGAGATCGGGCTCGATGTCGGCGACGAGATCACCGTCAACGTGCTCGGGCGCGACGTGACCGCGACCATCGCCAATCTGCGGCGGGTGGATTTCCAGAGCGCCGCCATCGCCTTCGTCATGTCGATGAACCCCGGCGCGCTCGCCGGCGCGCCGCACAGCTGGATCTCGACCGTCTATGCCGAGGAGGAGGCCGAGGCGGCGATCCTGCGCGAGCTGTCGGACGCCTACCCCAACATCACCGCGATCAGCGTGCGCGACGCGATCGACCAGGTGACGCGGGTGATCGGGGGCATCGCCTCGGCCACGCGCTACGGCGCCGCGGCGACGCTGTTGACCGGCTTCCTCGTGCTGATCGGCGCGGCGGCGGCGGGCGAGCGGTCGCGCACCTACGAGGCGGCGATCCTCAAGACGCTGGGCGCGAGCCGCCGCCGCATCCTGTCGAGCTTCGCGCTTCGCGCTGCGCTTCTGGGCGCGGCCGCTGGTCTGGTGGCGCTGGGCGCCGGGCTGCTCGGCGGCTGGGCGGTGGCGCGCTTCGTGATGGAGACCGACTTCTCGGTGATCTGGCCCTCGGCGGTGGGCATCGTCGCGGGCGGGGCGCTGGCGAGCCTGCTCGCCGGTCTCGCCTTCGCGTGGCGGCCCCTGAAGGTGCGCCCGGCGCAGGTGCTCCGGGCGCAGGACTGAGGGCCTAGCGCCCGAGCAGCCGGTTGTGGATCGCCGTGCAGGCCACGGCGGCATGGCCCATGCCGTAGGCGATCTGGTCGAGCCCCTCGATCACGTCGCCGATGGCGAAGAGGCCCGGCACCGAGGTCTCGCAATGCGCGTCGACCGGGATGCAGCCGCTCTCGCTTAGATCGGCGCCGAGCTCGCGGGCGAGGTCGGAATGCGGGTCGGTGCCGAGCGCCACGTAGAGCGTGTCGAAGGCCTCCGAGCGGCCATCGGCCATGTCGACGACGATCTTCTCGCCCTCGAGCCGGATCGCCTCGCGATGCGAGGGCAGGATCTTCAGCCCCGCCTCCGACAGTGCCCGCTCGCCGTCATCGTCGAGCGGCGCGTGCTCGGGCCGGACCACGGTGACATCCTCGGCGTAGTGACGGACGAAGCGGCCCTCGGCCACGGCATGGGGGCCGGAGCCGAGGATGGCGACCTTCCTGCCCTGCACCTCGTAGGCGTCACAGATCGGACAGTAGCGGATCAGCCCGCGCTGCACGCCTTCGTCATGCAGCGCCTCGGGGATGCGCGGGGGGCGGTTGGTGACGCCGGTGGCGAGCACCAGCATCCGCGTCTCGACCGGACCGCCCTCGGTCTCGAGCCGGAAGCCGCCATCGATCTGCGTGGCCCCCGTGACCCGCTCGTCGCGGATCTCGACGTCGTAATGGCCGAGCTGGCGGCGCATGCTGTCGAGAAGCTCGGGCCCGGTCACGCCGTCGGGCCAGCCGGCGAGGTTGCGGCTGCGCGGGATGTGGTCGGCGCGCGGGCGGCCCGCGGCGTAGAGCCGGGTGCGGCGCAGAAAGCGCCCGAGATAGATCCCGGCGGACAGGCCGGCCGGCCCCCCGCCCACGATGATGCAGTCCTGCAAGGGAGCCTCCGCGCGCTGGTGTCACGCGGGGGAGGTATCGCGCGCCCCGCCCCGGTCCAGAGCGGCCGGGCGGGGCGCGGTGTCGCGGGGCTCAGACCTGCGGCCGGACCTGCATCAGCGCCATGACGTCGGCCATCTCGGGGCCGCTGTCGAGACCGGTGACGGCGCGGCGCAGCGGCAGGAACAGCCCCTTGCCCTTGCGCCCGGTCTCGGCCTTCACCGCGTCGGTCCACTGCTTCCAGGTCTCGGGGCCGTAGGGCGGCTCGCCCAGCAGGCCCAGCGCCGTGGCGACGAACTCGGCATCCTCGGGCGCGGCGTGGCCCGACTTGCCGTCGCGGAACACCGCCCACCATTCGGCGATCGTGGCGCGGGTCTTGAGGTTCTCGCGCACCACGGCCCAGAACGGCTCGGCCAGATCGTCGGGCACGCCGGCGGCGCGCACGTCGTCGGCCACGGCCGAAAGCGGCTGGGTCGAGAGATAGCGCGCGGTCAGCGGTTCGAGATCGGCGGGGTCGAACTTGGTCGGCGCGGCGCCGAAGGTGGCGATGTCGAAGCCCTCGACCACCTCTTCGGGGGTCTGGCGCAGCTCGACGGGCTGCGAGGAGCCGAGACGCGCCATCAGGCTCAGGATCGCCATCGGCTCGATGCCCGCGGCCTTGAGGTCGCGCAGGGACAGCGTGCCGAGGCGCTTCGACAGCGCCTCGCCCTGCGGGCCGGTCAGCAGCGAGTGATGCGCGAAGCGCGGCGGCTCATGGCCCAGCGCGCGGATGATCTGGATCTGCGTCGCGGTGTTGGTGACGTGGTCCGAGCCGCGCACCACGTCGGTGATGCCCATCTCGGCGTCGTCGACCGAGGAGGCGAAGGTGTAGAGCACCTGCCCGCTTTCCTTGATCAGCACCGGGTCGGAGACGGAAGCCGCGTCGATCGAGATCGGGCCGAGGATGCCGTCCTCCCACTCGATCCGCTCGCGGTCGAGCTTGAAGCGCCAGTGGCTGCCGCGCTCGGCGCGCAGGCGGTCCTTCTCCTCTTCGGAGAGCTCCAGCGCGGCGCGGTCGTAGACCGGCGGCTTGCCCATGTTGAGCTGCTTCTTGCGCTTGAGGTCCAGCTCGGTCGGGGTCTCGAAGCACTCGTAGAGCCGGCCGTCGGCAATGAGCTTGGCCTTGGCCGCCTCGTAGCGCTCGAGCCGGTCGGACTGCTTCTCGACCCGGTCGTGCTTCAGCCCCAGCCAGTCCAGCGCCTCGAGGATGCCGTCCACGTATTCCGGCTTCGAACGCTCGGCGTCGGTGTCGTCGATCCGCAGGATGAACTCGCCGCCCTGCTGGCGCGCGATGGCGTGGTTGAACAGCGCGGCGCGCAGGTTGCCGATATGCAGCCAGCCGGTGGGGGACGGGGCGAAACGGGTCGTGGTCATGGGGCTCTCCTGTTCGCGTTCGGCTCTTTCACAGGCGGGCGGTTTTGTCCATATCGGGGCCATGGACAGCAGCACCGACCCCTTCGAGAGCAGCCCCCTCGCCCCCTCCACGGACGAGATGGAGCAGATCGCCCGCCACGTGGTCGAGACCATGCCGCCGCGCTTCCGCGAAGCGGCGCGCGCCGTGGCGATCCGGGTACTCGACTTCGCCACCGACGAGATGCTGGCGCAGATGGAGATGGAGGCGTTCGAGCTGACCGGGCTCTATGACGGCATCCCGCTGACCGAGAAGTCGACCTGGGACATGCCGCAGGGGCCGGACGTGGTCTGGCTGTTCCGCCGGCCGATCCTCGACGAGTGGGCCGAGCGCGGCGATGTCAGCATCGCCGAGATGGTGGCGCATGTGACGGTGCACGAGTTCGCGCATCACTTCGGCTGGTCGGACGACGACATCGCCGCGATCGACCAGTGGTGGCTTTGAGTCGCGGTTTTTCCGCGATTTCCACGCTATGCGCGGGGGTTCCGCGCCCTACCCTCTGGTGCAGTCAGAACCGGAGGAGACGACGCATGTCCCATTCCATCAGCCGCCGCGCGGCGCTCGCGGCCGGGGCGGCGCTGCCGCTGGCCGCCGCCACGACCCAGATCGCCACGCCCGCCCGCGCCGAGAGCCACGCCGCCGCCGCGGCCAGGGACGTGCCGATGCCGACGCACCGGGTGTTCCGCATGGGCCAGACCCGGGTCACCACCCTGCTCGCGGCCAGCCGCGTCGTGCCGGACCCACAGTCGATCTTCGGGCTGAACGTCGAGACCGAGACCTTCGCGCAGGTCAGCCGCGAGAACTTCATCCCCGCCGACCGGGCGCGCTTCTTCTTCAACCCGGTGCTGATCGAGGCGGGCGAGAACAAGATCCTCGTCGACACCGGCACCGACGCCGCCGGCATGACCGCGGCGCTGGAATCGGCGGGCCACGCGCCGGGCGACATCACCCATGTGGTGATCACCCACATGCATCCCGACCATATCGGCGGGCTGATGACCGAGGCCGGCGAGAAGACCTTTCCGAACGCCTCGCTGCATGCCGGGCAGGTCGAGTTCGATTACTGGTCGCAGAACCCCAGCGACGCCTACGAGGCCAATGTCCGGCCGCTCGAGGGCGAGCTGAACTTTCTCGCCGAGGGCGACGAGGTCGGGCCGCTGACGACGATGGAGGCCTTCGGCCACACGCCGGGGCATCTGTGCTTCACGCTGGCGGGCGGCGAGCGGCGGCTGCTGCTGATGGCGGATCTCGCCAACCACTACGTCTGGTCGGTGGGCTACCCCGACTGGAACGTCAGCTTCGACATGGACAAGCAGATGGCGACCAAGAGCCGCCGCCGCGTGCTGACCATGGCGGCCGAGAGCCGGATGCCGGTGATCGGCTACCACATGCCCTTTCCGGGGATGGGCTTCGTGCAGAAGCGCGGCGAGGACGGCTTCCGCTGGGTGCAGCAGAGCTACCAGCTCACCATGTGAACCTCACTCGGCCGGGGTCGCGCGCGGCTTCGGCACGAGCTGCGGCTCGGGCAGCCGCCAGACCAGCAGCGCCACGGCGAGGAAGGCGGCCGCGTTGAACCACAGCGCGGCCGTCAGCGCCTGGGTGAAGCCCTCGCCGCCGGTGACGCGCAGCGTGCCGAAGAACAGCTGCCCCATCACCGCCACGCCCAGCGCGCCGCCGACCTGCTGGAAGCTCTGCAGCACGCCAGAGCCCACGCCGGTGTCGCGGTCGCCGACATTGGCGAGCACGGTCTGGAACAGCGGCGAGACGGCGGTGCCGAGGCCGAGGCCTGCAAGGCCCAGCGGCAGCACGAAGACCAGCCGCGACAGCGGCTCGGTCTCGCCCGGCAGAAGCAGGCGCAGCAGCGTCATGCCCAGCACCAGAAGGCCCGCCCCCGCGGCGATGCGCTGGCGCGGCCAGCGGGTGCCGAGCCGGCCCGACAGGACCGAGGCCGCGAGCACGCCGAGCGAGAACGGCATGGTGGTGACGCCCGACTCGAGCGGCGTCAGCCCGTTGCCGACCTGCAGGAACACCGCGAAGACGAGGAAGAAACCCGGCACGCCCGCGAACAGCATCGTCGCCAGCGCCGAGCCCGCCACGTAGTCGGCATTGGCCAGAAGCGTCGCGGGGACGAGCTGCGGCGCCCCGCGCCGTGCCTGCCGGCGCTGCCAGAGCACGAAGGCGGCCGTCATCGGCACCGCCCCGGCCATCATCGCGAAGCACCAGATCGGCCAGCCGAGCTGGCGCCCCTCGATCAGCGGAAAGAGCAGCAGCATCAGCGCCACGCCCGCCAGCGCGACGCCGGCATAGTCGAGCCTGAGATCGGCGGCGCCGGGGATCTTCGGCACGAAGCGCATCGCCGCCGCGATCGCCAGCACGCCCACGGGCACGTTGACGAGGAAGATGGGCCGCCAGTCGAGACCGGCGATGTCGGCGCCGATCAGGAAGCCGCCCAGCACCGGGCCGGTGACGGCGGCGAGACCGGCCGAGAGGCCGAACAGCGCGAAGGCCGCGCCGCGTTCGCGCGGGGGGAAGAGCGCCGGGACGAGCGCCAGCGTCTGCGGCGTCATCATCGCGCCGCCGATGCCCTGCAGCACCCGCGCGCCGACCAGCGCCTCGACCGAAGGGGCGAGGCCGCACAGCGCCGAGGCCACGGTGAACCAGCCCACCCCGATCACGAACATCCGCCGCCGCCCGACCACGTCGCCGAGCCGCCCGGCGGGCAGCAGGCAGAGCGCGAAGCTCAGGATGTAGGCCGCCACGACCCATTCGATCTGGCTGTCGGTGGCCGCGAAGGCCGCCTGCAGCGACGGGATCGCCACGTTGACGATGGTCACGTCGATCAGGTTCATGAAACCCGCGACCAGCAGCGCGGCCATGGCGATCCAGCGCCCCGGGCGGGGCTCGTCCTCTTCGGTCATGTCGGTCCTTGTGGCCGCCGGCTCAGATCGGATGCACCGGCCAGAAGCCGCCCAGCCGGTCGAGCCCGTGCCGGATCAGCTCCGCCAGCGCGCCGCGATCCACGTCGGCGAGCTTGTTGATGTAGAGGCACGACTTGCCCATCCGGTGCTTGCCGAGCCGTTGCAGGATCGGGTTGGCCGCGTCGTAGCCGGGCATGATGTAGAGCACGAGGTTCGCCTTTCGAGGCGAGAAGCCGGTGGCGAGGAAGCGCCCCGAGCGGCCGCTCTCGTAGACGTAGTCGTAGGCGCCGTAGCCGATGATCGAGGGCCCCCACATCACCGGCACGAAGCCCGACACCTCGCGAAACAGCGCGTCGAGCTCGTGCGCGTCCTCGCGCCTGCGGGCGGGCTCGACCGCGGCGAGGAAGGCCTCGACGCTTTCGCCGGTGGGCTGGGTCTTGTTCTCGGGCATCGATGCTCTCCCCCGGGGCTGCGGCTCCGGGGGAGATTACGGGCGGGGCGGCCTGCCGCAAGCCCCGCCGCGGCTTCAGCCGGCGATCCTGCCGGCGTATTCGACCAGCCGCCTGGCCTGGTAGGCCACGGATTTCTTGCCGGTCTCGTCGAGCGGGCCGGGCTGGCAGGAAAAGCCGTAGGGGTTGCCGCCATCCTCGAACTTCACCGGGTCGGCATAGCCCGGCGCCACGATGATCGAGCCCCAATGCATCGCGGTGGCGTAGATCGTCTGGATCGTGGTCTCCTGGCCGCCATGCGGGTTCTGCGCCGAGGTGGTGGCGGTCAGCGCCTTGTTGGCGAGCTTGCCCGACTGCCACAGCGGGCCGAGCGTGTCGACGAAGGCACGGAACTGGCTGGCCGGGGTGCCGAAGCGGGTCGGCACGGCGATGAAGTAGCCGTCGGCCCATTCCATGTCGTCGAGCGCAGCCTCGGGGATGTCCTTCATCCGCTCGAGCTGTTCGCGCCAGGCGTCCTGGCCGTTCACCACCTCCTCCGGCGCGGTCTCGCGGCAGCGGCGCAGCCGCACCTCGGCGCCGGCTTCTTCGGCGGCGCGCGCCGCCTCGAGCGCGACGCCGTGATTGGTGCCGTAGGTGGAATAGAAGATGACGGCGATCTTGGTGGCCATGAGCGGCTCCTCCCTGTTCAGTGCCTTCCCGGCCGAGACATAGGGCGCGGCGGGCGGGTCGCCGCCCCCTCACCGGCGAACAGGCGCCGTGCGCAACCGCCGCGCGCATTGACCACCCGCGCCTGCATGCCTAGCTGCGCTCGCATGACAGAGATCCGCACGCTGAGCGCGGCCGCCAATGGCGGCATCCCCAACCACCCGCACTGGCCGGCGCTGCTGCTGCCCGGCGCCTTCGCGCCGGGCGAGGCCGAGGCGCTGCTGCGCGCCGCCGGCTGGGGCGGGATCTGGCGCTGGGGCGTGTACGACCACCACCATTTCCACCCGAACGCGCATGAGGCGCTCTTGTGCGTGGCCGGCGCGGCCCGGCTGCAGCTGGGCGGGCCGGAGGGTGCGCCGGTCGAGGTCTCGGCCAGCGACGCGCTGGTGCTGCCGGCCGGGTTCGGCCATCGCTGCCTGTCGGCGCGCGACGGCTTCGCGGTGCTCGGCGCCTACCCGCCGGGCCAGGCGCAGGTCGAGACCGAGGCCGCCGACCCCGAGGCGCCGCGCCGCTTCGCCGACCGGATCGCGGCGGTGCCGCGGCCGCGCAGCCATCCCCTTGGCGGCGGGCCCTTTCCCGAGCTGTGGCCGCCGCGCGCCACTCCGGCCTGAGACGCCGGAGCGGTTGTCTTGCTCCGGGGGCACGGCTAGTCTGACGCGAAAGCTCAAACCGGGTCCGGTCGAACCGGGCCGATCGCATTGGGGGCAAAGGCGGCCATGCCGGCAGGACAAGTGCGCGCGTTCACACTCGCGGCGGCGGCGGCCATCGCGCTGGCCTCGACCTCCGCGGCGCAGGACGTCACCGTCAAGCAATACGAGGATGGCGGCGTCTACGAGGGCCAGTTCCTGAACGGCCGCCAGCACGGACAGGGCACCTACCGGCTGCCCAACGGCTACGAGTATCGCGGCGAGTGGTTCGAGGGCGAGATCCGCGGCGAGGGCACGGCCACCTTCCCCAACGGCTCGGTCTACGAGGGCCAGTTCGCGCGCGGCAAGCCCGAGGGCGTGGGCAAGATCACCTTCGCCGATGGCGGCACCTACGAGGGCGAATGGGCCGACGGCAAGATCACCGGCCGCGGCGTCGCCGACTACGCCAACGGCACCCGCTACGAGGGCGAGTTCCGCAACGCCATGCACCACGGCACCGGCACGCTCACCAGCCCCGACGGCTACGTCTACGAGGGCCAGTGGGTGAACGGCGTCAAGGAGGGCGAGGGCAAGATCACCTATCCCGACGGCTCGGTCTACGAGGGCCGGCTCTCGGCCGGCGAGCGCGAGGGCGAGGGCCGGCTCACCATGCCCGACGGCCTGGTCTACGAGGGCCAGTGGGTCGACGGCCGGATCGAGGGCGAGGGCCGGCTCACCCAGCCCAACGGCGACGTCTACGAAGGCGCGCTGCTGGCCGGCCAGCGCCATGGCGAGGGCCGCGTCACCTACGCCAATGGCGATGTCTACGAGGGTGCGTTCAAGAACGACCTGCGCCACGGCCAGGGCAGCTTCACCGGGGTCGACGGCTACGAGTATGTCGGCGCCTGGGTCGAGGGCCGGATCGAGGGCCAGGGCGAGGTGACCTATCCCGACGGCTCGGTCTATGTCGGCCAGTTCGCGGGCGACCTCGCCAACGGCACCGGCAAGATCACCTATCCCGACGGCTCGACCTACGAGGGCGAGTGGACCGACGGGGTGATCGAGGGCAAGGGCGTCGCCACCTATGCCAACGGGCTGGTCTACGAGGGCGAGTTCCGCAACGCCCAGAACCACGGCACCGGCAAGATGACCTATGCCGACGGCTACAGCTACGAGGGCGAATGGGTCGAGGGCCAGCGCGAGGGCCAGGGCACCGCGACCTATGCCGACGGCACGGTCTATGTCGGCGGCTTCAAGGACGGCCAGCGCCACGGCCAGGGCAAGATCACGATGCCCGACGGCTTCACCTATGAAGGCGACTGGTCGGATGGCGAGATCGAGGGCGAAGGCATCGCCACCTACGCCAATGGCGACGTCTACGAGGGCAATTTCCGCGACGGGCGGCGGCAGGGCCAGGGCGTGATGCGCTACGCCACCGGCGAGACCGAGGATGGCGGCTGGCGAGACGGCGCCTTCGTCGGCGACGCGCCGACCGAGACGCCGGAGGCGGCGGAGTCGACCGGAACCGGCGAGGACGCCGGGGCGGCGGAGGGCGAGGCGGCCGAGACCCCGGAGGCCCCCGAGGCGCCGGAAGCGGAGCCCGCGCCCGAGGCGGAGGCCGGGACCGGCGCGGAGACGGCGACCGAGGGCGAGACCGCCGAAGAGGACAGCTGAGAGCGACGGGCGCTAGACCCGCTCGCCCCTGTCCATCCGGTCGAGGAACTCTTCCGCCTCGCGCAGCACGGTGCGGCGCTTCTCGGCATCCATCCGGTCCCAGGTCCGGTACATCTGTGCCATCCGCCCGTTGCCTTCGAAGCGCTGGCGGTGGCGGTCGAGGAAGTGCCAGTAGAGCAGGTTGAACGGGCAGGCCCCCTCGCCCGTCTTGGTCTTCACGTCGTAATGGCAGCTCTTGCAGTAGTCCGACATGCGGTCGATGTAGCTGCCCGAGCTGACATAGGGCTTGGAGCCGACGATGCCGCCATCGGCGAACTGGCTCATGCCGATCACGTTCGGCGCCTCGACCCATTCATAGGCATCGGCATAGACCGCGAGGTACCACTCGTGCACCTCGGCCGGGTCGACCTGCGCGATCAGGGCGAAGTTGCCGGTGATCATCAGCCGCTGGATGTGGTGGGCATAGGCGTGGTCGCGGGTGTTGGCGACGGCGGTGCCGATGCAGTGCATCTTCGTCTCGTCGCCCCAGTACATCCCCGGCAGGCTGCGGTCGTGGCGCAGGATGTTGCGCGAGGTGTAGTCGGGGCCCTGCAGGAAGTAGATGCCGCGCATGAACTCGCGCCAGCCGATGATCTGGCGGATGAAACCTTCGGCGGCGTTGATCGGCGCGAGGCCCTCCTTCCACGCCTGCTCCACCTTGCGGCAGACCTCGAGCGGGTCGAGAAGCCCCGCGTTCATGTAGAAGCTGATGAGGCCGTGATAGAGATAGGGCTCGTCGGTCAGCATCGCGTCCTGGTAGTCGCCGAACTTCGCGAGGCCCCCCTTCAGCCAATGCGCCAGCTGCCGCCGCGCCTGTCCCTCGTCGGTGGCGAAGTCGAAGGGGCGCAGACGCCCGAAATTGTTGCCGAAGCGGCGCTCGACGAGGTCGAGCACCTCCTCCACCGTCTCGTCGGGAGTGAAGGACATCGGCCCCGAGAAATCGACGTCGTCCGGGGCGGGCTTGCGGTTCTCGTGGTCGAAGTTCCACTTGCCGCCGGCGGGCTCGTCGCCCTCCATCAGGAGGCCGGTGCGGCGGCGCATCTCGCGGTAGAAATACTCCATCCTGAGGCTCTTGCGGCCCTCGGCCCAGGCCTCGAAATCGGCGTGGCTGGCGAGGAAGCGGTCGTCGCTGAGCTGCCGCACCGGGATCGGCAGTTCCTCCAGCGCGTGGATCAGCCGCCATTCGCCCGGCTCGGTGGCGATGACTTCCTCCGCGCCGTGCGCCTCGGCCCGGCGCAGCAGCTCGCCCGGGATCGAGCCCGCGTTCTCGGGGTCGTCGAGCTTGGTGTAAGCGACGGTCCAGCCATCGCCTTCGAGCCGCGCGGCGAACTTGCGCATGGCGGCGAAGAGGAAGGCGATCTTCTTGGGGTGATGCGGCACGTAAGTGGCCTCGCTGCCCACCTCGGCCATCACCACGACGTCGTTTTCGCGGTCGGCCTCGCGCAGCGCCGAGAGGGTCTGCGTGAGCTGGTCGCCGAGGACGAGGACCAGCCTCACCACGGCACCGCCTCCCCGCGCCAGTCGTAGAAGCCGCCCGACTGCGCCGGGTCGAGATTGTCCATGACCTGCAGGAGGTTCTGGGCCGCCTCTTCGGGCGCGACCATCTTGTGCCGCCCGGCATAGGCCGCGGTGAACTCGGTCTCGACCGTGCCGGGATGCAGGGCGACCAGCACCGCGCCCTTGTCCTGCCGCTTCAGCTCCAGCGCCGCGCCGTGCACGATCTGGTTCAGGGCGGCCTTGGAGGCGCGGTAGGAATACCAGCCGCCCATGCCGTTGTCGCCGATCGAGCCGACCCGCGCCGAGAGCACGCCGCAGCGCCCGCCGTCCGCCAGGAGCCGCGGCAGGTGCCGCAGCATCAGCGCCGGGCCGGTGGCGTTGACCGCGAAGACGCGGTTCATGTGATCGGCGTCGATCGCGTCGAGCGCCTTTTCCGGCCCCTGCCCCTTGGGCGCGAGGATGCCGACGGCGACGAGGATCAGCTCGAACGGCCCCTCCACCGCGCCGAGCACGCGCGCGACCGCGTCCGGGTCAGTCACGTCGAGGCCGTCTTGGCGGCGCGACAGCCGGGTGACGGCGGTGCCGCGGTCTTCCAGTGCGGCGGCGAGCGCCGCGCCGATGCCGCCGGAGGCGCCGATCACGAGCGCAGTGGCGGGGGCGGCTTCGGGGGTCTCACTCGGCATAGATCATCTTCTTCGTCATTCCGCCGTCGAGCAGGATGCTCTCGCCGGTCATGAAGCCGGCTTTAGCCAGCCAGAGCACCGCCTCGGCCACGTCCTCGGGCCGGCCGGCGCGGCCCGCCGGGTGCTGCGCGTGGTCGATCCCGCGCAGATCGTCCCAGCCTTCGGTGACGATCCAGCCCGGCGCGATGGCGTTGACGCGGATCTCGGGGCCGAGCGAGACGGCGAGCGCGTGGGTCAGCGCCGTCAGCCCGCCCTTGGCGGCGGCGTAGGGCTCGGTGTCGGGCTCGGACTGGACCGCCCGCGACGAGGTGACGTTGACGATGGCGCCGCGCCGCGCCCGCAGCAGTGGCACGCAGTGCTTGGCCATCAGGAAGGCGCCTGTGAGGTTGGTGCCGATGAAGGCGTTCCAGTCCTCGAGCGCCAGATCCTCGACCGGCCCGACCCACGGCGCGGCGAGGCCGGCATTGTTGACCAGAAGGTCGAGCCCGTCCCAGCCGGTCTCCGCCACGGCGCGGCGCACCGAGGCCTCGTCGGAGACGTCGCCCGTGAGGCCGCGCGCGCCCTGCGGCAGCCCCGACAGGCCGTCCGCGTCGCGATCCATCGCGACGACGTCCCAGCCTTCCTGCGCGAGCCGCTTCACGATCCCGCGCCCGATCCCCTTCGCGCCGCCCGTGACAAGCGCTCTCATGCTATCATCTGCCATGCGCTGCGAGGTAGAGGCGGCCCGAAGGCGGTCAAACCGCGCCGGCGGCGGCACGATGCCGCGCCCCGGTCCGGTGTCCGGCCCGAAGTCCGGCGGAGCCCGGAGGGGGCTGGCGGAGACGGGCGGCGGGGCCGCGGAAAATTCCCGCCGATCCGGGCTTTCCATCCGCGAGCGGCCGGTTATAGTCCCGCCCATGAGCCGGATGACCATGCCCGCATCGTCCGCCGCGGCCCGAGCCGCGCTTCGGACCCTTCTTCTCCTTACGCGCCTCTGAGCGTGCCATTCGGCGCGAGCGCTCAGAGGACACGCGACCGCGCCGGAGCAAGCACCCGGACCAAAGGACAACGAAGGACCACCCCATGACCAACCGCCCCGAAAACCGCGTCCTGATCTTCGACACCACGCTGCGCGACGGCGAGCAGTCGCCCGGCGCGACCATGACCCATGCCGAGAAGCTCGAGATCGCCGAGATGCTCGACGAGATGGGCGTGGACATCATCGAGGCCGGCTTCCCGATCGCCTCGGAGGGCGACTTCAAGGCGGTGGCCGAGATCGCCCGCCAGTCGAAGCAGGCCACGATCTGCGGCCTCGCCCGCGCCAACTTCAAGGACATCGACCGCTGCTGGGAGGCGGTGAAGCACGCGCGTTCCCCGCGCATCCACACCTTCATCGGCACCTCGCCGCTGCACCGCGCCATCCCGAACCTGACCCAGGACGAGATGGCCGAGCGGATCCACGACACCGTCACCCACGCCCGCAACCTGTGCGACAACGTGCAGTGGTCGCCGATGGACGCGACCCGCACCGAGTGGGACTACCTGCGCCGCGTCGTCGAGATCGCGATCAAGGCGGGCGCCACCACGATCAACATCCCCGACACGGTGGGCTACACCGCCCCGGTGGAAAGCGCCGACCTGATCCGCCGGCTGATCGCCGATGTGCCGGGCGCCGACGAGATCGTCTTCGCGACCCACTGCCACAACGACCTCGGCATGGCGACGGCGAACGCGCTGGCGGCGGTCGAGGGCGGCGCGCGGCAGATCGAGTGCACGATCAACGGCCTGGGCGAACGCGCCGGCAACACCGCTCTGGAAGAGGTGGTGATGGCGCTCAAGGTGCGCCACGACATCATGCCCTACGACACCGGCGTCGACAGCCGCAAGATCATGAACATCTCGCGCCGCGTCGCCACCGTCTCGGGCTTCCCGGTGCAGTTCAACAAGGCGATCGTCGGCAAGAACGCCTTCGCGCATGAAAGCGGCATCCACCAGGACGGGATGCTGAAGAACGCCGAGACCTTCGAGATCATGCGCCCCGAGGATGTCGGCCTGTCGGCCACCAACCTGGTGATGGGCAAGCATTCGGGCCGCGCGGCGCTGCGCTCCAAGCTCAAGGAGTTGGGCTTCGAGCTGGCCGACAACCAGCTCAACGACGTCTTCGTGCGCTTCAAGGAGCTCGCCGACCGCAAGAAGGAGGTCTATGACGAGGACCTGATCGCGCTGGTCAAGCAGAACGACGCGGTCTCCGACCGGCTGAAGCTGAAATCGCTGAAGGTGATCTGCGGCACGGAAGGCCCGCAGCACGCCGAGATGGTGCTGCTGGTCGACGGCGAGGAGAAGTCGATCGACGCCACCGGCGACGGCCCCGTCGACGCCACCTTCAACGCGATCAAGGCGCTCTTCCCGCACGAGGCGCGGCTGCAGCTCTACCAGGTGCACGCGGTGACCGAGGGCACCGACGCGCAGGCCACCGTCTCGGTGCGGCTCGAGGAGGAGGGCCGGATCGGCACCGGCCAGGCCGCCGACACCGACACGGTGGTGGCCTCGGCCAAGGCCTACATCAACGCGGTCAACCGCCTGCTGGTGCGGCGCGAGAAGACCGCGCCGGGCGCCGACGTCAAGAATGTCGGCTATCTCGACGCGGGCGAGTGAGCCCGCCCGCCCGCGGGGGCGGCGGTGACGCAACCTCCGCGGGCCACGAAAACACGGCGAAAATGCGCTGACCGGCGGCCCGCGCGCCCTTTCCGCGCGGGGCCACACCGCCTATAAGGCGCGAAGCCCGCGCAACGGAGTCGCGGGACAGGGGCACTGGAACGGGATCATCACGCCATGTTCGGATTGGGCAGCTTGTTTTCGTCTGACATGGCGATCGACCTCGGCACGGCCAACACGCTGGTCTACGTCAAGGGCCGCGGCATCGTGCTGTCGGAGCCCTCGGTGGTGGCCTACCACGTCAAGGACGGCGTCAAGAAGGTGCTCGCCGTGGGCGAGGACGCCAAGCTGATGCTGGGCCGGACCCCGGGCTCGATCGAGGCGATCCGGCCGATGCGCGAGGGCGTGATCGCCGATTTCGACGTCGCCGAGGAGATGATCAAGTACTTCATCCGCAAGGTGCACAAGCGGACCACCTTCTCGAAGCCGAAGATCATCGTCTGCGTGCCGCATGGCGCCACCCCGGTGGAAAAGCGCGCGATCCGGCAGTCGGTGCTCTCGGCCGGCGCGCGCCGCGCGGGGCTGATCGCCGAGCCGATCGCGGCGGCCATCGGCTCGGGGATGCCGATCACCGACCCGACCGGCAACATGGTGGTCGACATCGGCGGCGGCACCACCGAGGTGGCGGTGCTGAGCTTGGGCGACATCGTCTATGCCCGCTCGGTGCGCGTCGGCGGCGACCGCATGGACGAGGCGATCGTCAGCTACCTGCGGCGCCAGCACAACCTCTTGGTGGGCGAGGCCACGGCCGAGCGCATCAAGACCCAGATCGGCACCGCGCGGATGCCCGATGACGGGCGCGGGCAGAGCCTGCACATCCGCGGCCGCGACCTTCTGAACGGCGTGCCGAAGGAGACCGAGATCTCCCAGGCGCAGGTGGCCGAGGCGCTGGCCGAGCCGGTGCAGCAAATCTGCGAGGCGGTGATGACCGCGCTCGAGGCGACGCCGCCGGACCTCGCCGCCGACATCGTCGACCGCGGCGTGATGCTGACGGGTGGCGGCGCGCTTCTGGGCCAGCTCGACCTTGCGCTGCGCGAGCAGACCGGCCTCGCCGTCTCGGTGGCCGACGAGTCACTCAACTGTGTGGCGCTCGGCACCGGCAAGGCGCTGGAATACGAGAAGCAGCTGCGGCATGTGATAGACTACGACAGCTGAGACGGCGCCGCCTACGCGCGGCGCCCCCGGCCCTTCGGGGCCCTCACATCACGCGAATAGGGGTGCGACGCCCTTGGCCAGGGACAGACACACCGGCGAAGACTATGTCCGCCCGATCCGCAGGTTGCTGGTCGGGCTGATCCTGCTCGTCATGGCGGCGGTGTTCCTGCTGTGGCGGATCGAGGACAGCCCGCGCGTGGAGCGGCTGCGCGCCGAGGTGATCGACCGCGTCGTGCCCTCGCTCGACTGGGCGATGGCGCCGATGACCGGCATCGCCACCATGGCCGCCAACTTCCAGAGCTACAGCCAGCTGCACGAGCAGAACCGCCAGCTCCGGCGCGAGCTGCAGCAGATGCGCGCCTGGCGCGAGGCGGCGCTGCAGCTCGAGCAGGAGAACGCCAAGCTGCTCGACCTCAACAACGTCCGGCTCGACCCGCGGCTGACCTACATCACCGGCGTCGTCACCGCCGACAGCGGCTCGCCCTTCCGGCAGTCGGTGCTGGTCAATGTCGGCCGCCGCGACGGCGTGCTCGATGGCTGGCCGGCGATGGACGGGATGGGGCTCGTCGGCCGGATCTCGGGCGTCGGGCGCACCACCAGCCGGGTGCTGCTGCTGACCGACACCTCGAGCCGCATCCCGGTGACGATCCAGCCCTCGGGCCAGCGCGCGATCCTGACCGGCGACAACACCGTCTACCCGCCGATCGACTTCCTCGAGAACCCCGACGTGGTCCGGCCGGGCGACCGGGTGGTGTCGTCCGGCGACGGCAACATGTTCCCCGCCGACCTGCTGGTGGGCCAGGTGACGATGAGCACCGATGGCCGGCTCAGGGTCCGGCTCGCCGCAGATTACGAGCGGCTGGAATTCCTGCGGGTGCTGCGCAGCCACGAGGCCGAGACGGTGAGCGACCCGGGCAAGCTTATCGTGCCCGAGCCGCGCGAGCTGTTCGGCCCGCCCGCCCCGGCGCTCGAGCCGCCGGCCGAAACCGCCGATGCGGAGCCCGCCGATGGCTAGCCAGACCCGCGCCGCGCTCTGGATCGGCCGGGCCGGTTTCCTGGGCCTCGCGCTGGTGCTGATGCTGTTGCGGCTCCTGCCGCTCGACACGCTGCCGCCGGTCTGGGCCGGGCCCGACCTGCTCCTGGCCGCGACGCTGGCCTGGTGCATCCGCCGCCCGGCGCTGGCGCCGGTCTGGCTGGTGGCCGGGCTGCAGCTTCTGGCCGACATGCTGCTGCAGCGCCCGCCGGGGCTCGAGGCGGCGCTGGTGGTGCTGGTCACCGAGGCGCTGCGCCGCCGCCACGCCCGGCTGCGCTCGGGCGGGTTCCTGGCCGAGTGGCTGGCCGCGGCGCTGGCCACGGTGGCGGTGCTGGGCGGGGTCGCGGCGGTGCTGTGGCTGACGCTGCTGCCGCCGCCGCCGGCGCTGCTTCTGGCCAGCCAGGCCGCGGCGACGGTGCTGGCCTACCCGCTCGTCGTGCTGGCCGCGCGCTGGCTGTTCGGCCTCGGCTTCGCCGGCCGGCCCGAGACACGGAGGATCCGCGCATGAGACGACCGCCGAGGGAAACCGAGGAAAGCAACCGCCTGATCGGTCGCCGCGCGCTGGTCGTGGGCGCGGCCCAGCTCGGCATGATCGGCGTGCTGGGCTGGCGAATGCGCGCCATGCAGGTCGACGAGGGCGAGATCTACCGCAACCTCGCCGAGGAGAACCGCATCAACATGCGGCTGATCCCGCCGGGGCGCGGGCTGATCTTCGACCGCAACGGCGTGCCGCTGGCGGTGAACGAGCAGAACTACCGCATCGTCATCACCCGCGAGGAGGCCGGCGACGTCGACGACACGCTCGAGCGGCTGTCGCGGCTGATCCGCCTGCCCGAGGGCGCGATCGAGCGGGTCAAGGAAGAGATGTACCGCCGCTCGGCCTTCGTGCCGGTGACGGTGGCCGAGCGCGTGCCGTGGGAGGAGGTCGCCAAGGTCACGGTCAACACCCCCGCCCTGCCCGGCATCACCGCCGAGGTCGGCCTGTCGCGGCACTACCCGCGCGGCTCGGACACCGCGCATGTGGTGGGCTATGTCGGCCCGGTGTCGGACTACGACCTGTCGAAGATGACCGACCCCGACCCGCTTTTGCAGATCCCGCGCTTCCAGATCGGCAAGACCGGCGTGGAGGCGAAATACGAGGAGGCGCTGAGGGGCAGCGCCGGCACCAAGCGGATCGAGGTCAACGCCGCCGGCCGGGTGATGCGCGAGATCGACCGCGAGGAGGGCAAGTCCGGCGCCGACATCCAGCTCACCATCGACAGCGCGCTGCAGGCCTATGCCGAGGCCCGGCTCGAGGGCGAGAGCGCCTCGGCGGTGGTGATCGACCTCGAGACCGGCGACCTGCGCGCCGTCGCCTCCGCCCCGACCTTCGACCCCAACCTCTTCGTGCGCGGCATCTCGAGCAGCGACTGGCGCGCGCTCAACGAGAACAAGTACCGCCCGCTCTCGGCCAAGACCGTGCAGGGCGCCTACCCGCCCGGCTCGACCTTCAAGATGGTGGTGGCGATGGCGGCGCTGGAATCGGGCCTCGTCGGCCCCGAGGACACCGAGTACTGCCCCGGCTACACCGAGGTCGGCGGCACCCGTTTCCACTGCTGGCGGCGCGGCGGGCACGGCAACGTCAACATGCACCGCTCGCTGCAGGAAAGCTGCGACGTCTACTACTACGAGGTCAGCCAGAAGATCGGCATCGACCGCATCGCCGAGATGGCGCGCCGGCTCGGCATCGGGGTCGAGCACGACGTGCCGATGTCGGCGGTCAGCGCCGGCGTCGCCCCCGACCGCGCCTGGAAGCGCGACCGCTACGACGAGGCCTGGCGCATCGGCGACACGGTCAACGCCTCGATCGGCCAGGGCTACGTGCTGGCCACGCCCCTGCAGCTCGCCGTCATGACGGCGCGGCTGGCCACCGGGCGCGACGTGCGGCCGCGGCTGGTGCATTCGATCGGCGGCGAGATCCAGCCCTCCGGCGCGGGCGAGCCGATGGGGCTGAACGAGAACTTCCTGCGCCGGGTGCGCGCCGCCATGTTCGACGTCTCGAACGCGGCCCGCGGCACCGGCTTCGGCGCGCGCATCACCGCCGAGGGGATGCAGATGTCCGGCAAGTCGGGCACCAGCCAGGTGCGCCGCATCACCGCCGAGGAGCGCGCCCGCGGCGTCACCTCGAACGCCGACCTGCCCTGGGAACGGCGCGACCACGCGCTGTGGGTCAACTTCGCGCCCGCCGAGAACCCGCGCTACGCCGTGGCGGTGGTGGTCGAGCATGGCGGCGGCGGCTCTTCCGTGGCCGCACCGATCGCGCGCGACGTGACGCTGCAGGCGCTCTATGGCGGTCCGCCGCCGCTCGAGGCCTACCCCTCGAACCTGCGCGACCAGATCGCCGAGCAGCAGAAGCGCATCGAGAACCGCGTCGCGCGCCATGCCGGCGGATCGGACCGGGCCTGACATGAGCTATCTCGAGACCAACGCCAAATACGTGCCGAGCGGGCCGCGCAAGCTGCTCTACCTGAACTGGCCGGTGATCGTGCTGCTCTGCGCGGTAGCGGGGTTCGGCTTCCTGATGCTCTACTCGGTCGCCGGCGGCGAGAGCGCGCGCTGGATGATGCCGCAGATCAAGCGCTTCGGCGTCGGCCTCGTGGCGATGATCGTCGTGGCGATGGTGCCGATCTGGTTCTGGCGCAACATGGCGCTTCTGGGCTATGCCGGCTCGCTGGCGCTCTTGGTCGCGGTCGATCTCGTGGGCGAGGTCGGCATGGGCGCCCAGCGCTGGATCGATCTCGGCCCGCTCAGGCTGCAGCCCTCGGAGCTGATGAAGGTGGCGCTGGTGATGCTCTTGGCCGCCTATTACGACTGGCTGCCGCTCAGGAAGACCTCGCATCCCTTCTGGGTGCTGCTGCCGGTCGGTCTGATCGTCGCGCCGACCATGCTGACGCTGGCCCAGCCCGATCTCGGCACCGCGCTGCTCTTGCTGATCGGCGGCGCGACGGTGATGTTCGCGGCCGGCGTGCACTGGGGCTACTTCCTGACCGTGATCGCCGCCGGCGTCGGCACCGTCTACGCCGTCTTCGCCTCGCGCGGCACGTCGTGGCAGCTTCTGAAGGACTACCAGTACCGCCGCATCGACACCTTCATCGACCCCTCGAACGACCCGCTGGGCGCGGGCTACCACATCACCCAGGCCAAGATCGCGCTCGGCTCGGGCGGCTGGACAGGGCGCGGCTTCATGCAGGGCACGCAGTCGCGGCTGAACTTCCTGCCCGAGAAGCACACCGACTTCATCTTCACCACGCTGGCCGAGGAGTTCGGCTTCGTCGGCGCCTCGACCCTGCTCGGGCTCTACGCGCTGATCTGCCTGTTCTGCCTCGTCTCGGCGATCGGCAACCGCGACCGCTTCGCCGCGCTGGTGACGCTGGGCATCGCGATGACCTTCTTCCTGTTCTTCGCGGTCAACATGTCGATGGTGATGGGCCTCGCCCCGGTTGTCGGCGTGCCGCTGCCCATGGTCAGCTATGGCGGTTCGGCGATGCTGGTCCTGCTGCTGGCCTTCGGCATCGTGCAGAGCGCCCATGTCCACAAGCCGCGCTGAGGTGCCCATGACGACGATCCTGTTCTCCGCCCCCGAGGCCCGCTGGGCCGACTACGCCGAAGTGCTGCCCGCCGCGCTGAAGGAGGCCGGGGTCAAGGCCCGCCTCACCCGCGAGGCCGCGCCAGAGGAGGTGGACTACATCGTCTTCGCGCCGAACGACGCCCTGCGCGATTTCCGCCCCTACACCCGCGCCCGCGCCGTGCTCAGCCTCTGGGCCGGGGTCGAGACCATCGTCGGCAACGAGACGCTGACCCAGCCGCTGACGCGCATGGTCGATGACGGGCTGGAGCGCGGCATGACCGAATACGTCGCGGGCCACGTGCTGCGGCATCATCTCGGCATGGACCGGCACATCGCGAACCCGGGCCGCGAATGGCGGCAGGTCGCGCCGCCGCTGGCCTCCGACCGGCCGGTCACGGTGCTGGGGCTCGGCGCGCTGGGCGAGACCTGCGCCATCGCGCTGGCCGATCTGGGCTTTCCGGTGACCGGCTGGAGCCGCTCGCGCCACGACATCCTCGGGCTGCGCTGCCTGTCGGGGCCCGAGGGGCTGCGCGAGGCGCTCTCGGGCGCCGAGATCGTGGTGACGCTCTTGCCGCTCACCGCCGAGACCGAGAACCTGATGAACGCCGAGCGCCTCGCCCTGCCCGCCCGCGGGGCTGCGCTGATCAACCCCGGCCGCGGCGCGCTGATCGACGACGACGCGCTGCTCGCGGCGCTCGACGACGGCCAGATCGGCCACGCGACGCTCGACGTGTTCCGCACCGAGCCGCTGCCCGACGACCATCCCTACTGGGCGCATCCGCGCGTCACCGTGACGCCGCACGTGGCGTCGGAGACCCGGCCCGAGACCGCCGCCAAGGTGATCGCCGAGAATGTCAGGCGGTCGGAGGCGGGCGAGCCGCTGCTGCATCTTGTGGATCGCAGGCGCGGCTACTGAGACCGGCCGCGCGGCGGCGGCCGGGTTTGAGTATTTGCGGAGTAAAGTAGGCCCTGCGCCGCCTCAGTGCAGGCGCGGCGGCTTCTCGGGGTCGGAGCCGGGCGCCTTGGGGCCGGGCGCGACATGCGGCTGCGGCAGCTTGAGCCGCAGGCCCACCTTGGCGATGCGGCGCGCGATCTCGGCATCGCCCGACAGGAAGGTCACGTCGAGCGCCTCCTCCTCCAGCCCCGAGAAGGTCAGCGCCTCGCCCACCGCGACGGCGAGGCCCTTCTCGGCATTGGGCGCGGGGTCGAGGAAGGCCAGGAGCGGCGCCTCGCGACCGTTGGCATATTCGACCCGCACGAGGAAGGCCTCGCGCGCCAGACCGCGCGCGGAGGTGAGCTTCTCGTCCAGCGCGGCGAGCAGGGCCTCGGGGAAGTCCCTGGGCGGGTTCACCGCGACCGGGCGCTCGGCCGCCTCCTGCGGCGCATGGGTCAGCGTCTCGGCCAGCCACTCCAGCGCCTCGGGCGGCAGCAGCCGCGCCGAGGGCGCGACGCGCGGGTTGAGAGCGAGACCGATCCCCTGCCCCGCGAGGATCTGCGCCAGCGCCCGGCCCGGCACGGCGGCGTGGTAGGCCAGCCCGCCCGCGTAGTCCGAGAGCCGCTCCTCGCTGTCGAAGGCCACGGCGTAGGACTGGCCCGCCTCCTCGATCAGCACCGGCGTGACGTCGTCCTCGCCCGCCTCTTCCGAGAGCAGCATGTAGAGCTCGGCATCCGCCAGCCGCCCGTAATAGCGCAGCCGCGCCGCGTCGTCCTCGGGATCGCGCGCCATCGCCGCGTCGGCCAGATCCAGACCGGTCTCCATGCTCATGCCTCCATCACCTCGCGCACCCGGGCCTTCAGGGCGGGCAGGACCTCCTCGCCGAACCACGGGTTGCGCTTCAGCCACGCGGTATTGCGCCACGACGGATGTGGCAAGGGAAAGACGTCCGGGCCGAACTCGCGCCAGCGTCGCACCCGCTCGGTGACGCCGGGGCCCTTGCCGAGATGCCAGTTCATCGCCGCGCCGCCGATCAGCACGGTGAGGCGGATGTCGGTGAGTTCGGACAGGACCTTGTCGCGCCAGACCCGCGCGCAGATCGCCGGCGGCGGCAGGTCCGAGCCCTTGGCATCGTAGCCGGGAAAGCAGAAGGCCATCGGCACGATGGCCACGCGCGAGCGGTCGTAGAACGTCTCCTCGTCCATGCCGAGCCAGTCGCGCAGACGCGCGCCCGAGCGGTCCCAGAACGGGGTGCCGGCCTCGTGCACGCGCAGGCCCGGCGCCTGGCTCGCGATCAGGAGCCTTGCGCCGGGCTTGAACCAGACCACCGGGCGCGGTTCGTGCCGCGTGGCGGTGGCCCGGAAGCGGTCGGCGCAGAGGCGGCAGGCGGAAAGATCGGCGCGCAGCTGGTCCATCGCCGGCCATCTATGGCCGATCCGCCCCCGCGCAAGGCCTCAGGCCCGCCGGCCGCGGCGCAGAACCTTGCGGACCAGCTTCCAGATCGCGAAATACTTGATGAACTTGCCCATGGCGTGTCTCCCGTCGTGCTTGGGTATCCGGGGGCGAAACGCGCGAGGCCGGCATGGGGTTCGCAAGGCCCGGCACCGCTGGGCGGCCGACCGCCGTTGCCGGGAGCCCGGCGCCGGCGATACCCTTCGAGGATGGCCGCCGGTCCGGGGGAGCCGCATGTACCGCGTCTGGAGCTTCGTCACCAACTACTCGCTGCTGCTGGTCCTCGGCGCGGCGATCGCGCTGGTCTGGGCCAATCTCGACCCAGGCAGCTACCACGCCTTCGTCGACTATGAACTGGCGCATGATTTCCCGATCGGGCACGCGCATCACGACGCGAGCGGCGCGGTCGCCCATCGCAGCCTGACGCTGCACTACCTCGTCAACGACGTCGCCATGGCCTTCTTCTTCGCCATCGCCGCCAAGGAGGTCTGGGAGGCGGTGATCCTGCGCAGCGGCTCGCTGCGCGGCCGCAAGGCGGCGACGCCGCTGGTGGCGACGCTGGGCGGCATGGTCGGGCCGGTGACGGTCTATCTCGGGCTGGCGCTGGTTCTGGGCTCCGACACCTTCGACGCCGTGGCGCGCGGCTGGGCGATCCCGACCGCGACCGACATCGCGTTCTCCTACCTCGTGGGCCGGATGGTGTTCGGCGCCGGCCACCCGGCGGTGCGCTTCCTGCTGCTGCTGGCCATCGCCGACGACGCGGCGGGGCTGGTGATCCTCGCGGTCTTCTACCCGCAGGGCGACCTCGCGCCGGTGTGGCTGCTGTTGTCGCTGGGCGCGGCGGTGGCGGTCTGGCTGCTGGCCAACTGGCTGCCGCGCCGGCTCGACCGGCACCGCGAGCTGCGCCCGAACTCGACCTTCATGCGCAACCGGCTGTCCTTCTGGCCCTACCTGCTGGCCGGGGCGGCCAGCTGGTACGGCTTCCAGCAGGCCGGGCTGCACCCGGCGCTGGGGCTGCTGCCGATCGTGCCCACCATCCCCCATGCCGACCGCGCCTTCGGCGTCTTTTCCGACGCCGAGCGGCACCTGCGCGACCTGCTCAACCACATCGAGCACCTGCTGAAGCTGCCGGTGGAGGTGATCCTGTTCTTCTTCGGCCTCGCCAATGCCGGGGTCGAGTTCACCTCGATCGGATCGCCGACATGGCTGGTTCTGGCGGGGCTCCTGGTCGGCAAGCCGCTCGGCATCCTCGGCTTCGGCTGGATCGCGGCGGGGCCGATGGGGCTGGGCCTTCCGCATGGCATGCGGGTGGTCGACCTCTTCGTGATCGGCTGCGTCGCGGCGATCGGCTTCACCGTGTCGCTGTTCATCGCCTCGGTCGCCTTCCCGCCCGACGCGATGCTGGGCGAGATCCCGGTGCGCGACGCCGCCAAGATGGGCGCGCTGCTGAGCTTCGGCGCCGCCGCGCTCTCGGTGGCGGCGGGCTGGGCCACCGGCGTGGCCCGCCAGCCGGGATGAACGGGGCGCATGCCGTGGCGGCGGGCCCGCGCCCTGAAACCCGGGAAACACTCCCGCAGTTTGGCAAGGATTCCGGCGCGGTTTCGCCACAATGCCTGCCTATCTCCCGGGCAAGGCGGCTTGCGCAGACGGCCGAAACACACGAAGACACGGGCCGATGATCGAGTTCAGCGATGTCAGCAAATCCTACTGGACCGGCACAAGGCGCAAGGTGATCCTCGACCGCGCCTCGTTCCGGCTGGAGCCGGGCCGCTCGCTCGGCATCCTGGCGCCGAACGGCACCGGCAAGACGACGCTGATCAACATGATGGCCGGGCTCGAGCGGCCCGACGAGGGGCAGATCACCCGGCGCGGGCGGATCTCCTTCCCGCTGGGCTTCATGGGCGGGGTGGTGCCGCGCCATTCGGGCCGCGAGAACACCCGCTACATCGCCCGGATCTACGGGCTCGACCCCGACTACGTCGAGGCCTTCTGCCGCTGGCTCTGCGGCATCGAGGAGTATTTCGACCGCCCGGTCGGCACCTACAGCCAGGGCATGCGGGCGCGGCTCTCCTTTGCGCTGATGCTGGCGCTGGAGTTCGACCTCTACCTGATCGACGAGGGCATGCCGCAGACCACCGACGCGGCCTTCAACCGCAAGGCGGGCGAGATCCTGCGCGAGCGGCTCGAGACCACCAGCGTGGTGATCGTCTCGCACCAGCCGCAGGTGCTCGAGCGCTTCGCGCGGCAGGCGGCGGTGCTGCGCGACGGCCGGCTGCACATGTTCGACACGCTCGAGGAGGCGCGCGCGCTCTATGACTACCACGCCTGAGCTGACCCGCTACCGCCGCCGCCCGGGCGAGCCGCTCGCCCCGCCGCCCGAGGACGCGGCGGCGCCGGCGCCGGCGCGGGCCGAACGCGCCGAGCGCACAGGGCCGGCCGAAGCCGCGCCGCAGGCCCGGATGGCGATGCACCCGGTCGCGCAGGCCGCCCCTGCGCCCGAGGACGTGCCCGAGGAGCTGCCCGAGGACGTGACCGGCGAGGCCCCGGAGGAGACGCCCGCGCCGCAGGAGGCCCCCGCCCCCGCCGCTGACCCTGCCCCGGCCGCCGACCCCGAGACCGAGCGCGAGATTGACCGCATCCGGCGCGAGGGGCTGACCGGCCGCCAGCTGCGCATGGCGCGGCGCGTGGCGCTGAAGCAGGGGATGGAGTTCACGTCGGATTTCGACGCGGTGCGCCAGCTCAGGGCGCGCGGCATCGACCCGTTCCAGCGCTCGAACATCCTCGAGCTGGTCGTGGCCGGCGAGGCCGGCCCGGAAGAGGTGCGCAACCTGCCCGCCACCACCCGCGCGAAGCTGCCGCAGGCCGCGCCACCGGACAACCTGCCCTCGACCGAGACCGCAGACCAGGCCGCCCGCCGCGCCCACGAGATCGCCGGCATCCAGCGCGACATGGCGCGCCGCCGCCGCCGCCGGTTGGGCTGGCTCGCCGCCCGCCTCGCCGCCTTCGTGCTGCTGCCGACGCTGGTGGTCGGCTGGTACTTCTTCGCCATGGCGACCCCGATGTTCGCCACGCGATCGGAATTCGTGATCCAGCAGGCCGAGCCGCAGGGCAGCGCGGGCCTGGGCGGCCTGTTCCAGGGCACCTCGATGGCGACCCAGCAGGACAGCATCACCGTGCAGTCCTACCTGACCTCGCGCGCCGCGATGGTGCGGCTCGACGAGGAGGAAGGCTTCAAGGCCGTCTTCGCCGACCCGGCCATCGACCCGGTGCAGCGCCTGCCCGACGCGGCCAGCAACGAGCGCGCCTACGCGCTCTACAAGGACCATGTGCAGGTCTCCTACGACCCGACCGAGGGCATCGTGAAGATGGAGGTGATCGCGCCCGACCCCGAGGTCTCGCAGCGCTTCTCCGAAGCGCTGATCGGCTTCGCCGAGGAGCAGGTCGATCAGCTCACGCGGCGGCTGCGCGAGGACCAGATGCAGGGCGCCCGCGCAAGCTACGAGGCGGCCGAGGCCCGCCGCGCCGCGGCGCTGGCCGACTGGCTCGAGATCCAGCGCGAGGTGCAGCAGATCGACCCGGTGGGCGAGACCGCCGCCCGCACCCAGCAGATCTCCGCTCTCGAGACGCGGCGGCAGGAGCTGCAGCTCGAACTGCAGACCCGGCTCGACGTGCGCCGCCCGAACGAGGCGCAGGTCAGCTCGATCCGCGGCCAGATCGCGGGCGTCGAGGCGCTGATCGCGGAACTGCGCCGCGAGATGACGGCCGCCAGCGCGGCGGGCTCGTCGCTGGCGGCGCGCAACACCGAGCTTCGGCTGGCCGAGGAGGATTACGGCTTCCAGACGCTGCTGGTGCAGCAGGCGCTGCAGCAGATGGAGGCGGCGCGGATCGAGGCCAACCGGCAGGTGCGCTACCTGTCGCTCGGGGTCGAGCCGGTGGCGCCGGACGAGGCGACCTACCCGAAGGCGTTGCAGAACACCGCGCTGGCGCTGCTGATCTTCGCGGGCAACTACCTCGTGCTGTCGCTGACCATCTCGATCCTGCGCGAGCAGGTCTCGAGCTGACGCGGCGGGCGTGACGCGGGCCCGCCGGCGCGCTAGACCGGCGGCGACCCCCTCGCGAAAGGCCGCCCCAATGATCGACGTCCAGATCGGCAATCTCACCATCGGCAACGACCGCCCGCTCACCCTGATCGCCGGGCCCTGCCAGCTCGAATCCGACGACCACGCGCAGATGATCGCCGGCGCCATGGCCGAGGCCTGCGCCGCGCATGGCGCGCAGTTCGTGTTCAAGGGCAGCTACGACAAGGCCAACCGCACCTCGCTTTCGGGCAAGCGCGGCCTCGGCATGGAGGCGGGGCTGAAGGTGCTCGAAGGCGTGAAGCGCGCCATCGGCTGCCCGGTGCTGACCGACATCCACGGCGCCGACCACTGCGCGCCGGTGGCCGAGGTGGCCGACATCCTGCAGATCCCCGCCTTCCTGTGCCGCCAGACCGACCTGCTCCTGGCCGCCGGCGAGACCGGCGCCGCGATCAACGTCAAGAAGGGCCAGTTCCTCGCGCCGTGGGACATGGCCAACGTCGCGCAGAAGATCGCCTCGACCGGCAACGAGCGCATCCTTCTGACCGAGCGCGGCGTCTCCTTCGGCTACAACACGCTGGTGGCCGACATGCGGTCGCTGCCGACCATGGCGAAGACCGGCTACCCGGTGGTGATGGACGCGACCCATTCGGTGCAGCAGCCCGGGGGTCTGGGCGGCGCCTCGGGCGGGCAGCGCGAATTCGCGCCGGTGATGGCCCGTGCGGCGGTGAGCCTCGGCATCGCGGCGGTGTTCATCGAGACCCACGAGGCCCCCGACACCGCGCCCTCGGACGGCCCGAACATGGTGCCGCTCGACCAGATGCCGAAGCTCGTGGAGACGCTGATGGGCTTCGACCGGCTGGCCAAGGCCGACCCGATCCGGGTCTGAGACGACGGCCTGCGCGCGCCGGAACCGGGGCGCGCAGACTGCCTTCGCGGAAGCTGCAAAAATCCGGTTTTCGGCTCTTGCGCCCCCCGCCCGGCAAGGTTAGACAGCCGCCACACCTGCTGGGGTGTAGCCAAGTGGTAAGGCAGCGGTTTTTGGTACCGTGTACCGTAGGTTCGAATCCTACCACCCCAGCCAGGTTATCCCGAAAATCGACAGCCTCCCGATGACATCGCCGCCGGTCGAGCAGACAGCCTCGTCGGGCGAATGTCCGCGTCGGGCCACACCCGAAGGCAGCCCCGCTGACGCCATGTCGGCGGCACGAGGCCTTCACTTTTGGCCCGACCCGAAGCTGCCATCCGAACCTGTTCCCGACGCCGCGGTACGCACTCCCGGAAGCAACCGTCTCGGACGCACCGGAGACGGGCCTGTCGCCCTCCCGGGGCCGCATCGCGACGGCTAGATCAGCAGGCGGCATGGCCAGCGACCTTCGGCCACCTCCGTCTCGACGCAGTCGATGATGACGTCGCGCATGTAGGCCATGGCGCGTGACACCGGGGTGTCTCTGCGCAGGCAGAGATACATCGTCCTGGTGATCGCGCGGCCGGCGACGGGGCGGCCCACCACGTCCTGCGCATAGGCGCCGTAAAGCAGGTTGGCCCGCGTCCCGAGCCCCAGCCCGAGCCCGGAATTGACGAACAGCACCGCCGCCACGACGTTCTGCGAGAACAGGCTGGCGTGGTGCTCGAGCCGTTTCTGCACATCGACATCGTCGGCCATCGGCCGGCCGAGCGGGCCGCGCCGGGGCAAAACGAAGCGGCGCGACAGGAAATCGTCCATCGCCATCGGTCTATCCGGTTCACCGATGATGTCGCGACGGCCGATGCAGATCATCTCCTCCTCGAGCAGAGGCACCAGCAGCAGGCGGCTGTCCTTGGGCGGGTTGAAGGCCACCGCAAGGTCGGTGTCGGCCGCGAGCAGGCCCTTGATCGTGGCCCCCGACACGCTCTCGGCGATCTCGAGATGCAGGTCCGGGTGCTCGTCCACCACCCGCCGCATCAGCGTCACCGCGAAGGCGGTCACCGCCGAGAAGGCCAGCCCGAGCACGACCCGTCCGGACAGACGGTCCGGCGTGTCGCGCATGTCGCTCTCGGCGCCGTCGATGGCGCGCAGGATCGCCAGCGCATGGCCGTGGAACTTCTGCCCCGCGGGGGTCGGCACGACGCCGCGGCGCGAACGCTCGAACAGCGACACGCCCAGCCGGTGCTCGAGATTGGCGAGGTGATGGGCCACCACCGAGGGCGCGCAGCGCTCGAGGTTCCCGGCCGCCGTGATGCTGCCGGAATCGTAGAGGGCCTTGAAGATGCGCAGCTGGCGCGGGTCCATGAACGATCTCTACTTTGTCGAGATCATCCCCTCAATCGTTATAATTTGTAGCCTCCCGTTTCGCGTCTATCGTCGCGCTCGAACGGAGGAGACGCAGATGACAGACGAGTTCCGGCCCCTCGCGGGCATCCGCGTGGTCGAGATGAGCCACATGATCATGGGCCCGTCCTGCGGCATGTTCCTGGGCTATCTCGGCGCCGAGGTGATCAAGGTCGAACCGCCGCATGGCGACAAGACGCGGAGCCTGACCGGCATGGGCCGGCCGATGTTCCCGCTCTTCAACCGCGGCAAGCGCTCCGTCACCATCGACGTGAAGACCGAGGCCGGGCGCGCCGCGCTGGAGCGGCTGCTGTCCACCGCCGACGTCTTCGTGGAGAACTTCCGCGACAGCGCGCTGGTGAAGGCCGGCGTCGACGCCGCGACGCTGCGCGCCAAGTTCCCGAAGCTGATCTTCGCCGCCGGCAAGGGCTTCCTGTCGGGCCCCTACCAGAACCGCACCGCGCTCGACGAGGTGGTGCAGATGATGACGGGGCTCGCCTACATGACCGGGCCGACCGGCCGCCCGCTGCGCGTCGGCTCCTCGGCCAACGACATCATGGGCGGGCTCTTCGCCGCCCTGTCGGTGGTCGCCGCCCTGCTGGAGCGGCGCGAGACGGGCACCGGGCGCGAGATCCGCGTCGGGCTGTTCGAGAACTGCCTGCTGCTGGTGGCGCAGCACATGGTGCAGTTCGAGCTGGAGGGAAAGAACCCGCCGCCGATGCCCGAGCGCGAGTTCTCCTGGCCGGTCTACGACATCTTCGCCGACCGCGATGGCCGGCAGATCTTCGTCGGCGCCGTGACCGAGGGGCAATGGGCCACGATCTGCCGCCTTCTGGGGCTCGACGCGCTGCTGGACGATCCGCGCCTGCAGACCCGCATGGACCAGATCGAGGCCCGCGACTGGACCATCCCGCTGGTGGCCGAAAGGATCGCCGAGCGCCGCTTCGACGACCTCGCCCCCGAGTTCGAGGCCGCCGGCCTGCCCTTCTCGCCCATCGCGAAGCCCTGCGACATGTATGACGACGCGCATGTGATGCGCCCCGGCGGGCTGGCGCAGTCGACCTATGGCGAGACCTCCTTCCGCGCCCCCGGCCTGCCCTTCGAGATCGACGGCGCGATGATCGCCGGCGGCGGCGACGTGCCCGAGATCGGGCAGGACAACGCCGCGATCCTCGGCGCGCTCGGCTTCGACGCCGACGAGATCGAGGCGCTGTCGGGCCGCCGGGCGGAGGCCGCCTGATGCAGCCCCGCACGCTCTACCCCGAAGACCGCGTGGTGCTGCGCGAGGTCGGCCTGCGCGACGGGCTGCAGCTGACGAGCGGCTTTCCCGACACCGCGCAGAAGCTCGACTGGATGCGGGCCGAGCACGCGGCGGGCGTCCGGCATTTCGAGCTGGGCTCCTTCCTGCCGGCGAAGCGGTTTCCGCAATTCGCCGATCTGCGCGAGCTGATCTCGGCCGGCGCCGCCCTGCCCGGCGCCGTCTCGAGCGCGCTGGCGCTGAACGAGCGCGGCGTGGCCGATGGGCTCGAGACCGGCGTCGACGAGATCATCTTCGTGCTGTCGGCGACCGAGAGCCACAGCCGCGCCAACACCAACCGCAGCCGCGCCGAGGCACTGGAGATGCTGGCACGGATCGACGCCGCGCGGCGCGACCGCGCCGACCCGCCGGTGCTGACCGCCGGGATCGCCATGGCCTTCGGCTGTTCGCTGGAGGGCGCGGTCGAGCCCGCCGCGGTGCTGCGCCTCGCCGAGGACTGCGCCCGCGCCGGCGCCGACGTCGTGGCCGTGGCCGACACGGTCGGCTTCGGCGGCCCGCGGCAGGTCGCGCAGCTGGCCGACGGCCTTCGCGCCGCGCTCGGTCCGGCCATGCCGGTGGCCATGCATTTCCACGACACCCGCGGGCTGGGGCTGGCCAATTGCGCCGCCGCGCTCGATCACGGCATCCGGGTGCTCGACGGCAGCCTCGGGGGGCTGGGCGGCTGTCCCTTCGCCCCCGGCGCCACCGGCAACGCGGTCTTCGAGGACATGGCGTTTCTCTGCGAGACCATGGGCTTCGACACCGGCATCGACGTGGCCGGGCTCGCAGGCGCGCGGGCGGTGCTGGAGGCCGCGCTGCCGGGCGAGACGCTGCACGGCGCGCTGGCCCGGGCCGGCCTGCCGAGGGTACTGGAACCCGCCTAGCACAGAACACAACCGGTCAATTCGAGGAGGAGAGAATATGACCACGCTGAGAACCCTGTCCGGGGCCGCGCTGCTCGCGCTCGCAGCCGGCGGGGCCGCCGCGCAGGACTACACGATGCGGCTGAGCCACCAGTTTCCGCCGTCGCATCACACCGCCGAGCGCATGGTGCAGTTCGAGAAGGACGTGGAAGCCGAAACCGGCGGCCGGGTCGACGTGCAGATCTTCGGCGCCGCGCAGCTCTTCAGCCCGACCCAGCACCACGCCGCCGTGGCCTCGGGCGAGATCGAATCCGCGATCATCCTGAACCTGCAATGGGGCGGCACCGTGCCCGAGATGTCGGTGACGCTGATCCCCTACCTGATGACCTCGCCGCAGGCGCAGAAAGCCTTCATCGGTTCCGAGGCGGCGGCGATGCTCGACGCCAAGATGCGCGAAGTCGGCGTGCAGAACATCGCCTGGGTGGTCGACACCAACGACCTGATCTTCACCTCGGCCAATGCCCCGCTCGAGACGCCCGCCGATTTCGAGGGCATCAAGATCCGCGGCCTCACGCCGCTCTTCAACGAGGGCCTCGAGGCGCTCGGGGCGACGCCGGTGAACATGCCGGGCTCCGAGACCTACCAGGCGCTGCAGACCGGCGTCATCGATGCCGGTGTGACCGGGGTGGCCGCCGCCTACAGCCGCAAGTTCTACGAGGTGCAGAAGTTCGGCACCGCGACGCCGATGTTCCTCGCCTTCGACAACCTCGTGGTGAACCCGGCCTGGTGGGAGGGCCTGCCCGACGACGTGCGCGCCGGCATCCAGCGCGCCGCCGACAAGGCGGTGGAAAGCTCGATCATCACCCGCGACGGCATCGACCCGGCCGCCATCGAGGATCTCACCGGCGCCGGGATGGATGCCCGCGTGCTGACCGACGATCAGGTCGCGGCGCTGCGCGACGTCATGCAGCCGGCGGTGCGCGAAGCCTTCGTCGAGGAGACCGGCGCCGACGGCGAGACGCTCCTCGAGCTTCTGGGCGCCAACTGATGGCGGGGCCGGCCCCGCGCGCGGACGCCGCCGCCGAGCAGGCGGCGCGCGCCGCCTTCCCGGCCTGGCTGGTCGCCGCCGAGCGCGCGGTCGGCCTGATCACACGGGCAGCCTTCGGGCTGGCCGTGCTTCTCGTCCTGATGGATCTCTGCCTGCTCGGCCTGTCGGTCACGGCGCGCTACCTGCTCAACGCGCCGATCGTCTGGAGCGACGAGATCGTCGCGTTGTCGCTCACCGCGATCACCATGCTGGCCGCCCCGCGCGTGCTGCTGGAGCGCGGGCATATCGAGGTCGACATCCTGACCTCGGCGGCGCGCGGGCGGCTGGCGCTGGCGATCCGGCTGTGGGGCTCGGCCGCGGTCGCCGCGGTGGCGCTGCTGCTCATCTTCAACGGCTGGAAGACCGCGATCTTCTCGAGGATGATCAACCTTCTGACCGAGGGCTACCTCGAACTGCCGCTCTGGACGCTGCAGATGCTGCTGCCGCTGGGCGGCGCGCTCCTGCTGCCGGTCGTCGCGCTGCAGGTGGCCCAGACCCTGACGCTCTGGCTGCGGTTGCCCGAAGCCCATGACGCCCAAGCCGACGGAGCCCGCCCGTGATCATCATCGCCATCCTCGCCACGCTTCTCGTGCTGCTCTTCACCGGCGTGCCGATCTTCGCGGGGCTCACGCTCTATGGCGGCGCGCTGCTGCTCATCACCCAGGGCGGCTTCGGCTCGGTCTCCGACATCATCTTCCACGAGGTGAACCGCTACCTGCTCGTGGCGATCCCGATCTTCGCCTTCATGGCCAACATCATGATCCGCGGCCGGGTGGTCGACGACCTCTACGACGCCGCCTACACCTTCACCCGGCACCTGCCCGGCGGGCTGGCCGTCGCCACCATCCTCGCCTGCACGGTCTTCGCGGCGATCTCGGGCTCGAGCGTCGCCACCGCCATGACCATCGGCGCGGTCGCGATCCCGCAGATGCTGCGCTTCGGCTATGACGAGCGGCTGGCCTACGGCGTGGTCGCCGCCGGCGGCACGCTCGGCATTCTCATTCCGCCCTCGGGGCCGATGATCCTCTACGGCGTGACCACCGACACCTCGATCGGCGGGCTGTTCATGGCCGGCATCGTTCCCGGCGCCATGCTGGCGGGCATCTTCATTCTCTGGGCGGTGATCCGCACCGCGCTGGCCGGCACCATGACGCGCGAGCGCATGGCCGGGCCCGCCGAACTGCTGGGCGCGCTGCGCAGGTCCTTCTGGGCCGTGCTGATGCCGGTCTTCGTGCTCGGCGGCATGTATGCCGGGATCTTCACCGCCACCGAGGCCGCCGCGGCCGGGGCCTGGCTGGCGCTGGCGATCACGGTGCTGATCTACCGCTCGATCGGCTGGCGCGACGTCTGGGACGCGGCGGCGGAGGCGGCGAAGATGTCCGGCATGCTGTTCATGATCCTCGCCGGCGCCACGGTGTTCAGCCACGTGCTGACCAAGATGCGCATCCCGCAGCAGCTGGTCGAGACGCTGGTCGCGGCCGATCTCGGGACGCTGGGCTTCGTGCTGGTGATGATGGTGATGATCCTGATCCTCGGCATGTTCCTCGAATCCGTGGCGATCATCCTGATCACCGCACCGGTGATCCTGCCGGCGATGATGCATCTCGGCATCGATCCGATCTGGTACGGCGTGCTCCTGGTCGTGAACCTCGAGATGGCGATGATCACGCCGCCGGTGGGCATGAACCTCTTCACGCTGAAGGCGATCACCGGGGCGCCCATGGGCCGGATCGTCGCCGGATCGGCGCCTTACGTGCTGCTGATGCTGGGGATGCTGGGCCTTCTGATCGCGGCGCCGCAGATCGCCCTCTGGCTGCCCTCGAAGCTCTTCTGATCGGGCGACGGCGCGCCCCGGCCGGACGGGCCCTCGCGGCGGCCACCGGACGTGCCGGCTTGCCGTCGCTCCTGCTGCGTGGGCCGCGGCCCCGAGCCGACGGGGCGTGGCGAGCGATCTGTCCCGGCCAAAGATCGGCTGACGCCCCCGGACGGGCCATCTCCCTCGCACCCGGCACCCGTCTCCGACGGGCACGGCCGGCACCGGGGCCGGCCGTCGACCGCAGCCGGCCCGCATGGCGCCACGAGGGGATGAAAGCCCTGCCGCCATACGGCCGATCGCCTGACATCGCTTGATGCTCCGAATTCCTGACTGTATTGGTCGTGAAATACGGGGCGACCCGAAGTGGCGGCGTTTGCCGCGCCTTTTCACGGCTTTCGGCCACCGACCAGTGTCGGTACGGGGCCGACGACGACGGAGCGACGGATGCGGCGACGGGTCGGACCTTTCAGGACGTATCGGGTGCTCGCCGCCACCGCGCAGGCCTTCCCGCCGAGCGTCGCGGCAAGACGGGTCTTTCGCTGCCGCCGTGGGCTGCAACTTTGACCGTGGCGCCGCGCGACCTGCCGGGCCTGCTCGCGGCGATGGCGCCGCTGCGGGGCGCGTTCTCGGCCGTGGTCACGACGTCTGCACCGGGGCCGGGCCATGTCGACCTGACCGACATGCCCGAGCCGGTGCTGCGGCGCCTGATGGCGCTGATGCGGGCCGGCGCGCCGGGCGGCGATGACAGGCTCGCGAGCGCCTACCTGCTGGGCAAGCTGTCATGGGCGGTCTGCGAGCCGCTCTGCGGGCTGGCGCTGCGCGGCGCATGGCTCGTCGAGGCCGCGCCCGGCGCGGTACGGGTTGCGCCGCGCGTGGTGCAGCGGGAGAAAGACGGCGTTGCCGGCGTGTCCGGCACCTTCGACCTCTGTCTCGACCCGCTCGCCCTGCGCCTCGCGCCATACGGGCCGGAGAGGCCGGCGGAGTTCGCCAAGGCGCTGGAGACGCTCTTCACCGACCCCGTGGAGCGGCTGTTCCGCCTGTCGGGCCTGTCGCGCGCGGCGCTGTGGCGGATGGTCGGCGACAGCCTCGCGGCGACGTTCCTCGCTCAGGCGCGGGCGATGGGCGACGCCGAGGCGGGCATCGCGCAGGCCCGCGCGATCCTGCGCGACCGCGGCAGCAAGCTCTTCAGCAAGCAGACCGATTTCGAATGGATCGCGCTGCCGGAGGCGCCGGAGATCGGCGACTGGCTGCGCCTGCGCGGCGGCTGCTGCCGCCACTACACCCTGCCAGACGAGGCGGCGCAATATTGCACGAGCTGCGTGCTGCGCGACGCCGCAAGCCGCCGCGACCGCTTCCGCGCCCATCTGCGGCAGACACGGCTGGCCGGGGCGGCCAGCGCCTGAGCCGCCGAGGCTTTTGCCCCGCCTGCCGGGGCGGCCGCATGGCTCGCTTCCGCCGATCGCGCCGGCCCCTCTTTGCAGGCGCGAAATTTCCCGATAGATATACTCAGGAAACACGGCACAGACACGATCGACGAGCAGGATCCAGATGACGGCGACGATCCCCCACCCTTCGGCCTCCCCCCGGCCGGACCCCCGCGCCGCGCTCTCGTCCGACGACCGGCGGCTGCTGGCGCAGCTGCGCGTCTCGGCGCTGCGCTGCCGCGCCGGCGCCCGGATGGAGCTGTCGCGCGCCTGCGCCATGGTCGGCACGCGGCGCGACCTTGCGCCCGAGGCCATGCTCGACGCGCTCCTGGCGACGCTGGGCGAGGCGCTGGGCCGCTCGCCCCGCTTCTTCCGCCCGACGGCCCGCGCGCTGTCCTTCGACGAAAGCTGGCTGTTGCGGCTGATCGCCTGCCTGCGCGCCGGCGACGAGGCCAGCGCCACCTTCCTGCTGCACAGCCGGGTGTCGCGCGATGTCAGGCGCTCCGTGGTCCACCTCGTGGCCCGCGTCGCGGCCGAGGTCGAGACGTTGACCGCCGCGAGCGCGCCCCCAGATTATCGATCACCGCCGCAGCCGCAGAGGATTGCATCATGACCCAGCCTGCCATCGCGCTCAGCCCCGACGCGCAGAAGGAGATCGCCGACGCGCTCAACCAGAGCGTCGCCGAGACCGTCGTGACCACCATGCTCGCCCAGAACTTCCATTGGAACGTCAAGGGCATGGCCTTCGGTGAGCTGCACCGCCTGTTCCAGGAGATCTACGAGGACCACTTCCAGGGCCAGGACGATCTGGCCGAGCGGATCCGCGCCATCGACGCCCATGCGGAAGGCATGCTGGCGGGGATGCTCGACCGCTCCAAGGTCAAGGAGCATGACGGCCACCAGAGCGACCGCGAGATGATCGAGATCCTGATGAAGGCCGAGGAGACCATCGCCGCCACGCTGGGCGGCCTGGGCGAGTTGGCCGCGAGCCACGGCGACACGCTGACCGAAGACCTCGCGATCGAGCGCGGCCGCGCGCATGAGAAGTTCGCCTGGATGCTGCGCGCCCATCTCGGCTGAGGCCGGGCGCGTCACCGACCTGAACGGCGCCCCTCTCAGGGGGGCGCCGTTTTCACTTCAGGACCGGCGCATCGCGCCCGTCACCAGCGGCGCGCCGCTCAGGCCGCGACGGGCGGCGTCACGCCCTTCTTCGCGCATTTCTTCAGGTAGGCCGGGGTCCAGTGCCGGTACTTGCCCAGGTCGTTCTGCTGATGCAGCAGCATCGTGACGAAGGCCTCGCGGTGCTCGGGCTTCTTCAGCGTCTTGAACATCTTCTTCTGGGCCTTGGTCATCGAGCAGCCGATGCAATGGCCCTCGCGGCGGAACTTGCAGACGTCGATGCAGGGGGATGGCAGTTTCTTCGCCATGGGGTCTCCGTTGCGGCCGGGGCCTTCTGCTTCCCGGTCCAGATAGGTGCCGCGCCCGCCCGGCGAAAGGCGGGGGGCGGGGCGAGTTGCGTCCCGTCTTGGCCACCGGCGCGCCGGGCGCGGCCCGGCCCTTGCCAAGCGGGGCGTTCGGGATCATGGATCTGCGGGGACGAGGCCCGGGGGCGGACCCCGCGCCGCGCGAACGGCCCCGCGATGCGAGGAGCTTTCGATGCCAGCCCCCTGCCCCTGCCGCACTGCCCGCAACCGCCATGATACCTGCCGCGCGCGCCCGGCGGCGGGCGCGGCCCGATGAAGCGGCTGCTCGGCCGGGTCACGGCGCTTCTGGGCGGCCTCGCGCTGGCGCTGGCGCTCGCGGCCTGCGCGCAGCACCTGCGGCATTCGGCCGGCGCCGCCGAGATGCCGCTGCCGGCGGCCGCCCCCGGCGGGCTGCGGCTGGCCACCCACAACGTCCACTACATCGACCTGCGCGCCGAGGACGGCCCGTGGTCGCGCGCCGGGTGGGAGGCGCGAAAGACGGCGCTGGATTCGGCCTTCAAGGCCCTCGGCGCCGATCTCGTGGCCTACCAGGAGATGGAGAGCTTCGCCGGCGGCTCGGCCAACCGGGACAACCTCGCGCTCGACTGGCTGCTGGGCCGCAACCCGGGCTACGCGGCCGCGGCGACCGGCGATCCGGCCCGCTTTCCGTCGACCCAGCCGATCCTCTACCGCCGCGACCGGCTGGAGCCGCTCGATCAGGGCTGGTTCTTCTTCTCGGACACGCCGGATCGGCTCTATGCGCGCGGCTTCGACGGCGCGCCGCCCTCCTTCGCCTCGTGGGCCGGCTTTCGCGACCGCGACACCGGCGCCCGCTTCACGCTCTTCAACGTCCATTTCGACCATGGCTCGTGGCAGAACCGGCGCGGCGCGGCAGAGCTTCTGGCCGAACGCGCGCGCGCCCGCATCGCGCAGGGCGAGACGGTGCTGGTCGCGGGCGACCTCAACGCCCGCGCCGGCAGCGAGACGCTCGCCATCCTCGAAGCGGCGGGGCTGCGCTTCGCCGCGGTGCCGGGCGCGACCTTCCACTTCAACCGCGGCCTCAACCTGTTCGGCGCGATCGACCATCTCGGCCACGGTCCCGGCATCGGGCCGCTCTCGGCGCCGACCGTGCTGCGCAAGCGGTTCGACGGCGCATGGCCGTCGGACCACTACCCCGTCGCGGCCGAGTTCGCGCCGCAGCCGGGCTGACACGGCGGCCCCGCCCACGCGCCCTCAGCCGGGCTGCCGCGTCCAGTCGAGCGGCGCCGGCTTTTCGCGGAAGGCGAAGCGCAGCAGGTGATCCTCGAGGATCCGCTGCCCGCGCGCCAGCGCCTCGGGCGTCTCGCCCCGCGCCTTTAGCGTCAGGCCATCGGCGTCGGCGCGCCCCTCGGCCGGGCCGGGCGGCAGCGCGAATCGCGTGACGTCGCCCGCCTGCTCGACCGTGATCTTGTGCGCGAAATGCTTGGCCAGCTGGTCGAGAAGACGCCCGGCATTCGGCGTGGCGAAGCGTGCGGTGGCGATGGGCATGACAACCTCCGGTATCCTGATAATTTCTATCAACTACCCACTGGACCTTGCCGATGCAATGCTCTAGCCCGTCGCCGTAGCGGGCAGCCAGGACCTCCAAGCCAATCCGCACCGACCAATGGCTTTGGAGATTTCAGATGCTTCGTCTTTCCGTCCTGTTCGCCGCCGGCCTCGCGGCCCTGCCCGCCCTGGCCGCCTCGGCCGAGACCGTCACCATCGAGACCGCGCGCGGCCCGGCCGAGGCGCCGCGGGCGCCGCAGACCGTGGCCGTCTACGACATCGCCGCGATCGACACGCTCACCGCGCTCGGCGTGACCCCGGCCGGCGTGCCCGACAACCTCTATCTCGACCGGCTCGCGCCGCTGGCCGAGACCGCCGAAGCGGTCGGCACGCTGTTCGAGCCCGATCTCGAGGCGCTGAACGCGCTGGCGCCCGACCTCGTCATCGTCGGCGGCCGCTCCTCCGAGCAGCTCGACTCGGTCGGCCGGGTCGCGCCTTCGATCGACATGACGATCTGGGGCGACGACATGATCGAGCAGGCGCTGGACCGGCTCAAGGCCTATGGCGACCTCTTCGGCAAGGCGGCCGAGGCCGACGCCCTGGCCGCGCAGTTCCAGGCCAAGCTCGACCGGCTGCAGGCCGCGGCCGCCGACGAGGGCGACGCGATGATCCTGATGACCAACGGGCCGAAGGTGACCGCCTATGGCGCCGGCTCGCGCTTCGGCTGGCTGCACGCCGCCTCCGGCCTGCCCGAGGCGGTCGAGGCGATCGACGAGGCGACGCATGGCGAGGCGGTGTCGTTCGAGTTCATCGCCGAGGCCGACCCGGACTGGCTGATCGTGATCGACCGCGCCGCCGCGATCGGCGAGACCGGCGCCGGCGCGGCCGAGACGCTGGACAACGCGCTGGTCGCCGACACCACCGCCTGGCGCGAGGACCAGGTCGTCTACCTGAACTCTGCCGAGGCCTATATCGCCGGCGGCGGCATCGGCGCGCTCGAGAGCGCGGTCGACGCGCTGCTGGCCGCCTTCGACGCCCCGGGCGCGTGATCCCCGCGCGCCTCGTCTGGCCGGCCGCGGCGCTTCTGGCGCTGGCGGCCGGTTCGCTGTTCACCGGGGTGGTCGATCTCGGGCCCGGGGCGCTGCGCGACCCCGAGGCGCTGCGGCTCATCTGGATCAGCCGCTGGCCGCGCACGCTGGCGGTGCTGCTGACCGGCGCCTCGATGGCGGTGGCGGGGCTGATCCTGCAGATGCTGGCGCGCAACCGCTTCGTCGAGCCGGCCACCGCCGGCACCGGGCAGGCCGCGGCTCTGGGCATTCTCGGCGTCACCCTGCTCTGGCCCGGCGCGCCGCTCTGGGCGCAGATGGGGCTGTCGAGCCTCGCCGCGCTGGTAGGCAGCGTGGTCTTCCTCGCGCTGATCCGGCAGCTGCCGCCGACCCGGCCGCTGCTGGTGCCGCTGGTGGCGCTGATCTATGGCGGCATACTGGGCGCCGGGGTCGACGCGATCGGCTGGCAGTTCGACCTGCTGCAATACGTGGCGATCTGGACCAATGGCGAGTTCTCGGGCGTGATGCGCGGCCGCTACGAACTCTTGTGGCTGACCGGGGCGCTGACCCTGCTGGCCTATCTCTACGCCGACCGCTTCACCATCGCGGGGCTGGGGCGCGACGCCGCGACCGGGCTCGGGCTGAACCACGGCCGGGTGGTGGCAGCCGGTCTGCTGATCGTCTCGATCGCCACCGCCGTCACCGTGGTCACGATCGGCACGATCCCCTTCGTCGGGCTCGTCGTGCCCAACATCGTCAGCCGCATGGCCGGCGACAACCTGCGCGCCACCCTGCCCGGCACCGCCGCCTTCGGCGCGGGGCTGGTGCTGGCCTGCGACATCGCCGCGCGGCTGCTGCGCCACCCCTACGAAACGCCGGTCGGCACGATCTTCGGCGTCGTCGGCGCGGCGCTGTTCCTGTGGCTCCTGCATGCGAAGCCGCGCCATGCCCGCTAGGCTGGTCTGGATCGCGGCGGCGCTGGCGCTGGCCTGCGCCGCCTTTCTCGGCCTCGGGCTGCGCGGCGACCCGGGCTTCGCGCTGTCGCTGCGCGCGCCGCGGCTGGCGGCGCTGCTGCTGGTGGGCGCGGCGATCGGCTGCGCCACGGTGATGTTCCAGACCATCGCCGGCAACCGCATCCTGACCCCCTCGATCATGGGCTTCGACGCGCTGTTCGGGCTGCTGCAGACCGGCCTCGTCTTCGCCTTGGGCGGCTTCGGCGTCGCGACGATGGCGCCGCAGCTGCGCTTCGCGCTCGAGGCGGGGCTCCTGATGGGCGGCGCGCTTCTGCTGTTCGGCACGCTGCTGGGCGGCCGCCGGGTCGACCTGCACCGGATGATCCTGACCGGCATCGTCTGCGGCGTGCTGTTCCGCAGCCTGTCGGGCTTCGTGGCGCGGATGATCGACCCCAACGAATACGCGATCGTGCAGGGGTCGAGCTTCGCGCGGTTCAACGCCGTGCCGATCGAGCTGATCGCCATCGCCGCCCTCCTGAGCCTGCTGGCGCTGGCCGTGGCCTGGCGGCTGCGGCACCGGCTCGACGTGATGGCGCTGGGGCGCGACCACGCGGTCAGCCTCGGGGTCGATCACCGGCGCACGCTGATGCTGGCGCTGGCGACCATCGCCGCGCTGGTCTCGGTCTCGACCGCGCTGGTCGGGCCCGTCACCTTCTTCGGCCTGCTGGTCTCGGCGCTCGCGCATCTGGCGATGCGCGACCACCGCCACGCCGTGCTCATGCCCGCCGCCGCGCTGATCGCCGGGCTGGTGCTGGTCGCCGGCCAGACGGTGATCGAGCGGCTGCTGGGCTGGTCGCTGACGCTGTCGGTGATCGTCGAGTTCGCCGGCGGGCTGCTGTTTCTCGTGCTCATCCTGAGGAGACCCGCACCATGATCGAGATCCGCGACGTCGCGCACCGGGCCGGGCCCGCCCGGATCCTGAGCGACATCACGCTCGACATCCCGCGCGGCGGGGTGACGGCGCTGATCGGGCCGAACGGGGCGGGCAAGTCCACCCTGCTGTCGCTGGTGGCGCGGCTCGAGCCGCTGCAGCAGGGGCGGATCACGGTGGACGGGCGCGATGTCGGACGCACCCCGACCGACCGGCTGGCCCGGCACCTGTCGATCCTGCGGCAGGACACCGGGCTCGCCGCGCGGCTGACGGTGCGCGACCTCGTGGGCTTCGGGCGCTACCCGCACCACAAGGGCCGCCCCGGCCCGGCCGACCGCGCCGCCATCGCCGACGCCATCGCGGCCTTCGACCTCGAGCCGCTGGCCGACCGCTTCACCGACACGCTCTCGGGCGGGCAGAGACAGCGGGCGCTGGTGGCGATGACCTGGGCGCAGGGCACCGACTACGTGCTGCTGGACGAGCCGCTGAACAATCTCGACATGGCGCATGCCCGGGCGCTGATGCTGCGGCTGCGCGACATGGCCGCCACCGGCCGGACGGTGGTGGTGGTGCTGCACGAGGTGAACTACGCCGCAGCCCATGCCGACCACGTGGTGGCGATGAAGGACGGCCGCGTCGCGCGCACCGGCCCCGCCGCCGAGGTGCTGACCGGCGCGACCCTGTCGCGGCTGTTCGACAGCCCGGTGGAGATGGCCGAGATCGGCGGCCGCAGCTTCGCGCTGCATCACGGCTGACGGCGAGAGCGGCCGTGGCCGCGCCGCGCCACCCGACGCGGCGCGGTGCGGTTTCGCAGCGAAACGAGGCCCGCGCGCGGGGCCGGGCGCCCCGTTTCCCTCAGTCCGCGCCGGTCGCGGTGTCGGGTCCGGCCGGCAGGCTGCCCGGATGCACCAGCAGGTCGCAGGGCAGGTAGGACAGCATCTCGGCGGCCACCCGCCCCATCCGCATCGGCAGGTGGCCCTCGGCCTGGTGCCGGCCGATCGCCAGCAGGTCGGAGCGGGTCTCGGCCACCGTCGACAGGAGGCTCGGCGCGGCGCCGCCCTCGAGGATGCGGGTCTGCGGGTAGAGCCCGTCATGCGCCAGCCGCTCGGTCAGCGCGTCCATCTGCCGGCGCAGCGGCGCCTCGACGGCGTCGCGGTCGTGCTTGGTCAGGTCGCCCGACGCGTCGGTGCGGTAGGCCAGCCCCCGGAACGGCACGTGGTAGGAATGCACGAGCGTCATCCGCGCCTCCGGCGCCAGCCGGGCGGCGAGCCGCGCCGCGGCGGCGTCGCGCGCCGAGAAGCTGGTGCCGACGGTCACCCGGTCATAGGCGCCGGTCGGCGTCGCGGCGACCACCAGCACCGGCAGCGGCGACATCTGGGTGCAGCGATGCACCACGCTGCCGCGCAGCAGGTCGAGAAAGCCGCGGTCGCGATGCGCGCCCATGACCAGCAGGTCGTAGCGCCCCTCGCTGGCCTGCAGCATCACCCGCCGCCAGGGCTGGCCGAACCCGACCTCGACCGTCTCGGGCCGGTGCTGCCCGGCGCGCAGCGCCAGGCGGGCGTTCTCGGCGGTGGCCTCGGCCACCCGGCTCGGCAGGGCGTCGTCGACCACGTGCAGGATGTCGAGCGGCGCATCCAGCGTCTCGGCCAGCATCCGGGCGCGCGCCAGCGCGCGGTCGCTGCGCTCCGACAGGTCGGTGGCGATCAGGATCCTCATCGCGGCCTCCTCAGGGCTGCGGCGCGCCGAAGCGCGCGCCGGCGAGACCGCCGGCCAGAAGGTCGATGAAGGCGCCGACCAGCGTCGCCTCGACCAGCAGCCACACCGCCCCCGGCGGCGGCTGCGGCAGCCAGCCGCTGCCGGCCCAGAGCGCCTCGATCCCCTGCCCGGCCACCAGGAACAGCACCAGGCCCATCCAGAAGCCGATCCAGGCCCCGCGCAGCCCGGCCGGCAGGCGCAGGTCGAACAGCGGCACCCGGTCGAACTGCGCGGCGAGCCCCACCAGCGCCCCGAGAATCACGCTCCACAGCACGATCCCCCAGACCAGCATCAGCTGCCCCGGCCCGGCCGGGTCCAAAAGCAGCGGCGCGAAGAGACCGAAGCCGAATCCCAGCCCCTTGGCCCAGGCGACGCGTTTCATCAAAGGTGTCCAAGTCATGCGCGATCCTCCCTTCCGCCAGACTGGCGCAGGTGGCGTCGATGCGCCTTGATCTGGATCAGCCCGGTTGCTGCAGGCTCTCCAGATATCGCGACAGCGCGACCAGCGGTTGCGGCGTCGCGGTGAGTATACCATCCCCGCTGTCGAAGCGGATCACGGGTTCGGCGAAGACCTCGGAATAGTCCGGCATCACCGGATCGGCCGCGTCGCGGCGGAAATAGCCGTGCACATGCGACATCACCTTCGCATGCGGAAACGGCGCGCCGGCGGGCGCGAGCCGCGTCAGGTCGGTGGGCGCGCGCGGCAGGCCGGCCGCCAGCGGGCCGTCGCCGCGCCCGCCCGCGCCGTGGCAGGCGGCGCAATGCGCGGCGAAGAGCCCGGCGCCATCGTCGGGGTCGGGGCCGGGATCGGGCCGGGCCGCGACGCAGGCCGAAAGAAGGACGGCCGCGGCGATGGCGAAGGGGGTCGGGTTCATGGCGCGCTCCTGCTGTGGTCGCGGGGCCGGTCGGGCCCCGGGTCGAGACCTAGGCCCGGGTTTCGCGCCAAGCCTTGACCTGGATCAATTCCGGCCCCGCGCCGGCATGCGAGATTGCCGGCGACGCACACCGAAGGAGAAGCCGCATGTCACATGGCACCGTCGCCGTCCTCGCCACCGAGGCGAAGATCGATCGCGGCGCGATCGAGACCGCGCTGTCGATGACCGAAACCGAGGGCTCGCATCTCGACATCTACTGCCTCGGCATCGAGACCACGCCGCCCGACAGCTATTTCGCGGGCACCGCCGTGCTGCTGAGCCCGCCCGACCGCGAGGCGGCCGAGCAGCGGGCGCAGGATCTGGCCGAGGCGCTGCGCCCGCTGATCCCGTCCTGGCGCGGCAATGTCGCGCTGCACCCGGTGATGGTGCCCGGCGGGCTGATCTCGGACCAGGTGGGCCGGCTGGCCCGCTATGCCGACCGGATCGTCGCCGCCGCGCCCTACGGCCCCGAGGACCGGCCGCTGCACGTCGCCACGCTCGAGGCGGCGCTCTTCGCGGGCGGCATCCCGGTGATCGTGGTGCCCGACGGCGGCGCCGCGATGCCCGAGCGCCCCGAGCGGATCGCCGTGGCCTGGGACGACAGCCGCGAGGCGATGGTGGCGATCCGCGCCGCCCTGCCGATGCTGCGCCGCGCCGCGCTGGTCGAGATCGTCATCGTCGATCCGGAGACGCGCTGGGGCGACCGTTCCGACCCCGGCGGCGCGCTGGCGCTCTACCTCGCCCGCAACGGCGTCACGGCCGAGATCTCGGTGCTCAACCGCAGCCGGCCGAGGGTCTCCGAGGTGCTGCTGCGGCATCTGCGCGACAACGGCGCCGAGGCGCTGGTGATGGGCGGCTACGGCCATTCGCGGCTGCGCGAGGCGCTGTTCGGCGGCACCACGCGCGAGATGCTCGAAGCCGCGGCGCTGCCGCTGATCCTCGCCCGCTGAGCGGGAACGGAAACGGGGCGGGCCGGCACGCGGCCGGCCTGCCCTCAGCCCTCCGGCGTGGCGCAGTAGAGCCGGTGCAGCGTCTCGAGCACCGCGGCGACCTCGTCGCCGGTGACGCTGTAATAGATCGTCTGGCCGTCGCGCCGGCCCTCGACCAGCCCCGCCTCCTTCAGCCGCTTGAGCTGCTGCGACATGGTGGGCTGGGGCATGCCGCAAAGCTGCGCCAGCTCGCCCACCGACCGCTCGCCGCCGACCAGGCGGCACAGGATCTTCAGCCGCGCCTCGGAGGCCAGCATGCCCATCAGCGCGGCCGCGCCCGCGATGTCGCCCTCCAGGAATTCTTCGCTGACTTCCATATTCGACCTGTTGAATATTCGCATATCAATATATATACAGACCGCATGACGCGGCAAGCGCGGCGGCGCGGGTCGTGGTATCACGGAGTCGAGAGATGGAAACAGAGTTCACGCCATGGCTGTCGCTTGGCGGCGGCATGATGATCGGGGCCTCGGCGGTGCTGCTGATGGCCACCAACGGCCGCATCGCCGGCATCAGCGGCCTCACCTCGCGGGCCTTCGCCCGCGCCACCGACGGCGAGGCGCGCGGCGTCTCGGCGCTGTTCGTGCTGGGCCTCCTGCTGGCCGCGCCGCTCTGGGCGCTGGTCTCGGGCGGCTGGCCGCAGCAATGGGTGCCCTCGAACCCGGTGCTGATGGCCGTGGCCGGGCTGCTGGTGGGCTTCGGCGCGGTGTTCGGCAATGGCTGCACCTCGGGGCATGGCGTCTGCGGCATCAGCCGCGGCTCGATGCGCTCGATCATCGCCACGGTGACCTTCATGGCGGCGGCCTTCGTCACCGTCCTCGTCACCCGCCACATGATCGGGGGCTGAGATGAAACAGCTCTTCGCCCTCATCTCCGGCCTCTTCTTCGGCCTCGGGCTGATCGTCTCGGGCATGTCCGACCCGGCCAAAGTGCTGAACTTCCTCGACGTCTTCGGCACGTGGGACCCGAGCCTCGCCTTCGTGATGGGCGGCGCCATCGCGGTCACCGCGCCGGGCTTCGCGCTGATCACCCGGCGGCTGCCGCGCCCCGTCTTCGGCGGCGCCTTCCACCTGCCGACCCGCAACGACCTCGACCCCAGGCTTCTGTCGGGCGCGGCGCTGTTCGGGCTCGGCTGGGGGCTCGGCGGCTTCTGCCCCGGCCCGGCGCTGACCGCGCTGCCGATGCTCGCTACCGGCACGCTGGTCTTCGTCCCCTTCATGCTGATCGGCATGTGGCTCGCCCGCCATGCCGGCCAATTCCCCAACATCTTCGCGAAAGGAGCGACCCAATGACCGCCCCCCTGAAGAGCCGTGTCGTGCGCCATTCGCCCTCGAGCGGGGCCGGCAGCCCCGATGTCTGGGGCATCTACGAGCCCGACACCGGGTCGATCCAGTACATCTGCGCCGACCCGGCCACGAAGAAGGCGGCGCTGATCGACGTGGCCTGGAACTACGACCACCGCAACGGTAGGTTCTCGACCGAGAGCCTGGAGCAGGTGCTCGAGCTCGTGCGCGAGAACGGGCTCGAGGTGGCCTGGGTGCTCGACACCCACCCGCATGCCGACCACGTCATGGCCTCGGCCGAGCTCAAGGCCCGCACCGGTGCGCCCAACGCCATCGGCGCGCTGGTGCCCGAGATCGCCAAGATCTGGGCCGATCTCTACAACCTGCCCGACGCCTTCGAGCCCGCCCGCGACTTCGACCGGCTGTTCGAGGAGGGCGAGACCTTCGCGATCGGCGATCTCACCATGCGGGTGCTGCTCTCGCCCGGCCACACGCTGGGCTCGATCACCTATCTCTGCGGCGACGCGGCCTTCGTGCACGACACGCTGATGCAGCCCGACATCGGCACTTCGCGCTCGGACTTCCCCGGCGGCAAGACCGACGAGCTGTGGGACTCGATCCAGGACATCCTCGCCCTGCCGGGGCCCACCCGGCTCTTCGTCGGCCACGACTATGGCGGGCCCGAGCGCGACGAGCCGATGTGGGAGGCGACGGTCGCCGAGCACAAGGCCGGCAACAAGCACGTGAAGGACGGCACCGCGCGCGAGGAGTTCATCCGCGTCCGGCAGGCGCGCGACGCCACCCTGCCGCTGCCCGACCGCATCCTCGCGGCGCTGCAGGTCAACCTGCGCGGCGGCCGGCTGCCCGCGGCCGAGGATGACGGGCACCACTACCTGAAGCTGCCGGTCAACCGCTTCGACTGACCGCCGCCGGGCGGCCCCGCGGGGCCGCCCTTCCCCCGGAGTTCCTCCCCCTCCTTCCCCGTTCACCCCCGGACCTGCCGCGATGACCCTGCCTTCGCTTGCCCGTTACCTTCCGATCCTCGACTGGGGCCGCCGCTACGACCGCGCGCGGTTCACCGGCGACGCGGTCGCGGCGGTGATCGTGACGATCATGCTGATCCCGCAATCGCTGGCCTACGCGCTCCTGGCCGGCCTGCCGCCCGAGGCCGGGATCTACGCCTCGATCGTGCCGATCCTGCTCTATGCCGTGTTCGGCACCTCGCGGTCGCTGGCCGTGGGGCCGGTGGCGGTGGTGTCGCTGATGACGGCGGCGGCGGTGGGCGAGGTCGCGGCCAGCGGCACGGCGGGCTACGCGGCGGCGGCGCTGACGCTGGCGCTCATGTCGGGCGCGATGCTCCTGGCGCTGGGGCTGCTCCGGATGGGCTTTCTCGCCAATTTCCTGTCGCACCCGGTGATCGCGGGCTTCATCGCCGCCTCCGGCATCCTGATCGCGGCGAGCCAGCTCAGGCACGTCCTCGGCATCGAGGCCGGGGGCCACACCCTGCCCGAGATCGCCGCCGGGCTGATCGCGCATCTGCCCGAGACCAACCTCGCGACGCTGGCCCTGGGCGTCTCGGCCACCGCTTTCCTGTTCTGGGTGCGCAAAGGGCTGAAGCCCGCCCTGCGCCGGATCGGACTGGGGCCGCGCATGGCCGATATCGGCGCCAAGACCGGGCCGGTGCTGGCCATCGTCGCCACCACGCTCGCGGTCTGGTTCTTCGACCTCGGCGCACGCGGCGTCGCCATCGTCGGCGCGGTGCCGCAAAGCCTGCCGCCGCTGACCCTGCCCGCGCTGTCGCCCGAGCTGGTCTCGCAGCTTCTGGTGCCGGCGCTGCTCATCTCGGTGATCGGCTTCGTCGAGAGCATCTCGGTGGCGCAGACGCTCGCGGCGAAAAAGCGCCAGCGCATCGACCCCGACCAGGAGTTGATCGGGCTGGGCGCGGCCAATCTCGGCGCGGCCTTCTCGGGCGGCTTTCCGGTCACCGGCGGCTTCGCCCGCTCGGTCGTCAACCACGACGCCGGCGCCGAGACCCCGGCCGCCGGCGCCTTCACCGCCCTGGGCCTCGCGCTCGCCGCGCTGTTTCTGACGCCGCTCGTGCATTTCCTGCCCAAGGCGACGCTCGCCGCCACGATCATCGTCGCGGTGCTCGGCCTCGTCGACCTGTCGATCCTGAAGCGCGCCTGGGCCTTCAGCCGCGCCGATTTCGCCGCCGTGGCGGTGACCATGGCGCTGACGCTCACCGCCGGGGTCGAGACCGGGGTGAGCGCGGGCGTCGTCACCTCGATCCTCGTGCATCTCTACAAGACCTCGCGCCCGCACATGGCGGTGGTGGGCCGGGTGCCGGGCACCGAGCATTTCCGCAACGTGCTTCGCCACGCGGTCGAGACCCAGCCGCACGTGCTGGCGCTGCGCGTGGACGAGAGCCTCTACTTCCCCAACGCCCGCTTCCTCGAGGACCGGCTCGCCGCCTACGCCGCCGAGAAGCCCGACCTCACGGACGTGGTGCTGATGTTCCCGGCGGTGAACGAGATCGACCTCTCGGCGCTGGAGTCGCTCGAGGCGATCAACGCCCGCCTGAAGGAGGCCGGCATCCGGCTGCATCTGAGCGAGGTGAAGGGCCCGGTGATGGACCGCCTGAAGCGCAGCCATTTCCTCGACGAGATGACCGGCGAGGTGTTCCTGAGCCAGCACGAGGCCGCCCGTCGGCTGGCGAAGACGCCCCCCGCCGCCCCGGAACCCGCGCGCCGCAGCGCCTGAGCCGGGCGCACGCGCCCCGATCGCCGGCTTGATCCGGCCGCCCCCGCCGCCTAGTCGGGGAGGATGCGGGTTCTCGACAACATCATCAGCGACCGCGGGTCGAAATACGCGGTCGCCGGCGCGCCCTGCCGCGACGAGGCGGAGGCCAAGAAGCTGCTCAAGGAGCTCAAGCGCCGCAAGAAGTTCGCCAAGGCCACCCACAACAGCTGGGGGCTTCTGACCGAGGCCGGCCCGGTCAAGAACGACGACGGCGAGGCCGGGGCCGGCATGGTGATCCTGCGGATGCTGGAGCGCGAGGAGCTGACCGGGCACCTCGTGGTGGTGACGCGCTGGTTCGGCGGCAAGCATCTGGGCGGCGACCGCTTCCGCCACGTGCAGGAGGCGGTGCGGATCTATCTCGAGGATCTCGCCGCCTCGGGCTGAGGCCTCACTCGATCGCGTCGATCAGCGCCTCGAAGAAGGCCATCGCCTCGACCGGCTCGCGGTTCAGCGGCTCGGGCTGGGCCGCGGTCATGGCGATCACCACCCGCTGGCGCGGATTGACGTAGACATACTGGCCGTGGATGCCGACGGCGGCGAAGGCGCCGTCCTCGATCGAGGCCTCGGTCCAGGCCGGCCACCACATGTAGCCGTAATCGATCTCCGCGCCGGTGCGGAGCGTCTGGGGCTGGCCCGCGGCCTCGGTCCAGCCCTCGGGCAGCACGGGCTCGCCATCGATCACCCCGCCCTCGAGGATGAACTGGCCGAAGCGGGCATAGTCGCGCAGCGTCGCGCTCAGCCCCGAGCCGCCGATCTCGGCGCCGCCGGGCGCCTCGAGCCACCATTCGGCATCGGTCTCCATGCCGTAGGGGGTCCAGATCACCTGCGACAGGTACTCGGCCAGCGGCAGGCCGGTCGCGCCGCGCACCACCTCGGCCAGCACCTGCGTCTCGCCGGTCGAGTAGGCATGGCGCGTGCCCGGCGCCCCGGCGCGCGGCCGCGCCGCCATCAGCGCCATCAGGCCGCCCGGCTCCTGCGCGATCTGCGCGCGCAGCAGCGCCCGGCGGTCGGAAGCCGGGTCGCCATAGGTTTCGTCCCAGGCCACGCCCGACGCCATCCGCAGCACGTCGCCGACCGTGACGCCGTCATAGGCGCTGCCCGCGAGCGCCGGTACGTGGTCGGTCACCATGTCGTCGAGCCCGCCGACATGGCCTTCGGCGATCGCCGCGCCCAGAAGCGTCGAGGTGATCGACTTGGCGATCGACATCGACAGCCAGCGCGTGTCGGGGCGGTTGCCGCGCTGGTAGGTCTCGTGCACCACCGCGCCGTCCTTGAGCACGATCAGCCCGGTCACGCTGTCGAGCGCAAGCGCGTCGTCGAGATCGTAGGTCTCGCGCCCGATCTCGACCGCGACCGGGCCGAGGCGCCGGTCGGAGGCGGGCAGCGGTCGCGGCGTGCCGGCGGCCGCAATGGTGCGGGTCGGGAACAGGCGGTGGGCGTTGCGGAAGGTGCTGACCGCGAGGTCGGGCTCGAGATCGCCGCCATAGATCGCCTCGACCTCGCCCACCGGCTCGGCGGCATGCGGGTTGACGTAGCCCGGCCGCTCCTGCGCGAGAAGCGCCGTGGCGGCCGCGAGCAGCGCGAGGGCCGCGCCCGCGGCCATGGTCCGGTGAGGCATCTGGTTCTCCCTGCGGAGCGCGATGGCGCGCCCCGCGCCGGGATCACGGAACCACGCCTCGGGGCGCTTGGCAAACGCGCTGCGCGGGAGACCGCCGGTCAGGCGGCGCGCGGGAAGCGAGAGGGGTCGAGCGCCGCCACCACGGGGGCCGCGAGCGCCGGGGCGCGGCCCGCCACCAGATCGGCCGCGAGGCGCGACAGCGCGGGCGCGGTCTGCACGCCGTAGCCACCCTGCCCCGCCAGCCAGAAGAATCCTACGCAGGCCGGGTCGAAGCCCACCACCGGCGCGCGGTCGGGGGCGAAGCTGCGCAGCCCGGCCCAGGACCGCTCGACCCGGGTGACGGGCATCGTCACCGCCTGCTCGAAGCGGTGCAGCCCCTCGGCCAGCACCATGTCGTCGGCCCAGGCGTCATGCGGCTCGACCGGGTCCTCGTCGGCGGGCGAGACCATGAGCTTGCCGGCGTCGGGCTTGGCGTACCACGCCTCCGACGCCGAGCCGAACATCGGCCAATGCGCGATGTCGTGGCCCTCGGGCGCGGGCAGGATCGCCGCCGAGCGGCGCAGCGGCGCGACCCCGCAGGGGGCGGCCCCGGCCAGCCGTGCCACCGTGTCGGCCCAGGCCCCGGCGGCGTCGACCACGACCGGCGCCTCGAAGGCCCCGTCGGCCGTGCGCACGCGCCAGACGCCGCCCTCGCGCGCCACGGCCTCGATCCGCTGGCCGGTCTCGACCCGGCCGCCGCGCGACTTCAGAAGCCGCGCGTAGCCCTGCAGCATCCGGTCGACATCGATGTCCTGCGCGTCGCGCTCGAGCACCGCCGCCGCGATCCGCTCGGGGCGCAGGATCGGCACCAGCTCCACCGCCTCCTTCGCCTCCAGCCGCTCCAGCCCGTCCGAGCCCTCGGCATAGGCCTCGAGCGCGCCCAGCTCATCCTCAGTCGCGACCAGAAGCTCGCCGCGGGGGGTCAGCAGGCTGCCCTCGCAGACGCCCTCGGGCGCGTCGAGGAAGGGGGCGGCCGCGGCGTTGAGCGCGCGCAGCGTGGCGTTGCCGTAGTTGCGGATGAACAGCGCGGCCGAGCGGCCGGTGGCGTGGTAGCCGATCGCGGGCTCGGCCTCGAGCACCAGCACGCGGGCCTCGGCCGCGATCTCGGCTCCGGCCGAGATGCCGGCGATGCCGCCGCCGATCACGATGACGTCGAAATGGCTCATGCCACGGCCTCCACCAGGTGTCGCCGCACGTTCTCCACCACCGCGCGCGGCTCGGGTTCGCCGGCGATATGCGGGGTGACGAGGATGCGGGGGTGGTCCCAGAACGGGTGCCCCTTGGGCAGGGGCTCGGCGGCGAAGACGTCGAGCGAGGCGCCCGAGAGCCGTCCGCTCTCCAGCGCGGCGAGCAGGTCGTCCTCGTCGAGCTGCGGCCCGCGGCCGAGATGGATCAGCGCCGCGCCCTCGGGCAGCGCCGCGAACAGGGTCCGGTTCAGCATCCCCTTCGTCTCGTCACTCATCGGCAGCACGTTGACCAGGATGTCGGAGCGGCCGAGGAAGGCGGCGCGCTCCGCGTCGGTGAAATGCGCCACGCCCGGCTCGGGCGCGGGCGGGCGGCGGGTAAGGCTCGCCACGTCGTAGCCGAGATCGGCCAGAGCGCGGGCAATGCGCCGGCCCATGTGGCCGAGGCCCATGACGCCGACGCGCACCCGCGCGGGGCTCGCGCCGCCGGGCCTGCGCTTCCAGCGATGCGCGGCCTGCGCGGCCAAGAGCCCGGCCATGTCGCGGTGGTGCCAGAGCACCTGGAACACCGCGAAGCCCGCCATCTGCAGCGCCTGGTCGTCGTCTCGCAGCCGGATCACCGGCACGTCGGGCGGCAACGAGGCCGAGGCGGTGATGCCGTCGGTGCCGGCGGCGATGGAGAAGACGCCGCGCAGGTGGCGATACGGGCGGAAGGCGTCCGCACCGGGCCGCCAGGCCAGGGCGAACTCGACCGCGTCGGGGTCGGTCACGGCGTCGGGCGGCAGGAGGCGCAGGTCGGGCGTCGCGTCGAAATGCGGCCCGAAGATCCGGATCAGGTCGAGCCGGTCGCACAGCGCGACGCCGAGGCGCGGGGCCGCCATTAGACCGCCTCCGCGCGCGCCGCCCCGCCATCGGCCCATTCGGCGCCGGGCACGGCGGCGAGCAGGCTGCGGGTGTAGGGGTCCTGCGGATTGAGGAACACCTCGTCCACCGGGCCGATCTCGACCAACCGCCCCTTCTGCATCACCGCGATGCGGTCGCAAAGCTGCGCCGCGACGCGCAGGTCGTGGGTGATGAACAGAAGCGACAGGCCGAGCCGCTTGCGCAGGTCGCGTAACAGGTCGAGCACCTGCGCCTGGATCGAGACGTCGAGCGCCGAGACCGCCTCGTCGGCGATGATCAGGTCCGGGTCCATGGCCAGCGCGCGGGCGATGCCGATGCGCTGGCGCTGCCCGCCCGAGAACTCGTGCGGGTAGCGGTCGGCGGCATCCGCCCCGAGGCCCACCACCTCCAGAAGCTCGCGGGCGCGGGCCTCGGCCTTCTGCTTCGGCACGCCCTGCGCCACGGGGCCGTCCGAGATCGAGCGCAGGATGCGCGAGCGCGGGTTGAGCGAGGCGTAGGGATCCTGGAACACCATCTGCACCTTGCGCCGGGCGCGCCGCAGCGCTTCGGGCGACAAGGCCGCCATGTCCTCGCCGCCGACGAGGATCTGGCCGCTGTCGGGGTCGACCAGCCGCACCACGGCACGGCCCAGCGTCGACTTGCCCGAACCGCTCTCGCCCACGAGGCCGAGCACCTCGCCCTTTGCGATCGACAAAGAGATGCCGTCGATCGCCGTCACCTCGCGCGCGGCGCGGCCCCAGCCGCCGCCGGTGCGGTAGGTCTTGCGCAGGTTGCGCAGCTCGAGCGCGGGCGCGGCGGTGACGCGTTCGGGGCGCGGCACGGCGTTGGACGGGATCGCCTCGAGCAAGCGGCGGGTGTAGTCGTGGCGCGGCTCGGCCAGCACCTCGCGCGCGGGGCCCGCCTCCACGGCCTCGCCGTAGCGCATGACGATGACGCGGTCGGCGATCTCGGCCACCACGCCGAAGTCGTGGGTGATGAACATCACCGCCATGCCGTGCCGCTGCCGGATATCTGCGATCAGGTCGAGGATCTGCGCCTGCGTGGTGACGTCGAGCGCGGTGGTCGGCTCGTCGGCGATCAGGATCTCGGGCTCCAGCGCCAGCGCCATGGCGATCATCGCCCGCTGCCGCTGCCCGCCAGAAAGCTGGAACGGGTAGGCGCGGATGATCTTCTGCGGGTCGGGCAGGCCCACTTCCTCGATCAGCGCCAGCGCGCGGGCGCGGCGCTCGGCCGGGCTGTGCAGATTGTGCGCCTCGAACACCTCGGCGATCTGCTCGCCGATCCGCAAGAGCGGGTTCAGCGCGGTCATCGGCTCCTGGAAGATCATCGCGATCCTGGCGCCCCTCAGGGCACGGCGCTCGGGCTCGGGCAAGGACAGCACGTCTCGGCCGCCGAAGACGGCGCGGCCGCCGCTGACCTTCACCGCGGGCGGCAAGAGCCCCATCAGCGCGTTGGCGGTCATCGACTTGCCCGAGCCGCTCTCGCCCACGACGCAGAGCACCTCGCCGCGCGCCAGCGTGAAGCTGAGGTCGTGCACCGCGTGGGCGCGGTCGGCGCCCTTGGGCAGGTCGAGGGTGAGGTTCTCGATGCTCAGGACGGTCTCGCTCATGCCCGGCCCTTCCGGTTGAGATGCGGGTTCATCGCGTCGTTCAGCCCCTCGCCGATCAGGTTCAGCGCCAGCACGGTGATGACGATGGCGAGGCCGGGGAAGAAGCTCAGCCACCAGGCCGAGCGGATCACGGTGCGCGCGGCGCCGATCATGTAGCCCCACGACATGATGTTCGGGTCGCCCAGGCCGAGGAAGGCGAGCGAGCTTTCCAAGAGGATCGCGGTGGCCACCATCAGCGAGGCCATGACGATGATCGGCGACATCGCGTTGGGCAGGATCTGCGCCAGCAGGATGCGCCGGTTCGACAGGCCCGCAAGCTGCGCGGCATCGACGAATTCGCGCTTCTTCAGGCTCAGCACCTCGGCCCGCACGAGGCGGGCGACGGGCGGCCACGAGACGATGGCGATGGCCAGCGTGATCGAGGTCAGCGTCGGCTCCATGATCGCCACCAGCACGATCGCCAGCGCGAAGTTGGGGATGGTCTGGAAGAACTCGGTGAAGCGCATCGCCGCCTCGTCGACCCAGCCGCCGTAATAGCCCGCGACCGCGCCCAGAGGCACGCCGATGGCCAGCGCCACCAGCGTCGAGACGAGGCCGACCAAGAGCGACACCCGCGCGCCGTAGGCGAGGCCGGCGGCGACGTTGCGCCCGAGCGTGTCGGTGCCGAGCGGCAGGCCCTCGGTGGCGAAGGGAGTGAGGAAGGGGCGCTGCACCATCTGCCACGGCCCCTTGGGGAACATGAGCGGCGCCACCAGCGCCACGAGGATGACGGCGGCGAGCATGGCGATGCCCAAAAGCGCGCCCTTGTTGCGGGAAAAACGGATCCAGAAGTCGCTCATCGCGTCGCTCCGATGCGCGGATCGATCAGCCGATAGACGAGATCGGTGACGATGTTGAACAGGATGACCATGGCGGCCGAGATCAGGAACACGCCCAGGAGCGTGTTGTAGTCGCGCGCCTCGAGGCTTTCGAACATCAGCCGGCCGATGCCGGGCCAGGCGAAGACGGTCTCGGTCAGCACCGCGCCGCCGACCAGCTGCCCGGCCTGCAGGCCCGCCAGCGTCACCACCGGCAGAAGCGCGTTGCGCAGGATGTGGCGGCGGCGGATGACCTTGTCGGGCAGGCCCTTGGCGCGGGCGGTCTTGACGAAGTCCATCTGCGCCACCTCGAGCATCGAGGCGCGGGTCATGCGGGTATAGACCGCCATGAAGAACAGCCCCAGCGTCGCGGCCGGCAGGATCAGGTGCTTGAGAATGTCGAGCACGCGCGCCAGCCCGGTGTAGTCGGCGCCCACGGTCTCGTAGCCGAAGCCGGGCAGCCAGCCGAGCCAGACCGAGAAGACCAGCACCGCCATCAGCGCCGCCCAGTAGAGCGGCGTGGCGTAGAACAGGAGCGCCACGCCGGTGATCGCGCTGTCGCCGAGCTTTCCGACCCGGGCCGAGGCCGCGACGCCCATGGCGACGCCGAACAGCAGCGAGATGCCGAAGGCGGTGAGCGTCAGGAGCAGCGTCGCGGGCAGGCGTTCGAGGATCAGGTCGAGCACCGGCGCGCCCTGACGGTAGGAGTAGCCGAGATCGAGCTGCAGGATGTTGGAGACGTAGTTCCACAGCTGCACGTGAAGCGGCTGGTCGAGGCCGAAGCGTTCGCGCAGCTGGGCGATGAACTTCTCGTCCGCAGCCCCCGCCTCGCCCGCCATCACGGCGGCCGGGTCGCCGGGGGCGGCGTGGATCAGCAGGAAGTTCAGCACCACGATCGCCAGAAGCGTGATCGCGGCCTTGAGGAGACGTCCGAGGACGGTGGAGGCGATGGCCATGCCTGGCAGGGCTCCCTGTCTGTCGGGGAAGGGAAAGGGCCGGGGCGCGCGCGGGCGCCCCGGCCGCTCCGGTTTACTGCTCGATCCAGGTGTCGCGCAGGCCGTCATTCACGCCGATGGCGGTGGTGACGAGGTCCTGCACGCTGCAGTCGTAGAGCGTCGGGAATTCCAGCTCGAGAAGCCACGCCACCGGCGCGTCCTCGACGATCTCCTGCTGGATCTCGGTGTAGAGCTTCTGGCGCTCGTCGCGGTCGAAGGTCACCGCCGCCTCGGCCCACTTGGCGTCGAGCTCGGGGTTGCGGTAGCCCTCGACGTTGTTCCAGGGGCTGCCCTTCTCGATCTGGCTCTCGATGTAGTTGCGCGCGGTGCCCAGCGCCGGGTCGCCGTACTGGTAGAGATAGGTGAAGGCGAGGTCGTAGTCCCACTCGCTGGTCTTCTGGTTCCAGCCGGCGACGTCGGCGCTGTCGATCTCGACCTCGATGCCGACTTCCTGCAGGTTCTGCTTCACCGCCTCGGCCCAGCGCTGCCAGGTCTCGCCATAGGGCAGCGGCAGCACGCGCACCGGGGTGCCGTCATAACCCATCTCGTCGAGCAGAGCCTTGGCCTTCTCGGGGTCGTGGCTGTAGTCGGTGACGTCGTCGGTGTAGAAGTTGGTGCGCGAGCTCACCGGGCCGGTCGCGACCTTGCCGAAGCCGTTCCAGACCACGTCGCGCACGAATTCGCGGTCCATCGCGTACATCACCGCCTGGCGGAAGCGCGGATCGGCGGTCGGGCCCTCGCGGTTGTTCATCCACATGAAGCTGTGCGGCGCGAGGAACTCCCAGCCCTTGCCGGTCGAGCAGACGTCGTCCTCCTCCATCAGCCGTGCCACGTCCCAGTTCTCGATCGAGCCGCCGGGCAGCACGTCGACCTCGCCGGTCTCGAAGGCGACGGCGCGCGAGGCCGCGTCGGGGATGACGCGGAAGAACACCTCGTCGAGATAGGGCTTGCCCTCGAGGTAGTAGTCCTCGTTCGCGGTCAGGTGGATGTGGCTGCCCTTGACCCATTCCTCGAACTTGAACGGGCCGGTGCCGATCGGCGTCGCGTTCATCTCGTTGTTGGCGTAGTCGGTGCCCTCGTAGATGTGCTTGGGCACGATCGGCATGGTGCCGGCCTCGAAGCTGTTGATGAAGGGCCCGAAGGGCTCGGAGAGCTGGAACACCACGGTGTTGTCGTCGGGCGCGGTGATGCTCTCGACATAGGCGAGGCTGACGCGCAGCCGGGCATGGGTCTCGCGCAGGAAGGTGTCGGCGGAGAAGACCACGTCCTCGGCCGAGAACGGCCTGCCGTCATGCCAGACCACGTCGTCCTGCAGGTTGAAGGTGTAGGTCAGGCCGTCCTCGCTGATCTCCCAGCTCTCGGCCAGCGACGGCTGCGGCTGCAGCTCGGTGTCGTAGCGCAGCAGGCCCTCGTAGATGTGGCCCGCGACCATCTGGGTCGGGCCGTTCTGCACGAGGCCGAGCATCAGGCTCGGCGGCTCGGGCTGCACCACGATGTCGAGGCGACCGCCCTGCTGTTGGGCCTGCGCCGCCGATGTGGCGGCGGCCACGAGAAAGCTCGTCGTCAGCAAGTGTTTCATGTGGGATTCCCTGTCGGTTCTGGAAGCGGCCCCTTGCGGGCCTGTCGGTCGCGCGCCGCTCTTGTCGGCGGCTGCGCGGGCGGCCTCAGGCGTCGTAGCCCGGGGCCGCGGTCTCGAGCCGGCGCAGCAGCGCCGCCCATTCCGGGTCGGGCCGGCCGTCGACCTCGATCCGGTCGTAGCCCTTCTGGTACTGCGCCGCGGTGTGCGCGGCGATCTCGTCGGAGAGCGGGCGCGGCGTCAGCCCCATGCCCAGCGCGCCGATCTGCGCCTGGCAGGAGCGTTCGAGGTTGAGCGTCAGCTTCACCGCCTCGGCCACCGAGCGGCCGCAGGTCAGCATGCCGTGGTTGCGCAGGATCATGACGTTCTTCGCGCCGAGATCGGCGATCAGCCGCTCCCGCTCGCCCAGATCGAGGGCGATGCCCTCGTAGTCGTGATAGGCGAGCTGGCCGTGGAACTGCGCCGACCACTGGTTCAGCGGCAAGAGGCCCTCCTCGACCGAGGAGACCGCGACGCCCGCCACCGTGTGGGTGTGCAGCACGCAGGCGGCGTCGTGGCGCGCCATGTGCACGGCCGAATGGATGGTGAAACCGGCGGCGTTCACCCCCGCGCCGTGGGGGTCGTCGATCACCGCGCCGCTTTCGTCGACGGTGACGAGGCTCGAGGCCGTCACCTCGTCGAAGCGCAGGCCGAAGGGGTTCAGCAGGAAGCGCTTCTGCCCGTCCGGCCCCTCGGGCAGCCGGGCCGAGATGTGGGTGTAGATGCCGTCATCCATGCCCTCGAGCGCGATCAGGCGGTAGGCGGCGGCGAGGTCGCGGCGCAGCGCGGTCTCGTCGGTCGCGGCGGCGGCGGGTGCTCCATCGGCCAAGTCGTGGTCCCTCCTTCACGATGCGTCAGGGGCAAGGTGCGGGAGGGTCCGCCCCGAAGTCAACAAAATTGTCGACAGTCGCCTAAATCGTCTCTAGCGTCGCCGCATGAGCACCCGTTCCAAACCCCTGTTCGAGCGGCTAGATCGCGCCGGTCTGGTGCAGCACGTCGTGCGGCTGATCACCGACGCGATCCTGCAGGGCCGGCTGCGCCCCGGCGACCGGCTGACCGAATCCGGCATCGCCCGCGACCTCGGCCTGAGCCGCGCCCCGGTGCGCGAGGCGGCGCGGCTGCTGGAGAATCGCGGCCTCGTGGTGTCGCAGCCCAATCGCGGCTTCTTCGTGCGCGAGGTGACCGCCGAGGCGATCGACAGCCTCTACGAGCTGCGGATCTGCATCGAATGCGCCGCCGTGGCGCGGCTGGTGGCGGTCGGCCCCGAGCCCGCCCTGCCCGGCCTGCGCGCCCGCATCGACGAGATGCACCGGCTGGCCGAGGCCGAGGATCCGCTGGCGCAGATCGAGGCCGACATGGCCTTCCACCGGCTGATCTGCGAGCACAGCGGCAACCCGCGCTTCGTCACCGTCTTCGACCAGATCGCCGACGAGACCCAGCTCGGCCTGATGCTGATCGGCCGGCTCTACGACGACCCGCTGCGCATGGCCGAAACGCATGAGCCGGTGATCGCCGCCATCGCCGCGCACGACGCCGAGGCCGCGACCGCGGCGCTCGAATACCATATAGGCACCGCCCGCCGGATCGTCACCGACATCTTCCGCAAGCTGAAGGAGGACAGCCCCGCATGAGATGCTTCTTCGCGCCCGAATCCGAGGGCCACGACCCCGATTTCCGCCTGACCCACGGCCGGGTCGAGCGCAATGCCGAGCGCGCCGAGCGCGGCCGGCTGCTGCTCGCGGGCCTCGAGCGGCTGGGCCTCGTCACCGAGGAACCGCCCGCCTGCGACCGCGCCGATCTCGAGGCGGTGCACACGCCCGACTTCGTGCGCTTTCTCGAAACCGTCTGGCCCGAATGGCAGAAGCTGCCGCGCGCCGGGGCGGAGGTGGTGCCCAACACCCACCCGCAGAAGACCATGGCGAGCTACCCGCAAAGCATCGTCGGGCGCGCCGGCTGGCACATGGCCGACGCCTCCTGCCCGATGGGCGAGCACAGCTGGACCGCGACCCGCCGCGCCGCCGACTGCGCCGTGGCCGCCGCCGAGGCGGTGCTTTCGGGCGAACGCGCGGCCTACGCGCTCTGCCGACCGCCGGGGCACCATTCCGACGCCGACAGCGCCGCCGGGCATTGCCTGCTGAACAACGCCGCCATCGCCGCCGGGCGGCTCAGGCGCGCGCATGAGCGGGTCGCGGTGCTCGACATCGACGTGCATCACGGCAACGGCACGCAGGCCATCTTCTACGACCGCGCCGACGTGCTCACCGTCTCGGTCCATGCCGACCCGTCGAACTACTACCCCTTCTTCGTGGGCTACGACCACGAGACCGGCAGCGGCGAAGGCGCGGGCTTCAACCTCAACATCCCGCTCGAGCGCGACAGCGGCAACGCCGTCTGGCTCGACGCGATCCGCCGCGGGCTGGCGCGGATCGCCGAGTTCGCGCCCGGCGCGCTGGTGGTCTCGCTCGGGCTCGACGCGCATGAGAACGACCCCCTGCGCGGGCTGGCGGTGACGACGGAGGGCTTCCGCGACGCGGGCCGATTGATCGCCGATGCCGGACTGCCTAGCGTGCTGATTCAGGAGGGCGGCTATCTCTCGCCCGACCTGACCGACAACCTCGCCGCCTATCTGGGCGGCGCGCTCGGCCGCGCGCCGGCCCGGGCGGATCTGCAAACCGACGGAGCACGGTGATGAACAAACTGTCGAACTCGCTCGGCGCGGCGGACATCGCCACCGCCCTGCACCCCTACACCAACGCGCGGCGCCACGAGGAAAAGGGCCCGCTCGTGATCACCCGCGGCGAGGGCATCCGCGTCTACGACGAGGCCGGCAAGCCCTACATCGAGGCGCTGGCGGGCCTGTGGTCGGTCGCGGTCGGCTTCAGCGAAAGCCGCCTCGTGGAGGCCGCGCACAACCAGATGCAGGCCCTGCCCTACTACCACAGCTTCGCCCACAAGGCGCACGAGCCCTCGATCCGGCTCGGCGAGAAGCTGGTGGAGATGACGCCCGAAGGGCTCGACCGGGTGTTCTTCACCTCGTCCGGCTCGGAGGCCAACGACACCGTCGTGAAGATGGTCTGGTACATGAACAACGCGCTGGGCCGGCCGGAAAAGAAGAAGTTCCTCGCGCGCAACAAGGGCTATCACGGCATCACCGTGGCCTCGGGCTCGCTCACCGGGCTGCCCTACAACCACATGGATTTCGACCTGCCGGCGATCCCTGTGACCCACCTGACCTGCCCGCATTTCTACCGCTTCGGCCATGAGGGCGAGAGCGAGGCGGAGTTCACGAAGCGGCTTCTGAAGGAGGCCGAGGACACGATCCTGCGCGAGGGCCCCGAGACCATCGCCGCCTTCATCGGCGAGCCGCTGATGGCGGCGGGCGGCGTCATGCCGCCGCCCGAGGGCTACTGGCCGGGCATCGAGGAGCTGTGCCGGAAATACGACATCCTGCTGGTGTCGGACGAGGTGATCAACGGCTTCGGACGGCTCGGCTCGAGCTTCGGCGCGACGCATTACGGCTTCACGCCGGACATCATGGTGCTGTCGAAGCAGCTCACCTCCTCCTACATGCCGCTCGCCGCGGTGATGTTCTCCGAGAAAGTCTACGACGCCATCGCCGACAACACCGGCCGGATCGGCACCTTCGGCCATGGCTTCACCGCCTCGGGCCACCCGGTGGCGACGGCGGTGGGGCTCGAGAACCTGAAGATCATCGAAGAGCGCGACCTGATGGGCAACGCCCAGCGCATGGGCGAACGGCTGCAGGCCGGGCTCCGGCAATACGCCGATCACCCGCTGGTGGGCGAGGTGCGCGGCGCGGGCCTTATCGCCGGGCTCGAGGTGGTGGCCGACAAGGCGACCAAGCGGCCCTTCGACCCGGTCGGCAAGGTCGGCCTCGCCGCCTTCGAGATCGCGCATGAAGAGGGCATGATCATCCGCAACGTCGGCGACACGCTGGCGCTCTGCCCGCCGCTGATCGTCACCGAGACGGATGTGGACGAGATCGTCGCCTGCATGGGCCGCATCCTCGACCGCACCGAGGCCTGGGTCGCCGAGCAGGGCCTCAGGGGCTGAGACCGCGCCCGGCCCGCGGGCGCGGGCCGGGCGTCAGAACTCCTCCAGCGTCGGGCGCTTGCCGATCGAGACGTGGTCGATCTCCTCGTTGCGGAAGCCCCGCACCAGCGAGGGGATCATCGCGAAGACGAGGCAGAAGATCGGCAGCCCGACCACGGTGATCACCTGCTGCAGCGCGGTCAGGCCGAGATCGCCGGCCAGCACGATCAGCATCATCGCCACGAGCCCCTCCGACACGCCCCAGAACACCCTCTGCCGCACCGGGCCGGGCTTGGCCGAGCCGGTGCAGAGCATGTCGACCACCAGGGAGGCCGAGTCCGAGGAGGTGGCGAAGAAGATCGCCACCACGACCACCGCCACGCCCTGCACCAGCGCGGCCAGCGGGAAGGCCTCGAAGAAGGCGAACATGGCGAGCGGCACCGACTCGGCCACCGCGGCGCTGATCGCGCCGGCCTGATCGCCCAGCGCCGCACGCGCCGCCGCGCCGATGCCGTCGATCTCCATCGCCTGCCAGCCGAAGATCGCGAACCAGACCAGCGTGAAGAGCGAGGGCGCCAGCAGCACGCCGAACACGAACTCGCGGATCGTTCGGCCGCGCGAGATGCGCGCCACGAAGAGGCCGATGAAGGGCGACCAGGTCACCGTCCAGGCCCAGTAGAACACCGTCCAGCCGCCCTGCCAGCCCCAGTCCTCGTTGCCGGGGTTGGTGTCGGCCAACATGTCGTTCCAGAAGGCCAGTCGCGGCAGGTTGCCGAGGTAGAGCCCGACCGTCTCGACCACGCCGCGCAGCAGGAACAGGGTCGAGCCGGTGACCAGCACGAAGACCATCAGCCCGACCGCCATGCCGATGTTGATGTTCGACAAAAGCTTCACCCCCTTGTCGAGGCCGGCGACGATCGAGGCCACGGCCACGCCCGTGAGCGCCGCGAGAATGCCGACCTTGAGCGGCACGCCCGCCTCCCAGCCGAACAGCGCCGAGAGGCCGGCCGCGATCTGCGATGAGCCGAGACCCAGCGACACCGCCACGCCGAACAGCGTGCCGAGGATCGCGGCGATGTCGATCGCCTTGCCCCAGGGGCCGTGGATGCCCTCCTTCAAGAGCGGGTAGAACACCGAGCTCACCCGCACCGGCAGGTCGTAGCGGTTGATGAAATAGGCGAAGGCCAGCCCCGGCAGCGCGAAGATCGTCCAGGTGTGCAGCGCGAGGTGGTAGGTCGCGACCGAGATCGCGTCGCGCGCCGCCTGCTCGGAGAAGGGCTCGACGCCCGGCAGCGGCGGCGTGGCGAAATGGCTGATCGGCTCGGCCACGCCCCAGAACATCAGCACGGTGCCGATGCCGCCGGCGAACAGCATCGTGAACCACGACAGGTTGCTGTAGTCGGGCCGGCTGTCGCGCCGGCCGAGCCGGATATGGCCGTGCCGGCTCATCGCCGCCCAGATCAGGAAGCCGAGCCAGACATTGACGCCGAGGATGAAGAACCAGCCCAGATGCGACACGATCCAGGCCCGCCCGGCGGCGAAGGCGTCGCCGATCGGGCCGGGCGCGATGACCAGCGCCAGCACGAAGACCACCGTACAGATCGCCGACGTGAAGAAGATCACCGGGTCGGTCTTCAGCCCCAGCCGGTCCGCAACTCGTTTCACGCGCCACCCTCCCCTGCGTCTCGTCCACCGGTTGCACCCGCGGGTGCAGGGGTCCAATGGCCCGCGGCGGCGATGGGTTCCCGAGATGGACAGCCGCAGGCCCTGCCGCTAAGATCGGGCCATCAGACGCTACGTGCCGCCCGGCAGGTAGCGACCGGAGCCGCCGCGACAGGGATTGACCGGTTCCACGTCCGCCAGTGACCTGCCGCCTCCACCGGCCGCCCCTTTCCGGATCGGCACCGCACGATCACGGAGGCTCGCATGATCGCACAAGACCCGCTGCACACCCGTCTGGAGGAGATCGCCCAGAAGCTCGACGTCGCCGAGCACAGGCTCGACGACCGCGCCAAGTGGCTGCATGGCAACGTGCTGACCAAGGAAGAACTGCTCGCCCGCTACAAGGTGGTGAAACGCCGGCTGAAGCGCGACATCGCCGATCTCGAGGCGCGCGGCCACCATGTCGGCCCGCTCGAGGCTTCGCTGCGCGAGTGGTGGCTGTCGCTGACGCTCTCCACCCGCTGAGCGCGCGGGCCGAGGCAAGAAAAGCGGCCGCCGCGGGCCTCGGGAGGCGCGCGGCAGCCGCAGGTTTGAGGGCTCGCACGGCAGTCGCGGGTCACAGGACGCTTGCGGCAGCCGCAGCTATTCAGGTGAGTGCGGTAACCGAAGGTCTTGGGACGCGTGCGGCAATCGCAGGTCTCAAGTCGCGTGCGGCAAACGCAAGTATTAAGTTGCGTGCGGTAGCCGCACGACGGCCCTGAGGCCGCCCCCGGCGCGGTTGGACAGCTCCACCCCGCCGCCATGCGCGCGCAGGATCGAGCGCGCGATCGACAGGCCCAGCCCCGCTCCGCCGGTCTCGGCGCTGCGGCTGGCCTCGCCGCGCGCGAAGGGCTCGAACAGCGCCTCGCGCCGCTCGTCGGGGATGCCGGGGCCGTCATCGTCGATCTCGACCACCGCCATGCCGCCGGCCTCGCGCAGCCGCACCCGCGCCGCGCCGCCATAGCGGATCGCGTTGTCGACGAGGTTGCCGATGGCCCGCGTCAGCGCCACAGGCCGCCCGCGCACCGGCCCGGCGGCGCCGCCCTCGAACACGGCGCCGCGCTCGGCGCAGAGCCGGTCGAGCAGCGCGGCAAGCTCGACCTCCTCTGCCGCCTCGGCCTCGCGGCCGCTGCGGGCATAGCTCACCAGCCCGTCGGCCATCACCGCCATCTCGTCGAGCGTGCGGACCATCGGCTCGGCCTCGGCCTCGTCGAGCATCTCGGCGCGGATGCGCAGGCTGGTGATCGGCGTGCGCAGGTCGTGGCCCACCGCCGCCAGCACGCGCATCCGCTCGGCGTCGAAGCCTTCGATCCGGGCCTGCATCTCGTTGAAGGCGGCGGCCGCCTCGCGCATCTCGCGCGCGCCCTCCTCCGGCACCCGCGCCGAGCGGTCGCCGCGCCCGGCGGCGCGGGCAGCGGCGGCGAGCTGGCCCAGCGGCCGGGTCAGGTGGCGCAGCCACAGAAGCCCCACGGCGAGCACCGTCAGCAGCGACAGGCCGAGCACGGTCAGGAAGGCGCGCCCCCCCTCCGCCGCGGCCTCCGGCGGGCGCAGACCGGCGGCGGTCACGTTGACCCAGCCGCCCGCCTCGAGCGCGATCGACAGCGCCACGCCCTCGGCCCGCCGGTGGCGCGGCCCGTCGGGCCGGGGCGCGAGCAGCGCCACGCGCACCTCGCGCCCGCCGAGCGCCTCCGACAGCCGCCGCCCGAGCGCGGCGGCGCGCGGCCCCGACTGGTCGCGCGCCACCAGCGGCGCGGGCCCGGCCGCGATCCGCGCCAGACGGGTCGAGGCGCGCCGCGCCAGCTGCGGCCGCCGCTCGGGGTCGAGCGCCTCCATCGCCGGGACCAGCGCCACCAGCCGCTCGATCTCGCGCAGCGCGCCGGCCTCGCGGCCGATCCGGTCGCGCTCGAAGGACAGAAGCACCACCGCGACGAGGTTGGCCGCCAGCAGCGCCGCGACCAGAAGCAGCGCGAAGCGCCCTGCGAGGCCATCCGGGTAGAGCCGTCTCATTCCAGCGCCTCGACATCGGCGGCGAGCATGTAGCCGCCGCCCCATTCGGTGACGATCAGGCGGGGATGCTTGGGGTCGTCCTCGATCTTGCGGCGCAGGCGGCTGACCTGGTTGTCGATCGCCCGGTCATAGGCCTTGGCCTCGCGCCCGGCGAGCAGGTCGAGAAGCCGCACCCGGTCGAGCACGGTGCGCGGCGCGTCGAGCATGAGCGCCAGAAGCCGGCTCTCGCCCGAGGTCAGCTCGGCCTTGCGGCCGTCCTCGTGGCGAAGCGTGCGGGCCGCCGGGTCGTGGGTCCAGCCGGCGAAACGGCGGCGGCCGGCGGGCAGCGGCGGCGCGGCGGGCGGGGCGCGGCGCAGCACGGCGCGGATGCGCGCCAGCAGTTCGCGCGGGTTGAAGGGCTTGGTGACGTAGTCGTCGGCGCCGAGCTCCAGCCCGACGATGCGGTCGGTCTCCTCGGCCATGGCGGTGAGCAGGATCACCGGCGGCCCGCCCTTCGCCACCAGCGCCCGGCACAGGCTGAGTCCGTCCTCGCCCGGCATCATCACGTCGAGCACGACGAGCGCGATCCGCGCCTCCTCGAGCACGGCGCGCGCCTCGGCGGCGCCGGCGGCCAGCCGCACCCGGTAGCCCTGCTTCTTCAGGTACTGGCCGAGCGGCTCGCGAATGTCGCGCGCGTCGTCGACGACGAGGATCTGCGGCTCGGCGGTGTCGGTCATGCGAAAGGCTCCCTTCCCCTCCCTTCTAGGGCGCGATCCGGGGCCGCGACCACCCTGCCGGGCCCCGACGGGGGCGGAGTTTTGTCGCGAGGTGTAACGGCCACCCCGGCTGCGACAGAGGGCGACAATGCCGAAGTGGCGCCGCGCCGGGGCCGGTGCCAGATCTGGCCCATCACCGGCGGCGCGGCCCGCCCCGCCGGGACGAGACCGATACAAGGAGCCAGATCATGAAACCCAAGACCTTCATCCCCGCCGCCTTCCTCGCCACCGCCCTGACCGGCGCTGTCGCCGCGATCGCCACCGCGCAGGGGGCCACCCTGCCGGCCGACGCCGCCGCGACCGGGACCGCGCCGGCCGAGCTGCGGCAGGCCCATGCCGAGGAGCATGGCCGCATGGGCCGGCATCATGGCCCGCGCGGCGGCCGCGGCCATCACGGCGGCGGCGAGATGATGCGCAACCTGTTCGAGCAGGCCGACGCCGATGGCGACGGCAGCCTGAGCCGGGCCGAGATCGACGCCTTCCGCGCGGCGCAGGTCTCGGGGGCCGACGCCTCGGGCGACGGCGCGCTCTCGATAGAGGAATTCGAGACGCTGTGGAGCGCCTTCACCCGGTCGCGGATGGTCGATGCCTTCCAGGAGCTCGACGCCGACGGCGACGGCGCGATCACCGCGGCCGAGATCGACGGCCGGGTCGACCGGATGGTCGAGCGGCTCGACCGCGACGGCGACGGCACGATCGGGCCGGACGACCGCCCGCGCCGGCGCTGAATGCCCGCGGGGCCCGGCGCCTCAGCGCCGGGCCTTGCCCTTGTAGTCGCGCACCACGAAGACCGACTGCCGGGCGTGGCGCACCACCCGCGCCGCGTTCGGCCCGATCAGGTAGTCGCTGAGCGCCGGGTCGTGCGAGGCGAGCACGATCGCCTGGGCCTCGAGCCGGTTCGCCGCCGAGATGATCTCCTCGTAGACGCGGCCGTGCAGCACGTGCGGGTGCACCTCGACCTCGTCGGGCAGGTTCGCCTCGACCCATTCGGCCAGCTTGCGCCCGACATCCTGCAGGAGCTTCTTCTCGTGGCCGCGGTCGAAATAGCCGCCGACGATCGAGAGCCCGTAATCCGGCACCACCGTCACCACGTGGAGCACGCCCTCGGGCTCGACCAGCCGCAGCGCGGCGGGCAGCGCGGCGCTCCAGCTGGTCTCCTGCGAGAGATCGATCGGCAATAGCACGGTATCGAACATGACGCGTCTCCTCAGAAGGCGGGCTTGGTCTGCCGCCGGCGCTGCAACATGATCACCAGGCCGAGCAGCAGCAGCGCCGGGATGTAGAAGACGTATTTGGTGATCCGCTCGCGCGGGGCCAGCACCTCGGCCAGCTCGACCGGCTGCTCGGCGTAGAAGTCGAAGTTCGACAGCTTCTCGGCGGTCTCGGTGCCGAACATCGGCTCGTCGAGCCGCACCACGCCGGCATCGGGGTAGAGCATCAGGCCGGAGGCGTCGATCCGCTCGGCCGCGCCGCCGTCGCCCTCGATGTTCATCACCAGCGTGGTCTCGGCGGTCTCGCCGGTGGCGAAGTCGGGGCCCCGGATCAGCAGCCTGAGCCGCGCGCCGTCATCGGCGGCCGCGACCGCCTCCTCGAAGCGCGCGGGCTCGATCGTCTCGAAGGGCGACTGGATCTGGTTCAGCCAGAAGCCCGGCACGAAGAGCGTGAACGCGACCAAGAGCAGCGCCGCGGATTCGTGCAGCCGCGACGAGGCGAGGAAGTAGCCCTGCGTCGCCGCCGCGAAGAGCAGCATCGCGAAGGTGGCCACCACGAAGATGAACACCGCCTGCCCGATCCCGAACCAGGTACCCAGATCGATGCCGTAGAGGATGAGCGCCGGGTTGTAGATGAAGAGGAAGGGCAGCGCGACGGTCCGCAAGGAGTAGAAGAAGGCGGTGAAGCCGGTGCGGATCGGGTCGCCCCCCGAGACGGCGGCGGCCGCGAAGCTCGCGAGGCCGACCGGCGGCGTCACGTCGGCCATGATGCCGAAGTAGAACACGAAGAGATGCGCCGCGATCAGCGGCACGATCAGCCCCTCCTGCGCGCCGAGGTTCACCACCACGGAGGCCATCAGCGACGACACCACGATGTAGTTGGCGGTGGTCGGAAGCCCCATGCCGAGGATCAGCGAGAACAGCCCGACGAAGACCAGCATCAGGATCAGGATGCCGCCCGAGAGCTGCTCGACGAGGCCGGCGAGCTCGGTGCCGATCGGGGTCTTGGTGACGGTGGCGACGATGATGCCGGCGGCCGCGGTGGCGACGCCGATGCCGATCATGTTGCGCGCGCCCGCGATCAGGCCGTCGCGCAGGTCGCCCAAGCCCGCCATGAACTCGTGGGCGAGATCGCCGCCCTGCCCGCGGAACAGCGCCTTGAGCGGGCGCTGGGTGACGATGATCATGAGCATCAGACCGGTGGCGTAGAAGGCCGACTTGGCCGGGCTCTGCTGCTCGACCATCAGGAACCAGACCAGCACCAGGATCGGCAGGATGTAATGCAGGCCGGTGGCGTAGACCTGGCCCACGGTGGGCAGGTGGATCTCGGGGTCGTTGGGGTCGTCCATGTGCAGGTCGGGACGCTGCGCCGCGACCCAGACGAGGCCGAGATAGATCACGCCGAGCACCACCATCATCACCGGCGCGGCCAGCGACGGCAGCGCCGCCTCGAGCGCGTTGACGCCGTAGATCAGCGCGGTGAAGGCCGCGCCGAACACCGCGAAGCCGATGAAGAACTTCACGATCATGCCGAGGAAGCTCTTGCTCTCGCCCAGCGCAGGCATGTCCTTCTTCAGCGCCTCGAGATGCACGATGTAGACCAGCGCGATGTAGGAGATCACCGCCGGGATGAAGGCGTGCTTGATCACCTCGATGTAGGAGATGCCGATGAACTCGACCATCAGGAAGGCGGCCGCGCCCATCACCGGCGGCATGATCTGGCCGTTGACCGAGGAGGCCACCTCGACCGAGCCGGCCTGCTCGTTGGTGAAGCCCACCCGCTTCATCAGCGGGATGGTGAAGGTGCCGGTGGTCACCACGTTGGCGATCGAGGAGCCGGAGATGAGACCGGTCATGGCCGAGCCGACGACGGCCGCCTTGGCCGGGCCGCCGCGCAGATGGCCGAGCCCCGCGAAGGCGAGCTGGATGAAGTAGTTGCCGGCGCCGGCCTTGTCGAGGAGCGAGCCGAACAGCACGAAGAGGAAGACGAAGGCGGTCGAGACGCCGAGCGGGATGCCGAAGACGCCCGCGGTGTCGAGCCATTGCGCGTTGATCAGCGAGGTGAAGCTGAGACCCTCATGCTCGATCAGGTCGGGGATCAGCCAGCCGGTGCCGAAATAGGCGTAGAGCAGGAACAGCGATCCGACCACGGTGAGCGCCGGGCCGAGCGCGCGGCGCGAGGCCTCGAGCAGCACCACGAGGCCGACCGAGCCGATCACCACCTGCGCGGTGGTGGGCAGGCCCGAGCGCGCGGTCATCGCCAGCGTGTCGGAGAACCAGAAGACGTAGAAGCAGCAGAAGGCCGCGACGAGGGCCAGCGCCCAGTCGACGATCGGCACCCGGTCGCGCGGGCTGCGCTTGAAGGCCGGGTAGGCCAGATAGGCCAGGAAGATCGCGAACATCAGGTGGATCGGCCGGGTCTGCGACGAGTTCAGCACCGGGAAATAGGCGCCGAACCACAGCTGCGGCTGCGCGATCCAGAGCTGGAACAGCGACCACGCCAGCGCCGTGCCGGCGATCAGCCGGGCGGTGAAGCGGTTCGAGGGGTCGCGCGCGCCGGAATCCGTGCTGGTGACGAGATCCTTCAGCTCGTCGTCCGAATAGTGGCGGCCCTGCCGGGCCTCGCTCTGGTCAGCCATCGGACGCGTTCCCCTTCGATTGTCACGTTGAGGCCGCCTCGCGGGCGGCGATGGCCGGGGCGCGTCGCGCGCGCCCCGGCCGCTGGCTCAGCAGGCGGGCCCGATCACTCGAGCAGGCCGGCCTCGCGGTAGTACTTCTCGGCGCCGGCATGCAGCGGCGCGGAGAGGCCGTCGCCGACCATCTCTTCCTTGGTCAGGTCGGCGAAGGCCGGGTGCAGGCTCTTGAACTGGTCGAAGTTCTCGAACACCGCCTTCACGGTCTCGTAGACCACCTCCTCGGGCACGCTGGCCGAGGTCACGAAGGTCGCGCCGACGCCGAAGGTCGCGGTGTCCTCGTCATTGCCGCGATACATGCCGCCCGGAATGGTGGCGGTGCGGTAGTAGGGGTTCTCGTCGACCAGCTTGGTCACGGCGTCGCCCGACACGTCCACCAGCACCGCGTCGCAGGCGGTGGTCGCCTCCTGGATCGAGCCCGACGGGTGGCCGACGGTGTAGACCATCGCGTCGATGTTGTTGTCGCACAGCGCCTGGGACTGCTCGGCCGCCTGCAGCTCGGAGGTGAGCTGGAAGTCGTCCATGGTCCAGCCCATCTCGGCCATCAGCACCTCCATGGTGCCGCGCTGGCCCGAGCCGGGGTTGCCGACATTGACGCGCTTGCCCTTGAGATCCTCGAAGGTCTCGATGCCGGCATCGGCGCGGGCCACGACGGTGAAGGGCTCGGGATGCACCGAGAACACGGCGCGCAGGTCCTCGAAGGCGCCCTGCTCCTCGAACTGCGAGGTGCCTTCCATGGCGTGGAACTGCCAGTCGGACTGGGCGACGCCGAACTCCAGCTCGCCCGAGCGGATGGCGTTGATGTTGTAGACCGAGCCGCCGGTCGACTCGACGCCGCAGCGGATGCCGTGGTCGGCGCGGCCGCGGTTCACCAGCCGGCAGATGGCGCCGCCGGTCGGGTAGTAGACGCCGGTCACGCCGCCGGTGCCGATCGAAATGAACTGCTGCTCCTGCGCGGCGGCACCGCCGGCCGCCAGCGTCAGCGCCGCGGCGGCGCCTGCGATATAGGTCTTCATGGTCGGTCTTCCTCCCGGACTCTTTACCTCTGAACTGCCCACAGCGTGAAACGCCGAACGCAAAAGTCAAGCTGCGAGCACGATTTACGCCTTCGGCGCGGGTCGTTCGTCTAACTCGGCACGGATGCCTTCGTCCAGTTCAAGATCGGTGCTGTTCGCCAGAAAGGCGAGCGTGGTGTAGAAGCCGACCGTCGCCATCAGGTCGAACAACCCCTTGCGGCCGACCAGATCCTCGACCGCCGCGCGCCGCGCGGCCGAGACGCGCGAGGCCTGCAGAAGCTCGTCCACCGCGCCTGCGATCACCGCGTCGGCCGGCGCCATCGCCTCGAGCGGCCCGGCGATCGAGGCGATCCGGTCCTCGGACATGCCGAGCTTGCGGGCGCGGCTGACATGGTGGCCCCATTCGTAGGCCGAGCCGTGGCGATGGCCGGTGCGCAGGATCACCACCTCGCTGAACTCGAGCCCCAGAGAGGTGTCGACCACGACATGCTGGCGCAGATCGGCCCAGGCGCGCAGCAGGGCCGGGTGATGCGCCATCACCCGGTAGACGTCGAGCCGGCCGGCGAAGCCCGGCAGCATGTCGGTGATCTCGGCCGGCCAGTCGGCGTCGGGAAGCGGCGCGATGCCGGTCACGAGGGCAGCTCCGCCAGCGCGAGGTCGATCGCCTTGGCGAGCCGGGCGACGATCTCGTCCACGTCGTCGCGGGTGACGATGAAGGGCGGCGCCAGCAGCACGTGGTCGCCGCGCTGCCCGTCGATCGTGCCGCCCATCGGGTAGCACATCAGCCCCTGCCCCATCGCCTGCGCCTTGATCCGGGCGTGCAGCTTGAGATCGGGGTCGAAGGGCGCCTTGGTGGCGCGGTCCGCGACCAGCTCGATCCCCTGGAACAGGCCGCGGCCGCGGATGTCGCCGACCTTCGGATGATCGCCCAGCACCTCCTCGAGCCGGGCGCGCAGATGCGCGCCCATCTCGCGCACGTTTTCCAGCAGGTTGTCGCGGGCGATCACCTCCTGCACGGCCAGCGCCGCGGCGGCGGCCATCGGATGGCCCATGTAGGTGTGGCCGTGCTGGAAGAAGCCCGAGCCGCCGGCGATGGCGTCGTAGATCTTCTGGCTCAGCAGCACCGCCCCGATCGGCTGGTAGCCCCCGCCAAGTCCCTTGGCCACGGTCATCAGGTCGGGCGCGATGCCCTCCTGCTCGCAGGCGTGCAGCGTGCCTGTGCGCCCCATGCCGCACATCACCTCGTCGAGGATCAGCAGCACCCCGTGCCGGTCGCAGATCTCGCGGATGCGCTTGAAGTAGTCGCCCACCGGCGGCACCGCCCCGGCGGTGGCCCCGACCACCGGCTCGGCCACGAAGGCCAGCACGTTCTCGGCCCCGAGCTCGGCGATCTTGGCCTCCAACTCGCCCGCGGCGCGGGCGGCGTAGTCGGCCGCGCTCTCGCCCTCGTGCTGCTCGCGATAGGCGAAGCAGGGCGCGATGTGGTGGGTCTCGATCAAGAGCGGCCGGAACTGCGCGCGGCGCCATTCATTGCCGCCGGCGGCCAGCGCGCCCAGCGTGTTGCCGTGATAGCTCTGGCGGCGGGCGATGACGTGGCGGCGCTGCGGCTCGCCGCGCTCGGTGAAGTACTGCCGCGCGAGCTTGAGCGCCGCCTCGACCGCCTCGGAGCCGCCGGAGACGAGATAGGCATGGCCGATCCCCTCGGGCGCGTCCGCCACCAGACGCGCGCCGAGCGCCTCGGCCGCCTCGGTGGTGAAGAAGCCGGTATGGGCATAGGCGAGGCTGTCGGCCTGCCGGTGCAGCGCCGCGAGCACGTCGGGATGGCCGTGGCCGAGGCAAGACACGGCGGCGCCGCCGCAGGCGTCGATGTAGCTGCGCCCCTCGCTGTCCTCGATGGTGATGCCGCGCGCGGCCACGGCGAGGCGGGGCGTGCTGCGGGTCGTGCGGTGAAGAAGGCGGGTCACTTGGGGGCCTCGATGGTCTTGAATCGTTGCCGTCACCTTGAACCTCGGCCGCGCCGCCGGCAAGCGATCGGGCCGGCTCAGGCCGGCGCGGCCCCGCCCGCCCCGCGCCGCCGCGCGAGGCCCAGATGCACCGCGATGCCGAGCCCGTAGGCGCCGACCAGGAAGCCCGCCATGCCGGCCCGGCCGAAGCCCTCGACCGCCCAGAGCAGGAGCGGCGTGCCCAGCGCGTTGCCCAGATTGCCCATCTGCGCCACGGCGCCGTTGGCGAGGCTCTGCGCCTCGGCCGCGGGGTTGAGCTGCGGGATCGCGGTGAAGCTGCCGGCCTGCACGAGGCCCAGCGTCGCGGCCAGCGCGATCGGCGGCCAGGGGCTCGCGGGCCAGATCACCAGCCCCAGCGCCGCCAGAAGGGCCAGACCGAAGCCCAGCACCACCACCGGCACCGCCGGCCAGCGCCGCAGCAGCGCCACGCCGAGGCTGAGCGCGCAGGCGATCCCCGCCAGCGGCATCGTCACCGCCACCAGCGCCCGCTCGGCCGGGGCCAGCATCGCCGGCAGCACCGTCATCAGCGACACGAAGGTGAGCGTGTAGAACAGCCAGCCCAGCGCCGGGGCCGAAAGCGCCGGCGAGCGGTAGATCTCGACATGCCGGCGCAGCAGCGCCCGCGGGTCGAGCGGCAGCGGCGCCCCGGGCGGCGGCCGGCGCGGCAGCATCCGCGCCAGCACGAGCGCCAGCGTCGCCATGGCGCCCGCATGCAACACGAAAAGCAGCGCCGGCCCGCCCCGCGCCACGACCGCCGGGCCGAACCAGGCCACCAGTGCGAAGGCCACGCCGAAGAAGGTGCTCCACAGGGTCATCGCCAGCGGCCGGTGCCGCGGCGCGCTGGCCTGTCCGATCAGGCTGGGGGCTGCGACCACGATCAGCAGGTGCGACAGCCCCTCGACCACGCGGCTGGCCAGCAGCACCGGCAGCGGCGGCATCAACGCCTGGAACAGCGAGACCGCCGCCCCGAGCCCGAGCGCGAAGATCAGCACGCGGCGCGGCCCGCGCGCCGTGATCAGCCCGGCCAGCAGGCCGAGCCCGATGCCCAGAAAGCTCAGCAGCGACACGGCGAGGCCGAGCCCCGCCCCGGCCTCGGGATAGGCCGCCTGCAGGGCGGGGAAGATCACCGCCATCTTGGCGAATTGCGCCGCAGCACCAAGCCCCGCGGCCCAGAGCGCGATGATCAGCCAGCCGGCGCTGCGTTCGGTCTGCGTCATGCCGCCTTCCTGCCAGCGGCCGGGCGGCGCGGCAAGGCTTGGCGGGGCAAGACCTGGCACGGCAAGGGTTGGCGCGGCGGCCGTTCGGGCGCCGCGCCGGTCGGGTCAGCCGGTCGGGTCAGCCGGTCAGATCAGCCCGCGCGCCTGCGCGGCGTGCACCGCCTCGGCGGTGGTGCGGGCGGCGAGGCTGTCGCGCGCCGATTTCAGCCGGGCCTTCAGGGCGCTTTCGCTGATGCCGATCCGCGCCGCCGCACGGGCATGGCGTTCGCCCGCGGCCATCAGCTCCAGCGCCTCGATCTGCGCCGGCGTGACGCGCAGCTCGGCGCAGGGTTCGGCATGCAGGATCTGCAGCTGGTGCAGCACCTCGTCTAGCTCGGCGCGGGCGAAGGGCCGGTCCTTGCGCGCCACGCCGCAGAAGGAGCGGCTCTCGGCGGTGCCGGTCGCGACCGTGGCGCCGAAGCGCAGGCCATGCGCCTTGGCGTCGGCCATCACCCCGCCATGGTCGACCAGAACCGGGTCGTCCCAGTCGATCACGCCGTCATTGGCCAGCCCCCAGAAGATCGTGGGGTCGCGCAGGAAATAGGACTTGCGGTCATAGGTGGCGCGCCATTCCTCGGGGTAGCGGTTCTCGAGATGCAGCGGCCGGCCCTTGCTGACCCGCATCACCGCCGCGCAGCCGGCCGGCGCGAGCTGCGCCAGGGCATCGAAGTCCGAGCTCGAATAGCTGTGCAGTTTCATGTCCGGATCCTCTCTTGCCCGCCCTTTCCAACCACGGTGACGCGCTGCCTGCCGCGCGAGCCCGCGTGATGCGTATGCCTCGAGACCAGATCTAGGCGTAATTCGGGATTTTTTTGGGGCACGGGCCGGCCCGCAAAGGGGCTTTTGTGCAGTGCAGCGCACAACGACGCTGCGTTGCCGCATATGTGACGTTACGTCCCCTTCGATCAGGGCCGCGGCGGCTCGCCTCGCCCCGCCGGCCATGTGCCCAGCTCGGCGATCCGGTAGCCCACCGGGTAGCCGGGCCGGTGCAGCGCCGTGATCCGGCGCGGGCGCCGGCGGCGCGGCAGCCGGCGCAGCACCGCCGCCCGCGCCGCCATCGCGGCCAGAACCGCGCGGCGCAGACCGGCGGGCGGCGGCGCGAAACCCATCGCCGCCAGCAGGGGCGCGTCCATCAGCGACAGCGCCACGGGCCGCGCGGCCTTGATCAGCGGCCGCGGCAGGTAGAAGCCCAGCAGCAGGTCGAGCGTCGCGGTCCCGATCGCGCGGTTGCTGTCGGCATAGCGGTAGCGCTCGCGCTCGACCCGCGCGTTCTGGGCGGCGAAGCCGTCGAAATCCTCGGGGATGCCCTCGATCCCCATGCGCCGCCCGAGCGCGCGGTAGTAGTTGGTCCAGCCCGCCCGCTCATGCGGCGTCATCGGGCGGCGGCCGAAGCGTTCGAGCCAGCGCACCGGTTCGAGCACGAAGGTGCCCAGAACGTAGAGCATGTCCTCGTTGGCGATGCGGTAGCTGCCATGCATGGCGTTGATCCGCCCGATCGCCTCGCGTCCTCGGCCGCTGTCGAGGCCGTTCTCGAGCGGCTCGGAGAGCAGCAGCTCGGTGTCGTCGTAGCGCTTGCGCGGGCGGCGCAGGAACTCGCCCGTCCTCTCCAGCAGCCCCGAGATGGAGGGCACGGCATAGGTGCGGAACAGCGCGAATTCGAGCGCGCGCTCGATGTCCCAGGCGAAGGCGTGGCAGGTGAGCAGATAGGCGATCCGCTCGTAATCCCGCTCGGCCGACAGGGCGGGGATCTCGTCCTCCGGACAGCGCATCCGGTCCTCCTGGGCAGGCTGGCGGCGCCGCGATCCTAGCGCAGCGGCGATGCGGGATGAAGCCCGCCTCAGCCCAGCTCGCGCAGGCCGTGATCCCAGGCACCGGGGCCGGCGAAGCCGCCCGCCGCGCCGCGAAAGGCGTTCACCTCGGAGGCGCCCAGCGGCATCACGAAGCGCACGCCGGTCTGGCGCTCGTTCGACCAGACCACCCGGGCGGGCAGGCGCAGGTTCAGGTGGCACAGCGTGACCGCCGCATCGCTTGGCAGCCGCCCCAGCCGTGCCAGCCGCGCGCCGGTGGCGCTGATGTTCACGAGGCTGGCCCGCACCGTCTGCCCGCCATGCTCGACGCGCAGCTCCCGGTCGGAGGGGTATCTCTGTTCTCTGTAGCGCATCCGTCTTCTCCGTCCCCTTATGTGGGCTCACCTGCCCTCAACCGGCCGCGCTGCGCAACCCGGCCGCGGCTTCCAGCGGCAGCGGCAGCTCGCCCGGCGTCCGGCCGATCCTCTCCAGCAATGCCATCACCTCGGCGCCGCACACGGCCGGGCTGAAATAGAAGCCCTGCACCTCGGTGCAGCCCTCGCTGCGCAGCCGCTCGAGCTGGTCGGAGGTCTCGACCCCCTCTGCCGTGGTCACCATGCCGAGGCTCGCGCCCATGCTCGAGATCGCCCGCACGATGGCCAGCGCGTCGCCGTGGTTGACCACGTCCCTGATGAAGGAGCGGTCGATCTTGATCTTGTCGAAGGGGAAGGTCCGCAGGTAGCCGAGCGAGCTGTAGCCGGTGCCGAAATCATCCATCGAGATCCGCACGCCGAGCCCGCGGAGCCGCTTCAGGATCGCCAGCGTCTGCTCGGAGTGCTGCAGGAGCACCGCCTCGGTGATCTCCAGCTCGAGCCGCTGCGGCGCCAGCCCCGATTCCGCCAGCGCCGCCTCCACCTCGGCCACCAGCGTGAGCGAGCGGAACTGCAGCGGCGAGAGGTTGACCGCGACCCGCACCTCCGCGGGCCAGCGCGCGGCGCTGGCGCAGGCCTCGCGCAGCACCCAGGCGCCGATCTGGCCGATCAGGCCGATCTCCTCGGCCAGCGGGATGAACTCGCCGGGGGAGACCTGGCCGCGGCTCTCATGCGGCCAGCGCAGCAGCGCCTCGAGGCAGCTCACCCGGCCAGTCTCGAGGTTGACGATCGGCTGGTAGTGCAGCTGCAGCTCGCCCTCGGCCAGCGCCCGGCGCAGGTCCAGCTCGAGCGCCCGGCGCTTCTGCATGCGGGCATCCATCTGCGGCTCGAAGAACCGGTAGGTGCCGCGCCCGTCGGCCTTGGCGCGGTAAAGCGCGAGATCGGCGGCCTTGAGCAGCTCCTCGGGGTTCACGCCGTCGGGCGGCGCGATCGAGATGCCGATGCTGGTGCCGATGACGATCTGGTGGCCCTCGATCTCGTAGGGCACGCCCAGCGCCGCGACGACCCGTTCGGCCAGCCGGCCCGGCTCGCCCGGCGAGGCGATGTCGCGCTCGATGATCGCGAACTCGTCGCCGCCCAGCCGCGCCACGGTGCTCGACTGGCGCAGGCAGCCGCGCAGCCGCTGCGCGACCTCCTGCAGCAGCGCGTCGCCGACCGAGTGGCCGAGCGTGTCGTTGACCGGCTTGAAATTGTCGAGGTCGAGCGCGAGCACCGCCATCTGCCGGCCCCGCGCGCTCTGCGCCAGCGCCTCGTCGAGCTTGTCGCGGAAGCGGCGGCGGTTGGGCAGGCCGGTCAGCGCGTCGTGCTGGGCCATGTGCTCGACCTGGGCCTCGGTGCGCTTGCGCTCGGTCACGTCCTCGAAGGTGGCGACCCAGCCGCCGCGCGGCAGCGGCACGCGCACCACCGACACCAGCCGGCCATCGCGGATCGCCTCGAGATAGCGCAGCGGCTCGCCGCCGCCTTGCGTGCGCCCCAGCGCCAGCTTGATCTCCTCGACCCGCGCCTGGTCGTAATTGCCGGCGCGCCGGCAGGCCGCCAGCACCTCGTCGAGCCCCATCCCCTCCTCGAGCTCGCCCTCGGCGAGGCCGTAGATCTCCTCCAGCCGGCGGTTGCTGATCACCAGGCGGTGGTGCGAATCGAACAGGCACAGCCCCTGCGCCATCTGCTCGAGCGCGGTGTCGAGCTGCTCGCGACGGGCGAGGATCTGGGCGTTGGACTGGGCGAGCAGCGACTGGAACCGCACCGCGAGGCTGCCGATCTCGTCGCAGCGTTCGAGCACCCCGGCCGGCATCTGCGAGAGGTCGCCATTGGCCTGGATGCGGCGCACCGCCCGCGCGAGCTGCGCCAGCGGCTCGAGCACCATGCGCTGCACCGTCGCGCCGAGCAGCGCGATCACCGCCAGCGCCGCCGCGAGGCCCAGAAGCGCGGTCTTGGCCGTCGCCTCGAAGACGCCGGCGCGCAGGTGGCCGTGATCCCAGGCGATGCTGATCGTGCCGATCGGCACCGGCTGGCCGCCGCCATCGCCGCCGCCCATCACCGGCGCGGTGACCACGAACAGCTCGCCATGGCGGGCCTGCTGGACCTCGCACAGCTCGATCGCCGCCGCGGCCTGCGCGTCGAGCAGGCCAGGCGCCAGCGGCGCCGCCCCCTCGGCCGCGAAGCGTTCGAGCACGCCGCCATCGGTGCCGGTGATGCGCAGCCCGGCGATCGCGGGCGCCTCCATCTGAGCCGCGGCGGCGTCTTCGTCATGCGGCGGCATGGCGAGGTCGGACCGGATCGCCGCGAGGTAGCCCGGCTCGTCCATCTCGATGCCATGCCGCGCGAGGCTCGCCGCGAGCACGGTCCGGTCGCGACTCGCGGCCTCGCCGAACTCCATCAGCCCGCCGAGCCGCGACGAGCTCTGCTGCAGGATCACAAGGCTGAAGCACAGGCCGAGCCCGAGCATCAGGATCGCCTGCACCTTCAGGCGCAGCGAGCGCCGGAGCTTGTACATGATGACGCGAAGCATGATCGGCGATTCCTCTTCAGGCCCGCGGGGGCGCGGCGGGGCGGCCCGACCCGGCCCGGCTGCGACGACGGCCCGGCTTCGGCGCGCGCAGGGCCTCGGCCCCGGCGGGGCGCGGGTCGCGTGGCGCGAAGGCAGGATCGGGTCGCATCGGCGGAGCCTTTCGGACGGGCGGACGTGGCGGGCGCGAGGCCCGGTGGTCAGTCAGCTGCGCCGGCAATTGGGGCAGAAAATGGGCAGCCCCGGTCCATTCCCGGTGCGGGGGCGGCATTGTTGCAGCCTCGCCCCGGTTTCACGGCATCCGTCCCCCTGCCCCGCGGCTCGGGCGCGCGCCGCCGCGCCGGCGCGAACGCGCCAGGACATGGCGGCCCCAGCTTTGCCAGATTCTCGCAAAATCGGTGCCGCAATGGGTTGCGACCACTTCAGCGTGACAAGGGGGACGAGCAGCGATGATGATCGAGGGCACCGGCATCCACAGCGAGACCCGAGCGCTGCGCGGCCTTCCGGCCAATTATGCCTGGAAACCCCGCCCGGCCGGGCGCGGCCACGACATCGCCAAGCTGATGGCCCTCACGGCCGCGCAGCCTTCGCCGCCGCCGCCGCTGCGGACCGGTGTCGTGCTGATCCGCCGGACCGCCGCCAGCGGTGAATGAGCGCCCCGGCCGCAAGTCCTTCATGACATCGGCCGGCCTGCCCGGCCCCGCGGGCAAGGTCTAGGCACGGCCCGCCCCCGACGCGCGGCGACGGCCGTGCCGGGCGGGCCCGGCTTCAGTCGGGCGCGCCTTCGAGGATCATGATGTTGGCGATGCCCGCGCCTTCGCGGTGACGCTTGGCGGCCTGGTAGGCATCGGAGTTGTAGCAGGCGAGCGCCGCCTCCATCGAGTCGAACTCGATCACCACGTTGCGCGGGTGGCTCTCGCCTTCCAGCGCTTCGATCCGGCCGCCGCGGGCCAGCACCTTCGCGCCATGGGCGCGGAACGCCTCGGTCGCGCCTTCGGCATAGAGCTTGTAGGGCTCGGGGTCGGTGACCGTCACATGGGCGATCCAGTAGGCCTTGGGCATGTCGTCTTCTCCGTCGTCTGGACATGGATGGGCCGGGGCGGTCCGCGCCGCCCCGGCCCGTCAGGCACGCGGCCTCACTTGGCGAGCGCCCGCGAGAGCACGAGATAGGCCGCGCCCGCCACGAACAGACCCACGAACCAGGCATAGGTGTAGATCGTCGCGAAGAGCGGCGAGGTGCCCGCCGTCAGGCCGACGCCGGCCAGGAAGCCCGGCAGGTTGGGCAGGATACCGATCACCAGAGCGCCGAGCCCGGCCCAGTTGGTGCCGTTCCGGCCGGCGTAGATGCCGTCCATCCGGAACAGCTCGGCCACCTCGAGCTTGGTCTTCCGCAGCAGGTAGTAGTCCGCCAGCATCACGCCCGCGATCGGGCCCAGCAGCGCCGAGTAGGCGATCAGCCAGCCGCCGATGTGATCGACCAGGATCCACGGGAACATCGCGACCCCGATCCCGGCGGTGATGTAGCCGCCGCGCTTGAGGTTGATCTTGCTCGGCGCGAGGTTCGAGAAGCCGTGCGAGGGCGCCACGACGTTGGCGGCGAGGTTGGTGGTCAGCGTCGCCACGATCAGCGCGAAGAGCGCGATGATGATCGAGAAGCCGCCCATCCGCTCGGCAAGCTGTATCGGATCCCAGATCGCCTCGCCGTAGATCACGATCGTCGCCGAGGTCACCGCCGAGGCGATGAAGGCAAACAGCGCCATCGGGATCGGCAGGCCGACGAGCTGGCCCAAAAACTGGTCCTTCTGGCTCCTGGCGTGGCGGGTGAAGTCCGGGATGTTTAGCGCCAGCGTCGCCCAGAAGCCGATCATGCCGGTGAGGCTCGGCCAGAACACCACCCAGAACTGCCCTTCCTGCGGCTGGCCCGGATCGAACGCGCTCGGGTTCGACAGCATCGGGCCGAAGCCGCCGGCGGCGAAATAGGCCCAGCCCAGCAGCGCCAGGCCCATCGCCAGCAGGAACGGCGCGGCATAGGTCTCGAGCCAGCGGATCGATTCCGTGCCATGGGTGATGAAGTAGAGATGCAGCCCCCAGAAGGCGAGGAAGCAGAGGAACTCCGCGAGGCTGATGCCGACCACCGGCAGCGCCTCGCCGGCCAGCGCGCCGCCGGTGAGCGTGTTGAGGATCACGAAGATCGCCGAGCCGCCGACCCAGGTCTGGATGCCGAACCAGCCGCAGGCGACGATGCCGCGCGCCACGGCCGGGATCTTGGCGCCGGTGGGGCCGAAGGAGGAGCGCAGGAGCACCGGGAAGGGAATGCCGTACTTGGTGCCGGCATGGCCCAGAAGCACCATCGGGATCAGCACGATGGCGTTGGCCGCGAGGATGGTCAGCACCGCCTGGTCCCAGCTCATGCCGGAATTGATCAGGTAGGAGGCCAGAAGATAGGTCGGGATGCAGACCACCATGCCGACCCAGAGCGCGGCGATGGCGAGCCAGTCCCAGGTCCGCTCGGCCGCCGTGGTCGGCAGCTGGTCCTCGTTGTAGAGCCTCGGATCCATGCCGGCGGCGTCGAGGCGCGCCTGCGCCCCGCCATCCGCCGCGGGGATGCCCGCAGTCAAATCCGTCATGTCTTGTCCTCTCCCTGTTATTGGTCTTGCGGCGCCCTTGTTCTCGATAGCGGGCGTTAAAGAAAATGCCCCCAAAAGTCTTGGGGGCATTTCGCGTCAGACGCAGGCCGGCATGTTCTCGGGCTTGCGCTCCACCTTGCGCGGCGCGGTCACCTCCTTCCACTTCGACAGCGCCTTGTTCACCTCCGGGAAGGCCGGGCGCTTGACGAAGCGGCCATGGCCCGGCGTCGCGCAGACCTCCCCGTCATCGACCGCGAGCGTGCCGCGGCTCAGCACGTGGCGCGGCAGGCCGGTGACCTCGCGGCCCGAAAAGACGTTGTATTCCACGACCGATTGCTGGGTCTCGGGCGAGATCACCTTCGACTTCTTCGGATCCCAGACCACGATGTCGGCGTCCGAGCCCTCGAGGATCGCGCCCTTCTGCGGGTAGATGTTGAGGATCTTGGCGATGTTGGTCGAGGTGACGGCGACGAACTCGTTCTTGGTCAGACGCCCGGTGTTCACCCCTTCGCTCCACAAGACCGGCATCCGGTCCTCGAGCCCGCCTGTGCCGTTCGGGATCTTGGTGAAGTCGTCGATGCCGGTGCGCTTCTGGTCGACGGTGAAGGCGCAGTGATCGGTCGCCACCACCTGCAACGAGCCCGCCTGCAGACCGGCCCAGAGGCTGTCCTGGTTCGACTTGTCGCGGAAAGGCGGCGACATCACGCGCTGGGCGGCGTGGTCCCAGTCGGGGTTGCGATACTCGCTGTCGTCGAGCACGAGATGCTGGATCAGCGGCTCGCCATAGACCCGCATCCCCTTCTGGCGCGCGCGGCGGATCGCCTCGTGCGCCTGTTCGCAGGAGGTATGCACCACGTAGAGCGGCACGCCGGCCATGTCGGCGATCATGATGGCGCGGTTTGTGGCCTCGCCCTCGACTTCCGGAGGCCGCGACATGGCGTGGCCCTCGGGGCCGCGGATGCCGTCGACCAGCAGCTTCTGCTGCATGGTGGCAACGACGTCGCCGTTCTCGGCATGCACCATCGGCAGCGCGCCGATCGCGGCACAGCGGCGGAAGCTGTCGAACAGCTCGTCGTCATCCACCATCAACGCGCCCTTGTAGGCCATGAAGTGCTTGAAGGAGTTGATGCCGAGGTCGACGACTTGGCTCATCTCCTCGAACACCTGCTCGCCCCACCACGTCACCGCCATGTGGAAGGAATAGTCGCCGCAGGCGCGCTGCGACTTGGCGTGCCAGCCCTCGAGCGCCTCGATCAGCGACTGGCCGGGGCTCGGCAGGCAGAAATCGACCACCATGGTGGTGCCGCCGGCGAGGCCCGCGCGGGTGCCGCTTTCGAAATCGTCGGCCGAATGGGTGCCCATGAAGGGCATCTTCAGATGCACATGCGGGTCGATCCCGCCGGGCATTACGTAGCAGCCGGTGGCGTCGATCACCTTGTCACCGGAAAGGTCCGCGCCGATCTGCACGATGCTCTCGCCCTTGATGGCGATGTCGGCCTCGTAGCTGCGGTCGGCGGCGACGATGGTGCCGCCCTTGATCACGGTTCTCATGCTCATCTCCTCACTCCACGATTTCGGCGGTCTCGAGAACGGCGTGCAGCAGCACGTCGCAGCCGGCGGCGGCCCAGTCGCGGCTGATCTCCTCGTCCTCGTTGTGGCTCAGCCCGTCGACGCAGGGGCACATGATCATCGCCGTGGGCGCCACGCGGGCGATCCAGCAGGCGTCGTGGCCGGCGCCCGAGATGATCTCGCGATGCGAGAAGCCCAGCTTCTCGGCGGCGCGGCGCACCGCGTCCACGCATCCCTCGTCGAAGGGCACGGGATCGAAGCCGCCGACCTTCTCGAAGGCGATCTCCAGCTCCATCTCGTCGGCGATACGCTGCCCCTCGACGCGCAGCCGCGCCTCCATGTCCTCGATCACCGCGAGGTCCGGCGAGCGGAAATCGACGGTGAAGACCGCCTTGCCGGGGATCACGTTGCGCGAGTTCGGGAAGACCTCGATATGGCCGGCCGCGCCGACCGCGTGCGGCTTGTGGCTCCATGCGATCTCGTCGACCTTGTCGAGGATGCGCGCCATGCCGAGGCCCGCGTTGCGGCGCATCGGCATCGGGGTGGAGCCGGTGTGGCTCTCCTTGCCGGTGATCGTCACCTGCGTCCAGCTCAGCCCCTGCCCGTGGGTGACGACGCCGATATCGCGGCCCTCGGCCTCGAGGATCGGACCCTGCTCGATATGCAGCTCGAACATCGCGTGCATCTTGCGGCTGCCCACCGGCTCGTCGCCGACATAGCCGATGCGGGCCAGCTCGTCGCCGAAGCGCTTGCCGTCGGCATCCTCGCGCGCATAGGCCCAGTCCTGCGTGTGCACGCCCGCGAAGACGCCGCTCGACAGCATGGCGGGGGCGAAGCGGGTGCCCTCCTCGTTGGTCCAGTTGACCACGACGATCGGGCGGCGCGGGGTGAGGCCCCGGTCGCGGATCGAGCGCACGACCTCGAGGCCCGCGAGCACGCCCAGCACGCCGTCATACTTGCCGCCCGTGGGCTGGGTGTCGAGATGGCTGCCCATCATCACCGGGTCGAGATCGGGCTCGGCCCCTTCCAGCCGGGCGAACATGTTGCCCATGCTGTCGACGCCGACGCTCATGCCGGCCTCCTCGCACCAGCGCTTGAACAGGTCGCGCCCCTCGCGGTCGGCGTCGGTCAGCGTCTGGCGGTTGTTGCCGCCGCGCAGGCCGGGGCCGATCCTGGCCATCTGCATCAGCGAGTCCCACAGCCGGGCCCCGTCGATCCGGGTGTTGGTCTGGATGTCTTTCATGTGTCCTCCCATTGCTGGCGCGGGGTCCGGCCGCCCTCCCCGGCCGCCGGACCGCGCGCCCGTCTCAGGCGTCGAGCGCCGCGCCGAGCGTGCCGACCAGCTGGTCGATCTCGGATTTCTCGATGATCAGCGGCGGCGACATGGCGATGGTGTCGCCGGTGGTGCGCAGGTGCACGCCCATGTCCCAGGCGCGCAGATAGGTGTCGAAGGCCCGCTTGGTGGGCTGGTCCGCGAAGGGCTCCAGCTCCACCGCGCCGACGAGGCCGACGGCGCGGATGTCGATCACGCCGGGCTTGTCCTTCAGGCTGAACAGCGCCTCGGCCCAGTAGTCCTCGAGGCTCGCGGCGCGCTCGAACAGCTCCTCCTCGCGGTATGTGTCGAGTGCTGCGAGTGCCGCGGCGCAGGCCACCGGGTTGCCGGAATAGGTGTAGCCGTGGAACAGCTCGATCATGTGGTCGGGCCCGGTCATGAAGGCGTCGTGGATCGCCTCGCTCGCCAGCACCGCGCCCATCGGGACGACGCCGTTGGTCAGCCCCTTGGCGGTGGTGATCATGTCCGGCTCGACGCCGTAATAGTCGGCGCCGAAGGCCCGGCCGAGACGGCCATAGGCGGTGATCACCTCGTCGAAGATCAGAAGGATGCCGTGTTTGCGGGTGATCTCGCGCAGCTTCTGCAAATAGCCCTTGGGCGGCAGGATCACCCCGGCCGAGCCGGCCATCGGCTCGACGATCACCGCCGCGATGGTCTCGGCACCGTGCAGCGCCACCATGCGCTCCAGCTCGTCGGCCAGCTCCGCCCCGTGCTCGGGCTGGCCGCGGGTGAAGCCGTTGCGCGCGATGTCGTGCGTGTGCGGCAGGTGGTCGACGCCGCCCAGAAGCGTGCCGAAGGCACGGCGGTTGTTGACCATGCCGCCGACCGAGATGCCGCCGAAATTGACGCCGTGATAGCCCTTGTCGCGGCCGATCAGCCGGGTGCGTCCGGCCTCGCCGCGCGCCTTGTGGTAGGCCAGCGCGATCTTCAGCGCGGTCTCGACCGATTCCGAGCCGGAATTGGTGAAGAAGACGTGGTTGAGCTTGCCCGGCGCCAACTCGGCCAGGCGCGAGGCCAGCTCGAAGGCCTTGGGGTGGCCCATCTGGAAGGCCGGCGCGTAGTCGAGTTCCTCAACCTGCCGCTGCACGGCCTCGGTGATGCGCGGCGCGCGGTGGCCGGCATTGACGCACCACAGCCCGGCGGTGCCGTCCATCACCTTCCTGCCCTCGGTGGTGGTGTAGTACATGCCCTCGGCGCTGGCGATCATGCGCGGGTTGCCCTTGAACTGCCGGTTGGCGGTGAAGGGCATCCAGTAGGCGCCGAGGTCGTTGCGGATCTTGGTCTCTGCGTTCATCTCGATATTCCTCGAACGGGGGCCTCAGGCGACCCGAGTCAGCAGCTCGTCGAGCGACTTCTTGGCGTCGCCGTAGAACATGCGGGTGTTGTCCTTGAAGAAGAGCGGGTTCTCGATGCCGGAGTAGCCGGTGCCCTGGCCGCGCTTGGAGACGAAGACCTGCTTGGCCTTCCAGACCTCGAGCACCGGCATGCCGGCGATGGGCGAGTTCGGGTCGTCCTGCGCGGCGGGGTTCACGATGTCGTTCGAGCCGATGACGATGGCGACGTC
>NZ_FNAT01000004.1:0-184432 GCF_900102015.1 Limimaricola pyoseonensis | reverse complement strand
CGCGGTCGAGACCCAGCCGCACGTGCTGGCGCTGCGCGTGGACGAGAGCCTCTACTTCCCCAACGCCCGCTTCCTCGAGGACCGGCTCGCCGCCTTCGCCGCCGAGAAGCCCGATCTCACGGACGTGGTGCTGATGTTCCCGGCGGTGAACGAGATCGACCTCTCGGCGCTGGAGTCGCTCGAGGCGATCAATGCCCGCCTGAAGGAGGCCGGCATCCGGCTGCATCTGAGCGAGGTGAAGGGTCCGGTGATGGACCGCCTCAAGCGCAGCCACTTCCTCGACGAGATGACCGGCGAGGTGTTCCTGAGCCAGCACGAGGCCGCCTGCCGGCTCGCCAGGACACCCCCCGCCGCCCCGGAACCGGCGCGCCGCAGCGCCTGAACCGGGGGAAATCTCTGCCCCGGACTTTCCCCTCTTTTCGGCTAAACGGCTCCGCGACCCATCGCGCTGGCGGGCCGGTCCGGCGACAGTCACGCCCTTGCCGATGACCGCCTCGAGGACCGCTCTTTAGGCGCCCCCCCCCCCGCGCCTGCGACATCGGCGCATTTGATCGGCCCCCGCCCGGCCATAGCTCGCGCTTCATCCGGGCCGGGGGATGACCGCGATGACCGACGAGCAGCTCGAGCCGATCCATCGTCACGCAACGCGCGCGCAAGGCGAGGCGCTGATGCGGGGCTTCGTGCCGCGCATGGGCCGGCGCTACGCCGAGCGGCGCGGTTTCGACGCGGGCCCCGGCGCGCATGACGACGTCTCGACGCTCTCGCCCTATCTCCGCCGCCGCCTCTTGCTCGAGCCGGAGCTCGTGGCTGCGGCGCTCGCGGCGCACGGGCCCGAGCAGGCCGCGAAATTCGTGCAGGAGGTGGTCTGGCGCGGCTACTTCAAGGGCTGGCTCGAGCGGCGGCCGGTGATCTGGGACAGCTACCGCGACGGGCTGGCGCGCGATCTCGATGCCATGGCGCGCGACGACCGCCTGCGCGACGCGGTCGAGCGCGCCGAGACCGGCCGCACCGGGCGCGACGGCTTCGACGCCTGGGCGCGCGAGCTGGTCGAGACCGGCTACCTGCACAACCACGCCCGGATGTGGTTCGCCTCGATCTGGATCTTCGCGCTGGAGCTGCCCTGGCGGATCGGCGCGGATTTCTTCTACCGGCACCTGCTCGACGGCGACCCGGCCTCGAACACGCTGAGCTGGCGCTGGGTCGCCGGGCTGCACACCCGGGGCAAGCCCTACGAGGCGCAGGCCTGGAACATCGCGAAATACACCGGCGGGCGCGTCGCGCCGCGCGAGGCCGACCTCGCCGCCGGGGTCGAGGGGCTCGAGGCCGAGGAGCCCGACGGCCTGCCGCCGGTGACGCCGCTGCGCGCGGTCGAGGCGCCCCGCCCCGGCCTGCCGACGGCGCTGCTGATCACCGAGGAGGATTGCCGGGTAGAGGATTTCGCGCCGGAGGCGCTCGACATCCGGGCCGTGGCGACGCTGGCCGCGAGCCACCAGCGCTCGCCGCGCCCGGTGGCCGGGCACGTGGCCGGGTTCGAAGCCGCGGCGCTGGCCGACGCCGCCGGGCGCATCGGCCGCGGGGCCGAGGAGATGCAGGCCGACGCGCCCGGCGACCTCGCCCGCTGGGCCGAGCGGGTCGGGGCGAGCCAGATCGCGACGCCCTACGTGCCGACCGGGCCGCTCCGCGACTGGCTGCAAGCGGCCGGGCCGGAGCTGGCGGCGCGCGGCATCGCGCTGCGGGAATGGCGGCGCGACTGGGACGCGGCGATCTGGCCGCATGCGACGGCCGGCTACTTCAAGGTGAAGTCGAGGATCCCCGAGATCCTCGACCGGGCGGGGCTGTCGTGACCGGGGCGCGTCGCGCCGCGCGCAGCTCCGGCAGCGCAGCGCCGCCGCAGGCGCGGCCATCCGGTCATTGCACGCCCGTCACGCGGCATGCGATGACCTGACGGCGCGGCCCGCCGTCGCCCGGCGTCCGGCGCCACGCCGTCACCCTTGCCCCGAGGAGGCCGACATGCGGTTCTGGACCACCATCGGCCTGATCCTCGTGCTGTCCGTCGTGGGGCTGACCTACGAGATCGCCGCCGGGCGCGTGCTCGCCCCCTTCTTCGGCACCTCGCTGGTGACATGGACCAGCGTCATCGCCACCGTCCTCGCCGGCTTCTCGCTCGGCAACGCGCTCGGCGGCTTCGCGGCCGAGCGGCCGCGCCGCGTCGCGATGCGCCAGGTGCGCCGGGCGCTGCTGGCCACGGCGGTGCTGATGGCGCTGTCGCCGACCGTGCTCGCCGCGCTCTACGCCATGGGGGCGCGCGGCACCGGCGGCATGGCCCTGACCGTCATCGCGGCCTTCTTCCCGGCCTCTGTGCTGATCAGCTACCCCTCGCCCTTCCTCGCCAAGCTGGCGGTCGAGGCCCGGCCGGGGCGCGAGGGCTCGTCGCTGGGCCTCGTGCTCGCGGCAGGCTCGGTCGGCGCGATCGCCGGGGCGATCCTCGCGGGCTTCGTCACCCTGCCGCTGGTCGGCTCGGCCGCGACCTTCGCCGCCTGCGGCGCGGCGGCGCTGCTCTGCGTGCCGGTGCTGCGGGACCGCGCGCCGCATGACGGCGGCGCGCCCGAGCCGGTCACCCTCGCGGCACTCGGGCCGCCGGCGCTGCTGGTCGCCGCGAACCTGACCGGCGGCCCGGTCTGCCAGTACGAATCCGGCCTGTCCTGCATCGACGTCGTGCAGCGCGGCGGCACCGTCACCCTGCAATCCGACCGCGTCACGCAGGCGGCCGAGCGGCTGGCGCCGGGGGACGCCGCGCCCGAGCTGGTGCTGTCCTACACGCGCTGGCTCTGGTCCCGGATGGACCGCGATCTCGGCCCCGCCGCCGAGGTGCTCTTCGTCGGGGGCGGCGGCTACACGCTGCCCACGCGGCTGCTGGCTGAGCGTCCGGAGGCCCGCGCCGTCGCGGTCGAGATCGACCCGCTGGTCACGAAGGTCGTCCGCGCCAACCTCCCGGCGGCCGGCGCGACGATCGCGCGCAGCGGCTTCGACGCGGCGGGCGATGCGGCGGGCGATGCGGAGGGCGATGCGGAGGCAGCGGGCCGGCTCGGCATCTTCCATGCCGACGGTCGGGTCTACATCAACGAGACCGGCCGCCGCTTCGACGCCGCGGTGATGGACGCCTTCTCATCGGACTCGGTGCCCGCGCATCTGGCGACGCGCGAGACCTACGCGCGGCTGCGCGAGATCGTCGACGGCCCGGTCTACGTCAACCTGATCGACCGTCCCGACGGGCGGCTGGCGCGCGGCCTGCACGCGATCCTGCGCGAGGTCTGGCCGCATGTCGAAGCCGTGCAGGGCCCGGTCGGCCGCAGCGGCCGGGCCAACATCCTGCTCGCGGCCGCGCCCGCGCCGCTCGCCCTGCTGTCGGACCTGCCCGAGGGCTACGGGCCCATCGCGATCACGCCGGGCCGCGCCTTCACCGACGACCGGGGCTGGGTCGGCCACCGCTAGGCCGCCGCCGCATCGGTTTCGGTTCAAGGCGACGCCGGATCAGCGCATCGAGCGAGATCGGCCCGGGACCGCGCAGCACCAGCGCCAGCAGCAGGAAGACCCAAAATGCCCGCTGGTCGAGGATCGCCGCGTCGGGCAGCCGGTCGAACCACGCGCCCACCGTCTCGGGCCCGACGGCATGGCCGAGGATGTCGGTGAGCGACTGCACCACCACCACGCCGATCATCCCCAGCGCCGCGAGCCGCGTCGCGAGCCCGATCACGATCAGCACCGGCAGGACCAGCTCGGCCCAGAGCGCCGCCACCGCCACCGCCCAGTGGAACAGCCCGAGCCCGCTCGGGTCGTAGCCCACCGCCTCGAAGGCGCGCGGAAAGATCTGCGCATAGGCGCCGGGGTCGGGCATGAACGGGCCGAGCGGCCCCTCGCCGATCTTCGCGAGACCCGCGCGCCAGTAGTAGAGGAAGAGAACGGCGGCGAAGACCAGCCGGGCAAGGCTGCCCAGAACCGGCGCGGCGGCGCGGTCGAGCCCGCCGGTCAGCGCCATCCAGCGCAGGGTGAGAGCTTCGGTCATGTCGCCTCCGTCAGATCGGTGATGGCCTGCCCCGAGATCAGCGCGCCCAGCACGGCCGCAAGGTCGAAGCCGCGCGGCACCGGCGCCAGCGCCCGCCCCAGCGGCAGCCCCTCCGAAAGCCTGTCCACGAAGGCCGCGCCGCCCTCGGGCAGCGACAGCGCCACCGGGTCGAAGCCGGGCCGGGCGACCAGCATCTCCTCGGCCCGCATCGCGGGCGTCTCGCCGCGCCAGATCGACAGCGCCGGCCAGGCCGAGGCCAGCGCCCGCGCCGCCGGCGCGAGGTGCAGCCGGGTGCGCATCAGCCGCTCGGGCGGCAGCGCGCCCAGGCGCTCGGGCGCGATCGGGCTCGCATCGGCGGCGTGGTAGGCCTCGCGCAGCGCCTGCTCGAGCCGCGCCACGTCGGGCAGGTAGCCGAGCTTCGCCACCGGCGGGAAATCCTCGAGCCAGCCCGGCAACGCCGCGCCCCACAGCGCCAGCCGCGGCGAGCGCGGCGGGTGCGCGCGCAGGAACTCGCGCGCCATGGCGGCGAAGAACACCGGGCCGACCAGCCGCCGCACGGCGGGAAAGGCCACGCCGAGCGCATCGGTCAGCGAAACGATGACGTTGTTGCGGTAGACGTCGAAGCGCGCCCCGGCCGGGCGGCCGCCGGGCGCGACCAGCCCCTCCGGCACCGGCAGCTCCGGCGCCATCAGCGCCCGCGTGAAGCCGCCCTCGCTCATGCCGGCGCCCGCTCGCGGTCGAGGATCGCCGCGGCGCGCGCGGCCTCGGCCTCCAGCACCGGCCAGTCGGGCACGTCGGTGTCCCATTCGATCAGCGTGGGCTTCGGCCCGCCGCGCGCCAGCGCCCGCGCGTAGAGCCGCCAGACCGGGTCGGCCACCTCCGCGCCGTGGCTGTCGATCAAGAGCGGCGCGCCGGTCTCGTCCTCCTGCGCGTCGTGACCGCCGAGATGGATCTCGCCCACCAACCCCATCGGGAAGGCGTCGATATAGGCCTCGGCCGGGACCTGCTGGTTCACCGCCGAGACATGCACGTTGTTGACGTCGAGCAGCAGCCCGCAGCCGGTGGCCTCTGCGATGCCCGACAGGAAGGCGATCTCGTCCATCTCGCTCTCGGCGAAGGCGAGGTAGTTCGACGGGTTCTCCAGCAGCATCCGCCGCCCGAGCGCGTCCTGCACCTCGGCCACGTGGTCGGTCACCCGCTGCAGCGTGGCGCGGGTATAGGGCAGCGGCAGCAGGTCGTTGAGATAGCTGCCCTCATGGGTCGACCAGGCGAGATGCTCGGAAAAGCTTGCGGGCTTCACCCGGTCCACCAGCCGGCGCAGCCGCGCGAGATGCTCGCGCGACAAGGGCGCCTCGCCGCCGATCGACAGGCCGACGCCATGCACCGAGACCGGGAAGCGCCGCGCCAGCGCGTCGAGCTGCGCCAGCGGCCGGCCGCCGTCTCCCATGTAGTTCTCGGCATGGATCTCGATCCAGGCGACCGCGCCGGGGTCGTGGGTGAGCGCCTCGAAATGCTTCGACTTGAAACCGACGCCGGGGCGCGGCGGCAGCTCGGATGCGGGTCGGTCGGTCATGGCGGTCCCCCTCGCGGCCAATCGTCTCGCCGCCTCTCATGCGGCCGGATCGCGGGGCCGGGCGGCCCGGCCCCGCGCGTGCTCCCGGGGCGGCCTCAGGCCGGCAGGTCGCGCTCGAGCGCCTCGAGCGAGCCCTCGCGCGGCGTGCCGTCGGCCATGGCCGGCAGCTCGATGTCGGAGCAGGTGCCCTCGGGCACCAGGGTCCAGGCGTTGCCCTGGTAGTCGACCTTCGAGGTGCCGGCGCAGGTCGTGCCGGGCCCGGCGGCGCAGTCGTTCTCCCCGGCCAGCGAAACGCCGTAGCATTTCTCCTGCGCCTGGGCCTGCGCCATGCCGCCGCCGGCGGTGAGCGCGGCCGCGACGGCGCTGGCGACGGACAGGGATTTCAGATCGATGGACATGAGGTCGGCCTCCCGATGTTGATACGCGCCGCCGGAGCCTCCTGCCCCGCGGCAGCTGCAGGCTGGCCGCACGCGCCGCGCCGGGCCAGTCACAGCCGCGTGGGTCTCTCCACCGTGACGGGCTGAAACATTCCCGTGGGTTGGCGGGAAGAGCCGCGGCAGACGCCACATGCCCCGGCGTTCCGCATCACCCGGATCACGTCATGGCCGGCACGACGGCGGCCGGGCCCTGCGGACGCCTCGGCTTCCAGATGACCCCGTGCAACCGCCCCCCCCTAAGGCACCGTGAACCGACCGGACCGCCCTGCCCTGCGCCACAAGCAAGACGGGCGCCGCGACGGAAACCCGTCACGACGCCCGAAGCGCTCGAGGCACGCCGCGCCCGTGCGGGCGGGCGGGTCAGATCTCCCCGGCCGCCCAGGCGATCATGTTGCCGAACAGCCGGTCATAGCCCTCCCAAGCGAGGAAGGCCGGCGGCAGCCAGTGCTCGCTCATGTCCGAGGTCCAGGCCAGCGTGCGCCCCTCGCCGTGCCGGCCCGCGACCAGAAGCGGCAGCCCGCGCTGCGCGTCGGGCAGCGACAGCACCCGCTCGACCCCGTCGCCGGCCTTGCACTCCACCTCGTTGACGCCCAGCAGGTAGGGCCAGTCGCCGGGCACGCCCCGCAGCAGCGGGTGCTCGGGCAGATCCACCACCGGGGTGCAACCCTCGGGGATCTCCAGCCGGTCGTCGCCCGGCAGGCAGCTCACCGGCAGCGCCGCCTCGACCGGGGTCCGGTGCCAGCGCGCCCGCCCGTCGATGCCCTGGAACGAGAAGTAGCCGCCGATCATCACCAGCCCGCCGCCGCGCCGCGTCCATTCCTCGATCAGCGCGATCCGGTTCGGCACGCGCTCCCCCCGCAGCCAGACGTCGGGGTGCAGCAGCAGCGTGTTGGCGCCGATGTCCGACAGGATGATCACGTCGTACTCGGCCAGCCCCTCCAGCGTGGTCGGAAAGGCCTCGGCGGCCTCGTGCGCCTGCATGTTGACCACCTCGTGCCCGGCCGCCGCCATCCCCGACAGGAAGCGCCTGGCCCCGGTGTGGAAGGTCACGCTGCCGAACTGGTCGAAGCCCTTGAAATGCGTGGCCGAGCTCACCCAGCTCTCGCCCACCAGCAGCACCTTGGTCATGTCGTCACTCCTCGATCCGTCGTTGCGCCAGGGCCTGGCGGGGGTTGTCGATCATCAGCATGTCGAGATCGGCCGGGCTCAGCCCGAGCCGGCGCAGCCGCGGCAGCACGTGCCGCTGCACATGCGCGTAGCCGTTGCCGCCATGCGCGCTCAGCATCATCTTCAGGAACACGTCCTGCGACAGCAGCACCTGCCGCCCGAACCCGTCCGCGACCAGCCGCGCGATCGCCGCGGCGCAGTCGGCGTCGCCCGGGCATTGCACCTGCTGGTCGTCGTACCAGTAGTCCATGCCCAGCATGTCGTACTCGATATAGGCGCCACGCCGCGCCAGCGTCCGCTGGTAGAGCGGGTCGTCATGGCTCGGGTTCATGTGGCACAGGATCACCCGGTCGAGCGGCTGGCCGCAGGCCTCGACCACGTCGAGCACCTCGTGCGCCACCCGTTCCCAGCCCGGCAGGTGCACCATCAGCGGCAGACCGGTCCGCGCCGCGGCCAGCGCCGCGCCGCGCAGCACCCGCCGCTCGGTCGGCGTGAAATCGGCCGAGACGCCGATCTCGCCTATGAGCCCGATCCTCGCGCCGCTGTCGCCCACGCCGTCGCGGGCCTCGGCCGCGATCTCGGCGGCGATGTCCTCCTCGGACAGACCCGCCAGATGCGGCGGGTGCGATGCCTCGAGGTAGTAGCCCGCCCCCATGACGATGTTCAGCCCCGTGGCGCGCGCGATGCGGATCAGCGCCTCGGGGTCGCGGCCGATGCCGCGGCAGGTGGGGTCGACCACCGTGCGCCCGCCCTCGGCTGCGAACTGGCCCAGCTCCGCGATCGCCATCTCCTCGTCGTCGAGCGCGCAGTTGTCGCGGTTGGCGAAGGGGTCGTGGCGCAGCCGCGACTGGATCGCCGCCGAGACCGGCAGGTCGCGGATCGGCGAGCGGAACTCCGGATCGCGGCCGCGCCACCAGCAGCGGCAGTCGTTCAGGATGTGCTCGTGCATCAAGGTGACGCCGAGATCCCCGAGGGGCACCGGGCCGAGCACGGTTTCGACGTGGTCGAGAAAGGCATGGGTCATGCGACGGGCTCCGCGTAGGGCGCGTCGTGGAAGCGGATCTCGAGCTCGGTCACCCGCGCGAAGATGCCCGACAGCCGGTCGAGATCGCCGGGCCCGCCGTGGCGGTCGATCGCGTCCTTCAGCCACGTGGCCTGCGCCGCGAACTCCTCGTCGACATGCAGCGCCACCCAGGCGCGCAGGTCCGGGTCCGAGATCCCCGCCGCCATGGCGCGGCGGCTCCAGCCCCAGTACATCCACTCGGCCGCGAACATCGCGGTGACGATGTCGAGAAAGCCGCCGGTCTCGGCCAGCGCCAGCATCCCGTCCCGGAACGCCGCCGCCTCTTCGGGCAGCGCCGTCGCCGGCGCGATCCCCAGCGCCTCGAAGCGCGCCTCGAAATAGGGCATCTGCCGGTTGACCAGCGCGTCGAGCACGCCCACCAGCCAGCGCTGCGCCTCAATGTCGGGCGCGCGCGCCGCGGCATAGGCGAAGATCGAGATCGCGGTCTCGACGAAGGCCCCCTCGTAGGCGAGGTAGCGGTGGAACGCCTCGCGCGGCAGCCGGTCGGCGCAGATGTCCTCGACGAAGCGATGCCCCAGCATCCGGTCGAGCACGGCGCGGTTGCGCTCGAGGATCTCGTCGGAGAGCGTCATGCCGCGTCCCCCGTGGCCGGGCGCGCCGCCTCGACGAAGGCGCGCACGCGGGCGGGCTCGACCGGGTTCCACCAGACCCCGCCCTCCTTCAGCGACGAGGCGACGATCACCGCCTGCGCCACGCCGAGGATCGGCACCACGTTCCCGGCGGTCACACCCGAGCCCACCAGCACCGGCAGGTTGGTCGCGCCCGCCACCTCCTCGATCTCCTCCAGCGTGGCGCTGTCGCCGGTGCGCTGGCCGGTGGCGATCACGCCGTCGGCGTCGAAGAAGGCGAGGTCGCGGGTCAGCTCGGCGACGCTGCGATCGGCGGTGATGGCGTGGCTGCCATGCTTGACGTGGCTGTCGGCGAAGACGCGGATGCCCTCGCCGCGCAGCATGGCGCGGTAGCGCATCGCCTCGGCCGCGCGCCCCTCCATGAAGCCCTCGTTGGCGACATAGGCGTTGGCCCACTGGTTGACGCGGATGAACGCGGCCCCCGCCGCGCGCGCCACGGCCAGCGCCGGGATCGGCGCGTTGGCCAGAACGTTCACCCCCATCGGCACGTCGAAACGGCGGCGGATGCGGTCGGCCGCCACGGCGAGAAAGCCGGTGGTCTCGGGCCCGATATCCTCGGGCTTGGAGAAGGGCACGTCGCCGTGGTTCTCGATCACGAGGCCATGCATCCCGTTTGCGATCAGCGCCTCGGCGTCGCGCAGGCAGGCGTCGTAGATCTCTTCCATCGCCTGCCCGCGATAGCGCGGCGCGCCGGGAAAGGGCGGGCAGTGGATCATGCCGATCAGGGCCCTGGGCCGGCCGAAGATCGCCTCGATCGCGTTGCCGTCATTGCTGGATATGGTCTGCATCTGCTGTCCTGACTGGCCGGGAATCTCGGCGCTCACGACGGCTTGCGCCGGAACGAGAAGCCCGCGGTGAAGATCCGGGTGTTGAGCCAGATCGCGATGAGGATGATCGCGCCGGTGACGATCTGCGTGAAGAAGGGCGAGATGTGCATCAGGATCAGCCCGTTGCCGATCACCGCGATGGTCAGCGTGCCGAGGATGGTCCCGAGGATCGAGCCGCGCCCGCCGAACAGCGAGGTGCCGCCCAGCACCACCGCCGCGATCACCTGCAGCTCGAAGCCCACCGCCGCGTTGGACGAGCCCGAGCCGAGCCGCGCCGCGATCAGGAGCCCCGCCACCGCCGAGGCGATCCCGGTCAGCATGTAGACCGAGGCGATGGTCCATTTCGCCGGCATCCCCACCCGGCGCGCGGCCTCGGGGTTCGAGCCGACCGCGACCACGCGGCGGCCGTAGATCTGGCTGCCGATGACCAGCGCGCCGGCCGCCGCGACCGCGAGCGCGATGATCGCCGGCACCGGGATGCCGAGCAGCGTGCCGCGGCCCAGAACGAAGAAGCCCGGCACGTCGGTGATCGGGATCGAGTAGCCCTTGGTCATGTAGAGCGCGGCGCCGCGCAGGATCGACAGCCCCGCCAGCGTGACGATGAAGGCCGGAATGCCCTGATAGGCCACGAACCAGCCCTGCCCCAGCCCGATCGCCGCGCCGAGCAGCAGCATCGCCAGCACGACGAGCGGCCAGGGCACGCCGAAGGACAGCGTCAGCGCGGCGCTGGCGTTGATCAGCGCCACCTGCGAGCCGACCGAGAGGTCGATCCCCGCGGTGATGATCACGAAGGTCATGGCCACCGCCACCACCAGGATCGGCGCCGCCTGCCGCAGCACGTTGAGCAGGTTGCCCGGCGTCAGGAACACGTCCGTGGCGATCGAGAAGAAGGCCACGCAGACGACGAAGAAGAAGGCGATGGAGAGCACCTGCGCCTTCTCGGACAGGAAGTCGGCCAAGGCGGAGCCCTGCCCGCGCTCGGTGTAGGTCACGCTCATATCTCTTCCCCCTTGCCGACGATCAGCCGCACCAGATCCTCGAGGCTGGTGTCGCCGATCGCGCGCTCGGCGACCTTGGTGCCCTCGTACATGACGGCGATCTTGTCGCAGACCCGGAACAGGTCCTGCAGGCGGTGGGTGATCAGGATCACCGAGACGCCGCGCGCCTTGACCCGGTTGATCAGCCGCAGCACCGCCTCGACCTCGGCCACGGCGAGCGCCGAGGTCGGCTCGTCCATGATCAGCACGCGCGGCTCGAACGAGGCGGCCCGCGCGATGGCGATGGCCTGCCGCTGCCCGCCCGAGAGCTGCGCCACCTTGGCGGTGAGCTTGGGGATGCGGATGTCGAGATCGTCGAGCATCGCCCGCGCCCGCTCGCGCATCGAGGCGTTGTTGAGAAACGACCAGCGCGTCTCCTCGCGGCCGAGGAACAGGTTGCCCATGACGTCGATGTGGTCGCACAGGCTCAGGTCCTGGAACACCATCTCGATGTGGCGGGCGCGCGCCTCGGCCGGGCTGGTGAAGGAGACCGGCTCGCCGTCGATCGCGATCGAGCCGGAATCGGCGATGTAGGTGCCCGAGATGATCTTGGTCAGCGTCGACTTGCCGGCGGCGTTGTCGCCGATCAGCCCGACGCATTCGCCCGGCGCGATGTCGAGATCGACGCCGCGCAGCGCCTCGATCGAGCCGAAGGTCTTGCGGATCCCGCGCAGCGAGATCCGTGGCACCTGCGGCTGTCCGGAGGGCACGGGGCCCTCCGGATCGACGGCCTGCAATGCGCTTGACGCGGCCATCACTCGAAGATGCTCCGGAAGTCGTCGACGTTGTCGCTGGTCACGATGGTGACCGGCACCGCGACCACCGGCTCGGTGCTGCCGCCCTCGGCCAGCGTGTTGAGGATGTTCACCGCCGTCGCGCCCATCTGCGCCGGGTCCTGCTGGATCACGGCGGTGACGTAGCCCGCGTCGATGCCGTTGATCGCCTGCTGGGTCAGGTCCCAGCCGAACAGGCGGATGTCGTCCTGCTTGCCCTGGCTCTCGACCGCCGCGATCGCGCCCAGAAGCGCCGGCTCGCCGGTGGCGTAGATCGCGTCGAGATCGGGGTTGGCGGTGATCAGGTTCTCGGCCGCGGCCAGCGCGAGGTCCTGCACGTTCTGGCCGTCGACCACGTTGGCCATGGTGACGCCCTCGGCCTCGGAGACCACGCCCTCGAAGCCGGCCTGCCGCTCGTTCTGGATCGCCGAGTTCAGCGCACCGACGATGCCGATCTTGGCGGCGCCGTCCATCTCGGCGTTCATGTATTCGAGGAAGTACTCGCCCATCATCGCGCCGGCGGTGGCGTTGTCGACGCCCACCTGCGCGGCCTGCGGCCCCTCGGGCAGCACCGCGTCGACCGCCACGACCGGGATGCCCGCATCCACCGCCTGCTGCACCGCCGGCATGATGCCGTTGACGTCGATGGCGATCACCACGATGCCGTCGACGCCCTGCTGGATGTAGGTCTCGACCGCGCTGTTCTGCTCGGCCGGGTCGTTGTTGGCGTTGAAGATCACCAGCTCGTCGCCCAGCTCCTCGGCGGCGGCCGTGGCGCCCTCGTTCATCTGGTTGAAGAACAGCGCCTGCTGGTTGATCTGCACCATGGCGAAGGTTTCCTGCGCGGTCGCGCCGCCCGCCGTCAGGGCGAGGGTGGCCGGGGCGGCGAGCAGAAGGGTCTTGATGCCGTTTTTCATTGCTTCTCTCTCTGTTGGTTGTGGGGTCGCACGCTCTTGTTGTTATTGGCCGGCGCACGGACCGAGGCGCGCTCGACCAGTGTCACGGGCAGGAGTTCCAGGGTCTGCCGGAAGCCGGGCGCGTCCCAGTCGCCCTCGAGCAGCAGCTCGACGGCGCGGCGGCCGAGGCTGTCGACCGGCTGCTCGACGGCGGTGATCGCGGGGTCGAACAGGTGCAGCGAGCGCACGTTGTCGAAGCTGATGATGGAATGATCGTCCGGCACCCGCACGCCGCGCTCGCGGAACACGTCGAGCACGCCCACCAGAAGCTCGTCCGAGCCCACGAACAGCGCCGTCGCCTCGCCGCCATCCTGCAGGAAGCGCTGCGCCAGCTCGCGGCCCGAGGCGGCGGCGTGGTCGTGCACGTAGCTGCGCGCCGGCGCGATCCCCTCCATGCCGCGCTTCAGCCCGGCCAGCCGGGCGCTGGTGCTGAACAGGTCCTCGCGCCCGCCGATATAGGCGACCCGGCGGTGGCCGGCCCGGTAGAGCGCCCGCCCCGCCAGCACGCCGCCCATCTCGTTGTCGCACATCAGCCGCGGCGCCACCGCGCCGCGCACGTCCTCGTCGAGGATGACGGCGCGCGGAAAGCTGTTGATCAGCGCGGCCACCTCTGGCGGCGGCATGTGGTTGGTGACGAAGACGAGGCCGTCGACATGGTTGCGCGAGGCGAGGTCCAGCGCCGCCAGCTCGCGCTCGGCCCGGTTCATCGTGGCGTGCAGCGTCACCATCACGCCGCGCGCGGCCGCCGCCTGCTCCATCGCCGCGGCGAGCCGGGCGAAGAACGGGTTGGCGATGTCCGGGATGATCAGCGCCAGCGTGTCTGAGCGGCCGAGGCTGAGGCGGCGGGCATGCGGGTTCGGCCGGTAGTCCAGCCGGCGCACCGCCTCGTCGATCCGGTCGCGCGTGGCCGCGGGCAGCTCGAGCTGGCCGTTGAGGTAGCGCGACACGGTGGCGACCGAGACGTCGGCGGCCCGCGCCACGTCCTTCAGGCTGTGCCGGCTCCTTGCGCTCACCTCGTCACCTCTCGTCCTCAGGGTTCGTAAACTGGTTTAGTAAACCCATTTACAATTGCATTCTGACGTTCGGTCAAGAATATTCTTCACATATTCGCGGTGGGCGGTCGCGCCTGCCCACCCAACAGACGGAACGGGACATGCGTGCATACGTGATCGGCAACGCCGCGATCGACGAGAACTTCCGGGTCGAGCGCCTGCCGGGCGAAGGCGAGTCCATCCTCGCCGGCAAGGGCAGCGTCGAGCTGGGCGGCAAGGGCGCCAACCAGGCCGTCGTGCTGGCCCGCGCCGGGCTGCCCACCACGCTGATCGCCGGCATCGGCAGCGACACCCGCGCCGAGCGCGTGCGCGGCTGGCTCGCGGCAGAGCCGCTGGAGGCGCGGCTGCTGCCGATCGCCGGGGCGAGCACGGATTTGTCGATCATCCTCGCCGACGGCGAGGGCGCGAACGTCATCGTCACCACGGTCGACTGCGCGCGCGCGCTCACGGCCGACGCGGTCCTGCCCGACCTCGCCGCGGCGGCGCCGGGCGACCTGATGGTGCTGCAGGGCAATCTGGGCCTCTCGACCACCCGCGCCCTGATCGCCGAGGCGCGCGCCCGCGCGATGCGCGTGGTGTTCAACCCCTCGCCGGTGCGCGACGCCTTCGCCGACCTGCTGCCGCAGGTCGACACGCTGTTTCTCAACCAGCACGAGGCCGGGGTGCTGAGCGGGCGCGAGGGCGCCGAGGCCGTCCGGGCGCTGCTGCGCGCCGGCCCCTCGACCGTGGTGCTGACGCTCGGCCGCGAGGGCGCGCTGCTCGGCACGGCGGGCGGGGTCCGGCCGGTCCCGGCGGTGGCGGTCGCGGCGACCGACAGCACCGGGGCGGGCGACACCTTCCAGAGCGTCGCCCTCGTCTCCGCCGCCCGGCGCGGCACCGGGATCGACGCCGCGGCCCTGCGCGACGCGGCCCGGGCGGCCGCGATCACCGTCACCCGCCGCGGCACCCTGAGCGCCTTTCCGACGCAGGCCGAGCTCGAGGCCCTGCTCGCCTGACGAAAAAGGCCCGCCCCCTGCCGCGCAGGGGACGGGCCCGGTCCTGTCCGGCGTCCGGCCTCAGTAGATGGCGATCGCCGGGAAGAGGATCAGCACCGCCACCGCCAGCGCCTGCATGCCGATGAAGGGCAAAAGCGAGCGGAAGATGTCGCCGAGCGCGATGTCGGGCGGCGCCACCGACTTGAGGTAGAAGGCCGCAGGTCCGAAGGGCGGGCTGAGGAAGCTCATCTGCATGTTCATGCAGAACACCACGCCGAACCAGACCGGGTCGTAGCCCATCGAGGTGATGATCGGCACGAAGATCGGCATGGTCAGCAGCGCGATCCCGACCCAGTCGAGGAACATGCCCAGCACGAACAGGATCGCCATCATGAACAGCAGCACGATGAGCGGCTCGTCCGAGATGCCGGTGATCATCGCCGAGACGAACTTGATGCCGCCCATCAGGTTGAACACGCCCACGAGCGCGGTCGCGCCGATGCCGATCCAGACGATCATGCCGACCGTCTGCAGCGTCTGCAGCGCCGCGTCGCGCATCAGCCCGAAGCTGAATTCGCCGCGGATCATGGTCGAGACGGTGACGCCCAGCACGCCGACGGCCGAGGCCTCGGTCACCGACGCGATGCCGCCATAGATCGAGCCCAGCACGCCGATCACCACGAGGATCGGCAGGAACAGCCCCTTGAGCAGGCGCAGCTTCTCGGCGGTGGTGGGGCGCGGCCCCTCGACCACCGGCGCCACGGCCGGGTTGATGTAGGCGCGGATCAGAACGTAGGCCACGTAGAAGCCCGCCAGCATCAGGCCGGGGATGAAGGCCGCGGTGAACAGGTCGCCGATCGAGACGTTGGCGGTCAGGCCGTAGATGATCAGCACGATCGAGGGCGGCACCATGGTGCCGAGCGCGCCGCCGGCGCAGACCACGCCGATCGCGAGGTTGCGGTCATAGCCCAGCCGCAGCATCTGCGGCAGCGCGATCAGGCCCAAGAGCACCACCTCGCCGCCGATGATGCCCGACATCGCCGCGAGGATCACCGCGACCACGATGGTCTGGATCGCGACGCCGCCCCTGAGCCGGCCACCGACGAGCCGCATCGCGTCGAACAGGTCGCGCGCGATGCCGGATCGGTCGAGGATCGCCGCCATCAGCACGAACATCGGCACCGAGACGAAGACGAAGCTCGAGACGAAGGAATAGACCCGGCTGGTGATCAGCGGCACCGCCATCGGCCCGAACCAGCCGAGAGCGAAGACCAGCGCCACGAGCAGCGTGACGTAGGACAGCGGGATGCCGGTGACGAGCAGCACCAAGAGCATGGCGAACATCAGCCCGGTGGCGCCCTCGATGCCGAGGCCTTGCAGTGCTCCGAAGAATTCCATCAGCGCCGTCCCCGCGCGTAGTTGTAGGCGAGGATCGCGAACTGGACGGTCATCACCCCCAGCACGACCATCAGGAAGATCTTGATCAGACCCGGATAGGCCGGGTTCCAGGCGCTGCCCGAGCGCTCCAGCCGGATCTCGCCCGAGGGCGCGAAGGCGGCGCGCGAGACCATGATCCAGCCGGCCCAGGTGAACATCGCCGCCGCGAGGCCGCAGATGATCGAGATCACGATGTCGAAGCCGCGGCGCAGCTTCGGCCCGAGCTGGTCGTAGATCAGCACGACCCGGATGTGGCGGTCGCGCGCGGTGCAGTAGAGCCCGCCGAAGATGAAGGCCATGCCCGACAGGAACACCGTCGTCTCATGCGCCCAGATCGTCGGGCTGTTGAAGAAATAGCGCAGCACCACCTCCTGGATCAGGATCAGCATCGCGGCGATGATCCCGATGGCGAAGACGATGCCCAGCCGGTCGATGACGCGCCCCAGCCACCCCGCCTCGGGGATCGGCGCGCCCTCGTCCCGGGGCGGCGTGATGTCGGCGTGATCTTCACTCACAATGCCTGTCCCTCGTGTCGTGGTCCCGTTTTGCGAAGACGCCCGGACCGCGAAGGCCCGGGCGTCCCGCCTGCATGACCGGGGCCGTCACCGGCCCCGCCCGCTCATTCGGCGATGAGGCCGTTGTCCTTCAGGTAGGTGGTCAGGGTCTCGTAGACCTTCTGCGCGTTGTCGGAGCGCTCGGCGACCTTCTCCCACTCGCCCATGGCGATCTGGCGGAACTTGGCGCGCTCCTCGGCCGACCAGTCGTGCACGGTGATCTCGCCGCCTTCCTGGGCTTCGGCCACCGCGGCCTCGTCGGCCTGCTGCAGCGCCGAGACCTGCTTCTGGGCGAACTCCTTCACCGACTGCTCCAGCACCTGCTGCAGGTCCTCGGGCAGCGCGTCCCACTTGTCCTTGTTCATCGAGATCTCGACCAGCGGCATCGAGTGGAAGCCCGGATAGACCGGGTGCGGGGCGACGTCGTGCATGCCCTGCGCCTGGTTGGTCGAGAACACGGTGTAGTCGGCCGCGTCGATCACGCCCTTGTCGAGCGAGGTGAAGACCTCCGAGCCCGGCAGGTTCACCGGGGCGGCGCCGGCGGCGGCGAAGACCTGCTGCACGAGGCCCTCGGGCGCGCGCATCTTCAGGCCCTTGAGGTCGTCCACGCCCTCGAGCGGCACCTTCGAGACGAAGGCCTCGAGGCCCGGCGTGGTGGCGCCGATGAAGTGCAGACCGTAGGGCTCGACCAGCTCGTTCATCAGCTCGGCGCCGCCGTTCTCCATGAAGTCGAACATCTGCTGCGGGTCCGACCAGGCGCCGACCGGGTTGGCGATCAGGCCGAAGGCCGCGTCCTTGCCGGCGAAGTAGGAGGTGTCGGTGACGTGGCCGTCGAGGATGCCGGCGGCGATCGCGTCCTGCGTCTCGTTATGCGCGACGATCGATTCGACCGGCAGCATCTCGACCGCGATGCGGCCGTCGGACATCTCGGCGACGCTCTCGGCCCACTCCTTCTGGAGCGCGAAGTTCGGGTTGCCGGCCGGGTCGGACGACTGGAAGCGGAAGCTGTGCTCCTGGGCGATCGCGGCGCCGGACATCAAGAGCGCGGCGGTCAGGGTGGTGACGAAGGTCTTTTTCACTGTTTCCTCCTGGGATGTGCCTGCCCGGACCCTTCGGGCCCTCCCTGCAGGCGGGGTGCGATGAGCGCCTCGGCGCGGTCGAGCACCTCCTCGGGGGAGGGTGCGACCGACAATTCGATGGCCCGTTCCTCGGGCGCCGGCGGCTCCAGCAGCGCGAACTGGCTGTCGAGCAGCGACACCGGCATGTAATGGTCCTCGCGCGCCTCCATGCGGGCGCGCAGCAGGTCGTAATCGCCGTGCAGGTAGACGATCGGGAACTCGCCGATCCGCTCGCGCAGCCGGTCGCGATAGGCGCGGCGCAGCGCCGAGCAGGCGATCACGGCGAAGGGTTGGGTGGCCTGCGCCACCTCGGCCAGCCGGTCGAGCCAGCCCCAGCGCATCGCGTCGGTCAGCGGCTCGCCGCGGCGCATGGCGGCGACGTTCTCCTCGGGGTGGTGGTCGTCGGCATCGACGTAGACGCCGCCCAGCCGCGCGGCCAGGCCCTTGGCCACGGTCGATTTTCCGACCGCGCTCACGCCCATCACCAGCACCGGTCTGCCCGCCTGCGCCATGCGTCCTCCCTTGCCGCGACGGGGGTCCGCCGCTACGATGACAGCGCTATCATTAGATGACAGCGCTGTCATCCGTCAAGGGGGAGGGAATATGGGTCGCAGGGTGACGCTGGCGGAGGTCGCGGCGCGGGCCGGGGTGTCGCCGATCACGGTCAGCCGGGCGCTCAGGCGCCCCGACACGGTCCAGCCCGAGACCCGCGCCCGGATCGACGCCGCGGTGGCGGCCCTCGGCTACGTGCCCGACCCGGCGGCGCGGGCGCTGGCGACGGGGCGCTCGGACGTGATCGGCGTGCTGATCCCATCGGCCACCAACGCGGTGTTCACCGACGTGCTGTCGGGGCTCTACGAGGGCATCGCCGAAAGCCGCTTCGACGTGCAGTACGGCATCACCCGCTACGACCCGGCGACCGAGGAGAACCTGCTCGGCGTGTTCCTGCGCCAGCGCCCGGCCGGGCTGATCGTCGCCGGGATCGACCAGACCCCCGCGGCGCGGCGGCTTCTGGACCGCGCCGCCTGCCCCGTCGTGCAGATCATGGAGACCGGCCCCGACCCGGTCGACATGATGGTCGGCTTCTCGCATCACGACGCCGCCGCCGAGGCGACGCGCCACCTGATCGCGCGCGGCTACCGCCGCCCCGGTTTCCTGGGCGCGCGGATGGACCCGCGCACCCGGCGCCGCTTCGCGGGCTTCCGCGCCGTGGCCGAGGCGGCCGGCCTCTACGACCCCGACCGCAGCGAGACCACCGAGACGCCCTCGAGCGTCGGGCGCGGCGGCGAGCTGCTGCGGGCGCTGCTCGCGCGCCACCCCGACACCGACGCGGTGTTCTGCAACAACGACGACCTCGCCATGGGCGCGCTGTTCGAGGCGATGCGCCTCGGCATCGCCGTGCCGGGCCGGCTCGGCATCTGCGGCTTCAACGATCTCGAGATGATGCGCGCCGCCGAGCCGCCGCTCACCTCGGTGCGCACCAACCGCTTCGAGATGGGCGCGCTCGCCGCGAAGATGATCCGCGCCCGGCTCGAGGGGCGCGACCCCGGCCCCGCGCTGGTCGATCTGGGCGCGCAGGTGCAGGCCCGCGCCAGCACCGCGGGCCCCGCAGCGGGGGATTGATCGCGGGCCGCATCGGATGTTCGATGCCGGCGCCCCCCCATCGCCCCCCGTGGCGCCGCCCGCCCCGCTCGAAAGGACGACCCGAGATGACCGAAACGACGACCACAGAGGCGCTGGCCGACCGGCTTTCGGCCATGGCGCGCGGACCAAAGCGCCGCTTCGTGGCGCTGGCCGGACCACCGGGCGCCGGCAAGAGCCATGTCTCCGAGGCGCTCGAGACACGTCTCGCGGCGGCCGCGCCGGGCGCGGCGGCGGTGCTGCCTATGGACGGCTACCATTTCGACGACATGCTGCTCGAGGCGCGCGGCGACCGGCCGCGCAAGGGCGCGCCGCACACCTACGACGTCGACGGCTTCCACGCGATGCTGACCCGGCTGGCCGCCGATGACGGCCGCGAGGTGGTGGTGCCGGTCTTCGACCGCGGGCTCGAGATCGCCCGCGCCGGCGCCCGCGTCATCGCGGCACAGACCCGGCTGATCCTGGTCGAGGGCAACTACCTGCTGCTCGACCGCCCCGGCTGGGACCGCCTCGCGTCGCTGTTCGACCTGACGGTGATGATCGACGTGCCGGAGCCGGTGCTGCGCGCCCGGCTCGAGCAGCGATGGGCCGACCTGCCGGCCGAGACGCGGCGCGACAAGCTCGAGGAGAACGACCTGCCGAACATGCGCGAGGTGCTGAACGCGAGCCGGCCCGCCGACCTGCGCCTGCCCAACGGCTGAGGCAGGCCACGGCCCTGCCCCGGCCGGGCGGGGGGCCGCCCGCGCTCGCCCCCCGCCTTCAGGCCGCGCGCGCGATGTCGCGCATCGCGGCGAGGAAGCGGATCACCTCGGCCTCGGTGTTGTAGTGGCACAGCGACACCCGCACGCAGCTTTCCATTCCCAGCGGCTGCAGGATGTTGCCCGAGTAGTGGTCGGCCTTGCGGATATGGGTGCGGATGCCGGCCGCGTTCAGCGCCGCGACGATCTCGCCCGCCGGCCGGCCGTCCAGCGCGAAGGAGACCAGCCCCTCGCGCCGCGGGTTGTCGATGCCGCCGAGGATGGTGATCCCCTCGAAGCTCGCCAGCCCCGGCAGGTTGCCCGCGCCGTGCAGCAGCGCCTCGGTCAGCGCCGTCTCCTGCGCATGGATCGCCTCGCCCGCCGCGACGATCCGCGCGCGCCGGTCGGCATCGTCAGAGACCCGCCCGCCGAGCCAGTCGAAATAGGCCACCACGTCCGAGAAGGCGGCATAGGCGCCGGCGTCGCGGGTGCCCAGCTCCCAAGGCGCGCCCGGCGCGCCCATCAGCCCGTCATGCGGCAGCGCCGCCAGCCGGTCCGACAGCCAGGCGATGCCGTAGCCATGGCGCGAGAACACCTTGTAGGGCGAGATCACGTAGCCGTCGACGCCGAGCGCCTCGAGATCCAGCCGGCCATGCGCGGCGTGCTGGATGCCGTCGACGATGATGTAGCAGTCGGGCGCCACGGCACGGATCTCGGCGGCGATGGCGGCGACGTCCACCCCCATGCCGGTCACCGGCGAGGTGTGCAGGATGGTGGCGACGCGGGTGTCGGGCGTGACCTCGGGCCGGTAGGCCTCGGGCCCGACCGAGCCGGCCGCGTCGTCATGCGCCACCAGCACGTGGCGCTTGCCGCCGATCGGCGCGTAGCGGTCGGCGGCCGAGCGGGTGGCCGGATGCTCGAGCGTCGAACCCAGCACGCGCCCGCCCTCGGGCGTGCCGAGACAGGCCGCGCCGATTAGCCGGAACAAGAGCTCGGTGCCGCTCTCGCCGGCGATGAACTGCCCGCCCGGCGCGTTGAAGAACACCGCCATGTCCGCCTTGGCGCGGGCGATCAGCTCGACCGCCGCCTGCCCGGCAGGGTTGTCGCGGCCGGGGTTGTCGGGGATGGCGGCGAAGCGGGCCGAGGTCTCGACCACCGATTTCAGCGTCAGCGCACCGCCGGCATTCTCGAAGAACACCCGCTCGCCCTGGAACGGGCAGCTCTCGACATGGGCGAAACGGTCGCGGATCTCCTCGATCAGCCCGGGCTGCGCGTCGATCATCGGTGGCCATCCTTCCAGTTGCAGACATGGGGTTCCGCACCGCCGCGGCGGCCGGCCGCACCGGTATCGGGCAGGACCATGCGGGCGTCAATCGGACATGCGCCGCCGCCGCGCCAGCCCGGCCCACGCACGGTAGCGCACAGAACCGCCGCCGCCCTTTCCGCCGGACGGCGCGCCGCTACTTCGCGCCACGGAGGATGATGCCATGCATGAACGCAACCTTGGCGCAAGCGGCGCGGCGCGCCTGCTCGACGCCGACGAGGTGGCCCGCGGCCTGCGCCGCTGGGTGCCGCTGGGCGCGAGCCTGGCCGAGAACTGGGCCCGCGAGGGCCGGGTGATCGGCGTCACCCGCGCCGGCCGGACGCTCTACCCCGCCTGCCAGTTCGACCGCGCCGGCCTGCCGATCGCGGCGATGCAGGAGGTGATCCGCGCGCTGCGTCCGCAGCGCGGCGCCGAGGGCGTGCTGGACTGGCTCCACGCCCCCTGCCCCGCGCTCGGCGGCCGCGCCCCGGCCGAACGTCTGCCCGAGACCCCCGCCGCCGTCGCCGCGGCCGCCGCCGCCGCGGCCAGGCGCCACGCGGCCTGAGCGCCGGCTCGGCAACCGCCCGGCGATCGGCTATGGTCGGAGGTGTCGCCCGACGCCCGCCCGACGTCAAAGGAGCCCCGATGCCGCGCCCCGACGCCCCCGTGACCGAGACGCTGACCACCCCAGACGGCGTGACGCTCGGCTACGACCGGCAGGGCGCCGGCCCGCCGCTGGTGCTGCTGCATGGCAGCTTCAGCGACCACCGCTCGAACTGGGCCGAAACCCGGCCGCTGCTGGCGCGGCATCTCACGGTCCACGCGCTGGCCCGGCGCGGCCGCGGCGACACCGACGCCACCTACACCCACGGCATCGAGGACGAGGCCCGCGACGTGCTGGCGCTGATCGACCGGATCGGCGTGCCGGTCCACCTGCTCGGCCATTCGCACGGCGCGCAGGTCGCGCTGGCCGCCGCGGCCATGGCCCCCGACCGCATCCGCCGCCTCGTGCTCTACGAGCCGCCCCACCCCGACGGCCCGAAGCGGGTGCTGGACGCCGAGCTTAAAGAGGCCGCGCGGCAGGAGGACTGGACGAGCGTGGCGCGGGCCTTTTTCACCAGCCTGCTCGACATGCCCGGCGAGACCTTCGAGGGGCTGCGCCTGTCCAAGGACTGGGAGCCGATGCTGGCCGATGCCCGCGCCTCGATCGGCGACATGCAGGCGATGGCCCGGATGGAATGGCGGCCCGAGCGATTCGCCGGGCTTTCCATGCCGGTGCTGCTGCAATCGGGCTCCGAGAGCCCCGCGCGCATGTTCGTCACCGACGATCTCGCCCGCGTGCTGCCCGATGCCCGGCGCGACACGCTCGAAGGACAGGGCCACGACGCGACCCTGACCGCGCCGGAGGCCTATGCCGCCTCGGTGCTGCGCTTTCTTCTGGACGGGCCAAAGGAGCGCCCGCGCTGACCCCGGCTCAGCGCAGCACCGAGCGGATCGCCAGCGGCCGGTTCTCGAGGATCGCCTCCATCGCGAAATGCCCGGTCACCGCCTCGATGTCGAAGCCCTTGATCAGCGCCTGGTAGAACCGGTCATAGCCCGCCATGTCGGGGCAGACCGCCTTGATCATGTAGTCCCAATGCCCGCCGATCCGGTGGAAATCGACCACCTCCGGCAGCGCCTCGACATGGGCGCGGAAGGCGCGCGCCCAGTCCGAGGCGTGGTGGCGGGTGCGGATCATCACGAAGACCGTAAGCCCGAGCCCCAACGCCGCCGGGTCGATATCGGCCCGCCGCCCCCTGAGCGCGCCCGCCTCCTCCAGCCGCTTCAGCCGCCGCCAGCAGGCGTTCTGCGACAGCCCGACCCGCGCCGCCAGCTCGCGCTGCGACAGCCCGCCCTCGCGTTGCAAGAGCTCCAGCAGTCTGCGGTCGATCTGATCGGTCTCGATGGCCATATCGATGCAATCTGACCCAATCGAGACCCCCAGACCAGATCAAATCGGTGTCGATCGATCCATGACAGCCATGAATGATCGCATCGACACCGCTCAGGAGGGACCGCCGTGACCGACATCTTCGCCCGTTTCGAGACTGCCCTGGCCGAGGCCGGCCCCGCCGCGCTGCGCGCGGGCCAGTTCGGGCGCGGCGCGCGGATCGACGGGCCGCTCGGGCCGGTGCCGCTGGTCTATGCCGACGACACCGCCTCGGGCCGGGCGCTGCGGCAGGTCGAGACGCTTTTGCAGGAGGAAGTCCTGCCCTTCTACGCCAACAGCCACACCGAGGCCTCGCATTGCGGCGGGCTGATGACCCGGCTGCGCCGCGCCGCCCGCGCCCGCGTGGCCATGGGCTGCGGCGCCGACGACGCCCACGCGGTGATCTTCTGCGGCGGCGGCGCCACCGCCGGGATCAACCGGCTCGTGGGCCTCCTCGGCATCCCCGCCGCGCGGGCGCAGGGCCGCCCGGTGCACGTGCTGATCGGCCCGTGGGAGCATCACTCCAACATCCTGCCCTGGCGCGAAAGCGGCGCCGAGGTGACAGAGCTGCCCGAGGGCCCGCACGGCCCCTGCCTCGACGCGCTGGACGCCGGCCTCGCCCGCGCCCGCGCCGCGGGTGCGCTCTGCGTCGTCGCCGTCTCGGGCGCCTCGAACGTCACCGGCGCCATCGCCGACACCGCCCGCGTCACCCGCGCGGTCAAGCGGGGCGGCGGGCTGATGGTCTGGGACATGGCCTGCGCCGCGCCCTACCTGCCGCTCGAGATGCGCCCCGGCGGCGCCGAGGCCGACGCCATGGTGCTCTCGCCGCACAAGTTCGCCGGCGGGCCCGGCGCCTCGGGCGTGCTCGTCATCCGCCGCGCCGCCTGCGCCGCCACCCGCCCGACCCAGCCCGGCGGCGGCACGGTGCGCTTCGTCGGACCCGAGACGCATGACTACCTGCCCGACCTCGCCGCGCGCGAGGAGGCCGGCACCCCCAACGTTCTGGCCGACCTGCGCGCCGCGCTGGCCTTCGCGGTGAAGGGCGCGATGCAGGCCATGGGGCTGCTCGAGACCGAGGCCACGCTCGCCCGCCGCGGCCTCGAGGCTCTGCGCGCCGCGCCCGGCATCGAGCTTCTGGGCTGCCCCGACCGCCCGCGCCTGCCGGTCTTCGCGCTGCGCGTCACCGCCGCCGACGGCGAGCCCGTGCACCAGCAGCTCGCCACGCGGATGCTGTCGGACCTCTCCGGAGTGCAGGCGCGCGGCGGCTGCGCCTGCGCCGGGCCCTACGTGCACCGCCTGCTCGGCATCGACGCGGCGGCCTCCGAGGCGCTGCGCGCCCGCATCCTCGCGGGCGAGGAGCTGGCCAAGCCCGGCTTCCTGCGCTTCAACCTCTCGCCGATGATGGAGGCCTATGAGGTCGACGCCGTGCTCGACGCCGTCGCCGCCCTGCCCGCGCAGGCGGTCCGGCACCGCGACGGCTACGCCGCCGACCCGGCCCGCGCCGTCTTCGGGCCGCGCGCCGCCTAGTTCGGGGCCTAGTTCCAGCTCTCGGCCACCTGCCGGGCGATCTCGGCCGCCTCGCTGGCGGTGGCGTTGTTCTCGTCGCCGATGAAGGAGGCCGAGAAGACCAGCGCCTCGGGCCGCCAGCCCGGGTCGAACTCGGCGATCCGCCCCTCGGCCACGTGGCGCCGCCCCAGCCGCTCGGGGATCACGCCGACCCCGAGGCCGGCCGCCACCATCTCGATCGCGGTCGAGAGCGAGTTCGACGGGAAGATCTGCGCCGCGCTGCCGTGGCGGGCATAGAGCTCGGCGGCGAGGTGGCGGTGCGGGCGCGACTGCCGGTTGTAGGTGATCACCGGCACCTGCGACAGGTCCGGCGCCGCCATCTCCAGCGGCCGGTACCACGCCAGCGGCACCGGCGGCAGCTCGACATTGTCGACGCTGTATTCCGAGACCGGCCCCATCAGGAAGCACAGGTCGAGCGCGCGGTCGAGCAGCGCCTCGCGCAGGTTGAGCGAGATGTCGACCGTGATCTCGATCTTCAGCCGCGGATAGGTGCTGCGCAGCCGGCGCAGGAACTCGGGCAGCCAGGTCTGCACGATCGTCTCGGCCGCGCCCACCCGCAGCAGAGAGGCGCGGCTGTCGCGCGGCGCCACCTCGGCGCGGATGCGCTCGATCGAGGTGGCGATCTGCTCGGCATGGGTGCGCAGCAGCACCCCCTCGCGGGTCAGCGTCACGCCATGCGGGCCGCGGGTGAACAGCGCCACGTCCAGCGTCTCCTCCAGCGCCGCGATCCGCGCCGAGATCGCCGGCTGCGACAGGTTCATCTGCTGCGCCGCGCGCCGCACGCCGCCGAGCCGCGCCACCCACAGGAAGGTCTTCAACTGGTCGAGCGTCATGCCGGGGCCCTCCTTCGCGGCCGGTGATCCGTGGCAGGTGATCTTCGATGGTGATCACCTCGTTCGATCACATCATAGAAGAAATCACGATTTGATCTTATTGCCCGCCGGCGTCTAGCGTGCCGGCGACGCCGAGAACAGGGCCAGATGCCGATCATGACCACCCATTCCGAGCTGCGAGAGCTGGCACCGCGGGCGCTGCGCGCCGCGTTCCGCGCGGGCCGCTACGCCGGCCACACCGCCGGGCTGGCGCCGGGCCGGCTGCAATGCAACCTCGCCATCATGCCGGCCGCGCAGGCCGAGGCCTTCGCCGAGTTCTGCGCGCTCAACCCGGTGCCCTGCCCGCTGGCGGGCCGCACCGCGCCGGGCGACCCGGCGCTGCCCGATCTCGGCCACGACATCGACCTGCGCCGCGACCTGCCGCTCTACCACGTCTACCGCGACGGCGCGCTGGCCGACCGGCCGCGCGACATCGCGGCGCTGTGGCGCGACGACATGGTGGGCTTCGCCATCGGCTGCTCCTTCACCATGGAATCGGCGCTGATGCGCGCCGGCTTCCCGATGCGCCACATCGAGCGCGACGTGACCGTGCCGATGTATCGCAGCAGCCTCGAGACCCGCCCCGCCGGCCCCTTCGGCGGCGCCGTGGTGGTCTCGATGCGCCCCGTGCACCGCGACCGGATCGACGAGGTCCGCGAGCTGAGCGCCCGCTACCCGATGGCGCATGGCGCGCCGCTGCATGTCGGCGACCCGGCGGCGATCGGCATCGACGTCGAGCGCCCCGACTGGGGCAGCGCGGTGCCGATCGGCCCCGATGAGCTGCCGGTGTTCTGGGCCTGCGGCGTCACCCCGCAGGTGGCGATGATGGGCGCGCAGCTGCCGCTCTGCATCAGCCACGCGCCGGGCGCCATGCTGATCACCGATCTCGATGACGGCACCCGTGCCGATGACGAACCGACCGACCGACAAGACCGATAACAGGGAGAACCACGATATGACCCGCACCCTTCTTTCGCTGAGCGCGGCCGCGGCCCTCATGGGCGGCACCGCCCTGCAGGCCGAGGAACTGGCCGTCGTCGGCAGCTGGAGCGGCCTGCCGCTGCACAAGCAGTACGAGGCGCCGTTCTGGACCGAGGAGCTGCCCGCCGCCACCGACGGCGCGCTGACCGCGACGCTGACCACGCATGACCAGATGGGCATCGACGGCGGCGACGTCTACCGCATGCTCGGCGACGGCGTGTTCGACGTCGGCATGACCGTGGCCGACTACGCCGTGGCCGACAGCGCCGCGCTCGAGGCGCTCGACGTGCCGCTTCTGGCCGAGGACGCCGCCACCGCCCGCGCCATGGTCGAGGCCGCCCGGCCGATGGTCGACGACATCTATGCCGACGTGTTCAACGCCAAGGTTCTGGGCATCGCGCCCTACCCGCCGCAGGTCGTGTTCTGCAACGGCGAGATCACCGGCCTCGCCGATCTCGAGGGCAAGAAGGTCCGCGCCTCCGGCCGCATGACCGCCAAGCTCCTCGAGGCGCTCGGCGCCGAGGGCGTCAATGTCAGCTTCGGCGAGGTGCCCGGCGCGCTGCAGCGCGGCGTGGTCGACTGCGCCGTCACCGGCGCGGGCTCGGGCTACTCGGCCGGCTGGTGGGAGGTCTCCACCCACCTGCTGCCGCTGCCGCTCGGCGGCTGGGACCCGGTCGTCACCGCGATCAACATGGACAGCTGGAACGCGCTCTCCGAAGAGCAGCAGCAGCAGCTCGAGACCGCCGTCTCCGAAAAGCTGCAGCAGCCCGCATGGGACGCCGCGCAGGACGCGCTGGAAAACGACATCGCCTGCCTGACCGGCAACGGCGAATGCCCGGCCGGCGAGGCGCGCGACATGACGCTCGTGGAGGCCACCGAGGCCGACACCGAGGCCGCGCGCGAGGCGCTGGTCAACGAGGTCCTGCCCGACTGGGCGGCGCGCGCCGGCGACGACTGGGCGCAGCGCTGGAACGACAGCGTCGGCCAGGTGGTCGGCGTCACGGTCGGGGGCTGAACCGATGGCGGGGATCATCCGATGGCTGAGCCGGATCAATGACGGCGTCGCCCTGCTGGCGGGCTTCGGCCTGATGGCCTGCGTCGCGCTGATCCTCGCCGAAATCGCGGCGCGCCGGCTCGGCGCGCCGCTGGGCGGCACCGACGAGATCTCGGGCTACGTCATGGCGGCGGTCACCAGCTGGGGCATCAGCTACGCCCTGACCGAGCGCGCGCATGTCCGCATCGACCTGCTGCGCGTGCGCGGCGGCTCGGGCTTCCGCGCCGCGCTCGACTGCCTCGCCATGCTGAGCCTCGCCGGCGTCGCGCTGGTCACCGCCTGGCACGGCTGGGCGGTGCTGGAGAAGACGCTCGGCACCGGCGCACGCGCCAACACCGCGCTCGAGACGCCGCTGTGGATTCCGCAGGCGATCTGGTGGGCCGGCTGGAGCTGGTTCGCGATCTCGGCGGTGCTGCTGTCCATCGCGGCGCTGCTTCTCGCCATCAAGGGACGCTTCGACGGCGTCGAGGACATCGCCGGCACGGAGACCACGGCATGATCGCATTCACCGCCATCGGCCTTCTGGGCCTGCTCGCGCTCTCGATCCCGGTGGGGATCGTGCTGTTCCTGCTGGGCTTCGGGCTCGACATCTTCTTCAGCCCCTTCCCGCTGATCCGCGGTCTCGGGCAGGTGGTCTGGTCCTCCTCGAACAGCGCCACGCTGATCGCCATCCCCTTCTTCGTTCTGCTGGGCGAGATCCTCGTGCGCAGCGGCGTCGCGGCGCGCACCTACGAGGCGCTCAACACCTGGGTGTCGTGGCTGCCCGGCGGGCTGATCCACGCCAACATCGCCACCTCGACCCTGTTCTCGGCCACCTCCGGCTCCTCGGTGGCGACCGCCGCCACCGTCGCCACCGTGGCGATGCCGCAGGCCGAGCGGCTGGGCTACGACCAGCGGCTGTTCTCCGGCGCGATCGCCGCGGGCGGCACGCTGGGCATCCTGATCCCGCCCTCGATCAACCTGATCGTCTACGGCTTCCTCACCGAAAGCTCGATCCCGCAGCTCTTTCTCGCCGGCCTGCTGCCGGGCCTCCTGATGGCGCTGGCCTTCATGGCGGCCACGGTCGTGCTGTGCGTGATCAACCCGCGCCTCGGCGGCCCGCGGCCCAGCTTCGGCTGGGGCCAGCGCATCGCCAGCCTCGCCGACCTTCTGCCGATCCTCGGCCTCTTCGTGGCCATCGTCGGCTCGATCTATGCCGGCTGGGCCACGCCGACCGAGGCCGCCGCGATCGGCGTCGCCATCGCGCTGCTGATCGCCGCGCAGCAGAAGGCGCTGAGCCTCTCGATGCTGCGCGACGCGCTGCGCGGCGCGGTCCGGACCTCGGCCATGGTGATGCTGGTGGTGATCGGCGCCTACGTGCTGAACTACGTGCTCACCGCCGCCGGCGTCAGCCGGGCGCTGCAGAACATGCTCGAGGGGCTCGACATCTCGCCCTTGGCCACGCTCTTCGTGATCATCGCCATCTACATCGTGCTGGGCTTCTTCATCGAGACCCTGTCGCTGATGGTGGCGACCATCCCGATCATCGTGCCGATCGTGGTGGGCTTGGGCTACGACAAGATCTGGTTCGGCGTGCTGATGATCATCCTGGTCGAGATGGCGCTGATCACCCCGCCGGTCGGGCTCAACCTCTACGTGGTGCAATCCGCCCGCAAGGGCCGCTTCACCGACGTGATGCTGGGCTGCATCCCCTACGCGCTGGTTATGCTGGGCATGGTCGGCCTGCTGATCGTGGCGCCCTGGCTCGCGCTCTACCTGCCCTCGACCTTCTGACACGCTGACTTCCAAGGACACCCAATGCAGTTCGATACCCCCGGCGGCCCCGTCGACATCGCGATCACCGACCTGACGGTCGCCGGCTGGACCGGGCGCGACCGCGCCGCCGTCGACCACCACATCGCCGAGCTGGCCGAGCTCGGGGTCGCGCCGCCGAGCCAGGTGCCGCTCTACTACCGCTGCGGCCCCGAGCTTCTGACCCAGTCGGCGCGGATCGACGTGCTCGGCGCCGACAGCTCGGGCGAGGCCGAGCCGCTCTTGGTCATGGCCGAGGGCAAGCTCTGGCTCGGCCTCGGCTCCGACCAGACCGACCGCGCGCTCGAGGCGCATTCGGTCGCCCATTCCAAGCAGGTCTGCCCCAAGCCGGTGGCCCGCGCGCTGTGGGCCTTCGACGAGGTGGCCGACCATCTCGACCAGATCGAGCTCGGCTCCAAGATCCTCGAGAACGGCGAATGGGTGAGCTACCAGAAGGGCACGCTCGCCGCGATCCGGCCGCTGGCCGACCTCGCGCAGGGCGGCGGTCTCGCCGATGGCGGCGCGATGCTCTGCGGCACGCTCGGCGCGATCGGCGGTGTGCGGCCCGCGACGCGGTTCCGGATGCGGCTCGCCGACCCGGTGCTGAACCGCGAGATCACCGCCGAATACGAGATGCGCGTGCTGCCGGTGGTGGCATGACCGCCGCGGGCTGGCGCCCCGAGACGGCGCCGGACCGGCTCGCGGCGCTGCTCGACCGGCTCGGCCCCGAGGGCGGCCCGCGCGGCATCTACACCTCGGTCTTCGCCGAGGCCGCCCGCGCCGATGCCGACGCGGCGCGCGGCAAGGCCGGCCCGCTGGCCGGGGCGCTGGTCTCGGTCAAGGGCCTCCTCGACGTGGCGGGCGAGATCACCCATGCCGGCACCCGCTTTCTCGAGACGGGCGCGCCCGCCCGCGCCGACGCCCCCGCCGTCGCCCGGCTGCGCGCCGCGGGCGCCGTGCTGACCGGCCACACCGCGATGTCGGAACTGGCCTATTCCGGCCTCGGCCTCAACGACCACCACGGCACCGCCGACAACCCGGCCTGGCCCGGCCGCATCCCCGGCGGCTCGACCTCGGGCGGCGCGGCCTCGGTCGCGGCCGGCCTCGCCGACATCGCGATCGGCAGCGACACCGGCGGCTCGCTGCGCATCCCGGCCGCCTTCTGCGGCCTGACCGGCTTCAAGCCGACCCAGTCGAGCGTGCCGCGCGAGGGCGCGGTGCCGCTTTCCGACAGCCTCGACAGCCTCGGCCCGATCGCCCGCGACGTCGCCGGCTGCGCCGCCGCGTGGCGGGTGATGGCCGGCCGCGCCGCGCCCGAGACCGCCGCCGCACCGCTGCGCCTGCGCGTGGCGCGCAACTTCGGCTTCGACGATCTCGACCCCGAGGTGGCCCAAGGCTTCGAGGCGCTGCTCGGCCGGCTGCGCGACGCCGGCCACGAGATCGACGAGACGCCGCTGCCCCTGCTCGACGACGCGGCCGCCATCCCGCCATGGCACCTCACCGCCGTCGAGTGCCGCGCGCATCACGAGGACGCCTTCCGTGAGCAGGCCCCGGCCTTCGACCCGCGCGTGCACGCCCGCATGGCCCGCGCCGACGAGGTCTCGGCCGTGGCCTACCGCCGGACGCTGAACGCCCGCGCCCGCTTCGCCGACGCCTTCGCCGGCGCGCTCGAAGGCCAGGCGCTGCTCTTGCCCAGCGTGGCGATCCTGCCGCCCCGGCCCGAGGATCTCGAGGACGACGCCGCGTTCAACCGGCTGAACCTGCTGGCGCTGCGCAACACCACGCTCGGCAACATCGCCGATGGCTGCGGCATCGCCCTGCCCTATCGCGAGGGCGGCACGCTTCTGAGCGCCATGCTGATCGCCGGGCGTGGCGCCGACGAGGCGCTGCTGTCGACCGCGGCCGGGCTCGAGCCCGCGCTCGCCGCCGCCTGAGACCGGCCCGGCCCGGGCCGGGGGGCCTTGCCGCCCCCGGCCCGGCTCAGATCTCGCCCTCGGTCGGGATGTGGATCGTCGCGCCGCAATGCTTGCAATGCACGGCGTCGGCGTCGTGCAGGATCAGCCCGCAGTCGCGGCAGGGCTGGCGCACCTTGAAGGGGCGGAACAGCACCTGCGCCAGCCGCAGAAACAGCGTCACGCCGCAGATCATGATCAGGATCGCGATCGCCCGCCCGCCCGAACTGTCGAGCGTGATGTCCCCGAAGCCGGTGGTGGTGAGCGCGGTCACCGTGAAGTAGAGCGCGTCGGCATAATTGCCGATCTCCGGGCTGGTGCGGTGCTGGGTGGCGTAGACCACCCCCGACATCACGAAGATGAACACCGCGAGGTTGGTGCTGGCGATCACCGTGCGCTCATGCGCGCGGAAGAAGGCCCAGTCCGCCCGCAGCCGGTCGCGCAGCTGGTACATGTGCAAAAGCCGCAGCGTCCGCAGCACCCGCAGGAAGGCAAAGCCCTCCCCCGCCAGTGGCGCGAAGAACGACGCCGCGCTGATGATGTCGGCCAGCGTGGTCGGGTAGACAAGGAAGCGCGCGGGCCGCGCCGCGATCGACAGCCGCGCCGCGATGTCGGCCACCACCACCGTGCCGAAGACGAGGTCGAAGACCTGCACCACCGGCCCGTAGGCGGTGAAGGAGGTCGCGACCACGAACAGGATCGCCACCACGTCGAACACCAGAAGCCAGTAGCGGAAGCGATGCGCGCGCGCCGTGTCGCCCTCGTATAGCTCTCTCAGCCTGTCGCGCATCGCGGCTCCGCGCCCCGTTTCTCCGGTCCTTGCCGGGCCAACGCCGCCCCGGCCCGGCCGGTTCAACCAGCCGTCGCCTCCTCCGGCGCGATCGCCGCGACCGGCGCGCGCAGCACCGCCTCGGCCGCCGCCCGGCCCGAGACCAGCGCCGCCTCGATCGTCGCGGGCAGCGGCCCGGCGATCCAGTCGCCCGCCAGCGCGAGGTTGGCCAGCGGCCGCGCCCCCGGCCGCGCCGCCAGCGCCTCGGGCGACTGGTCGGGTGTCGCGCCGCGCACCCGCACGAGCCGCGCCGCCTGCGGCACCTCGTCGGTGCCGAGCGCGCGCGCCACCTCGCGCCACAACGTATCGAGAAGCGCCGCCCGCTCCCCCGGCCCGGCGGCCGAGACGGTGACCGACAGCACGTCGCCGCGCCGGAACAGCCATTGCCCCCGGCCCGAGATCAGCCCCAGCAGCGGCGGCGCCGCCGCCGCCAGCCCCGGCGAGACGCGGTAATGGGCGTTGACGATGTCGCCGCCCCGGCCCGGCGCGGGCCGGCCCAGAAGCGCCGCCGCGGCCTCCGCGGGCAGCGCCAGCACCACCGCGTCCCCGGGCCCCAGCGCCACCTCCCGGTCGCCGAAGCGCAGCGCCACCGCCCGGCCTTCGCGCCGCGCGATCCCGGTCAGCGGCTGCCGCCATGCGGGCGCGATCCCCGCCTCGGCCAGCCGCGCCAGCGCCGGCTCCACCAGCGTCGGGCCCAGCCCGTCGGGCATCAGCACCGGCCGCGCCGCGCCGCGCCCGGCCAGCACGATGCGCCGCAGCACCTCGGCCAGCGGCCGTGCCGCCGCCCGCTCGGGCGGGGCGTTCATCACCGCGAGGCAGAGCGGCTCCCACAGCCGGGTCCAGGCCGCGCCGCGGCCGCCGATCGCCTGCGCCACCGTGGCGCCCGGCCCGGCCGCCAGCAGCCGCGCCGCATCCGGCCCCAGCCGCAGCGCCGTGCCCGGCGGCAGCGCCACGCCGCGCCGCAGCAGGTCCGACAGCCCCAGCGGCAGCCGCAGCCGCCAGCCGCGCCCGGTCTCGAGATCGTGGAAGGGCAGCGCCGCCGTCTCGGCCACCTCCAGCCGCGCCGCCGTGCCGATCCGCGCGCAATGCGCCATCACCGCGTCGTTGCCGGCCAGCACGAGGTGGCTGCCATTGTCGATCAGCCGGTCGAGCCGCGCGTCGTGAAAGCTCCAGCAGCGCCCGCCGGCCCGCGCCGTCGCCTCCCACAGCGACACGCGCGGCCCGCCCGCCTCGGCCAGCCGCAGCGCCGCGGCCAGCCCGGCGAGGCCGGCGCCCACCACGTGCACATGGCTCACGAGGTCTGGCCGTTCAGCGCCAGGCAGCGCAGCCCGTCCACGAGCTTGCCCAGCCCGCTGCGGCGCGGCGGCGGGCGCTCGCAATCGGCCTCGATCCGGCGCAGCAGCCGCTCGTAGGGCCCCATCATCAACAGCGCCGGCGCCAGCCGCAGCCGCGGATGCGCGGCGATCTCGCGCGCCGCGGCGCCGTAGGCGGCGCGCGCCTGCACCGCCAGAAGCCGCCGCGCCACCGGCAGGCCCGGCGCGCCCGGTATCCGCGCCGGGTCCGCCGGCAGCCCCGCTTCCGCGAGGATCTCGGCCGGCAGGTAGAGCCGGCCCATCGCCGCGTCCTCCTCGACGTCGCGCAGGATGTTGGTCAGCTGCAGCGCCTCGGCGAGCGCCAGCGCGAAGCGCTGCGAGGCGGCGCCGCGCCACGCGCCGAAGACATGCATCGACAGGATGCCGACCGCCCCCGCGACCCGGCGCACATAGGCGTCGAGCCGGGCCTGCTCGGGGCCGACCACGCCCTCGAGATCCATCCGCATCCCCTCGAGCACCAGCTCGAACTCCGCCAGCGGCAGCCCGTGGCGCGCGATGGCGCGCTGCAGCTCGCGCCCGACCGGGCTCTGCGCCCGGCCCGCCCCGACCGCGTCCAGCTCAGCCGCCCAGGCCGCGAGCGCGGCGCGCTTCTCCTCCGCCGGGGCCGGCCCGTCGACCACGTCGTCGATCACCCGGCAGAAGGCATAGACCGCGAGGATCGCCCGCCGCCGGGCCGGCGGCAGCAGCCGCATCCCGGCGCGAAAGCTGCTGCCCGCGCCGCCGGTGATCTCGGCCACGCTCATCCGCATCTCGGCCGGTCGCGGCGCGCTCATCGCCCCGCCCCCTGCCGCGGCCGCGCCAGCTCCGCCGCCGCCGCCAGCGCCGCCGCCAGCGCGTCGCCGCGCGCGGGCGCGACGCGCCCGGCCAGCGGGTCGGCCCGGCGCAGCCGCCGCTGCAGCCGCCGCGCCAGCACCACGATCGCCCGCGCCTCGGCCGCCAGCCGGCGCGAGCGCAGCCGCCCCGGCAGATGCGCCGCCTCGGCCAGCAGCGGGTCGCAGGCGTCGAGCGCGCGGTCCACCGCCGCGCGCAGCGCCGGGTCGAGGCGGCGGGCCGCCAGCCCCTCGGCCCGGCCGCCCGCCGCCGCGATCATGTCGGCCGGAAGATACACCCGGCCCAGGTCGCGCCGGTCCTCGCCCAGATCCTGCAGGTGGTTGAGCACCTGCAGCGCGCAGCACAGCGCGTCCGAGGCCCCCTGCCCGTCCCGGCCCTCGCCATGCAACTCCAGCAGGAAGCGCCCGACCGGCACGGCCGAGCTGCGACAATATGCCATCAGCGCTTCCCAGTCGGCGCAGGGCCGCGCCGCGACATCGGCCCGGAAGGCGTCGAGCATCGCCAGCGCGTGCCGCTCGAGCCCCGGCCGCCCGACCTCGGCCAGCGCCGCGCGCAGCGCCGGGCCGCGCGGGTCGCCGCCGGCCCGCCCGCGCAGCCCCGCCTCGATCGCGTCGAGCCCGGCCAGCTTGGCGCGCGCGGCCATGTCGGGCGCGTCGGCGATGTCGTCGGCAGCGCGCACCACGCGATAGAAGGCCATCACCGCCGGGCGCAGCCGGGCGGGCAGAAGACGCGAGGCGACGGGGAAGTTCTCGTGCCCGGCACCGCGGGCCCGGGCCGGGCCGGTCGCGGCCGTCGGAAGAGGCGGTGGCAGGGGCGGCCCGGGCCGCATCGTGACAATTTTTTCCATGCCCTCGCACGTCGGTGAACTATGTAGCCGTCCGGCCCCAGCGGCTTGAGTGTAAAGGACGGACGACGCAGATGGTAGACGGGCGCAGGCCGCAGGCAAACGGGTTATCGAGCATGGCGGCACCGCCGCTGCCCCCCTCGGGCGCGACCGCGTCGCGACGGGTTCTGGTGATCGGCGCGGGCCCCGGCGGGCTCGCCAGCGCCATGCTGCTGCGCGCCGCCGGCGCCGAGGTGACGCTGCTCGAGAAGGAAGACCAGCCCGGCGGCCGCACCGGCGCGATCCGCCGCGACGGCTTCACCTTCGACATCGGCCCGACCTTCTTCCTCTACCCCGAGATCCTGCGCGAGATCTTCTCCGCCTGCGGCCGCGACTTCGACGCCGAAGTCGAGATGACCCGTCTCGACCCGATGTACCGGCTGCAGTTCGACGACGGCCGCGCCATCGAGGCCACCGACGACGTCGAGCGCCTGACCGCACAGGTCGCCAAGATCGACGCCCGCGACGCGAAGAACGTCGCCGCCTATCTCGAGGAGAACCGCGCCAAGTTCGAGGCCTTCCGCCCGATCCTGCAGCGCCCCTTCGCGGGCTTGGGCGACCTGATGCGCGGCGACATGATGAAGGCGCTGCCGAAGATGCGGCCCTGGTCCACGGTCGACCGCGACCTCAACCGCTGGTTCCGCAACCCCGACGTGCGCGTCGCCTTCTCGTTCCAGTCGAAATACCTGGGCATGTCGCCCTTCAAGTGCCCCTCGCTCTTCACCATCATCGCCCATGTCGAATACGGCTTCGGCGTGTTCCACCCCAAAGGGGGCTGCAACGCCATCACCGCCGCCATGGCGCGCATCGCGCGCGAGATGGGGGTCGACGTCCGGCTCTCCGAGCCGGTCGAGAAGCTGAAGATCGAGGGCCGCCGCGCCACCGGCGCCGTCACCGCCAAGGGCGACTACGACGCCGACGCCGTGGTGATGAACGCCGATTTCGCCCATGCCATGACGACGCTGGTGCCCGACACCGCGCGCAAGCGCTGGACCGACGCGCGGATCGCCTCCAAGAGCTACTCCTGTTCGACCTTCATGCTCTACTTGGGCATCGAGGGCAGCCTGCCGGAGATGCGCCACCACACCATCGCCTTCTCCAGCGACTACGCCAAGAACGTGGCCGAGATCGACGCCGGCCGCGCACCCGAGAACCCGACCATCTACATCCAGAACGCCTCCGTCACCGACCCGACGCTGGCGCCCGAGGGGCATTCGGCGCTCTACGTGCTGGTGCCGGTCGGCAACCTCACCGGCGGCGCCGACTGGAGCGCGCTGGCGCCGGCCTACCGCGAGAAGGTGCTCGATCGGGTCTCCAAGCTCGCCGGTCGCGACATCCGCGCCGCGATCCGCACCGAGCTGATGTTCACCCCCGACGACTGGCAGTCGAAGCTCTCGGTCTACGAGGGCGCGACCTTCAACCTCGCCCACAATCTCGGGCAGATGCTGCACTACCGGCCGCGCAACCGCTTCGAGGACATCGACGGCGTCTACCTGACCGGCGGCGGCACGCATCCCGGCTCCGGCCTGCCCACGATCTTCGAAAGCGCCCGCATCGCCGCGCGGCTCTGCGGCGAAGACCTTTCCCTGCCCGGCGCGGCCGGGCTATCAACGACACTACCCCCCATGGAGGCGGCGGAATGAGCAGAACGGCGATCATCGGCGGAGGCCTGGGCGGCCTGGCCGCCGCCTGCACGCTGGCGGCGCGCGGGCACAAGGTCGTGCTCTTCGAGAAGAACGACTGGCTCGGCGGCAAGGCCGCGGTGCTCGAGGAGGACGGCTACCGCTTCGACATGGGGCCGACCATCCTGACCATGCCGCGCGTGCTCGAGCGGATCTTCTCGGAGGCCGGGCGCGACCTGCACCGCGAACTCGACCTGCGCCGCCTCGACCCGCAATGGCGCTGCTTCTACGACGACGGCACCGTGCTCGACCTGCGCGACGACCCCAAGACGGCGGCGGAGGAGATCGGCAAGCTCTCGCCCCCCGACCGCGAGGGGTTCGAACGCTTCATGCAGGTGGCCTCGCGGCTCTCGGACGTCTCCGACCGCTTCTTCTTCTGGAAGTCGGTCGAGGACCTGCGCGACACGATGGACCTCAAGGGCAGCATGAACCTCTCGACCCTGTCGGACGTGCTGGCGCTCAGGATGCACCGCACCGTCGCGGGCCAGATCAAGCGCGACGTCAAGGACCGCCGCGTGGCGCAGATGCTCGAGCATTTCATCCAGTATGTCGGCTCCTCGCCGCTGGCCTCGCCGGCGGTGCTCTGCGGCATCGCCCAGATGCAGCAGGGCGAAGGCGTCTGGTACCCGATGGGCGGCACCCGCGCCGTGCCGCTGGCGCTGCAAAGGCTGGCCGAGGAGCTCGGCGTCGAGATCCGCACCGGCACCGGCATTTCCCGGATCGAGGTCGAGAACGGCCGCGCCCGCGCCGTGATCACCGAAGACGGCGAGCGCGTCGCGGCCGACAGGGTCGTGTCGAACATGGACAGCGTGCGCACCTATCGCGAGCTGGTCGGCGGCCCCGCCAAGGAGGCCTTCGAGAAGACCCGCAAGCGCGAGGCCGCCTGCTCGGGCGTGGTGCTCTATCTCGGGCTCGACCGCGCCTACGAGCATCTCGCGCACCACAACTTCGTCTTCTCGCGCGACCCCGAGGAGGAGTTCGCCGCGATCTACGACCGCGGCGAGCCCGCCCCCGACCCGACCGCCTACATCGCCGCGCCCGCCCGCACCGAGCCCGGCGTCGCGCCCGAGGGCGGCGAGGCGCTCTACGTGCTGGTGCACACCCCCTACCTGCGCGACCACCACGACTGGTCGAAGATGCTGCCCGAGTATCGCCGCACCATCCTCGACAAGCTCGGCCGCGCCGCCGGCATGGGCGACATCGAGGCGCGCATCAAGGTCGAGCGCACCCTCACCCCGCAGGACATCCACGAGCGCTACCGCGTGCTCAACGGCGCGATCTACGGGCTGGCCAGCCACGGCAAGGTGCTCGGCGCCTTCAAGCCCGGCAACCGCTCGCGGCAGGTCGAGGGGCTTTACCTCGCCGGCGGCTCGGCGCATCCCGGGCCGGGCATGCCGATGGCGCTGATGTCGGGCTGGATCGCCGCCGACACCGCCGACCAGGACGCGGGCGGGGTGCCGGCACGGAGCCGCGATGTCGCGGCCGAGTGACGACGACCCGGTGGCACGCCGCTCCGACGCGGCCTGCCGCTTCTTCGCGCGGGTGATGCGGCGCGAGCTGTCGCGCCACTTCCGGGCGGTGCGCATCGCCCGCCCCGGCCTGCCCGCCCTGGCCGAGAACCGGCCGGTGATGATCTGCGCCAACCACCCCTCGTGGTGGGATCCGGCGATGTTCATCGCGCTGCATCCCGAGCTGTTCCCCAAGCGCGAGGGCTTCGGGCCGATCGACGCCGCGATGCTCGAGCGCTACCGCTTCATGGCGCGGATCGGCGCCTTCGGCGTGCGGCAGGACGATGCCCGCGGCGGCGCCGATTTCCTGCGCACCGCCCGCGCGCTGATGACCGTGCCGCGCCGGGTGCTGTGGATCACCGCGCAGGGCCGCTTCGCCGACCCGCGCACGCGGCCGCTGGACCTGCGCCCCGGCGCCGCGCATCTGCTGGCCCGCGCGCCGCAGCTGGTGGCGGTGCCGCTGGCGCTGGAATACCCGTTCTGGGGCGAGAAGCGGCCCGAGGCGCTGGCGCTGTTCGGCCGCGCGATCGAGGCTCGCCCCGGCGAGCGCCCCGCCGAGATCGCCGACCGGCTCGAGGCCGGCCTGACCGAGGCCGCCGACCATCTCGCCGGGCTTTCCATGGCGCGCGACCCGTCCGCCTTCCGCGCCGTGATCGGCGGCGCGCGCGGCGTCGGCGGGGTCTACGGGTTGTGGCAGCGCGGCCGCGCCGCGCTCGACGGCCGCACCCACGCCCCCGACCACGTGCCCGACCCCACGCCCGACCCCGCGCCCGACCCCGCAAAGGAGAACTGATGCTGCTGGCCCTGTCGCTGATCGGCCTGGCGCTGGCCGCGCTCTTCGCGGTGATGTGCCTCGTCAACCTGTCGGTGCTGCGCCCGCCCGAGGCCGGCGAGGGCCCCCTGCCCGCCGTCTCGATCCTGATCCCGGCGCGCGACGAGGCCGCCAATATCGGCGCGGCGCTCGACGCGGCGCTGGCGCAGGCGGGCACGCAGGTCGAGGTGGTGGTGCTCGACGACGGCTCGACCGACGGCACCGATCGCATCGTCGAAGACTACGCCGCCCGCGACGCCCGCGCCCGGCTGCTGCGCGGCGCCGATCTGCCGCAGGGCTGGATCGGCAAGCAGCACGCCTGCTGGCAGCTCGGCCGCGCCGCGCGCCACCCGGTGCTGCTCTTCGTCGATGCCGATGTCCGCCTCGCCCCCGACGCCGCCGCCCGCATGGCAGGGCAGATGCAGGAAGACGGGCTCGACCTCGTCAGCGGCTTTCCCCGGCAGATCACCGGCACATGGGCCGAGCGGATCGTCATCCCGCAGATCTTCGTGACGCTCCTGGGCTACCTGCCCCTGCCGATGGCGCGCGCCTCGACCGACCCGTCCTTCGGCGCGGGCTGCGGCCAGCTTCTGGCGATCCGGGCCGAGGCGTGGCACGGCCTCGGCGGCCATGCCGCCTTCCGCGACCGGATGCATGACGGGCTCGAGCTGCCGCGCCGGGTGCGCGCGCGGGGCGGCAGGAGCGATCTGTGCGACGCCACCCCGATCGCCGCCTGCCGGATGTACGACACGCCCGGCCAGATCTGGCACGGCTTCATGAAGAACGCGACCGAGGGGATGGCGACGCCGCGCGCCCTGCCGGTCTGGACGGTGCTGCTGTTCGGCGGCCACGTGCTGCCGCTCCTGACGCTGGTCGCCGCGCTCGCCACCGGTGCCGCGTGGTCGCTCGCCGCTTCCGGGCTGGCCTGTGCGCTGCTGCTCGCGGCGCGCATCGCCATGGCGCGGCGGCTCGACCAGCCCTGGCTGTCGGTCGCGGCCCACCCGCTCGGCGTGCTGGTGGTGCTGGCGATCCAGTGGAGCGCGCTCTTCGGCGCGCGCCGGGGCCGGCAGGCAACCTGGCGCGGCCGAAGCTACGGCATGAACTAGCGCAAGAGCGAGGCGATGACCCGCTCAACCGCGCGGCCATAGGGCGGGCGGGCCAGCCGCGCCAGCGACCGGCGCGCCACCACCACGCTGCGCGGCCGGGTGAAGGCGCGGAAGCCCTCGTCGCCGTGATAGGCGCCCATGCCCGACTCCCCCGCCCCGCCGAAGGGCAGCTCCTGCACCGCGACATGCAGCACCGCCTCGTTGATCATCGCCCCGCCCGATCGGATCGCCGCCACCTCGGCCTCGGCCGCCGCGACGTCGCTGCCGTAGACATAAAGCGCGAGCGGCGTCGGCCGGGCATTGACGAAATCGCGCGCCGCCGCCGGCGCGTCGTAGGCCAGCACCGGCAGCACCGGCCCGAAGATCTCGTCCTGCATCGCCGGGTGGTCGGGCGCCGGGTCGATCAGCGCCCAGGCCCCCATGCGCGGCGCAGCCGGCATCCGCGCCATCAGCGGCTCGGCCCGCGCGCCCTCCAGCAGACCGGCCAGCCGCGCGCGATCCGTCTCGCGCAGGATGGCGGCGTAGTCCGGCCCGTCCGGGTCGGGATAGAGCCGCGCCGTCGCCCGCTTTAGCGCCGCGACGAAGTCGTCCATCCGGTCGCGCGGCACCAGCGCGTAGTCGGGCGCGATGCAGGTCTGCCCGGCATTGAGCAGCTTGCCCGCGACGATCGAGGCCGCCGCCTCGTCGAGATCGGCATCGGGCATCAGCAGCGCCGGCGACTTGCCCCCGAGCTCCAGCACCACCGGCACGAGGTTCTCGGCCGCCGCCCGCGCCACCTTGCGGCCCGTGGCGGTCGAGCCGGTGAAGAACAGCCCGTCGAGCGGCGCCGCCGCGATCGCCTGCGCCTGCTCGGGCCCGCCATCGAGCACGCGCACCCGCTCGGGCACCGCGTCCGCGACGATCCGGGCGATCAGCGCCCCGGTGCGCGGCATGTGCTCGGAGGGGTGCAGAAGCACCCGGTTGCCGCCCGCCAGCGCCGCCACCAGCGGCTGCAGCGCCAGCTGGAACGGGTAGTTCCACGGCGCCAGGATGCCGACCACGCCGAGCGGCTCGTGCAGCACCCGCCCGCGCGAGGGCCACAGATGCGGCGGCAGCCGCACCCGCCCCGGCCGCATCCAGCGCTTCAGGTTGCGCCGGGCGTGGCGCAGCGATTCCAGCACCAGCCCGACCTCGGCCAGCATCGTCTCGGGCCGCGGCCGTCCGCCGAAATCGGCGTCGATCGCCTGCGCGATCTCCTCGGCATGGGCGCGCACCTCGCGCGCCAGCGCCGCCAGATGCGCGTCACGCGCCGCCCGATCAGGGTCCGGCGCGGCAGCGCGGAGCGCGGCCAGAGCCGGCCCGACCCCGGTGGCGTCGTTGATGTCCTTCATCGCGTTCCTTCCCGCTCCGGCCCCGGTCGTCGGGGCGTGAAGGGCCGGCCGGTCCAGCCCCCGTAGATCACCTCGTTGCGCGCGCAGAACTCGGCCAGCAGCCCCGAGAGCGGCCAGCGCGCGCCGAAGCCCAGCCGCCGCTGCGCCGCCAGCGCGCCATAGGTCGCGCCGGCGAGGTTCACCGCCATGTCGCCCATCGTGTCGGGCAGGCCCGAGCGCTGCGCGTTGGTGCCGAACAGCGCGTCGATGCCGAACTCGAACAGCTCCCAGCCCGCGCCGACCAGCGCCGCGAAGCCGACCCCGAGCGTGCCGAGGATCCACAGCGGCGTGCGCGGCGGCGCCCCGGCGGTGGGCAGGAGCGCCAGCGCCACCCCCACCAGCGCCAGCACCGCCGAGGCGGTGAGATGCAGCGCCATGTCCCACCAGGCGCTAGTGCGATACAGCCCGCCCGCCTCGCCCAGCACGAAGGCGCAGAGGCAGAAGACGAGGATGCCCGAGCCCAGCCCCGCCGGCATCTCGATCCCCGAGATCCGGGTGTAGCCGCGCGGCAGCAGCGCCAGCACCACCGCGCCCGCGGCACCGAGCGCCAGCAGCCACTGCCCGAGCGCGGCCGCCGCCGCGGCGGTCGCCACGGCAGCGCCCCAGGCCGCCGCGCGCCACAGCACGGGCAGGACGGGTCGGCTGCGGACGGTGATGCGCTCCATGTCGCGGCCCTCCTTGACCCGGCACAGCTAGGCCGCCGGGCGCGCCCGCCAATGCGGCGTCTAGCTGCGGCCCGCCGTCGCGCCCATGCGCAGCGCGAGATCGATCATCCGGTTGGAGAAGCCCCACTCATTGTCGTACCAGCCGAACAGCCGCACCAGGTCGGGGCCGGCCTCGGTCTCGGGCCCGGCCAGCACCAGCGACTCGGGCCGCGCGCGCAGGTCGGTCGAGACCAGCGGCCTGTCGGTCCAGCCCAGCACCGGGCTTTTCGCCACCGCCTCGCGCAGCCGCGGCTCGAAGCCGTCGCGGTCGCGCAGCCGCACCACGAGGTCGACCGAGGACACGCTGGCCACCGGCACCCGGAGCGCCCGGCCCGTCACCCGGCCGGCGAGGTCGGGCAGCACGGTCGCGGTGAGCCGCGTGGCGCTGGTGGTGGTCGGCACCATCGACAGCGCGGCGGCGCGGCTGCGCGCCGGGTCGGGGCGCGGCGCGTCGACCGTCGGCTGCGAGCCGGTGTAGCAGTGGATCGTCGTCATGTGCCCCGAGATCAGCCCGAACCGGTCGTCGAGCAGCCGCAGGAGCGGCGCCAGCGCGTTGGTGGTGCAGGAGCCGCAGGACACGATCCCCTGCCCCGCCAGAACGTCGTCGTTGGCGCCGCGCACCACCGTCGCTTCGGCCGCGGCCGAAGGCCCCGAGATCAGCACCCGGCCCGCCCCGGCGTCGAGCCCGCGCATCGCGATGGCGCGGCTCTCGGCCCGGCCGGTGCATTCGAGCACGATGTCGACGCCCGAGAGGTCGAGCCGAGACAGGTCGGCCTCGTTGTGAAACGGGATCGCCCGGCCATCGACCACCAGCGCCCCGGCCTCGGTCGCGACCTCGCCCTGATAGGGGCCGAAGACGCTGTCGTATTCGAACAGGTAGGCGCAGCTTTCGAGCGGCGCGATGTCGTTGATGCAGGCGATCTCGATCCCCTCGCCCGCGCGCGCGGTGGAAAGGAGGCGCAATATGGTGCGGCCGATCCGGCCGAACCCGTTGATGGCGATGCGCAGCGGCATGTGCTGTCCCGAGACCTCCTTGTGCGCGCCTCATCGGCACTCGTGTTCCGCGCGCCTTTGGCGCATGTTCGTGCGCGCCTTTGGCGCATCTTCAGTGCGCGCTTCCAGCGCGTCCTTGATGCGCGCTTCCAGCGCGACTGCAACCTTTCCCAGCCCGGCGCAAAGGGCAAGCGCCGAGGCACGCCGAGGGCGGGGGGAGGTTTCGCCGCGAAACCTCAGGCCGTTTCGTCGGGCATCTCCGGCAGCTCGTCGAACAGCCCCGGCTGCATCTCCTCCCAGAAGGCGAAGATGGCGCGGGCGTTGAGCGCGCTTTCCCAGCCGTGGCGGCGGAAGTCCTCGCGCTCCAGCTCGTCCTCGATCTGGCTCAGGAACAGCCGGCGGTCGGCGTCGCGCTGGGTCGGGTTGCGCCGGCGCGCGACCTCGGCCACCGCGGCGAAGCGCGCGACGCGGGCGGCGCGCACCGCCGCCCGGCGGTCGGCCTCGGCGTCGCGCTCGGCCGCCGCGGCCCGGCCGCGCGCGGCGGCGGCGCGGGCCTCTGGGCCGGGGGCCGGCGCGGGCTCGGACGTCTCGCCCCCCCGCTCGTCGGACAGCGCCGCGCGCAGGTAGCCCACCGGGCTGCGCACGCCTTCGCGCGCCTGCATCCGCTCGAGCTTGTCGGCCACCGCCTCCGCCCCGTGCTCGGCGATCCACTGCCGCGCCAGACGGTCCGACACGCCCTGCGCGCGCAGCCGCTCGTAGACCGGCTCGCGCCGCACCCCCTGCCCGTCATCGATCTCGAGCATGGCGAGCTGCGGGTTCTCGCGGATCTTGAAGCGGATCTCGGCCACGGCGCGGCCCAAGCGCTTGAACTCGGGCTCGACCAGGATGTTGGAGGAGCGGTTCACCTCCGCCACCGCCGGCTTGATGATCTTGGCGTTCAGGTGCTTGAAGCTGCGGTAGTAGTCGCTGTCGTTCACCCCCATCAGCCGCCGAAAGATCTCGAGCGGCCACCAGCCGGTCGAGCCGGTGCGCACGAAGCGGTAGCAGTTCTCGTAGAGCGCGAGGCCATGGCCGGAGGTGAAGCGCCGCTGGATGTCGAGGTTGATCAGCGCGAAGACGCGCGGGTCGTGCAGCTTCTCGGCCAGCGCCGGCGAATAGGCGTAGTCGCAGACCCCGTCGCGCAGCCGCGCATGCGCCAGAAGCGCCGAGACGCCCCATTCCTGCCGCCCCTTCTCGTCGAGCATGTCCCACTCGGCCACGGTCTCGGCGAGGCCCCGCAACGCGTCGCGCAAGCTGTCGATGTCGTTCGAGTTGTAGCCGATCATCAGGCACAGCGTGCGGGCGTCGATGCGATGCACGTTCTGGCTCAGCAGCGTGTCGTAGGCGTTGAGCAGGAGCACGTTCGACAGCTTGCGCTGCAACAGCGTCAGCTTGCCGCCGATATGGATCGCGGCGACGTTCTTCTTGACGGTGTTGCGCCTGAGCGCGCCGTCCAGATCCCCCCGGTCCGGCTTGGCCGCCGTGCCCGCCATGGCCGGCAGCCGGGTCTTTGCCTCGCGCGCCATGCGCCGCTCCTTGCCCGCGGGGCGGACCCCGATTCCCTGCGCCGAGACTGTCAGCCGCGGCACCCGCAGGCAAGCCCGGCGCGGGTACCTTTGCCGCAATGCGTGGCGCTCCTGCAAACGGGTACCTTTGCGCCGGCGCAGCTCCGAAGGCCGGGATCGGCCACCTGTGCACCCCCCACCGCGCGCTCTGGCCACGAAATCGCAGGCCCCGGCGGCGATGCTGTCCCGGAATCGGGCGCCATTGCTCCTGCAAACGGGTGCCCTTGGCCCCGGAATCGGCGACCCTTCGCCCTGCAAACGGGTACCCAATGGTGTTTTACTTTCGTGATATCAGTGAGATGCAGAGCGGAAAGACTCTAAATATCTCAAAGAGAGTCAAACAGGCTGGGCTTGATTTTCGATCTGAAGATCGGCGCCAGCGGGCAGGTTTCGCGGCGAAACCTTCCTGCAACGCCCGGCGGCACGGGTATACGGCGCGTATTTCGCGCGTGGCGGCGATGTGCGATGGTCCGCGCAATCACAGCCGGAACGGCGCACATGACCAGAGGCCGCGCATGAGCAGAAAAGCCGACACGACCCCCCCACCCTTCCACAACATCGACCCGGCCCGCGCCGCGGCCAAGCTCGGAGAACGGGTGGACACCACCCGCTTCGCCAAGGCCGCCGCCTTCTGCGCGCGCGGCCGCGACGACATGGCCAAGCGCGGCTACGCCCCCGACGGCGCCAAGCGGCTCAGGAAGTTCTCGATCTGGGAGATCACCCGCTACCTGATCCCGGTCGCGGCCGGGCATCTGCGCCGCGTGCTGAAGGCGCATCCCGAGCTGCCGCAGGGCGAGGGCGAGGCCGGGGCCAAGTGGTTCAGCCTCGACGAGGTGCTGCGCCTGCGCGAGCATTTCGACCGCGAGGGCGCCGCCAACAAGGAGTACCGCCCGTGGCGGCCCGAGGGGCAGCCCGCCAAGATCACGGCGGTGGCCAACTTCAAGGGCGGCTCGGGCAAGACCACGACCTGCGCGCATCTCGCCATGGCCGCCGCGCTCGACGGCTACAAGGTGCTGGTGATCGACCTCGACAGCCAGGCCTCGATGACCTCGCTGCTGGGTGGCCAGGTCGCCGATGAATGGCAGACCGTCTTCCCGCTGCTGGCGCGCGACTACGCCCGCGCCGTGCTCGAGGAGAACCGGGTGCGCGAGGCGCGCGGTGAAGAGCCCCTGCCGCTCGACGAGACGCTGACCGAGGCGCTGGAGGTTTCGCCGCGAAACCTCATCCAGACCACGCACTGGCCCAACATCGACCTGATCGGCGCGCAGCTGAACCTCTACTGGTCGGAGTTCCAGATCCCGGTCTGGCGCACGGGCCTGCGCAGCTGGTCGCTGTGGGACGCGCTCAACAACGCGCTGAGCGAGGAAGGCGTGCTCGACGAGTACGACATCGTCTTCCTCGACACGCCGCCGGCGCTCGGCTACCTGACGATCAACTCGCTCTCGGCCGCCGACATCCTTCTGGTGCCGCTCGGGGCGAGCTTCCTCGAGTTCGACTCGACGGGGCGGTTCTTCGACATGCTCTACTCGACCTTCGCCTCGATCGAGGAGGGCGAGAACGCGCAGCGCCGCCGCGCCGGCCTGCCCGAGATGCGGTTCGAATGGGACGTGGTGCGCGCCATCATCACCCGCTACGACGCCGCGCAGCAGACCGACCTCGCCAACGTGATCCAGGCCTATTTCGGCGACTTCATGACCGCCTACCGGCAGGAGTTCACGGCGCTGGTCGGACAGGCCGGAGAGCAGATCAACGGCATCTACGAGGCCGATTACCGCGACTTCAACCGCGAGACCTACCTGCGCGGCCGCGAGGCCTTCGACCGCACCTATGCCGAGTTCAAGGAGCTGCTGCTGGGCAGCTGGCACCGCGACATGATGGAAGACGAGGAGGAGGCCCATGGCCAGACGCAGGACGCTTGAGGCACCCGATCCGGCGGCGCTTGCCGAGATCGAGAAGGGTTTCGCCGCGAAACCGGGGGCGGCGCCGATGGGGCTCGGCGCGCCGATCGCCAAGGTCGCGTCCGAGACCGCGCAGAGCCGCGACGCCCGCAGCGCCGAGGAGCGCGCGGCCGAGGCGCGCCGCGCCCGCGACGCCGAGGCCTATGCCCGCGCGCAGGCCGAGGGCCGGGTGATCGAGACGCTGCCGATCGAGCGCATCCGCATCAACCACCTGACCCGCGACCGCGCCGAGGCCGATGCCGAGGCGATGGAGGAGCTGATTGCCTCGATCCGCGCCAACGGCCAGCGCCTGCCGGTCGAGGTGGTGGCGCTGGAGGACGGGCAGTACGGGCTGATCTCGGGCTGGCGCCGGGTGCGGGCGCTGTCGCTTCTGGCGGCCGAGGCGGGGCGCCCGGCCGAGGCGCGCGCCATCGTGCGCCCGCCGGTCGAGGCCGGGGCCGCCTACGCGGCGATGGTCGAGGAGAACGAGGTCCGGGCCCAGCTCACCCCCTACGAGCGCGGCCGCATCGCCGCGGTGGCCGCGCATCTGGGCGCGTTCGAGAGCATGGAGGCGGCGGTGGACGAGATCTTCGCCGCGGCCTCGAAGGCCAAGCGCTCGAAGATCCGGGGCTTCGCGCTGGTGCATTACGAGCTGGGCGACGTGCTGGGCTTCGGGCGCGAGCTGTCGGAGGTGGCGGGCATGAAGCTCGCCGGCGCGCTGCGGGGAGGTTTCGCCGCGAAACTGCGCGCCGCGCTCGAGCACCGCAGCGCCGGAAGCGCGGCCGAGGAATGGGCGCTGCTGGCGCCGGTGCTGGCCGAGGCGGAGGCCGCGCCCGCGCCCAAGGCAGCAGTCGCCCGTGGCGGCCGACCCAAGCGCGAGACCGCCGCGCCGCTGGCCGAGGGCGCGCTGCCCGGCGGCGGCCGCGTCGCGGTGCACGAGGAGGGCGGCAAGCTGGTGCTGAGCCTCGACGGGCCGGGGACCGACCGGCAGGCGCAGGCCGAGCGTCTGGTGGCGCTTCTGGCCGAGCACGGGCTGGCAGGCTGAAGGGCAGGGCACGCGTAAGCGGGGCATCCCGTAAACGGGTGCCTTTGCCGCCCACCGCAGGGGCCCCGGTGCGGCCGGGGCCGTCCTGCAAACGGGTGCCTTAGCGGGCAGGGGCGATCCCGAAGACGGGTACCTTTGTAGCCTTGGCCGGTCCCGAAAACGGGTGCCTCAACGCGAAAGGCCGCCCCGCGAGGGGCGGCCTTTTTGGGCCGGGGCAGGGGGCGCGGCTCAGATCCCGAGCCGGTCGCGCAGCCCGTAATACCAGCTGCCCATCACCGAGTAGGGCACCCGGAAGGTGCGCCCGCCGGGGAAGGGGATCCAGGGCAGCGCGGCGAAGACGTCGAAGCGCGCGGCGTCGCCATGGATCGCCTCGGCGAGGATCCGGCCGAAGGTGTGCGAGCCGGTGACGCCGTGGCCGGAATAGCCATGCGCGAAATAGGTGTTGGACCCGATCCGCCCCATCTGCGGCACCCGGCTGAAGGACAGCGCGAAGTTGCCCGACCAGGCGTAGTCGATCCGCGCGCTCTTCAGCTGCGGGAAGACCTTGTCCATGTTGCGCTTGAGCTTGGCCTTGATGTCGCGGGGGTCGGTGCCGCCATAGACCGTGCCGCCGCCGAACAGCATCCGCTTGTCGGCCGAGAGGCGGTAGTAGTCGAGGATGTAGCGCACGTCCTCGACGCATTCGTCCTTCGGCAGCAGCTCGGCCGCCAGATCGTCCGAAAGCGGCTCGGTCGCCATGATCTGGGTCGAGACCGGCATGACACGGGGCGCGAGTTCCGGCACGACATGGCCGAGATAGGCGTTGCCGCACAGCACCAGCCGGTCGCAGCGGATCGTGCCGCGCTCGGTCTTCACCACGGACCGCGCGGCCTGCGTGTCGACCGAGACCACGGGCGACATCTCGTGGATGGTGCCGCCATTGCGCTCCACCGCCTCGGCCTCGCCGAGCGCGAGGTTGAGCGGGTGGATATGCCCGCCCGAGCGGTCGAGCAGGCCGCCGGCGTAGAAGTCGGAGCCGACATGGGCGCGCAGCTGCGTCTTGTCGAGCATCTGCTGGTTGTCGATGCCGTAGCCCTGCCAGAGCTTCTGCCGCGCCTCCAGCTCGCGCATATGCGCGCCGGTGATGGCGGTGAAGATGTTGCCCTGCTTGAGGTCGCAGCGGATGTCGTAGCGCGCGACGCGCTCGCGGATGATGTCGCCGCCCTCCTGCACCAGGGAGGCCACGAAGGTCGCGGTGTCGCGGCCGTAGCGCTTCTCGATGGTGGTGAGCGAGGCGTTCAGCCCGTTGACGATCTGGCCGCCATTGCGGCCCGAGGCGCCCCAGCCGACGCGCGCGCCCTCGAGCATGGTGACCTTGTGGCCCTTCTCGGCGAGGTGCAGCGCGGTCGAGAGGCCGCTGTAGCCCGCACCGACGACGCAGATCTCGGTGTCGTGCTCGCCCGAAAGCGCGGGGCGCTCGGGCGAGGGGTTGGCGGAGGCTGCGTAGTAGGAGCCGGTGTGGCGCCCGTCGCCGGCATAGGATGCGGCCATCAGACGATCTCCAGGTAGCTGTGGAATTCCAGTTCGGTGACGTGGCGGTTGAAGCGGGCCTGTTCCTGCTTCTTGCATTCGACGAACATCTTCTGCAGCCGCCGCGAGTAGATCTCGGGCACCAGCTTGCCGTGCTGGAAGGCGCGGATCGCGGTGGCCCAGTCGAGCGGCAGGTGCGGCAGGTCGAGGCTGTAGGCGTCGCCGGTGATGGCCGGCGGCGGCGTCAACTCGCGCTCGATGCCCAGGAGCGCGCCGCCCAGAACGGAGGCCAGCACGAGGTAGGGGTTGGCGTCGGCGCCGGCGACGCGGTGCTCGATCCGCCGCGCGCGATGGTCGCCGCCGGGGATACGGATCGCCACGGTGCGGTTCTCGTAGCCCCAGGCGACGTTGGAGGGCGCATGCGCGCCCGGAAGCAGCCGGCGGAAGCTGTTCTCGTGCGGCGCGAAGGTGAGCGCGTTCTGCTGGATCGTCTCCAGCAGCCCGGCGACGGCGTTGAGCATCATCGGCGTGCCCTGGTCGCCGCCGTCGTCGAACAGGTTGCGCCCCTCGGCATCGGCCAGCGACATGTGCACGTGGAAGCCCGAGCCCGCGCGGTCACCGTAGGGCTTGGCCATGAAGGTGGCGGCGAAGCCGTGCTGGCGGGCGATGCCGCGCACCACGCGCTTGAACAGCAGCGCGTCGTCGGCCGCGCGCAGCGGGTCGGCGAGGTGGCGCATGTTGATCTCGAACTGGCCGGCGCCGTTTTCCGAGATGGCGCTGTCGGCCGGGATGCCCTGGCTGTGGCAGGCGGCGTAGACGTCGTTGAGGAAGGCGTCGAAATGCTCCAGCTCGTCGAGGCAGAGCGCGCCGTCCGAGGTGAGCCGCTTGCCGGTGATCGGCGAGCAGGGCGGGGCGGGGAGGTCGCCCGAGGGGTCGATCAGGTAGAATTCGAGCTCGGTCGCGACCACCGGGGTCAGCCCCAGCGCGCGGTAGCGCTCGACCACGTTGGCCAGCGCCCGGCGCGGGTCGCCGAGGAAGGGCGCGCCGCTTTCCTCGTTCATCCACAAGGGGATGAGTGCTGTGGGCTTGCGGGTCCAGCTCATCGGCATGGCGCCGCGGCCGGTCGGCACGCAGACGCCGTCGGCGTCGCCGGTCTCGAACACCATGGCGCCGCCCTCGATGTCCTCGCCCCAGATGTCGAGGCCGCAGATCGACAGCGGCATCCGCACCGAGCCCGCCATCACCTTTTCGAGCTGGTCGGCCGGCATGCGCTTGCCGCGCAGCACGCCGTTGAGGTCGCACACGCAGCCGAAGATGTTCTCGAGCGCCTCCTCGGGCGGAAGGTCGAGCGCGGATTCGGCGGTCATGGCGGGCTCCCGTGGGGCTGGAAAAGGAATGTGATATCTTTTTTGGAAATGACATCACGCTCCGGATCGTGTCAATCGGTATCGCGCGCCACCGGCAGGAGACGAGGAGCCCGGATGCTGGACCTTCCCGAGATCGACCGCGCGCCGTCGATGACGGCGCAGGAATACGTCTATGCGCGGCTGCGCAACGCGGTGATGGTCGGCGCGGTGCAGCCCGAGAGCCCGCTGACCATCCGCGGGCTGGCGGCCGAGCTGGGCATCAGCCCGACCCCGATCCGCGAGGCGCTGCGGCGGCTGAGCTCGGAGCGGGCGATCGCGCTTCTGGAGAACCGGCGGATCACCATCCCCGAGATGACCGGGCCGCGCTTCGAGGAGATCGTGCAGCTGAGATGCGCGCTCGAATGCCACGCGGCGGCGCGCGCGCTGCCGCATGTCAGCGCGGTGCTGGTCGACCGGATGCGCGAGGTGGACGACCGGATGGACGCGCATGTGCGCGCGGGCGATCTCGACGCGCTGACCATCGACAACCACGCCTTCCATTCGCTGCTCTACACCGCCAACCCGCACCAGACGGTGATGCCGGTGATCGAGAGCGTCTGGCTGCAGCTCGGCCCCTTCCAGCGGCGGGTGCTGGGCGGGGTCGAGCGCTACTACGAGGTCGACCGGCACAAGGAGATCCTCGCCGCGCTCGAGGCGCGCGACGCGGGCGCGCTGGTCGCGGCGATCGCCGCCGACATCCGCGACGGGATCGAGCGGGCGGGGCTGGCGGTGCTGCGGGGGCAGGCGGCTCAGTAGCGCGTGGTCATGCGGTGGCCGGGGCGGTGGCTGAGCCGGGCATGGGTGACGGCGCGGCCACGCAGCCAGGTGGTGCGCTCGATCGCGAAGACCGGCGCGCCGGGGGCGAAGCCCAGATGCGCGACCGCCTCGGGCCCGGCGGCGGCGGCCTCGAAGGCGATCTCGACCTCGGTGTAGGGCACGGTGGCGACGAGCCATTCGTTCGGGCCGCTGTCCGCGAAATCCTGCGTTTCGGCCTGCGGCAGCGCCGCGAGGCTGATCCAGCGCTGTTCGAGCTGGTAGGGCAGGCCGTCGGCGAAATGCAGGCAGGTGAGGCGCAGAAGCCGCGCGTCTTCGGGCAGCTCCATCCGGCCGCGCAGCCTGTCGCTCGCCGGCGTCACCGCGCGGTCGAGCAGGGCGTAGCGGTAGCGCGCGCCGGTGGCCTCGATCTCGGCGCGCACCAGCGGGATGCGGAAGCGCGCCTCGCGCAGCGGCGCGGCGCGCACGCGGGTGCCGGCGCGGCGGCGGCGTTCGACCAGACCGGCCTCGGCGATCTCGCGCAGGGCGCGGTTGACGGTGGCGCGGGCGCAGCCGAATTCCTCGGCCAGCTCGACCTCGCCGGGCAGCAGCGTGCCGGGGCCCCAGCGGCCGCTCTCGATCCGGTCGCGGATCTCGGACTTCACGGCGCGGAAGCCAGTGCGTTCGGGGGGGCGTTCGGGAGGGCGGGTCATCGGGCGGGGGCTCGGGTCGGCATGGCGGCGGTGATAGGCCGGCCGGTGCGGGGCGGGCAAGGGCCGGGGCAGGGGGCGAGGCGGGGGCCGTGACAGGTGCGCTCAGGCGGCATCGGCGAGCCTTCGCATCGCGCGCCGCCAGGTCGCGACGATGGCGTTGCGCGCGACATGGCGGCCGCCTTGGACCACGTGGCGTCCGGCCGACCACAGGTCGGTGATGGCGTCCGGCGGCGCGGCGAAGACCAGGCCGTCGAGCAGCTGTTCGGGCGCGAGCGCGCAGAGCGCCGGGTGGCGGGGGTCGATCGCCACGAGGTCGGCGAGCCGGCCCGGTTCGATCGCGCCCGCGTCGCGCCCCAGCGCCCGTGCGCCGCCATCGGCCGCGCCGCACCAGAGCGCCGCGCCGGTGCGGCCGCCCTCGGGCGCCATGACGTTGCGGGCGAGGTCGCGCAGGCGCTGCGAATATTCGAGCATCGCCAGCTCGCCCGAAAGCGAGACGCGGATGTTGCTGTCGCTGCCGACGCCGAAACGGCCTTGCGCGGCCAGCCAGCGCGGGCCGTCGAAGGGGCCGTCGCCGAGATCGGCCTCGGTCAGCGGGCAGAGCCCGGCGATGGCGCCGATGGCGGCGAGGCCGGCGGTCTCCTCGGGCGTCATGTGGGTGGCGTGGATCGCGCACCAGTTCGGGCCGAGGGGCGCGTGCGCCAGCAGCCATTCGACCGGGCGGGCGCCGAGCCAGCCCGAGATCTCGGCCACCTCGCGCGGCTGCTCGGCCACGTGGATGTGGACCGGGCCGTCGCCGGCCAGTTCGAGCACGGCCGCGAGGCTGGCGGGGGTGACGGCGCGCAGCGAATGCGGCGCGAGGCCGAGCCGGGTGTCGGCGGGCAGGGGGGCGAGGGCGGCGCGGGCGGCCGCGTGCAGCCGGGCGAAGCCCTCGGCGTCGGTGCCGAAGCGCGCCTGCCCGCCCGAGAGCGGCTGCCCGCCGGCGCCGCCATGGGCGTAGAACACCGGCAGGTGGGTCAGGCCGATGCCGGTGGCCTGCGCGGCGGCGGCGATGCGCGCCGTCATCTCGGCCGGATCGGCATAGGCCGCGCCGCCGGGGGCGTGGTGCAGGTAGTGGAACTCGCCCACCGCGGCGAAGCCGGTCTCGAGCATCTCCATGTAGGCGAAGGCGGCGATCGCCTCGACCTCCTCGGGGCCGAGCCGGTCGAGGAAGCGGTACATCAGCCGCCGCCAGCTCCAGAAGCCGTCGCGGCCCGGCGCGCGCTGCCCGGTCATGCCGGCCATGGCGCGCTGGAAGGCGTGGCTGTGCAGGTTCGACACCGCCGGGACGAGCGCGCCGACGCGGAGGTCGCCCGGGGCCGGGGCTGCGCCCGGCGCGACCTCGTGAAGCCGGCCCCCGGCCAGCGTCAGCCGCACGTCGCGCGCCCATCCCCCGGGCAGCAGGGCCAGTTCGGCAAAGATCATGGTCGCCTCATTATGTATAGACATAATAGCTATACGCCTATACCCATCGAGTCGAGAGGCGGTTTCGTCGCCGCCCTGCCATCCGCCGTTCCACAGGAGGCCGCCTTGCCCGAGACCGCGCTGCGATTGACCAACTGCCGCGCCGCGACCCTGCCGGCCGGGGGCGGCTACGGGCTGGTCGAGCGGGCGGCGCTGGTGCTCAGGGACGGGCGGATCGACTGGGTCGGGCCGGAGGCGGAGATGCCGGCCGATGCCGCGCATCTGCCGGCGCGCGACCTCGGCGGGCGGCTGGTGACGCCGGCGCCGATCGACTGCCACACCCACGCCGTGCATGGCGGCGAGCGCGCGGGCGAGTTCGAGATGCGGCTCGAAGGGGCGAGCTACGAGGAGGTCGCCCGCGCCGGCGGCGGCATCCTGTCGACGGTGCGCGCCACGCGCGCGGCGGGGGAGGAAGCGCTGGTCGAAGGCGGCCTGCGCTTCGTCGACGCGCTGATCGCCGAAGGGGTGGCGACGGTCGAGATCAAGTCGGGCTACGGGCTCGACCGCGAGACCGAGCTGCGGATGCTGCGTGCGGCGCGCGAGATCGGGCGGCGGCGCGACGTCGCGGTGCGCACCAGCTTCCTCGGCGCGCACGCGGTGCCGCCCGAGTACAAGGGGCGCGGCGGCGCCTATCTCGACGAGGTCTGCATTCCTGCGCTGCGCGCCGCCCATGCCGAGGGGCTGGTGGATGCGGTGGACGGGTTCTGCGAGGGGATCGCCTTTTCGCCCCCGGAGATCGACCGGCTCTTCGCAGTGGCGGCGGAGCTGGGGTTGCCGGTGAAGCTGCATGCCGAGCAGCTGTCGAACCTCGGCGGCGCGGCGCTGGCGGCGCGGCACGGGGCGCTTTCGGCCGACCATCTGGAACATCTCGACGAGGCCGGGGTCATGGCGATGGCCGGGGCGGGGACGGTGGCGGTGCTCCTGCCCGGCGCCTTCTACACGCTGCGCGAGACCATGGTGCCGCCGGTCGAGCTTTTGCGCCGCCACGGCGTGCCGATGGCGGTGGCGACAGACATGAACCCGGGCTCCTCGCCGATGGCGTCGATCATCTTGGCGATGAACATGGCCTGCACGCTGTTCCGCCTGACCCCGGCCGAGGCGCTGGCGGGCGTGACCCGCCACGCCGCCCGCGCGCTGGGGCTCTCCGATCGCGGCAGCCTCGCGCCCGGCCTCAGGGCCGATCTCGCGGTGTGGGACTGCGAAGGCCCGGCGGAGCTGGCCTATCGCATCGGTTTCAACCCGCTTCATGCCCGGATCATCGGAGGTGCCGCTTGACCCCCATCACCCTCACCCCCGGCGCGGCGACGCTTGCCCAGCTCGAACGCATCTGGCGCGAGGAGGCGGCGGCGGTGCTCGACCGCGACGCCCGGCCCGGCGTCGAGGCCGCGGCCCGCGCCATCGCCGATGTCGCGGCGGGCGAGGCGCCGGTCTACGGCGTCAACACCGGCTTCGGCAAGCTGGCGAGCCTGCGCATCGCGCCCGGCGACACGGCGGTGCTGCAGCGCAACCTCGTGCTGTCGCATTGCTGCGGGGTGGGGGAGGCGAGCCCGCGCGCGCTGGCGCGGCTGATGATGGCGCTGAAGCTTTTGAGCCTCGGGCGCGGCGCCTCGGGCGTGCGCTGGGACCTCATCGAGCTGATCGAGGCGATGCTGGCGCGCGGCGTGACGCCGGTGATCCCGGCGCAGGGCTCGGTCGGGGCGTCTGGCGACCTCGCGCCGCTGGCGCATATGGCGGCGGTGATGATCGGCGCGGGCGAGGCGGAGGTCGAGGGCCGGGTGCTGCCGGGGGCGGAGGCGCTGGCCATTGCCGGGCTCTCGCCCCTCGCGCTTGGGCCCAAGGAGGGGCTGGCGCTGATCAACGGCACCCAGTTCTCGACCGCGCATGCGCTGGCTGGGCTGTTCGAGGGCTGGCAGGCGGCGCGGGCGGCGCTGGTGGTCTCGGCGCTCTCGACGGATGCGATCATGGGCTCGACCGCGCCGCTGCGCGCGGAAATCCACACGCTGCGCGGCCAGCCCGGCCAGATCGAGGCGGCGGCGGTGATGCGGGCGCTGCTCGACGGCTCGGAGATCCGCGAGAGCCACCGCGAGGGCGACACGCGGGTGCAGGACCCCTACTGCATCCGCTGCCAGCCGCAGGTGACGGGGGCGGCGATGGAGGTGATGCGGCAGGCGGGCCGGACGCTTGAGATCGAGGCCAACGCCGCGACCGACAACCCGCTGGTGCTGTCGGACGGCAGCGTCGTCTCGGGCGGCAACTTCCACGCCGAGCCCGTGGGCTTCGCCGCCGACATGATCGCGCTCGCCATCTCGGAGATCGGGGCGATCGCGCAGCGGCGGGTGGCGCTGATGGTCGACCCGACGCTGAGCCACGACCTGCCGCCGTTCCTGACGCCCGAGCCGGGGCTGAATTCGGGGCTGATGATCGCCGAGGTGACGACCGCGGCGCTGATGAGCGAGAACAAGCACCTCGCCAACCCCTGCGTCACCGACAGCACGCCGACCAGCGCCAACCAGGAGGATCATGTGAGCATGGCCGCGCATGGCGCGCGGCGGCTGGAGCGGATGGCGCGCAACCTCGTGCATATCCTCGGGGTCGAGGCGATCTGCGCGGCGCAGGGCGTCGAGTTCCGCGCGCCGCTTGCGACCTCGGCGCCGCTGGCGGCCGTGGTGGCGCGGCTGCGCCGCGAGGTGCCGGTGCTCGAGGGCGACCGCTACATGGCGCCCGATCTCGAGGCGGCGGCGGGGCTGGTCGCCTCGGGCGACCTGGCGGCGGCCAGCGGCGTGGCCTTGCCGGAGCTTTCGGCATGACCCCGGTCGAGGTGATCGAGGGCGAGGGCGCGGTGATCCTCGGCCAGCCGCATGGCGGGACGTGGCTGCCCGACACGGTGGCGGCGCGGCTCAACGCGCGGGGCCGGGCGCTCGCGGACACCGACTGGCATATCGGCCGGCTCTATGACGAGCTGCTGCCCGGCGCGACGGTGGTGCGGGCGAACTTCCATCGCTACGCGATCGACGCCAACCGCGACCCCGGCGGCGGCTCGCTCTATCCGGGGCAGAATACCACCGGGCTCTGCCCCGCGACCGATTTCGACGGCCAGCCGATCTGGCGGCCGGGTGCTGCGCCGGGGGCCGGGGCGGTGGCGGCGCGGCGCGACGAGCTGCACGCGCCCTACCACGCCGCGCTGGCGGCGCAGGTCGAAAGGGTGCGCGCGAGGCACGGGGTGGCCGTGCTCTGGGATTGCCACTCGATTCGCTCGGAGATCCCGTTCCTGTTCGAGGGGCGGCTGCCGGTGCTGAACATCGGCAGCGATGGCGGCGCGACCTGCGACGCGCGGATCGAGGCGCGGGTGGCGGCGGCCTGCCAAGGCTCGGGGCTGGAGACGGTGCTGAACGGCCGCTTTCGCGGCGGCTGGACCACGCGGCATTACGGCCGGCCCGAGAGCGGCGTGCACGCGATCCAGATGGAGATCGCGCAGCGCGCCTACCTCGCCGCGGAAGCGCCGCCATGGGCCTTCGACGCCGAGCGCGCCGCGCCGCTCCGGACGCTGCTGGCCCGCATCCTGACCGATCTCGACCATCTCGCGCGCTCGGGCGCGCTCGCCACGGGAGCCCACCATGCTTGACCGCAAGAACAGCCGCGACGTCTTTCCGCCGACCGGGCCGGAGCGGACCGCGAAGACCTGGCAGGCCGAGGCGGCGCTGCGGATGCTGATGAACAACCTGCACCCCGACGTGGCCGAGAACCCGCATGAGCTGGTGGTCTATGGCGGCATCGGCCGGGCGGCGCGCAGCTGGGGCGATTTCGACCGGATCGTCGAGACGTTGAAGACGCTGGAGGCCGACGAGACGCTAATTGTGCAGTCGGGCCGGCCCGTCGCGGTGATCCGCACGCATGAGGACGCGCCACGTGTGCTGATCGCCAACTCCAACCTCGTGCCGCACTGGGCGACATGGGCGCATTTCAACGAGCTCGATCGCAAGGGGCTGATGATGTACGGCCAGATGACGGCCGGGTCGTGGATCTACATCGGCACGCAGGGCATCGTGCAGGGCACCTTCGAGACCTTTGCCGAGGCCGGGCGGCAGCATTACGGCGGCGACCTTTCGGGCCGCTGGATCCTGACCGCCGGTCTTGGCGGCATGGGCGGCGCGCAGCCGCTGGCGGCCGTGATGGCCGGGGCCTGCTGCCTCGCGGTCGAGTGCGACGAGAGCCGGATCGATTTCCGGCTGCGCACCCGCTACCTCGACGCCAAGGCGCGCGATCTCGACGAGGCTCTGGCGATGATCGCCGACTGGACCACCAAGGGCGAGGCGAAGTCGGTGGGCCTTCTGGGCAACGCGGCGGAGGTGTTTCCCGAGCTTCTGCGGCGGATGCAGGGCGGCGGGCCGCGCCCCGACATCGTCACCGACCAGACCTCGGCGCATGACCCGCTGCACGGCTACCTGCCGGAAGGCTGGGGCGTGGGCGAATGGCGCGCCAAGCAGGAGAGCGCGCCCGCGGAGGTCGAGCGCGCGGCGCGGGCCAGCATGACGCGCCATGTCGCGGCGATGGTGGGGTTCCACGAGGCCGGCGTGCCGACGCTCGATTACGGCAACAACATCCGGCAGGTCGCGCATGAGGAGGGGCTGGAGAACGCCTTCGCCTTCCCGGGCTTCGTGCCGGCCTGCATCCGGCCGCTCTTCTGCCGGGGCGTCGGGCCGTTCCGCTGGGTGGCGCTGTCGGGCGACCCGGAGGACATCCGGAAAACCGACGCGGCGCTGAAGCGGCTGTTTCCCGACCACGCGCATCTGCATCGCTGGCTCGACATGGCGGGCGAGCGGATCGCCTTCCAGGGCCTGCCGGCGCGGATCTGCTGGCTGGGTCTGGGCGAGCGGCACAAGGCGGGGCTGATGTTCAACGAGATGGTGGCCTCGGGCGAGCTCTCGGCCCCGATCGTGATCGGGCGGGACCATCTCGACGCGGGATCGGTCGCCAGCCCCAACCGCGAGACCGAGGCGATGAAGGACGGCTCGGACGCGGTGTCGGACTGGCCGCTTCTGAACGCGCTGATGAACACGGCGAGCGGCGCGACTTGGGTGTCGCTGCATCACGGCGGCGGCGTCGGCATGGGGTTCTCGCAGCATGCGGGCGTGGTGATCGTCGCCGACGGCACGGAGGCCGCGGCGAAGCGGCTGGAGCGGGTGCTGTGGAACGACCCGGCCTCGGGCGTGTGGCGGCACGCGGATGCGGGCTATGACGAGGCGCTCGACTGCGCGAGGGAGCACGGGCTGCGGCTGCCGGGAATCCTGGGCAACTGACGGCGCGCGGATGGTTGCGCGCGCAACCATTCGCGGTCAGGGTCGGGCGCATGGCGCAGCCCGATTTCGACCTGAGGGATTTCACCCCCTACCTGCTGGCGGTGGCCGGAGAGGTGGCGAGCCTCGAGTTCGCCGCCGTCTACAAGGCGCGCTACGGCATGACCCGTTCCGAGTGGCGGGTGCTGTTCCATCTCGGCCGCTACGGCCCGATGACGGCGACCGAGATCGGCGCGCGGGCGCGGCTGCACAAGACCAAGATCAGCCGGGCGGTGCGGGCGCTGGAGCTGAAGCGCTTCGTCTCGCGCGAGACGCTGGAGGAGGACAGGCGCAGCGAGCGGCTGGCGCTGCGGGCGCCGGGGCGGGCGGCCTATGCCGATCTCGGCACGGCGGCGGCGGCGTTCGAGGCGCGGCTGGAGGCGCGGCTCGGGGCCGAAGAGGCGCGCGACCTGAGGCGGATGCTGCGCCGGCTGGCGGATCTGGACTGATCGGGGGGCGGGCAGGGGCCCGCCCCCCGGCCCGGTCAGGAGGCCAGCGCCCGGTCCGGGTCGCGCTCGGAGGGCACGAGAGCGCGCACGAGGTCGCGCATGTGCAGCACCCCGACCTGCCGGCCGTCGCGCATCACGCGGTAATGCTTGGCGGTGTCGCCGCCGGCCAGCGCGATCACCGATTCCAGCGTGTCGTCATGGCCGACCTCGCCGTCGAGCCCCTCGACCGGGGCCTCGGTCTTCTCCATCACCGAGCGGGTGCGCAGCACGCGGGCGCGGTTGATGTCGCCCACGAAGTCCTCGATGTAGGGATCGGCCGGGTTCAGCAGGATGTGCTGCGGCTCGCCCTGCTGCACCACGAAGCCGTCCTTCAGGATCACCAGGTGATCGGCGAGCTTGAGCGCCTCGTCGAGGTCGTGGGTGATGAAGACGATGGTCTTGTGCAGCTCGGCCTGCAGGTCGATCAACAGGTCCTGCATGTCGGTGCGGATCAGCGGGTCGAGCGCCGAGAAGGCCTCGTCCATCAGCATGATGTCCGAGTTCGAGGTCAGCGCGCGGGCGATGCCGACGCGCTGCTGCATCCCGCCCGAGAGCTGGTGGGGATACTGGTCGCCCTGGCCCTGCAGCCCGACCCGGTCGAGCCACTTGGTCGCCTCGTCGGCGTAGTGGCGCGGCTTCTTGCCCTCGATCGCCGGGGCGAGCCCGGCATTCTCGAGCACGGTGCGGTGCGGCAGCAGCGCGAACTTCTGGAACACCATCGACATGCGGTGCTGGCGCAGGTCGCGCAGCGCCTTGGGCGAGTAGTCGAGGATGTTCTCGCCATCGACCAGCACCTCGCCCGCGGTGGGCTCGATCAGCCGGTTGAGGTGGCGGATCAGCGTCGACTTGCCCGAGCCCGACAGGCCCATGATCACCGTCGTCTTGCCGGCCGGCATGTCGACGTTGATGTCGTTGAGGCCGAGCACGTGGTTGTGGTGCTCGAGCAGGTCGGACTTGGAGATGCCCTCGCGCACATGCGAGAGCGCCTGCTGCGGCGCGTCGCCGAAGATCTTGTAGAGGCCGCGGATCGCGATCTTGGTGTCGTCTGCCATCTCGGCCTCCTCAGTTTTGCGACGCGTTGATGCGGGCGAGCGCGGCCTTGGTCACCCGGTCGAGGATGATCGCCAAGAGCACGATGCCCAGGCCCGAGACCAGGCCCACGCCCAGCTCGAGGCTGCGGATGCCGCGCAGCACCAGCACGCCGAGGCCCGGTGCGGAGACCAGCGAGGCGATGACGACCATGGCGAGGCTCATCATGATGGTCTGGTTCACGCCGGCCATGATGTTGGGCAGCGCCAGCGGGATCTGCACGCCGAACAGCTTCTGCCGGTCGGTCATGCCGAAGGCGTCGGCGGCCTCGATCACCTCCTTGTCGACCATGCGGATGCCGAGATCGGTGAGACGCACCACCGGCACGATGGCGTAGAGGATGATCGCGATGCCGTAGAGCTTGGGCTCGGTCACCGAGAACAGGAAGATGAGCGGGATCAGGTAGACGAAGGGCGGCAGCGTCTGCAGCATGTCCAAGACCGGGATCATGGTGCGCTGCACCCGGTCGTTGCGGGCCATGGCGATGCCGATCGGCACGCCGAACAGCACGCATATGAAGGCGCAGACGAAGATGATCGCCAGCGTCTGCATGGTGTAGTCGTAGTAGTCGATGAAGGCGAGCAGGGCGAAGGAGAGGCCGACCAGCCCGACCAGCCTGAGCGAGCGGCCGACCGCGAAGGCCACGACCATCAGCAGCGGGATCATGATCCACCACGGCACCGCCTGCATCAGCCACAGCGCGTTGCGCAGCGCCCAGCTCAGCGGCTGGGTCAGCGGGTCGACCACCACCTGCAGCCCGTCCTTGATGGCGAGGAAGCCGTCCTCGAGCCCGGAGGTGAGGTCGCGCGATTGCGGCATCGCATCGCAGGCCTCGTGCAGCGCGTCGAGCGAGGGGAAGGGGGTCTCCCAGAGCGAGACCTCGGCCTCCTCGCCGCGCGCCTGGCTCATCAGGGCGTCCATCGAGAGCGGGGCGTTGCCGCCCGCCCCGCCGTCGCTGCCGCCGCACCATTCTCGCAGGCCGAGCCCGTCGAACACGAAGTCGTATGTCGCCATGAAGGTCCTTTCCCGGCCGTGGCGGCCTTGTCCCTGACTGTCCGGTTGCCGGAGGGGCGGCGGTGCCGCCCCTCCGCGTCGGATCTTATTTCAGCAGCGCCGAGAGGTTCTCGCGCGCGGCGTCGTTGAGCCAGCCCGACCAGACGTCGGGGTTGCTTTGCAGGAAGTAGACCGCGGCTTCCTCGTTCGAGGCGCCGTTCTCGTCGGCCCAGGCGAGCAGGCCGCTCATGGTGTCGGTGTCGAAGGTCACCTTGCTCATCAGCTCGGCGATCTCGGGCTCGCGCTCCTGGAAGTCGGCGACGATCGCGGTGATCACCTCGGCGGCCGGGTAGCCGGTGACCTGCGGGTTCGGGTTGTCGGGGTTCTGGTTGGCCTCGTGGGCCTCCTGGTTGTACTCGCCCAGCTCGACGCGGGTCATGTCGAACTTGCCGAGCGGCACGGTCGGGGCCCAGTAGTAGCCGAACCACGGCTCCTCGCTCTGCACGGCCGAGGCCATCGAGGTGGCCAGCGTCTCGCCCGAGCCGTGGTCGAACACCTCCATGCCGCTGTCGCGCAGGTCGAGCGCGCGGATCAGGTTGTCGTTGGCCACCCGGCAGCCCCAGCCGACGGGGCAGTTGTTGAACTGGCCGCCGACCAGCTCGGGGTTGGCCAGCACCCCCTCGATGGTGGTCAGCTCGGGATGCGCCTCGGCGAGGTAGGTCGGAATCCACCAGCCCTCGATGCCGCCCGGGTTCAGAACCCGGCCCAGCTCGATCACCCGGCCGGCGTCGCGCAGCTCGCGGTAGACGTCGCCGACGCCGTTCAGCCACAGCTCGGTGACGATGTCGGGCTCGCCGTTCTCGGCCAGCGAGGTGACGGCCGGCACGGTGTCGGAGGGCACCACGGTGACCTCGCAGCCATAGCCCTGCTCCATCAGGAACTTGGAGACCGCGGTGACGATCTCGGACGAGGCCCAGTTCATCTGGGTGATCGAGACCTCGCCGCATTCCGCGGCGGCGGCGCCGGGCAGGGCGATGGCCGCGACGGCGGCACCGATCAGCTTCTTCTTCATGTACCTCTCCTCTGTTGTTTGGCCCCGGGCGCGCCATGGCGCGCTGATCGCCCCGCAGGAGGCACGACATGATCCGCAGCGGCCGCCGCGCGGTCGCCGGGATCCCGGGTGATATGCTTCGATTGCGGGGCAGAGCCTAGCGCGTATGGCCCGGAGTGCAAGTGTTAGGACAGTCTTTCTGTCCTGTCGTGGCGGCCGCGCGGCTTTCCGGGGCGGGGCGAAGCATGGCACGAAAGGGTATCGGGGGGGCATCGGGAGGCATCCGGCCACGCCCCGCGACCGGGCCGGTCCGGCCTGACACAGGAAGGGAGGATCCATGCCGCTGCAGATGAATCGCGAGGTCTTCGTCACCTGCGCCGTGACCGGCTCGGGCGCGACGCAGGACCGCAGCCCGCACGTGCCGCGCAGCCCCGCCGAGATCGCCGCCGCCGCGATCGAGGCCGCGAAGGCCGGCGCGGCGATCGTGCATTGCCACGTGCGCGACCCCGAGACCGGCGCGCCCTCGCGCGATCCGGCGCTGTTTCGCGAGCTGACCGAGCGGATCCGCGACAGCGGCACCGACGTGGTTCTGAACCTGACCGCCGGGATGGGCGGCGACCTCACCTTCGGTTCGGTCGAGGCGCCGCTGCCGCCCGACCCGGCCGGCACCGACATGGCCGGCGCGGCCGAGCGGGTGGCGCATGTCGCGCAATGCCGGCCCGAGATCTGCACGCTCGACTGCGGCACGATGAACTTCGCCGAGGCCGATTACGTGATGACCAACACGCCCGGCATGCTGCGCGCCATGGGGCGGATGATGACCGGGATGGGCGTGCGCCCCGAGATCGAGGCCTTCGACACCGGCCATCTGTGGCTGGCCAAGCGGCTGGTCGAGGAGGGCGTGCTGGAGGGGCCGGCGCTGGTGCAGCTGTGCATGGGTGTGCCGTGGGGCGCGCCCAACGACCTGCACACCTTCCTCGCGATGGTGCAGGCGGTGCCGCGGGACTGGCACTGGTCGGCCTTCAGCCTCGGGCGCGACCAGATGGCCTACGTGGCGGCGGCGGTGCTGGCGGGCGGGCATGTGCGGGTCGGGCTCGAGGACAACCTGATGCTCGACCGCGGCGTGCTGGCCACCAACGCGCAGCTGGTCGAGCGCGCGGTCGGGCTGATCGAGCGGATGGGGGCGCGGGTGATCGGGCCGGAGGCGGTGCGCGCGCGGCTCGGGCTCGTCAAGCGCGCGCCGCTCTAGCGGGCCCTATCGGGCGGGGACCGGGTCGGGCAGGGCGGCGGGGCGGAAGGCGCCGAGCGCGTAGGCGGCGAGCAGGCTCAGAAGCATGTTCTCGCCCGCCCCCTCGATCACCATGAAGGCGCCGCCGACCAGCGGCCGGCCCGGCAGCGCCAGCCCCGCCAGCGTGTGCAGCGTGTCGACCCCCATCGCGAAGAGCGCGACGCCGAGAAACAGCGCGCCGAGCGGCCGCAGCCTTCGGCGCAGCGCCGCGTCGGCGCGGCGCCAGCCCATGACCAGAGGCAGCAGGCAGGCCAGACCCAGCGCCGCCCAGACCGCGATCTCGCCCAGCTGGAAGGCCAGCCCGCCGAGACGTTCGTGCAGGCCGGTGGCCAGCGCCAGCGCCACGCCGCCGCGCTCGTGCAGCTGCAGCGCGTCGTCGGCGCAGGCCAGCGCCATCACGAAGGCCGCCGCCAAGAGCACCGGCGCCCGGCCGCGCCGCCAGCCGGCCAGGAGCACCCCGGCGGCGAGCAGCCACTTGCCGTAGTTCAGCATCTCGGCCAGCCCCCAGTCATGGTCGAACTGCCACAGCTCGGGCCAGGGCGCGGCCGGGTCGCGCGCCTGCGCGAGACCGTAGGAGACGCCGACCGCGAGCAGCAGGGCATCGGCCGCCAGAAGCAGCAGGGCGGCGCGGAGGTCGAGGCGGCGGAGCGATGTCATGCGGGGCGTCTTGGCGGCAGGGTGGATGCGGGCGCGGAAGGGGCGCCCGGCACCATGGCACGGCCCGCGCCGCGCTGTCGAGCGTCGCCGCGACCGGGGCGAATGGTCGCACCCCCGGACCCGGCGGCGCGGCGGGGGGCGAAATTTTTCGGGGGCCAAGGGGGCGAGAAATCACGTTTTGCCCCTGCAATCTCCCGAGAAGGACTGGTAGGCAGCGGCAACGAATTAGATAGTCTGTCCATGTCGCTGTTCATAATCGTCCTGCTGCCCTTCCTCGGCGCCCTGCTGCCCGGCCTGATGATCCGCGCCGGCCGGCAGGTCTGCTATACCACCACGATGCTCGTCACCGGCGCCGCCGCGATCGGGCTGGCCACACACGCCCCCGCGATCCTGCGCGGCGAGACGGTGACGGCCAAGCTCGACTGGCTGCCGGGGCTGGGGCTGAACGCCAACCTGTTCCTCGACCCGTTGGGCTTCATGTTCGCGGCGCTGATCCTCGGGATCGGCCTGCTGATCGTCGCCTATGCGCGCTACTACCTGTCGCGCGAGGACAACATGGGCGAGTTCTACGTCTACCTGCTGCTGTTTCAGGGCGCGATGGTGGGCATCGTGCTGTCGGACAACATCCTGCTGCTGCTGATCTTCTGGGAGCTGACGTCGCTCTCGTCCTTCCTCTTGATCGGCTACTGGAAGCACCTGCCCGAAGGCCGGCAGGGCGCGCGCATGGCGCTGGCCGTGACCGGCATGGGCGGGCTGGCGCTGATCGGCGGCATGCTGCTTCTGGGTCAGATCGCGGGCAGCTACGACCTGACCGTGATCCTCGAGCGGCGCGGCCAGATCCAGGACTCGCCGCTCTACTTGCCGGCGCTCCTGCTGATCCTGCTGGGCTGCTTCACCAAGTCGGCGCAGTTCCCGTTCCACTTCTGGCTGCCGCACGCCATGGCGGCGCCGACGCCGGTTTCGGCCTACCTGCACTCGGCCACCATGGTGAAGGCGGGGCTGTTTTTGATGGCGCGGCTCTGGCCGGTGCTGTCGGGCACGCCGGAATGGACGGCGCTGGTCGCGGGCGCAGGCCTTCTGACCATGGTGCTCGGCGCGCTGATCGCGATCTTCAAGCACGACCTGAAGGCGCTCCTGGCCTTCTCGACCGTCTCGCATCTGGGCCTGATCACCTTCCTTCTGGGCACCGGCACCGCCTTCGGCGCGATGGCGGCGGTGTTCCACATCCTCAACCATGCGAGCTTCAAGGCCGCGCTCTTCATGAGCGCGGGCATCGTCGACCACGAGGCGCATACCCGCGACATGCGCAGGCTCGGGGGCTTGCGGAAGCTGATGCCGATCACCTTCTCGATCGCGCTTCTCGCGGGCCTGTCGATGGCGGGCATCCCGCTTCTCAACGGCTTCCTGTCGAAGGAGATGATGCTCGAGGAGGCGACGCACACCACGCTCTTCGGCTCGCCGATGCTGGTGACGGTGGCCGCGACCGTGGGCGCGCTGTTCTCGGCGGCCTACTCGTTCCGGCTGATCGCCCACACCTATTTCGGGCCCGAGCGCGACGACTACCCGTCGCACCCGCACGACCCGGGCGCGGGCATGTGGCTGCCGCCCGGCCTGCTGATCATCCCGGTCGTGGTGATCGGCCTCTTCCCGGCGCTGGCCGAGCCTTTCGTCAAGCTGGTGACCGGCGCGGTGATCGGCAACGCCGCCGAGCTGCCCGACGCGCATCTGAAGATCTGGCACGGCCTGGTGCCGGCGCTGTGGATGTCGGTGATCGCGGTGATCGGCGGCGCGCTGCTGCTGATGGCGTTCCGGCCGCTCTCGAAGGCTTGGGAGGCCGCGCCGCGGCCCGAGGCCAAGGCGATCTTCGACGACGTGATCGCCGGCAGCGTCGCGCTGTCGCGCGGGCTGACGCAGCGGCTGCATGACGGCGCCTTCACCCGCTACGCCGCGATCATGGTGGTCACGGTGGTGGCGATCGGCGCGCATGCCTGGTTCACCGGCACGGCCGGCCTGCCGACGCGCGAGATGCTGCCGATGACGCCGATCGCGGTGGTGGCCTGGGCGATGCTGATCGCGGCGGCGGCCTTCCTCGTGGCGGCGCATCGCAACCGGCTCGCCGTGCTGATCCTGATGGGGATCATCGGCCTGATGGTCTCGGTCGGCTTCAACCACTTCTCGGCGCCGGACCTCGCGCTGACGCAGATCTCGGTCGAGGTGGTGACGATCATCCTGCTGCTGCTGGCGCTGAACTTCCTGCCCAACCGCACGCCGGCGGAATCGGGCGCGCCGCGGCGTATCCGCGACGGCGTGATCGCGCTGTCAGGCGGGGCGGCGGCGGCCGGGCTGATCTACACGATCCTGATGTCGGACTTCCCGCTCGGCACGATCTCGGACTACCACCTCGCCAACTCCTACAAGGGCGGCGGCGGCGACAACGTCGTCAACGTCATCCTCGTCGACTTCCGCGGCTTCGACACCTTCGGCGAGATCATCGTGCTCGGCATCGCCGCGCTGGTGATCTACGCGCTGACCGAGACGCTGCTGTCGAGCAAGGTGCGGGCGCGGCTGCTGAACCGCGGCTACGAGACCGAGCAGGCCGGCGACGCGCATCCGCTGATGATGGTGGTGCTGACCCGGGTGATGATGCCGGTCGTGCTGATGGTCGGGGTCTACATCTTCCTGCGCGGCCACAACGAGCCGGGCGGCGGCTTCGTCGCCGGCCTCGTCGTCGCGATCGCGGTGGTGATGCAGTACATGGCCTCGGGCTTCGCCTGGGCGGCGCGGCGCCAGCGCTACCCCTATCACGGCATCATCGGCGCGGGCGTGCTGGTGGCGGGCCTGACCGGCATCGGCTCGTGGTTCGCGGGCGTGCCCTTCCTGACCTCGGCCTTCGGCTATTTCCGCATCCCGCCGATGCAGGAGTTCGAGCTGGCCACCGCCATGGGCTTCGATCTCGGCGTCTTCCTCGCCGTGGTCGGCGCGGTGATGCTCTCGCTCGAGAGCTTCTCGCGGCTGGCGCGGCGGCAGGACACCGAGGACAGCGAATACGCCATGGATATCGATCCCTCTCGCGGCGCCGAGCTGGTGCCGGGCCGCGCCAAGGAGGAGAACTGATGGAACTTCTGATCGCCACGGCCGTCGGCGCGCTGACCGCCGCCGGGATCTACATGGTGCTCAGACTGCGCACCTTCCCGGTGATCATCGGCACCTCGCTTCTGAGCTATGCCGTCAACGTGTTTCTCTTCGCCTCGGGGCGGCTGGCGCTGAACGCGCCGCCGGTGCTGCGCGACGGGGTCGAGACCTACACCGACCCGCTGCCGCAGGCGCTGGTGCTGACCGCGATCGTGATCTCCTTCGGCATGACCGCCGTGGTGGTGATCATCGCGCTCGGCTCGTGGCTGTCCTCGGATGACGACCTCGTCGACGTGCCCGCCGTCTCGGACGGCGACGCCGCAGAGCCCGCGCTGCCGCGCGAGCAGCGACAGGAGGCCGCGCAATGAGCCACTGGATCGTCTCACCGATCGTGCTGCCGGCGATGCTGGCCGCGATCCTCGTGCTGATGGTGCGCCGCCACCTGCTGCCGCAGCGGGTGCTGTCGATGGCGGGCTGCGTCGCGCTTCTGGGCATCGCCATCGGCCAGTTCTGGCAGGCCGCGGGCGGCGATGTCACGATCTACCAGCTCGGCCACTGGCCCGCGCCCTTCGGCATCGTGCTGGTGGCCGACCGGCTCTCGACGCTGATGGTGCTGGTCACGACGCTGCTGGCGCCGCTGGTGCTGCTCTACGCGATCGGCTCGGGCTGGGACACGCGCGGGCGGCATTTCCACCCGCTGTTCCAGTTCCAGCTGATGGGCATCATCGGCGCCTTCCTGACCGGCGACCTGTTCAACCTCTTCGTCTTCTTCGAGGTGCTGCTGATCGCCTCCTACGGGTTGATGATCCACGCGGGCGGCGCCGAGCGGCTGCGCGCGGGCACGCAATACGTGCTGTTCAACCTCTTGGGCTCGACGCTGTTTCTGTTCGCGCTCGGCACGATCTACGCGCAGACCGGCACGCTCAACATGGCCGACCTCGCGCTGCGGGTGGCCGAGCTCGACGCCGGGGCGAACGCCGGCATCCGGGTGGCGGCGGTGCTGCTCCTGATGGTCTTCGCGATCAAGGCGGCGCTCCTGCCGCTGCATTTCTGGCTGCCGGCGAGCTACGCGCTGGCGCCGGCGCCGGTAGCCGCGCTCTTCGCGATCATGACCAAGGTGGGCGCCTACGGCATCATCCGCGTCTACACGCTGGTCTTCCCGCCGGAGCTGGCGATCACCCAGGGGCTGTTCGACACATGGCTGATGCCGGCCGCGCTCCTGACGCTGGCGCTCGGCATGATCGGCGTGCTGGGGGCGGTGCGGATCGAGCGGCTGGTGGCCTTCGCGGTGATCGGCTCGATGGGCCTCTTGCTGGCCTCGGTCGCGGTGTTCACGCCCGACGGCATCGCCGCCGCGCTCTACTACGCGATCCATTCGACCTTCGCGACCGCGGCGCTGTTCCTGCTGGTCGACGTGATCCAGAGCCGGCGCGGCGAGACCGCCGGCCGGCTGGTGCGGGCGCGGCCCTTCGAGGGCGCACCTCTGGTGGCGGGGATGTTCTTCGTCGCGGCGATCGCCATGACCGGCCTGCCGCCGCTCTCGGGCTTCGTCGGCAAGCTCCTGATCCTCGACGCGGCCTTCGCCGACCCGCTGGTCTGGTGGGTCTGGGCGGTGGTGCTCTCGGCCTCGCTGGTGGCGGTGGTGGGCTTCGCGCGCGCGGGCTCGATCGTCTTCTGGAAGGCGCATCAGCAGGGGCCCGAGCCCGAGGAGACCGACCCGACCAGCGCGCCGCCGGTCGAGGACGAGACCGCGCAGAACGGCTCGGACGAGCCGGCCGTGCCGCGCCCGGTGCTGCCGATGGTGGCGGTGGGCGGCCTCGTCGCGATGCTGGTGGCGCTGACCATCGGCGCGGGGCCGGTGAACCGCGCGCTCGCGGCCACGGCCGAGCAGCTCTTTTCGCCCGCGCCCTATCTCGAGGAGGTGCTCGCGACCGAGGGCAAGGTGATCAAGGACGACGCGCATGGCGATGAAGACCACGCCGGCGACGAGCATGCCGACGAGGGGGAGCACTGAGATGGGTCTGACCCGCAAGATCTTTCCGCACCCGACGCTGAGCGTGCTGCTGCTGCTGGTCTGGGTGCTGCTGGTGAACCACCTCAGCCTCGGCACGGTGGTGTTCGGCGCGATCCTCGGCGTGCTGATCCCGATCCTGACCGCCGCCTACTGGCCGGACCGGCCGCGCTCGCCCCGGCCGTGGCTGCTGCTGTCCTATATCGGGGTGGTGCTGTGGGACATCCTCGTGGCCAACCTGCAGGTGGCGCGGATCGTGCTGTTCAAGCGCAACGCCGACATGGCGCCGAACTGGGTGGTGGTGCCGCTGGAGCTGCGCACGCCCGAGGCGATCACCATGCTGGCGGGCACGATCACGCTGACCCCCGGCACGGTCAGCGCAGACCTGTCCTGCGACGGCCACGCGCTTCTGGTGCACGCGCTCGACGCGCCCGACCCCGACGCGGTGCGCGACGAGATCAAGAACCGCTACGAGCGCCGCCTGAAGGAGATCTTCGAATGATCGATCTGTCTCTCTACGTCGCGCTCGGCATGGTGGGCCTGGCGCAGCTGATGGCGATGGTGCGGCTGGTGATCGGCCCCGACACCGGCGACCGGATCCTGGCGCTCGACACCATGGTCATCAACGCCATCGGCCTTATCATCCTGGGCGGGGCGATCTGGGGCACCCAGATCTACTTCGAGAGCGCGATGATCTTCGCCATGCTCGGCTTCGTCTCCACCGTCGCGATCGCGCGCTTCGTGCTGCGCGGCGACATCATCGAGTGAGGGCCCCATGCTGATCGAGATCCTGATCGCCCTGGTGATCCTGAACGGCGCCGTCTTCACTCTGGTGGGCTCCTACGGCCTGCTGAAGCTGACCGGCCCGATGTCGCGTTTGCACGCGCCGACCAAGGCCTCGACGCTGGGGGTGGGCTCGCTGCTGCTGGGCTCGATCCTGCATGCCTTCGCCTCCGGCGAGGGCTCGATGCACGAGGTGCTGGTGATGGCGTTCCTGTTCGTCACCGCGCCGATCTCGGCCAATTTCATCGCCAAGGTGAACCTGCACCGGCTGCGTGGCCGGCCCGAGCTGCCGCCGCCGCCCGAGAGCCGCGACTGGGCGACCTATGCCGAGAAATAGGGCGCGGCCGTGAGCTCGTCCGACGCGCCGGGCCTCGGCCCGATCCTGCATTTCCGCGGCCATGACGCGGCGGGGCTGCGGTTGGCGGCGGTGGTGGTGCGGCCAGAAGGGGCCGAGGTCGGCACGCTCGACGTCGAAGGCGCCGAGATCGCGCCGCGGCGCATCGCGCTCTTCGCCGGTCACGCGGTCTGGCGCTTCGACTTCGTGCTGGCGCCGGGGCAGGCGGCCTACGTCTTCGAGGGCGAGCGCTTCGAGGTGAGCGCGCCGGATAAGGCTGATCTGCGGATCGCCTTCACCTCCTGCAACGGCGAGGAAAACGGCGATCTCGACCGCGAGGCGGGCGAGCGCAACGCCATGTGGGACCGGCTCGCCGCCGAGCACGCGGCGCGGCCCTTCGCGCTTTTGCTGCAGGGCGGCGACCAGATCTATGCCGACGAGGTGACGCGCGGCCACCCCCTGAGCGCGGGCTGGCCCGAGGAGCTGCCGGCGCGGCCCTCGGCCGCCGATCTCGAGGATCTCGGCGCGCATCTGCGTCGGGCCTTTCTCGAGCGCTACCTCGCGGTGTTCGGCTGCACGGGGTTCCGCGAGATGGCGGCGCGGGTGCCGACGCTGGCGATCTGGGACGACCACGACATCTGCGACGGCTGGGGCTCGCTGCCCGGCGAGCCGATGGAGACGGCGGTGGGGCAGGTGCTGTTCAAGGCGGCGCGCGAGGCCTACCTGCTGTTGCAGCACGGCGCGGCCGAGGCCGACATCGCCGAGGTCTTCGCCGACCCGTCGGGCCAAAGCCTCGGCTGGCGGCGGGAGCTGCCCGGCCTGACGCTGATCGCGCCGGACCTGCGTTCGGAGCGCGGGCGCCAGCAGGTGATGGCGCGCGGCTGGGAGCTGATGGAGGCGCACCGGCCCGAGGGCGAGCGGACGCTGATGGTGTCGAGCGTGCCGCTGCTGGGGCCGCGGCTGTCGTTGATCGAGCGGTTCATCGGCTGGGTGCCGAAGCTCGACGATTACGAGGACGACCTGCGCGACCAGTGGCAGAGCCGGGCGCATCGCGAGTCGTGGAAACGGGCGCTGCGCGAAGTGCTGCGCTGGCGCGAGGGCGGCCCGGTCACGGTGCTGTCGGGCGAGATCCACCTCGCCACGCGGGCCGAGATGGCGGCGGCGCAGGGGCCGGTGCACCAGCTGGTGGCCTCTGGCATCGCGCATCGGCCGCCGCCCAAGGGCTATGCCCGCGGGCTCGGCTGGCTCGGCACGCTGGGCGAGGCGCCGCTGCCCGAGCACCCGATCCGCATCCTGCCGCTGCCGGGAATGCGCCGGCGCTACGTGGCGGAGCGCAACTTCCTGGTGCTGGAGCGGCGCGGCGACGACTGGCAGGCCGTCTGGCATCTCGAGGAGAGCGGCCCGACGCCGCCGCTGCCGATCTGAGGCGTCAGCTTTCGCCGGCGGTGTCGCCGAAGCCCTGGTCGTCGATGCCGCCGGTGCCGATCGCCGGGTCGCCGCCGGGGCGGTAGTCGGCCTCGTCGGACTGCTCGTCGGCGACGGGCAGGGTGGGCACGCTGGCCGTCTGGGGCTGGCAGGCGGCGAGCAGCAGCGTCGCGGCGGCGGCGGCGGGGATCAGGCTGTAACGGGGCATCGTGAACTCCATGTCATTTGATGTATCACAGCCAACGCCGCGCGCGCGGCAATGGTTCGGTCGCGACGTCAAGCGCGCCGGCCCGGACCCTGTCTGAAGCCCCGTTTCAGGCGTCGATCCGGCCGGCCATGGCGCGGCGCCAGGCCTCGGGCGTCGTGCCCTCGTGGCGGCGGAACACCCGGATCAGGTGCGAGGCGTCGCAGAAGCCGGCCTCGGCGGCGATGCGGGTGACGCTGGCCCCGGGCCGGGCCAGCAGGAAGCGGGCATGGGCGAGGCGGACCCGCGTGAAGGCCTCGGCCGGGCCCAGCCCCAATGCGGCGCGCATGTGGCGTTCGAGCTTGCGGCGGCTGACGCCGAGACGGGCGGCGATCTCCTCGACGCCGGGGGCGGCGTCGAGGTTCTGCTGCATGACGCGCAAGGCCCGGCGCACCAGCGGGTCGCGGGTCTTGAGGTCGAGGGGCAGGCCGGGCTGCGGGTCGTCGGGGGCCATCGGCTCGTCGATCATCATGATGTGCAAGCTCTTGCGCGCCGCCGCGCGGCCGATATGGCGCTCGACCAGGTGGGCTGCGAGATGCGCCGAGCCGGCCCCGCCCGAGCAGGTCAGCCGGCCGCGATCCTCGACGAAGACCCGGTCGGAGACCGGCACCAGCCCGTCGAAACGTTCGAGGAAATCGTCGTGGTGGAACCAGCTGACGCAGCAGCGGTGGCCGGCCATCAGCCCGGCCTCGTGCAGGATGAAGGCGCCGGTGCAGACGCCGACCAGCGGCACCTTGAGCGCGGCGGCGCGGCGCAGGAAGGCGGTCTCGGCGGGGGTGAGCCCGCCCGAATCCATCAGCCCGCCGATCACCACGACGTAGTCGAAGCGCGCCGGATCGCCGAGCTTCTCCTCGGGGCCGACGGTGACGCCGCAGCTCGAGCGGATCGGCTCGAGCTTTTCCGCGATCACCCGCCAGCGGCACAGGATCGGACGCGAGCGGTCGCCCTCGTCGGCGGCGAGGCGCAGCACGTCGACGAAATTGGCGAAGGCCGAGAGGGTGAAGCGGCGCGCCAGCAGGAAGCCCACGCGCAGGCGGGGCTCGGCGGCGGCCGGGCGCGGCGCGGGGGCCGGGCGCGAGGCGGATGAAAAAGCGGCGGTCATGTCGCAAACATAATGCCGATGCGTCGCATGCATCCAGCCCCGCGCCGCCGGGCCGTGGCAGTAGGGGGGCGATCCCGTCCGCCGATGGAGCGTGCCATGACCCGCTATTCCGCCTTCGCCGTCGTCAAGAACGCGCTGACCGGCCACAAGGGCTGGCGCGAGCAGTGGCCCGATGCCGAGCCGAAGAAGGAATACGACGTGATCATCGTCGGCGCCGGCGGCCATGGCCTCGGTGCGGCCTACTACCTCGCCCGCGAGCACGGCATCACCAACGTGGCCGTGATCGACAAGGGCTGGCTGGGGGGTGGCAACACCGGGCGCAACACCACGATCATCCGCTCGAACTATCTCTATGACGAGAGTGCGAAGCTCTACGACCACGCGCTCGACCTGTGGGACGGGCTGTCACAGGAGCTGAACTACAACGTCATGTTCTCGCGGCGCGGCGTGATGATGCTGGCGCACAACGTCCACGACGTGCAGAGCTTCCAGCGCCACGTCCACTCCAACCGGCTGAACGGCGTCGACAACCGCTGGCTCAGCCCTGAGGAGGCGAAGGCGTTCTGCCCGCCGCTCAACATCTCGAAGGACGCGCGCTACCCGGTGATGGGCGCGGCGCTGCAGATGCGGGCGGGCACCGCGCGGCACGACGCGGTGGCCTGGGGCTACGCGCGGGCGGCGGCGGCACGCGGGGTCGACATCATCCAGAACTGCCCGGTGATCGCGATCCGGCGGGGGCCCGACGGCGCGGTGACGGGGGTCGATACCGCCAAGGGCTTCATCGGCGCGAAGAAGGTGGCGGTGTCGGCGGCCGGGCACACCAGCGTCGTGATGCAGAGCGCGGGCGTGCGGATGCCGCTCGAGAGCTTTCCGCTGCAGGCGCTGGTCTCGGAGCCGGTGAAGCCGGTCTTCCCCTGCGTGGTGATGTCGAACACGGTGCACGCCTATATCAGCCAGTCCGACAAGGGCGAGCTGGTGATCGGCTCGGGCACAGACCAGTACACCTCCTATTCGCAGCGCGGCGGCCTGCCGCTGATCGAGCACACGGTGGCGGCGATCTGCGAGGTCTTCCCGATCTTCAACCGGATGCGGATGCTCAGGAAATGGGGCGGCATCGTCGACGTGACGCCGGACCGCTCGGCGATCATCGGCAAGACGCCGGTGAAGAACCTCTTCGTCAATTGCGGCTGGGGCACGGGCGGCTTCAAGGCGACGCCCGGCGCGGCGCACACTCTGGCGCACACGGTCGCGACCGGCGAGCCGCACCCGATCAACGCCCCCTTCACGCTGGACCGCTTCCGCACGGGGCGGCTGATCGACGAGGCGGCCGCCGCCGCCGTCGCGCATTGAGGTAAGACCATGCTGCTGATCCATTGCCCCTATTGCGACCAGACCCTGCCCGAGGCGGAGTTCGCCTATGCCGGCGAGGCGCATATCGCGCGGCCGGAAGACCCGTCGCAGCTGTCCGACGAGGAATGGCGCGACTTCCTGTTCATCCGCTCCAATCTCAAGGGGCCGCATTTCGAGCGCTGGCGCCACGTGCATGGCTGCGCGCGCTTCTTCAACGCGGTGCGCGACACGGTGAGCGACCGCTTCCTTCTGACCTACAGGGCCGGCGAGCCGCGCCCCGACCTCTCGACGCCGGAGGCCGCGCAGTGAGCCAGTTCCGCATTCCCGGCAAGGGCCGGGTGAAGCACGACGAGAAAGTCACCTTCTCCTTCGACGGCAGGCGCTACGAGGGGCTGCGCGGCGACACGGTGGCCTCGGCGCTGCTGGCGCATGGCATCCACCTGATGGGGCGGTCGTTCAAGTATCACCGCCCGCGCGGGCCGGTGACGGCCGACTCGGCCGAGCCCAACGCGCTGATCGGCACCTCGCGCGGGGCGGGACGGTTCGAGCCCAACACGCGGGCCACGGTGCAGGAACTGCGCGAGGGCTTGATGTGTGAGAGCCAGAACCGGCTCGGCGCGCTGTCCTTCGACCTCGGCGCGGTGAACGACGCGCTGCACCCGCTGTTTCCGGCCGGGTTCTACTACAAGACCTTCATGTGGCCCCGCAGCTTCTGGGACCGGCTCTACGAGCCGGTGATCCGCCGCGCCGCTGGTTTGGGCCGCGCGCCTTCGGAGGTCGACCCGGACCGCTACGCCTCGCGCTACCTGCACACCGACCTGCTCGTCGTCGGCGGCGGGCCGGCCGGGATCGCGGCCGCGCTGGAGGCGGCGCGGGCGGGCGTGCGGGTGACGCTGGTGGACGAGACCCCGGAGATGGGCGGGTCGCTCCTGTCGGACCCGGAGGTGGAGATCGACGGGCAGGCGGCGTGGGACTGGCTTGCGGCCGCGCTCGACGAGCTGCGGGCGCGCGGCGTGCGGCTGATGACCCGCACCACGGCGATCGGCTACTACCACCAGAACATGATCGGGCTGTGCGAGAAGCTCACCGACCATCTCGACACGCTGCCCGAGAACGCCCCGCGCGAGCGGATGTGGCGGGTGCGGGCGACGCGCGTGGTGCTGGCGCAGGGCGCGCTGGAAAAGCCGCTCGTGTTCCACGGCAACGACCGGCCCGGCGTGATGCTGGCGGGCGCGGCGCAGAGCTATCTGCACCGCTGGGGCGTGAAGGTCGGCGAGCGGGCGGTGATCGTCACCTCGCATGACAGCGCCTGGCACGCGGCCTTCGACCTCGCCGAGGCCGGCACCAAGATCGTCGCCATCGTCGACACGCGGGCGGCACTGGCCGATGAGCTGCGGGCCGAGGCGCGGGTGCGGGGGATCGAGGTGCTGGCCGGGCACACGGTGACCGGCACGCGCGGGCGGCTGCGCGTCGCCTCGGTCACGGTGAACCCGGTCGAGAACGGCCGGGTCGGCGATCCGCGCATGCTGCATTGCGACTGCCTGCTGATGTCGGGCGGCTGGACGCCGTCGCTGCATCTCTTCTCGCACACCAAGGGCAGCCTGCAGTGGGACGAGGCGAGCCGGACCTTCCTGCCGGGGCGGATGACCGAGGACTGCCACATCGCCGGCGCCGGGCGCGGGCTCTGGGGCTATCTCGACGCGCTCTCGGACGGGGCCGAGGCCGGTGCGGCGGCGGCGCGGGCGCTCGGCCACGCGGTCGAGCCCACGGGCTTTGCCGTGGCGCATGACCGGCCGGGCACGGGCGAGAGCCACAAGGAGCTGCCCACGGACCGCAGGTCGCACCGGGTGCGCGCCTTCGTCGATTTCCAGAACGACGTCACCGCCAAGGACCTGCGGCTGGCGGTGCGCGAGGGGATGCGCTCGATCGAGCACGTCAAGCGCTACACCACCAACGGCATGGCGACCGATCAGGGCAAGATGTCGAACATCAACGGGCTGATGATCGCCTCGGACGCGGTGGGCAAGGCGCCGCCCGAGGTGGGGCTGACCACCTTCCGCCCGCCCTACACGCCGACGAGCTTCGGCGCCTTCGCGGGCTACAAGCGCGGCGCGACCTTCGAGGTGACGAGGGCCACGCCGATCGACGCCTTCGCCGAGGCCAACGGCGCGGTGTTCGAGCCGGTCTCGCTGTGGCGCCGCGCGTGGTACTTCCCGCAGGGCGGCGAGGACATGGAGGCGGCGGTGGCGCGCGAGTGCCTTGCCACGCGCGGCGGCGTCGGCATCTTCGACGCCTCGACGCTGGGCAAGATCGAGGTGGCGGGGCCCGACGCGGTCGAGTTCATGAACCGCATGTACACCAACCCCTGGACCAAGCTGGCGCCGGGGCGCTGCCGCTACGGCGTGCTTCTGGGCGAGGACGGCTACATCCGCGACGACGGCGTCATCGGGCGGCTGTCGGACGACCTGTTCCACGTCACCACCACGACCGGGGGTGCGGCGCGGGTGCTGAACATGATGGAGGATTATCTCCAGACCGAGTGGCCGGATCTCGACGTCTGGCTCACCTCGACCACCGAGCAATGGGCGACCGTGGCGCTGAACGGCCCGAAGGCGCGCGAGGTGCTGGACGGGCTGGTCGAGGGCGTCGACATCTCGGCCGAGGCGATGCCGCACATGTCGGTGGCCGAATGCCGCGTCGCCGGCTTCAGGGCGCGGCTGTTCCGGCTGAGCTTCACCGGCGAGCTGGGCTTCGAGGTCAACGTGCCGGCGCGGCACGGGCTGGCGCTGTGGGAGGCGCTGATGGAAGCCGGAAAACCGCATGGCATCACGCCCTACGGCACCGAGACCATGCACGTGCTGCGCGCCGAGAAGGGCTTCATCATCGTCGGACAGGACACCGACGGCACGGTGACGCCGGACGACGCGGGGCTCGGCTGGGCGATCGGCAAGAAGAAGCCCGACTTCGTCGGCAAGCGGTCGCTGGCGCGGCCCGACCTCGTGGCCGGGGGGCGCAAGCAGCTCGTCGGCCTGATGACCGAGGACGGGGCGGTGAAGCTGGAGGAGGGCGCGCAGATCGTGCTCGACCCCGACCAGCCGAAGCCGATGAAGATGGTCGGGCACGTGACGTCGTCCTACCGCAGCGCCACGCTCGGCCGCTCGATCGCCATGGCGCTGATCGAGGACGGGCGCGCGCGCGAGGGCGAGACGGTGCATGTGCCGATGCCCGACGGCGTGGTGCGGGCGAAGGTGACCTCGACCATGTTCTACGACCCGGACGGCGAGAGGCTGAAGCTCTGAAGGAGGGCGCGATGATGACCAGCCAGACACATGATTTCACCGCCGATGCCGGCGCGCGGGTGCGGATCGAGGCGCTGGCGCCGGTGGCGCGCTTCTCGCTCAGGGTGCGGGCGGCGGGCCGGCCGGTGCTGGGCCGGGCGCTCGGCTGCGACCTGCCGGACCGGGTGGGCGAGACGGCGCGCGCGGGCGGCCGCGTCGCGCTGTGCCTCGGGCCGGACGAGTGGCTGATCCAGGCCGGGGAGGACGAGGCCGACGCGATCGCGCGGGCCGGGGCGGACGCCTATGCGGAGGCGCCGCACGCGTTGGTCGAGATCAGCGACCGCGAGGTGAGCTTCCGGGTCAGCGGCCCGGCGGCGGCGGATCTCCTGGCGACCAACTGCCCGCGCGACCTCGACCGGCTGGCGGTGGGCGGCGCGACCCGAACGGTGTTCGACACCGCGCAGGTGGTGCTGTGGCGCGAGGCCGACGACGCCTTCCGCCTCGACGTCTGGCGCAGCTTCGCGCCTCATGTGCGGGCGCTGCTGGAGATCGGACAGGCGGAGATCGCGGCGGGGCTCTGAGAGCGGCGCGCTTAGGTGGGAATTGCGGTTGCGGTTCTGGGGCTGGCGGCGCGGTGGTCGAGTGAACATGATAGATATATCAGCGCTCTAAGTGACATACCTCTTGTGTCGCGTTAGTTGCGGGCTAGCGCGTTTATCCGTGCTGCGCTGGTCGCCATGGGCGTGGGACACCGCCGCCGGCTTTCGATCCGGTGAGCTGTGAGGCACGCTACTGCGTGCCGGATGACGATCTGAATCTCATCGATGGATCTGGTGACAGGCAGCGCGGCGGGGCTCTGCAAGACGGGCCACCGGTCTAGAGATTTTGCCTTCAGGGTTCGCCGGAGGTGGCATGATCCAGCCGGTGGGTTGTCGTTGAATGCTAAGAGAACACCTTAGATAACCGACGCATGAGTCTGATATTATTGTGCAAGATGGCTCTACGACGCGGGCTGGAGGCAATTGGCGCGAGGCCGGGGACGGTCGGCGGGTTGTTTCGGCCAAATTCTTTCGGGCGGTCCGGCTTAGGCAACGCGGTCTGCCGGTGACGCCGCGGCGGAAAGGTTCCGCGGACGACCGCGGAAATCGCACGTGATCGGGCCATGCGGGCTGTTCTGCCCGGTTCGTGGGCCGATCCGACCCCTGTGCCCGGCGCTTGGGCGGACCTGAAACCGGCCTCGGCAAGGAGCCGCGCAGAGCCTTGCTGCGGTGGAATGGCGGACCCGCATCCGCGGGGCTGGTCGGGCGGCGGGGTCGGCCCCAGCATCGGGGGCAGACGATGCCGCGTTGCGGCGAAACCCCGGAGAGCGACATGACCCGTACTCAAGACGACTCCATCCCCGCCACCCTCTATGGCCGGCTGGCCGCGCTGCGCGGCGACCTCGCGCTGTCGACCGAGCGCCGGCGGATCTACCGGCGTACCGTGGCCGAGCTGTCGCGGCTGTCGGACCGCGACCTCGCCGATCTCGGCTGCGAGCGCGAGGGGATCGTGCAGATGGCGCGCGACGCGGCGCGGCGCGCGGTGCCGCGCTAGGCCATGCGGTCGCGGGCCGGCCGCCGGCCCGCGACCCGCCGCCATGCGGCGGCGAGATCGAGCTGGATCGCCACCAGCGCCGGCACCACCAGAAGCACGATGGCGAAGCCGAAGACCAGGCCGGAGCAGAGCGTCAGCACCATCGGCTTGAGGAACTCGGCCTGCGTGCTGGTCTCGAACAGGAGCGGCGCGAGGCCGAGCACGGTGGTCAGCGTCGTCAGCAGCACCGGGCGCAGCCGTTCGGACACCGCGCCGATGATGGCGGCGCGCGGCTCGACCCGGCGCATCCGCTCGTCGATGGCGGTGATCAGCACGATCGAGTCGTTGACGATGATGCCGCTCAGCCCGATGAAGCCCACCGCCGAGAAGATCGACAGCGGCATGTCCCACCAGTAATGGCCCCAGACCACGCCTGTCACGCCGACCGGGATCACCGCCATGATCGACAGCGGCCGCACCCAGTGGCCGAGCACCAGCGCCAGCACCATGTAGATCATGAGCAGGCAGACGCCGAAGCCGATCGCCGCGTCGGAGAGGAACTGCGCCTCCTGCGCGGCCAGCCCCTGCAGTGCGTAGCCGGTGCCGAAGGCGGCGGCGATGCGCGGCAGTTCGACCGTCTCGATCCGCTCGAGGAGCGTCTCGGCCAGATCGGGATCCTCGGTCGAGATCTCGCCGGTGACGCGGACCACGGCCTGCCCGGCGGTGCTGCGGATCGTGCCGAGGGCGGGGCTGGGCTCTAGCGTGACGATCTCGGCCAGAGTCACCCAGCGCCCCTCGGGCGAGGGCAGCAGGATCTCGTCGAGATAGGCGGCGCCGAGCGCGCCCTCGGGCAGCCGCACCTCGATCCGGCCGGTCTGCGCGCCCTCCTGCCACGTCGTGGCCTCGACGCCCTGCAGCCGCGCCCGCAGCTCGGCCGCGATCGCGGCCTCGGTGAAGCCGAGCGCCTCGCCATAGCCGTTGAGCCGCAGCGACTGCGCGGTGCCCGCGAGCGTCAGGTCGTCCTCGAGGCCGGTGATCTCGGGGATCTGCGAGAGCACCGCCTGCAGCGCGGCGGCGGCGGCGTCGAGCCGGGCGGGGTCGTCGCCGTAGAGCGCGATGTCGAGCCCGTCGCCGCCCGGTCCGAACCGCCCGGCGCGGAAGCTGAAGGTCTCGAGCAGCGGCGGCCGGTCGAGCGCGGCCTCGAAGGCGGTGACGAAGGCGTCGGTGGCGTAGGGGCGGTCGTCGGCCTCGATCAGCTCGATCGTGACCGCGCCGAGCAGGTCGGCGTCCTTGTCCTCGGCGGAGGCGAGGCCGCGCCCGGCGCCGCCGCCGATCTCGGTCAGCACCGTCACCACCGGGTCGGCGCCGTGGCGTTCGGCGAAGTCGGCGCGCACCTCGTTCGAGGCGCGCAGCAGCTCGTCCAGCATCGCCTCGGTGTCGGCGCGGGTGGCGTCGTCGCGCATCGCGATGTTGGCGGTGATCATCGGCTGCTGCGGCGCGACGAAGAAGCGCCAGGCGACGTCGCGCTCGATCACCATCAGGAGCGCCTGCAGCGTCGCGCCAACGGCCACCAGCAGCACCGCATAGCGCAGCGACATCAGCCCGCGCAGGAGCGGCGCGACGAGCTGGGCGCGCATCCGGTCGAAGCCGCGATTGACCGCGCGGGCCGGCCAGGCGAGCCAGCTTCGGTCGAGCCGGGCGAAGCCGTGGCCCAGATGGTGCGGCAGCACGAGGAAGCACTCGGCCAGAGAGGCCAGCAGCACCGCCGCGACGGTGAAGGGGATGGCGGCCATGAAGTCGCCGAAGCGGCCGCCCACGGCCATCAGCGACATGAAGGCCACCACCGTGGTCGCGGTCGAGGCGAGGATCGGCCCGAGCATCCGCCGCGCCGCGCGCTCGGCGGCGCGCGCGCGGCTTTCGCCGTTCTGGCGGTGCCTTGCCTCGGCGCTTTCGGCCACGACGATGGCGTCGTCGACGATGATGCCTAGGCAGATCAGCAGCGCGAAGATCGAGATCATGTTGAGCGACTGGCCGGTGAGCCAGAGCAGGCCGAGCCCGGCGGCCAGCGCGACCGGGATGCCGCCGGCCACCCAGATCGCCGCCGAGGGGGAGAGGAAGACGAACAGCAGCGCCAGCACCAGCAGCAGGCCGAAGGCCGCGTTGTCGGCGAGGATCGCCAGCCGGTCGGCGATGCGGGAGGCGTTGTCGCGCATCGGCGCGACCTCGAGCGGCTCGGACTGGCGGGCGGCGAAGGCGCGCGCGGTGTCGAGCGCGGCCTCGCGGATCTTCAGCGCGTCGCCGCCCTCGCCGCGTTCGACCCCGATCACCACCGCCGGCACGCCTTCGAGGAAATAGGCCCGGCCGGAGCCGGCCTCGACCCTCTCGAAGGCGGCGATCTCGCCCAGCGTGACGCGGCCCGTTGCGGTGGCGAGCGACAGGCCGGCCAGAGCGTCGTCCGACAGCCGGTCCTGCCCGACCCGGACCGGCACGCCGCCCGTGGCGGTTTCGCCGGCGGCGCTGTCGCGGGCGCCCTGCGCGATGGCGTCGGCCACCTGCTGCAGGCTCAGCCCGTGCTCGGCCAGCCGCGCGGCCGAGAGCGTGACCGACAGCTCGGGCGCGGTGGTGCCGCGCAGGCTCACCCTAGTCAGCCCGGCGCGCAGCAGCTCCTGCTGCAGCGCCTCGCCCAGCTCTTCGAGCCGGTCGCGGGGCAGATCGCCCGCGAGCACGAGGTCGAAGACCCGGTCGCGCCATGCGGCGCGGCTGACGGCCGGCGTCTCGGCCGCCTCGGGCAGCGAGGCGGCCGAGGGCAGGGCGGCCTCGACATCCTCCATCGCGCGGCCGATGTCCCAGCCGGGCTCGAATTCGAGCGAGAAGCGCGCGCCGCCTTCGCGCGCCACCGCCGACAGCTCGGACAGCCCCTCGACCGCCAGCAGCGACGGGCTCGCCACCGCGACGATGCCGTCCTGCACGTCCTCGGCCGAGGCGTCGTCCCACGGGATCGAGACGTCGACCCGTTCGAACACCACGTCGGGCAGGTATTGCGCGCGGATCTGGGTCGCGGCGTAGACGCCGAAGACGGTGATCAGCACCATCAGCAGGTTCGCGGCGGTGGGGTGGCGGGTGAAGAAGGCGACGAGCCGCATGCTCACTCTCCCGCCCGGCCGGCGAGGCGCTGCAGGAGCGCGGCCGGGGCGGTGCCGGTCTCGAGCGCGCTTTCGATCCGGGCGCGCAGCGGCGCCGGCAGCTCGGCGCCGGATTCGAGCCGCGCCACGAGGCGGGCGCGGGTCTCGGCGTCGATCTCGACCATCTCGGGCGTGGCGTCGGCGGCCGGCTCGGCGTCGTGCTCGGCGGCGGGCAGGGCGATGCGGGCGCCCTCGAACAGCTCGGGCCCCGGATCGGCGACGTAGCGCAGCCCGGCCGCGCCGGGGCCGAGGATCGCCGTGTCTGCGGTGCGGCGCAGGAGGTCGACCGCGATCTTCTGCAGCACGCCCTCCGGGTCGGGCACCAGCAGCGCGCCGTCGGCGGTGAGCGCTTCGTGCGGCACCGGCACGCCCGTGATCTCGGGCTCGGAGATGCGCGCCTCGACGAAATCGCCGGGGCGCAGGCAGGCGCAGGGCTGATCGGTGATCCGCAGCACCGCGACGCTGCGCTCGCCCGCCTCGCCGGCGGCCTCGAGGGTCAGCCGGTCGAGCCGGGCGGTCGCGCCGGGGCCGCCGCCGGGCGGGTGGATCGCGGCCTCGAGCGGCAGTGCCGCGCCGGTCGCGTCGGTGACGCGGCCCAGCATGGCGCGGGTGAGGTCGAGCCGCACCTCCAGCCGGTCGAGATCGGTGATCCGGCCGATGGCGGTGGCGGCGAGATCCTGGCCTTCGACCGGCACGGTGCCGGCGTAGAGCCCGGCGATCGGCGCGACCAGCTCGTGGTCGGCGAGGTGTCGCTCGGCCCGGGCGACCGCGAGATCGGCCTGCTCGACGCTGATGCCGGCCTGCCGGAGCTGGCTTTCGGCGGCGGCGATTTCGGCGTCCTGAGTGGCCAGCGCCTGCCGTGCGCCGATGGCGGCGGCCTCGGCCTCGTCGCGGGTGGCGGCCGCGGCGCCGCCGCCGGCGGCGAGCGCGGCGATGCGTTCGAGATTGGCCTCGCGCAGCGCCGCGACCTCGTCGAGCAGGGCGCGCTCGGCCTGAAGCTCGGCGATGCGGCGGCGCGCGTCGTCGCGCCCGGCCTGCGCCGTGGCGCGGCCGGCCTGCGCCTCGCCCAGGGCGAGGCGGGCCTCGGTGTCGTCGATCCGGAGCAGGGTCTGGCCCGCGGCGACCTGCGCGCCGTCACGCAGGTCGGGCGCGACGAAGGCCACGCGGCCCGCCACCGCCGGGGCGAGCGCGACGCTGCGCGGCGCCGTGACCCGGCCATAGGCGGTGGTGACAGGCGCGACCTGCGCCGTTTCGGCCCTAGCGAGGGCGACCTCTGGGGCGGACGCGCCGCCGCCGCCGCCGCCGCCGCGGGGCCCGCCCGGCCGGCGGGCGGGCGGGCCGCCGGTTTCGGAGGCGGCGTCTGGCGCGAGCGCGGCGTGGAACCGGGTCGCCTGCCAGGCGGCGAACCCCGAGGAGGCCGCCAGCACGGCAAGGACGACGAGGCTGCGAAGAACGGTGCGCATGGCGGGGCCTCCGCGGTCGGACGGTACGGCCTGCCCGACCGGCGGCATGGGGTCTGCGGGATCGCGATCGCCCCGGCCGTCGAGAGGGTCGCTGCCTGCCGACCTAGGGCAGCGCGTCTCTCAAGACCAAGGCGAAATTGTCGCAAAGTGTAGCGCGGCCCCCGCGGGGGGACAATTCGCGACAAGGTCGCGGCCCGCCGATGCGCGGCGGCGGGCCGGACCGGGCCCGGCTCAGGCCGGGGTGGTGAAGGCCGCGCGGAAGGCCTCGAGCGCGGCCTCCTCGTCGCCCGCGGCGAAGGCCTCGAGCCCGACCGGGCCGTCATAGCCCATGGCGCGCAGCGCGCGGGCGACGCCGGCATAGTTGATCTCGCCGGTGCCGGGCTCGCAGCGGCCGGGGACGTCGGCGACCTGGATCTCGCCGATCCAGGGCAGGCAGGCGCGGCACAGTTCGATCAGGTTCCCCTCGCCGATCTGGGCGTGGTAGAGATCAAGGTTCAGCCGCAGCCGCGGCCGGTCGACGGCGGCGACCAGCGCGAGGCACTCCTCGGCCCGCGCGAAGGGCACGCCGGCGTGATCGACGGGCTGGTTCAGGTTCTCGAGCGTGAAGGTCACGTCGAGCTCCTCCGCGAGGTCGCAGATCCGGTTCAGCGTGTCGCGCGCCTTGACCCATTTCAGCGGCGTCGCGGTCTCGGCCAGCTTCGGGCGGCCGCCCTCGCCGAGCCCGGTGCCGTGGAGGTTGAGGCGCGCCACGCCGAGGCGCCGGCCGATCTGCGCCGTCTCGCGCGCCGAGGCGAGCAGCTGCTCGGCGCCCTCGTCATCGGCGAGCCGCCCCTCGAGATAGCCGTTCATGATCGAGAAGGTCGCGCCCGAGCGTTTCAGCGCGTCGAGGTCGTGATCGGGCCAGTTCCACAGCCCGACCTCGAAGCCCATCTCGTGCAGCCGCGCGCAGCGCCACTCGATCGGGCGGTCGCGCCAGAGCATCTCGGCGCAGGCGGCGAGGGTGAAGCCCATGGCTCAGGCCCCCGTCATCGCCGGGGTGACCTCGACCGGCCGGCCCTCGCGGAACGAGAGGTTCGCGGCCTCGGCCAGCGCCAGCGCGTTCACCCCGTCCTGCACGGTGGCGGGGACCGGCTTGCCCTCGACGCAGGCATCGACGAAGGCGGACCATTCGATCGCGTAGGCGCGCATGTAGCGCTCGAGGAAGAAGAAGACCGGCTTGGCGGAGACGGTGCCGGCGGCGGTCGACTTCACCACCGTGTTCTCGATCTCGTTGCGCGCCTCGAGCGTGCCCTCGGAGCCCAGAAGCTCGACCCGCTGGTCGTAGCCATAGGGTGCGCGGCGCGAGTTGCGGATCGTCGCGATGCGGCCGTCTGCGTAGGTGAGCACCACCACGGCGGTGTCGATGTCGCCGGCGGCGCCGATCTCGGGATCGACGAGGCAGGAGCCGTGCGCCGTCACCGTCTTCGGCATGCCGAACAGGAAGGCGCACATGTCGAAGTCGTGGATCATCATGTCGCGGTAGAGCCCGCCGGAGACCTTGATGTAGCTGACCGGCGGCGGCGCCGGGTCGTAGGAGGTGACGGCGAGCATCTCGCCCTTGCCGACCTCGCCGGCCTCGAGCGCGGCCTTCACGGCGGCGAAGTTCGGATCGAAGCGGCGGTTGAAGCCCATCATCATCGGCTTGTCGTGGGTCTTCGCGAGGCGGCCGATCTCGAGCGCGCGCGCGAGGTCGAGATCGATCGGCTTTTCGCAGAAGATCGCCTTGCCGGCCTTCACCCCGGCCTCGATCAGGTCGGCATGGGTGTTGGTCGAGGACGCGATCAGGATCGCGTCGATGGCCGGGTCGGCGAGGATCTCGTCGGGGCTGCGCACGGCGATGCCGTGCTCGCGGGCGAGCGCCTGCGCGGCCTCGGGCATCACGTCGGTGACGGCCGCGAGCTCGGAGCGGGGGTCGGTCTTGATCGAGGCGGCGTGGACCTTGCCGATGCGGCCGGCGCCGAAGAGAGCGACTTTCATGGGGGGAGCCTTTCGGTTGGCGTTCAGAGGGTGACGCGGCGGCCTTCGCGGGCCGAGACGTCGATGGCGTGGATCACCGCCTCGATGGCGAGGGCGTCGGTGAAGTCTGGAAAGACCGGCGCGCCGCTGGCGATGGCGCGCAGGAAGGCGGCGGCCTCGATGGTCTTGAGGTCGCCGAAGCCGAGCTGGTGGCCCGGCGCGGGGCAGAAGGCGCCGTAGGGCGGGTGTTCGGGGCCGGTCAGGATGGTGCGGAAGCCCTGCCGCCCGGCGGGGCCCTCGTTGGTGTAGAGCTGCAGCTCGTTCAGCCGCTCCTGGCCGAAGGCGATCATGCCCTTGGTGCCGTGCAGCTCCCAGTCGAGCCGGTTCTTGCGGCCCCAGGCCGAGCGCGAGCTGCACAGCGTGCCCTGCGCGCCCGAGCCGTAGCGGATGATGGCGGAGGCCGCGTCCTCGTTCTCGACGGCGGCGCGGCCGCTGCCGTCGGGCAGGGGGCGGTCGGCATGGATGATCTGGGTGTCAGCGATCAGGCTCTCGATCGGGCCCATCAGGATCTGGCTCATCGAGACGAGGTGGCAGCCGAGGTCGCCGAGCGTGCCGAGCCCGGCCTCGGCGCGGGTGGCGCGCCAGCTCCAGGGCAGGTCGGGGTCGGCCTGGTAGTCCTCGTCGACCCAGCCGCGGAAATGCACGGGCCGGCCGATCGCGCCCTCGGCCACGAGCTTTCGGGCATGGGCGATGGCCGGGTTGTGGATGTAGTTGTAGCCGACCATGGTCCGCACGCCGGCCTCTCGCGCCGCGGCCTCCATCTCGCGCGCGTCCTCGAGGCGGAGCGCGAGCGGCTTTTCGCAATGCACGTGCTTGCCGGCGGCGATGGCGGCCAGCGCCATCTCGCGGTGCAGCCCGTTCGGGGTGGTGATCGAGACGATGTCGACGGCCGGGTCGGCGACCAGCGCGCGCCAGTCGCCGGTGGCGGACGCGAAGCCGAGCTGATCGGCCATCGCCTGCGCCCGCTCGTCCGGCATGTCGCACAGGCGGGCGAGCCGGGTCTCCGGCAGGTCGCCGAAGACGGCGCGGGCGTTGCGATAGGCGAGCGCATGCGCCTTGCCCATGAATCCGGTGCCGATGAGGCCCAGTCCGATCACCATGATTCCCTCCCATACGGAATATTCATTCCATTCGTACTCATGGGGTGATAATGGTGGAGCTGTCAAGACGAGAGACCGAGATGACCGCCAGCGCAGACCAGCCCGACGCCCCGAACAATGTCACCCAGACGATCGAGCGGCTCGACGAGCTGATCGACACCCTGCCCAAGCGCCTGAATCAATGCGCGACCTTCACCCGTCGGCACCTGCACCTGATCGCGGTCTCGACCGTGTCGGACATGGCCCGCGCCGCCGAGGTGGCGCCATCGGTCTACATGCGCTTCTGCCAGGCGCTCGGATTTTCGGGCTACTCCGAGATGCAGGCGCTGTTTCGGGCGCAGTACACCGGCTTCCGCCCGGCCTATGACGAGCGGCTGGCGACGCTGCGGCCAGAGATGGCAGGCGGCACCGGTAGGCTGCTGGCCGAGTTCGCGGAAGCGGGGCACAAATCCCTGATATCGCTCGCCAATACTGTGACGTCCGGCGGGCTGGAGGCGATCGCGCAGGCGCTGGCGGAGGCGCCGCTTCTGCATCTGGTGGGGATGCGCCGCGCCTATGCGGTGGTCAGCAACATGTCCTACATGCTGGGCAAGCTCGAGGTGCCGGCGGTGCTGCACAGCGACCCGGGCCGGCTGGGCGGGGCCGCCGCCGTGGCGCCGGGCCACGCGGTCTTCGCCGTCACCTACGCCTCCTATTCGCAGGAGACGCTGGACTTCGCGCAGGCGGCGCGGGCGCGCGGCGCGCGGGTCTACGGGCTGAGCGACGCCCCCGACGGCCCGCTCACCGAGCTGGTCGATGGGCTGCTCGTCGCGCATGAGGGCGAGGTGGCGGGCTTCCGGTCGCTCAACGCCTCCATGACGCTGGCCACCACGCTGGTCGTCGCGGTGGCGGCGCTGCGAGATCAAGATTGACAGGGCGGGTGATTCGCCCCTTTATGGAATAAACGTTCCATATGGCTCCGGGGAGGATCGGGGCCGGCCGGGCCCGGAGGCCCGGTCTCGTCGCAGCGGGGTGGAGGCCCCGCATGGTCAACCAGGGAGGACATATGACCAAGATCGCGAAAACCGCCGTATTGCTGGCGGCCATGGGCGTCGCCGCGCCCGCGCTGGCGCAGGACATCATCGTGGTGGCGCATGGCCAGGCCAACGACCCGTTCTGGTCTGTGGTCAAGAACGGCGCCGACAAGGCCGCCGAGGACACCGGCGCCAATGTCGATTTCCGCTCGCCCGAGACCTTCGACATGGTGCAGATGAGCCAGCTGATCGACGCCGCCGTGAACCAGGAGCCCGACGGGCTGGTGGTCTCGATCCCCGATGCCGACGCGCTCGGGCCGTCGATCGAGCGCGCGGTGCAGGCCGGCATCCCGGTCATCTCGATGAACTCGGGCTCCGACGTCGCCAAGGAGCTCGGCGCGCTGCTGCATGTCGGCCAGGACGAGTTCACCGCCGGCAAGGTGGCGGGCGAGAAGCTCGCCGAGATGGGCGGCACCACCGGCATCTGCGTCAACCAGGAGGTCGGCAACGTCGCGCTCGACCTGCGCTGCGAGGGCTTCGCGGAGGGCTTCGGCGGCTCGGTCGAGGTGATCCCCACCCAGAACGACCCGGCCGAGGTGCAGTCCAAGGTGCAGGCGGCGCTGGAATCGAACCCCGACATCGACACGGTGATGGGGCTCGGCGCCTCGCTCGTGGGCGAGCCGGCGATCGCCGCCGTCGAGGCGGTGGGCCGCACCGGCGAGGTCAATGTCGCGACCTTCGACCTGTCGGCGAGCTTCCTCGAGGCGGTCGCCAACGGCGAGGCCGCCTTCGCGATCGACCAGCAGCAGTTCCTGCAGGGCTACCTGCCGGTCGCCTTCCTCGCGCTCAACGCGCAGTACGGCCTGGTGCCGGGCGGGGACGTGCCCTCGGGCCCGAACCTCGTGACGCAGGACAAGGCGGCCCAGGTGGTCGAGCTGTCCGCGCAGGGCATTCGCTGACCCCCAGACCAGCGTGATGCCGGACGCATCGGGCCGTGGCGCACATCGCCGCGCCACGGCCCTTCTTTATTCATCGGGAGGATGAGGCCATGGCCGAAACCATTCAGCCGGCGATCCAAGCCGCGAAGGATGAACGTCTCAAGAAGGAAGGGATCGGGTCGCGCCTGATGAAGCGGCCGGAGCTCGGCGCCATCGCCGGCGTCATCCTGGTGACGACGTTCTTCCTGATCACCGCCGACGGCGCGATGTTCACGCTGTCGGGCATCATGAACTTCATGACCCCGGCGGCCCAGCTCGGGATCCTCGCCATCGGCGCGGCGATGCTGATGATCGGCGGCGAGTTCGACCTCTCGATCGGCTCGATGGTGGCCTTCGCCGGGCTGATCTTCGGCGCCTGCACGGTGACGCTGGGCCTGCCGCTGATCCTCGCCATCCCGCTGACGCTGGCGGTCGCGGCCGGCATCGGCGCCGTCAACGGCACCATCGTGCTGAAGACCGGACTGCCCTCCTTCATCGTGACGCTGGCCTTCCTCTTCGTGCTGCGCGGCGCCTCGCTGGTGGGGCTGAAGATCGCCTCGGGCGGTTCGACCCAGCTGCGCGGCGTGCGCGACGCGGTCGAGGACGACTGGCTCGCGCCGCTGTTCTCGGGCGACGCCTTCGGCCCGATCTTCGCCTGGCTGGCGCAGATTGGCGCGATCGAGACCTTCAAGAACGGCGCGCCCAAGGTGCCCGGCATCCCGGTCGAGATCCTGTGGTTCATCTTCCTGGCGCTGGTGGCGACCTACGTGCTGCTGCGCACGCCGCAGGGCAACTGGATCTTCGCCGCCGGCGGCGACCGCAATGCCGCCTCCAATTCCGGCGTGCCGGTGCGCAAGGTGAAGATCGCGCTCTTCATGCTGACCGCGATGTGCGGCGCGCTGGTGGCGATCATCACGGTGATGGACTCGGGCTCGACCGACGCCCGGCGCGGCTTCATGAAGGAATTCGAGGCGATCATCGCCGCGGTGATCGGCGGCTGCCTGCTGACCGGCGGCTACGGCTCGGCGATCGGGGCCTTCTTCGGCGCCATCATCTTCGGCATGGTGACGATCGGCCTGACCTACACCGATTTCGACCAGGACTGGTTCCAGATCTTCCTGGGCGGGATGCTGCTGATCGCCGTGCTCTTCAACAACTACATCCGCAAGCGCGTGACGGGGGAGCGTTGAGATGACCCAGGACACGACCTTTCACCACGGCGACGTCTCGACCGATGTCCGGCCGATCATCGAGATGACCGACATCGAGAAGCACTTCGGCAACATCATCGCGCTGGCCGGCGTCAGCTTCGACGTGAGGCCCGGCGAGTGCCACTGTCTTCTGGGCGACAACGGCGCCGGCAAGTCGACCTTCATCAAGACCATGTCGGGCGTGCACAAGCCGACCCACGGCACGATCACCATCGACGGCAAGCCGATGAACTTCTCCAGCCCGCGCGACGCGATGGAGGCGGGCATCGCCACGGTGTTCCAGGATCTGGCGATGATCCCGCTGATGTCGGTCACGCGCAACTTCTTCATGGGGCGCGAGCCCACCATCGGCCGCGGCCCGACCAAGCGGATGGACGTGCAGAAGATGAACGAGACGGCGGTGGAGGAGATGCGCAAGATGGGCATCAACCTGCGCGGCCCCGACCAGGCGGTCGGCACGCTCTCGGGCGGCGAGCGCCAGACCGTCGCCATCGCCCGCGCGGTCTATTTCGGCGCCCGCGTGCTGATCCTCGACGAGCCGACCTCGGCCTTGGGCGTGCGCCAGACCTCGAACGTGCTGGCCACCATCGACCGGGTGCGCAAGCAGGGCGTGGGCGTGGTCTTCATCAGCCACAACGTGCGCCACGCGCTGGCGGTGGGCGACCGCTTCACCGTGCTCAACCGCGGCAAGACGCTCGGCACGGCGCGGCGCGGTGAGATCACGCCCGAGCAGCTGCAGGACCTGATGGCCGGCGGGCAGGAGCTGGCGCAGCTCGAGGGTTCGCTCGAGGGGACGGTGTGATGAAGGATCTCGATCTCATCACCATCGGCCGCTCCTCGGTCGATCTCTACGGCGCGCAGGTGGGCGGCCGGCTGGAGGACATGCGCTCCTTCGAGAAGTATCTCGGCGGCTCGCCCACCAATATGGCCGCCGGCACCGCGCGGCTGGGTCTGCGCTCGGCGCTGCTGACCAAGGTGGGCGACGAGCACATGGGCCGCTTCATCCGCGAGGAGCTGAAGCGCGAGGGGGTGGACACCGCCGGTGTCCTCACCGACCCCGAGCGGCTGACGGCGCTGGTGCTGCTGGGCATCCGCGACGAGGAGAGCTTTCCGCTGATCTTCTACCGCGAGAACTGCGCCGACATGGCGCTGAGCGAGGACGACGTCGAGGAGGGTTTCGTCGCCCGTGCCCGCGCCGTCGTCGCCACCGGCACGCATCTGAGCCACCCGCGCACGGAACGGGCGGTGCTCAAGGCGCTGGAGCTGGCCCGCAAGCACGGCGCGCAGACCGCGCTCGACATCGACTACCGCCCGAACCTGTGGGGCGTGGCCGGCCATGGCGACGGCGAGAGCCGCTTCGTCGAGAGCGAGACCGTCACCGCCAAGCTGCAATCGACGCTGCATCTGTTCGACCTGATCGTCGGCACCGAGGAGGAATTCCACATCGCCGGCGGCACGACCGACACCGTTCGGGCGCTGCGCGCGGTGCGCGCCGTCTCGGACGCGACGCTGGTCTGCAAGCGCGGCGCGGATGGCGCGGTGGCCTTCGAGGGCGAGATCCCCGACAGCCTCGATGACGGGCAGACGGGGCCGGGCTTTCCGATCGAGGTGTTCAACGTGCTGGGCGCGGGCGACGGCTTCATGTCGGGGCTCTTGAAGGGCTGGCTCGACGGCGAGGCGTGGCCGCGCGCGCTCGAATACGCCAATGCCTGCGGCGCCTTCGCGGTGAGCCGGCACGGCTGCACCCCGGCCTATCCGTCGCTGGCGGAGCTGGAGTTCTTCCTCGCGCGCGGCGTGCGGGACAAGGCGCTGCGCAAGGATGCGGAGCTCGAGCAGATCCACTGGTCGACCAACCGGCACGGGGCATGGCCCGAGATGCGGGTCTTCGCCTTCGACCACCGGATGCAGCTCGAGGAGCTGGCGGGCGCGACGGCCGCGAAGATCGGCCGGTTCAAGGAGCTGTGCCTCGAGGCCTGCGAGGCCGTGGCGCAGGGGCGGCCGGGCTACGGGCTGCTGTGCGACAACCGGCTGGGCAAGGCCGCGCTGCACCGCGCGGCGGGGCAGGGGCTGTGGATCGGCCGGCCGGTCGAATGGCCCGGCTCGCGGCCACTGGAACTCGAGCCCGAGCTCGGCCCCGATTTCGGCGGCCTCGCGGAATGGCCGGCCGAGCATGTGGTGAAGTGCCTGTGCTTCTATCACCCCGACGACGACGCCGAGACGCGCGCCGCGCAGGAGGCGACGGTGACGCGGCTGTTCCACGCGGCGCGGCGCAACCGGCTGGAATTCCTGCTCGAGGTGATCCCGTCGAAGGTCGCGCCGGTGGGCGACGACACAACCGCCCGGATCATCCGCCGCTTCTACGAGATCGGCGTCTACCCGGACTGGTGGAAGCTCGAGCCGATGACCTCGGACGCGGGCTGGCAGGCGGCCTGCGACGCGATCGAGGAGAACGACCCGCACACCCGCGGCATCGTCGTGCTGGGCCTCGCCTCGGGCGAGGACGCGCTGGCCGAGAGCTTCCGCGCCGCGGCGCGGTTCCCGCTGGTCAGGGGCTTTGCCGTGGGGCGCACGATCTTCGGCGCGGCGGCCGAGGCTTGGATGGCCGGCCGCATCGACGATGCCGGGGCGGTGCAGGAGATGAAGGACGGATATGCCCGGCTCTGCGCCCTGTGGGACGCGGCCCGGGCCCAGAGGGAGGATGCCGCATGACGACGATCCGGCTGACCGCGGCGCAGGCGATGGTGAAGTACCTCGCGGCGCAGCTCAACGAGGATGGCGAGCCCTTCCTTGCCGGGATCTGGGCGATCTTCGGCCATGGCAACGTCGCCGGGATCGGCGAGGCGCTGCATGCCGAGCGCGACCGCTTCCGCACCTGGCGCGGCCACAACGAGCAGACGATGTGCCACGCCGCCATCGCCTATGCCAAGCAGTCGGGGCGCAGGCGGGCGATGGCCGTGACCTCCTCGATCGGGCCGGGGGCGACGAATATGGTCACCGCCGCGGCGCTGGCGCATGTGAACAGGCTGCCGCTTTTGATGATCCCCGGCGACGTCTTCGCCAACCGCGGCCCCGACCCGGTTCTGCAGCAGGTCGAGGATTGGGGCGACGGCACCGTGTCGGTGAACGACTGCTTCCGCCCGGTGACGCGCTATTTCGACCGCATCACCCGGCCCGAGCAGCTCCTGACCGCGCTGCCGCGCGCCTTCCGGGTGATGACCGACCCGGCCGAATGCGGGCCGGTCTGCCTGTCCTTCTGCCAGGACGTGCAGGCCGAGGCGTTCGACTGGCCCGAGCGCTTCTTTGCGCCGAAGGTCTGGCGCACCCGCCGCCCGCAGCCCGACCCGGTCGAACTCGACGCGGTGACGGAGATGCTGAAGGCGGCCAAGCGGCCGGTGATCGTCGCCGGCGGCGGCGTGCATTACGCCGGCGCGACGGAGGCTTTGCGGCATTTCGCCGAGGCGCACCGCATCCCCGTGGTCGAAAGCCAGGCCGGCAAGTCGGCGCTGCCATGGGACCACGCGCTGAACTTCGGCCCCGTCGGTGTGACCGGCGCGGCCTCGGCCAACGCGGTCTGCGCCGAAGCCGATCTCGTGCTCGGCGTCGGCACGCGGTTCCAGGACTTCACCACCGGCTCTTGGACGGTGTTCCGGAACCCGGCACGGCGGCTCGTCTCGCTCAACGTCGCGGCCTATGACGCAATGAAGCACGGGGCGGAGCCCCTGTGCTGCGACGCGCTGGCCGGGCTCGAGGCACTTTCGGACGCGCTCGGCGATCATGGCTTCGCGCGGCCCGACGCCAGGCTCAAGGCCGAGTGGTTCGCCGCCGTCGATCCGCTCACCGACGCGCCGGAGGGCAATGATGCCCTGCCGACCGACCAGCAGGTGATCGGCGCGGTGCAGCGCGCCTCGGGGCCGGACACGGTGGTGATGTGCGCCGCCGGCACCATGCCGGGCGAGCTGCACAAGCTGTGGAAGGCGCCGCGCCCGGGGGCCTATCACATGGAATACGGCTATTCCTGCATGGGCTACGAGATCGCGGGCGCGATCGGCATCAAGATGGCCGAACCCGGGCGCGACGTGGTCTGCATGCTCGGCGACGGCTCCTACATGATGGCCAATTCCGAGCTGGCGACGGCGGCGATGCTGGGCCTCGACCTGACCGTGGTGATCACCGACAACCGCGGCTACGGCTGCATCAACCGGCTGCAGATCGGCACCGGCGGGGCGGAGTTCAACAACCTGCTCGACCATTCCCACCACGTGAACGCCTCGAACATCGACTTCGCCGCCCATGCGGCGGCGATGGGCGCGGCGGCGGTGCATGTCGGCTCGATCAATGAGCTGGAGGAGGCGCTGGCACGCGCCCGGCAGGCCAGCGGCCCCTTCGTGGTGGTGATCGACACCGACCCCTACCCCTCGACGCCCGATGGCGGGCATTGGTGGGACGTGGCCGTGCCGGAGGTCTCGGAGCGCTCGCAGGTGCGCGAGAAGCGCGAAGCCTACGAGGCGCAGATCCGGGCCCGGGCGCTGAACTGAGCCCGGAGCGCGAGGGCCGCGCGCGGATGCCTCCCGCCGCGCGCGGCCCGTTCTTGTCATTTTCTCAACCGAAAGACCCCCCTATGAGCGTCCGGATCGGCATTTCCCCCATCGCCTGGCAGAACGACGACCTGCCCGACCTCACCGCCGCTTTCACCATGGAGCAGGCGCTGCGCGAGGCGCGCGAGATCGGCTATACCGGTATCGAGCGCGGCCGCCGCATGCCCTCGGGCACCGAGGAGCTGCGCCGCTACCTCGACGGCCACGGGCTCGCGCTTTGCGGCGGCTGGTGCTCGGGCAACCTTCTGGTCAACGACGTCGAGACCGAGAAGGCCGCGATCGCCGGGCAGGTGGCGCAGTTCGCCGCGCTCGGCGCGCCCTGCCTCGTCTATGCCGAGTGCTCGAACACCGTGCAGGGCGACCGCGCCGTGCCGGTCAACGCCCGGCCCAAGCTCTCGCGCGACGAGGTGACGGGCTATGCGCGCAAGCTCACCGAGCTGGCCAAGTGGATGGCGGGCGAGGGGCTGCCGCTGACCTACCACCACCACATGGGCGCGATCGTCGAGGACGGGGACGACATCGACTGGCTGATGGAGGGCTCGGGCGCGGAGGTCGGGTTGCTCTACGACACCGGCCACCTCGTGTTCGGCGGCGGCGACCCGATGGCCGTGCTCGACCGCTGGGGCGACCGGATCGGCCACGTGCATTACAAGGATCTGCGCGCCGACGTGGCGCGTCGCGCGCGGGCCGAGGGCTGGTCCTTCCTCGACGCGGTGGTGGCGGGCGCCTTCACCGTGCCGGGCGATCCGGAGGGCGCGATCGACTTCGCCGCCGTCACCGACCGGCTGGCGGCGATGGGATACGAGGGCTGGATCGTGGTCGAGGCCGAGCAGGACCCGGCCAAGGTCGCGCCTTACGACGCCTCCAAGCTCGGCTACGAGACGATACGCGACCTCTGCGCGCGGGCCGGGCTCGCGGTCGACGACCGGACGCCGGTGCCGCAGGGCTGACGCATGGCGGGCCCGGCCCGGCTGGCCGGGTGCCGCAGGACAGAACGACAAGGAGGACGAGACATGACCGGCCCGCTTTTGCGCCGCCCCTTCGGCACCCGCGGCGAGGTGCACCGGATCACGCCCGAGACCGCCGGCTGGCGCTATGTCGGTTTCGCGCTGCACAGGCTGCGGGCGGGCGACCGGGTGGCCGACGTCACCGGCGACCGCGAGGTCATCCTCGTCATGGTCGAGGGCCGGGCCCGGGTCGAGGGGGCGGGCCGCGACTGGGGCGAGCTGGGCGAGCGGATGAACGTGTTCGAGAAGACGCCGCCGCATTGCCTCTACCTGCCGAACGGCAGCGAATGGGCTGCGGAGGCCGCGACCGACTGCACCATCGCGGTCTGCTCGGCGCCCGGGAAGGGCGGCCACGAGGCGCGGCGCATCGGCCCCGAAGGCATCGCGCTCACCGAGCGCGGCAAGGGCACGAACACGCGGCACATCAACAACATCGCGATGGAGAACGAGGATTACGCCGACAGCCTGCTGGTCACGGAGGTCTTCACCCCGGCCGGGCACTGGTCGTCCTTTCCCAGCCATCGCCACGACGAGGACGATTTCCCGCGCATCACCTATCTCGAGGAGACCTACTACCACCGGCTGAACCCGGCCTCGGGCTTCGGCGTGCAGCGGGTCTACACCGATGACGGCTCGCTCGACGAGACCATGGCGGTGAAGGACCACGACGTGGTGCTGGTGCCGCGCGGGCATCACCCCTGCGGCGCGCCCTACGGCTTCGAGATGTACTACCTCAACGTCATGGCGGGCCCCCGCCGCAACTGGCGTTTCGTGCCGGCGCCGGAGGTCGAGTGGATCATGGAGCGGGACGGCTGAAGCCCGGCGCCCGCCCGGGGCGCCGGGCGGGGCCTGTCAGGACCGGTCAGGGCTGGGCGAGGAGATGGGCGAGGCTGCCGGTCACCGGGTGGAGCGGGATCAGGCAGGCTTGCAGCGCGTGGTAGAGATCGGGCTTGCCGAAGAACGGGTCGGAGGAGGGCCGGCCCGCGGCGTCGATCTGCGGGTGCCAGCCGCCATGATCGCGGTCGATCAGCCGCCGCGCGGCGAAGTCCCAGAAGCGGCGGTACCAGTCCTCGTGGCGCGGGTCGCCCTCGATCTCCGACAGCGCGTGCGCCGCGCCGATGCCTTCGCAGACCGGCCACCAGTAGCGCTCCGCCACGTCGGGGCGGTCGTCCCAGCCCAGCGTGTAGTAGAGCCCGCCCTTGTCGGCGTCCCAGCCGTCGGCGACGGCGCGGTCGAACAGCGCGCGCGCGGCCTCGGGCGCCCAGTCGAGCCGGCGGCCGCCGGTCTCCCAAAGCTGCACCAGCAGCCGCGCCCATTCGAGCGAATGGCCGGGCGTGAGGCCGGCGGGGCGGAACATCGGGTCGCCCGCATAGTTGCGGTCGACGCGCCAGTCGGCGTGGAAATGCTCGGCCAGCCGCCAGCCGTTCTCGCGGGCGCGGCGGTTGACGATGAGCTCGGCGATGCGCTCGGCCATCTCGAGGTGGCGGGCGTCGCCCGTGGCCTCGAAGGCGGCCATCAGCGCCTCGGTCAGGTGCATGTTGCAGTTCTGGCCGCGATAGGCGTCGATCTCGCGCCATTCGGCGTCGAAGGCCTCGCGGATCGCGCCGGGCTCCTCCTCCCAGAACCGTTCGCGCAGGATCGCGGTGACGTCGTCGAGCGTCTCCTGCGCGCGCGGGTGGCCGGCGAGCTTGGCGCTGGCGGCGGCGAGCAGCACGAAGGCGTGGCCGTAGCCGGTGAAGCGCGGCTCGGGGGCGGCCGTGGCCGTCACGCCCCAGGCGTAGCCGCCCTCGGGCCGGCGGTGATGCTCGCGCAGGAAGCGCAGACCGTGATCGACGATCTCCATCGCGCCGGGTCGGCCCATCAGCGCGGCGACGGCGTAGCAATGCACCATGCGGGTGGTGACGTGGATCTCGCGCAGATCGTCGTCGCGGATGGCGCGGCCCTGCGCGTCGAGCGCGAAGAAGCCGCCCGCCGGGTCGAGGCTCTCGGTCTCGAACAGCCGCAGGAGGTCGTCGGCCTCGCGCGCGAGCCAGCGGCGATGGTCGGGCCGGGCGGTCCAGCGGTCCCCTGCGGTCGATGTCATGGCGGATCCTCCCTGATCTCGGCCGCCACGGGCGCGGCCCCGTTCCGGCGATAGCGCCGCTCTGCCGCAACGGCAAGGCGCGCGGCGGGATATGTCCCCCGATTCGGGCGGGGCGACATTTACTGTTGCCGAAACCGGTTTCGGAACCGACCATGAGTCGCGGGGAGGATTCGGATGGTGCAGTCGAGCGACATCGCCGGGCCGCGCGGCGCCATGGCAGGGCGGGTGACGATCACCCGGCTGTCCGAGGCGCTGGGGCTGAGCAAGGGCACGGTGAGCCGGGCGCTGAACGGCTATCCCGACATCGCCGAGGCGACGCGGCTCAGGGTGCGGCGTCAGGCCGAGGCGATGGGCTACCGGCCGCTGAGCCACGCCCAGGCGATCAAGACCGGGCGGGTGCGGGCGCTGGGGCTGGTGCTGCAGATCGGCGACCACGACTCGCAGCGGCCCTTCCTCGCGGATTTTCTCGCCGGCATCACCATGGCCGCCAGCGCCGAGGGCTGGACCCTGACCGTCGCCACCGCCGAGAGCGAGGCCGGGATCCTGCAGACCATGGCGCAGCTGATCGAGGACCGGAAGGCCGACGGCTTCATCCTGCCGCGGACCCTGTCCGAGGACCCGCGCGTGACGCTTCTGCGCGAGCGCGGCGTGCCCTTCGTGATGTTCGGGCGCACCGCCCGGCCCGAGGGCTGCGCCTGGTTCGACATACTGGGTGAGGAGGCGATGCGCGACGCGGTGCTGCATCTCGCCGGGCTCGGCCATCGCCGGATCGGTTTCGTCAACGGCGGCACGCGCTACAATTTCAGCCGGCTCCGGCTCGAGGGCTACCGCGCGGGGCTTGCCGCGGCGGGGCTCGCTGCCGACCCGGATCTGATCCGCGGCGAGGCGCTGCAGGTCGAGGACGGCGCGCGCGAGACGCGCGCGCTCTTGGCGCTCGGGGCGCCGCCCACTGCGGTGGTCTTCGCGGTCGATCAGGCCGCGCTCGGCCTCTACCGCGCCTGCGCCGAGCGCGGGCTCGCGGTCGGGCGCGACGTCTCGGTGCTGGGCTATGACGGGGTGCCCGACGGGCTGCATGCCGCGCCGCCGCTGTCCTCCTTCGCGGTGGACCGGCGGGCGGCGGGGCAGCGGCTGGCGGAGCTTCTGATCCGGCGCATCCGGGGGGAGGACCCGGAGCTTCTGCGCGAGACGGCGCGCGCCGTGCTCGTCGATCGCGGCTCGGCCGGGCCGCCCCGGCTGAGTTCCGAGGCGCTGGCCGCGCGGCTGGCCGAGGACTGACAGGAATGACCAAGGGAGGAGAACCGATGACCATCACCAGCAAGACACGGCTTCTGGCCGGGGCGGCGGGCCTCGCGCTCGTCGCGGGAGCGGCGCAGGCCGAGAACCTGCGCTTCTGGACCACCGAGGAGCAGCCCGAGCGGCTGGCCGCGCAGCAGGAGCTCGCCGCCGAGTTCGAGGCCGCCACCGGCCATTCGGTCGAGGTGATCCCGGTGACCGAGAGCGATCTGGGCACCCGCGCCACCGCCGCCTATGCCGCGGGCGACCTGCCGGACGTGATCTACCACACGCTGCAATACGCGCTGCCCTGGGCCGAGGCGGGCATCCTCGACATCGACGCCGCGACCGACGTGATCGAGCTGCTCGGCGAGGACACCTTCGCCCCCGGCGCGCTCGAGATGGCGGCGGTGGAAGGCGGCGGCTATGCCAGCGTGCCGGTCGATGGCTGGACCCAGATGATCGTCTACCGCAAGGACCTGTTCGACGAGGCCGGGCTCGAGGCGCCGACCTCCTTCGACGCGGTGCGCGCGGCGATTGAGGCGCTGCACAACCCGCCCGAGATGTACGGCTTCGTCGCCGCGACCAAGGTGGACGAGAACTTCATGAGCCAGGTGCTCGAGCACGTCTTCCTCGCCAACGGCGTCTCGCCGGTCGGGCCCGACGGGTTCCAGCCGCTCGACGAGTCGAAGACGGTCGAGGTGCTCGAGTTCTACAAGGCGATCGCCGAGGCCAGCCCGCCGGGCGAGCTTTACTGGGACCAGTCGCGCAGCCTCTACTTCGCGGGCGACGCGGCGATGATCATCTGGTCGCCCTTCATCCTCGACGAGCTGGCGGGCCTGCGCGACAGCAACCCGCCGACCATCAACGACGACCCGACCTCGACCGAGCTGGCCTCGAAGACCGGCATCGTCACCAACTTCTCGGGGCCGTCCAACCCCGACGGCGCGGCCTGGGCCGACATCCGCTACTTCGGCATCACCAACGACGCGGCGACCGACGCGGCGATGGAGTTCGTCGAGTTCTCGATGAGCGACGGCTACACCAAGACGCTGTCGATCGCGCCCGAGGGCAAGTTCCCGGTGCGGCGCGGCACCATGGAGGACCCCGGGCAGTTCTCGGCCGCCTGGGCCGAGCTGCCGGTCGGCGTCGATCGCAAGGCGCCTCTGGGCGAGCTCTACGACCAGGCGATGGTCGACGAGATCGTCGGCGGTCTCGACGTGGCGCAGCGCTGGGGCGTGGCCGACGGCCAGCTGGCGCTGGCCTCGAAGATGATCAACAGCCAGGCCGTCAACCGCATCGTCCGCCGCTTCATCGACGGCGAGGTCGAGGCGGCCGCGGCCGTGCAGGCGATGAACGACGAGTTGGCCGCGATCCAGTAGGCCCGCGGCCGGACGGCCGCCGCCCCGACCCTCCCCGGGAGGCGGCCGTCCCCATCGTCAGACCCTTCTTTTCGCCAGGCGCGAGGACCACGACATGACCGCACGCCCCCCCGAGACCGCCACCGGCCCGATCGGTCGCCACGGCGGCGCTGAACGGGCCGAGCCGGCCCCGCCGCAGGGCCGCAACCCGCTCGAGCGCCGCGAGGCGCGGCTGGCCTGGGGCCTGCTGCTGCCCACGGTGACGGCGGTGGCGCTGGTGGTGATCCTGCCGCTGCTGGCGATCTTCTGGATCAGCGTGAAGCCCGTGGGCCTCGCCGATCTGCGCCCGCCCGAGCCGGTGGTCAGCGAAGACCTGCGCGGCCGGCCCGAGGCCGTGGGCGACGAGGCGACGCTGCGCTACCGGCTGCGCAATTCGAGCCCCGACCAGCCGGTCGCGAACGTGGTGCTGACCGACCTCCTGCCCGAGGGGCTGGAGATCGGCGCGCTCGACCCGCGCTGCACTCTCGAGGAGCTGGCGCTCCGCTGCGAGCTGGGCGACTTCGCCGGCGGCCACCGCGAGACGCTGGAGATCCCGGTCACCATCGGCCAGGCCTTCGCCGATGCGGGGATGGAGCTGCCCGACAGCCCGCCCGGCCTCACGGGGCGTTCGGCCAACGTGCTGACCTCGGGCAATTTCACCTTCGAGAACTTCGCCCGGATCTTCGACGGCGGCGAGTTCTGGGGCGTGCTCTGGGTGACGCTGGTCTACACCGTCTTCGGCACGATCGGCGCGCTGGTCTTCGGGCTCTTCGCCGCGCTGCTGCTGGACCGCTCGTTCCGCGGGCAGGGGGTGCTGAGGGGGCTGTTCCTCTTTCCCTACGTGGCGCCGGTGATCGCCGTGGCCTTCACCTGGATCATCCTGTTCGACCCGTTCTCGGGCTCGGCCAACGCGCTTCTGATCCAGATGGGCGTCACCAACGAGGCGATCAACTTCTTCGGGCAGCGGCCACTGGCGCTGATCATGGTGATCCTGTTCGAGGTCTGGCGCTATTTCCCGCTGTCCTTCCTGTTCATCCTGGCGCGGATGCAGTCGATCGACACCGACATGTACGAGGCCGCCGACATGGACGGCGCGAGCCCGTTCCAGCAGTTCTGGTACCTGTCGATGCCGCAGCTTCTGGGCATCCTGTCGGTGCTGTTCCTGCTGCGCTTCATCTGGACCTTCAACAAGTTCGACGACATCTTCCTGCTGACCGGCGGCAATGCCGGCACGCGCACCCTCACCGTCAACGTCTACGAGCAGGCCTTCGCCGTCTCCAACATCGGCGCGGGCGCGGCGGTGGCCGTGGTGATCTTCGGCTGCCTGCTCGCCTTCAGCTACTTCTTCTTCCGCTTCCTCAGCCAGGAGGAGGGACTATGAGCATGATCCGTCACGGATATGTCGCGGGGCCGCTGATCGGCCTGTTCTGGGCGCTGGTCGTCGCCACCAGCGTCGCGGTCGCCTTCTCCTTCGCCACCGGCGGCGCCTACCGGCCCGGCGGGCTCTTCGCGGCGCTGCTCGGGGCGGGGCTGGGCGCGCTGGCGGTGACCTCGCCGCGCCTCGCGGGGCCGGCCGGCCTGTGCCTGGGCGCGGCGCTGTCGATCACGCCGCTATCGCCCGTCGTCACCGGTGCGGAGGTCAGCGGCTGGGCCGCGCTGCTCGCGGGCGGTGCCGCCGGCGCCGCCACCGGCTGGCCGGTCGCGGCGATGATGGCGGGCTGCCCGGCCGGCGCGCTCACCCGGCACGAGTTCGAGCACGCGGTGATCCGCTTCCTCACCGGCTTCGGCTACGTCTTCTTCACCGCGATCGTGCTCATCCCCTTCTACGTGATGGTGATGACCTCGTTGAAGAACCAGTCCGAGCTGATCCGCAACCCGCTCGACTTCTCGGTCGACCTGTCGAAGGGCTGGGACCTGTTCCGCAGCTATTCGGAGCTGTTCGGCCAGTTCGGCTTCGGCGGCTATCTGTGGACCTCGTTCCTGGTCTCGGTGCTGACCGTGATCATCACGCTGCTGTTCGCGGTGCCGGGCGCCTACGCGGTGGCGCGGCTGCGCTTCACCGGGCGGGCGGCGATCTCGCGCTCGATCCTCTTGATCTACATGGTGCCGATGATCGTTCTGGCGCTGCCGATCTACATCGCCTTCTCGATGGCGGGCTTGCGCAACTCGATCTTCGGCATCGTGCTGATCTACCCGGTCACGACGATCCCGGTCGCGCTCTACATGCTGCAGGGCTATTTCCGCGGCCTGCCGGCCGAGATCGAGGAGGCCGGGCTGATGGACGGGCTCAGCCGCCTCAAGGTGATCTGGACCATCACCCTGCCGCTCTCGATGCCGGCGATGGCGAGCGTCTCGCTCTACGTCTTCATGATCGCGTGGAACGAGTTCCTGCTGGCCTTCATGCTGCTCGACGACCCGTCGAAGTTCACGCTCACCCGGGGCATCGCCTCGCTCAACTCCTCCGAGATCCCGCGCCAGCACCTGATGGCCGGCTCCGTCATCGCGACGGTGCCGATCATGGCGCTGTTCCTCGGGCTCGAACGCTTCATGACCCGCGGACTGACCGCGGGGTCCGTCAAGGGATGACAGACATGACCGACCGCCTCTCCCCCGACCTCGACGAACAGGCCCGCGAGATCCTGCGCGGCAACGACCGGGGCGGCTACACCGTGCCGACCGACGGGCTCTACCCCTACCAGTGGAACTGGGACAGCGCCTTCGCGGCCTGGGGCTTCTCGACCTTCGACATCGACCGCGCCTGGACCGAGCTCGAGACGCTGTTCTCGGGCCAGTGGGAGGACGGCATGGTGCCGCATATCGTCTTTCACAAGGACGATCCGGGCTACTTCCCGGGACCGGAGGTCTGGGGCTCGGGCCGCACGCCGCCGACCTCGGGCATCAGCCAGCCCCCCGTCGCGGCGATCCTGGCGCGACTGATCTGGGCGCGAGACCCGGAGGCCGGGCGCGACCGGATCGCGGCGCTCTACCCCAAGCTCCTGGCCTGGCACCGCTGGTGGAAGCGCGACCGCTGCGGCTCCGGCGTCGCCGCCGTCACCCACCCCTGGGAATCGGGGCGCGACAACTGCCCCGACTGGGACATCGGCATGGCCAAGGTCGACGGCTCGAATGTCGGCGAGTACCAGCGCCGCGACACCGGCCATGTCGACGCCTCTATGCGGCCGCGCAAGGAGGATTACGACCGCTACCTCGCGATCCTGTTCTTCGGCCGCGACTGCGGCTGGGACCAGCGCGAGATCATCCGCAACGGCCCGTTCCTGATGGAGGATCCGGGCATCACCTTCATCCTGCTGCGCGCGCATGAGGATCTCGCCGCGATCGGCCGCGAGCTGGGCCACGACGTGTCCGAGCTGGAGGGCTGGGCGGCCGAGCTGCGCGCCGGGGTGCCGCAGCTGTGGAACCCTCAGGTGCAGGGCTACGACGCGCGCGACCTGCGCGGCGACGGTTTTGCCGGCCGGGTCGGCTCGGCCGCCTTCCTCGCCTATCTCGCCGACGCGGCGACGCCGGCGCTCGACAAGCGGATGGACGAGATCTGGAACCGGGTGAGCTACGGCTTCCCCTCGGCCGACCCGGCGGCCGAAGGCTTCGATCCGCGCCGCTACTGGCGCGGGCCGTCCTGGCCGGTGGTCAACTCGCTGATCGCGCTCGGCCTGCAGGAGCGCGGCCACGCCGAGGCCGCCGAGCGGCTGCGCCGCGAGACCGCCGAGGTGATCAAGAAGCACGGCTTCTTCGAGTATTTCGACCCGATCGACGGCACGCCCTGCGGCGGCGACGCCTTCACCTGGACCGCGGCGATCTGGCTCACCTGGGCCGGCGCCGGCGCGACCGACACGGAAGGAGAGACCTGATGGCTTCGATCGAACTGGCCGGCGTCGAGAAGTGGTTCGGCAATGCGCAGGTGATCAAGGGCGTCGACCTCGCCATCGAGGAGGGCGAGTTCGTGATCTTCGTCGGCCCCTCGGGCTGCGGCAAGTCCACGCTTCTGCGGATGATCGCCGGGCTCGAGGGCACCTCGCGCGGGCAGATCCTGATCGGCGGGCGCGACGCCACCGCCGAGCCGCCCTCGAAGCGCGGCCTGGCGATGGTGTTCCAGTCCTACGCGCTCTACCCGCACATGACCGTGGCCGAGAACATGGGCTTCTCGCTCAAGGCCGCGGGGGTGAAACCCGAGGAGCGGGCGCGGCAGGTGGCCGAGGCGGCGCGGGTGCTGCGGCTCGAGGAGTATCTCGAGCGGCGGCCGCGCGACCTGTCCGGCGGGCAGCGCCAGCGTGTCGCGATCGGCCGCTCGATCGTGCGCGACCCGACCGCCTTTTTGTTCGACGAGCCGCTTTCGAACCTCGACGCCGCGCTTCGGGTCGAGATGCGCTACGAGATCGCCAAACTGCACCAGTCGCTGGCCTCGACGATGATCTACGTCACCCATGACCAGGTCGAGGCGATGACGCTGGCCGACCGGATCGTGGTGCTGGAGGCCGGGCGCATCGCGCAGGTCGGCACGCCCAAGGAGCTCTACGAGCACCCTGCCAACCTGTTCGTGGCGCAGTTCATCGGCAGCCCGAAAATGAACGTCCTTCCCTGCCGGACCGGGCGCGGTGAATGGCAGGTCGAGGGCGGGCGCGGCGGCGCCTACACCGGCGGCGCCGATGCGGTGACGCTGGGCATCCGGCCCGAGCATATCGAGCTTCTGCCGGAGGGAAGCGGCGCCTGCGACGGCACGGTCGACCTGCTCGAATACCTAGGCGCCGACACCAACGTGATCGTCGATTGCGGCGGCGAGATCGGCAAGGTGACGGTACGGGTGATCGGCGGCACGGCGCTGCGGCCGGGTGAGCGGGTCGGGCTGGGCTTCGCGCCCGACAAGCTGCATTTCTTCGATGCCGGCGGGGCGGCGACCCGAGCGGCCTGAGCTGGTCGGGCTGGTCGTCCAGGCGGCTCAGCCCAGCTCGATCTCGAAGCGCGACAGCAGCGCGCCCTCCCACCACATCGGGAAGTTGGTGCCCCACTTGTTGGTGTAGAGCGTGAAGCGCAGCGCGCCCTCCCAGGCCGGCGGCTTCGCGGTGAAGCGCATCAGGTCGACCGGCGGTCCGGCCAGCGCGGCGTCGAGCGGGGTGATCCGCAGGGGCCCCGCCGCGGTCGCCGTGCGCGCCGCGAAGATCGCGGCCAGCGCGCCGCCGCCCCGTTCGGCCGAGCGCGAGGGGTCGGTCCAGGTGCCGCTCTTCAGCGCCTCCCAGTGCCCCGCGCCCTCGGGCGCGACATGCACGAAGCCCGCCTCGGGCATGCGATTGGCCGGCTTGCCCTCGATCCGGAGGCTGATCGTGGCGCGGCTGGCGGTTGGGCCGGGCGCGACGTGCCAGCGCAGCCGCGCCGGCGCGCCGGTCTCGGCATGGTCGCGGCCCTCATGGACCGCGAGGATCGAGACGCCGCTCTCGTCGGCCTCTTTGTCGGTCCCGCGCGGCATGCACTCGACCGACCGGGCGCTCCTGGCCGTGGCGAGGCCGGGCTTGTCGTGATCGAGGATCGCCCAGTCCGGGCGGGTGGTCAGGTAGCTGTCGAGATGGCGGCCGATATCGGCGGCATCGAAGCTCTGGTGGCGGAACGCCAGCAGCGGCCCGCCCGAAGCGCCCGCGATCACCCGTCCGTCGGGGGCGGTCAGGGCGAGGATGTCGCCGGTGGCCGGGTCGTGCGAGACCTGCCAGTCGCCGCCCGCCGCGGCGGGCGGGGCAGGGGCCTGCGCCGCCTCGGCCCGGGCCCGGTCTTGCGGGCCGAGTGCTGCGACGGCCGCGTCGAGATAGCCGCGCTGCTCGGCCCAGGACGCCTCGCAGAAGGCGAAGCGCGGATCGGTGGCGCGGGCGGTCTCGAAATCGGCGCGGTCCCAGGCGGTCTCGTCGCGCAGGAAGGTCTTGATGTCGACGCCCCAGGTGTGCTCGGCCACCATGCAGAGCCGGCGGCCGAATTCGAGCCTGCCGGGGTCGAGACCCTCGGCCTCGAAGCCGTCGTAGAGCCGCTGCAGCGCGCGGAAGCGTGCGAGCTTCGCCGGGTCGCTGCCCGCGCCGTGGATCCAGCTGTCGCCGATCTCGCAGGTGACGACCGGCAGGCTGTCGCGCCGCTCCCAGAGCAGCGCGCCGTACTCCTCGAGCGTCGCGGCGCGGATGCGGGCCGTGGGGAAGCGCTTCTGCAACTCGCGGTGCACGACCACGGTCTGCGCGACGGATTGCGGCCCGAGATTGTCGGCGGTGTGGGCGAAGCTCAGCGCGTCGGTCATGCCCTCGGGCAGATGCGTGCCGCCATAGGAGGCGTCGTACATCACCACCACCTCCGCGCCGTCAGGCGCGCGCCACAGGAAGATCTCCGGCAGGTCGGGCACCGGGCTCGCCTCGTTCACGCCCAGATGTAGGAAGCGCACCCCGGCGGCGGCGAGCTCGGGCACCAGCCCGATGGTGTGGCCCGGCACGTCGGTCATCTTGGCGGCGCGGGTGGTCAGGCCGAAGCGGGCGTCGAGCTCGGCCGAGTAGGACAGCCCGGCCCGGATCAGCGCCGGGCTCATCAGCTCGGTATGGGTGGTGAAGGGCAGGGCGTGCCAGCGGATCAACCCGGCGCGGATCGCCGCCTCGAGCCGGGCGACCTGGTCGGGCGTGCCGGTGGCGAGGTGGTCGTGGATCAGCCAGGCGCCGGTGGTCCAGACGAAGGCCGGCGCGTCGGGGTTCTCGCGGTGGAAATGCTCGGCCGTGGTCAGCGCCTGCGGGATGAAGCGGTCGTGGTAGAGCCGGCGCACCGCCTCGGCATGGTCGGTGAAGCCGATGTCGAGATGGGTCTTAAAGACGAGGTGGATGGTCTCGGGCGTCATGGCGCGCCTCCGCCGACCGTGTTGCGCACCACGAGGCTGGTCGGCAGCGCCTCGCGCAGCGGCGGGGCCTCGGGCTGGCCGGTGCGGCGCAGGATCAGCCGCACCAGCGCCTGCACCCGGGCGGCGAGATCGATCTTCACCGTGGTCAGCGCGTAGCTGTCCCAGCCCGACTGGGCGATGTCGTCGAAGCCGACGACGTGGACGTCGCCCGGCACCGCGAGGCCCAGCCCGTGGCGCAGCGCGTCCATGGCGCCGAAGGCGCTCTCGTCGTTGGCCGCGAAGATCGCGTCGGCGCCGCCGTCGAGACGAAAGAGGTCGAGCGTCGCCTGCCGCGCGGTGGCGTAGGTGAAGTCGCCCGCCGCCACGCGCGGCGGCGGCAGGCCCCGCGCCGACAGGAGCGCCTCCAGCGTGGCGCGGCGCGAGCGCTCGGCCTGGCTGCCGGGGCGGCCCGAGAGATAGGCGACGCGGCGCGCGCCGTGGCCGGCGAGCAGCGCCACCGCCTGCGTCATGCCGGGTACGAGGTCGATCTCGAGCCGGTCGACATCGGCCAGCGCGGTGGCCGGGGTGCCGGCGCCGAGATAGTCGACATAGATCGGCACCGCCCGGTCGAGATAGGGGCGCAGCCGGTCGGGGCCCACGGATTCGGCGAAGGCGATCACCGAGTCGAGGTTGAAGCTGCGCAGGTTGCGCAGCGTGGCATCCGCCAGCGTCAGGTCGGCGCGGGTCTTGAACAGCAGCGTGCCGAGCCCGCGCTCCTGCAGCGCGGTGGTGAGCGCGTCGATCTCCTGGCTTTCCCAGGGGCTGCAGACATCGGGGACGATGACGCCGACGAGGTGCGAGCGGCGCATCTTCAGCGCGCGGGCGGCGCGGTCGGGCGCGTAGTTCATGCGGCGCGCGATCTCGAGGATGCGGGCGCGCTTTTCGGCGTCGAGCGAGGCTTCGGGGTTGAAGGCGCGCGAGACCGCGACCCGGCTGACCCCGGCGGCCTCGGCGACCATGCCGGCGGTGGCGCGGCGGGTCGGTGTCGTCACTGCAGGGCGCCTTTCGTGAACACGATTTCAAAACACGGTGCTGCGCGGTCGCCCGGATTTGGCCGGACTCCAGCGCCATGTCGCCATAATGGCGTGGAAATCGCCGCTGCCAAGCCCCCGGATCGCGGTTCGTGCGGCAATGATTGCCCCTGCGGCATGATTTTTTCTTGACTGGTTTGAAAACGTGTTCACTCTGGGCGCCGTAGGCCGGGCCACCGCGACGGCGCCCCGGGCCGACCCATGGGGAGGATGGTTTGATGTTAAAGTGGAAAGGCGCCCTGCTGGCGCTGGTGGTCGCGACGCCGGCGGCGGCGCAGGACCTGTCGATCTCCTGCCGCTGCGTCTCGGGCGGGGCGAATGGCGAGCTGGCCGACTGGATCAAGGACAGCGTGATCCCCGGCTTCGAGGCGGCGCATGACGGCGTCACGGTGACGCTGAACGAGTTCGCCGGCGGCGACGAACAGCTGACCCAGCAGCTCGCGCTCGACTTCTCGACCGGCGCCGGGGCCGACATCGCCGGCTTCGACGGCTTCCTGATCCCGAACTTCGTCGAGGCGGGGCTGCTGAAGCCGATCGCGGAGCTGGTCGGCCCCGAGGCGATGGAATGGGAAGGCTGGAGCCACATCTCGGACGGCAGCAAGGCGCTGATGTCCTATGACGGCCAGCCCTACGGCATCGCCATGGGCACCGACGTGCGGATGATCTTCGCCCGCGCCGACCTGCTGGAAAGCTCGGGCATCGACCCCGCAAGCTTCCAGCCGACCTCCTGGGAGGAGCTTCTGGAGGCGGCGCGGCAGGTGAAGCAGGCGCATCCCGACAGCTTCCCGCTGCAGCTCAACGCCGGGGTGCCGATGGGCGAGGCGACGACCATGCAGGGCTACTGGATGGCGATCCTCGGCACCGGCGAGAGCATCACCGACGAGGAGGGCCGCTACATCGTCGAGAGCCAGGGCATCCTCGACGTGCTCAACCTCTACAAGACGATCTATGTCGACGAGGAGCTGGGCGACGCGCGGGCGCAGCAGCTGGGCGACGGCCGCAACCGCACCTTCGCCAATTTCCGCGACGCCAAGACCGCGATGCTGGTCGAGGGCGACTGGTTCTACCGCTCGGTCACCGCGCCGGGATCGGAGTTCGAGGTGGCCGAGCGCGACGCCAAGATGACCTGGGCCAAGATGCCGGCCAAGGAGCCGGGCGCCGGCTGGAACGGGCAGGACTTCGTCACGATCTCCGGCGGCACCGGCTGGGTGATGAACCCCAACACCGACGCGCCGCAGCTGGCCTGGGAGCTTCTGGCCTACATGAACTCCAAGGAGCAGCTCGACGCCTTCCAGGAGTTCCAGCCGCGCATCCGCATCCGCGACGACGTGCCGGTGCCGACCGACGCCTTCCTGACCGAGACCTCCTCGGTGCTCCTGCCGCTCACCACCGCGCGGCCGAACGACCCGAACTACAACGCCGTCTCGGCCGAGATCCAGCGCATGACCGAGGCCGTGGTCTCCGGCTCCATGACGCCCGAGGAGGCGATGGCGCGCTACAAGGACGCGGTCACCGAGATCGTCGGCGAAGACAACACCGCCAGCCTGATGTGAGCCCCGGCGGGGGCCGTCCCGGCCCCCGCCGCCCCGACAGACGAGATTTTCCGATGAAGCGGTTCTCCCTGCTCTCGCCGCGCGCCGGCGCGGCCTTCATAACGCCTGCCGGCCTGCTGGTCGGCGCCTTCGTGATCGTGCCCTTCTTCTGGGTGATCTACGTCTCCTTCACCAACCGCACCCTGCTGGGCCGGACCGCGCTGAACCCCGAATTCGTCGGGCTCGCCAACTATCTCGAGCTGTTCTCGCCGCACCGCTTCCTCGATCCGGGCCAGTTCGGCTTCAGCCTCGTGCTGACGATCCAGTTCGTGCTGTTCTCGGCGCTGCTGGGGCAGGCAGCGCTCGGCATGGCGCTGGCCTGGCTGCTGCAACAGGTGCCGAAGCCGGTGAAGGCCATGACCGAGACCGTGGTGATCGGCGCCTGGATCCTGCCCGAGGTGGTGATCGGCTTCGCCTGGTTCGCCTTTCTCGACTATGACGGCGGCACGCTGAACGGCATGCTCGACGCGGTCGGGCTGCCGCGCGGCGACTGGCTGCTCGACTACCCGTTCTGGGTGATCGTGGTGTTCAACACCTGGCGCGGCACTGCCTTCTCGATGATGCTGTTCAACTCGGCCTTCGCCTCGATCCCGCCGAGCTACTTCCAGGCCGCCGACGTGGCCGGCGCCTCGAGCTGGCAGAAGTTCCGCGACATCGGCCTGCCGCTGATCCGCGGCCATGTCGTCACCGACCTGATCCTGATCACCATGTGGACCTTCAACGTCTTCACCCCCTTCCTGCTGACCAAGGGTGGGCCGGGCAACCAGACCGAGGTGCTGTCGATCTACACCTACCGCGTCGCCTTCCGCGACTTCGACTTCGGCAAGGGGGCCGCGGTCGGCGTGGTGGTGATGCTGATCAACCTCGCCTTCGCGCTGTTCTACCTGTGGGTGGCGCGCAAGCGCACGCCGGGGGGTGCGGCATGAGCGCGTCGTCGCAGCAGGCCATGGGTGCGGGCGCGCCCGCCCGGCGCAAGGAGCACGGCATGACCGACCATCTGCGGCAGTTCCTCGGACGGGCGGGCTTCGCCTTCTTCACGGCGCTGATCGGTGCGATCTTCGCGCTGCCGCTGGTGTGGTTCCTGTTCGCGCCGTTCAACTCGCGCGCCGAGCTGGGCCTCGCCATCCCCGAGCCGTTCAGCCTGTCGAACTTCCGGCAGGTGCTGGAGAACTCCTTCGCGATCCGCGCGCTCGGCAATTCGCTGATCCAGAGCGTCGGCGGCACGCTTCTGGTGGCGCTGGCCGCGACGCTCGCCTCCTACGCGCTGTCGCGCTCGCCCCTGCCGGGCAAGCGCGCGGTCACCTACGTGCTGCTGCTCTTCTCCTCGGTGGTGTCGGGCTCGGCAGCGATGGTGCCGATCTTTTTGATGATCACCCGCGCCGGCATCATCGACACCCACCTGTCGGTGATCCTGGTCTTCGCGGGTGGCCTCCTGCCCACCGCGATGTTCATCCTGCGCGACTTCATCGACGGCATCCCGCGCAGCTACGAGGAAAGCGCGATGGTCGCGGGCGCCTCGCCGGTGCAAGCCTTCTTCGACGTGGCGCTGCCGGTGATCCGGCCCGGCGTCGTGGTGGTGGTGGTCTGGGCCTTCGTCAACATCTGGGGCTCGTTCCTCATCCCCTTCATCCTGCTGCGCTCGGCCGAGAAGATGCCCGCCTCCGTGGCGATCTACTCGTTTTACTCCGAGGCCGGCACGCCGATCGTCACGCTGCTCGCGGCCTATGCGCTGCTCTACTCGCTGCCGGTCGTGCTTCTCTATCTCTTCGTCAGCTGGAAGTTCGGCTTCCGGTTCTTCGGCGGCATCAAGGCGTAAAACCATGGCATCCGTGAAATTCGAGAACGTCACCAAGCGCTTCGGCGGCTTCACCGCGACCGAGGGCCTCGATTTCGAGGTCGGGGATGGCGAGTTCGTCTGCCTTCTGGGCCCGTCGGGCTGCGGCAAGACCACGACGCTGCGGATGATGGCCGGGCTCGAGACGCCGAGCGAGGGCAAGGTCTGGATCGGCGAGCGCGACGTGACCCGCGTGCATCCCAAGGATCGCGGCATCTCGATGGTGTTCCAGGACTACGCGCTCTACCCGCACATGGCGCTGGCCGACAACATCGCCTACCCGCTGAAGGTGCGCGGCCAGCCCCGGCCCGAGCGCCACGCCGAGGCGCAGCGCGTGGCCGACGTGCTGCAGATCGGCCACCTGCTCGACCGGATGCCGGCGCAGATCTCGGGCGGCCAGCAGCAGCGCACCTCGCTGGCGCGGGCGCTGGTCACGCCATCGGACGTCTATCTCTTCGACGAGCCGCTCTCCAACCTCGACGCCAAGCTCCGGCTCGACGCGCGCGGATTTCTCAACCACCTGCAGCGCGACATGGGGATCACCGCGGTCTACGTCACCCACGACCAGGCCGAGGCGATGGCGCTCGCGACCCGGATCGCGGTGATGGATCGCGGCCGCATCGTGCAATATGCGCCGCCGCTCGAGATCTACCGCCGCCCGGCCACCACCTTCGTCGCCAATTTCGTCGGCAACCCGCCGATGAACCTGATCGAAGCGGAGGCGCGGATCGAGGGCGGGCAGCTGCACCTGCAGGCGCCGGGGCTGCATCTGGCGCCGCTGCCGGTGCCGGCGGCATTGGCGACGCGCGCGCCGGGCCGGCTGACGCTGGGCGTGCGGCCCGAGCATCTGGCGCTGGCGGCGCCGGGCGCGGCCAACCGGATCGAGGGGCGGCTCTTCGCCAACGAGAACATGGGCCCCGAGACGCTGGTGACGGTCACGCGGACGGAAGGCGAGGCGCGGCTGACGGCGCGGATCTTCACCGACGAGGCGCCGCGCCTGTCGGGCGCGGTGGCGTTCGGCTTCGAGGCGCGGCACCTGCATCTCTTCGACGCCGAGGGGTTGCGCGTGCCGGGGGACGGCGAATGACCGCGATCCGGCTGCGGGCGACGCCCGAGGACAAGGCGCGCGACCCCTATCTCGAGGTGCCCTTCGAGGTGCCGGAAGGCACCACCCGCATCGACATCGCGCTGCGCTACCCCAAGGCGCCCGACTGCGTGATCGATCTCGGCTGCGCCGACCCGCGGCTCGGGGAATTCCCGGCACGCGAGGGCTTTCGCGGCTGGAGCGGCGGCGCGCGCGAGGCGGTCTTCGTGGCGACCGACGCCGCGACGCCGGGCTATGTCGCGGGGCCGATCCCGGCCGGGCGCTGGCGGGTGATCCTCGGGCTCTACCGGCTGCCGCCCGGCGGCACGGAGATCGAGGTCGAGATCGGCCTCGACGACGCGCCGCGCGATCCGGCGCCGAGGCCGGCCCCGGCCCGCGCCGTGCGCGAGGGGGCCGGGTGGTACCGCGGCGACCTGCACTGCCACACGCATCACTCCGACGCCAAGGGCGCGCCCGAGACGCTGCATGCGAACGCCCGCCGCGCCGGGCTCGATTTCCTTGCCGTCACCGACCACAACACGGTGACGCAATGGGACCATTTCGGGCCGGCCTCCTCGCCCGATCTGGTGTTCCTGCGCGGCATGGAGGTGACGACAGAGCATGGCCACGCCAATGTCTTCGGTCTCGACGGCTGGGTCGATTTCCGGCTGCGGGCGCCTGGCGACGCGCAGGCCCTGGCGCGCGAGGTGCATGCGCGGGGGGGCATGCTGTCGATCAACCACGACAAGCCCGACATCCCGTGGCGCCACGACTGGCCTGAGGCCGACGCGATGGAGGTCTGGCAGCAGCACTGGCTGGCCCGGAACTGGATCTCGCTCGGCCGCTGGCAGGACCGGCTCGCCGCCGGGATGCGGCTGCCGCTGCTGGGCGGCAGCGACCGCCACCAGCCCGAGGGGCTCGGCCCCGAGACGATGTTCGAGCTGGCGCGGCCCTGCACCGTGCTCTGGGCCGAGGAGCTGAGCGAGCCGGCGCTGCTGGCCGCGATGCGGGCCGGGCGGGGCTACGTCACCGAGGCGCCGGACGGCCCGCATCTGGCGCTGCGCATGGGCGGGGCGGAGATGGGCGGCACCGCGACGCCGGACGCCACCGTCGCGATCGAGACCGATGGCGCGGCGGGCGACCTCCTGAGCCTGTGGGACGCCACGGGCGAGATCGCGCGGCTGCCGATCTCCGGCGAGGGTGCGGAGCTGCGCCCCGACGTGTCGCCGCGCGGCTTCCTGCGGGCCGAGATCCACGCCGTCGCCGCGCGCGAGCGGCTGCTGGAGCGGTTCTTCGCGGATTGCCGTGGCGGGCTGCCTTGGGGGCTGAGCGAGGCCGAGATCGCGCGCCAGCCGCTGCGGCGCGCCCTGTCGAACCCGATCTGGATGAAGGACTGAGCCATGCGCCTGTCGAACGCCCCGGTGTCATGGGGGGTCTTTCACGCCGAGACCGCGCCGCTGGGCTGGGAGAGCTACCTCGCCGAGCTGGCAGGAGCCGGCTATGCCGGGACCGAGCTTGGCCCCTACGGCTTCATGCCGGAGGAGCCCGACCGGCTCGCCGCGGCGCTGGCGCGGCATCGGCTCGGCCTCGAAGGCGCGGTGCATGTGCACGACTTCCTCGGCCCGGGCGGCGCGGAGGCGCTGTGCGCGGCGCTGCGCCGCACCGGCGCGCTGCTCGCGGCCTGCGGGGCGTCGCATGTCGTGGTGATGGATGGCGGGGCGGGCTACCGGCCCGGGGGGCCCGAACCCGAGGCCTGGCAAGCCATTCTCGAGCAGCTGCGCGCGGCCGATGACAGCGCCCGCGCGCTCGGCCTGACGCTGTCGGTGCATCCGCATCTGGCCACCGCGATCGAGCGGCCGCGCGAGGTGCGGCGCCTGCTCGACGAGACCGGCCTTTCGCTCTGCCTCGACACCGGGCACCACGCCGCTTGGGGCGACGATCCGGCGGCGTTTCTGGAAGAGGCGGGCGACCGGCTGGCCTACCTGCATCTCAAGAACGTCGATCCCGGCCTCGCGGCCGATCTGCAGGCCGGGCGGATCGACCCGCGCGGGGCGATGGATCGCGGCATCTTCTGCCCGCTCGCGGAGGGCGCGGTCGACATCCCCGGCCTGTTGCAGCGCCTCGCCGGCACCGGCTTCGCCGGGCCGGTGGTGGTCGAGCAGGACTGGACCGAGACCGCGACCGAGCCGCCCGCCGCGCTGGCCCGGCGCAACCTCGACTACCTGAAAGGAACGCTCGAATGACCCTGCGCGTCGGCCTGATCGGCCTGGGCGAGGTGGCCCAGCTCATGCACCTGCCGCTTCTGGCCGACGATCCGCGCTACGAGATCGCCGCCGTCTCCGACCTCTCGGCCGAGCTGACCGAGACGATCGGGCGGCGCTACGGGGCGGGGCTGCGCAGCACCGATCCGAACCGGCTGCTCGAAGACCCGGATCTCGACGCGGTCTTCCTGCTCACCCCCGACCAGTTCCACGCGCCGCAGCTCGAGGCGGCGATCGCGGCGGGCAAGCATGTCTTCGTCGAGAAGCCCGCCTGCCTGACCGAAGGCGAGCTGCGCCCGCTGCTGGGCCGGCCGGCGCGCGGTGTGGTCTTCGTGGGCTACATGCGCCGCTATGCCCGGCCATTCCTCGCGCTGCGCGACAGGATGCCGGCCGCCGAGACGATCCGCCACGTGCGCATCCGCGACCTGATCTGCGAGGCGCCGTTCTTCACCGCCCAGACCCGGCCGGTGCTGCGCCCACGCGACCTGCCCGACCCGTCGCCGGAGGCGCGGGCGCTGCCCGAACGGCTGGTGCGCGCCGCGATCGGCGCGGAGGCCTCGCGGGAGGAGATCCGCGCCTACAGGGTGCTCACGGGCCTCGCCTCGCACAGCCTTTCGGCGATGCGCGACCTGCTCGGCCCCCCGCGCGGCATCGTCGCGGCCTGCCAGCGCGCCGGCGGCGAAAGCGTCAGCGTGATCTACGATTACGGCCATTTCGTCTGCAGCTACGAGGCGGTGATCACCGACATCCCGGTCTTCGATGCCGGGATCGAGATCCTGACCAACGACAGCCGCTACGCGCTGACCACCGACACGCCCTATATCCGCAACCTGCCGACAAGGCTCACGATCACCGGGCAGGGCCCGAACGGCGCCCGCAGCGAAACGATCGGCCCGTTCTACGAGGACCCCTTCCGGGTCGAGCTCGACGCCTTCCACGCGGCGGTGACGGAAGGCGCGCCCGTGCGAACCGGGCTCGAGGATTCCTTGCACGACCTCGAACTGATCGCCGAGACGGCCCGCGCGATGCGGGCCTGAGGCGGCCTATGCGGCGAGCGCCTCGGCCAGGAAGTCGAGGAAGACCTGCAGCCGGCGCGAGCCGCTGGCGCGCTCGGCATAGACCGCGCTGATCGCAAGCGGCGGCTCGTCGAGCTGGCCGGGGCACAGCTCCTCCACCCGGCCGGCGGCGATGTCGGCGTCGATCATGAAGTCCGAGAAGCGCGCCGCCCCGAGCCCCGCCAGCACCATGTGGCGCACCGCCTCGCCATTGTCGGCGCCGGCCGCTGCCACGGGGCGGATCGGCGCGTCACGGCCCGCGACATGCCAGTCGTTCAACCTTGCGGGCTGCACGAAGCGCACCTGCTCGAGTCGCGCGAGATCCTCCGCCGTTTCGGGCCGCCCGACCCGGTCGAGATAGGCGGGGGCCGCGACCAGCCGCCAGTCCGAGGTGCCGAGACGGCGGTGCAGCAGCTCCGAATCCGGCAGCCGGCCGAGCCGGATCGCCACGTCGGCATGCGCGCCGATCAGGTCGACGACGCTGTCGGTCATCGACAGCGTCAGCTCGATCTCGGGATAGCGGGCGCGGAAGGCGGGCAGGCGGGGGATCACGACATGCAGCATGAAGGGCACCGCCGCGTTGACCCGGAGCGGCCCCTTCGGCACGCGCGCCGCTTGGCCGATCTCGGCCAGCTCCCCGGCCTGTTCCAGAAGCCGCCGCCCGCGCGCCAGAAGCTCCTGCCCCTCGGGCGTGAGCGCCATGCGCCTCGTGGTGCGCCGGATCAGCGTCACGCCGAGCCGCGCCTCGAGCCCGGCCACGGCGCGGCTGAGCGAGGAGGGCGCGAGGTCGAGCCGGCGCGCCGCTTCGGCAAAGCCGCCATCCTCGGCCACGGCGACGAAGGCCGCGATCTCGCGCAGCTCGGGGTATTCCTGCGCCATGCGCAATGCTCCGTTCGGTTCCGTGCGGTTTTTCGAAGACTAGGGCGCGGATAGCTCCGGGTCGAGACGCAGACCCCAAGGAGTCCTCCCATGCCTCTTGCCCTCTGGGCGCTGACCATCAGCGCCTTCGCCGTCGGCACGACCGAGTTCGTGATCGTCGGCCTCATCCCCACCATCGCCGCCGATCTCGGCGTGTCGCTGCCCTCGGCCGGGCTTCTGGTCAGCCTCTACGCGCTCGGCGTCACCATCGGCGCGCCGGTCCTGACCGCGCTGGCCGGGAAGATGCCGCGCAAGCGGCTGCTTCTGGCGCTGATGGCGCTGTTCATCGCCGGCAACGCCTTCGCCTCGGTGGCGCCGAGCTACGAGGCGCTGATCGCCGCGCGCTTCGCCACCGGTCTCGCGCATGGCGTGTTCTTCGCCATCGCCTCGACCATCGCCACCGACCTCGTCCCGCGCGAGAAGGAATCGAGCGCCATCGCCACCGTGTTCATGGGGCTGACCGTGGCGCTGGTGACCGGCGTGCCGCTCGGCACCTGGATCGGCCAGAGCTTCGGCTGGCAGTCGACCTTCCTTGGCGTGGTCGCGCTCGGCCTGGTCGGCTTCGTCGCCAGCGCCGCTCTGGTGCCCGCGAAGCTGCGCCAGGCCGAGGCGCCGAGCCTGCGCCAGCAGCTCGGCGTGCTGACCTCGGGCCGGCTGCTGCTGGTCTACCTGATCACCGCCGTGGGCTATGGCGGCAACTTCATCGCCTTCACCTATCTCGCCCCGATGCTGACCGACGTGACCGGCCTCGGCGAAGGCGCGGTGAGCCTCGTGATCCTGCTCTACGGCGCCTCTGTCGCGGTGGGCAACATCCTCGGCGGCAAGCTCGCCGACCGCAGCGGCCCGGTGGCGGCGCTGAGCTGGATCTTCGGCGGGCTCGCCGTGCTCTTGGCGCTGCTGGGCACGGTGCTGACCTCGCCCGTGCTGGCCGTCGCCGTTGTGGCGTTCTGGGGCGGCTTCGCCTTCGCCAACGTGCCGCCGCTGCAGGTCTATGTCGTGCAGATCGCGCGGCAGGTGGCGCCCGAGGCCGTCGACGTGGCCTCGGGCCTCAACATCGGCGCCTTCAACCTCGGCATCGCCTTCGGTGCCTGGGCCGGCGGCCTGACGGTCGAGGCGGCGGGGCTGGGTGCGACGCCGTTGATCGGCGCGGGCGTGGTGCTCGCGGGCCTCGTCCTGACCCGGCTGAGCGGCCGCCTGTCGGGCCGGGCCGCGTTGCAGCCCGCCGAATGACGCCACGCGGCGCGGACCGCACCGGGGCGCGCCGCGTTGACCCCCGACCCCCAAGAGGAGACATCCCATGACCATCCGAAAGATCGGCCCCGCCGGCATCCCCAATCTCGGCCTCGGCACCTTCAAGATGGACGGCGACACGCCGCGCCGCATCGTCTCGGCCGCGCTGGCCGAGGGCTACCGCCACATCGACACCGCGCAGGCCTACGAGAACGAGGCCGAGGTGGGCCAGGGCATCCGTGATGCGGGCGTGCCGCGTGACCAGGTGTTCCTGACCACCAAGATCCTGCCGAAGGACTTCGCCGCAGACGACTTCCGCCGCGCCGCCGAGCAGTCGCTGCGCGATCTGGGCACCGACTATGTCGACCTGCTGCTCCTGCACTGGCCCTCGCGCGAGGTGCCGCTGTCGGAGACGCTGCCGGTGCTCGACCGGCTGATCGAGGAGGGCAAGGTGCGCAATGGCGGCGTGTCGAACTTCACCATCGCGCAGCTGACCGAGGCGCAGGAGATCCTGCAGGCGCCGGTGGCCGCGAACCAGATCGAGTTCCATCCCTTCATCGACCAGTCGAAGCTGTTGGGCTTCATGCAGCAGCGCGACATGCCCTTCGAGGCCTATTCGCCGCTGGCGCAGGGCAAGATCATGGACGAGCCTGTGCTGTCGGAAATCGCCGAGGCGCATGGCGTGAGCGAGGCCGAGGTGACGGTGGCCTGGATCCTGTCCAAGCCCGGCGCGGTGGCGATCCCGAAGACCGCGAAGGAAAAGCGCCTCGGCTCGAACCTCGCGGCGGCGGAGCTGCAGCTCTCGGCTGACGAGATCGCCCGGATCGACGGGCTGGCGCGGCCCGACGGGCGGATCGTGTCGCCCGACAGCCTCGCGCCCGACTGGGATGACTGAGGCCGGCGCGTTCCGCCGAAGCGGCCCCCCGCGCGGGGGCCGTCGCCCGCCCGGGCCAAGCCGGGCGGGCGTCATCTTATCGGGCCGTCAGCCGCGCGGCGCGGATGCCGCCAGCCGGTCTTCCACCGTCAGGGCCGCCATCGCGGGCAGGGTCAGCTCGGCCTCGGCCAGCGCCACGCGCTCTGGCGTGAAATGTGCCTCGGCATCGAGCATGTTGACCGTCGCGGCCAGCGCGCCGCCCAGCAGCACCGGCAGGTTCATGACCGAGCCGCAGCCCAGCCGACCGATCAGCTCGGCGTCGGGAAACACCTGGTCGATCTCTTCGAGGCGGTTGGCGACGAAGCTCTCGTGGCGGCCATGCACGATCTCGAACCAGGCGTTCATCTCGATCGGCTTGGTGCCGGAGGCGGGGTAGTCGACCGGGTGGCTGGTATAGGCGCGCCGCGCCAGCATCGCCTCCATGTCGACCGTCATCACGGTGAAGAGCCGCACCTCGAGCAGCGCCTGCGCCAGCGCCTGCAGCGCGGCGTAGCCTTCGCCCGGCGCGCGGGCGGCGGCGAGCGCGGCGCGGAAATCGGCCTGCGCCGCGGAAATCGTCGTCATGTCTGGTCCTTCAGTCATGCGCGGTGCCGCCGGAGGCGGCGTAGAGCGCGCGGGAATAGGGGTCAGAAAAGCTGCCGTCATGCAGCGCCGCGGCCGGGGCGATCTCGACCACGCGGCCGCGGTTCATCACGGCCATGCGGTCGCACATGAAGCCCACCACCGGCAGGTTGTGCGTCACCATCAGGTAGGTCAGCCCCTGCTCGGCGCGCAGCCGCTTCAGAAGGTTCAGGATCTCGGCCTGCACGCTGACATCGAGCGCCGAGGTCGGCTCGTCGAGCAGCATCACCTTGGGCTCGAGCATCAGCGCCCGCGCGATGGCGACGCGCTGGCGCTGCCCGCCCGAGAGCTGGTGCGGGTAGCGGAAGCGGAACCGCCGGTCGAGACCGACGGCGCCGAGCATCTCCTCGACCCGCGCGTCGCGGTTGCCGAGCCCGTGCACCTGCAGGGGCTCGCTCAGCACGGTGTCGACCGTCTTGCGCGGGTGCAGCGAGCCGTAGGGGTCCTGGAACACCATCTGGCAGCGCCGGGCGAAGCCGCGGTCGGGCCGGTGGCCGCGCGGCTGGCCCAGCACCGAGATGCCGCCGGTCCAGTCCGGTGCGAGGCCGGCGATCGCCTTCAGCACGGTCGACTTGCCCGAGCCGCTTTCGCCCACCAGCGCGAAGCTCTCGCCCTCGGCCACGTCGAAGCTCACCCCCTCGACCACCTTCGCGGTGCCGTAGGAGATGTCGAGATCCTGCAGGGAGATCGCGCTCATGTGCCGCTCCACTGGCTGCGGTCGAGGACCGGGAGGGTGGGCCGCGTCTCGTGCATGCGCGGCACGGCGGCGAGCAGCCCCTGCGTGTAGGGGTGCTGCGCGCGGTGCAGCTCTGACGCGGCGCAGCTTTCGACCACGCGGCCCGCGTTCATCACCATGATCCGGTCGCAGTAGCGCGAGACGAGGTTGAGGTCGTGGCTGATCAGGATCAGCCCCATGCCGTGATCGCGCACCAGCTCGTCGATCAGGTCGAGCACCTGCGCCTGCACGCTGACATCGAGCGCCGAGGTCGGCTCGTCGGCGATCAGCAGGCTCGGGCGCGGGATCAGCATCATCGCGATCATCACCCGCTGGCCCATGCCGCCCGAGATCTCGTGCGGGTACATCGACGCCACCCGCTCGGGGTCGTTGATGCGCACCGCCTCGAGCATCTCGAGCACCCGCTCGCGGGTGGCGCGGCGGCCGAGCCGCTCATGCGCCTGTAGCGCCTCGGCGATCTGGCGGCCCACGGTCATCACCGGGTTCAGCGAGAATTTCGGGTCCTGCATGATCATCGAGATCCGCGCGCCGCGCAGGTCGCGCATCCTGCGCTCGGGCAGGGACTGGATCTCGGTGCCCTCGAACTCCATGCGTTTCGCCGCGACCCGGCCCGGCGCGCGCACCAGCCGCAGGATGGCGCGGCCGGTCATCGACTTGCCCGAGCCGCTCTCGCCGACGATGCCGAGCCGCTCGCGGCCGAGGTCGAAGCTCAGCCCCTTGACCACCTCGACCCGGCCCGTGGGGGTGGGGAAGCTGACGCGCAGGTCCTCGACGCTCAGAAGCGGTGCGCTCATGACTTGCCTCCCTGCTTGGGGTCGAGCACGTCGCGCAGCCCGTCGCCCAGGAAGCAGAAGCCGAGGCTGACGAGGATGATCGCGAAGCCCGGCATGGTGGCGACCCACCACTGGTCGAGGATGAAGACCCGGCCCCGGCTGATCATCGCGCCCCATTCGGGCAGCGGCGGCTGCGCGCCGAGGCCGAGAAAGCCGAGGCCGGCGGCGGTGAGGATGATCCCCGCCATGTCGAGCGTCACCCGGATGATCATCGACGAGGTGCACAAGGGCAGCACGTGGCGCAGGATGATCCGGCCATGCGATGCGCCCAAGAGACGCGTCGCGCCGATGAAGTCGGACTGGCAGAAGGTCAGCGTCTCGGCCCGGGCGATGCGGGCATAGGCGGGCCATGCGGTGATGGCGATGGCGATGATCGCGTTCTCGATGCCGGGGCCGAGCGCGGCCACGAAGGCCAGCGCGAGGATCAGCTTGGGCATCGACAGGAACACGTCGGTGATCCCCATCAGCACCTTGTCGACCAGCCCGCCGAAATAGCCCGAGACCGCGCCGATGATCAGCCCCAGCGGCGCCGAGATCACCGCCACCAGCGCCACGATCATCAGCGTGATGCGCGCGCCGTGGATGACCCGGCTGAGGATGTCGCGCCCAAGTTCGTCTGTACCCATCCAGTGCTGGGCCGAGGGCGGCAGCAGCCGGGCCGAGAGGTCCTGCCCCACGGCGCTGTAGGGCGCGATCCACGGCGCGAAGGCGGCCGTCAGCACCAGCAGCAGGATGATCGCGCCGCCGACCACGGCGAGCGGGTTGCGCAGCAGAAGCCCGCCCGCGCGGTAGAAGCGCCCGGCATTGGCCTGCAGGCGCGAGGCGGGCGCGTCGTCGAGATACCAGTCGCGGCTCAGCATCCGCATCAGCGGCTCCTCGGGTCGAGGACGCGGTAGAGCACGTCCGAAATGCGGTTGATGAAGATGAACACCGCGCCGATCACCAGCGTCGCGCCGAGCACCGCGTTCATGTCGGCATTGAGCAGCGCCACGGTCAGGTAGTTGCCGATGCCGGGCCAGGAGAACACCGTCTCGATCATCACCGAGCCCTCGAGCAGGCCGGCGTAGCTCAGCCCGATCACGGTGATCAGCGGCACCCGGATCGGACCGAAGGCGTGGATCCAGACCACCCGCCACTCGGACAGGCCCTTCACCCGCGCCGTGGTCACGTATTCCTGGCTCAGCTGGTCGAGCATGAAGGAGCGGGTCATCCGCGCGATGTAGGCGAGGCTGAAGAAGCCGAGGATCGCCGCCGGCAGGGCGATGTGGCTCAGCGCGTTCATGAAGATGCCGGTGTCGCCGGCGATCAGGCTGTCGACCAGCAGAAGCCCCGTCACCGGCGGCACGATGCCGTCGTAGAAGATGTCGATCCGCCCAGGCCCCGCGACCCAGCCGAGCCCGGCATAGAACACCGCGAGCCCGACGAGGCCGAGCCAGAAGGCCGGGACCGAGTAGCCCAAGAGCGCCAGCACCCGGATCACCTGGTCGGTCCAGGAGCCCTGCCGCGCCGCGGCCCAGACCCCCATCGGCACGCCGAGCGCGACGCCGATCGCGATGCCGATCGTCGCCATCTCAAGCGTCGCGGGGAAGACGCGGGCGAGGTCCTCGACCACGGGGCGGTTGGTCGAGACCGAGCGCCCGAGATCGCCCTGCAGCACCTGCCAGACATAGTCGGCGAACTGCACCACCAGCGCCCGGTCGAGCCCCATCGCCTGGCGCGCCGCCTCGTACTGCTCCTGCGTGGCGCGGTCGCCGACCACGGCCAGCACCGGGTCGATCGGCACGACGCGGCCGATGAAGAAGGTGATCGCGAGAAGCCCGAGGAAGGTCAGCGCGGTCAGGGCGACGAAGCCCAGCACCGGCGCCGCGAACCGGCGGACGCGGCGCAGCGCCAGCGCGGGCAGGGTCGATGATCGGGGCACGGCTGGCACGGCGTCTCCTCGTCTGCGGCGGCGCGCCACGGCGCCCGCCTGCCCCCCCGCGGGGCCGGTGGCGTTTTTCCTAGACGGCCCAAAAAAACTTCTTGGTTCAAGCGAAAAGTTTTGCTTACATCAAAATAATTTTTGTGACGCCCGACGCGTCCCGCCCCGGAGAAGCCGCGCCGCCGATGCCCAGAACCGCCATCCAGACCAGCCCGGACACGCCGCTCGGCCCGTTGATCCGCAAGCGCCGCAAGCAGCTCGGCCTGACGCTGAAGCAGCTCGGCGAACGGGCCGGGCTCTCGGTCGGCTATCTCAGCCAGGTCGAGCGCGACAACGCCGCGCCCTCGCTCGGCACGCTGGCCCAGATCGCCGAGGCGGTGGATGTCGGGCTCGACTACTTCGTCGCCACGCCGCGCCCCGCCGACGCGCTGACCCGCGACGGCGAGCGGATGCGTTTCTCGCTGGCCGGCTCCGACCTCGTCTACGAGCAGATCAGCCACGAGTTTCCGGGCTCGGAGCTGTCCTCCTACATGCTGCACATCCCGCCGGGCCACGTCTCGGAGCTGGTGCATCACGAGGGCGAGGAGATCATCCTCATCCTCGAGGGCGAGATCGAGCAGGTGCTGGGCGAGGAGACCTTCCACATGCGCGCGGGCGACAGCCTGCATTACTCGGGCGCGACGCCGCATGCCTGGCGCAACCCGGGCGACCGGCCCGCCCGCATCCTGTGGACCGGCACGCTGGGCGTGCTGCACCGCGCCGGCGCGCGCCGCGCCGATGCGCCGCCCCGTCTGCTGAAGTGACGGCACCCGAACCAACAACGATGATCACCAACGGGAGAGTGACATGAAGACCCTGAAATCCGCGCTGCTGGCGACCGCGCTGGCGCTGCCGCTGGCCGGCCCGGCCCTGGCCGAGACGCCCCCGGGCCTGCTGGTCGTGGCGCAGAACATCGACGACATCGTCGCGATCGACCCGGCGCAGGCCTACGAGTTCACCTCGGGCGAGCTGGTCACCAACCTCTACGACCGGCTGGTGCAGTACGACGCGGAAGACCCGACCGTGCTGGCGCCGGGCCTTGCGACGGAATGGCAGGCCGATGCCGAGGCCAAGACCATCACCTTCACCCTGCGCGACGACGCGGTGTTCCATTCGGGCAACCCGGTGCGGGCCGAGGACGTGACCGGCTCGCTCGCCCGCGTCATCAAGCTCGACAAGACCCCGGCCTTCATTCTCGCCCAGCTCGGCTGGACGCCCGAGAACGTCGACGAGATGGTGACCGCCGAGGGCAACACCGTCACGATCCGCTACGAGGGCGAGTTCTCGCCCGCCTTCGTGCTGAACGTCCTGGCCGCGCGCCCCGCCTCGATCGTCGACATGGCGACGGTGATGGAGAACGAGGTCGACGGCGACATGGGCAACGCCTGGCTGAACGAGAACGCCGCCGGCTCCGGCCCGTTCTCGCTGCAGATGTACCGCCCGGCCGAGCTGGTGCGGCTGCAGGCCAACCCCGACTACTTCAAGGGCGCGCCGAAGATCGAGGGGCTGATCCTGCAGCACGTGGCCGAGGCCGCGACGCAGCAGCTGCTGCTCGAGCAGGGCGACGTCGACATGGCGCGCAACCTGACGCCGGACCAGATCGCCTCGCTCTCGGCCGAGGGCATCAAGGTCGAGACCTTCCCGCAGGCGGCGGTGCACTTCCTGTCGTTCAACCAGAAGACCGAGAGCCTGACGCCCCCGGCGGTCTGGGAAGCGGCGCGCTACCTCGTCGACTACACCGGCATGACCGACAGCATCGTCGACGGCCAGATGGAGATCCACCAGGCCTTCTGGCCCAAGGGCTTCCCCGGCTCCTATGACGAGACGCCCTACAGCTACGACCCGGAGAAGGCGAAGCAGATCCTCGACGAGGCCGGGATCGACACCCCGATCACCGTCTCGCTCGACGTGATCAACGCCGCCCCCTTCACCGACATGGCGCAGTCGCTGCAGGCCAGCTTCGCGGATGCGGGCATCAACTTCGAGATCCTGCCCGGCACCGGCAGCCAGGTGATCACCAAGTACCGCGAGCGCAGCCACGAGGCGATGCTGCTCTACTGGGGCCCGGACTTCATGGACCCGCATTCCAACGCCAAGGCCTTCGCCTACAACTCGGACAACTCCGACGACGCCTACGCGGCGACCACCACCTGGCGCAACGCCTGGGCGGTGCCCGAGGAGATGAACGAGATGACCCGCGCGGCGCTGACGGAAAGCGACCCGGAGAAGCGGCTCGAGATGTATCGCGAGCTGCAGAAGAAGACGCAGGAGGACAGCCCGATCGTGGTGATGTTCCAGGCCTCCTACCAGGTGGCGATGGACGAGGACGTGAGCGGCTACGTCAACGGCGCCACCTCGGACTTCGTGTTCTACCGGCTGGTCGAGAAGGACTGAGCCGGACCGCGACCGCATCGGACCGCCGGCGCCCTGCCGGCGGTCCTTTTCACGAAAGGACGCCCCGCATGACCTCTCCCCATGCCGACCGCCTGGCGCGGCTGCAGGCGCTGATGCGCCAGACCGGAACCGACCTCGTGGCGATCGGCCCGTCGAGCCACATGATGTGGCTCACCGGCCTCGACCCGCATGGCGACGAACGCCCGGTGATGCTTCTGGTCGGCCCCGACCGGGCCGGCTTCCTGATGCCGGCGCTCAACGCCGGCGCCGCCCGGCAGGTGACCGACCTGCCGCTGCATTGCTGGTCCGACGACCAGGGGCCCGACGCGGCGCTCGCCGCGCTGCTGGTGGCCTGCGACGCCGACCGGCCGGGCCTTTCGGTGGTGCTCGACGAGACCATGCGCGCCGATTTCGCGCTGCGCCTGCTCGACGCGCTCGCCGCCCCGCGCCGCCGCTTCAGCGCCGACACGCTGGGCCGCCTGCGCGCCGCCAAGGACGCGGCCGAGATCGAGGCGCTCACCGCCAGCGCCCGGCTCAATGACGCCGCCGTCACCGCCGCCTTCGACGCGCTGCGCGAGGGCATGACCGAGCGCGAGCTGCAGGAGGTGATCCACGCCCATTACGAGGCGCATGGCGCGCGGCCCGAATTCACCATCATCGGCTTCGGCGCGAACGGCGCCTACCCGCATCACCACACCGGCGACACCCGGCTCGCGCCGGGCATGGCGGTGCTGATCGACAGCGGCTGCCGCCACATGGGCTACCCGTCAGACATGACCCGCTGCGGCTGGTTCGGCGGCGCGCCCGATCCCGAGTTCCTCGAGGTGGCGACGGTGGTCGAGCGCGCGGTGCAGGCCGCGCTCGAGGTCGCCCGGCCGGGCGTGCGCGCCTCCGAGATCGACCGCGCGGCGCGCGGCGTGATCGAGGCGGCGGGCCATGGCGAGAGGTTCCTGCACCGTACCGGCCATGGGCTCGGCCTCGACGTGCACGAGCCGCCCTACATCTCCGCCAGCAGCGACGCGGTGCTCGAGGAAGGCTGCGTCTTCTCGATCGAGCCGGGGATCTATCTCGAGGGCCGCTTCGGCATCCGGCTCGAGGACATCGTGGTGCTGCGCGAGGGCGGGGCGGAGATCCTGTCGGGCCTGTCGCGCGACCTCAGGCTGGGCTGAGCGATACCGGCGGCGCCGCGGGCGCCGCCGGCCCCCGCACGTCAGCCGGCGAGCGACTCGGGCAGGGTGACGGGCGCGTGGCCCCAGCTAGCCAGCGCCTCGCGCAGCGCGCGGGCGGTGTCGAGCGCCTCGGCGCCGTCGCCATGCACGCAGATCGAGTGGAAGGGCGTCTTCAGCGTCTCGCCCTCGCGGGTGACGATGCCGCTGGCCTCGATCATCCGCTTCACATGCCCCAGCGCCTCGTCGCGGCCATGCAGCACCGATCCGGGCCGGGCGCGCGGGGTGAGGCTGCCATCGGCCTCGTAGGTGCGGTCGGCGAAGACCTCGAGCGCGACGCGCAGGCCCGCGGCCTCGCCCGCCGCCGCCAGTTCCGACAGCGCCGGGGCGAGCAGGATCAGGTCCGGGTCGGCCTCGGCCACGGCGCGGGCGATGGTGTCGGCCATGGCGCGGTCGGCGCAGGCCTGGTTGTTCATCGCGCCATGCGGCTTGACGTGGGTGAGGGGGTGGCCGAGCGCGCGCGCCATGCCGGCGACCGCCGAGACCTGGTAGAGCACCGAATGGCGCAACTCGCCCTCCGAAAGCGTCATGGCGCGGCGGCCGAAGCCCTGCAGGTCGGCATGGCCGGGATGCGCGCCGATGCTGGCGCCGGTCTCGCGGGCGCGGGCGATGGCGCGGGCGATCACCACCGGGTCGCCGCCATGGAAGCCGCAGGCGATGTTGGCCGCGCCCACCACGCCGAGCAGCGCCTCGTCATTGCCGATGACGTAGGGCCCGAAGCTTTCGCCGAGGTCGGCGTTGAGGTTGATCTTCACGGGCGGTCCTCCGGTTCCGGGTGGGCGGCGAAATGGTCGGGGCAGAGCGCGTCCACGGCCTGGCCCGCGAGGTTGGCGCGCCACAGCGCGCGCGGGTCGATCCGGCCGGCATTGGCGGGCACGATGGCCTGCGCGATCCGGTCGAGCTCGGCGCGCCGCGCGCGTGCCGCGTCCTCGGCCTGCTCGACGGTGACGGCTTCGAAGCGCAGGCTGTCGCCGGGGGCGAGTCGGGCGAGGCGCGGCAGGTCGGCGCCGATCACCGTGGCGATCTTGGGGTAGCCGCCGGTGGTCTGCGCATCGGCCAGAAGCACGATCGGCTGGCCGCTGCCCGGCACCTGCACCGCGCCCGGCGCGATGCCGTCCGAGACGATGTCGGCACCGCGCTCGGAATGGGCAAGCTTCGGCCCCTCGAGCCGCATCCCCATGCGGTCGGTCTCGGCGCCGACGGTGTAGTCCGTGCCGAAGAAGGTCGCCATGGCGTCCTCGGTGAACCACTCGGCCTGCGGGCCCGGCACGGCGCGGATCGGGCCGGTCGCGGGGCTGGGCGGGGCGGCGAAGGTGGTGTCGCCCGGGTCTGTGGCTGCGGCCTCGAGCGGGATGGCGTCGCCGTCGCCAAGCGCCCGGCCGAAGGGGCCGAGCCCGGCGCGGGCCAGCGTGGCGTGGCTGCCGAGCGCGCGGGGCAGGGCGATCGCGCCGCCGATGCCGATCAGCGCCACCGGGCAGCCCGGATCGAGCTTCAGCGCCAGCGTCTCGCCCGGATGCAGGGTGAAGGCGGTCCAGGCGCCGACCGGGCGCGGGTTGTCGCCCGAGACCTGCCCGGCGAGGCCGGGGCCGAGCGCCAGCCGCACCGCGCCCCCCTCGGCCCGCAGCGCCGGCGGCATCAGCGCCGCCTCGATCGCGGCGGCGTCCGGCGCGTTGCCGAGTAGCCGGTTCAGGAGGTAGAGCGCGTCGCGGTCGAGCGCGCCCGCGGCCGGCACGCCGGTGCCGCGGCCGCCGCGAAAGCCGGTGTCCTGCAGGAGGCTGCGGGCGCCGGCGCGGGTGAGGACGAGACGCGCGCTCATGTTGCCGCCTCCGCGTAGGTTTCCGGATCGGCGGTACCGGCCGCGTGGGCGGCGGCGAGGCGGTCGAACTCGGGCCGGTCCACCGGCGCGAAGCGCACCCGGTCGCCGGCCGACAGCAGCGCCGGCGCGTCGCGGGCCGCGTCGAAGAGCGGCACCGGGCAGCGGCCGAGGATGTGCCAGCCGCCGGGGCTCTCGAACGGGTAGATCACGGTCAGGCCGTTGGCGATGGCGACCGAGCCCTGCGGCACGCGGGTGCGCGGCGTCTCGCGGCGCGGCACAGAAAAGCCGTCGGGCAGCCCGCCCATGAAGGGCAAGCCGGGCAGGAAGCCGATGGCGTGGACGAGATGCTCGGTCGCGGCGTGGCGGGCGGTGATCTCGTCGCGGGCCATGCCGAGCCGGGTGGAGAGATCGTCGAGATCCTCGCCCTCGTAGAGGCAGGGCAGGCGCCAGAGCCGCCCGCCTGTGGCGGCAGCGGGCTCGGTGTCCTCGAGCGCGGCGCGGACCCGCGCGACGAGGCCGGCCTGGCGGCCTTCCAGCGGGTCGTAATGCAGGGTGATCGCGCAGAAGGCGCGCGACAGCTCCAGCGCGCCGGGCAGCTCGCCCGCCTCGAGCAGCGCCGAGAGCCGGGCCTGCGCGGCGCCGACGCGGGCGGCGGCCTCGGCCCCGACCTCTGTGGCCAGCTCGAAGGTGACGGCCCGGTCGGCCAGCGGGCGTGCGGCGAGAAGCTCCAAGGCGGGTCTCCGGATTGGCGGCGTCGCGGCGAGGCTAGACCGGCGCGGTCGCAATAGCAACAATTTATCGGTAAAATGCCAACATCGATCCGCATCGAATCCGCTAGATTGCATGTCGGGACAAGACGTTGCAGCTTGCATGAAGCAACAGGAAGGGAGCGTCGACATGGCTGGACGGACGGGCCGCGACCAAAAAGGACAGGGCCCGCGGGCACAGAAGATCGTCTCCTCGGAGCATCTGGCGCAGCACGAGGGCTGGGAGCTGTCGGAGTACGAATACGGCCTGATCGTCGCGCAGAACGCCTTCGGGCGCTGGATGACCCGCTGCCTCGCCGCCGTGGTCGGGCATTCCAACTTCGGCGCGCTCGACGTGCTGGTGCTGCACAACGTCAACCACCGCGGCCGCGCCAAGCGGCTGTCCGACATCTGCTTCGTGCTCAACATCGAGGACCAGCACACCGTCACCTACGCGCTGAAGAAGCTGGTGGCCGAGGGGCTGGTGGCCGGCGAGCGGCGCGGCAAGGAGCGCTACTACGCGACCACCGAGAAGGGGGCCGAGGTCTGCCAGAAATACCGCGAGTTGCGCGAGATCTGCCTGCTCGACACGCTGCACTCGATGGAATCCGACAACGAGGAGTTGCGCCGCTTGGCGACGGTTCTACGCGGAATGTCAGGACTTTACGACCAGGCGGCGCGGTCCGTCGCCTCGGTATGAGAAGATAATATCGACAATTTGTCAGTAACATGTTTGCAAACCTCTCGCGGCTTGGCTAGCGTCCGGCGAACGATCTGGGAGGGCCGCCGCTGGCGTGCCGGGAGGAAGCCGACTTGTCTGAGACCACCGCTCCGATTCTGACCGTCGAGAACCTGTCGATCGCCTTCGGCGCGACCGAGGCGGTGCGCGGGCTGAGCTTCGAGGTGCCGCGCGGCGGCACGCTCGCCATCGTCGGCGAAAGCGGCTCGGGCAAATCCGTCACCTCCATGGCCGCGATGGGCCTTCTGAAGTTCACCGGCGGCCGCGTCACCTCCGGTTCGATCCGGCTCAACGGCCCCTCGGGCGAGACCGAGATCACCGGCGCCTCGGAGGCCGATCTGCGCCGGATCCGCGGCAACCGGGTCTCGATGATCTTCCAGGAGCCGATGACCTCGCTCGACCCGGTCTTCACCATCGGCAGCCAGATCGGCGAGGCGCTGAAGCTGCATCGCGGGCTGCGCGGCAAGGCTGCGCGCGACGAGGCGGCGCGGCTTCTGGAGCTGGTGCGGCTGCCCAACGCCCGCGCCCAGCTCGACCGCTACCCGCACCAGCTTTCGGGCGGCATGCGCCAGCGGGTGATGATCGCCATGGCGGTGTCGTGCCGACCGGACCTCCTGATCGCCGACGAGCCGACCACCGCGCTCGACGTCACGATCCAGGCGCAGATCCTGCAGATCATCCGCGACATGCAGGAGGAATTCGGCACCTCGGTGATCTTCATCAGCCACGACATGGGCGTGGTCTCGGAGATGGCCGACGAGATCGTGGTGATGCGGCATGGCGAGATGGTCGAGGCCGGCCCCGCCGAGGAGGTCATCCTGCGGCCCAAGGCCGACTACACCCGCGCGCTGATGGCCGCCGTGCCGAAGATCGGCGCGATGCAGGGCGCCGAGGCGCCGCGCAAGTTCGACCTGCCGGGGCAGGCGGCGGCCGAGGCCGGCGACCACCCCGCGCCCGAGCGTGGCGAGCCGCTGGTGCGGCTCGAGAAGGTGACGACGCGCTACGACATCACCTCGGGCTTCTTCGGCCGGGTCAGCCACCGCGTCCACGCCGCAGAGGATGTCAGCTTCGAGATCCATCCCGGCGAGACGCTGGCGCTGGTGGGCGAGAGCGGGTCGGGCAAGTCGACGGTCGGCAAGACGCTGCAGCAGCTGGTCGCGCCCGTCTCCGGCCGCATCCTCTATCGCGGCACCGACATCCTGTCGCTCGACCCGACGCAGCGCCAGCGCTTCAAGCGCGAGATCCAGTACATCTTCCAGGACCCCTACGGCTCGCTCAATCCGCGCAAGACGGTGAAGCAGAGCCTGACCGAGCCGATGGCGACGCATGGCCTGCTGAAGGACGCCGACGCTCAGGTGGCCGAGCTTCTGACCTCGGTCGGGCTCAGGCCCGAACATGCCGGCCGCTACCCGCACGAGTTCTCGGGCGGGCAGCGTCAGCGCATCGCCATCGCCCGGGCGCTGGCGGTCGATCCGGGGCTGATCATCGCCGACGAGGCGGTCTCGGCGCTCGATGTCAGCGTGCAGGCGCAGGTGATCAACCTGATGATGGACATCCAGGCCCGGCGCGGGCTGGCCTACCTGTTCATCAGCCACGACATGGCGGTGGTCGAGCGGGTCAGCCACCGTGTCGCGGTGATGTATCTGGGCGAGATCGTCGAGATGGGCACCCGCCGCCAGATCTTCGAGAACCCGCAACACCCCTATACGAAGCGCCTGCTGCGGGCGGTTCCGGTGATGGACCCGACGCGTCCGCCGGAGCGCGTCACGCTGACGGGCGACATCCCGAGCCCGGTCCGGGCCGTCGGCGATCCGCGGCGCAGCCACGGCTTCGTCGAGGTCGCGCCGGGCCACCTGCTGGCCGACAACCACGAAAACTTCGAACAATACAGGGAAGGCATCGCATCATGACGACACTCCACACGCGCCTGCTGACCGCGGCGCTCGCCGCCTCGACCGCGCTTGTCGCGGCCCCCGCTCTGGCCGAGGGTACGCTCACCGTGGCGCAGCGCCAGGACCCGGCCAACTGGGACCCGACCGACACCTTCCTGGTGGCCTGGGGCTCGGTCGCCTCGAACATCTATGACGGCCTGGTGCGCCGCGACGAGAACCTCGAGCTGCAGCCCGGCCTCGCCGAGAGCTGGGAGGTCTCCGAGGACGGCATGACCATCCGCTTCAACCTGCGCCAGGGCGTGAGCTTCCACAACGGCGAGCCCTTCGACGCCGAGGCGGTGAAATACACCTTCGACCGCCTGCTGGGCGAGGTCGGCGCCGCCGGCCCGCAGCAGTCGAACTACACCACGGTCGAGAGCGTCGAGATCGTCGACGAGCACACCGTCGAGTTCAAGATGGCCCAGCCCGACCCGGTGATCCTGACCAAGCTGTCGGGCTACGGCGCGATGATCGTGCCGCCGGATTACATCGAGGAGATGGGCCAGGAGCATTTCGACATGAACCCGGTCGGCACCGGCCCGTTCAAGTTCGTGCGCTACGAGCAGGGCGCGCGGATCGAGCTGGAGGCCAACCCCGACTACTTCGAGGGCGCGCCGGAACTCGACAAGCTGGTGTTCCGCTTCATCCGCGAGGACGCGACGCGCCTGGCCGAGCTGCAGTCGGGCGGCGTCGACATCGTCTCGGACGTGGCCTTCTCGGCGGTGCCGACCATCGAGGCCTCGGACAACGCCGAGATCGTCGCGGTCTCGGGCCCGACCATCTACTCGCTCGCGCTCAAGACCAAGGACGCGGTGACCGAGGACGTGCGGGTGCGCCGCGCGCTCAACATGGCGGTCGACAAGCAGGCGCTGATCGACGCCTTCCTCGCGGGCCGCGGCACGCCGATCGCCAGCCTGCAGGGCGAGCTGTCCTTCGGCCATGACCCGGAGCTCGAGGGCTATCCCTTCGACCCCGAGCAGGCGATGGCGCTCCTGAAGGAAGCCGGCGTCGCGCCGGGCACCGAGATGACCATCGACTACCGGGCCGGCAACTCGACCTTCAACGAGGTGGCGCAGGCGCTGACCGGCTTCTTCGCCGCGGTCGGCCTGAATGTCGGCCTGAACCCGATCGAGGACGGCGTCTTCCTCAACGAGATCGTGCCGCAGGGCCGGACCAACGAGATGTTCCAGTTCAGCTGGGGCGGCTGGACCTTCGACTTCGACAACACCGCCTATCTCTCCTACCACGAGGGCGAGAAGTGGAACCCCTACGGCACCTCGGAAGAGATGAACGAACTGCTCGACGAGCAGCGCAGCTCGCCCGATCAGGCGCTGCGCGAGGAGATCCTGCAGGAGGTGGCCAACCTCGCCCATGAGGAGGCCTACCACATCCCGCTCTACAACGAGCAGACCGTCTACGCGGTGGCCGACCGGGTCGAGGGCTTCGTGCCGGCGCCCGACAAGCGGCTGCGCCTGACCGAGGTCGGCGTCGCCGAGTAAGACCACCCGGCCGGCGCGGGGGCATCCCCCCGCGCCGGCGCATACGCCCGGAGGCCGCCTTGCCCATCCTCTCCTTCGTCCTCAAGCGCGTGATCCAGGCCGGCTTCGTGCTGGTCGCGGTGACGCTGTTCGTCTCCTTCGCGATCCGTCTCACCGGCGACCCGGCGGTGATGATGCTGCGCGAATCCGCGAACGTGACCCCGGAGGATCTCGCCCGGATCCGCGAGGGGCTGGGCCTGAACCGGCCCTTCCTGGTGCAGTACTGGGACTTCATCACCGGACTCCTGACCGGCGATCTCGGCGCGAGCTTCTTCCGCGGCGCGATCGGGCCGCTGGTCTCTGACGCGCTCGGCGCCACGCTGCTTCTGGCGCTGACCTCGCTCGCGGTGTCGCTCGTCATCTCGATCCCGCTCGGCATCTACGCCGCCACGCATCGCGGCTCCTTCGGGGACCAGCTGGTGCGGGTGCTGTCGCTCGCCGGGCTGTCCTTCCCGAACTTCTGGCTCGGCATCATGCTGGTGCTGATCTTCTCGGTGACGCTGCGCTGGCTGCCGCCTTCGGGCTTCATGGGGCCTGCGTCGCTGATCATGCCGGCGGTGACGATCGGCGTGATCCTGACCTCGACCAACCTGCGCATCGTGCGCACCACAATGCTCGACGTGCTGTCCTCGCAGTTCATCATGGTGGCGCGCGCCAAGGGGCTGTCGCAGACCGCGGTGATCTACAAGCACGCGCTGCGCAACAGCTCGATCGCGCTGGTCACCTATCTCGGCCTGCAGTTCGGCTCGCTGATGGGCGGCCTCGTCGTGGTCGAGCTGGTGTTCAACTGGCCCGGCATGGGCACGCTGGCGATCGAGGCGATCGCGCAGCGCGACTACCCGATCCTGCAGACGGTGATCTCGATCCTCGCGGTGATGATCGTCGCCGTGAACCTCCTGGTCGACCTCACCTACATGCTGCTCGACCCCCGTATCCGACTGGAGTGACGCCATGACCGGCTTCAAGAGTTTCGAGTTCGTCGCCGGTCTCGTGCTGGTGGCGCTGATCGGCGGCGCGGTGCTGCTGTCGCCCGTGCTGTTTCCCGAGGGCGGCCGGGCGATGGACCTGACCGCGCGGCTCGCCGCGCCGTTCCAGGGCTGGGAGCATCCGCTGGGCACCGACCCGCTCGGGCGCGACATCCTCGCCCGCGTGGTGGTGGGCGGCAAGGTGTCGTTCTTCGTGGGCATCGTCTCGGCGCTCGGCGCGGTGGTGATCGGCACGGTGGTGGGCCTCTTCGCGGGCTACTACCGGGGCCCGTGGGACATGTTCCTGATGCGCTTCGCCGACATCCAGCTGGCGCTGCCCTTCATCCTTCTGGCGATGACGGTGATCGCGATCATCGGCCCCGGCCTCGACCGGATCATCCTGCTGATGATCGTCGCGCAATGGGTGCAGTACGCGCGGCTGATCCGCGGCTCGGTGCTGTCGCTGCGCCAGGCCGAGTTCGTGCAGGCGGCGCAGAGCTACGGGCTGCCCAACCGCAAGATCCTGTTCGGCCACATCCTGCCCAACGCCATGGGGCCTCTGGTGATCCTCGCGACGCTGAACGTCGCCAACAACATCCTGCTGGAAAGCAGCCTCACCTTCCTCGGCCTCGGGATCGACCCGCTGGTGCCGAGCTGGGGCGGCATGCTGGCCGACGGGCGCAACTACATCCAGACCGCGCCCTGGGTCACGGTCTTCCCCGGCCTCGCGATCATGCTGACCGTGCTGGGCCTGAACCTGCTGGGCGACTGGCTGCGCGACCGGCTCGACCCGCTGGGAGCCACGAAATGACGGCGCGCGACTTCGATCGCACGCTCGACGCGCTGCCCGACGACACCCGCACCGCCTGGCTGTTCGAGGGGCCGGCCGCGCGGCGCGCCGCCGAGGCCCGCGCCCGGGCCGAGGGCCGCGAGCTGCGCGTCCGCTCGGCCTACAAGACGCTCCTGCACGACGTGCTGGAGGATGGGCTGCTCGCGCACGCGGCGCGGGCGGTGATCCATTACCCGGTGGTCGAGGGCTGCCCCGAGGACCGGTTCCGGCTGGAATGCTACCCGCTGCACGCGCTGGTCTCGCATTGCGAGATCGAGTTCCGGCCGCGCGCCCATGCGGGCGATGGCCTGCCGCGCTACCTGGTCGAGACCGAAGCGAGGCGCACCGAGGTGGAAGTGCCGGTCCGCTGGCGCGATCTCGACGACGGCGCCCGCGCGCTCGGCGCCTGCGGCTGGATCGAGGACGGGCAGGGCGGCCGGGCGCTGCCGACCGAATACGAGGCGATCTTCGAAGCGGTCTGCGCGCATCTGCGCGCCATGCCGCTCGATCCGCTCTCGGCCGATGAGCCGGAGGGGCCGTTCTTCGACCGGCTCGAGGTGGCGGTCGAGCTGCCCTATGAGGACCAGGTGCTGCCGGTCGGCGCCGAGGTCGTGTCGCTGGCAGAGGCGATGCACGAGGAGATCTATTTCACCGCGCTGGAGATCTTCCAGCAGCGGCTGGGCCTCGCGGCGGGCCAGCGCTCGGTCAAGGCGGGGCAGGTGGTGCCGCTGGTGCGGCGCGGTGCGCGGCCGCGGCTGGAGATCCGCAGCACCGCCGCGCGGCCCGAGCTCGACCGCGACCAGCCCGGCCGCCCGGCGCTCGACGCCGCGACGCAGTGGCTCTACCCGGCGCAGATCGCGGCGCATCTCGCGGCGCTCGGCGGCGACGCCTACGCCGCCACCTCGCGGCAGGGCCGGCCGGTCGAGGGGCGGCATGTCGCGGGCTCCGGCCCGGCGCGGCTGGCCATCTCGGCCGGTCAGCACGCCAATGAAAGCTCGCCCATGGTCGGCGCGCTGCGCGCCGGGCGCGACCTCGCCGCCCAGGGCGAGGTGAGCTTCACGCTCAACCCGCTCGAGAACCCCGACGGATACGCGCTCTTCCGCGAGCTCTGCGCCGACAACCCGCGCCACATGCACCACGCCGCCCGCTACACCGCGAGCGGCGCCGATCTCAGCCACGGCGCGGGCCGCCACGAGAGCGCGATCCGCGACCTCGCCCATGCGCGGCTGCCGGCCGAGGTGCATGTGAACCTGCACGGCTACCCCTCGCATGAATGGACCCGGCCGCTGACCGGCTACATCCCGCGCGGCTTCGGGCAGTGGACCATCCCCAAGGGCTTCTTCCTGATCCTGCGCCATGACCCGGCGCATGAGGACCTCGCCCGCACGGTTCTGCGCGCCGGGCTCGAGGCGCTGGAGGGCTTTCCCGAACTCGCCGCGCAGAACCGCCGCATGCTCGATCTCTACCGCCGCTATGTCGGTGCCGAGAGCTTCGAGGTGCATGCCGGCTGCATCCCCTTCACGGTGAGCGCGACCTCCGAGGCGCTCTACCCGGTGACGCTGATCACCGAGGCCGCCGACGAGACGGTGGGCGGCGAGGATTTCCGCATCGCCCAGGAAGGCCAGTACCGCGTGGTGCGCGCGGTGGCCGGGATGCTGCGCCGCGCCGGGACCGCCTGAGGCCCCGGCGCGCTGTCACGACGGATCCGCCGGGCGCAGGAGGTGCCTTGCATCGAGTGCCGATCCTGCGCCCCGCGGCACTGCCGGGAGCGACATTCTGCACCATGCTCCCGATATCCTCGCCATCAGTAGCCGGTCGGACCGTTCCGAAGGCCCCTTTCGACAACCCCTGCAGAATCGCGGGCGGCGTCGAAAGATTTTCGGCGGATTCCCTTTCAGGCGCGGCGCATGACGGGGTACGGGCGATGCCGCGTGGAAGCGCGCCATGAGCGGCAAGGCCATGACCCGCCGCCCACGGCTGCTCGATATCGATAAGCCGGAGGCCTCGCGCACCGCCGAGAACCTTCGAGCCCGGCTCAGAGCCCGGCAATCACCTTGTCGAGCGTCGCTGGGAAATCGCGCACACGCACGCCTGTGGCGTTGTGGATCGCGTTGACGATCGCCCCCGCCGCGCCGCAGATGCCCAGCTCGCCGATGCCCTTGGCCTGCAGCGGGCTGGCCCAGTCGTCTCGTTCCTCCAGCAGCTCGACGGTGATCTGCGGCACGTCCGCGTTCACCGGGATGTGGTACTCGGCGAGGTTGTGGTTGGCGACATGGCCGTCGCGGTCGTCGAAGGCCAGCTCCTCGGTCAGCGCCATGCCGATGCCGAAGATCATGCCGCCGAGGCATTGCGAGCGGGCGGTCTTGGCGTTGAGGATGCGGCCCGCGGCGAAGCTGCCATGCATGCGCCGCACCCTCGTCTCGCCGGTCACGCCGTTCACCGCCACCTCGACGAAATAGGCGCCGAAGGTGGCCTGCCGCACCGCCTTGGAGGTGTCGCCGGGCAGCACGTGACCCTCCTTGGCGATCTCGTCGCCCTTGAGGATCTCGGCCAGCGTCTCGGTGCGGTTGTCGAACACCGCCTGGCCGTCCTTCAGCGTCAGCTCGGTCTCGGCGACGCCGAGTCGCTCGGCGAGCTGGGCGCGGATCGCCTGGCAGGCGACGTAGACCGAGGTGCCGCTCGAGGCCGCGCCCCAGGAGCCGCCCGAGCCGGAGGCGGGCGGCAGGTCGGTGTCACCCAGCACCACCTCGACGCGGTCGCGCGGCAGGCCCAGCATCTCGCCCGCGATCTGGCCGAGGATGGCGTAGGTGCCGGTGCCGATGTCGGTCATGTCGGTCTCGACCTTGGCGCTGCCGTCCGGCGCGAGCGTGACGCGGGCGCGCGATTCCATCAGCACGTTGACACGCGCGGCCGAGGCCATGCCGTAGCCGATCCACCATTCGCCCTCGCGGCGGCTGCGGGTGGCGGGGCGGTCGGACCAGCCGAAGGCCTCGGCGCCGCTGTCGAGCGCCTCGCGGAAGCGGCGCGAGGAGAACTCCTTGCCGGATTCCGGGTCCTTTTCGGGAATGTTGCGGCGGCGCAGCTCGACCGGGTCGATCCCGGCGGCCTCGGCCAGTTCGTCCATCGCGCATTCCAGCACGGTGATGCCGACCGCCTCGCCCGGCGCGCGCACCGATCCGGCGCAGAGCCGGTGGACGCGGGCGAGGTCGAGCGACAGGCGGCGGTTCTCGCCGGCATAGAGGAAATGCGTGGCCTGCAGCACCGGCTCGGCGAACACCTCGCCGGGCAGGTTGGAGACCAGCGCCGCCTGGCCGATCCCGGCCAGGCGCCCCTCGGCATCGGCGGCGAGACGGATGCGCTGGCGGGTCTCGGAGCGGCGCATGGTGGTCTCGAAGACCTGCGGCCGGGTCAGCGCCACCGAGACCGGGCGGCCGGTTTCCTTCGCGGCGATGGCGGCGGCCACCGCCTCTGGGGCGAGGCCGAGTTTGGAGCCGAAGCCGCCGCCGACATAGGGCGCGAGGATGCGCACCCGGTCGGGATGGATGCCGAGCGCGTCCGCCAGCTCGTTACGGTTGTATTTCAGCATCTGGTAGCTGCCGCGCAGGGTCAGGTTCTCGCCGTCCCACTGCGCGATCGAGGCGTGCGGCTCCATCGGCGCGCTGGAATGCGAGGGCGTGCGGTAGGTGACATCGACAGCGTGCACGGCCTCGGTCATGGCGCGATCGAGATCGCCCTGGTCGAGACCCTTGGAGGATTGCGGCTCGATGGCGGCGGTTTCGGGGTCGACCGGGCGAGGCGTGCCGCCCTCCAGTTCGATCTTCAGCGCATGCGCGGCGTGGCGGGCATGCTCGAAGCTTTCGGCCACCACCAATGCCACCGGCTGGCCGAGGTAATGCGCCTCGTTCGCATCCTGCACCGGGGCCTTGTTGGCAGTGCCCTGCGCCGGGTTGCGCAGCAGGCGCGGATCGTGGATCACCGCCAGCACGCCGGGCATCGCCGCCACCGCGTCGCGGTTGGCAAGCCGCACCCGGCCGCTGTTGCCGGGCGCGCGGACCAGCATGCCGTGGGCAAGGTTCTCGAGCCTGTACTCGTCGGCATAGGTGGCGGTGCCCGACACCTTGAGCGGCCCCTCGGGCCGGTCGAGCGGCGCGCCAACCAGCCCCTGCGCCATGCCGTCGAGCCGCCGGTCGGTGGCGGGGGCGTCCATCTTGAACTGCTCGGTCATGCCGCGGCTCCTTCGGTGAGTTCGGTCAGCACGGCGCTCAGCACGCGGCGCGCCAGCGGGATCTTGAAGTCGTTGGCGCCGTGGCCCTGCGCCTTGGCGAGCAGGATGTCGGCGGCCTTGTCGAACAGCGCCTCGGAGGGCGGCTGGCCCAGCAGCGCGGCCTCGACATCCTTGTCGCGCCATGGCTTGGGCGCGAGGCCGCCGAAGGCGAGGTCGGCACGCGCGACCTTGCCGTCCTCGACCGCCACGACGGCGGCGACCGAGACCAGCGCGAAGGCGTAGGAAGCGCGGTCGCGCACCTTGCGGTAGCTCTGCCGGCCCGCGACCGGGGCGGGCAGGATCACGGCGGTGATCAGGTCGCCCGGCGCGAGCACCGTCTCGCGCTCGGGTGTGTCGCCGGGCAGCAGGTAGAGATCGTCGAGCGGCAGCCGCTCGGTGTTGCCGCCGGCCCGCGCGATCTCGACCTCGGCGCCGAGCGCCATCATCGCCACCGCCATGTCGCTGGGATGGGTGGCGATGCAGTGATCCGAGGTGCCGAGCACGGCGAGGATGCGGTTGAAGCCCTCCATCGCGCCGCAGCCCGAGCCCGGCTCGCGCTTGTTGCAGGGCATGGCGCGGTCGTAGAAATACAGGCAGCGGGTGCGCTGCAGCAGGTTGCCGCCTGTGGTGGCCTTGTTGCGCAGCTGCTGGGTCGCGCCCGAAAGCAGCGCCCGGCTCAGCACCGGCCAGTCGCGCCGCACGCGCGCGTCGTTGGCGAGGTCGGTGTTGGAGACCAGCGCGCCGATGCGCAGCCCACCATCGCCGGTCTCCTCGATGCCGCGCATGTCGAGCCGGGTGATGTCGACCAGCCGCTCGGGCGCCATCACCTCGAGCTTCATCAGGTCGACGAGGTTGGTGCCGCCGGCGATGAAGGTGCCCCCCGAAGCTGCGGCGCGGGCGGCGTCGTCGGGGGCGGTGGCGCGGTGGTAGTCGAAGGGCCTCATGCCGTCTCTCCTGCCGCCTTGCGGATCGCGTCCACGATGTTGGGATAGGCCGAGCAGCGGCAGAGATTGCCGCTCATCCGCTCGGAGATCTCCTCGGTGGTCAGTTCGGGCCGCGCCTCCAGATCGGCGGTGACATGGCTGGGCCAGCCCTGGGCGATCTCCTCGAGCATCGCGGTGGCCGAGCAGATCTGGCCCGGGGTGCAGTAGCCGCACTGGTAGCCGTCCTTTTCGACGAAGGCCTGCTGCATCGGGCTCAGCGCGCCCGGCTGGCCAAGCCCCTCGATGGGGACGACCTCGTCGCCCTCATGCATGCACAGCAGCGACAGGCAGGCGTTCACCCGGCGGCCGTTGATCAGCACGGTGCAGGCGCCGCACTGGCCGTGGTCGCAGCCTTTCTTGCTGCCGGTCAGGCCGAGATGGTGGCGCAGCGCGTCGAGCAGGCTGGTGCGCGGGTCGAGGTCGAGTTGCCGCGTCTCGCCATTGATGGTCAGGGATGTCTGCATGGGGGCTCCTCGGGCACGTGGCGCCGCCCGGGAGAGGGCGGCCGGCTGCGGTTGCTGGACGAGCTATGGCCCGTCCGGTCGAAGGAAAGGCCGGGGGTCGTCGGGGATGCATCCGGCGGCCTCGACGATCTCGGCCAGCACCGAGACGGCGAGGGCGCGCGGATCGCGGGTGCCGGGGATGAGCCCGATCGGGCCGCGCAGCCGGTCGAGCGCCACCGCGCCGAAGCCCGCCGCGGCCAGCGCGGCCCGGCGGCGCGCCTGCGCCCGGCGACTGCCCTGCGCGCCGATCCAGAAGGCCGGGCTTTCGAGCGCCGCCGACAGCAGGTCGGGTTCGCGGTCGTGGTCGTGGAAGAACAGGACCACGGCGGTGAAGCGGTCGATCGCGGCGGGATCGATGCGGTCGACGCGTTCGGCGGGAAAGCCGGCGGTGCGGGCGAGGTCGACGAAGGTCGCGGCCTCGGGGCCCTCGCCTGCCACCAGCATGCGCGGATCGGGGTGCAGCGGCAGCACGGGCAGGCCGTCCAGCCGCAGCCGGGTTTGGCGCCGAGCCTCGAGATCGGCCAACGGTGCGTCCAGCGCCGGGCCGGGATCGACCGGCTGCAGCATCACGTCGATGCCGCTGCCGCAGGGCAGGCGGATGTCGATGAATTCCGACCCCTTGCCGTAGCGCAGAGTTCGGGGGCGGCCGCTACGCCGGACCGCGGCGGCCTGCAGCGCGAGATCACCCTCGATGCAGCCCGAGGACAGCTGGCCGACCGGGGCCGCGCCGTCGGGGAAGGACATCACCGCGCCGAGCGGGCGGTAGAAGCTGCCATCAATCCCGGTGAGCATCGCCAGCACGCCGCCGCGCGGGGCGAGGGCGGCGAGGGCCGGTGCCGCCTCGGCGGCGGAGAGCGGGGCGAGAACCTGCGTGACCGGCTTGGCGATGAAGGACTGGCCGGACATGGATTGACTTTCGGGCTGAGGCAACCGGGCAGGAGGCCCGCTCTCGCGCTGGCCTGCTTTCTCTGGGCCCTAGCGCGCGGAGGCGGAGTTTGTTCCACCTGTTGTCAGTATCGCTCGGCAGAGCCCAAAACCCGGCAAGCTCGAATGGATGATGATCCTCGGGTGGCTGTGTTTGATTTTGGGCGAACTGGCTCACTGAACAGACCAGCATGTTGCGCAAGGCCGAGCCCCGCTTCGCAGCAAGTCAGCTGCTGTCGATGGTGAGCCACTTCCTGTTCTGTCCGCTGTTCCTGATCGGCGCGGAGGTAGAGGCCGATCCGGATGCCGACATCACCGACTGCGTCCAAACATTCCTGGTTCATTGCGGTCCGAAGGTTTGATGTGGCCCTTTGACTGCACGGCGACGGAACGCTGGCTTCGCCGACCTCATCCTCATCGCCGACGGCATATCGATGGCGAGCGCGCAGTGAGCCGAGCCGGTCCGGAATACAACCGGGGGCCAAGCGTGCAGCAGGGCCGGGCGCCCTGCGCGGGCGACCGGCCCTTGGCTCTATCGGGTGATCAGATCTTCACCACCACCTTGCCCATGGCCTGGCCACTCTTCAGCCGGGCATAGGCGTCGCCAACCTCGGACAGACCGAAGCGCCGTTCGTCCAGCAGCGGCTTCACGGCCCCCGCATCCACGAGCTTCGCGAGATCGGCGAGGATCTCGCCATGCGCCTCGCGCCCGACATCGTGCAGCATCGGCAGCAGCATGAAGACGATATGCAGCGACAGGCCCTTGAAATGCGCGGGCGAGAGGTCGAGCTCCAGCAGGGCGACGGTCGTGACGACCTGCGCGTTCAGCGCCGCCGCCGCGAAGGAATTGGTCATGTTCTCGCTACCGACCGTGTCGAAGACGACGTCGAACCCGGCACCCCCGGTATGGGCGGCGACATAGGCTTCGACCGTTTCGGCCTGGTAGTCGATGGGCGTCGCCCCGAACTTTTCGATCGCCGTCAGCTTCGCTTCGCCGGTGCCGGTCGACCACACGTCGGCGCCGAGATGCCGCGCCAGCTGCACGGCGACATGGCCGACGCCGCCGGCCCCGCCATGCACGAGCACCTTTTGGCCACGGCCCACCCCGGCGCGGTGCAGACCTTCCCACGCGGTGATGCCGACGAGCGGCAGCGCCGCGGCCTCGCGCATGCTCAGCGATTTCGGCTTGTGTGCGATCAGACGCGCATCGGCCGGCATGTATTCGGCCAGCGCGCCCTGAAGATCCGCGAGGCCGCCCGCGCAGCCATAGACCTCGTCGCCGACGGCGAAGCCCTCGACGCCGTCGCCCAGCTCCTCGACGATGCCCGCGAAATCCATGCCGAGGATGGCGGGCAGATCGGGCGACAGGGGCAGGTCCCTGCCCATGTCCCTGATCATCGTGTCGACGGTGTTGACGCTCGTCGCCTTGACGCGGACGAGGACATGGCCGGGCTTGACCGCCGGGCGCTCGATCTCCGCAGGCGTGAAGGCGGCGTCGGGGCCGTAGTCGTTCAGGATCATCGTCTTCATCGGAAGCTCCGGATGATGGTTGCGTTGACTCCGAAATACGCTTTCGTTGTTTGAAGTATAATCAGGGCGATCCTGATTTCAGTTTTCGGCTGCAAAGTATAATGGGGAAGTCGAGCGCGTCAGTTCTTGTCCGCGAGATCCCGGATCGCGGTCATCACCTCGGCCACCCGAGCCGCGTCTCGCGCGCTTGGATGGGGCTCGGCGAAGTCTCCGCTGTCATTGTCGAAATAGCGACCCGACGCATCCGCGAACGCCTCTGACAGCGCGGCGCGGCGCAGAATGTCGGCCCCGATCGACAGGTCGTTGCCCGCGACACCGAAGCCTTCCTTGACCATCTTCGAGGCCAGCAGCGACCCCGGATTGACGGCGATGAATGCGGGCCCCTCCGGGTTGTCCTTTGCCATCTCCCGTGTCCAGATCGTGATCGCCAGCTTGCTCTGCGCGTAGGCCGCCATGTGGTCGAGGCCGCGCTCACCGCGCAGCGCCGCGACGTCCACAGGGGCCTGCGCCGCCGAGGACAGGTTCACCACGCGGCCCGTCGCGGGGATGATCGGCAGCAGCCGCTTCGTCAGCAGGTAGGGCGCGATGGTGTTGACCACGAAGCGGGTGTCGAGCCCGTCGGGCGTGCGCGTCTGCGCGGTCTTGAAGACGCCAGCGTTGTTGATCAGCACGTCGAGGCTGTCGTGGCGCGCGAGTATCTCCTCGGCGAAGGCCTCGACCTCCTCCAGCCGGGACAGGTCGGCACGGAAGGTTTCGGGCGCACCGCCGACCTCTCGTGCCGCGGCCTCCAGCTTCTCGGCGCTGCGCCCGTGCAGCAGCACGGTATGGCCTTCGGTGGCGAGCGTCTTCGCGGTCATCAGGCCGATGCCATCGGTCGCGCCGGTAATCAGGATGGTCTTGGGCATGGGGATCTCCTCAGCTGTGGAAGTCCGGCAGGATCTCGTCGGCGAGCCGCTGCATGGTGTCTTCGATATCCGCTCCGTTGAACCGGAGGTTCAGCGCAACGTGGTTGATGCCGAGATCGCGGATCTCGGTCAGGTAGCGCCGCAGGTGCTCCGTGTCCGACCGGAAGCCGCACCTCCTGAAGTCGAACCCGGCGGTCGGCATCGAATTGCCCGGCCGTGTTCCTGTCGCGAGACCCAGACATATTCCTTGCAAACCCGGCAGAAACCGGCGGCAATAAGCATTCAGTTTTCCGGAATCGTATAAAATGGATACCGACAATCTGCGCCTCTTCGTGATGGCGGCCGAGCGGCTCAACATTTCCGCCGCGGGGCGCGAGCTGGGCCTTGCGCCCGCCGTCGCGAGCGCGCGCCTTGCCAAGCTGGAACAGGAGCTGGGCGTTGAACTTCTGCGGCGCACCACCCGCAAGGTCTCGCTGTCGCTGGAGGGCTCGGATTTCCTGCCCTATGCCCGCGAGATCCTCGCCCAAACGGATGCGGCCCGCGCGGCCCTCGGGGGAAGCGGCGCCGGCCCGAAGGGCACGCTGCGCTTCGCCGCGCCGAGCAGCTTCGCGCAGCTGCACATCATGCCGCTGCTGCCCGAGTTCCACGAACTCTACCCCGATCTCACGCTCGACCTGCGCCTGTCCGACACGCGCTTCGACGCGATCGAGGGCAGCTTCGACCTCGCCCTGCGCAGCGGTCCGTTGAGCGACAGCAGCCTCAAGGGGCGCAAGCTTGCCGACGACACCCGGGTTCTCTGCGCCTCGCCGGGCTATCTCGAAGCCCATGGTACTCCGGCCGCGCCAGCCGACTTGGCGGGCCACCGGCTCATCGCCTGGAGCACTCTCGAACCGCGGGACCTGGTGAGCGCCGTCGGAGAAACCGCCCTGCTGGACCCGGGCCACATGATTTGCCGCACCATCGTGGATGACGGCGATGCGCAGCGCGAGGCGACCCTCGCGGGGGCCGGGCTGTCGATGAACTCGCTCTGGAACGTCGCACATGAACTGGCCGCGGGCCGGCTGGTCCGGGTTCTCCCCGGGTGGAAGATGAACGACCGCTCGGTGCTTTGGCTGGTCTATCCGCGCAGCAACGTGCTGACGCCGAAGACGCGGATCTTCATGGATTTCCTGATCGAGCGGCTGGCCGGTCGCGCGGGCTGGAGCGAGTAAGCTGCCGTTTGTCGCGGATGCAAGGAGGGCCCGACGGATGAATGCCACCGCCCTGCGAAGGAAGGGCTCCGTCTTCGGGCGTTCATCGGGCAATGTCCGGCCCTGACCGAAGCAATCTGGGGGCGGTGTCATGCTGTGACCCCGCCCCGCAGGAGCAAGCTGGGCTCACGAAGAGGCGTCAGCCCGTGATCTGGATCCCGATCTTGCCCATGTGCGACTTCTCGAGAAACGCCTCCTGCGCCGCGCGCAGGTCGCGCAGCTTGTAGGTCTCGGCCAGCACGGGCCGGATCTCGCCCCGCTCGATATGGCCCACCAGATCGGTGAAGACGCTCGGGTCCTGCCGAGGGCTGCCGATCAGCGTCAGATCCTTGAGGTAGAGCGTGCGCAGGTCCAGCTCGACGATCGGTCCGGCTATGGCGCCCGAGGTCACGTAGCGGCCGCGCACCGACAGCGCCTCGAGCAGCGCGGGCCAGCGCGGTCCGCCGACGAGGTCGAGCACGACGTCGAAGGCGCTCTCGGGCAGCGCCTCGTCGCGGCCGAGGATGGCGTCGGCGCCGAGCGCGCGCAGCTCGTCCGCCTTGGCCGGGCTGGTCACCGCCGTCACATGCGCGCCGCGCCGCCTGGCGAGCTGCACCGCCGCCGAGCCGACGCCGCCCGAGGCCCCGGTGATCAGCACCCGCTCGGCGCCGAGCCCGGCCCGCTGGATTATCCCCTCGGCGGTCGAGAAGGCGCAGGGGAAGGAGGCGAGCTCCACGTCCGAGAGCGGGCTGTCGATGCGGATCGCATGTTCGCTCTCGATCGTGGTGAACTCGGCGAAGCCGCCGTCACGCTCCGAGCCGAAGGTGACGAGCGCGGCCTCGTCACCGCCCGCGGGCCGGTGCATCGGCCGCACCAGTACCCGCTCGCCGATGCGGGCCGCATCCACCCCGTCGCCCACCGCGACGATCTCGCCGCAGCAATCGGCGCCCTGGATGCGCGGGAAGCTCAGCGCGCCGGACCACGCGCCATCGGCGTCGGAGACGCCGTCATAGCCCGTGGCGGCGGCCGATCCGGTGTCGCCGCGCACCGCCTCCGAATACCAGCCGGTGCGGGTGTTCACGTCGGTGTTGTTCACCGCCGAGGCACCGACGCGGATCAGCACTTCGCCCGCGGCGGGATGCGGCACGGGCACACCCTCGTGCCATTCCAACCTGTCGAGGCCGCCATGGCCGGTCAGTACCATCGCCTTCATCGTGTCGGGGAGGGTCATGGGGTCGCTCCGCTCTGTAGAATGATTGCTCTACTTGCCCAGGTAGAGGGATCGCTCTACATGCGTCAAGCATGACCGATACGATGCACAAGATCGCCGCCGGGCTGGAGCGGGCCTTCGCAGCCCGCGGCTTCGCCGAACCCAGCGTCGAGGATCTCCGCGACGCGGCCGGCGTCAGCCTGCGCACGCTCTATAAATACGTGCCATCACGCGCGGACATGGTGCTGGCGGCGCTGGAGCATCGCCACGGGCGTTACCTCTCCCACCTCTTCGATGACCTGCCGGATGCACCGGAATCCGCGCTCGACGCGCTGTTCGACCGAGTGGCGATATGGATGGCCACCGAGACCTCGCATGGCTGCCTGTTCCACGGCGCGGTGGCGGCCGAGCCCGGCAGCGTGCCGCTGCGCGAGCTGCTGTCGCGGCACAAGGCCGAGGTGGCGCGCCGGGCCGTCGAGGCCACCGGCCTTGCCGAGCGCGAGACCGAACTTCTGGTGATCTTGGAAGGTCTCACGCAGGCGTGGACGCTGCATCGCGACGCCGCCGTGACGAGCGCGAAGCGGCTGGGGCACGGCCTGCGCCAGCTCGAAGAAATCTGAAAGTGACCGTCTCAACTTCAAGGATACCGCGTGGGGATCAGCTGGAATGATCGGTCAGGCATTCCTCGTGATCGCGCAGCACCTCGAGCACGCGGCAATCCGCGACACGGCCCGCGCCGCATTCCGCCAGCATCCGTTCAAGCTCGACCCGCAGCGCCTCGAGCCGCGCGATCCTGTGCTCCATGTCGGACAGGTGTCGCCGGGCGATGGCGTCGACATCCGCGCATGGACGGTCGGGACGGTCGGACAGGTCCAGAAGCTCGCGGATCGCAGAGAGGCCGAAGCCGAGATCGCGGGCATGCCGGATGAAGGCCAAACGGTCGAGATCGGCATGCCCGTAGCGACGCTGGCCGCCTTCGGTGCGTCCGGGGTCCGGCAACAGTCCGACCTGCTCGTAGTAGCGGATGGTCTGCACCTTGGTGCCGGTCCGCTTGGCGAGCGCGCCGATGGTCAGCATGAACATCCTCCCTTGCTGCATCAAGTGTGGGTTTCGGCCGCTGCCTGCGCAAGGTACGCCGTGCTGCAAGAGCCATAAGTCCTCGCAACTCGCCCAGAAAGCTCTTGAACCTACAGCGACTGGAGGGTCTATGCGTCGGGTCGGAAAGGAAACCGACACCATGACGGATCACACCCACCCCTTCGATGCCACGGCGCGCGAGTTTGTCCTGCCGGGGGCCGCGCCAGGTGAGACCACGCCTTCGACCTGTTGCGGCGGCCGCGGCGAGACGAATGCTCCGTCCTGCTGCGCGCCGGTCGCGGCCGATGCCCCGGCCTGGCGTCGCGTGGACTGGCTCCTTTGGGGCTCGGGCGGGATCATCGCACTGGCCTATCTGGCGGGCTTCGTCCTGCCCCATGACGCGCCCCTCGGCCTCGGCGTCTTCACCCACGGCGTGCAGGAGATGATGAATCTCATGTGGTGGGGCATTCTCGTCGGCATGTTGGCCGTGGGCCTCATCGACCGGGTGCCGCGCGAGTTCGTCATCGGCATCATCGGCCGGGATCAGGGCGCGAAAAGCCTCGTGCGGGCCGTCGCGGCGGGCGTCCTTCTCGACCTTTGCAACCACGGTGTCCTGATGGTCGGCGCGAAGCTCTACGAGCGCGGCGCAAGTCTCGGCCAGGTCTTCGCCTTCCTCATAGCTTCGCCTTGGAACTCGTTGTCGCTCACGATCATCATCGGCGTGCTGATGGGCTGGGGCTGGATGGCCGTCTTCCTCGTGGCTTCGCTCGCGATCGCGCTTCTTGCCGGCCTCGTCGTCGAGGCGCTGGAACGCGCGGGCCGGGTGAAGCCGAACCCCAACCGCGTCGATCTGCCGGCCGATTTCCACGTCTGGCGCGAGGCGAAGGCCGGCCTGCGCGCCACGCGCTACGACATGGCCTTCGCCCGCGATGTCGCGCGCCGGTCGTTGACGGCAAGCCGCATGGTGCTGCGCTGGCTCTTCTTCGGGGTCGTTCTGGCTGCCCTGATCCAGGCGACCGTGCCGACCGAGATCTTCGCGACCTGGTTCGGCGCCACGCTGCTGGGCCTGTTCACGACGCTCATCGCCGCGACCATCATCGAGGTCTGCTCGGAAGGCTCGGTGCCGCTGGCGGCCGACCTGATGACGCGGGCACAGGCGCCGGGCAACGCCTTCACCTTCCTGATGGCGGGGGCGGCCACGGACTACACCGAGATCCTCGTCCTGCGCGAAGTCACGGGACGGCTGAAGGCGGCGCTTCTGCTGCCGCTTCTGACCGTGCCGCAGGTCGTCGCGATCGGCTGGGCGTTGAACGCGGCAGGGTGACGGCGCTTGGCAAATCTGCTGCTGGCTCGCACCTGCCGTTCGCCGTGCGAATTTTTGGGGTATGCTGAGAGCCCCGTGCTGACCCGGTTACTCTGGGCGGTGAGCCGCCTTTCGCCGCAGTCCGCGCTAAGGTCCGCTCAGCGGACAGAACGGTCGTTTGCCGCAATTGACGATCCCAAGGTGCCAACTCGATTCTATCGGATCGAAGATACGATCCGTGCGCGATCAATCAGGCTCCGTTCGTATTGCGCCGGGCGCCAGGCGCAATCATCTCGGTCATTCCAGTTTTGCCAAGCTGCGGGCGCGGTTGGGCGAGAGGGCGAGGGTTGCGCGGTAGGCTTCAAGCGCTTCGTCGGGGCGCCCCAATGCGCTCAGCATGTCGCCGAGAAGTTCTCGTGCCGGCAGGACATGGCCGGGGGTCACGGGACTCTTGCCGGCCTCGTCCTCCAGATCTGCCGCCGCCCGCTGCTTGGTCAGCGCCGCCTCGTCATTGCCTTCGGCCAGTTCGACCCAGGCCTCGACCGTGAGGATCTGACCCTCGGTGAGGCGCGCCCAGTAATCCTGCCCACCCTCTCGCATGGCGTCCCGCAGACTGCCCAGTTTCTCGACGGCGAGGCGCGCCGTCTCCACGTCGTCGGTGCGCGCGGCTCCCAAACCCTTGGCGAACCAGCGCATCGCGACGGTCTGGGGGAAGTTTTCCCACGGGATCGCGCTGTGCATGTCGGGCGAGAGCGCCGCGGCCTCGGCCCAATTCTCCTGCTCCAGCAGCAGGCGGACCGGCGATGCTGCCAGGGCATAGGCGCCGCCGAAGCTGGCCTGGTGGTTGTCGATGGCGAGCATCTCTTCCACCAGCCGCGCCGCCTCCTCGGCCTGTCCCATCTGCAGGTGGCCATAGACCATGTAGTCGACCGCGTGGGCGTAATGCGACTGGATCACGTCCCCGGAGGTGTCGAGCGCGGCTTCCGCTGACCGGCGATTGAGGTCGATCGACTTCGCCCAGTCCCCCGTCCGCGTGTAGATATGGGCCGGCATGTGCAGCGCGTGAGCAGCCTCCGGGGCCGCCTTGTCGTAGATCTCGGCGTAGGGAAGCCCCCGCTCCTTGAGCGGCGGGTTGTCGTAGGCATGGATCGCATAATGGATCACGCCGGGATGCTCGGGCGCATCTTCGTGCAGGGCGTCAAGCGCGTCGCCCACGCGCGCGTTCACCTCGAACCGCTCCACCCCGCCGGGCGCCGTTGCGAGGCGGGCGAGCGCGGCGAGGGCGGCGGCGTCGATATTGTCGGGATTCCGCTCGTGGGCGGTCTGCTGCGCGTCGGCCCAGGCCGCGAGGCGGGCGGGGTAGCCATCGTGGTCGGGCGCGTAGAAGGCAGCTGCCGCATCGACCAGCGCCTGTTCGAGATCACTGCCCGGCGTCATGGTGGCAAGCCGCCCGGCCGCATCCTTGCCGCGTGCCGTTTCGGCTTCGGTCGGTGTCCCGGGCCAGAGAGGATGGAAGTTGGCCATGGCGATCCCCCACTGCGCCATCGCGCAGTCGGGATCGGCCTTGGCAGCGGACCCGAAGGCCGCCTCGGCCTCGATATACATCATGTTGTGCAGCAAGGTCAGGCCCCTGTCGACCGCAGCATCGGCCTCGGTGGCACAGCTGGTCGGAAGATCGACCCCCTGCGCGGCAGGCGAGGTGGGCATGGTGAGTGCGCTGGAAAGAGCGACAACGGCGGTTCCGGTCAAGCTTGAGAAGCGTGGCATTTCAGACCCTCCAGGAAATCGAACTCGTCTGTTCTCCGTGCTGATCGAGAGGGATTCATCGAGCACCGCGGTCGGCGTGAATCCGCGAAAGGATGGACACAGGCTCAAAAGCCGCGGAGACTGTGATGAGTCCAGTCGGAAAGTCCGAACCGAGCGCACCGATGACGGTGACAATTCGGCCTACATTGAGGATGCGACAACCCTGAGATCGGGCGATGTTGATGCAAGGTAACACAAGAGGCGGCAAGTGTCCTGCACAACCTTGGGGATCGCTACCGCAGGTCATAAGCTTCCAACACGGTCGCTCTTAGCGGTCGTTCACCCTTAATACCGCGAATGGCCGCTTCCTCGCCTTCGTGGCTGGCAGCCGGGTTCTCGCTGCACTTGCTGCGAATGTCGCGGAAGAGGCTGTCGGCCGGCCTGTGCTACGTTTGTCGAACGGGGGGCGGTGAAAGCCCTTCGATCAGCCGCGCAGCGCGGGCAGGCCGATACCTGTCGCCTCGAACCCGCCATCGGCGGCAAGGACCTGGCCGGTCACGTAGCTGGCCCGCTCCGAGCACAGGAACACGATCGCCTCGGCGATCTCCCTTTCACTGCCATAGCGGTTCAGCGGTAGCGCGTCGTGATAGGCGGCGCGGATCTCGCGGGAATGGACCGCCAGCGCCAGCTTTGTGTCGACCGGGCCGGGGGCCACGCAGTTGGCGCGGATGCCATGCTCGCCCAGCTCCGCCGCCTGCTGCTTGGTAAGGTGGATGACGGCCGCCTTCGAGGTGCCATAGGCCACGCGCAGCGTGCTTGCGCGCAGCCCCGAGATCGAGGCGATGTTGACGATGGCGCCGCGGCTGGCGCGCAGATCGGGCAGCATCTCCTGACTGACCAAGAAGACGCCGTCGAGGTTGGTCTCCATGACCCGGCGCCAGCGGGCGAAGTCGTGCTCCGCGATCGGCCCGAAATCCGCGACGCCCGCGTTGTTGACCAGCGCGTCGACACGACCCAGCCCGGCGCGCACTTTCTCGCCCATCGCCGCGACCTCGTCAGGGCGCGACACGTCGCAGACGACCGGCAGCACCGCATCGCCCAGTTCGGCGGCGGCGACCTCGAGCGCTTCGGCGTCGCGGTCGATCATCGCGACCCGGCGACCCTCTGCGAGGAACAGCCGCGTGGTGGCGAGGCCGATGCCGCGCGCGGCGCCGGTGACGAGGGCGGTGGACGGGGCTTCGGACATGGGAAAGCGCTCTCTTACTTCAGAAGGGTGCCAAGGGTCAGCGACAGGTCGGGCAGGGCCGAGATCACCGCGAGGCCGAGCAGGCTGGCCCCGAGGAAGGGCAGGGCGCCGCGGGCGATGCGCTCGATCGGCAGGCGCGTGACGTTGGCGGCGACGTAGAGGTTGATGCCGACGGGGGGCGTGATCAGCCCGATCGCGAGGTTGATCATCACCACGACGCCGAACCAGACCGGGTCCCAGCCCAGCTCGCGCATCACCGGCAGGAAGATCGGGAGCGACACGAACATCACCGTCACCGGGTCCATGAACATCCCCGCGACCAGCAGGATCAGCATGATCACCCCGAGGATCACCCATTCGTTGCCGCTCAGCCCCAGCAGCGCGCCGGAATAGCTGCCGACCAGATCCTCGACCGTGACGACCCAGCCGAACAGGCTGGCATAGGCCACCACCAGCATCACCACCGCCGAGGAGGCGGCGGCGTCGCCGAGCGCATCGTATAGCCCCTTCAGCGTGAGGCTGCGATAGACCAGCCCGCCGACGGCGAGGGCGTAGACCGTGGCGACCAGCGCCGCCTCGGTCGGGGTGAAGATGCCCGAATAGATGCCGCCCAGGATCACCACCGGGGTCATCAGCCCCCAGAAGCTGTCGCGGAAGGCGGACCAGAGGCGGCGCCCGTAGGGCAGGTCGGGCCGCGGCGCCGGGGCGAGCGCGGCGAGCGACGGGCTCGTGCGCGGCGCGCCCGCGCGGGTGGCGAAGGGCAGGGCCACCAGCATGGCGAGACCCATCAGCAGGCCGGGCACGATCGCGGCGACGAACAGCTGCGAGATCGAGGTCTCGGCGATGACGCCGTAGATCACGAGGCCGATCGATGGCGGGATGACGATCGACAGCGCCGCCCCGGTGCTGACGAGGCCCGCGGCATAAGCGCGCGGGTAGCCGTCCTCCTCCATGCCCTTGATGATCATCGGGCCGATCGCGGCGACCGAGGCCGGGCCGGAGCCGCTGACCGCGCCCCAGAACAGGCAGACCACCGTGCCGACCACCCCCATGCCGCCCGGCGTCGGGCCGATCAGCACGCGGAAGAAGCGGATCATCCGCTCGGCGATGCCGAGCGATCCCATCAGCGTGCCGGCGAGGATGAAGAAGGGGATGGCCAGCAGCGAGTACTTGGTGATGCCGGTGGCGATCAGGTCGCCGGCCAGTTCGAGGCCGAAGCCGATGCGCCACATGGCAAAGAGCGCCGAGAGGCCGAGCGCGAAGGCCACCGGCACCCGCAGCAGCATCAGCGCGAAGAACAGCACCACCATCTGGCTGCCGGCGGAGAGGCCGAGGATCTCAGACATCCGGCACCGCCTGAGGCACCGGGGCGCCGCGGCCGGTCTCGAGCGCGTGCTGCAGCATCCGCAGCAGCACCAGCGCGAAGCCGAAGGGCACCGCCGCCTGGTAGTACCAGGCGGGCAGGCCGAGCCCGTAGGAGCGCATGCCGTTGTCGATCTGGTTCACCAGCACCTGCCACGAGAACCAGGCCGAGAGCGCGAGCAGCGCCAGCGACAGCCCCAGCGCCAGCACGAAGACCGCGCGGGCCAGCGGGCGCGGCAGCGCATCGGCCACCAGCGTCACGGCCAGGTGCTCGCCGCGCCGCGCCGCGATGGCGGCACCGAAGACGGTGAGCAGCAGGAAGCCGTTGGTCAGCAGCTCCTCGGTCGCGGCGAGCGAGTAGTTGGTGCCGTAGCGGACAACGACATTGGCGAAGCCGAGCCCGGTCATCGCGAGGAAGATCACGGCGCAGACGATCTTCTCCGCGTCGCGCAGGATGAAGGCCAGCATGCGGCTCTCCGGGAAATGGGGGCGGGGGGCCTTGCGCCCCCCGTCATGTCGGTGGACCGGCTCAGTTCGACTGGGCGATCGCCTCCTGGAAGGCGCCGACGATGTCGGTGCCGACCTTCTCGGCCCACTGGTCGAAGGCGGGCTGGGTCGCCTCGCGGAAGGCGGCGAGCTCGGCCTCGCTCGGCTCGTAGACCTCCATGCCCTTCTCGCGCAGGAAGGCGATGCCCTCCTCGGTGCTCTGGCGGGTGATCTCGCGCTGATAGGCCATCGCCTCCTCGGCGGCGGCGCGGATCTGCTCCTGCGTCTCGGCCTCGTAGCCGTCCCACTTGGCCTTGGAGATGCCGAGGAAGATCGGGTCGTAGGAGTAGTGCCAGGCGGTCAGGTGGTCCTGCACCTCGTAGACCTGCTGCGGGATGATCACCGCGCCGATCGGGTTCTCCTGCCCGTCGACCACGCCCTGCTGCAGCGCGGTCAGCGTCTCGCCCCACTGCATCTGCTGCGGGTTGGCGCCGAGCGCGTTCATCACGTCGATATACATCGGGCCTGCGACCCGCATGTTGAGGCCCTTCATGTCCTCGGGCGACTTGATCGGCCGGACCGAGTTGGTCACCTCGCGGAAGCCGTTCTCGCCCCAGGCCAGCACCTCGATGCCCTTCTCGCGCAGGATCTCCTCGAGCATGTCGGCGGCCGGGCCCTGGGTGGTCGCGTCGACCTGCGCGTAGTCGGCGTAGAGATAGGGCAGCGAGAACACCGCCATCTCGGGCACCAGCGGCGTCACGTTGATCGCCGAGGTCACCACGAGGTCGAGCGCACCGCGGCCGACCATCTCGGCCTGGCGCATCTGGTCGCCGCCCGAGAGCTGGGCGTTGGGGAAGACGCGCGCGTCGATCTCGCCGCCGGTCTTCTCGGAGAGCAGCTCGGCGAAGCGCTCGGCCCCCTTGTGCCAAGTCGTGCTGTCGCCGGTGTTGTGCGACAGGCGCAGGGTTTCCGCCGAGGCCGCGCCAACGGCGAGCGCGCCCGCCATGATCGCGGCAAGACCCGTGATTCCCGGTTGTGAGAAACCCATGAATTAACCTCCCAGATTGAACGGCGCGGCGCGCCAAAGCCGGCACCCTCCCGGCACCACATTCCACATTGTGAAGCAAATTCCGCCGGCCCCTACAAGAAGAACTTGAGTTTTCGGCCCGTCGAATGGGAATATCAGGAAAGAAGGGGAGCGAAATGCGAAACAAGCCGTCACTGTGGTCCACATCATGAACCAGGCTCCCGCCAGCGGCACGCAGAGCGTCGACCGGGCGATGCTGCTGCTCGGCCTGATCGGCCGGCAGGACGCGGCCGGGGCGACGCTGGCCGGGCTGGTCGCCGCGAGCGGGCTCAACAAGCCGACCGTGCGGCGGCTGCTGCTGGCGCTGATCCGCGCCGGGCTAGTGGAGCAGGAGCCCGGCAGCCGCGCCTACCACCTGGGGCAGGAGGCCTATCTGCTGGGCACGCTGGCGGCGCCGCGGCACGGGCTGCTGGAGCTTGCGGGCGACCAGCTGGCGGCGCTGGCGCGCGACAGCGGCGACACCGCCTTCCTGTCGCTGCGGCGCGGCGACACCGCGGTCTGTCTGCACCGCGAGGAGGGCAGCTACCCGATCCGCACCCATGCGCTGATGCCGGGCGGCCAGCATCCGCTGGGCGTGGGCGCGGGGTCGCTGGCGATGCTGGCGGCGCTGCCGGAGGCGGAGCGCGCCGCGACGCTCGAGCACAACCGCGACTGGCTCGCGCGCGACTACCCGGCGCTGCCGCCTGAGCGACTGGCGCGGCTGGCCGAGGCGGCGCGCGAGCAGGGCCATGCGCTCAACCCCGGGCTGGTGGTTCCCGACAGCTGGGGCATCGGCGTGGCGCTGCGCCGGCCCGATGGCGGCGTCGCCGGGGCGATCTCGATCGCGGCGGTGGCGCAGCGCATGCAGCCGCCGCGCAGCGCCGAGCTGGCGGCGGCGCTCGTCGCGGCCGCCGCGCGCATCGAGGCACGGCTGGCGCAGGCCTATGCGGCCCGCGCGCCGGAGAAGATCGACCACAAGAGGGAGGGCGCGACATGAGCGCAGCGGCACCGGGCGGCATCGCCCCGGTCTCGACGCGGGTGATGAACCTGTCGCATCTGCTGACCGGCACCGCCCGGCGGCATGGCGGGGCCACGGGTTTCGTCTGGGGGGAGCAAAGCTGGAGCTGGGCCGAGATGGAGGCGCGCGCGGCGGGTTTCGCCGCGGCGCTGGCGGCCGAGTTCGGCGTGTCCAGGGGCGACCGGGTGCTGGTGCAGTCGGAGAACTGCAACCAGATGTTCGAGGCGATGTTCGCCTGCTGGCGGCTTGGCGCGGTCTGGGTGCCGGCCAACTTCCGGCAATCGCCCGAGGAGGTCGCCTGGCTGGCGAAGGCCTCCGGCGCCAGCGGGCTGATCTGCGGCGCGGGCTTTGCCGATCACGCGGCGGCCTGCGCCGGCACGGTCGGCTTCACCGTGGCGATCGGCGCGGCCGAGTTTGCAGAGGATTACGAGGCGCTGGTCGCGCGCCACATGGGCGCCGCCCCGGCGCCGGTAGCGGTGGAGCGCGACGACCCGGCCTGGTTCTTCTTCACATCCGGCACCACGGGCCGGCCCAAGGCGGCGGTGCTGACCCATGGCCAGCTGGCCTTCGTGGTCACCAACCACCTGTGCGACCTGATGCCCGGCACCACCGAGGACGATGCCTCGCTGGTCGTGGCGCCGCTGTCGCATGGCGCGGGGATCCACCAGCTGGCGCAGGTGGCGCGCGGCGCGAAGACGATCCTGCCCGCCGGCACGAAGTTCGACCCGGCCGAGATCTGGCGGCTGGTCGAACGCTGGCGCGTCACCAACGCCTTCACCGTGCCGACCATCGTCAAGATGCTGGTCGAGCACGAGGCGGTGCATGCGCATGACCTATCATCGCTGCGCTACGTGATCTATGCCGGCGCGCCGATGTACCGCGCCGACCAGATCCGCGCGATCGAGGCGTTGGGGCCGGTGCTGGTGCAGTATTTCGGGCTGGGCGAGGTGACGGGCAACATCACCGTGCTGCCGCCCGCCCATCACCACGCCGAGGACGCGGCCATGAGGATCGGCACCTGCGGGTTTGCGCGCACCGGCATGCAGGTGCAGGTGCAGGACGCGCAGGGGCGCGAATGCGCGCCCTTCGAGACCGGCGAGATCGCGGTGATCGGCCCGGCGGTCTTCGCCGGCTATTTCGACAACCCCGAGGCCAACGCCAAGGCGTTCCGCGACGGCTGGTTCCTGACCGGCGATCTCGGCCACATGGACGAGGCGGGCTTTCTCTACCTGACCGGCCGCGCCTCCGACATGTACATCTCGGGCGGCTCCAACATCCATCCGCGCGAGATCGAGGAGAAGATGCTCGAGCATCCCGAGATCTCGGAGGTGGCGGTGTTGGGCGTGCCCGATCCGGTCTGGGGCGAGATCGGCCTCGCCGTGGTCGTGCCGGCGCCCGGCTGCCGGCCCGAGGCGCAGGCGCTGCTGGGTTGGCTCGACGGGCGCATCGCCCGCTACAAGACCCCGCGCCGTGTCGTGATCTGGGACGCGCTGCCGCGTTCGGGCTACGGCAAGATCACCAAGAAGCTCGTGCGCGAGGCGCTGGTGGCCCGGGGCGAGATCGAGGCGTGACGCGCGACCTCGTCCATCCCGGCCCGACGGCGCCCCGGAGGGTCGCGGAACTGGCCTGCCACGCGCATCCGCTGCTGCTGCGGTTGCGCGCGGGAATGCCGCTGGACGCCGCGGTCGCCGAAGCCTTCGCGGCGGAGGGGTTCGCGGCGGGCTACCTGCGGCTTTGCGACGTCGCGATGGCGCGTCTCGACTTCGTCTGCCCGGCGCCCGCGCCGGGGCACGGGCCGGTCGCGTGGTACAGCGCCACCGCCCGGCTGGCCCCGGCTCGTGTCGAGGCGGCCGGTCTGCATCTGGGCACGCGCGACGGCGCGCCGTTTCTGCATGGGCACGGGCTTTGGCGCGGCGCCGACGGGGTGCCGCGCGCCGGGCACCTGCTCGGCCCGGATTGCCGCCTGGCCGAGGATGTCTGGGCCGAGGGCTGGGGCCTGTCGGGCGCGGCTCTGGAGGCGGCGCCCGACGACGAGACCGGCTTCACGCTCTTCGCCCCGCGGCCCGCCCCGAAGCGCCCGGGCGGCGTGCCGGCGGTGCTTTGCACGCTGCGCCCCAATGTCGAGCCGCTCTCGGCGCTGGCGGCGGTTGCGGCGCGGCACGGGCTCGGTTCGGCGCGCATCGAGGGGCTGGGCAGCCTCGTGGGCGCGGCCTTCGCGGCCGAGGCCGGGATCGGCGACGTCGCCGCCGAGCTGCTGGTGCTGCGCGGCGCGGTCTCGGCGGGCGCGGCGCGGCTGGAGGCCGTGGCGGTGGGCTTCGACGGAGGGCCGGTCCGGGGCGCGTTGCAGGCCGGGGTCAACCGGGTCTGCGTGACCTGCGAGATGCTGCTTCTGGCCGAGCCGGGCGGGGCGTGACCGGCAAGAGTGATGGGCGGATGATTCCCGCGGTCGCCCCCGTCCCGCGCCGCGCGGAACCGGGGCGACCGCATCGGCGCGCGGATCAGCCCGACACCGTCTCCGGCCGGGCATCGAGCGCGTCGCGCATCTCGCGGATCGCCTCGCCGATCCGCTCGCCATAGCGCAGCAGACTGCCGCCGAGCAGGTAGACGCAGTCGTCGCCGTAATGCCGGCGCATCTCGCCCAGCCGATCGAGGCTCATGCCGCCGCCGGGGCTGGGCAGGATCGCGCGGCCGGGGCCGTCCGCAGCACGGCAGGCGGCGACGATCTCCTCGCATTCGGCCACCGAGAAGCCGAACCGCCCGCCATGGTTGGGAAAGACCGTGATGTCGGCCCCGGCCAGCCGCATCAGCGTACCGAAGAGCAGCCCGTGGGCATAGCCGGTGTCGGGCGAGAGCACATAGGGCCCCAGATGGCTCGGATGGGCCATGATCGGCAGGCCGATCTCGGGATCGCGCGACAGCGCGTGCAGCGCCGAGAAGCCGTAGAGGCCGGGGATCAGCAGAAGCCCGTGCGCGCCGGCGGCCTTGGCGTGCAGCGCCAGATCCCGCAGCTGGTCGCCGTGACCTGCGATGTTGGCGAAGTAGAGCGCCCGCCCGGTCTCGCCCGCCGCGGCGCGCTCGGCATTGGCGCGGGCGACCGCCTCGGCGCAGCGGCTGACCCGCTCGCGGAAGGGGGCCGCGTCCTGGTTGGCGAGGCCGTGATCCTCCTTGACGATGTCGGCGCCGGCGCGCGCGGTCAGGTAGCACAGCCGCGCCAGCGTCTCGACCGACGAGCCCTGCGGCTTGATCACCGGGCAGACATGGCCGCCCTGCGCCCGGCCGGTCAGGCGGCGCAGGCCTTCGGCGCCGAAGCCCGCGCCGGGGAACCGCTCGCGCAGCGCCGGGTCGGGGGTGATCGCCATCGCCCGGACGCCCCTGAGGATCGAGGCGTTGCCGAGCACGACGTTCAGGAGCTGCGCGAATTCGCGCCCGACCGCGTCGACATGGTAGCTGATCCGCGCCCGCCAGCAGCCTGCGGTCTCGGCCTCCGGCGCGACCGTCTCGACCCGGCCGAGGATGACATCCTCGACATAGCCCGCCGGCACGACGTCGCGCGGGATCTCGACCGTGTCCTCGAGCGCGATCGCGGCGGCGCGGGCGCCGGCCTCGTCGGCGCTCGGGGCGATGATGCGGTAGTCGACCGTGAAGCGCTCCATCACAGCGCCTCGGCCTTGACCAGCGAGTGCACCTCGTCGACCCGAGCGGCGTCGAGATCGTCCTCGGTCAGGCCGTAGCTCTCGCCGGTCAGGTCCTCGATGCCGCGCACCAGCGCCAGCGCGTCGAGCCCGTAATAGCGCATGAGATAGGCGCGCGAGCCGCCATGGGCGTAGGTGTCCCTGAGCCCCAGCCGAACCAGCCGCTTGCCGACGCCGGCATCGGCCATGGTCTCGGCCACGAGCGAGCCGATGCCGCCCTCGGTCACGTGGTTCTCGAGCGTCACCACGCCGTGGCGCACCGAGCCGATGTGGTCGAGCAGCGCCTTGTGGTCGAAGGGCTTGATGGTGTGCAGATGCAGGTGGCGGATCGACAGGCCCGCGCCCTGCAGCGCCGAGCGGGCGCGCATCGCCTCCTCGGTGGTGATGCCTGAGGTGACGACGAGCACGTCCGAGCCTTCCGACAGGACCCGCATCTCGCCCACCTTGATCGGCGTGTCGAACAGCCGCGGCACCGAGCCGCGCAGCACGCGGCACCAGACAGGGCCGTCGATGCTGTCGGCGGCCTCGCAGATGCTTTCCACCTCGGTGGCGTCGCCGGTCTCGAGGATCGACATGTTGGGGATCGAGCGCATCACCGAGATGTCTTCGATCGACTGGTGGGTCATGCCGCCCGGGGTGGTGACGCCGGGCAGGAAGCCCATCAGCCGCACCTTGCGGCGCGGATAGGCGATCGAGGCCATCAGCTGGTCGTAGGGGCGGCGATACATGAAGACGCCGAAGGTGTGGATGAACGGGCGGAACCCCGCGAGGCCGAGGCCGCCGGCGAAGCTCATCATGTTCTGCTCGGCCATGCCCAGCGACAGGAACTGGTCCGGGTGGCGGTCGCGGAAGCCGTCGATCTCGCAGGACGAGGTCAGGTCGGCCGAGAGGCACAGGATATCGGGGTTGCCGGCGGCGAAGTTCTCGAACGCCGTGGCGTAGGGGCGGGACACCATTTCGACCATGTCGCGGGCTCCTCAGTGCGCGTAATCGATGGGATCGACGCCGAGATCGGCGGCGATGGAGGTATTGAAGCGGGCGCGCTCGGCCTCGGACTTGAAGCGCACGTAATGCAGCCGCGGGAAGCGCTCCTCGAGGATCGGCATCGTCCTGAAGGGCGAGGTCCGGGCGAGGATGATCAGCGGCCGGCCCTCATGCGGCTCGCGCGCGGCTTGCCGGATCGCCCCGAGGTCGTGGCCGTCGACCTCGACGCAGGCCGCGCCGAAGGTCTCGAACTTGGCGCGGATGTCGCCCACGGTCATCACGCTGTCCATCGCGCCGTCGCATTGCTGGTCGTTGACGTCCATGATCGCGTGCAGGCTGTCGATGCCGTGATGCGCGGCGGCCTGCACCGCTTCCCAGGTCTGGCCCTCCTGCACCTCGCCGTCGGACATGAAGACCCAGGTGCGGCCGGTCTCGCCGCGCCTCTGCCGCCCCCAGGCGAGGCCGGCACCGGTCGACAGGCCGATGCCGAGCGTGCCGTTGTGCACCTCCATGCCCGGCGAATGCTCGGCGCCGATCATCTCGACCGAGGAGCCGTCCTGGTTGAACATCTCGAGCCCCTCGGGCGCCATGCGGTCGACCTCGATCAGCGTGGCATAGGCCACCAGCGCGTAATGGGCAGGGGCGATGAACAGCCGGTCGAGATCGGGCGCCGCCGGGCCGTTGTAGCCGGCGCCGGTGTGGTAGCCGGGATTGGCGGCGGAGGGCACGCCGCCGAAGGGCTTGGGCACGCGCGGCAGGGTCGGCGCGCCGAGGCGCAGCTCCTCGTTGTAGAGCCAGGCCAGCTGCTCGGCGGCCGAGCAGGCCTGGCTGAGATAGCCGCCATTGTTGCGGATCGCGTGTTCGAACACCCGGCGGCGGATGCCGAGAGCCACCTGCTCGGTCGTCTTTTCGTTGCGCATTGCACATCTCCATTGGGTGCGCGCGGGCGGCCCGCGCGCAATGCGTGGCGGTGGGACGCGAAGCCGGTCAGGGGCCGGCGACCACGCCCTTTCTCAGGATGAAACAGCCGAAGGGGCGGGTCTCGGATGTCGTGACCACGGCGAAGCCGCGCTCGGCCCGGGCGTAGTAGGCCTGGCGCTCGATGCTTCCCATCGGGCGGCCGCCGGGCAGGTGCGGCGCCAGCGCGCGGGCCGCGTCCAGATGCACCGGTGGCAGGTCGTCGGGCGCGCCGTCGACCTGCATGCGCAGCGCGGCGTGGTCGAAATAAGCGTCGAGCGGCATCAGCGCACAGATCATCGCGACCGCGGCGGCGGCGTCGAGCCCCGCGAGCGGTAGCGGCGTGTCGAGCACGCAGCCCGCGGCGCTGCGCGCGGCCGGGTAGTTCGCGTCGACCACCGCGATCTCGTCGCCATGGCCCATCCGGGCGAGGCAGTGCAGCAGCTCGGGCGTCATGCGCGGGTCGATGCCGGTCAGCATGGGGGCAATCCTCGTCGGGGACCGGCCCCAGGGGGCCGGTCCGGTTGAAGTTCAGCGCGGCGGCAGCGGCATCCAGTCGGTCATCGAGACATCGGCATGCCGGAACTGCGGCATCTTGGCGCCCAGCTCCTCGATGTTCTTGATGTCCTCCTCGTTGAGCAGGCTCTGGGTGATCAGCGTCGGCGGCACCACCACCGAAGCCTCGACCTCCTCGCCGGCCAGCATCATCGCCAGCGTTCGCACCGAGACCTCGCCGACCACGGCGGGGTTGGTGGCGACGGTGGCGACCCAGGCGCTGTCGGGCTCGCGCATCGCGGCGATGTCGGCGGTGGAGATGTCGGCCGAGTAGATGTCGATGTCCTGCGACAGCCCGGCCTCGTCCACGGCGATCTTCACGCCCTTGGCAAACTCGTCATAGGGGGCGAACATCACCTCGATGGTCGGGTTGGCCTGCAGCACCGAGCGCGCCTGGTTGGCGACCGAGTTGGCGATCGGGTTGTCGAGCGTGCCGAACTGCGCGGCCTCGGTGATGCCGGGATTGGCCTCCTTCACCTCCTTCCAGGCGACGTCGCGGCGGTCGAGCGGCGCGATGCCGGGGACGTAGACGTAGCCGGCGGTGAAGGCGTCGCCGTGATCGGCCATCGCCTGGTCGAGCGCCAGCTTGCCCAGCAGGTAGTCCGACTGCTCGATCTGCGGGATCGCGTCGTTCTCGACATCGACGTCGAAGGCCACGACCTCGATGCCGGCCTCGACCGCGCGCTGCGCGGCCTCCTTCATCGACTCGGTCAGGCCGTGCTGGATGATGATGCCGTCGACGCCGAGCGCGATGGCCTGGTCGACCATGTCGGCCTGCAGCGCCGCGTCCTGGCGGCTGTCGAGCACCCGCAGGTCGAGGCCGAGCGCCTCGGACTGCGCCTCGACGCCGGCGAGGTAGGACTGGAAGAAGTCGCCGGTGGACAGGTAGCGCACCAGGGCGATCTTCACCTCGCCCGGCGCGTCGAAGGGCGCGGGCATCTCGGCGGCGGCGGGCAGCGCCGGCAGCACCGCCAGCGCGGCGCCGCTCAACCGCAACAGGGTTCGTCTCATCATGCGTGGTTCCTCCCTTTCACGCGAAACGGTTAGCCCGCCCCCGCGCCGCGGCGCGAGGACAGGTAGAAGGTGAAGACGAGCGCGATCACAAGCACGGCGCCCTTGACGAAATCCTGAGTGTAGTAGGGCGCGTTCATCATGGTCAGGCCCTGCAGCAGGATGCCGACGAAGAGCGCGCCGATGGCGGTGCCGAAGGCGTTGGGCCGCGCCGCGCCGAGCACCGCGAAGCCGATCAGCGCCGCGGCGACGCTGTCGAGCAGCAGGTTGGTTCCCGATGCGATGTCGCCGCGCCCGAGCCGCGCCGCCAGAAGGATGCCGCCGATCGAGGCCATCACGCCCGAGATCATGTAGGCGGCGATCTTGTTGCGGCTGACCGGCGCGCCGACCAGGGCCGCGGCCTTCTGGTTCGAGCCGATCGCGTACATCAGCCGGCCGTGGCGGGTGAAGTCGAGGAAGACCCAGATCGCCACGGCGATCACGAGGAAGACCACCACCGGCACCGGCAGCAGGTTCTCGAGCACCAGGTCGAGCCGCTCGCGGCCGAACCACAGGAAGGCCGGCGAGAAGCTGCCTTCGGCGGTGCTGCCGTCGGGCAGCGCCATGCCGGTGGCGATGGAGTTGCCCTGGGTCGGGATGCGCTGCAGGCCGATCAGCAGGAACATCATGCCCAGCGTCGCCAGCAGGTCCGGCACCTTGAACTTCACTATCAGGAGCCCGTTGACCAGCCCGACCCCGGCGCCCATCAGCAGGCACATGAGGATCGCCATGCCGGCAGACAGCTCCAGCACCACCATCGCGTAGGCCGAAAGCATCAGCGCCGAGGTGGCGACCGAGCCGATCGAGAGATCGAAGCCGTCCACCACCAGCGTGCAGGTGACGCCGAGCGCGAGGATGCCGGTGATCGCCACCGATTGCAGGATGAAGACGGCCGAGCGCGGCGAGGCGAAGCCGTTGGCGAAGACGCTGAAATACAGCACCAGCCCGGCCAGCAGGATCAGGAAGCCGAAGCGGATGGCGAAGTTGAGGATGCGGTCGCTGCTCATGCCGTGGTCTCCGTCGCGAGCATCGGCGCCGGCCCGGATACCTGGGCGACCAGGCGGCCGAGATCGATGTTCTCGTTGACATGCTCGCCGGCCAGCGCGCCCTCGTTGAGCACGATGATGCGGTCGGCGATCTCGATCGCCTCGTCGATCTCGGCGACGAGGACGATGGTGGCGCGGCCGGCGGCGGTGTCGCGGATGTGGCGGCCGATGTCGCGCCGGGCGCCGATGTCGACGCCCTGGAACGGCTCGTCGAGCAGCAGCACCCGGCAGGGCTCGATCAGCCAGCGGCCGATCATCACCTTCTGCTGGTTGCCGCCCGACAGCGTCAGGATGCCGTCGCGCGGCGAGCGGCAGACCACGCCGATGCGGTCGACCATCTCGCCGACCGTGTCGCGCTGCCGGGCGCGGCTGAGCAGCGACAGCCGGCTGAACGCGCCGAGGAAGGGCAGGGTCATGTTGTCGGCGATGTCGAAATCCGGGATCACCGCGTTGGCGCCGCGATCCTTGGGCGACAGGAACACGCCCGCCGCGACGGCGGCGCGCGCGTCACGCGGCGCGTAGGGCGCGCCGTCGAGCCGCATCGTGCCGCCGGCGGGGCGGCGCAGCCCGTAGATGATCTCGGCCAGGCGGGTCTTACCGCTGCCCAGAAGCCCGGTCACGGCCACGACCTCGCACTCGCGCAGGGTCAGGTCGATCGGCGGGCGGCCGGGTTGCAGCTGCAGCCCCGCGCATTCGAGCACCGGCGCGTTGCCGCGGCGCGGGGTGATGTCGACCTCGGTCATCTTGTGGCCGAGCATCGCCGCCACCGCCGCCTCGTAGTCGAGCGGCGCCTGCGCGAAGACGCCCGAGATCGCGCCGTCGCGCATGCAGACGATCTTGTCGGCCAGCCGCCGGATGTCGGACATGCGGTGCGAGATGTAGAGGATCGCCACGCCCTGCGCCCGCAACCGGTCGATCAGCGAAAACAGCCGCTCGGCCTCGGCGGCCGAGAGCGACGAGGTCGGCTCGTCGAGCACCAGCACCTTGGGCGCGCGGGCCATGGCGCGCGCGATCGCGATCATCTGCCGGTCGGCGATGTCGAGATCGGCGACGCGGCGGCGCACGTCGACCGTGAGACCCATGCCGCGGGCGACCTCGGCGGCGCGGGCGCGCAGTTTCGCGTCTCGCACGAACAGCCCGGCGCCGGGCTCGGTCAGCCGGTCGAGCATCAGGTTGGTGGCCACGTCGAGATCGGGGATCACGCCATCGTCGATCGACTGGTGCACGGTCACGACGCCGCGCGCGATCGCCTCGGCCGCGTCATGCGGCGCGTAGGGCGCGCCGGCCAGCGTCATGTGGCCGCCATCCATCCGGTGGTGGCCGCACAGCACCTTGACCAGCGTCGACTTGCCGGCGCCGTTGGCGCCCATCAGCACCGTGACCTCGCCCGAGCGCAGCTCGAGATCGATCCCCAGCAGAACGTGATTCTGCCCGAAGGATTTTCGCAGGTCCCTTATTTCGCAGACAGTCTCGCCCATTCTCCCCCCGTCGCCGCGGCCTTCGCCTCCCCCGCCGCCGGCTCAGGTTCGACGCTTCCGATTCAAAAGTCAAACGTATTGACTATTGGCGATGCGGGTGAATAGCTGGACGCCGTCGGAGGAGGACGAGGAGAGCGACATGGCATCACAGGCCAGCTACGAGGCGCTGGAACCGGCGACGCTGGGCGCGCGGCTGCGCGACGTGCCGGGGCTCGCCGAGCGGGTGGGCGGCGCGCCCGAGACGTGGCAGGTGCGCGAGGTCGGGGACGGCAACCTCAACCTCGTCTTCATCATCGAGGGCCCGGCCGGGCAGGTGGTGGTGAAGCAGGCGCTGCCCTATGTGCGGCTGGTGGGCGACAGCTGGCCGCTGCCGCTCTACCGCGCCTTCTACGAGTTCCACGCGCTCGACCGGCAGGCCCGGCGCGACCCCGGCGCGGTGCCCGAGATCTTCCATTTCGACGAGGCGCAGGCGCTGATCGTGATGGAGTACCTGTCGCCGCACCGGATCCTGCGCCACAAGCTGATCGCCGGAGAGCGGGTCGAGGGGCTGGCGGCGCGGATCGGCGCCTTCTGCGCGCGCACCGCCTTCCGCGGCTCCGAGCTGAGCATGGCCAGCGCCGAGAAGAAGGCCGACGTGGCGCTGTTTGCCGGCAATGTCGAGATCCCGGCGATCACCGAGGATCTGGTCTTCACCGACCCCTATTACGCCGCCGAGAAGAACCACCACACGCCCGGCCTCGATGCGGTGGTGGCGCGGCTGCGGGAGCATGTGGCGCTCAAGGCCCGCGTGCAGCGGATGCTGATGCGCTTTGCCTCGAACACCGAGACGCTGCTGCATGGCGACCTGCATTCCGGCTCGATCATGGCCACCGCCGACGCGGTGCGGGTGATCGACCCCGAATTCGCGCAATACGGGCCGATGGGCTTCGACATCGGCATGCTGACCGCCAACTACCTGATGTCCTATTTCAGCCAGCCGGGGCATCGCGGCGCCGATCTCGACAGCTACCAGGAGTGGCTGCTGGAGGTGATCGAAGGGACCTTCGCCGCCTTCGAGACGGAGTTCGCCCGGCTGTGGGACACCGAGCGGACCGGCATGCTCTACCCGCGCTGCCTGTTCGAGGCGCAGGGCCACGGCTCGGCCCCCGCCCGCGCGGCGCTGCTGCGCGAGGTCTGGCAGGACGCGCTCACGGTCTGCGGCATCGAGATGCATCGCCGGGTGCTGTCGCTGGCGCACAACGCCGATTTCGAGAGCATCGCCGACCCGGCGTTGCGCGCGCCGCTCGAGGCGCGCAACCTGATGATGGGGCGCGAGCTGATCCTCGGGGCCGAGACCATTCCCGACGCCGTGGCGCTCTGCGCCATGGCGCGCCGTTACAATGGAGCCTGCGTGACATGAAGGTCGATGGACAAGCTTACCGATCGCTGTGGTGGGATGCCGGGAAGGGGGCGCTGCAGATCATCGACCAGCGCTGGCTGCCGCACGACTTCCGGGTGCAGCAGCTCGACAGCCTCGAGGACTACGCCACCGCCATCGTCGAGATGCGGGTCAGGGGCGCGCCGCTGATCGGCGCCACCGCCGCCTATGGCGTGGCGCTGGCCATGGCGCAGGACCCCTCGGATGCGAGCCTCGACCGCTGCTGGAGCTACCTGCACGAAACCCGGCCCACGGCGATCAACCTGCGTTGGGCGCTCGACCGCTGCCGCGGGGCGCTGCGCGGTCTCGCGCCCGAGGCGCGGGCAGGGGCGGCGCTGGAACTGGCGCATGCCGTGGCCGACGAGGATGTCGAGATCAACCGCGCGATCGGCCGCCACGGGCTGCAGCTGATCCGCGACATCGCCGCGCGCAAGCCCGAGGGCGAGCCGGTGCGGCTGCTCACGCATTGCAACGCGGGCTGGCTCGCCACCGTCGATTACGGCACCGCCACCAGCCCGATCTACCAGGCGCATGACGCAGGCCTGGCGCTGCATGTCTGGGTCGACGAGACGCGGCCGCGCAACCAGGGCGCGCTCACCGCATGGGAGCTGGGCAGCCACGGCGTGCCGCACAGCTACGTCACCGACAATGCCGGCGGCCACCTGATGCAGCACGGCCAGGTCGACCTCGTCATCGTCGGCACCGACCGCACCACCCGCAACGGCGATGTCTGCAACAAGATCGGCACCTATCTCAAGGCGCTGGCGGCGCGGGACAACGGCGTGCCCTTCTACGTCGCGCTGCCCTCGCCGACGATCGACTGGACCGTGGCCGACGGGGTGAGCGAGATCCCGATCGAGGAGCGGGGCGGGTTCGAGGTCAGCCATGTGCAGGGCGTGGACGAGGCGGGGCGCATCGGCACGCTGCGGGTGGCGCCCGAGGGCAGCGCGGTCGGCAACCCGGCCTTCGACGTGACGCCGAGCCGGCTGGTGACCGGCCTGATCACCGAGCGCGGGGTCTGCGCTGCCACGCCGGAGGGGCTGGCCGGCCTGTTTCCCGACATGGTCGCGGCGGCGGAGTGAGCCGATGACGACGCCTTCGGCCCCGCGCCGCCGCCTCGACGGCGAGGACCGCCAGATCGACGCGATCATCGAGGCGGCCTGGTGCTACTACCATGACGGGCTGAACCAGAGCGACATCGCCGCGCGGATGGGGGTCAGCCGCGCCAGCGTGGTGAACTACCTCGCCGAGGCGCGCCGGCGCAACTATGTCCGGATCTCGCTCGACACCGAGATCTTCCGCGCCAGCGCGCTGGCCGAGCGGATCCGCGAGCGGTTCGGCCTGGCCGGGGCGCTGGTGGTGCCCTCCGATGCGGCCGAGGTCGCGCGCAGCTCCGATCGGGTGATCCGCGCGGCCTCGGACTGGCTGCCGCAGCTGCTCGAGCCGGGCGACCGGCTCGGCGTGGCCTGGGGCGAGACGATCTACCGGCTGGCCGGGGCGGCGCCGCACCAGCCGATCCGCGAGCTGACGGTGGTGCAGCTTCTCGGCTCGCGCCCCGCGGCGCTCGGCTTCGCGGCCGAGACCTGCTCGGCGACGCTGGCCGCGCGCTTCGATGCGCGCTGCGTCAACCTGCACGTGCCGCTGCTTCTGTCGGACGAGGATCTCTGCACCCGGCTCAAGCGCGAGCCGGTGGTGGCCGAGCAGCTGCGCGCCGTGGCGGACTGCAACAAGGTGGTGTTCGCGGCCGGCACCTGCGGCCCCGACAGCCACATGGCGCGCACCGGCCTGCTCGACCGCGACAGGCTGGCCGAGTTCCGCGCCGCCGGCGCGGCCGGCGTGATCTGCGGCCGGCTGATCGACGCGGCGGGCCGGCCGATGCGCTCCGAGATCGAGGACCGGATGATCGGCGTGACGCTCGAGCAGATGCGGGACAAGCCGCTGCGGCTGCTGGTCGCCGCCGATGCCGACCGGCTCGAGGCGAGCCGGGCCGCCATTCTCGGTGGCTACGCCACGCATCTGGCGACGAGCTCGGACATGGCAGAACACTTGCTTGGAGGTGCCCGATGACCGGGTTCGAGGACGGGCCGGAACTGCGCCAGTCGATCATCGACGCCTGCCGCTGGATGAACGCGCGCGGCATCAACCAGGGCACCTCCGGCAACATCTCGGTGCGCCTGACGGACGGGATGCTGATCACGCCCTCGGGCATCCCCTACGACGCCCTGATGCCCGAGATGCTCGTGACGATGCCGCTGTCCGGCGGGGCGGATAGCGGCGGCCCGGTCCGGCCCTCGAGCGAGTGGCGCTTCCACCAGGCGCTGCTGCGGTCGCGGCGGGACATGCGCGTGGTGGTCCATGCCCATCCCGCCCATGCCACCGCCGTCGCCATGCAGGGACGGCCGATCCCCGCCTGCCACTACATGGTCGCGGCCTTCGGCGGATCGGACCTGCCGATCGCGCCCTATGCGCTGTTCGGCAGCGAGGCGCTGGCCGAGCACATGCGCCGCACTCTCGAGACCCGCCATGGCTGCCTGATGGAAAGCCATGGCGCGACGGTGCTGGGCGAAAGCATCGAACGCGCGCTGTGGCGGATGGAGGAGCTCGAGAACATCGCCCGGATCTACCTGCTCAGCCGGCAGGACGGACAGCCGAAACTGCTGAGCGAGGCCCAGATGCAGGAGGTCATCGCCGCGTTTGCCGGTTACGGACCTGGCCGCTGAGCCGGCTTGGGCAGCGTGCATTCCGGCTTAGCACGTGAGGCGGCTGTGACGTATAGATCAACGATCGGTCACTGCGTCCGCACATGATCGCGGCGACCGAGACACCCTCGGCCTCCCAGCCGGCCGACAGGATCGGGGCAACTCCAATCAAAGCCGACAACGCTGACCTCAGGCTGTTCCGGGATGTCGGCTTCGGCGTACCGATCTTGCTGCAGGTGCAAGCCGCTTTCTACGACATAACGTAGATTACACGTATCTAAAGTATGTAACGGCATGCGCCACTTCTAACTGCAATTCCATTTCGAAAATCACGCACTATCAGTGACCTGCTTTCCTGACAGTCCTCGTTCAAAGGTTAGCTCTGTTCAGGGTTTGGTCGTTTTCAGCCCGTTGGCGATACTCGCGGGGCGTCAGCCAAGGCGCCATACGTACGGACGATATTGTAGTACCTAGCGGATCGAGTTCGTGCTGACGCCGTAGCGTTCGCGCTGCCCGCTCACCGCCTTGTCCTCCTGCGGGCGACAGATCGATCTCCGGGGACGGGACAGCCCCATCAGAGGCTGCTCACACGACCCGAACGGGGCCTGTAGCAGCGTAATCCCGCCGCCGCCGAACCGGGGTGTCCCGGCATCCTCGGTCATCTGACTATCCAAAGGACATGTTGCCGAAATTAGAGCGGCACAGCGCAAATTTTCTTCTTTATTGGAACGCCTGCGGTTCGCATCATCGCTCGTGACGGACAGGGTCGGGAGGGATCCGGAGGTCCGGAACAGGGAGAGATGACATGCCGAATACCAATCTTGGCCGGCGCCAGCTGCTGCAGATGACGGGCACCGCCGCCCTCTTCGCGGGCTTGCCCGCATTCGTCGGGGTCGGGCCCGCCGCCGCGGGCGGTCTCAAGACGGTCGAGATGCAGCTCGGCTGGCTGGCCTCGAACGGCCTGCTGGGCGAGGTGGTCGCCCAGAACAAGGGCTATTACGAGGCGGAGGGCGTCGAGCTGAAGATCACGCCCGGCGGCCCGAACGTCGACGGCGTGGGCTCGGTCGCGGCCGGGCGCGCCGCGGTGGGCCAGATCTCGTCGAGCCCCTCGGTCATGCTGGCCCGCTCCGCCGGCATCCCGGTCAAGGCCTTCGCCGCCGGCTACCAGAAGCATCCCTTCACCTACTTCTCGCTGGCCGGGGACCCGATCCGCGCGCCGCAGGACATGGTCGGCAAGACCATCGCCACCCAGCCCACCGCGCACATCCTTCTCAAGGCGTTGCTCGTGGCCAACGACATTCCCGAGGACCAGGTCGAGATCGTCAACATGGGCTCGGACATGAACCAGCTGCTGACCGGCCAGGCCGCCGCCGTCACCGGCTGGCTGACCAACACCGCCGCGCTCGACGTGCTGGGCGAGGACCGGGTCGACCTGATGCTGTGGGACACCGGCATCCAGCTCTACGCCACGGTCTACTACGCCACCGACGAGACCATCGAGACCGAGGCCGAGACGCTGGCCGGCTTCACCCGCGCCACGGCGCGCGGCTGGGCCGACGTGCGCGCCGACCCCGAGGCGGCGGTCGAGATGCTGGTCGCGGCCTATCCGAACCTCGACCGCGAGGCCGAGCTGCGGGCGGTGCGGCAGGTGCTCGACTTCGTCTTCACCGACGCCACCGCCGAAAGCGGCTGGGGCACGATGGACCGCACCAAGTGGGAGCGGCAGATCGCCAGCTACGCCGATCTCGGCCAGTTCGACGGCAACACCCCCACGGTCGACGACGTCATGACGCTGAAGATCCTCGAGATGACCGCCGACGCGCGCAGGGAGGTCTCGTGATGGCCCTCGCCGAACGCCACGACGCGACCGGCAACCCCGTCCCGCCCGCGGCGGCACGGGGCAAGGACGGGGCGATCCGGGTCGAGAACCTCGACGTCACCTTCGGCCAGGCGCCGGGGCTGGTCACCGCGCTCAAGGACGTCTCGGTCGAGATCCCGCAGGGCGCCTTCGTCACCATTCTCGGCCCCTCGGGCTGCGGCAAGTCCACGCTGATGCGCGCGGTCGCCGACCTCGTGCCGGCGGCGCGCGGCGCGATCGACGTGCAGGGCAAGCCGCCGGCCGAGGCGCGGCGCGACCGCAGCTTCTCCTACGTGTTCCAGGACGCGACGCTGCTGCCCTGGCGCACCGCGCTCGAGAACGTCGCCCTGCCGCTCGAGGTGGGTGGCGGCGGCGAGGTGCATGCCGACCCGCGGGCGCTGCTGGAGCTGGTGGGCCTCAAGGGCCGCGAGAACGCGCTGCCGGGCGAGCTGTCGGGCGGCATGCGCCAGCGCGTCGCCATCGCCCGCGCGCTGGTGACCAAGCCGAAGATCCTGCTGATGGACGAGCCCTTCGGCGCGCTCGACGAGATCACCCGCGACAAGCTCAACGAGGAGATGCTGCGGATCTGGCGCGAGACCGGCACCACGATCCTCTTCGTCACCCACTCGATTCCCGAGGCGGCGTTCCTCGGAGAATACGTGCTCATGCTCGCCGCCCATCCGGGCCGGGTGAAGGAATTCATGAAGATCGACCTGCCGCCCGAACGGCGGCTCGCGGATCGCGACACGCTGGAGTTCGTCCAGATCACCGCGCATCTGCGCAAGCTCCTGGAGGAATGCTGACATGGCCGAGGCGACGCAAATCCCGATGCCGGTGGCCCCGCCGCGGATGAGCCGGCTGATCGACATGGCGATCGCGCGCGGCCCGGCGCTGGCCGCGGTGGCGGGGCTGCTGGGGCTGTGGCAGCTCGTGGTCTGGGGCTTCGAGGTGCCCGAATACATGGCGCCGAGCCCGCTGGCCGTGCTGCGCGCCTTCGGCGACAACGCCGGCGTGCTGTGGCTGAACTTCTGGCCCACCTTCCTCGAGGCCGCGCTCGGCTTCGTCGCGGGCAACCTCGTGGCGATCGCGCTGGCGGTCTGGTTCGTGCACAGCTCCACCGCCGAGCGCGCCTTCTTCCCGATCGCGGTCTTCGTCAACACCATCCCGATCATCGCCGTGGCGCCGATCCTGGTGCTGATCTTCGGCAACGGCTTCGCCCCCAAGATCATCATCGCGGGCCTGATCTGCTTCTTCCCGACGCTGGTGAACATGGTGCGCGGTCTCAAGGCGGTCTCGCCCGCGACGCTCGACCTGATGCGGGTGCTCTCGGCCTCGAAGTCCGAGATCTTCTGGAAGGTGCGCCTGCAAAGCTCGCTGCCCTTCCTCTTCGCCGCGCTCAAGATCGCCTCCACCACCTGCGTGATCGGCGCCATCGTGGCCGAGTGGATCGGCTCGAATTACGGGCTCGGCGCGCTGATCATCGAGGCCACCTTCAACTTCCGCTCGCCGCTGCTCTACGCGACCGTCTTCACCGCCGCCCTGCTCGCCGTGGTGATGTTCGCCCTCGTCAGCTTCGCGGAATCCAAGCTTGTCCGCTGGAAGAGCGGCGACGTGCACTGACCGCCACCGGCGCAAAAGAAAACTAGGAGAATCAACATGTTGAACAAAACCATCAGGGAGAGTCTGCGCGACACCCCGATCGTCGACCGTTCCGACGTGGTGGTGGTCGGCGGCGGCCCCGCCGGGATCTCGGCCGCGGTCTCGGCGGCGCGCAACGGCGCCAGCGTGACCCTGCTCGAGCGCTACCCCTACCTGGGCGGGCTGGCCGCCGGCGGCATGGTGCTGCTGCTCGACGACATGCACAACGACACCGAGATCACGGTGAAGGGCATCTGCATGGAGATGATCGAGCGGATGCGTTCGATCGGCTTGTGCCACACGCCCCCCGAGGAGGACCGGATGCCCGGCCGCCGCGAAACCCAGGAGAACTGGAAGAAGTACTCGCGCTGGGGGATGTTCGACTTCCACACCCAGTCGATGCCGCACCCGGTCTGCTTCGCCGCCGCCTTCGATCCCGACGGCTACAAGAAGGTCTCCTACGACCTGATGCAGGACGCCAAGGTCAAGCTCAGGCTGCACAGCTGGTTCTCCTCGACCATCGTCGAGGACGGCCGGGTCAAGGGCGTGATCTGCGAGACCAAGGAAGGCCGTCAGGCGATCATGGGCGACGTGGTGATCGACGCCACCGGCGATCTCGACGTCGCCGCCTCGGCCGGCGCGCGCTTCCAGGAGGCGAGCTTCATCCTGACCACCGTGTCGCGCTGGGGCAATGTCGACACCGACCGCGCCGAGGCCTGGCAGTACTCCAACCCCGAGGAGTTCCAGCGCCTCGACCACGAGGCCAAGCGGATCATCGGCGGCTGCTGGAACTACTGGTGGCTGAAGACGCCGCTGCCCGGCGTGGTCTGGCTCAACTGCCCGCACATGCCGCAATACAGCGGCCTCTCGGTCGAGGGCCTGACCGGCGCCGAGTTCGAGGGACGCCGGCGGATGGAGGAGCTGATGACCTTCGCCCGCGAGAACCTGCCCGGCTTCGAAAAGGCGCATGTGGTCGATTTCGCGCCGCAGACCGGGGTGCGCACCACCCGCCTGCTCGAGGGCGAATACGTGGTCACCAAGGACGACGTGATGAAGCGCCGGCACTTCGCCGACACGGTCTGCCGCGGCCGCGACTACTACACGCCCTACGGCGCGCTGCTGCCGAAGGACGTCGACAACCTGCTGGTCGCGGGCCGGCACTACTCCTGCACCCCGCAGGCGCAGAAGAAGAGCCGCGAGATCCCGCCCTGCATGGCCCAGGGCGAGGCGGTGGGCGTCGCCGCGACCGTCGCGCTCAATGCCGGCGTCACCGTGCGCGAGGCCGACGTCGCCGCGATCCAGCGCCAGATGCGCGCGCAGGGCGCCGACCCGGGCGACGTGCCCTCCGACAACGCCCTCAAGCTGGAGGCTGCCGAATGACCAACCCCCTGCCCCTCGACGGCATCCGGGTGATCGATTTCACCCAGGTGATGCTCGGACCCTCCTGCACCCAGGTGCTGGCCGATTACGGCGCCGAGGTGATCAAGGTGGAAAAGGAGAAGATCGGCGATCTGTCGCGCTGGTCTCTGGGCGCCGACCCGGACGGGCTCAACAACCCGATCTTCTGTTCGCTGAACCGCAACAAGAAGAGCCTCGCGCTGAACCTCAAATCCGAGGAGGCCCGCGCCCAGGTGCTCGAGCTGATCGACGACGCCGATGTCGTGGTCAACAACTTCCGCCCCGGCGTGATGGAACGGATGGGCATGGGCTACGCGGACCTCAAGGCCCGCAACCCCGGCATCATCTACGCCGTGGGCACCGGCTTCGGGCTCGAAGGCCCCAACAGGCACAAGGGCGGGCAGGACATCCTCGCCCAGGCGATGAGCGGCGTGATGGAGCGCCGCTCGGACCCCGAACTGCCGCGCGCGATCTTCTCGACCGCGCTGTGCGACTACACCGCCGGGATGCACCTCGTCCAAGGCGTGCTGCTGGCGCTGCTGCAGCGCCAGAAGACCGGCGAGGGGCAGCAGGTGGCGGTCAGCCTCTACTCCTCGATGCTGGCGATGCAGATGCAGGAGGCCGCCGCCCACATGATGCGCGGCCGCGACCTGAACTGGGGCGCCTTCCCGCTCACCGGCGTGTTCGAGACCACGACCGAGCCCTTCGTCATGGTCGGCGCCTTCAAGGAGAACCCGTTGCGCGACATCTGCAATGCGCTGGGGATCGAGGATATCTCGAAGGAGGAGCGCTTCTGCGACTTCGACGCGCAGGCCGCGCATCGCGCCGAGCTGCAGGCGATCTTCAAGCGCGAATTCGCCAAGAACAGCCGCGAGCATTGGCTCGCGCGGCTCGAGGAGGTCGACATCCTCTGCGCGCCGGTGCGCACGCTGGCCGAGGCGCTCGAGGACGAGCAGACCATCGTCAACAACATGGTGATCGAGGCGGGCGAGACCCCGGCCGGCCCGATCCGACTCGTCGGCAGCCCGATCGACATGTCGGCGGCGCCGCTCAGCGTCCGGCAGGGCCCGCCGCGGCTTGGCGAGCACAACGGCGAGATCTTGGCATCGCTCGCCCCGAAGAAGGCGCAGGTGGCATGACCGTCCATTACGAGGTGCGCGACCGCATCGCCCGGGTCACCATCGACCGGCCCGAGGTGATGAACGCGGTCGACCAGAAGACCGAGGCCGCGCTGGAGCGGGTCTGGTGCGACATCGAGGAGCGCGACGACATTTCCGTCGCGGTCCTCACCGGGGCCGGCGACAAGGCCTTCTCGGTCGGCGCCGACATGAAGGACTCCTCGCTCTCGGGGTTGGAGTATTGGGCGGCGCCGCGCCCCAACGGCTTCGGCGGCATTTCCTTCCGCCGCTCGCTCGACGTGCCGCTGATCGCGCGGGTCAACGGCTACGCGCTCGGCGGCGGCTTCGAGATGGTGCTGGGCGCCGACATCGTGATCGCCTCCGAGACCGCGAAGTTCGGCCTGCCGGAGGCGCGCGTCGGGCGGATGCCGCTCGATGGCGGCATGGTGATGCTGCAGCGCAAGATCCCGCACAACCTCGCCATGGGGGTGATGCTGGGCGGGCGGCGCATCGACGCGGCCACAATGGCGCGCTTCGGCCTCGTCAACGAGGTGGCGGCGGCGGACGAGCTCGACGTCGTGACCGGGCGCTGGATCAAGGACATCGCCGCCTCGGCGCCGCTGTCGCTGCGCGCGATCAAGCAGGTCGTCAACCGCACCGGCCACCTGAGCCCGTCCGAGGCGCAGGCGATGAAGCTGCCCGCGGTTGTGAAGGCGCTCAAAAGCGCCGATGCTGACGAGGGCGTTCGCGCCTTCCTCGAAAAGCGCGCGCCGGTCTGGCAGGGCGCCTGACCGGAGAGACGACATGCACGCAGCCTTCCTGCGCTATTTCACGGTGGTCGCGCGCGCGGGCTCGATCCGCGCCGCCTCCGAGCAGCTGCATGTCGCCTCCTCGGCCATCTCGCGCCAGATCCAGAAGGTCGAGGACGAGCTCGGCACGCCGCTCTTCGAGCGGCTGCCGGGCGGGCTGCGGCTGACGCAGGCCGGCAAGACGGTGCTGTCGCATGCCGAGCGCACGCTCAACGATTTCGAGCTTCTGAAGGGCGAGCTGGGCGAGATGCGCGGCGAGAAGACCGGCACCGTCTCGATCGCCTCGCTCGACAGCCTTCTGGTAAGCTTCCTGCCCGAGCAGATCAGCCGCTTCCACAAGGCCCACCCGAAGGTCGACTTCCGGGTCCGCAGCGGCGCGCATGGCAGCATCGCCACGATGGTGGCCGAGGGCGAGGCCGATCTCGGCATCACCTTCAGCCTCGCCCGGCCCGAGGACACCGCCTTCGTCTCGCCGGTGCCGATGCCGCTGATGGCGATGGTGGCCAGCCACCACCCGCTGGCCGACCGTAGCTCGGTCACGCTGGCGGACTGCGCCGCCTACAACCTGCTTTTGCAGCTCGACACCGCGCCGATCCGCTCGCTGATCGAGATGGAGCTGTCGGTGCTGAACCGCACCGGCCGCGTGCTCGCGGCCTCGAACAACCTGATGATGCTCAAGCCGATGATCCTCGCCGGCGACGGCGTCGCCTTCTACACGCCGCTCGGCATGGTGCACGAGCTCGACGAAGGCTCGATCGTCGCCGTGCCGCTCGAGGGCACCCGGCTCGGCGGGCTGGAGATGGGCTTCCTCGTGCCGCGCCGGCGCAAGCTGACGCAGGCCGCCGAGGCGCTGCTCGAACAGCTTTCCGACAGCTTCGAGACGCTGCGCGGCGCGCCCTGGATGCGCAAGCTGTCGGGGCTGGAGCAGGCGTGACCGCGCTCGCGGCCGACCTGTGGTGGCCGCACCCCGGCCATGGCGCGCCCGAGGGCCCCTGCCGGATCGATTTCGACCCCGGCCCGCGCGCCCGTCCGGGCCAGGGCGGCACCGGCAGGATCGCCCTGTCCGCCCCGGTCAACGGCCACGACCACGGCTACGGGTTGCGCACGCTGGATTTCGGCGCGCCCGACGACGCGCTCGAGCCGTGGATCGCCGGGCTGCGGCTCAGGCCGCGCACCGACCCCCATCTCGAGGCGCTGGTCGCCTTCGCCCGCCTTGCCCGCGCCGGCTGCGCCGGGACCGTGCATTGCCACAACTCGCTCAACGCCGCGGCGCTGGTCGATGAGGCCGGCGCCGTGGTGCGCGCGGCGCGCGAGGTCGGCCTGCGGCTGGCGCTGAGCTGCCCGCTGCTCGACGCCGCGCCGCTGGTCTATGGCGGCGCCGCCGCCTACCGCGCCAGCCTGCCGGCCGGGGACGCGGACTGGCTCGACAGACTGCTGCCGTCCTACGCCCCGGTGCCCGAGCAGATCGCCGCGGTCGAGGAAGTCATGCGCCGCCACCAGGGGCCGGGGGTCGACGTGCAGTTCGGCCCGATCGGCCCGCAATGGTGCTCAGACGCGATGCTCGCCGCCGTGGCCGCAGCCTCCGAACGCACGGGGCGGCGCATCCACATGCATCTCCTGGAGAGCCCCCGCCAGCCCGACTGGCTCGACCGCCGCTTCCCGCAGGGCGTGGTCGCGCATCTCGACGCGATCGGCTTTCTCTCGCCGCGCCTGACCGTGGCGCATGGCGTGCAGCTCACCGCCGCCGAGGCGGATCTGCTGGCCGAGCGCGGCGTGCGGCTCGCCTCCAACCCCTCGGCCAACCTGCGGCTGCGCTCGGGCATCCTGCCTGGCGCTGTCCGGGCGCGCATGGCCACCGGGATCGGGCTCGACGGCACCGGCTTCGACGACGCGCAGGACATCTGGGCCGAGATGCGGCTGTTCCATTTGCTGCAATCCGGGCGCGGCCTCGACCCCGCGCTCACCGCCGCCGAGACCTTCGAGGCCGCCTGCGGCGTCAACGCCGATATCGGCGCAATGCCGCGCGGCCGCGACGTGGTGACGCTCGACTGGGCCGCGCTCACCGCCGATGCGCTCTGGCCCGATGAGGACCCCGCCGGCCGCATCCTCGCCCGCGCCGGCGCGGCGCATGTGCGCGACCTCGTGGTCGAGGGGCGCGCGGTGCTGCGCGACGGCGTGCTGACGGGGCTGGATTTCGACGCCGCGCGGGCCGAGCTGCTGGCGCAGGCCCGCGCCGACCTGCCGCGGCTCGAGGCGCTGCGCCCGGTGGCGCGCCGCCTCGCCGCGCTGACGCGGGCGCATTACCGCACCACGACGTAGCCGCCGCCGCCCTGCCCCGAACCCGGCCCGGCAGCGGGTGAGGCGCCGCCGGGCCGGGCAAAAAGGCGCGCGCCGCATCGAAGCGGACGCGCGCCGAAGGGGGCCGCCGGTGGGAGGGCGGCCCGGGGGGACGCCTCAGGCCTTGATGTAGGCCGTCTTGACCGTGGTGTAGAACTCGCGCGCGTACTGCCCCTGCTCGCGCGGGCCGTAGCTCGAACCTTTCCGCCCGCCGAAGGGGGTGTGGTAGTCGACGCCGGCCGTCGGCAGGTTGACCATCACCATGCCGGCCTCGGCATGGCGGCGGAAATGCGAGGCGCGCCCGAGGCTCGTGGTGCAGATCCCGGCCGAGAGACCGAAGCCGGTGTCGTTGGCCACGCGCAGCGCCTCATCGTAATCGGCGACCTTGATCACCGTGGCGACGGGCCCGAAGATCTCCTCGCGATTGATGCGCATCTCGTTGGTGGTGTTCGTGAACAGCGCCGGCGTCATGAAATGACCGGGCGTCGCGCCTTCGATCAACTCGCCGCCGCAGACCAGCGTCGCGCCCTCCTCCCGGCCGATCTTCACGTAGCGCCGGTTCTGCTCGAGCTGGCCCTCGTCAACCACCGGGCCGATCTGGGTCGCCGGGTCGAGCGGATCGCCGACCTTCAGCGCTTCGAGCTTTTCGGTCAGCGCAGTGACGAAGCGGTCATGGATGCCCTCGGTCACGATCAGCCGCGACGAGGCCGTGCAGCGCTGGCCGGTCGAGAAGAAGGCGCCGTTCAGCGCGCAGTCGACCGCCGTGTCGAGATCGGCGTCGTCGAGCACCACGAGGGGGTTCTTGCCGCCCATCTCGAGCTGCACCTTCTTCATCCGGGCCACGCATGTCTCCGCGACCATGCGGCCGGTCTCGACCGAGCCGGTGAAGCTCACCGCGTCGATCTCCGGGTTCTCGAGGATCTCGGCGCCCACCTCCGAGCCGCGACCCATGACGAGGTTGAACACGCCCTTGGGCACGCCCGCCTCGGCGAGGATCTCGGCGATCGCCCAAGCGCAGCCCGGCGTCAGGTCGGCGGGCTTGAGCACCACGCAGTTGCCGTAAGCCAGCGCCGGGGCGATCTTCCAGGCGGGAATGGCGATCGGGAAGTTCCACGGCGTGATCAACCCGATCACCCCCAGCGCCTCGCGCTGCACCGTGACCTCAACGCCGGGGCGCACGCTGTCCACCAGGTCGCCGGTCTGGCGCAGCGTCTCGCCGGCGAAGAAGCCGAAGACCTGGCTCGCGCGCATCACCTCGCCCCTGGCCTCGGCCAGCGTCTTGCCCTCCTCGCGCGCCAGCAGCCGGCCAAGCTCGTCCGCGCGCGCGGCGATCCGGTCGGAGACGGCCTTCAGCAGGTCGTGGCGCTGCTGCGGGCCCGAGCGGCTCCACTCGGGAAAGGCGGCGCGGGCGGCGGCGATGGCGCGGCGGGCGTCGTCGCGCGAGGCGCGGGCATAGCGGCCCACCACCTCGTCGGTGTTGGCCGGGTTGCGGTTCTCGTTCACCGAGGCGCCCTCGACCCATTCGCCGTCGATGAGGTTGCGGTGCGGATCGGTGATGTTGCGCATGTCCATGATCAGTCCTGTTCGTATCGGTATGAGTGGTTTCAGGCGGGCTCGGCGGCGAGCACCGCGGCGGGCGGCAGCGCCGCCTCCTGCTCGGGGGTGAGCGGGGCCAGCGGCGGCAGAACCGTCGCGTAGCCCGGCGCGTCGTGCAGCCGCGCCACCAGCGCCTTGACGCTGGGGATGAGCGGCGTGCGCGAGATCGCCGCCCGGCGGCGGCCCAGCTCCTCGGCAAGGCCCGCGTCGCCCGGATCGGCCCGGAGCCGGCCGGCCAGCGGCGCCGTGAGGTTCACCGTGGCCGAGATGCATCCCGCGAAGCCGCGCACGGGCGCTTGCGCCAGCGCGGATTCGTCGCTCGGGAAGACGTCGAAGCCGGGGATCGCGGCCAGCGCGGCGGCGTAGTCGAGATCGCCCGAGCTGTCCTTGGCGCCGGCGATGCGGTCCGGGAAGGCGGCCTTCAGCCGCGCCGCAATAGCCGGCGCCAAGCGCAGCCCCGTCATCTGCGGAAAGTTGTAGAGGTAGATCGGCACCGGCCGGTCGGCCGTGCGGGCGACCAGTGCGGCGAAGAAGGCGAAGAGCCCGTCATCGCTCACCCCCTTGTAGTAGTAGGGCGGCAGCACCAGCGCGCCGGCATAGCCGCATTCGGCGGCATGGCGGGTCAGAGCCACCGTGGTCTCGAGATCCGGGCAGCCGGTGCCGACCATCATCCGCGCCGGGTCGAACCCGGCGGCGGCCGCGGTCATCAGCGTCATGCGCGCGTCGGCGCCGATCGAGTTCGCCTCGCCGGTGGTGCCGAGCACATTCAGCCCGTCGCAGCCGTTCTCGAGCAGCCAGCGCGCATGGCGCAAGAACAGGGCGGTGTCGGGTCGGTCCCCGGCGTCGAAGGGCGTGGCAATGGCGGCAAGCACGCCGCGGATCGGTGTGGGGGACATGGGGCCTCAGGCAGGTTGCTGTTCGGGTTTCGCGACGGCGGCGACCTCCGGGTGGTCGACCGGCACGGAGACGGACCTGTCCCAGCCGCCCGGGTCGCCGAGCCCCGAGACCTCGGGGCCGAAGAAGTCGCGGTTGATCGTCTCGAAGCGGCGCGCCGCCTCGGGCAGTTCCTGATCGTAGTGGATCGCGTCGACCGGGCAGATCGACAGGCAGAGCCCGCAATTGATGCATTCGCCCGGGTGGATGTAGAACATCCGCCCGCCCTCGTAGATGCAGTCCGCCGGGCAGGCGAGCGTGCAGGCCCCGTCCTTCACGTCGATGCAGGGCTCGGTGATCACATAGGCCATTGGCTCCCCCGGATCCTTCCGTCCGAGCCACTATCGGGCCAGCGCCCGATCCAATAAAGTAGAGAAAATCGGCTCCTCCGTTGCCTTTTCGGCAACAGAGGAGGGCGGCGAGATGGGTGTGGCTGCGCTGCCTTGGTCGCGGCGCTCAGTTCACCGGATGTCGCGAATACCCGGCGCCGCATCGCGCTCGGTGCTTGGGGTGAAGCCCAGAACCGGCACGTCGAGCAGGTCGAGGTTCGGCCACGGGGTGCCGGCCGCCTGCGCAGGCGTGACGGACGCGATCGGGCCGCCAGCGACCGGCTTCGCGGGCAACGGTCCTGCAAGGCCGCCGCCGAAAGGGCCCGGGGCCATCGGGCCCCGGCCGATGTCTTTCGCGAGAAGCCGACCGGGTAGATCCGGTCGGTCGATCAGGCGGGCGCGGCGAGAACCGCGCTCAGCAAGTCTTCGAGCTTACGCGAGTTCGACGACCGAGCCGTCCGCGCGCTCGAATGCGAACGAAAGGCCCTCGGGGCCGGCCGTCACCCGTGCCAGGTGATCGACGCCCAGGCGGGCGAGGATCTCCTGCAGCTTCTCCGGCTCGGGATGCTGCAGTCCGATCTCCTTCAGCGTCAGGCCGAGATCGGCCATGTTTTCGCTCGGATGGGCGCCGGGCGACCACTCGATGAAGGCGGGGATCAGGCCGCCCATGGGCAGGCTGCCATCGCGCGGCACCGTCAGGCGCCAGCTGCGGCCGCCGCGGCTAAACGGGACGATCTCGCCCAGATCGATCGGGCTCGCCGCGACCACGGCATCGAGATCCTCGGTCGAGCATTTCCGCAACGTGCTTCGCCACGCGGTCGAGACCCAGCCGCACGTGCTGGCGCTGCGCGTGGACGAGAGCCTCTACTTCCCCAACGCCC
>NZ_FNAT01000003.1 GCF_900102015.1 Limimaricola pyoseonensis | reverse complement strand
GAACCTCTGCACATCGTCCCGGCCGGCTAGGACCGGGACAGTCATCCGTCTTGTGCTTCAGATCTCATAAGAGAACCGAAAGCCGTCCAAGACGGTGAAGCTGACATCTCATCATCGGCCGAAGCCTAGAGACGCGATACACAGACGTTGATCCATCGAAATGAACCCGTGACCGCCCGCATATCTCTTCAGATACTCGCGATGTCAAAGAGCCAACGGAAGAACATCAAAACCAGGCGCCCTAACTCGCGGCGCCCCGCCCTGCCTCATCTTCCGAAGCCCAGCAGCACCTCAGCGCCGCCGGTGAGGGGCCTTCTACGGATACCCACCGACCCCCGCAAGAGAAAAATTCGAACTCCCCGCGACACCCCGACACTCGCAACGATCTTGCGCCGCGCCGCGCCGGATGGACCGATCGGGCCGCGCCGTTATACGCCTCCGCGCAACTTCAGGCAAGCTTTTCCGGGCTCGATGGCGGGCCGCCCGGCGGCCGGCCCGCCGATGCGGGCCGAAACGGCCGGAATCGGGCGATTCAGGCCTCGGCGCGGCGCCCGATCCGCAGGCCGCGCCAGCGAATCCGGGTGGCCAGGAGCCCGAGGATCAGCCCGAGATAGACCAGCGGCTCGATCTGGAAGCCCTTGGCCAGCCAGAGGTAGTGCACGGCCCCCAGCACGGCGACCGGGTAGACCAGCTTGTGCAGGCTCCGCCATTTCCGCCCCAGCCGGCGCACCGAGAGGTCGTTCGAGGTCAGCGCCAGCGGGATCAGCCCGAGAAAGGCCAGCATGCCCACCGTCACGTAGGGCCGCTTCAGGATGTCGGCCCAGACCCGCTCGAGGCTCTGGACGTCGAGCAGCGCCCAGACGGAGAAATGCGCCAGCACGAAGAAGAAGGCGAGCAGGCCGATCGCGCGGCGGAACTTGATCAGGCTGACCCGGGTGAAGCGCAAAAGCGGCGTCACCGCGAGACCGGCGACGATCAGCTTCAGCGCGGTGTCGCCGTATTCGCGCTCGAGCGCGTTGATCGGCTCGACCCCGAGCCGGCCGGTCAGCCCCTGCCAGAACAGGAAGGCCGCCCAGGCCGCGCCGAGCAGATAGAGCGGCCAGGCCGGCACGCGGCGCAGCACGCCGTTGATCCTTTGCGCGGGCGTGAGCGGCCGGGCCATCAGAACTGCGCCTCGAGATCCATGCCGTCATAGAGCGCCGCGACCTCGTCATAGCCGTTGTACATCAGCGTGTCCTGGCGCGAGGAGAACAGCCCGCCGCCGATCCGGCGCTCGGTGGCCTGGCTCCAGCGCGGGTGGTCCACGTTCGGGTTCACGTTGGCGTAGAAGCCGTATTCCGACGGGGCGAGCACGTTCCAGGTGGTGCGCGGCTCCTCCTCGACCAGCGAGATGCGGACCAGCGACTTGATCGACTTGAAGCCGTATTTCCACGGCACCACCAGCCGGATCGGCGCGCCGTTCTGGTTGGGCAGCGGCCGGTCGTAGAGGCCGGTGGCCAGGATGGTCAGCGGGTGCATAGCCTCGTCGAGCCGCAGCCCCTCGACATAGGGGAAGTCGAGAACGCCGCGCCGCACGCCTGGCATCACCTCGGGGATGACCGCCGTCTCGAAGGCGACGTAGCGGGCGCCGGGCTGCACGCCCAGGCGGTCGAGCACGTCCTTCAGCTCGATCCCGACCCAGGGCACCACCATCGACCAGGCCTCGACGCAGCGCAGGCGGTAGATCCGCTCCTCCTCGGTCAGCCCGCCGATCAGCTCCGACAGGGGATAGCTGCCGGGGTTGTCGACGAGACCGTCGATCGTCACCGTCCAGTCCGCGGTCTCCATCGCGCCGGCATTCTCGGCCGGGTCGTCCTTGCCGGTGCCGAATTCGTAGAAGTTGTTGTAGGTGGTGATCTCCTCGAAGCTGTTGGGCTCGAGCGCCTGCTGCGCGGCGGCGTGCCCCGCCATGCCGGACAGGCCCAGCGCCCCCGCGCCCGCCATGATCTGCCGGCGGTTCAGCCACAGCGCGCGCGGCGTCACGTCGGCTCGGGTCAGGGTGTTGGTCCAGCGCTGCGCCATTCTGGGATCTCCTCGTCATGCTCGTTCGTTCACCTAGGCACGTTCTAGGATGCGAACATGTTTCCCGGCGTCACGATGACGTTGGAACGCGCGGATTTTCGACCGTTTCGTTGAACATCCCGTGACTTGACCCGCACGCCGCCCCGAGCTTAGCGCGCCAGGCCCCGCGACCATGCGACAAGACGCATCATAGGCGGAAAATTTCAGGCGAACCGGAACAGCGGACCGGCGTTTGCGCATCGGATGCCGGGACCGGCCTCCGCATGGCCGATCCACGGCCACGACCAAGGGAGATTACCAATGCTTCGCACCACTCTTCTTTCGATGACCGCCGCCGCCGCTCTTGCCGCTCCGGCCTTCGCCGGCAGCCACTCGGAGATGAAAGACATCGTCGCCACCGCCCAGGAGGCGGGCAACTTCTCGACGCTGCTGCAGGCCGCCGAGGCCGCGGGCCTGGTGGAGACTCTGGCGGGCGAGGGCCCGCTGACCGTCTTCGCGCCGACCGACGAGGCCTTCGCCGCCCTGCCCGAGGGCACGCTCGAGGAGCTGCTGGCCGACACCGACCAGCTGACCCAGATCCTGACCTACCACGTGGTCGAGGGCGCGGTGATGTCGTCGGACCTGTCGGACGGCCAGATGGTCGCCACCGTGAACGGCGCCGAGGCCGAGGTATCGGTCGGCGACAGCGTGATGATCGGCGACGCCACCGTGACGACGGCCGACATCGAAGCCTCGAACGGCGTGATCCACGTGATCGACAGCGTGCTGATGCCGCCGATGTAACCCGCGGCCAGACGGCAGAAGGCCCCGGCGGAGAGATCCGCCGGGGCCTTTTTCATGCGCGGATCGCGCCGCCTCAGTGCAGCACGGCGCCCTCGGGCTTGGGCCGGCTCGAGCCGGAGACCCTGTCGCCGACGATCAGCCCGTCGCTGCCGGCGCTGACCTGCACCTCCTGCCCGTCGCGGATGTCGCCGGCGAGGATCATCTCGGCCAGCTGGTCCTGCAGCGCCCGCTGGATCACCCGCTTGAGCGGCCGCGCCCCGAAGACCGGGTCGTAGCCCTCCTCGGCCAGCCATTTCTTGGCGGCCTCGTCCAGCGCCAGCGTGACGTTGCGGTTCGCCAGCCGCTTCTCCAGCCGCGCGAGCTGGATCTCGACGATGCCCGACATGTCCTCGCGGCCGAGACGGTCGAAGATGATCGTCTCGTCGAGCCGGTTCAGGAACTCGGGCCGGAAATGCGCCCGGACCGCGTCCATCACGTCGCGCTTGGCGGTGGCGGCGTCGGCGCCGTCGGGCAGCTGGCTCAGCGCCTGCGCGCCGAGATTCGAGGTCAGCACGATCAGCGTCTGCTTGAAGTCGACCCGGCGGCCCTGCCCGTCGGTCAGAACGCCGTCGTCGAGCACCTGCAAGAGCACGTTGAACACGTCCGGATGCGCCTTCTCGACCTCGTCGAACAGCACCACCTGGTAGGGCCGGCGCCGCACCGCCTCGGTCAGCACGCCACCCTCGTCATAGCCGACATAGCCCGGCGGCGCGCCGATCAGCCGCGCGACCGCGTGCTTCTCCATGAACTCCGACATGTCGATGCGCACCATCGCCTGATCGTCGTCGAAGAGATACTCGGCCACGGCCTTGGTCAGCTCCGTCTTGCCGACGCCGGTCGGCCCGAGGAACAGGAACGAGCCCAAGGGCCGGTTCTCGTCGTTCAGCCCCGCGCGCGCCCGGCGCACCGCGTTCGACACGGCCCGCACCGCCTGCCGCTGGCCGATCACCCGGCGGCCCAGCTCGTCTTCCATGCGCAAGAGCTTCTCGCGCTCGCCCTCGAGCATCTTCGAGGTCGGGATGCCGGTCCAGCGCTCCACCACCTCGGCGATCTGCTCGGGGCGCACCGCCTCCTCGACCATCAGCGGGTCGTCGGATTCCTCGGCCGCCTTCAGGTCGCGCTCGAGCTGCGGGATGACGCCGTAGGAGAGCTCGCCAGCTTTGGCGAGGTTGCCCTCGCGCTTGGCGATCTCGAGATCGGCGCGGGCGCGGTCGAGCCGCTCCTTGAGCGTGCGCGCGCCCTCGAGCTTGTCGCGCTCGGCCTGCCACTTGGCGGTCATCGCGCGCGACTTCTCGGTCAGCGCCGACAGCTCCTCCTCGATCTTCGCCAGACGCTCCTTGGAGGCCTCGTCATCCTCGCGGCGCAGCGCCTCGGCCTCGATCTGCATCTGCAGGATCTGCCGGTCGAGCGCGTCGAGCTCCTCGGGCTTGCTGTCCACCTCCATGCGCAACCGCGACGCCGCCTCGTCCATGAGGTCGATCGCCTTGTCGGGCAGGAAGCGGTCGGTGATGTAGCGGTGCGAGAGCTGGGCCGCGGCGACCAGCGCCGAGTCCGAGATCCGCACGCCGTGGTGCAGCTCGTACTTCTCCTTGATGCCGCGCAGGATCGAGATCGTGTCCTCCTCGGTCGGCTCCTCGACCATCAGGGGCTGGAAGCGCCGCGCCAGCGCCGCGTCCTTCTCGACATACTTGCGGTACTCGTCGAGCGTGGTCGCGCCGACGCAGTGCAGCTCGCCGCGCGCCAGCGCCGGCTTGATCAGGTTGGCGGCATCCATCGCGCCGTCGGCCTTGCCCGCGCCGACCAGCGTGTGCATCTCGTCGATGAAGAGGATGATCTCGCCCGCGGCGGCCTCGATCTCCTTCAGCACCGCCTTCAGCCGCTCCTCGAACTCGCCGCGATACTTCGCGCCGGCGATGAGCGCGCCCATATCGAGCGCCATCAGCCGCTTGTTGCGCAAGCTTTCGGGCACGTCGCCCGAGACGATGCGCAGCGCGAGGCCTTCGGCGATCGCGGTCTTGCCGGTGCCCGGCTCGCCGATCAGCACCGGGTTGTTCTTGGTGCGGCGGCTCAGCACCTGCATGGCGCGGCGGATCTCCTCGTCGCGGCCGATGATCGGGTCGATCTTGCCCTGCTCGGCGGCCTCGGTGAGGTCGCGGGCGTATTTCTTCAACGCGTCGTAGCCGTCCTCGGCATTGGCGCTGTCGGCGGTGCGGCCCTTGCGCAGCGCCTCGATCGCGGCATTGAGCGACTGCGCGCTGACCTTGCCCGCCTCGAGCGCCTCGCGCGCCTTCGACTTGACCATGGCCAGCGCCATCAGGATGCGCTCGGCCGGCACGAAGCTGTCGCCCGCCTTCTTCGCGACCTTCTCGGCCTCGTCGAGCACGCGGCCGGTGGCCGGGTCGAGATAGGCCTGCGCGCCCTCGCCCGAGACCTTGGGCTGCCGGGCCACGGCGGCCTCGACCGCCTCGCGCACGCGGGTCGCGTCGCCGCCCGCGCTCTGGATCAGGCTCGCGGCCAGCCCCTGCTCGTCGTCGAGCAGCGCCTTCAGCAGATGTTCTGGGGTGAGCCTCTGGTGGCTCTCGCGCATGGCGATGGTCTGCGCGGCCTGAATGAAGCCGCGCGAGCGTTCGGTGAACTTCTCGAGGTTCATCTGTCTCTCCTTGTCAAAGCGCCCGTGATGCGGCGCCCGCTCTGGCGGCGCGCCCGGCCCGGGCCTTCACAAGGAAGATGGGAAGCGGAAAATCGTGGCGCAAGTGTCACATGCGCGAAACGGCCGCCGGGCGTGTCCCGGCGGCCGACGGGCCCTGCCGGGCCGCGCGTCAGTCGGTGTCGGCGACGCTCGGGCGCACCTCGACATCCGGCGTCTGCGGCTCGGCGTCGTCGGTCAGCGGGTCGTCGAGCTGCACCTCGTCGGGCTCGGCATCGCCGGTCGGGCCGCTCTCGGCCGGGGTTTCCGGCTCTTCGAGCGGCACCTGCTCGACCGGCTCCTCGCGCGCCTCCTCGGCGCGGAAGAAGCCGCCCAGCACCATCACCAGCACGATGATGACGAAGCCGATCGGGATCATTGCGAATATGATGGCGCGGCCCTTGCCGCGGGATTGGTCAGCCATGGCCGTCTCCTTGCTGCGGCGGGGCTCGCCCGCCTGCGTTCGGGGGGCCAACGCCGGCCCCGCCCCCCCGTTCCCGCGACGCCCCGCCGCGCGGCTTGACCGGCGCGCCCCCCGCGCGCACAAGCGCCGCGACCCCACCCGAAGCCCCGGAGAGCCGCCATGACCGACACGCCCCGCGCCGACGACCGCCTGATCGTCGCCATCGACCGCCCCGACGCGATCTCGGGGCTGCAGCTCGCCGACCGGCTCGGCGACACGGTCTCGTTCTACAAGATCGGCCTCGGCATGCTGACCGGCGGCGGGCTGGCGCTGGCGCGCGAGCTGAAGGACGAGCGCGGCAAGCGCATCTTTCTCGACATGAAGCTGTTCGACATCGGCGCGACGGTCGAGGCGGCGGTGCGCGGGCTGGCGCAGTTCGACCTCGACTTCCTGACCGTGCATGGCGACCCGCACGTGGTGCGCGCCGCCCGCGAGGGCGCCGCGGGGCGCCAGACCAAGATCCTCGCCGTCACCATCCTCACCTCGCTCGACCGTGCCGATCTCGACGAGGGGCTGATCCGGGCGGGCGACGTCGCCGACCTGGTGGTCGAGCGCGCCGCGCGCGCGCTCGAGGCCGGGGCCGACGGGGTGATCGCCAGCCCGCAGGAGGCCGCCGCGATCCGCGCCCTGCCCGAGGCGGCGGGCCGGCTGATCGTGACGCCCGGCGTGCGCCCCGAGGGCGCGGCGCTCGGCGACCAGAAGCGGGTGATGACCCCGGGCGAGGCGGTGCGCGCCGGCGCCGACCACGTGGTGGTCGGCCGCCCCGTCTGGCAGGCGGAAAACCCCCGCGCGGCCGCCCGCTCGATCATTCAGGATATGGCCTCCGCCTAGGCCGCACCCCCAACCCCTAGGGGATTCATTTTTCACGACAAATGAATCCCCGAGTCTTCGCCGCCACAGGGAACCGAATTCGCCGTTTTCCGGTTGACGAACCGGAAATCGAGCAGAGGAGACCCGGGCGATGGCCAACATCAAACTCGGCGAAGTTCGTTACAACGCGCAGATCGGCGCCTTCGAGGCCCGGGTCGATGTCGACCGCGACGGCACCACCTACCGCTACCCCTGCCAGGTGGCCGGGCCGGTCGACATGGATGCCGGCCATGTGCGCGCCTCGCTGACCCGCCACGCCATGCGCATGTCCGACACCGGCGCGTCGCTCTGGTCGCATCTCTAGGATCGGCCGGGCCGATCCCCGGCACAGAAAAAGGGCCCGCCATCCGGCGGGCCCTTTTCTCGTTCGGGGGCCTGAGGCTCAGGCCGCGGCGAGCGGCACGGCGGCGCTCAGGCTGCGCGGCGCGGGGCCCTCGCCCACCGCCTCGCCCAGCGCCTCGGCGGTCGCGGCCGAGAGGGTCCAGCCCAGATGGCCGTGGCCGGTGTTGTAGAACACGCCCGGCGCGCGGCCGGGGCCCACCTTCGGCATCATGTTCGGCATCATCGGCCGCAGCCCGGCCCAAGGCACGCAATGCTCGGTCGAGACGCCCGGGAACAGCCGCTCCACCCACTGCACCAGCGGCTTGACCCGGTCGGCGCGGATGTCGCGGTTGAAGCCGTTGAACTCGGCCGTGCCGGCGACGCGGAACCGGTCCTCGCCCAGCCGCGAGGTGACGATCTTGGCCTTGTCGTCCAGAAGCGAGACGTAGGGCGCGGCGGCGCGGCTCTGCGCGTCGCGCAGGTTCACGGTGATCGAGTAGCCCTTGACCGGGTAGATGTTGACCCGGTCGCCCAGCTTCGCGGCGATGTCGCGCGAGCCGACGCCGGCGCAGACCACCACGCCGTCGAAGCGGCGCGCCTCGTCGGTGGTCACGGTGACGCCGCCATCCTTCGCCGCCACGTCGGTGATCTCCTGGCCCATGCGGAAGCGCACGCCCTGCTCGGCCAGCCATTCGGCCATGCCGTAGGTGAACTTGTGGATGTCGCCGGTCGAGTCGCTCTCGGTGACGAAGCCGCCGGTCAGCGGGCCGGTGAGCTGCGGCACCAGACGCCGCACCTCGTCGGGCGAGATCTCGTCGCGGCGCAGCCCGCCCTGCGCCAGCAGCTTGTTGACGCGGCGGCCGTCGGCGAAGTCCTTCTCGGTCTGGTAGAAATGCACGATCGAGGCGGGCGAGAAGTCGAAATCGATCCCCGCCGTCTCGGCCATCTCCTTCAGACCCGCGCGCGCGGCGATCGCCATCTTCGTCGTGGCGACGGTGTTGGCCTCGTAGTTGCGGATCTGCCCGAGGAACTCGGCCATCCAGCTCAACTTGTGCCAGCTGGGCTTGGGGTTCACCGACAGCGGCGCGTCGGGCTTCAGGAGCCACTTCGTGCCCTTGAGCACGGTGGCCCAGCGGTTCCAGACCTCGGCGTTCGAGGCCGAAAGCTGGCCGCCATTGGCGAAGCTCGTCTCCATGCCGGCATAGCGCTGCCGGTCGTAGATGGTGACGTCATGGCCGCGCTTGAGCAACGAATAGGCGGTGGTGACGCCGGTGATCCCGGCGCCGAGGACGGCGTAATGCGGCATCTGGCCTGCTCCAGCGCGCCCCTTCCGTCCTTTTGCCTGAGAGCTTCGCCGCCCCGCCCCTCGCGGGCGTCACGGCTTTCCCCTTCGGCGGGCCTTTCGGCCTCTCTCCGGATATCATGCGGCCCAGCCGGTCCTTTTGCCTGAGAGATCGCGGGGCGCGCGACTGCTCCTTCGGCGGCGGACCGTCCCGCGCTCTCCCGGCGGGGCCGTTTCCTATCGGAAACATACGGCATCGATCGGCGCATGGCCAGAGAAACCCGCACATGATCGTCATGAGCTTCGCGAAACGCGTGCCATGTCCGCAGCAGGCGTTGCAACCGCCCGGAAAGACGCCGATCCTCGCCCGAGGGAGAGGGCCGCCGCAGCCGGCGGATCGGTGCGCAGACCGGGAGGACGCCGTGGAGAACCCGAAGAACCGCTTCAAGGCCGCGCTGCGCGAGGGCCGCCAGCAGATCGGGCTGTGGAACATGATCGGCGGGCCGGTGGTGCCCGAGGCGCTGTCAGGGCTGGGCTTCGACTGGGTGCTGATCGACACCGAGCACGCGCCCACCGACGTCGCCGACGTGCTGCCGGCGCTGCAGGCCATGGCGGCCGAGCCCGCGACCGCGGCCGTGGTGCGCCCGGCCTGGAACGACCCGGTGATCATCAAGCGGCTGCTGGATTTCGGCGCGCAGACGCTGCTGATCCCCTACGTACAATCGGCCGAGGAGGCGCGCGCCGCCGTCGCCGCCTGCCGCTACCCGCCCGTCGGCCTGCGCGGCGTGGCCGGGCTGCACCGCGCCACGCGCTACGGCCGCATCGGCGACTACACGGCCCGCGCCCACGAGGAGACCTGCGTGCTGGTGCAGGTCGAGACCAAGGCCGCGCTCGACCGGCTCGAGGAGATCGCGAGCGTCGAGGGCGTGGACGGCGTGTTCTTCGGCCCGGCGGACCTATCGGCCAGCCTCGGCCATCCGGGCCGGCTCGACCACCCGGAGGTGGTGGACGCGATCATGGGCGGGATCGACCGGCTGAAGGCCATGGGCGTGCCCTCGGGCATCCTGTCGCTCGACCCCGCCTTCGCGCAGGCCTGCATCGAGCGCGGCACCGGCTTCACCGCCGTGGGCATCGACGCGGCGCTGCTTCTGGGCGCGGCGCGCGACCTGCTGGCGCGCTTCCGCTAGAGCGCCTGCCAGAGCCTGAGCCGCGCCTGCAGCGCTGGCACCGCGTCGGGCGCGGCGAGAAAGGCCTCGGGGGCCATCAGCGACCAGCCCTGCCCCTCGTCGCCGAAGCGGATCGCCGATTCGGCCTCCGACCCCATGCGGAGCACGAAGAACCAGACCTTGCCCGGCCCCGTGGCGCTGTCGAAGGGCCGCCGCCACAGCATCTCGGCGCGGGCCATCTCCAGCCCGACCTCCTCGCGCATCTCGCGCGCCAGCGTCTCGTCCGGCGTCTCCGCCCCCTCGCGGCCGCCGCCCGGGAAATCCAGCGCGCCGGGAAAGGAAATGCCCGGCCGGTCGTCGCGCCGGATCACCAGCAGGCGTGACCCGAGGAACAGCGCCGCCTTGGCGCCGTCGAAGCTTTCCCCGCCCCGGCGGGGGCTGTAACCTGTCGCCATGCCGTCCCTCTGCCGCGCCTGCCTGCATGCCTTCGAGGCGGGAACACGCTGTCCCGCCTGCCGATCCCCGCGCGTCACCTCGCATCCCGAACTCTTCACGCTCTCCATCGCCCACATGGATTGCGACGCCTTCTTCGCCAACGTCGAGAAGCGCGACAACCCGGAACTGGCCGACAAGCCGGTGATCGTCGGCGGCGGCAGGCGCGGCGTCGTCTCGACCGCCTGCTACCTCGCGCGCATCCGCGGCGTGCGCTCGGCCATGCCGATGTTCCAGGCGCTGAAGCTCTGCCCCGAGGCGGTGGTGGTAAAGCCGCGATTCGAAGCCTATTCCGAGGCCTCCCGCGCGATCCGGGCGATGATGGAGGAGATGACCCCGGCGATCGAGCCGCTCTCGCTCGACGAGGCCTTCATGGACCTGACCGGCACCGAGCGGCTGCACGGTGCGCCGCCCGCGGTGATGCTGGCGCGGCTGACCAAGCGGATGCAGGACGAGCTGGGTCTGACCGGCTCGATCGGCCTGTCGCACAACAAGTTCCTCGCCAAGATGGCGAGCGATTTCGACAAGCCGCGCGGCTTTTCCGTGATCGGCCGCGCCGAGACGGTGGAGCTTCTGCGCCCCAAGCCGGTGAGCCTGATCTGGGGCGTGGGACCGGCCGCGCAGGCGCAGCTCGACGCGGTCGGCATCCGCACCTTCGACGACATCCTGCGCTGGGAGCTGAAGGACCTCGTGAAGCGCTTCGGCGGCATGGGCGACCGGCTGTGGCACCTCGCGCGCGGCGAGGACCGCCGCCGCGTGACGCCGCACGACCCTGTGAAGAGCATCTCTAACGAGACCACCTTCGACAGCGACACCCGCGACCCGGACATCCTCGACGGCCATATCTGGCGTCTGGCCGAGAAGGTCTCGTCGCGCGCCAAGGCCAAGGATCTCGTCGGCCGGGTGGTGGTGCTGAAGCTCAAGCGCGCCGATCACACGCTGCTGTCGCGGCGCGTCAGCCTGCGCGCGCCGACGCAGATCGCCGACACGATCTACCGCACCGCGCGCGGGCTGTTCGACGCGCGCGGCGACGCGGCGGCCTACCGGCTCCTGGGCGTCGGGCTGAGCGAGCTGTCCGCCTCCGCCAGCGCGCCTTCCGAGGCCGACCTACTTGACCCCGGCGCCGCGGCGCGCGAGCGCGCCGAGCGCGCGGCCGACGCGATCCGCGCGAAGTTCGGCGAGGCGGCGATCCTCAAGGGCCGGGCGCTGCGCTAGTTCTTCAGCACCATGCAGGTGCCGCCGGCGCTGCGCAGCCGCGCGCAGAGCGCGGTGGCCTCGGCGCGGCTCTCGCGACCGATCTGTGCGACGTGGCGCGCCGCCGGCTGGCCGGGAAAGCGCGAGCGGGTGAAGGCCACCTGCTCGCCCGAGATCGCGGCACCGAGCCGGCCGCGCAGCTGCGCCAGCCGCCGCTCCACCGCCGCGCGACCCGGCGCCGAGGCCAGCACCACCCCCCAGGGCAGCACCGGCGCCTGCACCCGGAACTCGCGGATCGCCCGGTCGCGCGCCCGCGCCTCGCAGGCGGCGCGGAACGGCAGCGCCGCGTCGAGCGCGAGATCGAGCGTCTCGGGCGGCGCGTCGCGCCAGACGAGCGCCGGTACGCCGGTGATCGCCTGCACGTAATGCACCGTCTCCCCGGGCAGCCAGTCATGGCCCGACAAAAACTTCTCGGCCCGCGCCTCGCCGGCGTTGTAGGCCACCGCGGCGAGGCCGATATTGCCGAAGCGCGCGGCCAGTTCCGCGAGGTAGGCCGCAGAGGCCGAAAGCGCCTCGGCCGGGTTGAACGGGTCGCCCAGGCCGCGCAGCTTGGCCGTGCCGGGCATGAACTGCGCGATGCCCAGCGCCCCCGCCGGGCTGACCGCGCCCGCGTCGAACAGGCTCTCGCGCCAGATCAGCCGCGAGAAGAAGCCCGGATCGAGCGCATGTTCGCGCGACAGCGCCTCGATCGTCCGGCAGACATCGGGGATGTAGCTGTCGAGCGCGATGCAATACTCGCCGCCGGCGGTGCAGCGGCGGCCCGGGTCGGCCGGCCGGACCGGCGGGGCGGCGACGGAAGCCGACACCGGCAACGCGGCCGGGACCGGCGGCTGCTGGGCCGCGACGGGCATGGCGAGACAGGCAAACAGGAGCAACAGCAAACGGGCCATGCGCAGATCATCGCGGATTCGGCGGCGCCGCCCAAATCACGTTTGCACCGGTCACGGCGCCAGCGGAAAGAAGAGCGGGATCGTCAGTACCGCCGCCACGCCGACGATCAGGTTCATCGGCACGCCGATCCGCAGGAAATCGGTGAAGCGGTAGTCGCCCGCGCCGTAGACCAGCGTGTTGGTCTGGTAGCCCACCGGCGTGGCGAAGCTCGCGCTCGCGCCCATCATCACCGCCACCACCAAGGCGCGCGGATCGACCCCGGCCTCCTGCCCCAGCGCCACCGCGATCGGCGTCACCACCACCGCCACGGCGTTGTTGGTCACCGTCTCGGTCAGCACCGAGGTCAGCGCGTAGAACGCCGCCAGAAGCGCGATCGGCGGCAGCCCCTCGAGCCAGGGCGCGGCGGTCTCGACGATCAGGCCGACGGTGCCGGTCTCCTGCAGCCCCCGCCCCACGATCAGCATCGAGAAGATCAGCACCAGGATGCCGGCATCGATCGAGCCCCAGGCCTCGTCGCCGTCGATGCAGCGGCACCACAGGATCGCGGCCACGGCGATCAGCGCGAGGATCTCGATCGGCGCGACGTCGAAGGCGGCGAGCGTCACCACCGTGAGCAGCGCCAGAAGCGCCAGCGGCGCGCGGCGGCGGCGGTAGGCGCGCCCCGAGGCGCGGCTGACCGAGACCAGCTCGCCGCCCTGCGACAGCCGGTCGAACCCCTCCGCCGTGCCCTCGAGCAGGAGCTTGTCCGCCGGCCGCAGCCGGGCCGTGCCCAGATCGGGGCCCGGCACGTGGCCGTGGCGGAAGGCGCCGAGCACCCTCAGCCCGTAGCGGTAGCCCACGGAGAGGTGCGAGACGGTGTCACGCGCGCTGCCATGGGTGGGGGTGACCATCGCCTCGGCGACCAGAAGCTCGTCCTCGCCGTTGCGCGCGGTGCCGCGCCGCAGCCCGACCACCAGCCCCGGCAGGTCGCGCAGGGTCAGGATCTCCGAGGTGGTGGCCTGCGCCACCAGCACGTCCCCCGCCGAGAGCACATGCGCGCCCAGATCCGACCGCCTGAGCCGCGCGCCTTCGCGCCGGGCGGTGACGCGGATGCCGGGCCGGGTCAGGTCGGCGACCTCGGAAAGCGGCTTGCCGATCCCGGCATAGCCCTCGAGCACCTGCAGCTGCGTGAGAAAGACCGTCTCGTCCTCGGCCGCGTCGCCGCGGGCGCGCCGGTCGGGCAGCAGCCAGGGCCCCAGCACCGCCAGCGTCGCGACCCCGGCCAGCGCCGCGGCCGCCCCGACCCCGGCGATCTCGAAGATGCCGAAGGGCGGCAGGCCCAGCCCGGTCGCCACGCCCGCCACCAGCAGGTTGGTCGAACTGCCGATCAGCGTCAGCGTGCCGCCCAGCACGGCGGCGTAGGACAGCGGGATCAGCAGCCGGGTCTCGGCGATGCCGAGGCTGCGGGCGAGCCGGATGATCACCGGGATCAGGATCAGCACGACCGGGGTGTTGTTGACGATGCCCGAGGCCAGCACCGTGGCGCCGAGAAACACCATGACGGCGAGCACGGGCCGCGATTCGGCCCGCGCGATCACCAGCGCCGCCAGCGCGTCGAGCAGGCCGGTGCGCACCAGCGCGCCCGAGATCACGAACATCGCGGCGATGGTGATCGGGGCGGGGTTGGAGAACACGCCGAGCACCGCGTCGTAGGGCACGAGCCCCAGCCCCACGAACAGCGCCGCCGCCCCGGCGGCGGTGACGTCGGGCGGGTAGCGTTCGATCACGAAGGCGGCGAACAGGAGCGCGAGCAGAGCGAGCGCGACGGCCGGCTGCAGCTCCGCTGGGATGAGGGGCACGTGCAAACCTCCGGGGCTGGCCTCGGGGCAGCAACCCGGCGCAATCGGTGCGGGTTCCGGTGCGGGCGATACTATTCCGCGGCGAGCGGCCGCAGCGCCGGCCGGCCGATCTCGGCCAGATCGGCGATCACGGCGGCGAGCCGGTCGCGGAACGCCTCGAAGCCGGAATGCGGCACGACCCGCGCCTCGTCCATGTAGAGCGAGCGGTCGATCTCGACCTGCACCGCGTGCTGGCGGCGCGACGGCCGGCCGTAGCTCTGCGCGATGTAGGCCCCCGCGAAGGGGGTGTTGCGCGCCACCCGCAGCCCGGCGGCGACGAAGGCCTGCTCGATCCGCGCGACGATCTCGGGCGCGGCCGCGGCACCGAAGCGGTCGCCCAGCACCACATGCGGGCGCGGCCCGCCCCGGCCGCCGACCAGCTCGATCGCCTCGTGCGGCATCGAGTGGCAGTCGATCAGGATCGCCTCGCCGAATCCCTCGAGGCTCTCGCTCAGCAGCCCGCTCAGCGCGGCGTGGTAGGGCCGCCAGCTCTCGGCGATGCGGCGCTGCGCCTCCGACAGCGCGATCTTGCCGCGGTAGATCGGCCGGCCACCGGCCACGACGCGCGGGATCACCCCCAGCCCGCTGGCCACGCGCGGGTTGTGGCTGCGCGACGGGATCCCCTCGATCAGCGCCGGGTCGAACTCGTCGGCGGCGCGGTTGAGGTCGACCCAGGCCCGCGGATGCCGGGCCAGCAGCAGCGGCGCGCCCGAATCGGGCACCGCCGCGAACAGCCGGTCGACATAGGCATCCTCGGAGGAGCGGATCTGCCGGGCGTCGAGAATCGCGCGGGCCAGCAGGCTGTCGGGATAGTCGCGGCCGCTATGCGGAGAGGCGAAGACCACGCTCGTGGTGCGGGTGGCGGGACGGATCAGCTGGAAGGCGTCCATGCGGGCATTCCTCGGCGGCGACAGGCAGAACGATAGCTGCAAAACTTCGTTCGCCGAAACCCCTTGAACCCCCCGTCCGTTCCCCGTATAGGACCGCACACCCGCTGCTGGACGGGCCCGAACGGGCCAAGACGGCAAGGCGGTTAGGGCGGTTAGCTCAGCGGTAGAGCACTACGTTGACATCGTAGGGGTCACAAGTTCGAACCTTGTACCGCCCACCACGGATTTCGCCGGCCCCCCTTTGCGGGGGCCGAAACTTGCAACCACGGCGCAATCGCCGCGCCGCGACAAGGAGAGAGAGCGTCATGAAGGTCGCCAACTCGCTTCGTTCGCTCAAGCAGCGCCATCGCGATTGCCGCGTCGTGCGCCGCAAGGGCCGCGTCTACGTCATCAACAAGACCCAGCGCCGCTTCAAGGCCCGCCAGGGCTGAAGCCGGACGGGCCGGGACGCCGGACCGAACGCATCAAGGGCCGCTTCCGCAAGGAAGCGGCCCTTATCTTTTGCTCAGGCGCGCCTCTGCCCCGGCAGGGGCGGGCCCCGAAGGCCCCGCCCCGCCGCCGCTCCTACTGCTGCAGCGCGCCACCGAAGGCGTCGGCCAGAAGCCGCACCACGGTGGGCTCGTTGAGAAAGCCGGTCGCCGGCAGGTTGCGGTCGCGCTGGTAGTTGCGCAGCGCCTTGCGCGTCGCCTCGTCGAACTTCCCGTCGACCGGGCCCGGCTCCAACCCCTGCGCCTCGAGCCGCTGCTCGACCAGCCGCGCGGTCAGCGCGTTCAGCCCCAGGGCCTCTTCTTCGGCCTGCGCCGCCTGCCGCGCCTGCTGCTGCTGATTCCGCTCGGTGAGCGCCGAAATCCGCGCCTCGGCCTCGGCCTTGAAGCTGCCTTGGGGGAAGGCGCGCAGGTAGTCGCGGTAGCCCTCGAGCGAATCGGCTTCGCGCGCCCGGTCCCACGCGGCGCGGTCCTCGCCCTCGGCGGCGCGGCGCTTCTCCTCCTCGATCAGCGCCAGCCGGTCGGCGGCGGCCTCGGCGAAGGCGCCGTCGGGGTAGCGCTCGAGATAGGCCCTGAGCCCCGGCTCGTCGCCGCGCGCGCCGGTCTCCTCCCAGAAGGCGCGGTCGGCGCGGGCCTGCTCCTGGCGCTGACGCTCGGCCTCGGCCTCGAGCTCGGCGGCGCGGCGCGCCGCCTGCGCGTCGATCCGGCCGACCTGCTCGGGCGTGAGATAGGAGGTCTGTGGGAAGCCGTTCTGCTGCTGCCAGTTGGTGATCGCGCCGCGGGTGCCGGGGCCGAAGATGCCGTCGATGCCGCGGGTGTTGAAATCGAGCAGGCTGAGGTTGCGCTGGATGTCGCGCCGCGCGTCGCGGCTCAGCCCGATCGCCTCCTCGGCCAGCCGCGCGTCGCGGTTGGGCTCGGCCCGGATCTCGGCGATCGCCTTCTCGGCCGCTTCGGCATGGGCGCCCTGCGGGTAGCGCGCGAGGTAGTCGCGATAGGCCTCGACCGTGTCGAGCGCCACGGTGCCCTGCCACAGCGCCTCCTCGGCCGCGGAATCGGTCTGCGGCGCCTGCGGCTGCGCCGGCGCCTCGGCCAGCTCCGGCATGAAGGCGCGCGCCCGCGGCAAATAGCCCTGCGCCCGCAGCCCGTCCGCCTCGCGGATCGCGGCCGAGAGGTCGGCGCGCGGCGCGGCCAGCGGGCCTTCCATGAACTCGGCCACCGCGCGCGGGCTGCCGGTGAGCACGGTCACGCCCTGCGGGATCTCCAGATTGCCCAGACCCTCGCGCAGATAGGGGCCGAACTCGCGGTCGGCATCCGCCTCGCGGCCCAGAAGCAGCAGCGCCCGGCCCGGCGCCTCGGCCAGTGCCCGCAGCACGCCCTCGACCGGCAGGAGCCCGGCCTGCGGCGACAAAAGGCCCGGTGTGCCGGCCTCGGCCGTCAGGAAGAAGCTGCGCTCGCCATCGGTCGCGAACCGCCCCGACAGCGCCACCACCAGGCGGCTGGCCTCGGGCACCTGCTCGAGCCAGGCGCGCGCCGCCTCGCCGACCGGCCCGGCGCGGCCGTTGGGCAGCGAGGTGACGCTAAACCCCAGCGCCGAAAGCTCGTCGGCGGCGTCGAGGATCTGCGCGCCGCGCGCCACCCGGCCCAGCGTCTCGTAGCGCTCGTTGCCCAAGAGCAGCGCCGCATCCTCGGCGGCGGCGGCGCCCGCCAATAGGGCGATGGCGGTGCTGGTCAGCAGATGGCGCATGGAACTCCTCCGTCCTGTCGCTCGGGGGGGCAACCGGCGCCTTTCGCGCCGGTTCCCCCGCCGGTCGCGCCCAGACTGCCCCGAGAACGGCCGGTCATCAAATAGCGCGGCGCGGCCGCGCCCGGAAAACCCGACCCCGAATACGAGAAAGGGGGGCAGGTCGCCCTGCCCCCCTTCCCGGGTCCGGAACCGATCGGATCGATCAGTTGAAGGTGTAGACCACCGACACGCCGAGCTTGTTGTCGGTGTCGTCGAAGCCCGGCTCGGGGTCGGTGCGGTACTCGGTGGTCAGGCTGGTGCGCAGCGCCAGCTGGTCGGCCATCGCCACGTTCAGGCCGAGCTCGTTGGTGACGTAGGTGTCACGCTCCGAGGCGAGCACGTCGGTGTCGTTGGTCACGAACAGGTTCTCGTCGAGACGGTTGTAGTAGTTCGACGACAGCGACACGGCCGCTTCCTCGATCTCCTCGCCGTCGGCGGTCTCGATGTAGCGGAAGCCCGGGCCGACCTGGACCGACCACTGGATGTCGGGCGTGTTGAAGACGCGGTAGCCGACGCCGGCGCCGACGAAGGCGTCGGTCTCGAAGCTGTCGTCCTCGTCATAGGACAGGACCGCGGTCGCGAAGCCGTAGAAGTTGGTCGCGAAGTCGCGGGTGTAGTCGTAGCCCAGCAGCAGGTCGTTGTTCGACTGCTCGCCTTCGACCTCGCCGTAGTCGTAGCTCAGGCGCATCTCGTGGCCGTTGATGCCGTCGAAGTAGCCCAGGCGCGCGCCGATGCCGAGATCGGCGGTGTCGGTGTTGCCGTCGGTGGCGGTGCCGCGCGCGGCGATCGAGCCGGTGAAGCCGAGCTCGCGGCCCTCATTGCCGAAGCGGTCGATGTCGCGCTCGAAATCCTCCTCGATCTCCTCGTCGAGATCCTCGAGCTCGTCCTCGAGCTGGTTCTCGGTGGCGAAGACGTCGGTTTGCGCCAGCGACGCGGTGCCGACGAAGCCGAGGATGGTGGAGGCCATCAGCAGTTTGTAGGTGGCGTTCATTTCAATGTCCTTTCGGTTCCAAATCTCCGGCCGCAGCCGAGGCCGCCGGGGGCATGGTCGGTGAACGCGCCTCTTACAAATCCGGTCCCGCAGGGCAAATGGACACCGCGCAACCATGGCGAAAATGCAACAGTTCATCCCCATGCGTCCCGTTCAGCCCGGTGATATGCAGCGCGCGAGAGCCCGGTCAAACGAAACTGACGCTAGGTAAACTTCGCGATATGCTGCTTTGCAGCAAAGTTGCAAAAAGGACACAACATGACCCACTACTGGCTGCGCGAAGAGACCCGTCCCGACGAGGGGCGCAGCCCCCTCACCCCCGAGGGCGCGGCCCGGCTGATGGCGTCCGGCGCGCAGGTCACGGTCGAGGACAGCGCCCAGCGTCTGATTCCCACCGCGGCCTTCGCCCAGGCGGGCTGCACCGTGGTGCCGGGCGGGCAGTGGCGGGACGCGCCCGAGACGGCGGTTATCCTCGGCCTAAAGGAACTGCCGTCCGACGACGCCCCGCTGCGCCACGCGCATGTCATGTTCGCCCATGCCTACAAGGGCCAGCCGGGCGCCGCGGCGCTGCTCTCGCGGTTCCGGGCCGGCGGCGGCACGCTGCTCGACCTTGAATACCTGACCGATGCCGACGGCCGCCGGGTCGCGGCCTTCGGCTACTGGGCGGGCTATGCCGGCGCGGCGGTGACGCTCCTGGCACGGGCCGCGCAGGCGACGGGCCGGCCCATGGCACCGCTCGCGGCCCTGCCCGACCGCGCGGCGCTGCTGGCGCTGACGGCCGAGGCGCTGGGCCCGCTGCGCCCCTCGGCGCTGGTGATCGGCGCGCTGGGCCGGGTCGGCCGCGGCGCGGCCGATCTCTGCGCCGGCCTCGACCTGCCCGTGACCCGCTGGGACATAGCCGAGACCGCGTCGGGCGGCCCCTTCCCGCAGATCCTCGAGCACGAGATCCTGCTCAACTGCATCCTCGCCGCGCCGCAGACCCCGGTCTTCGTGGCCGCCGATGCCGGCCCGGCGCCGCGGGCGCTGCGCGCGATCGGCGACATCGCCTGCGACCCCGACAACGTCTTCACCCCGATCAAGGTGAACGACCGCACCACCACATGGGCCGCGCCCGCGCGCCGGGTCTGGGACGCGCCGCCGCTCGACGTCGTGGCGATCGACAACCTGCCCTCGCTGCTGCCGCGCGAAAGCACCGAGGATTTCGCGGCGCAGCTCCTGCCGCACCTGCTGACCTTCGCCGCCGACCCGGACGGGATCTGGGGCCGCGCCCGGACCCGCTTCGCCGTGGCGCTCAGCGGTTGAAGAGCCGGAAATAGGCCCAGTCCGGCAGGAACTGCGTGCCGCGGTAGAGCAGCGAGACGCCGTAGGGGTAGTTCAGCTTGAAGCGGTCCGAGCTCATGTGCTCGAAATACTCGCGCGCCGCGCGGGCCGGCTCCATTATGAAGGGCATCGGATGGTCGTTCTTGTCGGTCATCCGGGTCCGCACATAGCCCGGGTTCACCAGCTGCACCTCGACCCCGCTGCCCTGCAGGTCGTGCTGCAGGCTCTCGGCCAGATGCATCACCGCCGCCTTCGAGGCACCGTAGCCGATGGTCCCCGGCAGGCCGCGAAACCCCGAGATCGCGCCGGTCAGCACGATGTGGCCGCGCCCGCGCCGCCGCATCCCCGGCAGCGCCGCGCCGACCACGCGGGTGGCGCCGAGATAGTTGATGTCGGCCATCTCCTCGACCTTGGCCTCGTCCCAGCCCTGCGCCCGCATCGGCCAGTAGACCCCGGCGAGATAGGCCAGCCCGTCGATCTCGCCGGCCCGTTCGGCAGCGGCGGACACGGCCCCCGTGTCGCGCACGTCCAGCGGCAGCACCTCGGCCCGGCCCGGCAGCGCCTCGGAGAGCGAGCGCAGCCGCTCCGCGTTGCGGGCGCTCAGCACCAGCTCGACGCCGGCGCGGCTCAGGCAGAAGGCCAGCTCGCGGCCCAGGCCCTCGCTCGCGCCCACCAGCCAGTAGCGCTTTCCCTGCCAATCCCGCATCGCCATGTCCCCCGTCCTGCGTCCGCCAAGGACAACCGGACCCGCGGGGCGGGGGTTCCCGCCGCCGCGTCATGCACAGCCGCTGTTCGGTGACGGCCTGCCGGGGACCCGCGACAGGCCCTAACTGTTGATCGACAGCAGCAATACCGGGAGGCCCGCATGGGACGGCTCAACGACGGCAAATGGGAAGACGTCTGGTACGACACCAAGTCGAGCGGCGGCAGGTTCGAACGCTCGACCACCAAGTTCCACAGCTGGATCACCGCCGACGGCAGCGCCGGACCTTCGGGCGAGGGCGGCTTTCCGGCCGAGAGCGGGCGCTATCACCTCTACGTCTCCTATGCCTGCCCCTGGGCGCACCGCACGCTGATCTTCCGCGAGCTCAAGGGCCTGCACGAGCATATCGGCGTCAGCGTCGTGCATCCCGAGATGCTGTCGGACGGCTGGGAGTTCCGCACCGATTTCGACGGCGCCACCGGCGACCGGCTCTACGGGCTGCCCTTCATGCGCGACATCTACACCAAGGCCGACCCGCAGATCTCGGGCCGCGTCACCGTGCCGGTGCTGTGGGACAAGGTCCGCAAGACCATCGTCTCGAACGAGAGCGCCGAGATCATCCGCATGTTCAACTCGGCCTTCGACGGGCTGACCGGCAACCGCGACGACTACTGGCCCGAGGATCTGCGCGACGGCATCGAAGAGGTGAACGCGCGGATCTACGACACGGTCAACAACGGCGTCTACAAGTCCGGCTTCGCCACCACGCAGGCGGCCTACGAGGAGGCGGTGCATCCGCTGTTCGAGAGCCTCGACTGGCTCGAGAACCGGCTCGCCGACAACCGCTACCTGATGGGCGAGCGGATCACCGAGGCCGACTGGCGGCTCTTCACCACGCTGATCCGCTTCGACGCGGTCTATCACGGCCACTTCAAGTGCAACCGCCGCAAGCTGATCGAGTATCCGAACCTCTGGGGCTACACGCGCGAGCTCTACCAATGGCCGCGCGTGGCGGGCACCGTGCATCTCGACCACATCAGCCACCACTACCACTACAGCCACGAGACGGTGAACCCGCACCGCATCGTGCCGGTCGGCCCCGATCTCGACCTCGACGCGCCGCATGGCCGCGACCGCCTGAAGGCGGCGGCCTGATCCGGCCCCGGACCGCCCCGCCCGGCTTGTGGCCGGGGCGGTTTTCGGCTTGAAGCGGCGACATGGACCAACATGCCCCCACCACCTGGATCACCATCTGCGACACCTGCAAGCGCGAGGGCTGGGACGCGGCCTCCGGCGCGACCGACGGCGAGCGGCTCGCCGCGCTGATCGAGACCGAGGCCGAGGGGCGGCGCGTCCGCACCCGGCGCGTGTCGTGCCTGATGGGCTGCCAGCAGGGCTGCAACGTCGCCGTGCAGGCGGCAGGCAAGCTGAACTACACGCTGGGCCGCTTCGAGGTCAGCGAAGAGACCGCGCGCGGCATCGTCGACTGGGCCGAGCTGCACGCCGAAAGCGCCAGCGGACAGGTGCCCTACCGGACATGGCCGCAGGCCGTGAAGGGCCATTTCGTGACCCGCCACCCGCCGCTGCCGGAGGCCGAATGACCCCCGCGGGCGCCGCGCGCGACCATGGCGGCGGGCTCGACGCGGCGCTGGCCGAACATGGCGGCGCGCGGGCCGACTGGCTCGACCTCTCGACCGGCATCAACCCGGTGCCCTACCCGGTAGGCGATCTGCCCTTCGACGCCTGGACCGCGCTGCCCGACCGCGCCGCGCAGGAGCGGCTGATCGCCGCCGCGCGCCGCTTCTGGCGGGTGCCCGAAAGCGCCGCGATCCTCGCCGCGCCCGGCGCCTCGGCGCTGATCGCCAAGCTGCCGACGCTGTTCCCGGCGGGCGCGGTGCGCATTCCCGGCCCGACCTACAACGAGCACGAGGCCGCCTTCCGCGCCGCCGGCTGGAAGGTGACGACGCGGCCCGCCAAGGCGCAGGTCGCGGTGCATCCCAACAACCCCGACGGCCGGGTCTGGCAGGCGGCCGAGATCTCGTCGGCCTTCTCGGTGATCGACGAGAGCTTCTGCGACATCCGGCCCGACGCCTCTCTGGTGGCGCTCGCGGCCCGGCCCGGCGTGGTGGTGCTCAAGAGCTTCGGCAAGTTCTGGGGCCTCGCCGGTCTGAGGCTCGGCTTCGCCATCGGCCAGCCCGACACGATCGAGGCCCTGGCCGAGGCGCTGGGCCCCTGGCCTGTCTCGGGCCCGGCGCTGGCGATCGGCGCGCGGGCCTTGGAAGATCACGGCTGGGCCGAGACCAGCCGCGCGCGGCTGAAGCAGGACGCGAAGCGGCTCGACGCGCTGCTGACGGCCAAGGGAGCGGCCGTCGCGGGCGGCACCGACCTGTTCCGGCTCTACGAGGTCGATGACGCCGCCGCATGGCAGGCGCGGCTGGCGCGGGCCCGGGTCTGGAGCCGCGTCTTCCCGTGGTCGAGCACGCATCTGCGGCTCGGCCTGCCCGCGCCCGACCGCTGGGGGCAGATCGAGGCCGCGCTGTGAGCCTCTGGCTCGCGCTCGCCATGGGGCTCGACGCGCTCTTGGGCGAGCCGAAGCAACTCTGGGACCGCGTCCCCCACCCCGCCGTGCTGATGGGCCGCGCCGTGGGCTGGCTCGACCGCATGCTGAACGAGGGCGGCCCGGCGCGCGGGCGCGGCGTGGCGGCCTGCGCGCTCCTCGTCATCGGCGCGTGGTGGCTCGGCGGGTTGCTCGCCGCGCTGCCCGGCCCCTTCGCCGAGATCGCCGTTGCCGCCGTGCTGCTCGCGCAGCGCAGCCTCGTCGACCACGTGCGCGACGTGGCCTCCGCCCTGCGCCGCTCGCTGCCCGAGGGCCGCCGCGCCGTGGCGATGATCGTCGGCCGCGACACGCAGGCGATGGACGAGCCCGCCGTCGCCCGCGCCGCGATCGAGAGCGCCGCCGAGAACCTCTCCGACGGCGTCACCGCGCCCGCCTTCTGGTTCCTGATCGGCGGGCTGCCGGGGCTTCTGGTCTACAAGATCGTCAACACCGCCGATTCGATGATCGGCTACCGTACGCCGCGCCACGAGGGTTTCGGCTGGGCCAGCGCCCGGCTCGACGACCTCATGAACTGGGTGCCCGCGCGGCTGACCGCGCTGCTGATCTGGCTGGTCTCGGGCCGCCCCGGCCCGTGGCGCGACATCGCGGCCGAGGCGCGGCTGCACCGCTCGCCCAATGCCGGCTGGCCCGAGGCGGCGATGGCCCGCGCGCTCGGCGTGGCGCTGTCGGGCCCGCGCGCCTATCACGGGACGATGCAGGACTTCCCCTTCGTGAACCCCGACGGCCTGCGCGGCATCGGCCCGGCCGCGATCGACGCCGCCGTCGCGATTCTGTGGAAGGCCTGGGCGGCGGGTCTTTGCGTGGTGCTGGTTCTGGCGTGGACGTGAGTGGACGCCCCTATCCCGCCTGTTAGGCTCCGGCGCCAAAGCCATACAGACAGGATCCCATGCCCATGCGCTTCGCCTGCCTTTCGAAACCGCTCCTTCTTGCCGCCGGTCTCGCCGGCCTCTCCGCCCTGCCCGCCGCGGCGCAGGAGGCGACCGGCCCCAAGCCGCCCTGCGGCGGCGAGTTCGGCACCTGGCTCGAGGGGGTGAAGGCCGAGGCGGCGGCGATGGGCCACGCGCCCGAGACGATCAACGCCTTCTTCGCCAGCGTGCGCCCCGACGAGGCCGTGCTGCGCGCCGACCGGGCGCAGGGCGTGTTCCAGCGCGACTTCATCGACTTCTCGCGCCGGCTGATCTCCGAGAACCGGATCGCCAATGGCCGCGCCAATGCCGAGAAACACGACGCCGTCTTCGACCGGATCGAGGCGGAATACGGCGTGCCGCGCGGCGTGCTGCTGGCCTTCTGGGCCTTCGAGACCGATTACGGCGCGGTGCAGGGCGACTTCAACACGGCGAACGCGCTGGCCACGCTGGCGCATGACTGCCGCCGCCCCGAGCTGTTCCGCCCGCAGCTCCTCGCCGCGATCGAGCTTTACGAGCGCGGTGGCATCGAGCCCGCCTCCACCACCGGCGCCTGGGCCGGCGAGATCGGGCAGGTGCAGATGCTGCCCCAAGACATCATCGAGAACGGCGTCGACGGCGACGGCGACGGCCGGGTCGACCTCAAGGGCTCGGCCGCCGACGCGCTGATCTCGGGCGGCAAGATGCTGTCGTCGCTGGGCTGGCGGCCGAACGAGCCCTGGCTGCAGGAGATCGTGCTGCCGCAGGGGATCGACCTGCGCCTCACCGGCCTCGACCAGAAGAAGACCGTCTCGGAATGGCAGGCGCTCGGCGTCACCGGGCGCAACGGCGCGCTGGGCGCCGGCAACCTGCCCGCCTCGGTGCTTCTGCCGATGGGCCAGGGCGGGCCGGCCTTCCTCGCCTACCCGAACTTCGACGTCTATTTCGAGTGGAACCAGAGCCTCGTCTACGTCACCACCGCCGCCTATTTCGCCAACCGGCTCGAGGGCGCGCCGGTTTATGACGCCGGCAACCCGGCGCCGGGGCTGTCGGGCGAGCAGATGGTGCGGCTGCAGGAAAAGCTGCAGGCGCGCGGCCACGACGTGGGCGGCGCCGACGGCATTCTCGGCGAAAAGACCCGCGAGGCCGTGCAGGCCGAGCAGGAGCGGCTGGGCCTGCCCGCCGACGCCTGGCCGACGCCCGGGCTGCTCGAAGCGCTCTGACCTCATACCCCCCAAGGGTATCTTGAATGGAACCCTTGGGGGGTATAGCTGCGTATCAATGATGACGCAGATCGGAGGATCGCCATGAAGACCGCGCAGCTCTACCGCATGTCGATGCCCAAGCATCAGTGCCCCTTCGGGCAGAAGTCGCTCTGGCTGCTGAAGAAGAACGGCTACGAGGTCGAGGATCACGAGCTGACCACGCGCGAGGAGACCGACGCCTTCAAGCGCGAGCACGACGTGAAGACCACGCCGCAGGCCTTCATCGACGGCAAGCGGATCGGCGGCTACGACGCGCTGCGCGACCATTTCGACATGGCCCCGGCCAAGCCGGAAGGCACGACCTACCGCCCGGTGATCGCGATCTTCGGCATGGCCCTCGCCATCGCCGTGGCGATCAGCTGGGTGGCGCTCGGCACCTTCTTCACCGGCCAGACCGTCGGCTGGTTCATCTCGGTGGCGATGTGCCTTCTGGCGCTGCAGAAGCTGCAGGATGTCGAAGGCTTCACAAACGGCTTTCTCAACTACGACCTGCTGGCGCAGAAATGGGTGCCCTACGCCTATATCTACCCCTGGGCCGAGGGGATCGCCGGGGTGCTGATGACGGCGCTCCTGCTGACCTGGTTCTCGGCGCCCTTGGCGCTGTTCATCGGCACGGTCGGCGCGGTGTCGGTGATCAAGGCGGTCTATGTCGACAAGCGCGAGCTGAAATGCGCCTGCGTCGGCGGCGACAGCAACGTGCCCTTGGGCTTCATCTCGCTCACCGAGAACGTGATGATGGCGGGGATGGGCCTGTGGATGCTGGTGATGCTTTTCGCCTGATCTTTACTTTTCGGCCACCAGTGCCCATTATCATGCGCATACGGTAGAGATCGGTCGATGACATCTCATCTTCGGATCAGGACCCCGCAGAGTGGCTGCTCTGCGGGGTTTCTCTTTCCGGCGTTACCGCCCGATCGAGACGCGAACGATCGTCACCGCCAGCGTCGCCGCCGCGATGACCACCATCCACTTACGGTAGTTGGCTTCGGTCAATACACCTCACCTCCTTCCGCCGCGAAGCATCGCGACCCGCCCATCATCGGCGAAGGCGAGGTGTTCCTCAAGCGTTCTCCTGCCGCGGCCGCCGCTCAGGCGACCATCTGCTCGGCCTTCTTCAGGTCGACCGAGACGAGCTGGCTCACCCCCTGCTCGCCCATCGTGACGCCGTAGAGCCGGTCCATCCGCGCCATCGTCACCGCGTGGTGGGTGATGATCAGGAAACGGGTGTCGGTGCGGCGGGTCATCTCGTCGAGAAGGTCGCAGAACCGCGTCACGTTGGCGTCGTCGAGCGGTGCGTCGACCTCGTCGAGCACGCAGATCGGCGCCGGGTTGGCGAGGAACACCGCGAAGATCAGCGCCAGCGCCGTCAGCGTCTGCTCGCCGCCCGACAGCAGCGACAGCACCGAGAGCTTCTTGCCCGGCGGCTGGCACAGGATCTCGAGCCCGGCCTCGAGCGGGTCGTCGCTCTCGACCAGCGTGAGCCGCGCCTCGCCGCCGCCGAAGAGGTGCGTGAACAGCGTGCCGAAATTCTCGTTCACCTGGTCGAAGGCGGCGAGCAGCCGCTCGCGTCCCTCGCGGTTGAGGCTGCCGATGCCCTGGCGCAGCGCCCGGATCGCCTCCTCGAGATCGGCCTTCTCGGAAACCAGCCCGTCATGCTCCTCGCGGATCGCGGCGGCGTCCTCCTCGGCGCGCAGGTTGACCGAGCCGAGATTTTCGCGCTGGCGGCGCAGCTTGGCGATCTCGGCCTCGGCCTCCTCGGCGGGCGGCATCGCCTCGGGGCCGGTCTCGAGCGAGGCCAGCAGCTCGTCGGGGGTGCATTCGCGTGCCTCGGTGATCCGCTCGGCGGCCTGCGTGGCGGCGGTGCGGGCGGCCTCGGCGCGGGCCTCCGAGGCGGCGCGGCGCTCGCGCGCCTCGGAGGCGGCGCGCTCGCAGGCCCGCTCGGCCTCGGCGGCGTCGGTCAGCGCGCCCTCGGCGGCGCGCAGCTTCTCGGCGGCTTCGTCGCGGCGCGCCTCGGCGTCGCGGATGCCGGTGTCGAGCTTGCGGCGTTCCTCGGCCAGCGCTTCGGGCCGTTCGCGGGCGCGCTCCAGCTCCGCCTCGGTTTCCGAACGGCGCTGCGCCAGCTCCTCGAGCCGGGTGCGGGCGGTGTCGGCGCGCTGCCGCCAGCCGTCGAGTTCGCGCGCCACGGTCTCGGCGCGCCGCGCCCGGGCCTGCCCCTCGCGGCGCAGCTCGTCGGCCTCGGAGCGGCGGGTGATCATCGCGATCCGCGCGCCCTCGACCGCGACGCGGCCTTCCTCGACCGCCGCGCGGGCGGCGTCGAGATCCTCGAGATCGCGCATCCCGGCCTCGGCCTCGACCAGCGCCTCGCGCCCGGCGCGGCCCTCGTCCTCGTGGCGGGCGAGCGCGTCGCGCGCGGCGTCGCGCCGGGTCTGGGCGCGGCCCTTCTCGGCCTCGGCACGGCTCAGCGCGCGGGCGGCCTCCGACAGTGCCGTCTCGGCGACGCGGCGGGCGGCGCGGGCCTCGGCATCGGCGGTCTTGGCCTGCTCCAGCGCCTGCAGCGCCTCGCCATGCGCGGCGTCGAGATCGGCGAGCTTCGCCTCGACCGTCTCCAGCTCGGCGCGCAACTCCGCGAGCCGGTTCATCTGCTGCAGCCGCAGGGCCGCGGCCGAGGGCGCATCCTCGGCCCCGGCGCGGTAGCCGTCCCAGCGCCACAGGTCGCCCTCGCGGCTGACCAGCCGCTGGCCGGGCGCGAGCCGGGCCTGCAGGCGCGCACCATCGGCGGCCTCGACCACGCCGATCTGCGCGATCCGGCGCGCCAGCACGCCCGGGGCGGCCACGGCCTCGGCCAGCGGCTCGGCACCGCCGGGCAGCGGCTGGTCGGCGTCGTAGCCCGGCAGTTCGGCCCAGCCGGTGGCGGCATCGGGGCCGACCACGGGGGCCTTGAGTTCGTCGCCCAGCGCCGCGCCCAGCGCCTTCTCGTAGCCCGGCGCGACCTTGAGCGCGTCGAGCAGCTGCTCGCCCTCGCCCTGCCCGCGCTCCAAGAGCCGCGCGAGGCCCGCCACCTCGGCGCGCAGCGCCTTGGCCTCGCCCTCGACGCCCGAGCGCGCGGCGCGGGCCTCGGCCTCGCGCGCCTGCGCCGCGCCGCGCGCGGTCTCGGCCTCGGCCAGCGCGGTCTCGGCGGCCTCGGTCCTGGCCTTGGCGGCGGCCTCGGCCTCGGCGGCCTGCGTGGTGCCGGCCTCGGCCGTCGTGGCGGCCTTCGCGGCCTCTTCCAGACCGGATTTGGCGCGCTCGGCCTCCTGCGCGCTGGTCGCGACGCGCTTCTTCGCCTCGGCCACCAGCCGCTGCGCCGACTGGTGCCGCGCCGCGAGCCGCGCCGCGTCCTCGGTGCGCTGGTTCTGCGCGCGCTCCAGCTCGGAGAGCACCTCGCCCGCCTCGCGCGCCTGCGTCTCGGCCTGCGCCAGCCGGGTCTCGAAGCCCTCGCCTGCGCGGGCGAGCTCGGCCGCCTCGGCCTCCAGCGCGCGCATGGTCTCCCCGGCGTCGCGGTCGAGCACGCTCTCGCGCTCGGCGTCGCGGTCGAGCTGTTCGATCCGCGCGCCCATCGCCCGGATCGCGCCGCGCGCCCGCTTCTCCTGGTCGAGCAGGCGGTCGCGCTCGGCCTCCTGCCGGCTCAGCACGGCGCCGGCAACGGTGGCCTCCTCGCGCAGCGGCGGCAGCGCGGTCTCGGCCGCGGCGCGGGTCTCGGCGGCCTTGCGCGCCAGGGCGTCGGCGCGCGAGGCGGCCTGCGCCATCTCCTGCAGCTCGGCCTCGGCGGTGCCGCGCCCGGCCTCGGCGGCGCGCCAGCGCAGCCACAGAAGGATCCCCTCGGCCCGGCGCAGCGCCTCGCCGATCTCGCGGTAGCGCGCGGCGGTACGGGCCTGCCGCGCCAGCGTCGCGAGCTGCGCGGCCTGGCTCTCGACCACGTCGTCGACGCGGGACAGGTTCTGCTCGGCGGCGCGCAGCTTCAGCTCGGCCTCGTGGCGGCGCTGGTAGAGGCCCGAGATGCCGGCGGCCTCCTCGAGGATGCGGCGGCGCGCGGTCGGCTTGGCGTTGATCAGCTCCGCGATCTGGCCCTGCCGCACCAGCGCCGGCGACTGCGAGCCGGTCGAGGCGTCGGCGAAGAGCATCTGCACGTCGCGGGCCCGCACGTCCTTGCCGTTCAGCCGGTAGGCCGAGCCCATGTCGCGGGTGATGCGGCGGATGATCTCGAGCGAGTCGGCGTCGTTGAAGGCGGCGGGCGCCAGCCGCTCGCCATTGTCGACGGTGAGCGTCACCTCGGCGTGGTTGCGCGCGGGCCGGGTCGCGGCACCGGCGAAGATCACGTCCTCCATGCCGCCGCCGCGCATCGCGGTCGGGCGGTTCTCGCCCATCACCCAGCGCAGCGCCTCCAGAAGGTTCGACTTGCCGCAGCCGTTCGGCCCGACCACGCCGGTGAGCCCCTCGGCGATCACCAGATCGGTCGGGTCGACGAAGCTCTTGAAGCCGTTCAGCCTCAGTCGGGTGAATTTCATGGCACGGGCCCTTCACGTCCTCACCGCGCGCCTATGCGGGAGACGGGGCCGCGAAGTCAACGCAGCAAGGGGAAAACGGGCGGGGTTCCGCCGCGTTTCATGGCACCTGGACGGGCCGCGCCGCCCGGCTTGCCGCTTGACGCGGATCGGCGGGCGGGCGCAGAACGGTGGGGCAAGGTTCCCAGATGCGGCGCGAAGCGCCCGAGGGGATGAAATCGGGAATGCGGAAGGGGCCGATCCAGTCAGGAGGCCCCCGGCCGCAGCCGCCCCCGCGACTGTGAGCGGTGAGCGTCCCTCCGACAGGCCACTGGGCGATGCCCGGGAAGGCGGAGGGGTGCCGCGACCCGCGAGCCAGGAGACCGGCCCTGCGTGAACGAGACCCATATCCCCGTCGGGTGGACGGGAGAGGAGACAGTGACATGCATATCGAACCGGGCATCGTGACCGGCGCCAAGATCGCGCTGAGCTACGCCACCGCCGCCGGCGCCGCCGCCTACGCGCTCAAGTCGACCCTGACCGAGATCGGCGCGCGCGGCGCGGCCTCTCTGGCGACCCGCGGCGTCATCGGCACCGCCGCCGCCTTCAGCTTCTTCCAGCTGCTGCCGCATTTCCCGGTCGGCGTGAGCGAGGTGCATTTCATCCTCGGCTCGACGCTGTTCCTGGTGCTGGGCGCCGCCCCCGCCGCGATCGGGCTGGCGCTGGCGCTTTTGCTGCAGGGCCTGTTCCTCGCGCCGTTCGACCTGCCGCAATACGGCATGAACGTCACCACGTTGCTGGTGCCGCTCTTCGCGCTGCGCTGGCTGGCGGCGAAGATCATCGCGCCCGGCACCCGCTATGTCGACCTGAGCTACGGCCAGGCGCTGGCGCTCTCGACCGCCTACCAGGGCGGCGTGGTGGCCTGGGTCGCGTTCTGGGCCTTCTACGGACAGGGCGTGGCGGCGACCGCCGCCGTGGCGAGCTTCGGCGCCGCCTACATGATGGTGGTGCTGATCGAGCCGCTGGTCGACCTCGCCGTGCTGGCGGGCGCCAAGTCGGTGCGCGACCTCGACCGCTCGGGCCTCGTCGCCCGCCGGATGTTCCACACCGCCTGATCGCGCGCGCCGCGACCCAGACCACGAGACGGCTCCCGCAGGGGAGCCGTCTTTTCCGTGATAGAAAGGGGAGGCAGACATGCCCGCCAAGATTCCCGCCACCGTCGTCACCGGCTTTCTCGGCGCCGGAAAGACCACGCTGATCCGCCACCTGCTCGACAACGCCAAGGGCAAGCGCATCGCGCTCGTCATCAACGAGTTCGGCGATCTCGGCGTCGACGGCGGCATCCTCAAGGGTTGCGGCATCGAGAGCTGCCGCGACGAGGACGTGGTCGAGCTGTCGAACGGCTGCATCTGCTGCACCGTCGCCGACGACTTCATCCCGACCATGGAGAAGCTGCTCGACCGCGACGAGCCGGTCGACCACATCGTGATCGAGACCTCCGGCCTCGCGCTGCCGCAGCCGCTGATCCGCGCCTTCAACTGGCCCGGCATCTCGACCCGCGTCACCGTCGACGGCGTCGTCACCGTGGTTGACGGCAAGGCGGTGGCCGAGGGGCGCTTTGCCCACGACATCGCCGCGATCGACGCCCAGCGGGCCGCCGACGATGGCCTCGACCACGAGACGCCGCTGTCGGAGCTGTTCGAGGACCAGATCGCCGCCGCCGACATGATCGTCGTCAACAAGACCGACCTCCTGGGCGCGGAGGAAGCCGAGGCGCTGGCCGCGAAGCTGAAGGCCGAGGCGCGCGGCGGCGTGCAGGTGGTGCGCGCCAGCATGGGCGCGCTGCCGGTCGAGGTGCTGCTAGGCCAGGGCGCGGCCGCCGAGGCCGACATGGAGGCGCGCCACGAGGTGCATCACCATCATCACCACGACGACGATGAGGACGACCACCACGACGCCGAGCATCACCACGGCCATGACGAGTTCGAAAGCTTCGTCGTGACGCGCGCCGAGGTGGCAGACCGCGACGCCTTCGCCGAGCAGGTCGCCGAGGTGATCCGCGCGCATGACATCCTGCGGCTCAAGGGCTTCGTCGCGGTGGCGGGCAAGCCGATGCGGCTGACGCTGCAGGCGGTGGGACCGCGCGTCGATACGCATTTCGACCGCCCCTTCGGCACGGATGCGCGCGAGACGCGGCTAGTGGTGATCGGCGAGGCCGGGCTCGACCGCGCCGCGATCGAGGCGGCGCTGGCGGCGTGAGCGTCGAGGTGAAGCCGGCGCGCGCGACCGATCCCGGTCCGCGCGCGCTGATCGAAGCCAGCCACGAGCTGATGCGGTCGCTGTTCCCGCCCGAGGAGAACCACTTTTTGCCCATCGAGGCGCTCGACGCGCCCGACATCCGCTTCTTCGCGGCCTTCGACGAGGGCACGCCGCTGGGCTGCGGCGCGCTTCACGTGAAACCGGGCTATGGCGAGCTGAAATCGGTCTTCGTGGCCGAGGCGGCGCGCGGGCGCGGCGTCGGCCTCATGCTGCTCGACCGGCTGGAGCGGGCGGCGCGCGACGAAGGGCTCGCGGTGCTGCGGCTCGAGACCGGCGACCTGCTGGCCGCCGCGCACCGGCTCTACGCCCGGGCCGGCTACCGCGAGATCGGCCCGTTCGGGGACTACGCCGCGAACGGGTCGAGCCTGTTCATGGAGAAGCGGCTGTGACCTCAGCCCTTGGGCTCGGGCGCCTTCTCGGCGGCCTTGGCCGCGGCTTCCTTCATGCGCTTGAGCAGCTCGGACTTGTCCGCGCGCTTGTCGAAGGGGGTCTTCGCGCTGCCGCGTTCGTTGTGCTCGCGGTGCTTGGGGGCGTTGCGGCCCTGACGGGGCCCGCCCGACTTGCTGTAATCCATCATCCGCTCCTGTAACTGGGGGGTGCCGTTCCCTGCCCCAACGCGGGCAGCGGCGCAAGCGTTCACGAAAGGGCCGCCATGCATCTTCTCGCCGCCACGCCGGGCACCGTCTCCGACGGCACCGAGGCCGTCGATCTCGGCCAGACGCCCGGCGACCTCGTCGTCATCTCCGCCGCCGACACCGAACTGGCCGCGCTGAGCGCGGCGCGGGCGCAAATGCCGGACGCGCCCGACCTGCGGCTGGCGAGTCTCATGCACCTGCAGCACCCGATGTCGGTGGACCTGCATCTCGACGACTGCGCGACCAGGTCCCGCCTCGTCGTCGCCCGCGTGCTGGGCGGCTCGGGCTACTGGAAATACGGGCTGGTGCAATACGCCTCCCGTCTCGCCGAAGCCGGCGTGCCCTTCGCCGCCCTGCCCGGCGACGACAAGCCCGACCCCGAGCTGCGCGAGCTGTCGACCGTGGCGGCGGAGGATTACGACGCGCTCTGGTCCTACCTCGTCGAGGGCGGGCCCGAGAACGTGGCGGGCTTCCTCGCCCACGCGAAACACATGCTCGACGGAGACGAGGCGCCGCAGGCGGCGCGGCCGCTGCTGCGCGCCGGGGTCTACTGGCCGGGCCTTGGAGTGGCCGATCTCGACCGGCTGCGCGAGGCCTGGGACGGTGACGCGCCCGTCGTGCCGGTGGTGTTCTACCGCGCGCTGCTGCAGGGCGCACAGCTCGCCCCGATCGACCGGCTGGTGCGGGCGCTGCTGCGTCAGGGCCTGAACCCGATGCCGGTCTTCGTGGCCTCGCTGAAGGACCCGGTCTCGCGCGAGACGCTGGCCGGGCTGATGGCCGAGGCGCCGCCATCGGTCATCCTCAACGCCACCTCCTTCGCCACCGGCGGCGCGAGCGCGGGCGACGCCTCGGCCCCGAACCCGCTGGCCGCGCCCGAGGCCAACGAAGCCCCCGTCTTCCAGATCGTGCTCTCGGCCAGCAGCGAGGAGACCTGGGAAGAGGGCCTGACCGGCCTTTCGGCCCGCGACATCGCGATGAACGTGGCGCTGCCCGAGGTCGACGGCCGCATCCTGAGCCGCGCCATCGGCTTCAAGGGCGAGGCCTTCTTCGACGAGGCCACGCAGTGCCGCGTCGCCACCTACCAGCCGCGCGCCGACCGGATCACCTTCGTGGCCGACCTCGCCGCCCGCTGGGCGCGGCTGCGCGCCACGCCCGCCCGCGACCGCAAGGTGGCGCTTGTCCTCGCCAACTACCCCAACAAGGACGGCCGCCTCGCCAACGGCGTCGGCCTCGACACCCCCGCCGCCACCGTCCACGCGCTCGGGCTGATGCGTGGCGCGGGCTACGGCGTGGAGAACCCGCCCGCCGACTCGCAGGCGCTGATGGACCGGCTGATGGCCGGCCCGACCAACTGGCTCACAGACCGCGCCGCGCGCGAGGGCGGCGAGACGCTGCCGCTCGAGGATTACGAGCGTCATTTCGGCGACCTGCCGTGGGAAGCGAAAAAGAAGATCCTCGACCGCTGGGGCCCGCCGGGCGACGACCCCTTCCTGACCAGCGAGGGCTTCGCCCTGTCGCTGCACCGCTTCGGCAACGCATTGGTCGGGCTGCAGCCGGCGCGCGGCTACAACATCGACCCGACCGACACCTACCACTCGCCCGACCTCGTGCCGCCGCACCACTACCTCGCCTTCTATTTCTGGCTCAGGCATCGCTGGGGCGCGGACGCCATCGTGCACATGGGCAAGCACGGCAACCTCGAATGGCTGCCCGGCAAGGCGGTGGCGCTGTCCGAGACCTGCTGGCCCGAGGTCGCGCTGGGGACCGTGCCGCATCTCTACCCCTTCATCGTCAACGACCCCGGCGAGGGCACTCAAGGAAAGCGCCGCGCGCAGGCGGTGGTGATCGACCACCTGACGCCACCGCTGACCCGCGCCGAAAGCTACGGCCCGCTGCGCGACCTTGAGGCGCTGGTGGACGAGTATTACGAGGCCGCGGGCGTCGATCCGCGCCGCATCACCCATCTGCGGCGCGAGATATTGAGCCTCGCAGAGACCACCGGCCTCGCCGCCGATGCCGGATTCGAAGGCGAGGCCGACACCGACCTCGCCAAGCTCGACGCGTGGCTCTGCGAGCTGAAGGAGGCGCAGATCCGCGACGGGCTGCACGTCTTCGGGCAGTCCCCCGAGGGGCGGCAGGAGCGCGACCTCGCCATCGCGCTGGCCCGCGTGCCGCGCGGCTCGGGCGCGGCGTCGATCCTGCGGGCGCTGGCCGAGGATCTGGGCTTGGGCTTCGACCCGCTCGACTGCGACATGGCCGCGGCATGGGACGGCCCCCGCCCCGAGGCGCTCGGCGGCCCCGGCAAGTGGCGCAGCGCCGGCGACACGGTCGAGCGGCTGGAGGAGCTGTGCCAGCGCCTGCTCGACGGAGAGGCCACGGCCCCCGGCCCCGCCTCCGCCGCCGTTCTGGACGAGATCGAGCAGAAGCTCCGCCCCGCCATCGCCGCCTGCGGCCCGGCCGAGGGCGAGGGCCTGCTGACAGGCCTCGACGGCCGCTTCGTCCCCCCCGGCCCGTCGGGCGCGCCGACGCGCGGCCGGCCCGACGTGCTGCCGACCGGGCGCAACTTCTACTCGGTCGACGCCCGCGCCGTGCCGACGCCGACCGCCTGGGCGCTCGGCTGGAAATCCGCGAACCTCCTGATCGAGAAGCACCTGCAGGATCACGGCGACTGGCCCCGCACCATGCTGGTCACCGCATGGGGCACGGCGAACATGCGCACCGGCGGCGACGACATCGCGCAGGCGCTGGCGCTGATGGGCGTGAAACCGACATGGGATTCGGCCAACCGCCGCGTCACCGGCTTCGAGGTGCTGCCCGAGGGCGTGCTGGGCCGGCCCCGCGTCGACGTGACCTTGCGCATCTCCGGCTTCTTCCGCGACGCCTTCCCGCAGCTCGTGGCGCTGGTCGACAGCGCGGCCCGCGCCGTGCAGGCGCTGGACGAGCCCGAGGAGATCAACCCCGCCGCCGCCCGCGTCCGCGCGGGCGAGGCGGCGGCGCGGGTCTACGGCTCCAAGCCCGGCGCCTACGGCGCGGGGTTGCAGGCGCTGATCGACGAGCGGATCTGGTCCGAGCGCGCCGATCTCGGCCGCGCCTATCTCGACTGGGGCGGCTACGCCTACGGCGCGGGACAGGAGGGCGCGGCCGACCGCGAGGGCTTCGCCGCGCGTCTCGGACAGGTCGAAGCGATCGTCCAGAACCAGGACAACCGCGAGCACGACGTGCTCGACAGCGACGACTACTACCAGTTCGAGGGCGGCGCCGCGGCGGCGGTGGCGCATCTGCAGGGCCGCGACCGCCCGATCTACCACAACGACCACTCCCGCCCCGAGCGACCCGTGATCCGCAGCCTCGACGAGGAGATCGCCCGCGTGGTGCGAAGCCGCGTGGTGAACCCCAAGTGGATCGATGGCGTGAAGCGGCACGGCTACAAGGGCGCCTTCGAGATCGCCGCGACGGTCGACTACCTCTTCGCCTTCGCCGCCACGACGCGGGCGGTGAAGAACCATCATTTCGACCTCGTGGAGGAAGCGGTGCTGGCCGACGAGGACACGCGCGACTTCATCGCCGAGCACAACGCCCCGGCGCTGAGGGAGATCGCCGAGCGGCTGCAGGAGGCGATCGACCGCGGCCTCTGGCAGCCGCGCTCGAACTCGGCGCGCGCCCGGATCGAGGAGCTTCGGCAAGGCCGCTTGACCGCTGCGCCCTCCGCGTCACTGTGAGGGCCATGCAAGCGGAGGCCCCATGATCGTCAACCTCGTCGTCCTGCTCGCCTGCCAGCTTGCCGGCGAGGTCGCGGCACGGGCCTTCGGCCTGCCGGTGCCCGGCCCGGTGATCGGCATGGCGCTGCTCTTCGCGGCGCTGGTCCTGCGCCCGAAGCTGGCCGCGCGCATCGCGCCCACCACCTCCGGGCTGCTGTCGCACCTGTCGCTGCTCTTCGTGCCGGCCGGCGTCGGCGTGGTCGGCCATCTCGACACGCTGGGCCGCGACGGCGTGGCGCTGATCGCGGCGCTGCTCTTGTCCACCGTCGCCGCGATCCTCGTGGGCGTCTGGGTGTTCCTCGCGGTGGCGCGGCTCATGGGCACGCCGGAATGAGCCCCGCCGACCCCGCCGAGATCTGGACCTACCTGCGGCAGGACCCGCTCCTGTGGCTGACGGCGACGCTGGTGGCATACGCTCTGGGCGATCTGGCCTTCCGCCGCTCGGGGCGGCGGCCGCTGGTCAACCCGGTGCTGGTGGCGGTGGTGCTGCTGGCGCTGCTCCTGCGGCTTACCGCCACGCCCTACGAGCGCTACTTCGACGGCGCGCAGTTCGTGCATTTCATGCTCGGCCCGGCCACCGTCGCGCTGGCGGTGCCGCTCCACGCCAACCTGCGGCTGATCCGCTCGACCGTCTGGCCGATGCTGGCGGCGCTGGTGGCGGGCTCGGTGACGGCGCTGGTCACGGCCGTGGCGATCGGCGCGGCCTTCGGCCTCCGGGGCGAGACGCTGCTGTCGCTCGCGCCCAAGTCGGTCACCGCGCCGGTGGCGCTGGGCGTGTCGGAAACCATCGGCGGCGCGCCCAACCTGACGGCGGTGCTGGTGATCCTGACGGGCATCACCGGCGCGATCATCGCCACGCCGCTTCTGAACCTCGTGCGCATCCGCGACTGGCGCGCCCGCGGCCTCGCGGTGGGGGTGGCGGCGCACGGCATCGGCACGGCGCGGGCCTTCCAGGTCAACGAGACGGCGGGCGCCTTCGCGGGCATCGGCATGGGGCTCAACGCGCTGCTGACCGCGCTCATCGCGCCCCTGATCGCGCCTTGGCTCGTGGCGCTGCTCGCCGGCTGACGGGTTGCGAAGCGCGCCCCTTCGGCGCAGTCTGCCGTTCCGAAGACAGGAGCCGCGCCATGACCGACGACACCGACCGCCACGCCGCCAAGATGGCCAAGAAGAAGGCCGCGCGCGACAAGATCATGGCGACCAAGACCGACGAGAAGGGCCTCGTCATCGTCCATACCGGCAAGGGCAAGGGCAAGTCCTCGGCCGCCTTCGGCATGATCTTCCGCTGCATCGCCCACGAGATGCCCTGCGCGGTGGTGCAGTTCATCAAGGGCGGCATGTCCACCGGCGAGCGCGACCTGATCCTCGAGCGGTTCTCGGATGTCTGCCAGTTCCACACCATGGGCGAGGGCTTCACCTGGGAGACCCAGGACCGCACCCGCGACACCGAGATGGCGCAGGCCGCCTGGGCCAAAGCCAAGGAGCTGATCCGCAACCCGGAGATCCGCATGGTGCTGCTCGACGAGATCAACATCGCGCTGCGCTACGAGTATCTCGACATCAAGGAGGTCGTGGCCTTCTTGCGCGAGGAAAAGCCCGCCATGACCCACGTGGTGCTCACCGGCCGCAACGCGCATGACGACCTAATCGAGGCGGCCGACCTCGTGACCGAGATGGAGCTGGTCAAGCACCCGTTCCGCTCGGGCATCAAGGCGCAGATCGGGGTGGAGTTCTGAGCCCTAGCCCTTCGCGGCGATCAGCTTCCTGAGCTCCGAGACGACGCGGTCCTCGCTCACCGGCTTGGACAGCACCTCGCAGCCCGGGAAGTCGGCCTTCAGCTCCTCGCCGTCGACATTGCCGGTCACGAACAGGATCGGCACGCCCAGCGCGTGCAGGTCGCGCGCCACCGGCAGGCTCGATTCGGCCCCGAGCCGCACGTCGAGCACCGCCGCGTCGGGCCGGGTCGCCACCGCCTTCTGCGCCTCCGACAGCTTGGTGTAGGGCCCCTCGACCAGCGCCCCCTGCTCGCCCAGCGCCATCTCGAGCGAGATCGCGATCAGGAACTCGTCCTCGACCACCATCACCCGCTTGCCCTCGAGCCGCGCCGCGCCGGCGGTCGCGCGCTGGGTCTCCTCGGCGTCGTGGCCGACCGGCAGCTCGATGGTGCAGGTCACGCCCTCGGCGGCGTAGTCGACCTTCACCTCGCCTTCCTCGGCCCGCAGGATCGAGCGCAGCAGCGTGCTGCCGAAGCCCGATCTCTCGGGCGGCACGACGGCCGGGCCGCCGCTTTCGCGCCAGACCACCTGGGCCCGGCCCGGCATGGTGCGGGTCACGTCCACCGACACCCGGCCGGCGTCGTTCGACAGCGCGCCGTACTTGATCGCGTTGGTGGTCAGCTCGTAGAGCGCCAGCGACAGGCTCTCGGCGATCTTGGCGCTCAGCGTCGCACCGGTCGCGCCGGTGACCGAGAAGCGCCCCGCCTCGGGCCGGAAGGGCGAGACCGCGCTGTCGATCACGTCCGAAACCCTGAGCGCGCTTTCCGACAGCTGCACCGTCAGCGCGTGGCTGCGCGACAACGCCTCCATGCGCCCCAGCAGGCTATGCTCCATCTCCGCGACGCTGCCCGCGCGCCGCGCCGACATCCGCACCATGCCCTGCAGGACCGAAAGCATGTTGCGCGTGCGGTGGTTGAGCTCCGAGGTCACCAGCCGCAGCCGCTCCTCGGCCTCCTTGTTCTCGGTGATGTCGATGACATGGCCGATCAGCCGGTCATGGCCGGTCTTCTCGTCGCGGACCTGCCGGCCATGCGCGGTGATCCAGCGCATCTGGCCGTCGGCGCGGATGATGCGGCATTCGAAGGCCCAGGGCTCGCCATGGGTCGTGGCCACGCCGAAGCTCTGCTCGACCTTCTTGCGATCCTCCTCGACCACGTGGCCGAGGAAATCCTCGTAGCTCCAGGAGGGCAGCAGCGTGTCGTAGCCGAAGATCTGGTCGTGGCGCAGGCTGCGCCACGCCTTGCCGGTGACGGTGTCGAGGTCCCAGACGCCGATCTCGCCGACGGCCAGCACCAGCCGCAGGTGATCCGCGCCTGCCTCGAGTTCCCTCAGTTCGTCCATCCGCGCGGGTCCGGTCCGTTCATCCATCGTTCACAGCTATAGGCGCGCGGTGCGGGATTGAACAGCTCGGACCCTCCGTCGCCCTATCCGTGCGGCATCGTACGCAGGCCCGACAGCGTCTGCCCGGTCGAAAGCGCGTCCGGATCGACCCTGAGCTCGATCACCGCGGGCCGGCCCGCGGCGCGGGCGCGGGCGAAGGCCTCTGGAAAATCGGCGTCGCGCTCGACCGTCTCGCCATGGCCGCCATAGGCCCGCGCCAGCGCCGCGAAGTCCGGGTTGGCCAGCGCCGTGCCCGACACCCGGCCGGGATAATGCTTTTCCTGGTGCATCCGGATCGTGCCGTAGCGGCCGTTGTTGACCACGATCACCACCGGCGCCGCGCCGTGCTGCGCCGCCGTCGACATCTCGTTCAGCGTCATCTGGAAGCAGCCGTCCCCGGCGAGGCAGACCACCGCGCGGTCGGGATGGGCGAGCGACGCCGCGATCGCCGCGGGAAAGCCGTAGCCCATCGAGCCGGAGGTCGGCGCGAGCTGGGTGCGGAAGCCCTTGAAGCGGAAGTAGCGGTGCAGCCAGCCCGCGTAGTTGCCCGCGCCGTTGGTGAGGATCGCGTCCTCGGGCAGGTTGTCAGAGAGCCAGCCGATCACCCGCTCCAGCTTGACCGCGCCGGGCGTCTCCTGCGGCGCGAGCCAGGCCTCGTAATCGGCGCGCGCGGCGCTGACCCATTCCGTCCGGTCGCGCTCGCCCGGCGCGCAGGCGGCCAAGGCCGCGAGCATCGCCGGCGCGGGCGCGGTCACGGCCAGCTCGGGGCGGTAGACCCGGCCGATCTCGTCGGCGTCGGCATGGACATGGATCAGCGTCTTGCCGTGCCCGCCCGGCTCCATGAGCGTGTAGCCCTGCGTCTCGATGTCGCCCAGCCGCGAGCCCAGCACCAGCACCGTGTCGGCTTCGCGCAGCCGCGCGGCCAGACGCGGGTTCACGCCGACATTCAGGTCGCCCGCATAGTTCGGATGCCGGTTGTCCATGTAGTCCTGCCGCCGGAACCCGGCGGCGATGGGCAGGCCCTGCGCCTCGGCGAAGCGGGCGAGGTCGGCCGCCGCCTCGGCCGACCAGTGCGGCCCGCCCGCCACCACCAGCGGCCGCTCGGCCTCGGCCAGCCGCGCGACGATGCGCCGGGCGGCGTTCGAGAGGTCGGGCGCGATCCGCTCGGGCGCGGGCACGAGATCCGCCGCCTCGGCGCGGGCCGAGAGCACGTCCTCGGGCAGCGCCAGCACCACCGGGCCGGGGCGGCCCGAACAGGCCACCTCGAAGGCGCGGCCGACATATTCGGGGATGCGCGCCGGGTCGTCGATCTCGGCCACCCACTTGGCGAGCGGCGCGAACATGGCGCGGTAATCGACCTCCTGGAACGCCTCGCGGTCGCGGTCGCCGCGCGCGATCTGGCCGACGAACAGCACCATCGGCGTGCTGTCCTGCCGCGCGACATGCACGCCGGAGGCGGCGTTGGTGGCGCCGGGGCCGCGGGTGACGAAGGCGACGCCGGGCCGCCCCGTCAGCTTGCCCTGCGCCTCGGCCATCATCGCCGCCCCGCCCTCGTGGCGGCAGACCACGTTGGCGATGGCGCTGTCATGCAGCCCGTCGAGCACGGCGAGAAAGCTCTCGCCCGGCACCGAGAACACCCGCTCCACCCCGAGCCGCACCAGCTGCTCCACCAGTATCGCGCCGCCATGCCGCATGTCGTCCTCCCTGATCTGACCGGCGCCGACCTTGGCGGCGGCCGGGCCGGGAGGCAAGCCGCTCAGAGCCGCGCGGCGATCTCCACGAGGTTGCCGTCCGGGTCGCGGATGCTCAGCGACGCCACCGGGCCGTTCGCGCCCTCTCGCCGGTCGGGGCCGGATTCGACCGGCACGCCGAGATCGTCGAGATGCTCCAGCCAGTGCGACATCGGCGCCTCGGTCAGAAGGCACAGGTCGATGCAGCCGGTGCCGGGGTGGCGGGCATGCGGCGGCACCGGCGCCTCGGAGGCGTGCAGCTCGATCATCTGCCCGCCGAAGCGCAGCGCAGCGCGGCGCTCGCCCGCGGCGCCGCTCGACCAGACCGGCGCCATGCCGAGCACGGCGACGTAGAAGTCCACCGTCTCGGCCACGTCCGAGACGGTCAGCACGAGATGGTCGATGGCGGTGATACGCGGGGTCACAGGCTGGCCTCCGGCTGGAACGCGGCTGGAATGCGGTCGCGCCCTTCGAGCACGAGATCGGCCATCACCTCGCCCACCAGCGGCGCGAGGCCGAAGCCGATCTTGAAGCCGCCATTGGCGATGTAGGCGTTGGCGCGGAACGGGTGCGCCCCGAGCATCGGCGCGCGGCTCTTGGCGCGCGGCCGGAGGCCGGCCCAGCGCTCGACCAGATCGGCGTCCTCGAGCGGAGGGCAGATGCGCCGCGCCCGCGCCACCAGCGCGTCGAGTTGGTCGTCGGTCGCCGCGCCGTCGGCGTAGTCGCGCTCGGAGGTCGAGCCGATCCCCACCGTGCCGTCGGCATGCGGGATGACGTGCAGCCCGTCGACGAAGAGCTGCGGCCGCGCGCGCGCGTCGAACTCCTTGGGACGCAGCAGCGCCGCCTGCCCCTTCACGCCGTTGCCGACGGTCTTTCCCGCCTGCGCCGAAAGCTCCTCGAGCCCGGCCACGCCGGTGGCCCAGACCACCGGCCCCTCTGGCAGCCCCTCGCGTTCGACCTCTCCGCCCTGCACCTCGAAGGCCCGCGCCAGCGCCTTCGTGGCGCGGCGCGGATGCAGCCGTGCGCTCAGCGTGTCATGCACCAGCCGCCCCGTCGGGCTGCCCGGCGACCACGCGTCGAGCCCCTCCGCCGCGATCACCCGCCACTCGGCCGCGCCGCGCCACAGCCCGGCCGCGCCCTCGGCCCGCGCCTCGGCCCGCGCGACCGCCTCGGCATCGGCCAGAGGCTGCAGCCGGCCGCTGCGCGCATAGCCCGGATCCTCGCCCGAGAGCCGCGCGATGTCGGCCCAGAACTCCTCGGCCATCAGCAGCGCCTCGAGCTGGAACGCCTTCTTGTCGTTCCACTGCTCGGGCACGTGCGGCGCCAGCGCGCCGACCACGCCGCCGGAGGCCCCGGCCGCCGGACCCGCGGGGTCGATCACGCGCACATGCGCGCCGCGCCGGGCACAGGCCACGGCGACCGAGAGTCCCCAGACCCCCGCCCCCATCACCGTCAGATCCGCGCTTGCCATCATCCTCCCCCGCTGCCATCGCTGGACCGCAGCCTAGGACGGAACCCCATGCAGGACCAGAAGGCAAAGCTCGACTGGCGCGACGGCCGGGTGCCGGTCTCGACGCGCTTCGACGACCCCTACTTCTCGCTCGAGGACGGGCTCGAGGAGACGCGCCACGTCTTCCTCGCCGGCAACGGCCTGCCCGACCGCTTCGGCGGCGACTTCCGGATCATGGAGACCGGCTTCGGCACCGGGCTGAACTTCCTCGTCGCATGGGAAGCGTGGGAGACGGCCGGAGCGCGCGGAAGCCTGCGCTTCACCAGCTTCGAGGCCTTCCCGATGGACCCGGCCGAGATGGCGCGCGCGCTCGCGGCCTTTCCCGGCCTCGCCGCCCGCGCCGAACGGCTGGTCGCGGCGATGGAGCAGGGCTTCGGCCCGCATCTCTTCGACGGTGCGGTGACGCTCGAGGTGGTGGTGGGCGACGCGCGCGAGACGCTGCCCGCGCATGAAGGGCTGGCCGATGCCTGGTTCCTCGACGGCTTCGCACCCGCCAAGAACCCGGAGCTGTGGGGCGAGGCGTTGATGGCGGAGGTCGCCGCGCATACCGCGCCGGGCGGCACGGTGGCGAGCTACACGGCTGCCGGTCACGTGCGGCGGGCGCTGGCCGCGGCGGGGCTGGAGGTCGCGCGCGCGAAGGGTTACGGGCGAAAGAGACACATGACCCTCGCGCGAAAGGTGTAGACATGCGCAGCGACGCCCGGCTCGGCATTCTGCTGATGACGATCACCACCTTCGTCTTCGCCATGCAGGACGGGCTCTCGCGCTACCTCGCGGGCGAGTACAACGTGCTGATGGTGGTGATGATCCGCTACTGGTTCTTCGCCGCCTTCGTGATCGCCATCGCCCGGCGCCAGCGCGGCTCGGTCCGCGCCGCCGCCCGCACCACCCAGCCGCTGCTGCAGATCGGCCGCGGCCTGCTACTGGCGGCCGAGATCTGCGTGATGGTCGTCGGCTTCGTGCATCTCGGGCTGGTCGAGAGCCACGCGATCTTCGCGGCCTACCCGCTCGTGATCGCCGCGCTCTCGGGGCCGGTGCTGGGCGAGGCGGTGGGCTGGCGGCGCTGGGCCGCGATCGGCATCGGCTTCGTCGGCGTGATGGTGATCCTGCAGCCCGGCTTCGGCGTCTTCGCCCCGGCGGCGGTGTTTCCGCTGGTGGCGGCGCTGTGCTTCGCGCTCTACGGCCTGCTGACCCGCTACGCCGCGCGGCGCGACACGGCGGCGACCAGCTTCTTCTGGACGGGCGTGAGCGGCGCGGTGCTGATGACCGCGATCGGCCTGCCGAACTGGCAGATGCTCATCGGCTGGGACTGGGCGGTGATGGCGTTGCTCTGCGTGTCGGGCGTGACCGGGCATTACCTGCTAATCAAGACCTACGAGGTCGCCGAGGCCAGCGCGGTGCAGCCCTTCGCCTACCTGCAGCTGCCCTTCGCCGCCGGGCTCGGCATCCTCGCCTTCGGCGAGACCGTCGCGCCCAACGTGGCGCTGGGCGCGGCGATCGTGGTGGGCGCCGGCATCTTCACGCTGATCCGCACCCACCGGGTGCGGCGGGGCTGAGCGCCCCGCTCACTCCTCCAGCGGGCGCTGCGGCGGCCGGCTCTCGATCCGGCGCGGCGCCAGGACCGAGACCGACATGGTCGAGGTGCGCGCCTCGGGCGCGATCTCGACCAGCGGCGGCACCGGGGCCGGCTCGGCCTCGGCCAGCACCGGCTCGCGCTCGCCCGGGCGCAGCTCGGGGCGCACGAAGGGCGGCTTGCCGTTGAGGATGTCCGAGAAGCGCACCCGGCCGGTCTCGCCGGTCAGCCGCGCCCGGTAGACCGGGATCGATTCCGTCACCCGCATCACGTAGTTGCGGGTCTCGGTGAAGGGGATGTGCTCGATCCAGTCGACCACGTCGGCCTGCCCGATCCGCGGGTCGCCGCGCTCGGCCATCCAGATCCGCGGCCGCGACGGCCCGGCATTGTAGCCCGCCGAGACCATCACCGGGCTCTGGCCGAACATCTCCTCGAGATGGTTGAGATAGCGCCCGCCCAGCGTCGCGTTGTAGCGCCAGTCGCCGGTGAGCTTCGCGCGCGAATAGGGCAGGCCCACCCAGCCCGACACCTCCTCGGCGGTGGCCGGCATCAGCTGCATCAGCCCCAGCGCGCCGACATGGCTGCCGGCGCCGGCGTTGAACTCGCTTTCGCGCCGGGCGATCGACAGCGCCAGCTCGGGCGAGACCGGCAGATCCATCTCGGCAACGTCGTGCAGCGGGAAGTAGATCTCGGGCACCACGATCTGCCGGTAGGCCGCGGCCTTGCCGAGCGTCAGCGCGAGGTAGGTCTCGTCGCGCTCCAGAAGCATCCGGCCGAGCTGGGCGATGCCCTCGCGCTCGAGCGTGCGGCCGAGCTCCACCGTGAAGCGCAGCGCCGCCCGGCTCTCGCCGGCGTCGAGCAGCATCGCCAGCGCCTGCGTGCGGTCGTCCTCGAGCACCTCGCCCTGCCGCCAGTCGGCCACCTCCTCGCGGCCCGTCAGGGCCGGGTCGAGCGCGAGGCCGAGCTTCTCGGCCGCCAGAAGGCCGTAGAAGGCGGTCTGGTGCAGCGCCGCGCGGGCATAGTCGAGCGCCGCCTTGTCATAGGCGCCCGCCGCCTCGCGCGCCCGGCCCTGCCAGTAGCCGGCGCGGGCCAGCGAGATCGGGCTCTCCACGTCGGCCTCGAGCCGCATGAAATGCTCGAGCGCGCGCTCGGGATCGTCGAGATAGGTCAGCGCCACGTAGCCCGCGATCCATTCGAGATCGGCGTAGAAGCTGCCCTCGGTCAGGAAATGTCGGCTGGCGAGGTCGTAGGCGCGCTGCGGCTCGCCCTCGCGCATCAGCCAGCGCGCGAGGTTGGCGCGCCAGGCCGCCCAGCGGAACGGCTCGCCCAGGCGCTCCTCGCTGCCGGTGTGGCGCTCGATGATCTCCAGCGCCTCGGTGTAGTCGCCCTTGTCGGCGAAGCGGTTGAAGCGGGCATTGGCAAGGCCGGGCGTGTCGCGCAGCCGGTCGGGCACCCGGCCCAGCATCTGCGCGGCGCGCTGGTCGCGGATCAGCGCCACCCGCGCCTCGGCCACGCGGCGCTCATCAGCCGACAGCGTGTCGAACAGCTTCTGCGCGTCGGTGATCCGCCAGCGCCAGAGCATCGCGTCGACCCGCTTCGCGTGATGCGGCGCGAGGATGTCGGGGAAGGCGTCCATCATCGCCGCGAATCCGGTGCCGTCGAGCCCCAGCGTCAGCCAGCTCTCGACCAGCATCTCGCGCGCGGCGTCGACCCGGCCCTCGGCCATCAGCGCCTCGGCCAGCCGCACCGCGCCCTCGCCGGTCTCGGGCGTGCGGTCGCCGAACCAGGCCAGCACCTGCTCGGAGGGCAGCCCCTTGGGCATGTCGCGCTCGCCCTCGGCGCGGATCTGATCGAGCCGCGGCCAGTCGGGATGGGCGGCGACGAAGGCCACGTAATCGGGCCATTCGGCCGCCCCGGCCTGCAGCCGCTCCCATGTGACGAGGTCGAGCGCGACCTCGCCCAACGGCGCGGCCAGCGCCTCGGCGCGGGCCCAATCCTGCGAATCGGCGGCCGACATCGCGTCGCCGAGCGGGTCGGCCAGGGCCGTGAGCGGTGCGGAAAGGCTGAAAATCGTGGCGAGGGCAGTCGAAAAACGGCTGATCTTCGTCATGCGGGCTGGCTCCGAGGTCCGGGGGATTTCGGCACGAGACTTGACCCTAGGGATAGTTTGTCTGCTCGCAACTCACAAACTTGGCAAGCGGCGGAAAGCCGTCTAGGTTCCGCGCGATTTATCACCCCGACTCTAGGAAAAGCGTCATGTTCAAGGGATCGCTCCCGGCTCTCGTCACGCCGTTCGCCAACGGCCAGCTGGATCTCGAGACGCTGAAGAAACTCGTCGAATGGCACGTGGCGCAAGGCAGCCACGGCCTTGTGCCCGTGGGCACCACCGGGGAGAGCCCGACGCTGAGCCACGAGGAGCACGACATCGTCGTCGAGACGGTGGTCAAGACCGCCGCGGGCCGGATCCCGGTCATCGCCGGCGCCGGCTCCAACAGCACGGCCGAGGCGGTGCGCCTGGTCGAGGCCGCCAAGGCCGCCGGCGCCGACGCGGCGCTAGTGGTCACGCCCTACTACAACAAGCCGACCCAGCGCGGCCTCCTGGCGCATTTCCACGCCGTGGCCGAATGCGGCCTGCCGATCGTGATCTACAACATCCCCGGCCGCTCGGTCGTGGACATGAGCCCGCAGACCATGGGCGAGCTGGCGCGCCACCCGATGATCGTCGGCGTCAAGGACGCCACCGGCGACCTGAGCCGGGTGGCCAAGCAGCGCATCCATTGCGGCACCGACTTCCTGCAGCTCTCGGGCGAGGACGCGACCGCGCTGGGCTTCAACGCCCATGGCGGCCGCGGCTGCATCTCGGTCACCGCCAACGTCGCGCCGAAGCTCTGCGCCGAGTTCCAGGAGGCGACGCTGAAGGGCCGCTACGACACCGCGCTCGACCTTCTGGACCGGCTGATGCCGCTGCACGAGGCCATCTTCCTCGAGCCGGGCGTGGCGGGCGCGAAATACGCGATGAGCGTGCTCGGCCTGTGCCGCGACGAGGTGCGCTCGCCGCTGACCACGCCGCTCGAGGGCACCCGCCTCGCGATCAAGGACGCGCTGCGCCACGCCGGGCTGATCGGGCACTGAGCCCCGGCCGCCCCGGGGTCGCCCCGGCGCGACCGGGCCTCCGGCCCATCGGTGAAACGTCGAAAGGCAGCGGCGCGCTGGACTCGGAGCCGGCGCGTCCCTAGATCGGGCGCATGGCCAAGCAAGAGCAGAACAAGAACTACAAGGTGATCGCCGAGAACCGGCGGGCGCGCTACGACTACGCGATCGAGAGCGATCTCGAATGCGGCATCCAGCTCATGGGCTCGGAGGTGAAGAGCCTGCGCACCGGCCAGTCCAACATCGCCGAGAGCTATGCCAGCGTCGAGAACGGCGAGCTGTGGCTGACCAACGCCTACATCGCCCCCTACGACGCCGGCCGCACCTTCGGCCACGAGGAACGCCGCCGCCGCAAGCTCTTGGTCAAGGGCAAGGAGCTGGCGCGGCTGTGGAACGCCACCCAGCGCGAGGGCATGACCATCGTGCCGCTGGTGATGTATTTCAACGACCGCGGGCTGGTGAAGCTGAAGATCGCCGTCGCCAAGGGCAAGAAGACGGTCGACAAGCGCGCCACCGAGGCCAAGCGCGACTGGAACCGCCAGAAACAGCGCCTGCTGCGCCAGTCCGGCTGATCGGTTCCGGCTGATCGGTCGGGCGGACCGGCCCGGCCGCGCGCGCCGCCTGACGCCGCGGCTTGCACCCGCCGCCCCGCGGGTCTACTCAGTCGCCCGACGCAAGCGACCCGAGGAGACGCGCATGACCGTCGACGATCCCCGCACGCTGGTCTCGACCCGCTGGCTGGCCGAGCGTCTGACGGATCCCGATCTGCGCATCCTCGACGCCTCGTGGTACCTGCCCGATGCCGGCCGCGACGCCCGCGCCGAGCACGAGGATGCCCACATTCCCGGCGCCCGCTTCTTCGACATCGACGAGATCGCCGACCATCGCAGCGACCTGCCGCACATGCTGCCGCCGCCCGAGAAGTTCGTGTCGCGGCTGCGGGCGATGGGCGTGGGCGACGGCCACCAGGTGGTGGTCTATGACGGCGCCGGGCTGTTCTCGGCGGCGCGGGTCTGGTGGATGTTCCGCGCCATGGGCAAGCGCGACGTCGCGGTGCTCGATGGCGGGCTGCCGAAATGGCGCGCCGAGGGCCGCCCGCTGACCGACCGCCCCACCCTGCTGCGCGACCGCCACATCACCGTGGCCCCGGTGCGCGGCATGGCCGCCGACGCCACCGAGGTGGCCGCCGCGGTCAAGCTCGGCAGCGACCAGATCGTCGACGCCCGCGCGCCCGAGCGCTTCGAGGGCCGCGCCCCCGAGCCGCGCCCCGGCCTGCGCTCGGGCCACATCCCCGGCGCCCGCAACCTGTTCTTCCGCGAGCTGCTGCGCCCCGACGGCACGCTGCGCGACGAGGGCGAGATCCGCGCCGCCTTCGAGGCGGCGGAGATCGACCTCGACCGCCCCGTCATCACCAGCTGCGGCTCCGGCGTCACGGCGGCGGTGCTGTCGCTGGCGCTCGAGCGGATCGGCAAGACCGACCACCGGCTCTATGACGGCTCGTGGTCCGAATGGGGCATGTTCCCCGACCTGCCGGTGGAAACCGGCCCCGCCAGAGACAATTCCCAAGGATAGACATGTTCGAGCATCTCACCGACCAGCCGGCCGACAAGATCCTGGCGCTGATGGGCGCCTACAAGGCCGATCCGCGCGACGACAAGATCGACCTCGGCGTCGGCGTCTACAAGGACGCCGAGGGCCGCACCCCCATCATGCGCGCGGTCAAGGCCGCCGAGGCGCGCCTGCTGGAGCGGGAGACCACCAAGAGCTACACCGCGCTCGCCGGCGATCCGGCCTTCTCCGACGCGATGATCGACCTCGTTCTGGCCGACACGCTGCCGCGCGACCGCATCGCCGCGATCGCCACGCCCGGCGGCACCGGCGCGGTGCGCCAGGCCTTCGAGCTGATCGGCCGCACCACGCCCGAGGCCACGATCTGGGTCTCCGACCCGACCTGGCCGAACCACCTGTCGATCCTCAAGCATCTCGACGCCAGAACCCGCAGCTACCGCTATTTCGACCCGGCGAGCCGCGCGGTCGACATGGCCGGCATGATGGCCGATCTGGGCGAGGCGCAGCCGGGCGACGTGGTGCTGCTGCATGGCTGCTGCCACAACCCCACCGGCGCCAACCCGACCGCCGAGCAGTGGGACGAGATCGTCGCCACGCTCAAGGCGCGCCAGCTCGTGCCGATGATCGACATCGCCTATCAGGGCTTCGGCGACGGGCTCGACGCCGACGCGGCGGCCACCCGCCTCATCGCCTCCAGCCTCGACGAGGTGCTAATCGCGGCCAGCTGCTCGAAGAACTTCGGCATCTACCGCGAGCGCACCGGCATCCTGATGGCGATCGCCCGCGACGTGCCGCAGGCGCGCAAGGCGCAGGACAACCTCGCCTATCTCAACCGGCAGAACTACTCCTTCCCGCCCGATCACGGCGCCCGGGTGGTGAGCACGATCCTGACCGACCCCGAGCTGCGCGCCGACTGGCAGGCCGAGCTCGAGGAGGTGCGCGAGGGCATGCTGAAGCTGCGCGAGCAGCTCGCCGCCGAGCTGCGCCAGCTGAGCAATTCCGACCGGTTCGACTTTCTCGCCGAGCATCGCGGCATGTTCTCCCGGCTCGGCGCCAGCCCCGAGCAGGTGGCGCGGCTGCGCGACGATCACGGCATCTACATGGTCGGCGACAGCCGGATGAACATCGCCGGGCTGAACGCCAAGACGGTGCCGGTGCTGGCCCGCGCCATCATCGCCGCCGGGATCTGACGCCGCCGCAGGCTGCCACGGGCCGCCACGGGCCGCCACGGGCCGCCACGGGCCGCCACGGGCCGCCACGGGCCGCCACGGGCCGCCACGGGCCGCCACGGGCCGCCACGGACCGCCACGGACCGCTTCAGGCCGGCCGGAACGCAGGACGCCGCCCCACCCGGGGCGGCGTTTCGCGTTTCCACCCCTTGGTGCCGCTTGGTCCCGCGCCGCACCGACCACCCGCATCGCGAAACTTTTGTCCCGGCCCGTCGTTCTGGAGTCGAGACAGACCGACGGAGCCCGGCGCCCCTCCCCGCGCCGACCGCCGGCCAACGCGAATCAAGGAGGTCGACATGGCCAATACAGGCGAAACGCTGGACCAGCGTGCGAAGCAGGCGGCCGCCGATGCCAAGAGCGGCGCGGCCGAATTCGCGGACACCGCCCGCGAACGGGCCCGCGAGATGGCGGAAGAGGCGCGCGAGCGTGCCTACGAATACGGCCGCGGCTACAAGGACGAGGCCGCCAACGAGACGTCGAAGATCGCCGAGGCGCTGCGCAAGGCGGCCGACGACCTGCATGACGGCTCGCCGCAGGAGCGGGTCTTCGCCCGCCTCGCCGACGCGGTGGCCGACACCGCCGACAACATGCGCTCGATGGATCTCGACGACATGGCCTACGCGGCGAACGACTATGCCCGCCGCAACCCGGCGCTGTTCCTCGGCGGCGCGGCGCTTCTGGGCTTTGCCGCGGCGCGCTTCATGAAGTCCTCGGCCCGGCATGGCGAGCCCCGCATCGGCTACGCCTCGGACGGCCACGGCGTCGGCGGGCACGACCACCCCGACACCATGCCCGACGACTACGATGCCGACGACCGCATCGACCGCCCGGTGCCGACCTCCGAGCCAATGACCTCGAACGCCCCGAGCCCGGCGGCGCCGCGCACCACGCAGTCGACCGCCGCGCCGCAGCCCGGCGCCTCGACCGGCACGACCTCCGGGGCGGGCACCACCACCGGCGCGCCGAGCGGCATCGAGCAGCCCGACAGCAAGCCCGAAATTCCCGGCAAGCCGCAGCCGGGCGAGACCGGGGCCGTGAAGAAATGAGCCAGACCGACCCCCGTTTCGAGGATGCGCGCAACGCCGCACCGCGCGGCGAGGCGAAGTCCATGTCCGCCCTGCTCTCCGAGGCGATGAGCCATGTGAGCGGCCTCGTGCGCAAGGAGGCCGACCTCGCCAAGGCCGAGGCCCAGCGCGCGCTGTCGCGCGCCGGCATGGGCATCGGCCTCGTGGTCGCCGCCGTGGTCCTCAGCCTGACCGCGCTCGACGTTCTCGCCGCCGCCTTCGTGGCCTGGCTTGCCGAAGCCGGCCTCGGCGCGGGCCTCTCCGCCCTGATCGTCGGCGGCGTGATCCTCGTGATCGCCGCGATCCTCGTGAAGGTCGGACTGAACCGCATCAAGGCCGTGACCAACGCACCCAAGCGCAGCGCCGAGTCGATCCGCAAGGACGCCGCTGCCGTCAAAGGAGCCATCAATGACTGACACCACCCGTTCCCCCGAAGAGATCGAGCGCGAGATCGAGACCGAGCGCTCGGAACTGCAGCGCACGATCGACGATCTTCAGGAGCGCCTGTCGCTCGACGGGCTGATGCGGTCGGTGACCGACAGCCTGAGCGACAACGCCTCCGACATCGGCCAGACCGTCTCGCGCACCGTGCAGCGCAACCCGGTGCCGATCGCGCTGGTCGGCGCGGGCCTCGCCTGGCTCGCGGTCTCCAACGCCCGCGGCGGCGGCGACGACGAGCGCTATGCCGGCGAGGTCGACTATCGCGGCCAGCGCGACTACGCCCGCTCGGGCCGGCTCGGCGCCGACCCCTACCTGTCGCGCAAATACGGCACCGGCAAGATGGACGAGCCGCGCGGCCCGGTGCCCGGCGACATCGACGAGGATTCGCCCTGGCACGAAGAGCGCGGCCGCTTCGCGCGGATGCGCGGCAAGGTCGGCGGCAAGATGGCCGGCGCCAAGGGCCGCATGGGCCGTTACCGCGAGGAGATGCGCCGCCGCGGCACCGAGTGGGGCGCCTCGGCCCGGCAGATGCGCGAGCGCCTCTCCGACGGCACGCAGAACATGTCCGACGAGGGCCGCAAGCGCGTGATCGCCGCGCGCACCCGCGCCTACGAGGCGCAGGTGAAGGCCGAGTACTATGCCCGCAAGGGTCGCGACAGCGCGGCGGGCATGTACCAGGACCAGCCGATTCTGGGCGGGCTCCTGGCGCTGGCCGCCGGCGCCGCGGTGGGCATGATGCTGCCGCGCACCCAGCGCGAGGACGCCTATTTCGGCAGCTACCGCGACGATCTGATGGACGAGGCCTACCGCGTCTACAACGAGGAGCGCGCGCGGCTGGCCGACGTGGCGAAGACCACCGCCGAGGATGCCCGGCATCAGGCCGAGGATCTGGCGCGGCATGTCCGCGAGGACCTGAAGGACACCGCGACCGACGTGCAGGGCCGCGCCCGCGACGCCGCCCACCACGTGGCCGACACCGCGAAGTCCGAGGCCCAGAAGAAGGACGTGGGCGCCTCGGCGCAGGCCGAGGCCGAGAAGGCCAAGCAGAAGGCCGGCCAGTCCTGATCCGGCCATCCCGGAACGACGAAGGGGCGCCCCGCGGGGCGCCCCTTTTGCTTGCGATCGGTCCGGATCAGGCCGGGGTGAAGTCCGGATAGGCCTCCATGCCCAGCTCGTGCATGTCGAGACCGGTCATCTCGGCTTCCTCGCCGACCCGGATGCCCATCACCGCGCGCAGCACCAGCCAGACCACGAGGCTGACCACGAAGGTGAACACGCCGACGATGACGATCGGGACGAGCTGGCCCAGGAAGGTCGCGTCGGAGTTGGTGAACAGCACCGCCATGGTGCCCCAGATGCCGCAGAACAGGTGCACCGGGATCGCGCCGACCACGTCGTCGATCTTCATCCGGTCGAGCATCGGGATCGCGAAGACCACGATCACGCCGCCCACCGCGCCGATCAGCGTGGCGCCGCCCAGCGTCGGGGTCAGCGGCTCGGCGGTGATCGAGACGAGGCCCGCCAGAGCGCCGTTCAGCACCATGGTGATGTCGGGCTTCTTGTAGAGCAGCTGCGTCAGGATCAGCGCGGCGATCGCGCCGCCGGCGGCCGCGGCGTTGGTGTTGGCAAAGATCCGGCCGATATCGGCCACGTCACCCACGGTGCCCATCGCCAGCTGCGAGGCGCCGTTGAAGCCGAACCAGCCCAGCCACAGGATGAAGGTGCCGAGCGTGGCCAGCGTCAGGTTCGAGCCGGGCATCGGGAAGATGCGGCCGTCCTTGTACTTGCCGATGCGCGGTCCGAGCACCAGCACGCCCGCCAGAGCCGCCCAGCCGCCGACCGAGTGCACCACGGTCGAGCCGGCGAAGTCGAGAAAGCCCCACTGGCTGTCGAGGAAGCCGCCGCCCCATTTCCAGCTCGCCTGGATCGGGTAGATCAGGCCGGTGAGCACGATGGTGAAGATCAGGAAGGGCCAGAGCTTGATCCGCTCGGCCAGCGTGCCCGAGACGATCGAGGCGGTAGTCGCGGCGAACATCAGCTGGAAGAAGAAATCGCCCGAGGTGGCGGCGTAGCCGTAATCGTCCGCGCCGTCGCGGCCCACGCCCACGGTCTCGAGCACCGCGACGCCGAAGGCGCCGAGATAGCCGCCGGTCTCGTCCGAGCCGATCGACCAGTTTCCGAGCGGATACATGAGGTTGTAGCCGATCAGGTAGTACATGAGACCGGCGAAGGAGAACAGCGAGACGTTCTTCATGCACTGCATGGCGACGTTCTTCGAACGCACGAGGCCGGCCTCGAGCATGGCGAAGCCCGCGGCCATCCAGAACACCAGGAAGCCGCCGATCAAAAACAGCAGGCTGTTGAGGATGAAGGCCGTGTCGGTCGCGGCCACGACGCCGGGGCCGGGGCCGGCCGCCTCCTGCGCCAGGGCCGGCAGGCCGATGAGCGCCGCCGCGGCGGCAAGGGGGATGGTTCGTTTCATTGGGGTCTCTCCTTGTCGCTTCAGAGCGCGTCGTCGCCGGTCTCGCCGGTGCGCACCCGCAGCGCGCTGTCCATGTCGAGCACGAAGATCTTGCCGTCGCCGATCTTGCCCGTGCGGGCGGTCTCGGTGATCGCCGCGACCACCGGCTCGACCAGCGCGTCGGGCACGGCGACCTCGAGCTTGACCTTGGGCACGAAGTTCACGGCGTATTCGGCGCCGCGGTAGATCTCGGTATGACCGGACTGCGAGCCGAAGCCCTTGATCTCGGTCACCATCATGCCGCGCACGCCCTGGGCGGTGAGCGCCTCGCGCACCTCCTCGAGCTTGAACGGCTTGATCGCTGCGATGATGAGTTTCACGTCGAATCCCCTGTGGCCTCGGTTCGGCTGCGGCCCCGGGCGGGCCGCGACTGCTGCAGGAAGAGGCAGAGATTGCCTTGGCGGCAACGAATCCGGCATCGCGACCGCCCCCGAATCCGGGCCGATTGCACAATTTCCGCGCAAAACGGCCCGACCGCCCGAATCTTGGGCGGCATAAAAAAGCCGAGACCGGGATTCCCCTCACCTCAACATTCCGCCGCGATGCGGCTATGGTCCGGCCAATCAACAAGGGAACGAGTGGCAGGACGATGAGCGCGAGCAACGGCAGGAGGCCGCCCCTGACCGCGGACCGGCGCTATGGCAAGCCGGCCGGGCAGGCGAACGGCACCGCGGGCGGCAGGAGCGGCGGCGGCGGCAAGACCCCGCGCGCGGCGAAGCCCGCCCGCAAGGCGCGCCGGACCCGGACGCCGCGGCGGCAGCCGCGCGGGCCGCTGGGCTGGCTCGCGGCGCTGGTCTCGGGCCTCATGCGGCTGGTGCTGCGGATCATCTGGGGCGTGTCGTGGCGCGCCGGCCTCGCGCTCGGCATCGTCATCGGCCTCGGCGTCGCCTACTACGCCGCGCAGCTGCCGCCCGTCACCGATCTGGTCGACGGCCGCGCCCGCGGCTCGGTCACGCTCTTGGACCGCGAGGGCCGGACATTCGCCACGCGCGGCGACCAGTTCGGCGGCATGGTCACCGCCCAGACCGTCTCCGAGGATCTGCGCGACGCGGTGATCGCCACCGAGGACCGCCGCTTCTGGTGGCATCCGGGCGTCGACCCGCAGGGCATCGCCAGCGCCATCCGCATCAACCTCTCCGAAGGCCGCGGGCCGCTGTCGGGCAACGGCGGCTCGACCATCACCCAGCAGACCGCGAAGCTTCTGTGCCTCGGCCGGCCCTTCGACCCGGAGGTCTGGAAGAACGAGGCCGAATACGAGGCCGACTGCCGGCGCACCACGCTGTGGCGCAAGGTGCAGGAGGCGGTCTACGCGATGGCGATGGAGGCGCGCTACACCAAGGAGGAGATCCTGACGATCTACCTCAACCGCGCCTATCTCGGCGCCGGCACCCGCGGCTTCGAGGCCGCGTCGCAGCGCTACTTCGCCAAGCCGGCCGGCACGGTCGGCCCGGCCGAGGCGGCGATGCTGGCCGGTCTTCTGAAGGCGCCCACCACCTACGCGCCGACCAACAACCTCTCGCGCAGCCAGAACCGCGCCAACGTGATCGTCGGGCTGATGGAGCAGCAGGGCTACCTGACCGCGGACGAGGCCGCGCAGGCCCGCGCCAACCCGGCCGGGCTCGCCGACGGGGCCGACCAGCGCACCGGCGGCTACTTCGCCGACTGGGTGATGGACACCGGGCCCGAATTCTTCACCCGCGACACCACCGAGGACGTGGTGATCCGCACCACGCTCGACCAGCGGGTGCAGGCCGCGGCCGAGGAGGCGCTGGTGCGGGTGTTCGAGGAGCGCGTGAGCCCCGGCTCAGAGGCGCAGGCGGCGATCGTGGTGATGGGCGCCGACGGCGCGGTGCGCGCCATGGTCGGCGGCCGCAACATCGAGGCCGCCGGCGCCTTCAACCGCGCCACCCAGGCGCTGCGCCAGACCGGCTCGGCCTTCAAGCCCTTCATCTACGCCGCCGCGCTCGATCTCGGCATGCGGCCCTACGACCTGGTCGAGGACAGCCCGCTGACCATCTCGATCCCCGGATCGGGGCCGTGGTCGCCCGAGAACTACGACCGGCAATATGCCGGCATGGTCACGCTGACAGAGGCGCTGGCCCAGAGCCGCAACATCCCCGCGGTGCGGGTCTCCGAGCAGGTCGGGCGCGAGAACGTCCGCACCGTGGCCTCGATGTTCGGCATCGACAGCGACCTCGCCGCCGGGCCGGCGCTGGCGCTGGGCGTGTCGGAAAGCACGCTGCTGGAGATGACCGGCGCCTATGCCGGCATCCTCAACGGCGGGTCATCGGTCGAGCCCTACGGCCTGGTGGAACTGCGCCTGAAGGGCGACGACACGCCGCTGATGGGCACCGGCGGCGGCATCGGCGAGCGGGTGATCGGCCAGCAGGCCGCGCAGGAGCTGGTCTACATGATGAGCCGCGTCGTGGCCGCGGGCACAGGCGGCCGGGCGCAGATCGACGGCTGGGAGGTGGCCGGCAAGACCGGCACCACACAGGGCGCGCGCGACGCCTGGTTCGTGGGCTTCGCCGGCGACTACGTGGCCGGCGTCTGGATGGGCTACGACGACAACCGCCCGCTCACCGGCGTCACCGGCGGCGGCCTGCCGGCGACGATCTGGCGCGAGGCCATGGCGCGGGTGCTGGCCGGGGAGGCGCCCAAGCCGCTGCCGATGCGCCGGCCCGAGCCGCCGCAGCCGGACATGCCGCCGCAGACCGTCTCCTCGGGCGACCTGAGCGCGCCGGTGCAGCAGAACGAGACCGAGCAGCACCTGCTCGACGTGCTGAGCAACATCCTGGGCGGCGGCAACTGAGCTAGCCGGCCTCCTCTCCGGGGTCGAGCTCGGCCTCGCTGCCCGCCGCGCCGCCGGCGGCCGGCGTGGCGGGCCCGTCCCCGGCGGGCGCGATCACCAGCGGCTGCTCGGTTCCCGGCAGCACCACCAGCGGCAGCACGACGCGCGGCGCCTGCGCCGCCGCGGCGGCGACGCTGCCGGGCGGCGGACAGGGCGCGTAGCGGAAGGCGTAGCCGTCCCACAGCATGATCAGCCCCTCGCCATCGGCGGCGCGCATCAGCATCGCCCGCTCGCTCCACTGCATGTCGCCCGCCTCGCAGCGCATCGTGTAGAGCGTCGCCTCCATGTCGACCACGTCGACGGGGCGGGTCATGCGGCACTGGCTGCCGATTCCCTCGAACAGGTCGTCCTCGATCCTGAGAACCCCGCCCTCCTCGCCGACACGGCCGCAATCCGAGCCGGAACCGGGCCGGTAGAGGCCGTCATAGGGCGAGGCGGCGGCCGTTCCGGCCGCGAGGCCGGCAAGGCACAGCCCGCGCAAAATATCGCAGATCTGCATGGTCATGCAGAAAAAGTTAGGATTCTTCGCCGCAGGGTCCAGACTGGCGGCGGCGCGGATGGCCAGAGCACCGGCTGTCCTTTGCCGACGATGCGTCATTTTTGCTACACCCCGTGACCCGGCTGGGATATTGAGCGCGGGTCATTCTCATCCCACCCGAGGCCCGGCCGGGCCGATCCCAGCGAGCGGAGGCTAGGATATCATGAAACGCGACGCGGCCACGACCGGCGCCGCCGAGTTGCGGGCCGCCCGCAACCGCAATGCCGGGCTGTTCTGGGCGGTCGGCATCTTCAGCCTGATCGTCAACCTGCTGATGCTGACCGGCCCGCTCTACATGCTCAACGTCTACGACCGGGTGCTCGGATCGCGCTCGGTGGCGACGCTGGTGGCGCTGACGGTGCTGGTGGTCTTCCTCTACGCGATGATGGGCCTTCTGGACCTCGTGCGCGGCCGGGTGATGAGCCGCGTCGCGGCCCGTTTCCAGGCCGCGCTCGACGAGCGCGTCTTCTCGGCGGCGCTGCGCGCCAGCTCGGGCGGCCGCGCCCGCGCCGAGGCCGCCACCGCCCAGCGCGACCTCGAATCGGTGCAGAAGCTGCTCGCCTCCCCGGCGCTGATGGCCAGCTTCGACCTGCCCTTCGCGCCGGTCTTCTTCTTCGGCATCTTCCTGTTCCACCCCTGGCTCGGCCTGCTCGGCCTGGGCGGCGCCGCGATCCTCGTCGCGCTGGCACTGTCGAACCAGATGATGTCGCGCCGCCTGCTCGAGGACAGCAACTCGGCCAGCTTCCGCTCCGAGCAGCTCGGCGGCCAGATCCGCGGCGATGCCGAGATGATCCAGGCGCTGGGGATGCGTGGCGCCGCCTTCGGCCGCTGGAACACCGCGCGCCGCCGCTCGCTCGAAAGCTCGATCGGCGCGACCGACACCACCGGCGGCTTCAGCTCGGTCATCAAGGCGTTCCGACTGCTGCTGCAATCGGCGATGCTCGGCCTCGGCGCCTATCTGGTGCTGCAGGGCGAGATGACCGCCGGCGCGATGATCGCCGGCTCGATCCTGCTCGGCCGGGCGCTGGCGCCGATCGAGATGATCGTCAACCAGTGGCCGCTGTTCCAGCGCGCCCGCGAGGGCTGGGGCAAGCTGTCCGAGCTTCTGGGCGAGGTGCCGCCCGACGCGCCGCGCACCAACCTGCCCCGGCCGGCGGCGCGACTGGCCTGCGAGCAGGTCACCGTGCTGCCCCCGGGCGAAAGCCAGGCGGCGCTGCGCATGGTCAGCTTCCGGGTCGAGCCGGGCCAGGCAGTCGGTGTGATCGGCCCCTCGGGCGCCGGCAAGTCGACCCTAGCGCGGGCGCTGATCGGGTTGTGGCGCCCCGCCGCCGGCAAGATCCGCCTCGATGGCGCCAGCCTCGACCAGTACGACCCCGACGTGCTCGGCTCCTATATCGGCTACCTGCCGCAGCAGATCACCCTGTTCGACGGCACCATCAAGGAGAACATCGCCCGGATGTCGCTCGAGCCCGACGACGCCGAGGTGGTGCGCGCCGCCCGTGCGGCGGCCGCGCACGAGATGATCCTCAAGCTGCCCGACGGCTACGACACGCAGGTCTCCTCGAAGGGCGGCCGCCTCTCGGGCGGCCAGATCCAACGCATCGGCCTCGCCCGCGCGCTTTACGGCGACCCGCAGGTGCTGGTGCTCGACGAGCCGAACTCCAACCTCGACAATGACGGCAACGCCGCGCTCAACGCGGCGATCCGCGATGCCAAGGCGCGCGGCAAATGCGTGCTGATCATGGCCCACCGCCCGGCGGCGATCCAGGAATGCGACCTGATCCTGATGATCGAGAACGGCGGCCGCCGCGCCTTCGGCCCCAAGGAGGAAGTGTTGCGCGAAATCGTCCAGAACCACCGCGAGATCGCGGCCTCGGCCGGCCATGGCGGGGGTGTGTCGTGAAGGGCCCCGTCCAATCCGCATGGTCCGCCGCCGGCCCGCTGATCGCCGGCTTCCTCGCGCTCGTCGTGCTGCTGGGCGGCTTCGGCAGTTGGGCCGCGCTCAGCCAGATCTCGGGCGCCGTGGTCGCCTCGGGCCGGATCGAGGTCGACCAGAACCGGCAGGTGGTCCAGCACCCTGATGGCGGCGTGGTCGAGGAGATCCTCGTCGACGAGGGCGACGAGGTCGAGGCGGGCGAGCTGCTGATCCGGCTCGATTCCGAGACGCTGCGCTCCGAGCTTGCCGTGGTCGAGGGCCAGCTGCTCGAGGTGCTGGCGCGCCGCGCCCGGCTCGAGGCCGAGCGCGACGACGCCGATGAGCTGCAGTTCGACCAGCTGCTGCGCGAGACCGAGAACCCGGTCGCGCCCGAGCTGATGGAAGGCCAGCGCCGGCTGAACGAGGCGCGGCGCGAGAGCGAGGCCCAGCAGGCCGAGCAGCTCGCCCGCCAGCGCGAGCAGATCGAGGACCAGATCGTCGGCATCGAGGCCCAGCAGGAGGCCACCGACCGCCAGCTCGAGCTGGTCGAGGAAGAGCTGGCCGACCAGAAATCGCTGCTCGACCGCGGGCTGGCGCAGGCGACGCGGGTGATCGGGCTGCAGCGCGAGCAGGCCAACCTGCTCGGCCGGGTCGGCGAGCTGAAGGCCAGTGTCGCGCAGGCGCGCGGCCGCGTCTCCGAGCTCGAGATCGAGATCCTGCGTCTGGCCTCGACCCGCCGGCAGGAGGCGATCAGCCAGCTGCGCGACCTGCAGTTCAACGAGATCGAGCTCAGCAACCGCCGCCGCCAGCTGCTCACGCAGCTCGACCGACTCGACATCCGTGCGCCGGTGGGCGGCGTGGTCTACGGCCTCGAGGTCTTCACCCCGCGATCGGTGATCCGCGCCGCGGAACCGGTGATGTACATCGTCCCGCAGGACCGGCCGCTGGTGATCTCCTCGCAGGTTCTGCCGACCGACATCGACCAGCTCTTCGTCGGCCAGGAGGTGGTGCTGCGCCTGCCCGCCTTCGACCAGCGCCGCACGCCCGAGTTGACCGGCGAGGTGGTGCAGATCTCGGCCGACGCCTTCCAGGAGGAGGGCAGCCCGGTCTCCTACTACCGGGCCGAGATCCGGCTGGCCGAGAACGAGGCCGAGCGCCTGCCCGAGGACATGACGCTGATCCCCGGCATGCCGGTCGAGGCCTTCATCCGCACCGGCGAGCGCACGCCGCTGGCCTATCTGGTCAAGCCGCTGGCCGACTACTTCGCCAAGGCGTTCCGGGAGGGCTGATGCCCCCCGGAGCGTCCGGCATGCGCCCCGCCGATTGCCCCTCCGGCCGCGCCGGTCTAGCGTGCGCGCGAACCCTTCGCAGGAGGAGAGACGGATGGGCGAGCTGACGCGGATGATCGAATCGAAACTGGCGGAAAAGGGCCTGTCGCTGCCCGACGCGCCGAAGCCGGCGGCCAATTACGAGCCCTTCGTGATCGAGGGCGGCCTGCTCTACGTCTCGGGCCAGATCGCCGCCGGCCCGGACGGGCTGATCACCGGCCGGCTCGGCGACGGCATGACCACCGAAGCGGGCGCGAAGGCCGCCCAGGCCTGCGCGCTGTCGATCCTCGCCCAGGCGAAATCCGCGCTCGGCGGCGATTTCGACCGCGTGGCGCGGCTGGTGAAGCTGACCGGCTTCGTCGCCACGACGCCCGACTTCACCGAGCAGCCCAAGGTGATCAACGGCGCCTCCGACCTGATGGTCGAGCTGATGGGCGAAAAGGGCCGCCACGCCCGCTCCGCCGTCGGCGTGGCCGCGCTGCCTTTGGGCGTCGCGGTCGAGATCGAGGCGGTCTTCGCGCTCGCATGAGCCGCCCCGCCCCCGCCCTGCCCGAGGCCTTCCTGCAGCACCCGATCGCGCATCGCGCCTTCCACGGCGCGGGCCGGCCCGAGAACTCGCTCTCGGCGGTGCGCGCCGCCGTCGAGGCGGGCTACGGCATCGAGATCGACGTGCGCAGCTCCTCGGACGGTGCGGCGATGGTGTTCCACGACGCCGATCTGGAGCGGCTGACCGGGCTCTCGGGCCCGCTGGTCGCCCGCGAGGCCGCGGCGCTGCGCACGATCTCCCTGATCGGCAGCGCCGACACCATCCCCACCCTGCGCGAGGTGCTCGACCTCGTGGCCGGGCGGGTGCCGCTGCTGATCGAGATCAAGGATCACGACGACGCGCTCGGCCCCAATGTCGGCGCGGTCGAGGCGGCGGTGGCGCGCGACCTCGAAGGCTATTCAGGCCCGGTCGCGGTGATGTCCTTCAACCCGCATGCCGTGGCCGAGATGGCCCGCCTCGCGCCCGATCTGCCGCGCGGTCTGACCACCTGCGATTTCGCGCCCGAGGAGTGGCCCGAGCTGCCGCCCCGCCTCGCCGACCGGCTGCGCGAGATCCCCGACTACGAGAATCTCGGCGCGAGCTTCGTCAGCCACGACGTGCGCGACCTCGACCGGCCGCGGCTGGCCGAGCTGAAGGCGCAGGGCGCCGCGCTGCTGTGCTGGACCGTGCGCGACCCCGAAACCGAGGCCGCCGCCCGCGCCACTGCCGACAACGTGACCTTCGAGGGCTATCTGCCGCGCCCCCCGGCATCTTGACCGGGGCGGCCCAGATGCCAGTTTGGCGCGCATGAGCCAGACAGACACCGACCCGGACGGCGATCTGATCGAGATCACCGCCCATGCCAGCCTGCGCGACATCGCGGCCGCCGACTGGGACGGCTGCGCCTGCCCCGAGGCGGGCGATGGCGGCCGCCCGCGCGACCCCTTCACCACGCATCGCTTCCTCGCGGCGCTGGAAGACAGCGGCTCGGTCGGGCCGGGTACCGGCTGGCAGCCGCGCTACCTCACCGCCCGCCGGGGCGGCGAGCTGATCGCCTGCGCGCCGCTCTACGCCAAGGGCCACAGCCAGGGCGAATACGTCTTCGACCACGCCTGGGCCGACGCCTACATGCGCGCGGGCGGCGACTATTACCCCAAGCTGCAGGTCGCGGTGCCCTTCACCCCGGTGGCCGGGCGGCGCTTTCTCACGAAACCGGGCCACGAGGTCGAGGGGCTCTCGGCGCTGGTGCAGGGCGCGGTGCAGGTCGCGGCGCAGAACCAGCTGTCGTCGCTGCACGCGACCTTCTGCTCGGAGGCCGAGGCCGTGGCGGGCGAGCGGATGGGGCTGATGCGCCGCACCGGCCAGCAATACCACTGGCTCGACCAGGGCTACGGCGATTTCGACGGCTTCCTTGCGGCGCTGTCCTCGCGCAAGCGCAAGACCATCCGCCGCGAGCGGCAGGGCGCGGCGGCCTCCGGGCTCGACGTCGCCTTCCTGACCGGCGACGAGTTGCAGCCGCATCACTGGGACGCGGTCTGGGCCTTCTACCAGGACACCGGCGCGCGCAAATGGGGCACGCCCTACCTGACCCGCGAGTTCTTCGAGATCGCGCACGAGACGCTGCGCGACGACATGCTGCTGATCCTCGCCTCCGACGATGACCGCCCGGTCGCCGGCGCGCTGAACCTGATCGGGCGCGACACGCTCTACGGCCGATACTGGGGCGCGCTCGAGCATCACCCCTTTTTGCATTTCGAGCTGTGCTACTATCGCGCCATCGACTGGGCGCTGGCGCATGGCCTGACCCGGGTCGAGGCCGGCGCGCAGGGCGAGCACAAGCTGGCGCGCGGCTACCTGCCGGTGGCCACGCATTCGCTGCACTGGATCGCCGATCCGGGCTTTCGCGACGCCGTGGCGCGCTACCTCGAGGCCGAGCGCGCGGCGGTGGACGAGGAGATCGAGGTGCTGACCGGCTACGGGCCGTTCCGGCGCACGCAGATGGAGGACCAGGAATGAGCCAGCCACTCGACGAAGCGGGCCGCGCCACGCTGAAGGCCGCCGGTTGGGAGACGGCCGAGGATCGCGACGCGGTGACCAAGACCTACGGCTTCGCGAATTTCGTCGAAGCCTTCGGCTTCATGACCCGCGCAGCCCTCTGGGCCGAGAAGCTGAACCACCATCCCGAATGGTCGAACGTCTACAAGACCGTGACCGTCACGCTCACCACCCATGACGCGGGCGGGCTGACCGATCTCGACGCCAGGCTCGCCTCGAAGATGGACAAGCTGGCGGAGAGTTGAAGCAAAACGGGGGCCCGAAGGCCCCCGCGCGGCACCCGGCCCATGCCGTCGGGCCGAGTATTTGAAGAGTGAAGTGGCAGGACTCAGATCGCCTCGACCATGCTCTCGCCGCCCGAGAGGTCGCACAGGCCGGGATGCTCCTCCTGCTGGAACACCCGCACCTCGCCATCCTCGGCCATCAGCGCGTAGCGCTTGGAGCGGCGGATGAAGCCGCGCTCCTTGTTGGTGAACGCCATGCCGATGGCGGCGGTGAAGTCGCAATCGGCGTCGCCCAGCATGGTGATCCCGGCCGCCGTGGCGCCGGTGTCCTGGCCCCAGGCCTTGAGCACGAAGGGGTCGTTCACGGAGACGCAGATCACCTCCGCGACGCCCTTTTCCTTCAGCGCGTCCATGTTGCGCACGAAGCTCGGCACATGCGCGGTCGAGCAGGTGCCGGTATAGGCGCCGGGCAGGCCGAAGATCACCACCTTGCGGCCCTTGGCGAGTTCGCCCAGCGCCACCTGTTCCGGCCCTTCCGCCCCCATCCGCAGCAAGGTCGCCTCCGGAAGCCTGTCGCCAGCCTTGATCGTCATCCGTCTCTCCCCTTTCGAGATTGCGGTCCGTGGCCAGCGATATAGGTTGCCGCGGGTCTAAGGAAGCAAGGAGCGGACGCGATGTCGCATGTGGTCGTGATCGGGGCCGGGCAGGCCGGGGCCGCGCTGGTGGCCAAGCTCAGGGGCGAGGGCTTCGAGGGCCGGATCACGCTCGTCGGCGCCGAGACCGCCCCGCCCTACCAGCGCCCGCCGCTCTCCAAGGCCTACCTGCTGGGCGAGATGGCGCGCGAGCGGCTCTTCCTGCGGCCCGAGAGCTGGTACGCCGAGCATGATGTCGCGCTGCGGCTCGGCGCACGGGCCGAGGCGATCGACCCCGCCGCCCGCCGCGTCACCCTGCAGGACGGCGAGACGCTCGACTACGACGCGCTGGCGCTCTGCACCGGCGCGCATCCGCGCCGCCTGCCGGCGGCGATCGGCGGCGACCTGCCCGGCGTGCTGACCATGCGCGACCTCGCCGATGCCGACCGGCTCTCGCCCGAGATGGTCGAGGGCCGCCGCCTGCTGGTGGTCGGCGGCGGCTATATCGGCCTCGAGGCGGCGGCGGTGGCGCGCAAGCGCGGGCTGGAGGTGATCCTCGTCGAGACCGCCGAGCGCATCCTGGGCCGGGTCGCGGCCCCCGAGACCTCGGCCTACTTCCGCGACCTGCACGCCCGCCACGGCGTCGAGATCCGCGAAGGCTGCGGGCTGGAGCGGCTCTTGGGCGAGGACCGCGTGACCGGCGCGCGGCTCACCGACGGCACCGAGATCGCGGTGGACTTCGCCATCGCCGGCGTCGGCGTCGAGCCCGCGACCGGGCTCGCGGAGGCCGCGGGCCTCGCGCTCGAGAACGGCATCCGCTGCGACCGTCACTGCCGCACCTCCGACGAGCGCATCTGGGCCGCGGGCGACTGCGCCTCGCTGCTCTGGGGCGACGCGCGGGTGCGGCTGGAAAGCGTCGGCAACGCCATCGACATGGCCGAGGCCGCCGCGCTGAACATCATGGGCCGCGACGTGGAATACCGGCCCCGCCCGTGGTTCTGGTCGGACCAGTACGACGTGAAGCTGCAGATCGCCGGGCTGAACGCCGGCTGGGACGCGGTGCATGTCCGCCCCGGCGCCACGCCAGAGCAGTGCTCGCACTGGTACTACCGCGGCGCGACGCTCATCGCCGTCGACGCGATGAACGACAGCCGCGCCTACATGGTCGGCAAGCGGCTGATCGAGGCCGGGAAGTCGCCCGACCCCGCGCAGGTGGCCGACCCGTCCGTCGAGTTGAAGGCGCTCCTGAAGTGAGGATCGTGGCCGGAACCCATCGCGGCCTCGCGCTCGCCTCGGTCGGCAAGGGCGACGCGGGCGCGCATCTGCGCCCCACCGCCGACCGGGTGCGCGAGAGCCTGTTCAACGCGCTTTCGGGCGGCCGCTACGGCGATCCGCTCTCGGATGCCGTCGTGCTGGACCTCTTCGCCGGGACCGGCGCGCTGGGGCTCGAGGCGCTGTCGCGCGGCGCGGCGCGGGTGACGCTGGTCGATGACGGGCGCGTGGCAGGCAAGCTGATCCGCGAGAACATCGCCAAGATGCGGGTCGAGACCCTCGTGACGCATCTGCGCTGCGACGCCACCCGCCTGCCCGCGACCGATGCGCCGGCCACGCTGGTATTTCTCGACCCGCCCTACGGCAAGGGGCTCGGCGCCCGCGCGCTGGCCTCGGCCGTGGCGGGCGGCTGGGTCGCGCCCGGCGCGCTGGTGGTCTGGGAGGAGAACGCGCCGCAGCCCGCGCCCGAGGGGTTCTCCCCCCTCGACACGCGGCGCTACGGCGACACCCATGTCACGCTTCTGGAGCGCGACGGCTGATCAGATGTCCCAGGTCGGGTGAAACCGGTCGGCGGGCGACAGCGTGAAGATCTCGCAGCCCTGCGCGGTGATGCCGATCGAATGCTCGAACTGCGCCGAGAGCGACTTGTCGCGGGTCACGGCGGTCCAGTCGTCGGCCAGCACCTTGGTCTCGGGGCGGCCGAGATTGACCATCGGCTCGATCGTGAAGAACATGCCTTCCTCCAGCACCGGGCCGGTGCCGGCGCGGCCGTAATGCAGCACGTTGGGCGGCGCGTGGAACACCCGGCCGAGACCGTGGCCGCAGAAGTCGCGCACCACCGACATCCGCCGCTCCTCGACATAGGTCTGGATCGCGTGGCCGATGTCGCCGAAGGTGTTGCCGGGCTTGGCCGCCTCGATGCCGCGCATCAGCGCGTCATGCGTCACCTGGATCAGCCGCTCGGCCTTGCGGCTGAGCTTGCCGGCCACGTACATCCGGCTGGTGTCGCCGTACCAGCCGTCGACGATCACCGTGACGTCGACATTGAGGATGTCGCCGTCCTTCAGCTTCTTGTCGCCCGGGATGCCGTGGCAGACCACGTGGTTCACCGAGATGCAGCTGGCGTGCTCGTAGCCCTTGTAGCCGATCGTCGCGCTCTTGGCCTCGGCGCGCTCGATCATCTCGGTGATCATGCGGTCGATCTCGCCGGTGGTCTGGCCCGGCACGACATGCTCGGCGATGTCGTCGAGGATCTGCGCGGCCAGCCGGCCGGCGCGGTTCATCCCCGCGAAATCCTCGAGGTCGTGGATCCGGATACCGTCACGGGTCAGTCGACCCTTGCGTTCGTCGGCGGCGCGCTCGTCCAATGTCATCACCTGTTCCTTCTGTCCCCTCCGAAATAGGCCCTCGGAGCGCGGGAATCCAGCAGCCCGTCCGGACAGCGTGGAAATGCCCCCCGCCCCGCCCTATACCTTCGGGGGCAGCAGACCGGAGCGCGCCATGACCAACCCGACCGCCGCCATGCTCGTCATCGGGGACGAGATCCTCTCGGGCCGGACCCGCGACAGCAACATGCACCACCTGGCGCAGGAGCTGACGCTGCGTGGCATCGACCTCGTCGAGGCGCGGGTGGTCTCCGACCGGCACGACGCCATCGTCGCGGCGGTGAAGGCGCTCTCGGCGGCGCATGACCACCTTTTCACCTCCGGCGGCATCGGCCCCACCCATGACGACATCACCGCCGAGGCGGTGGCCGAGGCGATGGGCGCACCGATCGGCGTGCGCGACGACGCCCGCGCCATCCTGCAGGCCCATTACGACCGTTCGGGTCAGGATCTGAACGCCGCCCGGCTGCGCATGGCGCGCATCCCCGACGGCGCCGTGCTGATCGACAACCCGGTCAGCGCCGCGCCGGGCTTCAGCATCGGCAACGTCCACGTCATGGCCGGCGTGCCGCGCATCTTCCAGGCGATGCTGGCGGGGCTCCTGCCGGGCATTCCCGGCGGCAAGCCGGTGCTGTCGCAATCCCTGCGGGTCGAACGCGGCGAGGGCGACGTGGCCGAGCCGCTCTCGGAACTGGCGCGTGCGCACCCCACGCTCGCCATCGGCTCCTACCCGTTCAGCGAGAACGGCGTGCACGGCACCAACATCGTGATCCGCGGCGCCGACGGCGCCGAGATCGAGGCGGCGCTCGTGAAGCTGTCGGAGCGGTTCGCGGCGTGACCCCGGCGCGCGGCTTCGCGGCGCTCGCGGCGACATGGCCGCCTGCGGCGTCGCGGCGCTGCGGACCGGTCCGGCTACGCGACGGCGCGGGCGGCGGCAGCCGGGTCTCGGCCGCGACGGTCGAGGATGCCTTCGACGACGCCGATCTCGACGCCGCCATCTCGGAGATGGGCAACGAAGGGCGTGCGCCCCTCTTCATGGTCCGAAGCGGCGAGGACGCGCTCGACGCGGCGCTGGCCGCGCGCGGCTTCGCGGTGAAGGACCCGACGCTGATCCTCGCCGCGCCCCTGGATGCCCTCGCCTCGACGACGCCCGACGCCCATTGGCCGCCCGACGAAACCGACCGCGCCATCTGGGCCGATGGCGGCATCGGGCCGGAGCGCATCACGGTGATGCAGCGCACGCCGCACCCCAGGGCCGTGCTGCGCGGCCCCGACGCCTGCGCCTTCGTCGTCTGCCACGACGAGGTCGCCATGCTGCACGCACTGGAAGTGGCGGCCCCGGCCCGCCGCCGTGGCGCGGGCCGGACCGTCATGGCCATGGCGGCGGGCTGGGCGCGGACGCAGGGGGCGGCGCATCTCGCCCTCGCCGTCACCCGCGCCAACGCGCCTGCCCGCGCGCTCTATGCCCGGCTCGGCTACGCGGAGCTCGCGCGCTACCACTACCGGGTCGCGGCGTGAGGGCACTGGCCGCCCTCCTCGCCCTCTGCCCTGCCATGGCGGCGGCGCTCGACCTGCCGCTGCCCGCGGGCGCGCGGCTCACCGCCGAACGGGTCGAGGACGGCGCGAGCTACGCCCTGCCGACCGGCCCGGCCCGAGGCGGCCCGCCGCCCGCCGAGACCCTGACCGGCACCATAACCGCCCGCGCCTGGCGGCTGGCCGGCGCAGGGCCGCCGGCTCAGATCGTCGCGCCGCTGCGCGCGGCGCTCGAGGCCGAGGGCTTCGAGATCCTGCTCGACTGCGCCGCCGAGACCTGCGGCGGCTACGACTTCCGCTACGGGACCGAGGTGCTGCCGCCGCCCGACATGCATGTCGATCTCGGCCGCTTTCGCTTCCTGTCGGCCCGGCGCGACACCGAGGACGGCACCGAGGCGGTCGGGCTGCTCGCCAGCCGCAGCGCGGATGCGGGCCATCTGCAGGCGATCCGCGTCACCCCCGCAGGTGCGGCACCGCCCGCCCCCGCCCCGGCTTCGCCCCCCGTCGCGCCGGCGCCGGACGAGGCGGACGACCTCGCCGCCCTGCTCGAACGCGACGGTCACGCCGCCCTGCCCGGCCTCGCCTTCGCCCCCGGCCGCTCGACCCTCGGGCCCGGCCCGCACCCGGCGCTGGCGGCGCTGGCCGACTGGCTGGCCGCCGATCCGGAGCGGCGGGTGGCGCTGGTCGGTCACACCGACCTCACCGGCGCGCTCAAGCCGAACGTGGCGCTGTCGCGCCGCCGGGCGCAGGCGGTGCTGGACGTTCTGGCGCGCGACCACGGCGTGGCGCGCGACCGGCTGCGCGCCGAGGGCGCGGGCTGGCTGGCGCCGCGCGCCGGCAACGCCACGCCGGAGGGGCGCGAGGCCAACCGCCGGGTCGAGGCGGTGGTGACGGCCGGGGGTTGAACCCGCCGGCCTGCGGGCGTCATCTGGAATGCAGGAGGCGCGCATGGGTCATTCGCATCACCACGGCCATCACCACCACGTCCACCCGGAGGCCGGCGACCGGCGGGTCGGCGGCGCCATCGCGGTCAACCTCGCACTGACCGCGGCGCAGATCGTGGGCGGCCTCGTCTCGGGCAGCCTCGCGCTGATCGCCGACGCGCTGCACAACCTGTCGGACGCGATGTCGCTGGTGATCGCGCTGGCCGCCCGGCGCATCGCGCGCCGCCCGGCCGACGCGGCGATGACCTTCGGCTATGGCCGGGCCGAGGTGGTGGCGGCGCTGGTCAACTACACCACGCTGATCCTGATCGGGCTCTATCTCGGCTACGAGGCGGTCGCCCGCTTCTTCGCGCCCGAGCCGGTGCTGGGCTGGATCATGGTCTGGGTCGCGGGCCTCGCGCTGGCGGTGGACCTCATCACCGCGGCGCTGACATGGGCCATGGCGAAGGACAGCGTCAACATCCGCGCCGCCTTCCTGCACAACCTCGCCGACGCGCTGGGCTCGGTCGCGGTGATCGTGGCGGGCCTCGCGGTGCTGGCCTTCGGCTGGCACTGGGTCGACCCCGTCGTGACGCTCGGCATCGCCGGCTACATCCTGTGGATGTCGCTGTCGGAGATCGGCGGCGTGATCCGCATCCTGATGCTCGGCGCGCCGCCCGGCCTCGACACCGATGCGGTGCTCGAACACCTGCGCGGCATCGACGGCGTCGGCTCGGTGCACCATGTCCACCTGTGGCAGATGCAGGAGCACGCCCCGGCGCTCGACGCGCATGTCGCGGTGCCCGAGGGCCGCTGGTCCGAGGCCGACGGCATCAAGGCCCGGATCAAGCGCTCGCTGGCAGACCGCTTCGGCATCGGCCACGTGACGCTGGAGATGGAATGCGCGGCCCATGCCTGCGAGGGCGCGAACGCCATCGGGCATTGAGAGCTGCGGGCGGCTGCGACACGAATCTGGCGGTCCGGAGGACGGTGGCGTGGCGTTCCCCGGTCACCCGAAAACTCCGCGCGCCCCGTCGCCGGCCGCTTGACGCCTCCCGGGCACTGGGACGAGATCCGCCAAGTGCCCGGGCTTCAGGCCGCGTCCCAAGGAGAGAAACCACATGTTCAGCACGTTGGGATTCGCGAGCGATGCGCTGGTGCTGTCGGGCGCGGCGCGGATCGAGCCGCATGACGACCGGCTGGTGATCCGTACCCCGGCCGAGCCGGATTTCTGGTTCGGCAACATGGTCGTGTTCCGCGACCCGCCCGACCCCGAGGCGCAGATCGCGCGGTATCACGCCGACTTCCCCGAGGCGAAGCACGTCACGCTGGGCTGGGACCGGCCCGACCTCGAACGCGGCGCGGCGCTCGACGCACTCGCGGCCCAGGGCTTCGAGATCGGCGAGACGGATGTGTTGGCGCTGCGGGGCGAACTGCAGCGTTTGGAGGCGCCCGAGGGCATCGCGATCCGCGCCGTCGAGGGCGAGGCGGACTGGGCGCAGCTGTTCGACTTGCACCTCGCCACCGCGCGGGAGGAGGGCATGGAGGGCCCCGAGTTCCGCGCCTTTCTGGCGGGCCGCATGGCCACCCGGCGGCGGCAGATCGCGACGGGGTTCGGCATCTGGCTCGCCGCCCATGACGGGGCCGGGATGGTCGCCGCTCTCGGCATCTTCGCCGACGACCACGTCGCCCGCTACCAGGAGGTCGAGACCGCAGCGAACCACCGCCGCCGCGGCATCTGCGCGGCGCTGGTCTGCGCCGGCGCCGACTGGGCGGCAGCCCGGCGGCCCGGGGCGGTTCCGGTGATCCTGGCCGACCGCCACGGCCCGGCGGGACGGATCTACCGCCGTTGCGGCTTCGCCCACGAGGAGACGCTGTTCACCGCGCTGCGCCAGCCTGCCTGAGCCGGAAACGCGCACGGCCCGCCGAGGCGGGCCGTGCGTATGACGGTTCGACGTTCGGTCAGCCGTTGGCGCCGATGAACCACGCGTCTTTGTCGATGGTGCGGCTCACCTCGGTGAACAGGTCGGCGGTGTCCTCGTCGCCAGCCTCGCCGGCCTCGTCCATCGCCTTGCGGATCTCGCCGCCGACGAACATGTAGCGCGCCTTCAGCTCCTCGATGTGCTTGCCGATCTCCGACAGCTCGACCGGGTAGGCCTCCATCTGCGACTTCTCGGCCGCGACCTCGACGGTGCCGCGCGCGAAGCCGCCCAGGATCACCGCGCGCTCGGCCATCAGGTCGGCGCCCTCGCGCAGGCGGTCGGCGGCGTCGTCCAGAAGCTCGTGCACGCCGATGAAGCCCTTGCCCTTGAGGTTCCAGTGCGCCTGCTTCACCGCCAGCGTCAGGGCGACCATGTTGGCAAGGTTCTTGTTGAGCAGGTCCACCATCTGCTGGCGGGTGTCCTGCGTCAGTTCGGACGTGAAATTCTCGGGCATCTCTGGCCTCCTTCCAATTGCCAAGTCGGCTGTCGGTCAGGCAACGTCCCGGCGCTGCGCGGGTTCCTGCGCGCATCCGCCGCGCCATGCGCAAATCCGTCGCACCCCGCCGTGGCGCGACGAAAAAGCGGCGCGATCCGCGAGGGGACCGCGCCGAGGCGCAGGCACGGGGCAGCGTGCGCTGGGGATCACCAGTCGTCGGGGCCCTTCTCGGCGAAGGCCTGGACGAGGAAATCTATGAAGGCGCGGACCTTGGGCTGGGTGAAGCGGCCCGGCGGGTAGACCGCGTAGATACCCTGCGTCTCGACCGGCAGGCTCGGGATCGCTTCCTCGACCAGCCCCTTCTTCAGCGCGTCGGCATAGAGGAAGGAGGGCAGGTAGGCGATGCCGAGACCCCCGATGCAGGCATTGAGCAGCGACTGCCCGTCATTGACCGTGAGCCAGCCGGCGGTGCGGACGTGGCGCTTCTCGCCCGAGGGCGAGGTGAGCTTCCAGACCGCGCCGTTCGAGGCGTTGGAGTAGTGCAGGAGCTTGTGCTCGTTCAGGTCGTCGATCCGCTCGGGCCGGCCGTAGCGCGCGAAGTAGGAGGGCGCGGCGATCATCTTCTTGCTGGTCTCGGTCAGCTTGCGGGCGCGCAGCGTCGAATCCTCCAGCTCGCCGATCCGCACCGCCATGTCGAAGCCCTCGGAGATCAGCTCCACGTAGCGGTTGTTGAGCACCATGTTGACGGTGATGTCCGGAAACTCCTGCAGGAAGTTTCCCAGCACCGGCGAGAGGTGGTTCACCCCGAAATCCGTGGCGACCGAGATCCGCAAAAGCCCCGATGGCGCCGACTGCATCGATGTCACCAGCGCGTCGGCCTCGCCCGCGTCGTTCAGCACCCGCCGGGCGCGGTCGTAATAGGCCAGCCCGATCTCGGTCGGGCTGACGCGCCGCGTGGTGCGGTTCAGAAGCCGCGCGCCGAGCCGCGCCTCGAGCGAGGAGACGTGCTTGGAGACGGCGGATTTCGAGATCCCCATCTTGCGCGCCGCGTCGGTGAACCCGCCCTGGTCCACCACCGTGGCGAAGGCCTCCATTTCGGTCAGGCGATCCATGACGTCTCTCCGCGTTTCCGTCTGCCCCGTCGTTCTGACGAAGGATTCGGGCGCGATTGGGACGCCTGCCTGACAATTCGAAGCCTGAATACGGACTGGAACCGCAGCGGAAACAGCTAGAGCGCGGCGGCGAGACGCGTGCCCTGGTCGATCGCGCGCTTGGCGTCGAGCTCGGCCGCGACGTCGGCGCCGCCGATCACGTGGGTCTCGACGCCCAGCGCCCGGAGCGCGTCGGCCAGGCTGCGCTCGCTTTCCTGCCCGGCGCAGAGCACGATGGTGTCGGCCTCGATCAGACGCGACCCCTCGGGCGTGCCGACGTGCAGGCCATGTTCGTCGATCCGCTCGTAGCTCACCCCGCCCAGCATCTCGACCGCGCGCATCTGCAGACCGGCGCGATGCACCCAGCCGGTGGTCTTGCCCAGCCGCTTGCCGAGCTTCTCGGCCTTGCGCTGCAGGAGCGTCACCTTGCGCACCGGCGCCTCGGGGCGCGGCCCGTCGGGCGACAGCCCGCCGCGCGCGGCCTCAGGGTCGGTGATGCCCCATTCGGCCCGCCAGGCCGGCAGGTCGATGGTGGTGCTGTGGCCGGTCACGAGGAACTCGGCCACGTCGAAGCCGATGCCGCCCGCGCCGACCACCGCGACGCGCGGCCCGGCCTTGGCGCGGCCCGAGAGCAGCTCGGCATAGGAGACGACGTTCGGCCCCTCCTGCCCCGGGATGTTCGGGTCGCGCGGGGTGACCCCGGTGGCGACGATCACGGCGTCGAAGGCCGCCAGCGCCTGCGCGTCGGGCGTCTCGTTCAGACGGGTCTCGATGCCGCTCGCGGCCAGCTCGGTCTCGAACCAGCGGATCAGCCCCCTGAACTCCTCCTTGCCGGGGATCGCGGCGGCGTAGTGCAGCTGGCCGCCGATCCGGCCCGCCTTGTCGAAAAGCGTGACCGCATGGCCGCGCTCCGCCGCCGCCAGGGCCGCCGAGAGCCCGGCCGGACCGGCGCCGACCACGGCGAGGCGGCGCGGTGTCTCGGCGGGCGCCAGCACCAGCTCGGTCTCGTGGCAGGCGCGCGGGTTGACGAGGCAGCTGGTGAGCTTGCCCTGGAAGGTGTGGTCGAGGCAGGCCTGGTTGCAGGCAATGCAGGGCGCGATCCGCGCCGCCTCGCCCTTCGCCGCCTTGGAGACGAAGTCGGCATCGGCGAGGAAGGGCCGCGCCATCGAGATCATGTCGGCGCCGCCATTCGCGAGGATCGCCTCGCCGATCTCCGGCGTGTTGATCCGGTTCGAGGCGATCACCGGCACCGAGACCTCGGGCCGCAGCTTCGCGGTCAGCTCGGCGAAGGCGGCGCGCGGCACGCTCGTCACGATGGTCGGCACCCGCGCCTCGTGCCAGCCGATGCCGGTGTTCAGCACGTCCGCGCCCGCCGCCGCGACCGCGCGGGCCAGCGCCACGACTTCCGACCAGTCCTGCCCCTCGGGCACGAGGTCGAGAAGCGAGATGCGGTAGATCAGCAGCTTTTCCGGGCCGAGCGCGGCGCGCACCCGGCGCACCACCTCGACCGGCAACCGCATCCGGTTCTCGAGGCTGCCGCCCCAGCGGTCGGTGCGGCGGTTGGTGCGCGGCGCGAGGAACTGGTTGAGGAAGTAGCCCTCCGAGCCCATCACCTCGACGCCGTCATAGCCGGCCTCGACCGCGCGCGCGGCGGCGGTGGCGATGTCGGCGATCTGCTGCTCGATCCCGTCCTCGTCCAGCTCGACCGGGGTGAAGGCGCTGATCGGCGCGCGGATCGCCGAAGGGCCGACGCAGCGCTTGGAATAGGCGTAGCGCCCGGCATGCAGGATCTGCATCGCGATCCGCCCGCCCTCCTCGTGGACGCGGGCCGTGACGCGGGCGTGGTTGGCGATGTCGTCCTCGGTGAAGAGCCCCGCCGCGCCGGGATAGACCCCGCCTTCGCGGTTGGGCGCCATGCCGCCGGTGACGATCAGCCCGGCCCCGCCGCGCGCGCGGGCGGCGTAGAACTCCGACACGCGGTGCCAGTCGCCGGTCTCCTCCAGACCGGTATGCATTGAGCCCATCATCACCCGGTTGGGCAGCGACAGCGGGCCGAGATCGATCGGCGAGAGGAGGGTCGGATAGGCGGTCATGCGGGTCTCCCTGTTCGGGCGCAGAATGGCGGCAGGTGACGCGCGCGTCATCCGCGACGCGGCGTCAGCCTCAGAACCGCGCGCGCGGCAGGCGCGACAGCGTCAGCTCGCGGATCAGGAGCGGCCCCGGCGCGGGGCGCTCGAGGATCAGGTCGATCCAGCCCGCATCCGCCTGCAGCACCATGGCGGGCAGCGGCCACATGTCGAACTCGACCGCGCCGTCGCCGCTCTCGGGCAGCGCTTCGACGACCTGCTCGACATTCGGGCCATGCCGCAGGTTCAGCCGCACCGTGCTGCGCGGGGCGGTTACCCGGACCGACAGGTCGAGCCGCAGCAGATGGTCGCGCGAAAGCCCGCGCAGCGCCTCGGGCGCGAGGTCGATGGCGAGGCTGAGATAGGCGAGGCCGGCACCGGGCGTGACGGCGAGGCCGCCGTCACCCGGCGCGACCTCCGGCGCGTCGCCGCCCTCGAAGAACAGCCGCAGGCCGGGGGCGAGCGTCATGCCGGAGGCCGGGCGTGCGGCGGCGACCTCCGCCAGCGGCACCTGCCACAGCCAGTCGGCCCCGTGCGGCAGCGGCGGCCCCTCGGGCCGCCGCGAGGCGGCGCGCCGGAACACGCCGCCGGGCCGTGTCACTGGTCCATGTAGATGTGGCTCTCGCCCTGCGCGCCCGGATGGGTCACCGCGCCCTTGCGGGCCGAGCCGACGAGCTGGGCGTATTTCCACAGCGCACCCGAGGTGTAGTCGTTGGTGCGCGGGCCCTTCCAGGCGTCCTTGCGCTCGGCCAGCTCGCTTTCGCTGAGGTCGACCGAGATCTCGCCCTTCACCGCGTCGATGGTGATCATGTCGCCATCCTTCAGCAGCGCGATCGGCCCGCCATGCGCGGCCTCGGGGCCGACATGGCCGACGCAGAACCCGCGGGTCGCGCCCGAGAAGCGGCCATCGGTGATCAGCGCGACCTTCTTGCCCATGCCCTGGCCCGAAAGCGCGGCGGTGGTCGCCAGCATCTCGCGCATGCCGGGGCCGCCGGCCGGGCCCTCGTTGCGGATGACGATCACCTCGCCTTCCTTGTACTGGCGCTGGCGCACCGCCTCGAAGGCGTCCTCCTCGCTCTCGAAGACCCGCGCCGGGCCGGTGAAGACCTGGTCCTCGGCCTTCATGCCCGCGACCTTCACGATGGCGCCGTCGGGGGCGAGGTTGCCCTTGAGGCCGACCACGCCGCCGGTGGGGGTGATCGGGCTGGCGACGGTGTGGATCACCCGGCCGTCGGCCTCGCGCTCGATCCGCTCGATCTCCTCGCCGATGGCGCGGCCCGAGGCGGTGATGCAGTCCTCGTGGATCAGCCCGGCCTTGCGCAGCTCCTTCATCACCACCGGCACGCCGCCCGCCTCGTGCAGGTCCTTGGCGACGTATTCGCCGCCCGGGCGCAGGTTCACGAAATAGGGCGTGTCGCGGAAGATCTCGCAGACGTCGAGCAGGTCGAAATCGATCCCCGCCTCATGCGCGATCGCCGGCAGGTGCAGGCCGGCATTGGTCGAGCCGCCGGTGCAGGCCACCACGCGGGCCGCGTTCTCGAGGCTCTTGCGGGTGACGATGTCGCGGGCGCGGATGTTCTTCGCGATCAGCTGCATCACCGCCTGGCCCGAGAAGTCGCCATACTGGTCGCGGCTCTCATAGGGCGCGGGCGCGCCCGAGGAGTTCATCAGCGCGAGGCCGATCGCCTCGGAGACGCAGGCCATGGTGTTGGCGGTGTACTGGCCGCCGCAGGCGCCGGCCGAGGGGCAGGCCACGCGCTCGAGGATCGCTAGTTCCGCGTCCGACATGTTGCCCGCCGCGTGCTGGCCCACCGCCTCGAACACGTCCTGCACCACGACGTCGCGGCCGTTCAGCTTGCCCGGCAGGATCGAGCCGCCATAGATGAAGACCGACGGCACGTTGAGCCGCACCATCGCCATCATCATCCCCGGCAGCGACTTGTCGCAGCCCGCGAGGCCCACGAGCGCGTCGTAGCAATGGCCGCGCATGGTCAGCTCGACCGTGTCGGCGATGGCGTCGCGCGAGGCGAGCGAGGAGCGCATCCCCTCGTGGCCCATGGCGATGCCGTCGGTGACGGTGATGGTGGTGAACTCGCGCGGCGTGCCGCCGCCCTTCTTCACGCCCATCTTCACCGACTGCGCCTGGCGCGACAGCGCGATGTTGCAGGGCGCGGCCTCGTTCCAGCAGGTGGCGACGCCGACCCAGGGCTGGTGGATCTCCTCCTCGGAGATGCCCATGGCGTAGTAGTAGCTCCGGTGCGGGGCGCGCTCGGGGCCCTCGGTCACGTGGCGGCTGGGAAGTTTCGTCTTGTCGAAACGGGCGTCGGTCATGGGCTGTCCCTCCCGGAGTTGGCTGTGGGCAGGGATAGACAGGCCCCGCCGGGACGGCAAGGCGCGATGGCTCTTCGAGACGGCTGCGCGATACGAAATCCGCGCTTTCGCCGCGCCCCGGCGCAACAACCCGCCACCGCGCGCCGCGCGAGCGACAGATCGCGAAAGCCCGCCGGCGCCGATCCCGTGCCGTTTGCGCGTCTGGCGCGCGTCTGGCGCGCGGCGCCGCGGCGCGACCACCGCCCGAATTGCAATCCGCCCGCGCGAAGCGTATCTCGGGCCCGACCCGACGCGCCCGGAGCAGCAAGATGAACTGGATTTCCAACTACGTCCGCCCGCGGATCAACTCGATTTTCTCGCGCCGCGAGGTGCCCGAGAACCTGTGGACCAAGTGCGACGAGTGCGGAACCATGCTGTTCCACCGCGAGCTGGCGGACAATCTCAACGTCTGCACCAATTGCGGGCACCACATGGCGATCACGCCGCGCGACCGCTTCAAGGCGCTGTTCGACGGCGGCGCCTTCACCGAGGTGAAGGTGCCCGAGCCGATCGCCGACCCGCTGAACTTCCGCGACCAGAAGAAATACACCGACCGCCTCAAGGAGGCGCGCCGCAAGACCGCCGAGAAGGAGGCGATGCTGGTCGCCGAGGGCGAGATCGGCCGCACCAAGGTCGTCGCCGCCGGGCAGGACTTCTCCTTCATGGCCGGCTCCATGGGCATGTATGTCGGCAACGCGATCATCGCGGCGGCCGAGCGCGCGGTGAAGCTGAACGCGCCGCTGGTGCTGTTCTCCGCCGCCGGCGGCGCGCGGATGCAGGAAGGCATCCTGTCGCTGATGCAGATGCCGCGCAGCACCGTCGCGATCGAGATGCTGAAAGAGGCCGGGCTGCCCTACATCGTGGTGCTGACGCACCCGACCACCGGCGGCGTCACCGCCTCCTACGCGATGCTGGGCGACGTGCAGATCGCCGAGCCGAACGCGCTGATCTGCTTCGCGGGCCCGCGCGTGATCGAGCAGACCATCCGCGAGAAGCTGCCCGAGGGCTTCCAGCGCGCGGAGTACCTGCTCGACCACGGCATGCTCGACCGGGTGACGCCGCGCGGCCAGATGCGCGAGGAGCTGATCAAGGTGCTGCGGATGCTGCTCGGCCTGCCCGAGGCGGTGATGGCCGACCTGCCCGCCCCCGAGACGCCCGAGCCGGCCGCCGCCAAGGAGGCCGAGGACGCGAAGGGCGAGACGCCCGAGACCCCGGCCGCCAAGCCCGAGCCGAAGCCCGCCAAGCCCGAGGCGCCGAAGAAATGACGCCGGCAGCGGCGGACGCCGGGTCCGACGCGATCCTCGCGCGGATGATGACGCTGCACCCGAAGGTCATCGACCTGACGCTCGACAGGGTCTGGCGGCTGCTCGCGGCGCTGGGCCACCCCGAAGAACGGCTGCCGCCGGTGATCCACCTCGCCGGCACCAACGGCAAGGGCTCGACCCAGGCGATGATCCGCGCCGGGCTCGAGGCCGGGGGTGACCGCGTCCACGCCTACACCTCGCCGCACCTCGCGCGCTTCCACGAGCGCATCCGGCTGGCGGGCGAGCTGATCTCCGAGCCCGACCTCACGGCCCTCCTGGACCGCACCCATGCCGCCAACGGCCCCGAGGCGATCACCTATTTCGAGATCACCACGGCAGCGGCGCTGCTGGCCTTCGCCGAGACCCCGGCCGAGTGGACGCTTCTGGAGACCGGCCTCGGCGGCCGGCTGGATGCGACCAACGTGGTCGCGCGCCCGGCGCTGACCGTGATCACCCCCGTCGATCTCGACCACCAGCAATATCTGGGCGAGACGCTGGAGGAGATCGCGGGCGAGAAGGCCGGCATTCTCAAGCGCGGCACCCCTTGCGTGGTCGCGCCGCAGCACGAGGCGGCGCTCGAGGTGATCGAGGCCAAGGCCGCGCGGCTCGGCGTGCCGCTCCTGGCGCATGGCCAGCACTGGCACGTCACCACCGAGGCCGGCCGGCTGGTCTACCAGGACGAGCGCGGCCTGCTCGACCTGCCGATGCCCAATCTCAGGGGCCCGCACCAAGTGATCAACGCCGGCACCGCCATCGCGGCGCTGCGGGCGCTCGGCCGCGACGAGGCGGCCTGCGAGGCGGCGGTGACCCGCGCCGAATGGCCGGCCCGGATGCAGCGCCTGACGCGCGGCCCGCTGGTCGAGGCCGCGCCCGAGGCCGAGCTCTGGCTCGATGGCGGCCACAACCCGGCGGCCGGCGCGATGCTGGCCGAGACGCTGGCCACCCTGCCCCGCCGCCCGACGCATCTGGTCTGCGGCATGCTCAACACCAAGGACATCGCGGGCTACCTGCGCCCGCTCTCCGGCATGGCCGAGAGCCTGCAGGCGGTGTCGATCCCCGGCGAAGCCAACACCGTGCCCGCCGCCGAAACCACGCGAATCGCCCGCGAGGCCGGCTTCGCCGCCGCCAGCGCCGCGGCGGGCGTCGAGGAGGCGATCCGCGCGATCACGGCGCAGGCGCCGCAGGCGCGGATCCTGATCTGCGGCTCGCTCTATCTCGCCGGGCACGTGCTGCGGCAGAACGGGTGAAAGCGGGGCCGGCGCTGCTTGCGGCGCTGGCCGCCCTGCCGGCCCTGCCCGCCCAGGCCGTCGAGCTGCATTTCTGCTGGCGCGGCAATGCCGGCTACACGATGACCGGCAGCATGCGCTTTCCCGACGCGCTGCTCGCGACCGACCTCGTCACCGAGGCCGATGTCACGCATTTCGAGATCACCGGCTACCGCGACGGCGAGACGCTGGGCCGCTGGCGGCTGAAGGATCTGACGCCCGAGACCTCTTGGCTGCTGAGCTTCGACCCGCAAGAGATGCGATTTCCGATGCCGGGCTTCGGGGTCTTTCAGGCCTGGAACGCCGATGGCGCGGTGGACGACTGCGGCGATCCGGGCTTCGGCTTCAACGCCGGCAATGGCGGTCAAGACGTCTGCGTGAACGGCCGCTTCGTCACCGAATCGACGATTCCCTGGCACACCCCGCTGATCGCCGGCCCCGAGCCAGTCTCGGCCGACTGCATCGGCTCCCGGCTGCTGTCCGAGGCAAGGAATTGAATCGTTAACGATTCTGCCGATCGCGGCCCTCGGCCCGGCACCACTACCGGGGAATGGGACGTAACGGAAAAACGCGCCCCGGTTGACCGCGAGCCCGCGGTTGGCGATTTTGGAGGCACAAGGAAACAGCCCAAGACATCTGGCGCAGATCAGGACGGGGCAGGTTTTCGGGCAGTGACGAAGGGGGTCGCGAGGCGCGCCCCCTTCATTGCATTTCTCGAGGAATTACAACCTCAGGCTGCATCCGCGCCCCAGCCATCGGCCTGCATCTCCTCCAGCCGGCTCGCGGTCCGCTCGAACTCGAAGCTGCCCTCGCCCTCGAGGTAGAGATAGGCCGGCTCGGCGGCGGCCGAGGCCACGAGCCGCACCTTCGCCTCGTAGAGCGCATCGACCAGCGTCACGAATCGCTTCGCCTCGTTGAAGTTCGACCGCGACAGCCGCGGGATGCCGTCGATCATCAGCACCTGCACCCGGTCGGCCAGCGCGAGGTAGTCCGCCGCGCCCAGCGGGCGGCCGCAGAGATCGTGGAAGCCGCTGCGCGCCACGCCGTTGCGATACTCCGGCAGCACCACCTCGCGGCCCGAGACCTGCAGCGTCAGCGGCTCGCCGCCCTCGGCGCCGGTCAGCTCCTTCCAGATCGCGTCGAGCTTGGCCCGCGCGCCCGAATCATTGGGCATGATCCAGCTCTCGCCGCCCCGGAGCCGGCCCTGCCGGTGATCGGTGGCGCTCGCGAGCTCGACCACCTCCATGCGGGCCTTCAGCTGCTCGATGAAGGGCACGAAGAGCTGCCGGTTCAGCCCGTCCTTGTAGAGGTCGTCGGGCACCCGGTTCGAGGTTGTCACCACAGTGACGCCCTGCGCGAAGAGCTTCTCGAACAGCCGCCCGACGATCATCGCGTCGGTGATGTCGGTGACCTGCATCTCGTCGAAGGCGAGAAAGCGCAGCTCGCCCGCCAGCCCCTCGGCCACCGGCGCGATGGCGTCGTCGACGCCGCGGGCGCGGGCCGTCTTCATGTCGGCATGCACCCGCTGCATGAAGGCGTGGAAGTGCCAGCGCGCCTTCGGCAGGTCGATCTCGTCAAAGAGCAGGTCCATCAGCATCGACTTGCCGCGCCCGACCCCGCCCCAGAGGTAGAGCCCCTTCACCGGCTCGGGCGGCTTGGGTTTGCGGAACCAGCCGCCGCGCTGCGGCTCGGGCTGGCGGGCGAGGTCGCGGGCGACGCGGGCGAGCGCGGGCAGCACCGCCTCCTGCGCCGGGTCGGGTTTCAGCGCGCCGGTCTCGATGCGCGCGCGGTAGGCTTGCTCGATGCTCATGGCCCAGCGACATAGCCGGGGCGCCGCGCGTTGCAAAGCCGGCCCGCCCCGGTCAGGGTCGCACCATGGAGATCCGCACCGCCCGCCCCGGCGACGCCACCGCCCTGGCAGAGCTGCACGTGGCCTGCTGGGCCGAGACCTATCCCGGCCTCGTGCCTGCTGAGGAGATCGCGCGCTACGATCGCACATTCCGGCTGCGCCAATGGGAGCAACAGATCGCGAAGGGCACGAGCCGCATAATGATCGCGCCCGGCGCCGGCTTCGCGCAGGTCGGCCCGCAGCGCGAGACGGCCTTGGCCGCGCGCGGATACGTGGCGGAGCTCTACGCGCTCTACCTCACCCGCGCAGCCCAGGGCCGGGGCCTCGGCCGCGCGCTCTTCGCCGCGGCGCTCGGCCCGGCGCCAGGTCGGCTCTCGGCGATGGTGCTGGACGGGAACGACCGCGCCTGCCGATTCTACGAGACCACAGGCGCGCGGCTGGCCGAACGCCGCCCGGAGCGGATCGGAGACGCGGAGATCACGGATCTGCTCTACCTGTGGGACGCGGCACCGGCCCCCTGACCGGCGTCGCTTTTCCCTTCAAAGACGCAAGAGCTGCCCTCTCCGCCTTCGCGGCCGGAGATTGACACTGCCGCCGCGGCAGCGCCTAGATCGCGCATGACCCGCCAGCCGCTCTTCAGCCCCGTCCTGATCGCCGGATGCATCATCGTGATGACCGGTTTCGCGATCCGCGCCTCCTTCGGGGTGTTCCAGATCCCGGTGGCCGAGGAGTTCGGCTGGCCGCGGGCCGAGTTCTCGCTCGCCATCGCGATCCAGAACCTCGCCTGGGGCTTCGGCCAGCCGATCTTCGCGGCGATGGCCGAGAAGATCGGCGACCGGAAGGCGATCGTCGCAGGCGCCGTGGCCTACGCGCTGGGGCTGGTGCTCTCGGCCGGGGCGACCACGCCGCTCGCGCACCAGATGCTCGAGGTGCTGGTGGGCTTCGGCATCGCCGGCACCGGCTTCGGGGTGATCCTCGCGGTGGTCGGCCGCGCGGCCTCGGACGACAACCGCTCGATGGCGCTGGCCGTGGCGACCGCCGCCGGCTCGGCGGGGCAGGTCTTCGGCGCGCCGCTCGCCGAGGCGCTGCTGGCGGTGATGAGCTGGCAGTCGGTCTTCCTGGTCTTCGCCGCGCTGATCCTCGCGACGCTGATGACGCTGCCGATGATGCGCTCGCCCGCCCCGGCCTCGACCGAGGAGCTGCAGGAGAGCATGGCGCAGATCCTCGGCCGCGCGGCGCGCGACCCGTCCTACGCGCTGATCTTCATCGGTTTCTTCTCCTGCGGCTACCAGCTGGCCTTCATCACCGCGCATTTCCCGGCCTTCGTGACCGAGATGTGCGCGCCGATCCTCGGCGGCGGCGTGCTGGCCTCGATGGGCGTCTCGACCACCTCGGCGCTGGGCGCGGTGGCGATCTCGCTGATCGGGCTCGCCAACATCGCCGGCACCATCGCGGCGGGCTGGGCCGGCAAGCGGTTCAGCCGCAAGTACCTGCTGGCCGGGATCTATGCCGGGCGGACGCTGGCGGCGGCGTGGTTCATCCTGACGCCGATGACGCCCGCCACGGTGATCGTCTTCTCGGTGGTGATGGGCAGCCTGTGGCTGGCCACCGTGCCGCTGACCTCCGGCCTCGTCGCGCATCTCTACGGGCTGCGCTACATGGGCACGCTCTACGGCATCGTGTTCTTCTCCCACCAGCTCGGCAGCTTCATGGGCGTCTGGCTCGGCGGCCGGATGTACGACATCTACGGCAGCTACGAGGCGGTCTGGTGGGTCGGCGTCGGGGTCGGCGCGCTCTCGGCTGTCGTGCACCTGCCGATCCGCGAGCGGCGCACGCCGATCGCCGCGGCCGCCTAGGAAGCCCGCGCGCCGAAGATCGCGGAGCCCACGCGCACATGCGTCGCGCCGCGCGCGATCGCCGTCTCGAAATCGCCGCTCATCCCCATCGACAACCCCTTCAGATCATTGCGCGCGGCGATCTCGCGCAGCAGGTCGAAATGCGGCGCCGGGTCTTCCTCGGCGGGCGGGATGCACATCAGCCCCACCACCGGCAGGTCGAGACGGCGGCACTCGGCGACGAAGCCGTCGGCCTCGTCGGGCAGCACGCCGGCCTTCTGCGGCTCAGCGCCGGTGTTGACCTGCACGAAGAGCTCGGGGCAGCGCCCCGTCTCCTGCGCCAGCCGCGCCAGCGTGGTGGCGAGCTTCATGCGGTCGAGCGAATGGATCGCATGTGCCATCTCCATCGCCGCGCGCGCCTTGTTGGTCTGCAGGGGGCCGATGATGTGGATCTCGGTGCCGGCGAAGCGCGGGGCGAGCGCGCCCCAGCGCGACTGCGCCTCCTGCACCCGGTTCTCGCCGAAGACGCGCTGGCCGGCCTCGAGCACCGGCAGCACCCGCTCCTCGGGCTGTTTCTTGGAGACCGCGATCAGCGTGATCTCCTCGGGCGCGCGGCCCGCCTCGCGGGCGGCCTGGGCAATGCGGGCGGTGATCGCGTCGAGCGACATCTGTCCTCCGGGCTTGGCTTTTCCCCTCCCTGCCATCTGTGTGACACCGTTGCATCAATTTTTGCACGGGGGCCCCGCAAAGGGGCCAAATTCCTTGTGTGTGAAGCGTCGCCTGAGCAATGAAACTGCCAATGCTGGTCTGTCTGGCATTCTCGGGAATGCAAACACGAGGGATATCCATGAAACGCATCCTGCTCGCCTCGGCCTCGATCGTGGCCTTCGCCGGCGCCGCCGCCGCCGAAGTGACCTTCGGTGGTGAAGCCACCCTGGGCTACAACGACACCGACACCGCTTCGGACGCCGACGACGATCTCGGCTTCTACTGGGATCTGGAAGTCGGCACCACGCTGACCCAGGAGCTGGACAACGGCATCACCGCCGCCGCCACCTTCGAATTCGACGTGGTCGACAACGACCTCGGCGTCGACCTCGAAGCCGACAGCTTCGTCCTGTCGCTGACCTCGGACGTGGCCGGCCTGTACTTCGGCGACACCGCCCAGGCTGCCGACAGCAAGTGGGTCAGCGCCGGCGACATGGCGCAGGACGGCTTCTCGGAGACCGACGGCGAAGACGTGATCCGCGGCGACTTCGCGGTCTACGGCATCGACACCTCGGTCTCGGCCATCGTCGACAACACCACCGAAGAAGATGACGACGGTGCCTCGGACGACGTGCTCGACCAGTACTCGATCGGCATGGACGGCAACTTCGGCCAGTTCGGCTTCGTCGTGGCCTACCAGTCCGAGGAAGACGACCTGGAAGGCGCCAGCGGCGACTTCAACCCCGAAGAGCTGCTCGGCGTCTCGGTCAGCACCGCCTTCGCCGGCGCCGATGTCCGCCTGGCCTATGCCCGCGACATGACCAACGAAGACGACTCGACCGGCATCGAAGTGGCCTACCCCGTCGGCCCCGTGACCGTCGGCGGCTACTACGTCATCGAGTCGGCTGACGGCGACGACGACACCTGGGGCGTCTCGGCCGACTACACCTCGGGCCCGATCACCGTCGCGACCTTCTACGAGCACGAGCAGGACGGCTCCGAGGACTGGGCCATCGAGGGCTCCTACGACCTCAACAACGGCCTGATCGTTCTGGCCGGCGTGTCGGACGCGGGTGACGACTACTACGTCGCCTCGACCTACGAGCTGGGTGGCGGCGCGCAGCTGCTGGCCTCCTTCGCCGAGGACGACGACGACGACTCCGAGGACGAGATCGGCGATCCGGAGTACCAGGACGGCGCGACCATCGAGGTCTCCTTCGAGTTCTGATCCTTCCCGGATCATCCACTCAGGCAAGGGCGGTCCCTCACGGGGCCGCCCTTCGCTTTTGCGCCCCCCGCCCCCCGCCCGGGTGTGGCGCGTCGCGCCGATGTGCAGTATCACCGCCGGCGGGCCCGTGCGGGGCCGCGAAACGACCATCCGAGGACCGAACATGTCGCGCTACACCGCCGCCGAGATCGAAGCCAAATGGCAGGCCGCCTGGGACGAGGCCGGCCTCTTCACCGCGCGGCGCGACGAGAGCCGCCCGAAATACTACGTGCTCGAGATGTTCCCCTACCCCTCGGGCCGCATCCACATGGGCCACGTGCGCAACTACACGATGGGCGACGTCATCGCGCGGCACCGCATCGCCACCGGCCACAACGTGCTGCACCCGATGGGCTGGGACGCCTTCGGCATGCCGGCCGAGAACGCCGCGATGGCGTCGGGCGGCCACCCGAAGGAATGGACCTACAGCAACATCGCCGACATGCGCGCGCAGATGAAGCCGCTGGGCCTGTCGATCGACTGGAGCCGCGAATTCGCCACCTGCGACCCGGAATATTACGGCCAGCAGCAGGCGCTGTTCATCGACATGCTCGAAAAGGGCCTCGTTTACCGCAAGAACGCGGTGGTGAACTGGGACCCCGTCGACATGACCGTGCTCGCCAACGAGCAGGTGATCGACGGCAAGGGCTGGCGCTCGGGCGCCGAGGTCGAGCGGCGCGAGCTGACGCAGTGGTTCTTCAAGATCTCCGAATACAGCGACGAGCTGCTCTCGGCGCTGGACGGGCTCGACGACTGGCCCGCCAAGGTCAAGCTGATGCAGGCCAACTGGATCGGCCGCTCGCGCGGGCTCGAGATGGCCTTCGGCCTGACCGAGCCGGTGCATGGCCATGACCGGATCGAGGTCTACACCACCCGCCCCGACACGCTCCTAGGCGCGAGCTTCATCGGCATCTCGCCCGACCACCCGCTGGCCCGCGCGCTCGAAAAGGAGCGCGCGGAGGTGGCCGAGTTCTGCGCCGAGGCGCGCAGGGGTGGGACCACCGAGGAGGCGCTGGAGACCGGCGAGAAGCTCGGCTTCGACACCGGCCTCACCGTGCGCCACCCCTTCGACCAGGGCCGCGACCTGCCGGTCTGGATCGCCAACTTCGTGCTGATGGATTACGGCACCGGCGCCATCTTCGGCTGCCCGGCGCATGACGCGCGCGACCTCGACTTCGCGCGCAAATACGGCCTGCCGGTCATTTCCACCTTCGCGCCGGCCAAGGATGACGGACAGCCGCTGGCCGAGGATGGCGGCCCGGCCTTCGTGCCGCCGAAGACCGAGCCCGTGATCTACATCAAGGGCTTCGCCGGCGAGACCGAGCAGACCGGCGAGGCCGCGATCGACGCCGCCATCGACTTCTGCGAGGCCAACGGCGTCGGGCGCGGCGTGACCCGCTTCCGCCTGCGCGACTGGGGCCTGTCGCGGCAGCGCTACTGGGGCTGCCCGATCCCGATCGTGCATTGCGAGAGCTGCGGTGCGGTGCCCGAGAAGAAGGAGAACCTGCCGGTCAGCCTGCCCGACGACGTCAGCTTCGACGTGCCCGGCAACCCGCTCGACCGGCACGCGACGTGGCGCGACGCCCCCTGCCCGCGCTGCGGCAAGCCGGCGCGCCGCGAGACCGACACGATGGACACCTTCGTGGACAGCTCGTGGTACTTCGCGCGCTTCACCAGCCCGCGTGCCGAGACGCCGACCGACATGGCCGAGGCCGAGTACTGGATGAACGTCGACCAGTATATCGGCGGCATCGAGCACGCGATCCTGCACCTGCTCTACTCGCGCTTCTTCGCGCGGGCGATGCAGGTCACGGGCCACCTGCCCGAGGCCGCGATCGAGCCGTTCAACGCGCTCTTCACGCAAGGCATGGTCACGCACGAGATCTACATGACCCGCGACGCGGCCGGCCGGCCGGTCTACCACTTCCCGCAGGACGTGGAGGACGGCAAGCTCAAGGCCACCGGCGAGCCGGTCGAGATCGTGCCCTCGGCCAAGATGTCGAAGTCGAAGAAGAACGTGGTCGATCCCGACGCCATCCTCGCCCAGTACGGCGCCGACACCGCGCGCTGGTTCGTGCTCTCCGACAGCCCGCCCGAGCGCGACGTCGAGTGGACCGCCGCCGGCGCCGAGGCCGCGCACAAGCACCTCGCCCGCGTCTGGCGCATCGCCGACGAGATCGCGCAGGCGACGGAGGGCGACGCGGCTCAGGACGAGGACCTGCTGCGCCAGCTGCACCGCACCATCCGCGACGTGACGCTGGGCGTGGAGAGCTTCGGCTTCAACGCCGCGATCGCCAAGCTCTACGCCTTCACCTCGGTGCTGGCGAAGTCGAAGGCCAGCCTCGAGACGCGGCGCGCGGCCGCGCGCGTGCTGGCGCAGCTGATGGCGCCGATGACGCCGCATTTGTCGGAAGAGATCTGGGCGATGCTCGGCGGCGAGGGCTTCGTCGCCTCCACCCCCTGGCCGGTGACCGAGGAGCGCTTCCTCGTCGAGGACAGCGTCACCCTGCCGATCCAGATCAACGGCAAGCGCCGCTCGGAGATCTCGGTGCCCAAGGAAATGCCGAAATCCGAGATCGAGGCGCTGGTGCTCGAGGACGCGGCGGTGGTGAAGGCGCTCGACGGCGGCAGCCCGAAGAAGCTGATCGTGGTGCCGGGCCGGATCGTCAATGTGGTGGTCTGAGGCCCCGCGCCGGGCGGTCCTGCTCGGCGCGCTGGCGCTCGGCGCCTGCGGCTTCGCCCCGGCCTACGGGCCGGGCGGCGCGGCCGGGGAGCTGCGCGGCGCGGTCACGGTCGAGGCGCCTGCCACCTTCCCCGGCTACGCGCTGCGCGAGCGGCTGCTCGACCGGCTCGGTGCGCCCGGCACGGCGCGCTACCTGCTGGCGGTCGATCCGACCGAGACGGTCGAACAGGCGGCGATCAGCGCCGACGGCGCGGTGACGCGCTACCGCCTGCTGGGCCGCGCCCCGTGGCGGCTCGAGGACGCCGCCAGCGGCGCCGAGATCGCCTCCGGCGTGGCCGAGGGCTTCACCGGCTACTCGGCCACGCTCGGCACCGTGGCCTCCGAGGCGGCCGAGCAGGACGCGCGCGACCGGCTCGCGGTGCTCCTGGCCGACCGGATCGTGACGCGGCTGATCGCGGCCGCGCCGGCGCGATGAAGCTCAACGCCCGCGACGCCGCCGCCTTCTTCCGCAAGCCCGACCCCAAGGCGGCCGGGATCCTGATCTGGGGCGACGACGCGATGCGCGTGGCGCAGCGCCGGCAGGAGGTGATCGCCGCCCTGACCGGCCCGCAGGCCGAGGCCGAGATGCGGCTGACCCGCCTCGCCGCCGCCGAGCTGCGCAAGGAGGCGGCACTCCTGATCGACGCGGTCAAGGCGCAGGGCTTCTTTCCCGGCCCGCGCGCGGTCTTCGTCGAGGGCGCGACCGACGGGCTCGCGCCGCTGTTCGACGCCGCGCTGAAGGACTGGCAGGCGGGCGACGCGCAGATCGTCGCCACCGCGGCGCAGCTCAACGCCAAGTCGGCGCTGCGCAAGCTGTTCGAGGCGAGCCCCAAGGCGGTCTCGATCGGCATCTACGACGACCCGCCGGGGCCGGAGGAGATCGCCGACATGCTGCGCGCGGCGAAGCTGCCCGAACCCGACCATGACGGCCGCGCGCTGCTGCAGGAGCTGTCGCGCGCGCTCGATCCGGGCGCCTTCCGGCAGACGGTGGAGAAGCTCGGCCTCTACAAGCATGGCGACGCCTCCCCCACCACCGCCGCCGACATCGCCGCCGTGGCGCCGCGCTCGACCGAGGCCGAGCTCGACGCGCTGCTTGCCGTGGTGGCCGAGGGGCAGGCGCAGAAGATCGCGGCGCTGCTGCGCCGGCTCTACGCGCAGGGCACGGCGCCGGTGGGGCTGTGCATCGCCGCGCTGCGGCATTTCCGGCAGCTGCACGTCGTCGCCAGCGATCCGGGCGGGCCGGGCTCGGGCATCGCCAAGCTGCGGCCGCCGGTCTGGGGCCCGCGCCGGGACGCGATGACGCGGCAGGCCGGCAACTGGGGCCGCGACCGTCTGGAGAAGGCGGTGATGCTGCTGATCGAGACCGACCTGCAGCTGCGCTCCGCCAGCCGGGCCCCGGCGCAGGCGCTGGTCGAGCGGGCGCTGATCCGGCTGGCGATGATGGCGCGGCGCTGAAGGCGGGGCCGGCCCGCGCCCGTCACGGCGCAAAAGAAAAGGGGCGGACCAACGGCCCGCCCCCTTGTCCGTACCGGGCGAAGCCCGGCGTGGGACGATCAGTCTTCTTCGGTGGTGTCGTCGTCGGAGTCCGACGCGGCAGCCAGGGCCACCAGGCCACCGACGGCCAGCAGCGGCAGCAGGTAGGCAGCGGCACCGCCCAGGGTCGAGGGCGACTCCTGCTCGGGCTCGACCACCACGACCGGCGGCTCGACGATCTCGACGGCCAGGCCACCGGCCAGGGCCGAGGAGGCGGTCATGGTGCCGGCCAGCGCGGCGGCGACGAGGGTTTTGGTGAGGCGCATGTCACTACTCCAGTTAAACAAAGCGTTATTGCGGCTATAGCCAACATACCTGTTTCAGACAAGCTCGTTGACCAGTGGGCGGCTTACCCCAAGGCAAACTAAAGCCGACTGGCTCGCAAATATGCAACAGTCTGGCCGACGAACTGGCGAGAACGGACTATTTCGCCCGCATTGTCGATCCAGTAGGCGTTCTCGAAAGCCAGGCCGCTGCCCTCGCAGCGCTCGACGAAACTGCGGGTCGCGACCTTGCGCAGCCCGAGGTCGATCGTCTCCGTGCCCTCGGGCGTGATCTCGCAGGCGAACTCCGAGCGCGCGACCCGGTCGAGCCCGTCCAGGGACTCGTGCACGCGCCGGGCCGTGCCCCCGCCCTGCCGCAGTGCCCGGCGGGTCTGGCTGGCATCGGCCGCGAGCAGGTCGAAGATCATGCCGCGCGTCGCCACCAGCATGCCGTCGTCGAAGGCCGCGGTGATGCCGCCGGAGGTCGCGAAGGTCTCCCGCGCGCCGTTGTCGGTGACCTTGCGGGCCACCTCGGCCAGCCCGAGGCGGCGCGCCTCGAGACCGAGATAGGCGGCGGGCTCGGCGGCGATCGCCTCGGCCGAGACCCCTTCCGCCGCGACCGCGCCCGAGGCCGAGCGCGGCCCCTCGCCGCGCAGCAGCGAAGCCAGCTGGCCGGCCGTGGCCTGGGCCAGACCGCCACCGCCCGAGCCGGTGCAGCCCGCCACCAGCGTCGCCGCGAGCAGGGCCGTGCCCAGTTTGGTCTTCATGCTCATCTCCAGAACCGTCCCATGCCGTCGCTCAGATCTTCGAGGTGACCGTCGCGCACCTTATCGTAGAGCCGCCCGTCGACGTTGAGGCGCGCCCCGCCATCGCGCGTGAGCGAGGCGATCGAGGTGCTGACGTCGCGCCGCGTCGGCTGCCCGAGCACGTAGTCGATCGGGACGGTCACGCGGATGCCCTTGTCGAAGGAGCCTTCGCCGAACTCGTCGAAGGGCAGGTCGGTCAGGGTGAAGTAGCCGCCGACGCTCCAGCCGTTCTCGAACTCGCGGTCGAGCGCGACGGTGGCGCCCCAGTCGCCCGCCAGGTAGCGGCCGACATCGACCTGGCCGTGGAAGCGGTCGCTGAAGTCGTAGTAGAGCGAGCCGTGGCCGGTGACGATGTCGTAGTCGCGGAAGCCGAAGCCCTGGTCGAAATCGCGCTGGCGGGCGTAGTTCACCTCGACCCCGAAGCCGTAGTCGCGATCCACCGGCTTCCACAGAAGCTCGCCCGAGACGCCGCCATACATCTGCTCGAGATAGCCGACCGTGACGCGCGAATAGACCGCCTCGGCGGGCCGGCCGTAATGGTCGAGGGTCAGACGCTCGATGCCGGTGGTGCCCTCATAGGCGTAGCGCGAGGCGTTGCGGCGCACCGGGAAGGGCCCGTCGCCCTCCTGCTCGAGGATCTCGGGCTCGCCGCGGTTGGCGTAGAGTTCCTGGCGCAGCGCGCCGGAGAGCGAGAAGTTCTCGGAAAACTCGTAGCTGGCCGAGAACTCGAGCCCGGCATTGACCCGGGCCGGGTCGCGGCCGCCGAAGAAGGTGAGGCGCAGATAGGGCCGGATGCCCCAGCCGAAGCGGTCGTCGGTGCGGGGCAGCTCGACCAGCCCCTCGCGCGGGCCGGCCTCCGACAGGTCGAGCTTCTGGGCGATGGCGGACGTGCCGCCGGCCACCGTCTCGTAGGTCTCGATGTCGCTGCGGCTCAGGGTGACGGCCGAGAGCGGCATGCCCTCGCGCATCGGCTCGAGCACGAAGGTCTCGATCGAGGGCGGCAGGCCGACGCTCAGCATCCTCGCGATCCGGCCCATGGCCTGCGCTTCGGCGCGGTAGCGGTTGTTGGTGTAGCGCAGCCGCACGCGGCGGTCGGAGAGCTCGATCGAGTCGAGATCGACGCCCTCGGCGCGCAGCGCCTTCTGCAGCTCGGTTCCGATCTTCGCCTCGGGCAGCGCGGCGCGGTCCCAGCTCTGGGCGGCGCGCGCATCGGCGGCGCGCACCGACACCGGCACCGGGGCCGAATCGAGGCCGGGTCCGAAGGGCCGGTCCTTGGGGTTGATGATGACCGAGCCGGTCAGCGCGAACTCGCTGCCGTAGAGATAGGCGGCGCCGAACTGGAAGTTCGGCACCGGCCGCCATGTCGCCCCGAAATTGAGCGGCGAGTCGTGCTCGATCAGGCCCCTCTCGGTTTCCTCCTCATAGGCGTCGGAGGAGTATTCCGCCTTCAGCGTCACCGTGTCGGTCGGCGCGTATTCGACGCCGCCGAAGAAGGCCACGTCGCCGCGGAACAGCTGGTCGGTCTCGACCTCGCCGCCGAGACCGAAATCGATCCGCTCGCGGTCGAGCCCGAACGGGCTCGAGAAGCCGTTGTAGGAGCCGAGCCGCCCCCAGCCGAGACCGGCGCTCACGCGCAGGGAATCGCCGAAGGTCTTGGTGCCGACGAGGTACTCGGCGCTGTAGATCCCGGTGCCGAGGAAATCCTGCAGGCCCACGGCGAAGGCCGGCATGTAGCGGCCCTCGTCATTGAAGCGGTAGCGCAGGTCGAAGCTGCGATCGGCGTAGTTGCCGTCACCCTCGCCGCCGAAATCCTCGATCCGGGTCAGGCGGAAGGTGCCGGTGAGGTTCGGCAGCACCTGAAAGGTGAAGTTGTTGCGGGTCTGCCCGTCGAAGCTGCCCACCGTCGCGGCGATGGTGCCGTCACGCGCGCTCAGCGCCGAGGGCATCTCGATCAGGCCCGGCGTGCCGTAGAGCGTGTAGCTCACGCCGCGGTCGGACTGGCTCTGGGCGTGGACCGCCCCCGCCGCCAGAAGGGCGGCCACGCTGGCGGCCCCGGCCCGGCGGATCGCTCGGATCGTCATCTCGTGCTGCACTCCCTGCTCGCTCGCGGCACCCTAACCGGATCGTGAGGCGGAATGAAAGCGGCGCCCGGCCTCAACCGGCGGATGCCGCCCATGTCGCCGCCGCACGCCCCGCCATCCGGCCGGTGGCCAGGCAGGCGGTCAGCAGGTAGCCACCGGTCGGCGCCTCCCAGTCGAGCATCTCCCCGGCGGCGAAGACGCCGGGCCGGGCGCGCAGCATCAGGGTCTCGTCCAGCGCGTCGAAGCGCAGACCGCCGGCGGTGGAGATCGCCTCGTCGATCGGGTGCGGCCCCCGCAGCGGCACCGGCAGCGCCTTGACGACAGCGGCGAGCGCCGCCGGATCCTGCGGCAATGGCCGGGCGAACTCCCGCAGCAGCGCCATGCGGACCGGATCGAGCTTCAGCGCCTTGCGCAGATGGTTCGACAGGCTCGCCTTGCCGCGCGGCCGCGACAGGCGGCGGAGCGCCTCCTCCGGGCCGAGATCGGGCACGAGGTCGAGCGCCAGCGCCGCGCCGTCGCGCAGGTCGGCCGAGACGGCGTAGATGCCGCCGCCCTCGACCCCGCGCGCCGAGACCACGAACTCGCCCCGCTCCCGTCGCGCCCCGGCGATCAGCGCCACAGGCTTCACCGCCGCGCCGAAATGCGGGCGCATATGCCCCGACCAGTCGACGCCGAAGCCCATGTTGGCCGGGCGGAAGGGCGCGACGTGATCGGGCAGCGTCGCGGCCCAGGCCCCGTCGGAGCCGAGCCGAGCCCAGCTCGCCCCGCCCGGCGCCAGCACGGTCGCGTCGGCCTCGACCCGCTGCAGGCCGTCCGGCGTGTCGAACACCGCCGCGCCGTCCTCCCAGCCGGTCCAGCGCCAGCGGGTGCGCAGCTCCACCCCCGCCCCGGCCAGCCGCGCGAGCCAACTGCGCAACAGCGGCGAGGCCTTCATCGCTTGCGGAAAGACCCGACCGGTCGAGCCGGTGAACACCGGCTGGCCGAGATCGCGCGCCCAGCCCTGCACGGCATCGGGGCCGAACCCGTCGAGCGCGGCGCGCAGCGCCCCGGGCATCGCGCCATAGGCGGCGGCGAAAGCGTCGGGATCCTCGACCTTGGTCAGGTTCAGCCCCGATTTGCCCGCCATCAGCAGCTTGCGGCCCATGGTCGGCATCTTCTCGGCGACGAGGACGGCATGGCCGGCCGCGGCAAGCTCCTCGGCCGCCATCAGCCCCGCCGGTCCGCCGCCGATCACCAGTGCCCGCGCCATGCGTCCCCTTCTCGCGGCAACCCGCCGCGCTTGCCGGACGCCGCGCCGCGCCCATCTCCTGCCCCATGCCAAGCCGCCGGGAAAAACGCCAGTCCGAGGCCCGCGCCGTCGCCACGCCGCGCGTCGATCCGCTCTGCGCGCTCTGCGGCCGGCCGATCCCGCCCGGCGTGCCGCAAAGCTCGCACCACCTGATCCCCAAGCTCAAGGGCGGCACGCACGGGCCGCAGGTGCTGCTGCACCACATCTGCCACCGCGAGATCCACGCCACGCTGTCGGAGGCCGAGCTGGCGCGCGACTACAACACGCCCGAGGCGCTGCGCGCGCATCCGCGGCTGCAGAAGTTCATCGGATGGGTGTCGAAGCGCCCGCCGGGCTTCAGCTCCAAGGTGCCGGGCAAGCGCCGGACGCGGGACTGAGGGCCCGCGCCCGGCACGGGGCCGTTCAGGCCGCTCAGGCCAGCCCGATCCGCCGGCGGATGGCCTCGTCGCGCAGCGACACCTCCTGGCCGACCTGGTCGTTCGCGTCCGGGCCGCACATCCAGACCAGCGCCTTGGCCGGCCATTCGGGCGGGATATGCGCCGACCAGTCGAGCCGGCTCACCGCGTTGATGCCCGAGGCCTTGATCTCGTGCTGCATCTGCGTGGCGACGGTGCCGGGGCTCAGCCCCATCGCGCGGATGCCGCGGCCGCGATATTCGAGGTCGAGCGAGCGGGTCAGCATCGCCGCGCCCGCCTTCGAGGCGCAATAGGCCGACCAGCCCTCGACCGCGTTGTGCGCCGCGCCAGAGGACACGGTGATGACGGTGCCGCCCCTCTGGTCGAGCATCACCGGCAGCGCCGCGCGCATGCCGTGGAACACGCCCTTGAGGTTGATGTCGATCACCTTTTCCCAGCCGGCGGGGTCGAGATCCCCCATCGCGCCGATCGGCTCGATCGCCCCGGCATTGTTGACCACCACGTCGAGCCGGCCGAACTCCTTGACCGCGGCCTGCACCGCCGCCTCGACCTCCCAGTAGCGGCTGACGTCGCAGGGGATGGCCAGCGCCGCCTCGCCCAGCTCCTTGGAGATGTCCGACAGCGCCTCGGCGCTGCGCGCCAGCAGCGCGACGCGGGCGCCTGCGGCGGCGAATTCCCGCGCGGCGGCGGCGCCGATGCCACGGCTCGCCCCGGTGATCAGAACCGTCTTCCCCTGCATGCGTTCTCCCCCGCGCTTTGATCTTTCGTCCAGCCTACCGGGCGCTTAGGCTGCGGTCCAGACGAGCCGGGCCGTGCCGCCCGCGGCCCCGCATCGAGGAGTTTCCCCATGACCGCACCCATTCGCTTCGCGCCGGCGGCCTGCGCCGCCGCCCTGATCCTGCCCGCCGCCGCGCAGGCCGAGGTCACCGCCGCGCAGGTCTGGCAGGACTGGCAGGCCGGCGCCGCGCTCTGGGGCGAGACCGAGATCACCACCCAATCCGAGGAAATGGCGGGCGACACGCTCACCATCACCGGGCTGGAGCTGGTGACCACCGGCCCCGACGGCCGGCTCGAGGTCAGCCTGCCCGAGCTGCGGCTGACCGAGACCGCCGAGGGCACGGTCGAGGTCGCCCTGTCCGAAAGCTACCCGGTGCGGCTGATCTCGACCGTGCCGGGCGAAGAGGGCGAGGCGCGCCTGCAGGTGCGCCAGCAGGATCTCGAGGTCACGGTCGGCGGCACCCCGGAGGCGATGCGCTACGACTACGCCGCCAGCCGCTACACCATCGCGCTCGAGGAGGTGACGGAGGCCGGCACCGCGATCCCGGCCGAGGCGGCGATCAGCTTCAACGCGATCGACGGCAGCTACCTGACGCAGACGGGCGCGGACGGGCAGCGGATGACCGACTACGACATCGCCGCCGATTCGCTCGACATCTCGGTCGATGCCACCGACATGCCCGGCGAGGCCGGACCGGGCAGCCTGAAGCTGCGCGGCAGCGTCGCCGATTTCGCGCTGACGGCGGCGCTGGCCCTGCCCGAGGGCATGGCGGAGGCGCCCGAGGGCACCATTCCCGAGGGCTTCGAGACCCGGCTCGACTACGCCACCGGCCCGGCCCTGATCGAGTTCGACGTGACCGACCCCGAGGCCCGCGTCGCCGGCACCGCGCGCACCGGCGGCGGCGAGGTGGCCTTCGCGCTCGACCCGGCGCGGATGAGCTACGATTCGCGCACCCGCGCGCTCGATCTGGCGCTGAGCGAAAGCCCCGTGCCCTTCCCGCTGTCGCTGCAGATCGACGAATACGGCGTCGGCCTCGACATGCCGCTGGCCGCGGGCGCGGCGGCGCAGGACTTCTCGGGGCGGGTCACGCTCGACGGCCTCGCGCTCAACGAGGAGGTCTGGCGGCTGTTCGACCCGATGGCGGTGCTGCCGCGCGAGCCCGCCACGCTGATCGCGGAGCTTTCGGGCGCGGCGGTGCTGCCGCAGGACCTGACCGCCCCCGAGACCGCCGAGGCGGTCGATAACGGCGCGGCCATGGCCGAGGCGGCGCCCGAGCTGCAGGCGCTGACGCTCGAGCGGCTGGTGCTGCGGCTGGCCGGGGCCGAGCTGCTGGGCGACGGTGCCTTCACCTTCGACAATTCCGACTTCGAGACCTTCGAGGGCATCCCCCGCCCCGAGGGCCAGATCGACCTGCGGATCAGCGGGCTGAACGGGCTGATGCAGAACCTCTCGACGCTGGGCGTGATCCCGACCGACCAGCTGATGGGCGCGCGGATGATGCTGGGGCTCTTCACCACCCCCGTGGGCGAGGACGAGCTGACCTCGACCATCGAGATCAACGCCGAAGGACAGGTCATCGCCAACGGCCAGCGGCTGCAGTGAGCTTGCGGGGGGCGTCGCTTCCCAGCGGCGCCCCCCTGCGCTAGATGGTCGGGCGACAGACCGAAAGGATGCGCCATGACCGTCTCGCTCGCCGACCTGACCGACCGGATGCTCGCCTGCGCCCGCCGCGCCGGGGCCGAGGCCGCCGACGCGGTGGCGGTGGACGGCACCTCGGTCTCGATCGACGTGCGCGAGGGCCGGCTGGAACAGGCCGAACGCTCGGAGGGCGTCGATATCGGGCTGCGGGTGCTGATCGGCCGGCGGCAGGCGATGGTGTCGTCCTCCGACGCGCGCGACGCCACCATCGAGCAGATGGCCGAGCGCGCCGTGGCCATGGCCCGCGAGGCGCCCGAGGATCCGCATGCCGGCCTCGCCGACCCGGACCAGCTCGCCCGTGACACGGATTCGTCGCGCCTCGAGATGTCCGACCCGACGCCCGAGCCCGACCCGGCGGCGCTCGAGGAGGACGCGCGCCGCGCCGAGGCCGCCGCGCGCGGCGTCGCGGGCGTCACGCAGGTGCAGGGCGCGAGCGCGGGCTACGGCCGCCGCCGCATCCACCTCGCGGCCAGCAACGGCTTCTCGGGCGGCTACGAGCGCTCGGACCGCGCCATTTCCTGCGTCGCGGTCTCGGGCGAAGGCTTGGGCATGGAGCGCGACTGGGACGGCGATGCGCGCATCTTCCAGTCCGACCTGCGCGAGCCCGAGGAGATCGGCCGCACCGCCGGCGAACGCGCCGCCGCGCGGCAGGGCCCGCGCCGGCCGCGCACCGGCAAGTACCCGGTGCTGTTCGACGAGCGCATCTCGTCCTCGCTGATCGGCCACCTGCTGGCCGCCGCCAATGGCGGCGCCATCGCCCGCGGGTCGAGCTGGCTTCTGAACCGCGAGGGCAGCCAGGTGCTGCCCAGGGGTCTCTCGGTGATCGAGGAGCCGCACCGCGCCCGCGCCTCCGGCTCGCGGCTGTTCGACGGCGAAGGGCTGCCGACGCGCGAGCGCGCACTGGTCGATGACGGCGTGCTGACCGGCTGGGTGCTCGACCTCGCCACGGCCCGCAAGCTCGGGCTCGAAAGCACCGGCAACGCCGCGCGCGGCACCTCGGCCCCGCCCTCCCCCGCGATCACCAACATCCGTCTCACCGAGGGCACCGCTACGCGCGACGATCTGATCGCGCAGATGGGCACCGGGCTGCTCGTCACCTCGATGATCGGCTCGACCATCAACCCCAACACGGGCGATTACTCGCGCGGGGCCTCGGGCTTCTGGGTCGAGAAGGGCGAGATCCTGCACCCGGTCAACGAATGCACCATCGCCGGCAACCTGCGCGACATGCTGATGGCGCTGGTGCCGGCCAACGACGCGCGCCAGCACCTCAGCCGCGTGGTGCCGTCGCTCCTGATCGATGGAATGACCATTGCCGGCGACTGAGACCGCCCCGGCCGAGGACCTGGCGCTGCTGGTCGCGGCGGCGCGCGAGGCGGCCCAGATCGCCACCGGCTTCGCCGCGCCCGAGATCTGGGACAAGGCCGACGGCCAGGGCCCGGTGACCGAGGCCGACCTCGCGGTCGACCGGATGCTGCGCGACCGTCTCGGCGCGGCCCGGCCCGGCTATGGCTGGCTGTCCGAGGAGACCTCGGATTCGCCCGACCGCCTCTCGGCGCGGCGCATCTTCATCATCGACCCGATCGACGGCACCCGCGCCTTCATCGAGGGCAGCCGCGACTGGGCGCATTCGCTCGCCGTGGCCGAGGCGGGCCGCGTGATCGCCGCCGCCGTGCTGCTACCGCAGCGCGGGCTGCTCTACACCGCGCATGCGGGCGGCGGCGCGCAGCTCAATGGCCGCGCGATCCGCGCCAGCGCCGAGGCCGACCCGGCCCGCGCCACGCTGCTGGGCCCCCGCCTCGCCATGAGCCCCGAGCATTGGAGCGGCGGCGAGGTGCCGCCGGTGCAGCGCGCCTTCCGCTCCTCGCTCGCGTGGCGGCTCTGCCTGCTGGCCGAGGGGCGCTTCGACGCGATGCTGACGATCCGCCCGACCTGGGAATGGGACGTGGCCGCCGGCACGCTGATCCTGTCGGAGGCGGGCGGCCGCGCCACCGACCGGCGCGGCGCGGCGCTGGCCTTCAACCGCCCGCATCCGCAAAGCGACGGCGTGCTGGCCGGCGGTGCGCTGCACCCGGTGCTGCTGGCGCGGCTGGCCGACCCGCCGCCCGGCTGACGCGCCGTTTCCGCCCCCGCCGTCTTGACCCGGCCCGCTTGACCCGGCACCGCGGGGAGGTAGGTTGCGGCCGGGCGGTCCGGCCTGCCCCAACACGAGGAAACCCATGACCCAGCGCCTGCATCTGGTCTTCGGCGGCGAGCTCGTCGATCCGTCGAAGAACGTGTTCCGCAACACCGACGACATCCACATCGTCGGCATGTATCCCGACTACGCCAGCGCCTACAACGCCTGGAAGACCGAGGCCCAGCGCACCGTCGACAACGCCCACATGCGCTACTTCATCGCGCATATCCACCGGCTGCGCGACGAGGAGAAGGCCGCCTCGCCGACCGAGGAACTCGGCAGCTGAGCCCGGCCGCCGGGGCAAGACCCGCCGGGCCGCTGGTCTGGGTCCATTGCCCCGACCCGGCTCGCAGCGGCGCGGTGGTGGCGCTGGACCGCCGGCTGGCCGACGAGGGCGAGCCGGTCCGGCTGCTGCTGACCGGCCCGCGTCCCGCGGGCGAGACCGGGCGGCTGCTGCACGCCCCCGCGCCGCCCGACAGCCGGCTCGCCGCGCAGGAATTCCTCGCCCGCTGGCAACCCGACATGCTGATCTGGATGCAGGGCGCGCTGCAGCCCGCGCTGCTGGCCGAGGCGGCGCGCGCCGGCCTGCCGGCCGTCCTGGCCGACGCCCAGGCCGAGACCGCGACGCTTTCGGGCGGCGGCTGGCGCCCCGGCGCGCGGCGCCTCGCCTTCCAGCGCTTCGAGCGGCTGCTGGCGGTCGACGGCACCGCCGCGGCGCGGCTGCGCCGGCTCGGGGTCGAGGATGGCCGGATCGAGATCACCGGCGCGCTCGACGAGGACCACCCGCTGCCCGGCTACCACGAGAGCGACCGCGCCGACATGGCGCAGGCGATCGGCGCGCGGCCGGTCTGGCTGGTCGCCGGCGCCACCGGCCGGGAGATCGACGCCGTCTCGGCCGCCCACCGCCAGGCCAGCCGACGCGCCCACCGCCTGCTGATGATCCTCGCCCCGGCCGAGGCGCGCGAGGCCGAGGCTCTCGCCGCGCAGCTGCGCCGGGCGGGGCTGCAGGTCGCCGAGCGCCTGACCGGCGAGGAGCCGGACGAGGCCACCGAGGCCTATGTCGCCGACGGGCCGGACGAGCTGGGCCTGTGGTACAGACTGGCGCCGATGACCCTGATGGGCGGCACGCTCGAGGGCGGCCCCTGCCGCACGCCGTTCGAACCCGCCGCGCTCGGGTCGGCGGTGATCCACGGCGCGCGGTTCGACCATCACCGCCGGGCCTATGAACGACTTGCCGTGGCCGGCGCCTGCCGGCGGGTGCGCAACGCGCAGGAGCTGGGCTTCGCGGTCGAGACGCTGCTGTCGCCCGACCGGGCCGCCGGGCTCGCCCGCGCCGCATGGGACGTGTCGACCGAGGGCGCCGAGGCCTCGAACCGGGTGATCGACCTGATCCGCGACACGCTGGAGCGGCGCGGATGAGGGCGCCCGGCTTCTGGGACGCGGCCCCCGAACGGCCCGGCGCGGCGGCGCGGCTGCTGGCGCCGCTCGGCGCGCTCTACGCCGCCGCCACCGCAAGGCGCGTCGCGCGCGGCGCGCGCTGGCGCGCGCCGGTGCCGGTGATCTGCGCCGGCAACCTCAACGCCGGCGGCACCGGCAAGACGCCGACCACCATCGCGCTGATGCAGCGCCTCGCCGAACGCGGCATCGCGGCCCATGTCGTCAGCCGCGGCCATGGCGGCCGGCTCGAGGGGCCGGTGCGGGTCGAGGAACGCCGCCACACCGCCGCCGATGTCGGCGACGAGCCGCTCCTGATGGCCGCCTTCGGCCCGGTCTGGGTGGCGCGCGACCGCGTCGCGGGCGCAAGGGCGGCGGTCGCGGCGGGGGCGCAGGCGATCCTGCTCGACGACGGTTTCCAGGACCCGGCGCTGGCCAAGGACCTGTCGATCGTCGTGGTCGACGCCGCGAAGGGCTTCGGCAACGGCCGCGCCATCCCGGCAGGGCCGCTGCGCGAGCCGGTGGCCGCCGGTCTGGCGCGGGCCGACATGGTGCTGTCGATCGGCGGCGCGGCGCAGCAGGCGGCCTTCGCGCAAGGCTGGGGCGCGGCGCTGCGCGGGCTGCCGCATCTGACGGGACGGCTGGCGCCGCTGATGACGGGGATGCAGTGGGAGCGGATGCCGGTGCTGGCCTTCGCGGGGATCGGCCACCCGGAGAAGTTCTTCGCCACGCTCAGGGCGCTCGGCGCCGATCTGCGCCGCGCCGAGGCGCTGAGCGACCACCAGCCGCTGACCGAGGCGCTGATGAAGCGGCTGGAGCTGGAGGCCAAGGCCCTGCCCGCGCAGCTCGTCACCACGGAAAAGGACGCGGTGCGCCTGCCCGCGTCCTTCCGGTCCAAGGTGCTGACCCTGCCGGTGCGGCTCGAATGGGGCGATCCCGCCCCGCTCGACGCCGCGCTCGACCGGCTGGGGCTTACTCCTCGATCAGGCCGTCGATGATCTCGGCCATGTCGGCATAGGCCATGTTGGCGTGCTTCTCGCCGTTGATGACGAAGCTCGGGGTCGAGTTGATCCCGTCGGCCTCGGCGTTCTCCTCGAACCACGCCACCAGCGCCTGCGCCTTGTCGCCATCGGTCAGGCAGGCGTCGAGCTGCGCCTCGTCGAGGCCGGCCTTCAGGCCGAGGCGGCGCAGCTTGTCGGCGATCGCCGCCGGGTCGCCGCCGGCGGCCCAGTCGCTCTGCTGCTCGTAGAGCATGTCGGTGATGGCGAAGAACTTCTCCTCGCCGCCGCAGCGCGCGATCATCGAGGCCCAGAGGCCGGGGCGGTCGAAATAGACCTCGCGGTAGACGAAACGCACCTTGCCGGTGTCGATGTAGTCCTCCTTCAGCTGCTCGTAGCTGGTCTCGTGCCAGTTCTGGCAGTGCGGGCAGGTGTAGGAGGCGTATTCGACGATCGTGACCGGCGCGTCCTCGGCGCCCTGCGCCATCTCGACGATGCCGCCCTCGTCGGTCTCGGCCTCCGCCTCCGCCTCGGCGGTCTCGGTCTCGGCGGCGTCGCTCTCGGCGGTCGCCTCGGCCTCGGTCGTGGCCTCGGTTTCGGTCGTGGCTTCGGTCGTCGCGGCCTCGCTCTCGGTGGCCTCCTGCGCCGCGACTGGGCCGGCCAGCGTCAGCCAGCCGCCCAGCGCGGCGGCGGAGAGGGCGAGGAGGGAAGTCGAGATCTGCATCGGAAATCCTGTGTCAGCTTGGGCGTTTGGACAGGACATTGGCGGCCAGAGCCTCGAGCGCAAGTCGCAATTCCGTGTCCGCCACTCCCTCGGCGGTCTTCGCCGCCTTGCGCGTGACCTCCGGATCGGGGCGCGGCTCGGCTTTCGGCGCCGGCGCGAAGGACGCCTGGCCTTCGGCGAATCCCTCGGGCGCGGTCTGCGTCACCCGGACCTTGGAGATGGCGTTGTAGCCGTAGCAGGCGTTCACCCGCTCCCGGATCGCGTCGAGCTGCATCTGCAGCATCGGCGCCTGCGCGCCGGTGGTCAGCAGGGTCAGCGTCGCGCCCAGCCCCTTCTGGCCGTAGCCCACCTTGACCGGCCGCGCGATCGCCGCGGTCTCCGGCCCGACGATCTCGGCCCAGTGGGTGAGCAGCCGCGTCACCGCGAAGCCGCGCGATTCGGACGCGGTGCGGATACGCGATTGCAGCAGGCCCGAGGCCTGCGCAAAACCGCGTGTGGTGGAGGAGCGGCGCTGTTTCATCATGGCCCCTCTCCTACTAGATGGGGGCGGGGTGCGGCCAGAGGGACAATGGTTTGAACGACGCGCAGATGACCGCCGAGCTGCTGGGCTGGTACGACCGCCACGCCCGCACCATGCCGTGGCGCACCGGCCCGGCCGAGAAGGCCGCCGGGGTGCGCCCCGACCCCTACCGGGTGTGGCTGTCGGAGGTGATGCTGCAGCAGACCACCGTCGCCGCCGTGCGCCGCTACCACGAGCGCTTCACCGCGCTCTGGCCCACCGTCGCCGACCTCGCCGCCGCCGAGGATGCCGACGTCATGGCCGAGTGGGCGGGCCTGGGCTACTACGCCCGCGCCCGCAACCTGCTGAAATGCGCCCGCGCCGTGGTGGCCGACCACGGCGGCGTCTTTCCCGACACCCATGCCGGGCTGATCGCGCTGCCCGGCATCGGCCCCTACACCGCCGCCGCCATCGCCGCGATCGCCTTCGACCGGCCCGAGACGGTGGTGGACGGCAATGTCGAGCGCGTCATGTCGCGGCTGTTCGACATCGAAACGCCGCTGCCCGCCGCCAAGCCCGAGCTTACCGCGCTCGCCGCGCGGTTGACGCCCGAGGCGCGCCCCGGCGACCACGCGCAGGCGGTGATGGATCTGGGCGCGACGATCTGCACGCCCAAGAGCCCGGCCTGTGGCATCTGCCCGCTGCGCGAACCCTGCCTCGCCCGGCAGAACGGCACGCAGGCCCAGCGCCCGGTCAAGACCCCGAAGAAGCCCCGCCCGCACCGGCGCGGCTATGCCTATGTCGGGCGGCGCACCGACGGGGCCTGGCTGATGGAGACCCGGCCCGAGAGCGGGATGCTCGGCGGCATGCTGGGCTTTCCCGGCTCGGACTGGTCCGAGACGCCCGACCCCGCGGCCCCCGCCCCGGCCGAGTGGCGCATCGCGGGCGAGGCCACGCATGGCTTCACCCATTTCACCCTGACGCTTACCGTGCTGACCGCGCGGCTCGGGCCGGTGAACCCCGAGCGCGGGCATTTCGTCGCGGCGGAGGCCTTCAGCCCTGGCGCGCTGCCGGCGCTGATGCGCAAGGTCCACGACGTGGCGTCCGCGCAGCCGGAGATTGAGCGGGCCACGGCCGCCGAGTAGGCTCGCGGTCATGACCGCCCTGCCCGCCGGCCCGCGCCGCTCCGCCCTGCTTTCCGCCCTGCCCTACTGGGTGTCGCTGCTGTCGCTGCCGCTCGCCGCGCTGGCGGCCTGGCTCGGCGGCTGGTGGGTGCTGTTGCTGCCGGCCTTCTCGTGGCTGCTGTTCGACATCCTCGACGTGGTGGGTGGCGTCGACCGCTCCAACCCCGACCCCGAGACGCCCGAATCGGAGCTGGTCTGGCACACGCGGCTCACCCGGATCTGGGCGCCGGTGCAGGCGCTGATGACCTTCGGGCTGATCGCCTACGCCACGCGGGCCACCCATCTCGGCGGCTGGGAGAAGTTCGGCCTCGTGGTGGGCCAAGGCATCGTCTCGGGCGCGGTCGGCATCGTCTACGCGCACGAGCTGCTGCACCAGCGCGACCGGGTCGAGCGCTGGCTCGGGGACATCCTGCTCGCCATGGTGCTCTACTCGCATTTCCGCTCGCATCACCTGCGGGTGCATCACCTGCATGTCGGCACCCCCGCCGACGTCGTGACCGCGCGCTACAACGAGGGCTTCCACCGCTATTTCGCCCGCGTGCTCTGGCGCAGCCCGCGCGATGCCTGGCGGGCCGAGAGAAAGCTGCTCGGGCGCGGCGGGCTCACCATGCGCAGCCGCAGGAACCCGTTCTGGCGCTACGCCGCGCTGCAGGCCCTGATGCTGGCGCTGGCCTTCACGCTGGGCGGGGCCGAGGGGCTGCTGCTGTTCACGGGCCAGGCCTTCGTCGCGGTCTGGCAGCTGGAGCTCGTGAACTACATCGAGCATTACGGCCTGACCCGGAAGCATCTGGGCGAGGGCCGCTACGAGCCGGTGCGCCCGCATCATTCCTGGAACGCCGAGCAGCGCGCTTCGAACCGGCTGCTGATCAACCTGCAGCGCCACTCCGACCATCACTTCAAGCCCGAGCGGCGCTACCCGCTGCTGCAGACCTACCCCGAATCGCAGGCGCCGCTGCTGCCGCAGGGCTACCCGGCGATGGGGGTTGCGGCGCTGATCCCGCCGGTCTGGCGGCGGCTGATGAACAAGCGCGTGCGCGCCTGGCGCCGCCTGCACTACCCCGAGATCACCGACTGGACGCCCTACAAGACCGGCGCGCTGCCCTTGCCGCGCGGGGCCAAACCGACTCGGGCTATTTGAGCCTACCAATAGCCAAGCGAGTACCATCTGGCACCATGCTGTCGGCTATGCGAATCTTTTCTGCAGTCAACATGCGTTGCCCAGAAAAGCGTTGCGGCAAATACGAAGTTGCGTAGTGCTCTGGCCCATTAAAAACGACCTCGCCCTGACATTCATCAAAGTTAAGATCAAAGAATATTAAATGATCGGCTTTGGTTTCAATATCACGAAAAGCCGGACCACGTTTCGTACCAGTAGCCTTGACCTGCACGCTACGCCCATCCCGAGCATAACCGTCAACACCGGCATGACCTCTCTTCTCTACCAGTTCGATTTCGAACAGGAGGACTGCCAATGCCTCGCCGATATCCCCAACCAAATTACCGTCTAGAGTGAAATCGAGTCCCGAACTAGAAAAATATTCCCGCAACCGATTTCGAGCGGCCACTAGGTCGGCCACTACCTCGGGCAGCTCGAACTTCCGCGATGGAGCATTTATTTAGAGCGCCTCATGGGTCGAAGTAGTATGGACTACTGGCATCACTCAATCCCCGGCCATCTCGGCGCGGATCTGCTGGCGCAGCATGTCGATCGGCAGGCTCACCCCGTCGCGGCGGAAATGCCAGTAGGTCCAGCCGTTGCAGGAGGGCGCGCCCTCGAGCTGGGCGCCGACCTGGTGGATCGAGCCCTTGATCTCGGTCGCGACCAGCGTGCCGTCGGCGCGCACCTTGGCGCGGTGACGGCCGTTCATGCTCTGCAGCACCTCGCCCGGGCGCAGCATGCCGCGCTCGACCAGCACGCCGAAGGCGACGCGCGGCTCGGCGCGCTTCGAGGTCGAGACCTGCAGCGCCTCGCGGTCATAGGGCCGGACCTGCGCGATCCGCGCGGTCGCCGCCTTGCGGTAGGCCGCCTCGCGCTCGATGCCGATGAAGTCGCGGCCCATCGCCTTGGCCACCGCGCCGGTGGTGCCGGTGCCGAAGAACGGGTCGAGCACCACGTCGCCGGGGTTGGTGGTGCCCAGAAGCACCCGGTGCAGCAGCGATTCGGGCTTCTGGGTCGGATGCGCCTTGGCGCCGGTCTCGTCCTTCAGCCGCTCGTGGCCGGTGCAGATCGGCAGCACCCAGTCCGAGCGCATCTGCACGCCTTCGTTCAGCGCCTTCAGCGCCTCGTAGTTGAAGGTGTATTTCGCGCCTTCCGACTTCGAGGCCCAGATCAGCGTCTCGTGCGCGTTGGTCAGCCGCTTGCCGCGGAAGTTCGGCATCGGGTTGGACTTGCGCCAGACCACGTCGTTGAGGATCCAGAAGCCCTGGTTCTGCAGCTCCGCGCCCAGCCGGTAGACGTTGTGATACGAGCCGATCACCCAGATCGCGCCGCCGGGCTTGAGCACCCGGCGCGCCTGTTTCAGCCAGGCGCGGGTGAACTGGTCGTACTTGCGGAAGCTCTCGAAGCTGTCCCAGTCGTCGTCGACCGCGTCGACCCGGCTGTTGTCGGGCCGGTGCAGGTCGCCCCGGAGCTGCAGGTTGTAGGGCGGGTCGGCGAAGACCAGATCCACGCACGCGTCCGGCAGTTTTCTCATCTGGGCGACGGAATCGCCGGCAAGAATGCTGTTGAGCGGGAGAGCGGTCGCCCCCCGGCTTTCGGTCTTCGTGGTCATGCTGAAACGCCTCTGATCCCCGGCGGTGGCCCGCTTCGTGGTTGTGGATAACTATGATTCAGTGGCGAGTCGGTGTCAAAATCTTTTTCGAATCAGTCGCTTGCGTTTGCGGCTTGATACAAGATGTTGTGGATAGGCCTGAAGCCGCGCCTATGATACGGCGTCACCCCCAGATCTAGCAGCGCCGCGCGGTGCTGGGCCGTTCCATAGCCCGAGTTGCGCTCCCAGCCATAGCCGGGATGCGCCCGGGCCAGCTCGGCCATCACCGCGTCGCGCGCCACCTTGGCGACGATCGAGGCCGCGGCGATCGACAGCGAGCGCCCGTCGCCGCCCACAAGCGTCTCGCAGGGATGGGGAAATCCGCGCGGCGCCATGTTGCCGTCGATCAGCACGTGGCAGGGCGGCGCCTCGAGCCCGGCCACGGCGCGGGTCATCGCCAGATGCGCGGCACGCAGGATGTTGTGGGTCTCGATCTCCTCGACGCTGGCATGGGCGATGCAGACATCGGCCACCGCCATGATCTCGCGCGCCAGCGCGGCGCGGCGCCTGGGGCTGAGCTTCTTGCTGTCGTCGAGCCCCTCGGGGATGCGGTCGGGGTCGAGCACCACGGCGGCGGCGGTGACGGGGCCGGCGAGCGGGCCGCGCCCGACCTCGTCGACGCCGCAGACCCGGCGCAGCCCGCGCGAGAGAGCGGCGGTCTCGTATGTGAAATCGGGTGGCATGGCCGGGTTCTGGCCCGGAGCGGGCGCGCGATCAAGCGTCCCGCGATCACGCCCGCGCAAACAAATAGGGCGGAGGGTCCGACCCTCCGCCCCGGGGGCGATGCGACAACTGGGGCAAGTGCCGCATCTCTGCTCGACCGTGTTACCGGACGGCAATCCTGTAGCCGCGACCGCGCAGGCAGTCGGTGTCGTAGCCCGAGACGATGCGGCCTTGTTCGGTGCCCGCCACGGCGCAGTCGAGCGGCAGCTCGCGCGCCAGCGTCGGGTAGTCGTCGAGGCAGTCGCCATCGACCACCGAGGCACCCTCGAAATCGATCTGGCGGCGGCGCAGGCAGGCGAAGGGGATCTCGCCCGCGACCTTGCTCGACGAGGCGGTCGTGCCGCCCGTCGCCGGCGGGGTCCAGCCGCGCAGGTGGTCGGCGGTGACGTCGCCGCGCGGCACCGGCGGTATGTCCTCGGCGCGGCGGCTGGCCTCGGCGCGGCGCGCGGCATCGGCCTCGCGGGCGCGGGCGATCTCGGCGGCGCGCTCGGATTCGGCGCGGGCGATCTCGGCCTGCCGGCGCGCCTCGGTCGCGCGGCGCTCTTCGGCGGCGCGGCGCTTTTCGGCCTCGGCCTGGCGGAACCGCTCGGCGGTCGCCTCGGCCTCGGCCCGGCGCTGCGCGTCGATCAGCCCGGTACTGCCGCCGATCACGCCCAGGCCCTGGCCCAGCCGGATCACCTCCTCGAGCCGGCCCAGCGCCTCGCGGGCACGGTCCTCGCGGTCGTCGTCGCGATCCTCCCGCTCGTCATCATCATCATCATCGTCGTCGTCATCATCGTCGCGCCCGCGGGCCTGCGCCTTGCGGCGCTCCTTCTCGGCCTTCTTCCGGGCCTTCTCGCGCGCCTTCTTCTCGTCCTTCTCGCGCTCCTTGTGGATCGCCGCGCCGATCACACCGAGGGCGACGAGCCCGCCGATCAACCGACCCATCTTCGCGTCGTCATCCGCGAGCGCGGGCGCCGGGGCCATGCCGGTCAGGGCGATGGACAGCGCCAGCGCTGCGGGAATGAGGCGTCGTGCCATGTCGGTCTCCTTTCTCTCCGGACGGGCCGGACGGTCCCTGCGGCCGGCCATGTCGCGGGGCCGGGTGAGGCAGGTCTTGCGCACAGACCTGAGCCGGACCCCCTCGTCAGACAATATCGTGCCGCCGGAAGCGGGGCGTTATTGAATAGCGACCGCCTCCCGACGCAGTGTGGGCCCCATGAAAGCCCTGCTCCTCACCCTTCCCCTCTGCCTGTTCGCCGCGCAAGCGGCGCAGGCCGCCTGCTACGCCGACTACAAGGCCAAGCGCGACGATCCGCTCAGGCTGCATTACGGCGTTGCCGAAACCGCCGCGCCATGCGACCAACCCGAGGCCGCGGCGCAGGATCTCCGCCCGCGGCTCGCCGCCGATGGCTGGCAGCTTCTCGCTGTCGTCAGCCTGTTCGGCGAAGAGGGTCTGGAGAAAAGGCGGGACAGTGCAGGCGATTACTTCCTCCGCTACTGAAGCACGACTCACGGGAAACAAGATCGTCGCGGCCGGGCTGGGCGCGATCGCGCTGCTCTTGATCGGCGCGGCGATCCTGCTCTTCGTCAACCTGCCCGACGCCAACGCCTTCAACGCCCGGGTCGAGCAGCTCTTCGTCGAGAACGACGACCTGACCGCGCAGGCCGAGATCAAGCTTCTGGAAATCCTCGCGCAATCCGGCACGGCCTTCTCGGAGACCTTGTCGAGCTACCGCTTCGTGATCTTCGTGCTGCTGACCTTCGCGCTCGCGATGCTGGTGGCGGCGGTGGCGTTCCTTCTGATGCTGGTGCAGCTCAACCGCCGCATGGGCCGGATCGAGCGCAAGGGCATCGAGGTCAGCTCGCTGGTGATCAGCCGCGACCAGAACGCGGTCTATCTCAACGATTTCGAGTTCAAGCTGACCCCGGCCGCGATCGAGACCCTCGCGGTGCTGGCCGAGGCGCGGATGGATGACGAGGTGATGTCGGGATCGGAGATCGAGGCGGTGATCTCGGGCCGCTCGGCCGCCGATTGCGACGAGGCCGCAGGCGCCACCCGGATCAAGCGGCTGCGCGACACGCTCGGCAACCAGCTGGTGAGCGAGCTCCTGGTGAAGAACATCGCCCGGCGCGGCTACGTGCTGGCGATCGACAAGGACGTGATCCGGATGGTCTGAGCGGCGCCGCCGCCGTCAGCCGACCAGCCGCCGGTACTCGGCCTCGGGCACGCCGTAGAAGCCGCCCACCATCTCCTCGAGCCCGCGCCGGTCGAGGATCCGGATCAGCCCGCGCGTGGCGCGCAGCAGCCCCTGCCCCTCGAGGATGTGCAGCGACACGGTCACGCCGGCCCGGCGCACGCCCAGCATGATCGACAGGAAATCGTGGGTCAGCGCCACCTCGTCGCCCTCGCTGCGGTCGTGGCACATCAGGAGCCACCGCGCCAGCCGCGCGTCGAGCTTCAGCTTGCCGTTGGCCAGGGCGGTATGCGCGGTCTGCACCGACATCGCCTGCGCATAGCCCAGCAGACGGTCCCGCAGCTCCGGCTGGGCGATCGCCGCCCGCAGCGCCTCGGCCCGGATCCGCAGGCCGTGGCCGGGCACCTGGATCACCGTGCGGTGCGGCGTGCGCCCGTCGCCCAGCACCAGCGAGAGGCCGGTCATGCCCTCGCAGCCGACGAGGCCGATCTCGATCTGCTGGCTGCCATCGCCGCTCACCGCCACCATCGAGGCAACGCCGGTCAGAGGGAAATAGGCATGTTCGAGAGGCTCGCCCGGGATCTCGATCTCGAGGCCCTGCGGCAGCTCGACCGGCTCCAGATCGGCCTTCAGCGCCAGCGCGCTGGCCGGGTCGAGCCCGCTCAGAAGCCAGTTCCGTGCATCCTGCCGCAGCCGCCCGTCATCCATCGCATCCCACCCGTCATAGCGCCGTCGCACCACGATAGCATGGCAACCAGCATCCGTGTCATCCGACATGACCAGCGTGCTATGGTCTGGATGCGACGAAGGCCAGACAGCCGCGGCGATCGGTGCGAATTCGCACCAAGGCACGAAAAGGGGCAGGAAGCATGGCGACCCCGGCAGGACTCGAACCTGCAACCTATCCCTTAGGAGGGGATTGCTCTATCCAGTTGAGCCACGGGGCCATGCCTGCCCGTCATGCCCGGTCTCGGCCGGGCCGTCAACGCCGCTTGGCCCTGCGGGCCTGTGGCTGTATAGCCGCCACCGCCCCCGAACCGACCGGACAGCATTCATGACCATCCCGCCCCGCCGCCCCCTGACCTTGCGCGATGTCTCCGAGGCCTCGGGCGTCAGCGAGATGACCGTGAGCCGCGTGCTGCGCAACAAGGGCGACGTCAGCGAGGCGACCCGCGAGAAGGTCCGCGCCGCCGCCAAGAAGCTGGGCTACGTGCCCAACCGCATCGCGGGCTCGCTGGCCTCGAGCCGGGTGAACCTCGTCGCCGTCATCATCCCCTCGCTGGGCAACATGGTCTTCCCCGAGGTGCTCTCGGGCATCTCCGAGACGCTGGCCGGCACCGGTCTGCAACCGGTGGTGGGCGTCACCGACTACCTGCCCGACACCGAGGAAAAGGTTCTGTTCGAGATGCTGTCCTGGCGGCCCTCGGGCGTCATCATCGCCGGGCTCGAGCACACCGAGGCGAGCCGGGCCATGCTGACCCGGGCCGAGATCCCGGTGGTCGAGATCATGGACACCGACGGCGCGCCGATCGACGCCTGCGTCGGCATCAGCCACCGCCGCGCGGGGCGCGAGATGGCCGAGGCGATCCTGCAGGAGGGCTACCGCAAGATCGGCTTCCTCGGCACCAAGATGCCGGCCGACCACCGCGCCCGCAAACGCTTCGAGGGCTTCACCCGGCACCTCGCCCGCGCCGGGGTCGAGATCATGGACCAGGAGTTCTACTCGGGCGGCTCGGCGCTGAAGAAGGGCCGCGAGATGACCCATTCGATCCTGTCACGCAGCCCCGATCTCGACTTCCTCTACTACTCGAACGACATGATCGGCGCGGGCGGGCTGCTCTACCTGCTCGAGCGCGGCACCGACATTCCCGCCCAGGTCGGGCTCGCGGGCTTCAACGGGGTCGAGCTGCTCGATGGCCTGCCCTGCCAGCTCGCCACCATGGATGCCTGCCGCCGCGAGATCGGCCGCGAGGCGGCGCGAATCATCGCCGCGCGCTGCGCCAACCCCGCCGAGGGCGGCGGCGAGCGGGTCGAGCTGACGCCGCTGATCGCGCGCGGGGACACGCTGCGCCGGCATTGACCGGCCGGTCCGGTCCTTCCGCGCGAAAACTTCGCTTCGCATCGCATCCCGTCTGGCCTAGCATGTTATCCACAGGACGGCCGGGGGAGGGAACCGGCCGGGACGAAGGGACCAAGACGTGACGAGCATGCCGCTGCGCCTGACTTCCAACGAAGTCGACGCGATCGTCAATTTTCTGGATGACGGGTTCTGCATCTGCGAGATGCTCACCGATGCCGAGGGGCGGCCCATTGATTACCGGTTCATCGAGACCAACCGGCATTTCGAGGACATGACCGGGCTGCACGGCGCGAAGGGGCGCACCGCGCTCGAGATGGTGCCCGATCTCGAGCGGTTCTGGATCGAGACCTATGCCCGTGCAGGGCTGGGGCGCGAGGAATTGCGGTTCCAGCAGGGCTCCGAGGCGATGGGGCGCCATTTCGACGTCTACACCGCCCCGCTCGAGCCGATGGGGCGCTTCGCGATCAAGTTCCGCGACATCACCGAGACCCGCCGCGCCGAGCTGGCGCGCGAGACGGCGCTGCGCGAGGCGCAGCAGCTGCTCGACGAGCTGAACCACCGGGTGATGAACAGCCTCGGCACGATCTCGGCGATCATCGCCATGGAATCGCGCGCCCGCAGCGACGGCGAGGGGCGCGAGGCGCTGCGCCGGATCCAGCGCCGGGTGCAGGCGGTGGCCGATCTCTACAAGCGGATCAACGGCTCGGGCTCGATCGACTCGGTCTGCTCGCGCGACTACCTGCAGGCGATCCTCGACGGCCTGCGCGATTCCGTCGGGCGCGAGAGCGTGACCCTGCGCGGCGAGATCGAGCCGATGCGGCTGTCGACGCGGATCGCGGTGCCGCTGGGGCTGGTGGTCAACGAGCTGGTCACCAACAGCCTGAAATACGCCTTCCCCCCGGAGACCCGCGGCAAGGTGACGGTCAGCCTGTCGCGCGACGGCGACCGGCTGCGTCTCGTGGTGGCCGATGACGGGCAGGGCCTCGGCGCGCAGAAGCGCAGCGACAGCGGCATCGGCAACCGCCTCGTGGCCGCCTTCGCCGAACAGCTCGGCGCCCGGCCCGAGACCGAGAGCGGGCCCGACGGCACGAAAGTGACGCTGCGCTGCATCGCCTGAAGGGCGATCGGCCACGCGGTCCGGGTCTTCCCGCCGTCCCTGTCCCCGCCCGGGCGGCGTCTCATCGCCAGCGCCACCGTTGACCGGCCGACGGCACCTGCCGATGCCCGCGACGCGGAATACCAACCTGCGTCGTGGTCACGCGGACCAAGGCACCGGGTCGACCCCCACCGTTCTAAACAATCGGGGACCGATGCCCCCTCCCCTCGAGCGCCCCCTGCCCCGGCGCGTCCGGCGCGGGGCCGGACCTGATCTACAGGCTCTCGAAGGCGGCCATCAGGCCGCGCAGCTCGGCCAGCCCGCGCATCCGGCCGATCAGCGGATAGCCGGGCATCAGCGACCGGTCGTGATCGGACAGGATCGACTGGCCGTGATCGGGCCGCATCGGGATGCGGTGATCCGCCCGGCCCGCCGCGCGGCGCCGCGCCTCCTCCTCGACCAGGGCCCGCACCGTCGCGGCCATGTCGGTGTCGCCCTCGAGATGCGCGGCCTCGTAGAAGCTCGACCGCCCGTCCCGCACCGGGCCGGTCCGGCGCGTGTTGCGCAGGTGCACGAAGTGGATGCGCGAGCCGAGGCGACGGATGAAGCCCGCCGGGTCGAACCCCTCGGCCACGCCGAGCGAGCCGGTGCAGAAGGTGATGCCGCTGGCCGGACTGTCGACCGCCTCCATCAGATGCGCGTAGTCGGCCTCGCTGGAGACCACGCGCGGCAGGCCGAGCAGCGGGAAGGGCGGGTCGTCGGGGTGGCAGCACAGCCTGATCCCCAGCCGCTCTGCGGTCGGCACAACCTCGGAGAGGAACGCCACGAGATGCCGGCGCAGCCGGTCGCCGTCGATCGCCGCGTAGCGGTCGAGATGGGCGCGCACGTCGCCCAGCGTCCAGCTGTCGTTCGCCCCGGGCAGCCCGGCCACGACATTGTCGGCCAGCCGGCGGCGATCGTCGTCGGACATGTCGGCGAAGCGCGCCTGCGCCGCGGCGCGCAGCTCCTCGGGAAAGTCGTCATCCGCGGCCGCGCGCCCCAGGATGTGGCGGTCGAAGACGCAGAAATCGACGAGATCGAAGCGCATCGCCCGCGCGCCGCCCGGCATCGGGGCGGCCAGCTCGGTCCGGGTCCAGTCGAGCACCGGCATGAAGTTGTAGCAGACGGTGCGGATGCCGCAGGCGGCGATGTTGGCCAGGCTCTCGCGGTAGGCGTCGAGATGCGCGGCCACCGGCCCCTCGCGGGTCTTGAGCACCTCCGAGACCGGCAGGCTCTCGACCACGTCCCAGCTCAGCCCGCTCGGCGCCTCCGGGCTGCCGGCGATCTCGTGCTGCCGCTTCCGGATCTCCTCCTGTGACCAGACCTGCCCGGGCGGGACGTGGTGCAGCGCCGAGACCACGCCCTCGGCCCCGGTCTGGACGATTTCGGGGATGGTGATGCCGTCGGCCGGGCCGAACCAGCGCCATGTCTGCTTCATGTCAGGCGCTCTCCAGCTCGGCTTCGGCCTCTTCCTCGAGGCGCAGGCTCACCCCTGTCTCGGTGTCGAACAGGTGCAGCGCCGCGGTGGGGATGTTGAGCGCGATGCCGCTGCCGGGGCGCACCTCGGTCTGGCCGGGGCTGTGCACGGTGATCGGCGCGCCGCCCGAGGTGCGGCCGTAGATGTAGGACTCGCCGCCCAGCTGCTCGACGCTGTCGACGTCGATCGAGATCGCGCCGCCGGCCTCGGGGCGCAGATGCGTCGGCCGGACGCCGATCGTGACCTTCATGCCGCGGCGCTGCCCGAAGCCGCTGCGCGGCAGCTGCACCGTCTCGCCCGAGCCGAGCCGCAGCAGGCCGGGGTCCTGTGCATCGATCTCGCCGGCGATGAAGTTCATCTTCGGCGAGCCGATGAACCCGGCCACGAAGATGTTGGCGGGCCGGTTGTAGAGGTCGAGCGGCCGGCCGAACTGCTCGATCCGGCCGGCCCGCAGCACGGCGATCTTGTCGGCCATGGTCATCGCCTCGACCTGGTCGTGGGTGACGTAGATCATGGTGTTGCCGAGGCGGCGATGCAGCGCCGCGATCTCGCCGCGCATGTCGACCCGAAGCTCGGCGTCGAGGTTGGACAGCGGCTCGTCGAACAGGAACACCCGCGGCTCGCGCACCACCGCGCGGCCGATCGCGACGCGCTGGCGCTGGCCGCCGGACAGGTCCTTGGGCCGGCGGTCGAGCAGCGCGTCGATCTGCAGCATCCGCGAGACCTCCTCGACCTTGCGCGCGATTTCGGCCTTCGGGGTGGAGATGTTCTCCAGCCCGAAGGTGAGGTTCTGGCGCACCGACATGTGCGGGTAGAGCGCGTAGGACTGGAACACCATCGCCAGCCCGCGATCCGCGGCGGCGACGTCGTTGACCACCTGGCCGCCGATCGCGATGTCGCCGCCCGAGATCTCCTCGAGCCCCGAGATCATCCGCAGCAGCGTGGACTTGCCGCAGCCCGAGGGGCCGACGAAGACGCAGAACTCGCCGTGGCGGATATCGAGGTCCACGCCCTTGATCACTTCGACCGCGCCGTAGCTCTTGCGGACGTTCTTCAGCGTTACGTTGGCCATGTCGGCCCTCCTTTCGCGGCGCGCGCCGGTCACTTGCCGCCCGTCGAGGCGATGCCGGTGGCGATGTATTTCTGCAGGAACATGAAGACGCAGGCGATCGGCAGCAGCGTCACCACCGTCATCGCGAGCAGGCTGCTCCAGTCGGTGCTGAGCTGGCCCTGGAAGGTGTTGAGCGCGAGCTGCAGCGTGAAGTTGCGGTTTTCCGACAGCACGATCAGCGGCCACAGGAAGTCGTTCCAGCGCCACATGATGGCGAGGATCGCCAGCACCGCCAGAGCCGGGGCCGACAACGGCAGCACGATGCGCCAGAAGATCTTCCACTCGCTGGCCTTGTCCATCCGCGCCGCGTCGAGGATCTCGTCGGGGATGGTGAGCATGTACTGGCGCAAGAGGAACACGCCGGTCGGCGTCGCCGCGCCGGGGATGATCACCCCCCACAGCGAGTTGTACATGCCGAGCTTGCTGACGATCAGGAACAGCGGCACCAGCACCACCGTCTGCGGGATCATCAGCACGCCGATCACCAGCGCCAGCACCACGCCGCGGCCGCGAAACCGGTACTTCGACAGCGCGAAGGCGGCCATCGCGTTCACCAGGAGCATGATCGCGGTCGCGGTCAGGGTGATGAAGGTGCTGTTCCACAGGTAGCGCATGAAGTCGAACTCGCCGAACAGGCCGGTGTAGTTCTCCCAGGCGAAGCGGATCTCCTCGACCGGCTCGCGCTGCGAGATGTCGATCTTGATGATCTCGTCGGGCGCCTCGGGGCGCACCACCTGCGAGGCCAGCCCGATGCGCCGCACCTGCGCCACCTGCTCGCCCGCGAGCGGGCCGTCGGTGACGACGAACATCGGCAGCGGATCGTCATGGCCCGGCAGGGTCATCATCTCCTGCGCATGCGGCAGCAGCCGCGGCGGGAAGCGGGCCAGCTCGGCCTCGGTCTTGAAGGAGGACAGCAGCAGCCAGACCACCGGTCCGAACATCAGCGCCACGCCGAGCCCGAGATAGGCGTAGCTCGCCCAGTCGGTCCAGTGCAGCCGGCCGCCCCGGCCGCGGGTCCGCGTCAGAAAGCCAAGCACCTTACCCATTGACGTTTCTCCTGTTGGCCCAGAGTTGCAGCGCCGTCAGCGCCACCAGCACCACCGCGACGAGGATCGAAGCCGCGGAGGCCAGCCCGAAGAGCCGCGGCATGCCGCCGAAGCCGGTCTCGTAGATGTACTGGATCATCAGCGTCGTGGCCGAGCCGGGCCCGCCGCCGGTGAAGGCATAGACCTCGTCGAAGGTCTGCACGCCCTTGATCAGCGCCAGCACCAGCACCACCAGCATGGTCGGCATCAGAAGCGGCAGCGTGATCCGGCGGAACATCCGCCAGGGGCTCGCCGCATCCATGCGCGCCGCCTCGTAGACGTCCTGCGGGATCGCCTGCAGGCCGGCCAGCAGGATCAGCGTGTAGAAGCCCATATGCGCCCAGACCGACAGGAAGATCGACCAGCCGAAGGCCCAGTTGGCGTGCAGCAGCCAGTTGAAGGTCTCGAAGCCCAGCGCGTCGAGGCCCGCGTTCAGCACGCCGTCGCGCTGCAGGATCCATTTCCAGACCAGCGCCACCACCACGGGCGAGAGCAGCACCGGGAAGAAGAACACGCTGCGAAAGAAGCCGCGGGCGCGGATGTCGCGGTTCAGGATGATCGCGGTCAGGAGCGAGAAGCCGACCATCAGACCGACCTGCAGCGTGACGAAAATCAGCGTGTTGTGCACCGCCCGCCAGAACAGGTCCTTCTCGCAGCTGTTGGGGTCGAGGTAGTTCTCGCAGCTCGACAGGCGCGCGAAGTTGTCGGCGCCGACGAAGCGGCGGTCCTCGAGCATGATCTGGTCGCCGCCGGTCAGCGCGTAGACCACGTTGAGGATCAGCGGCAGGAAGGCGAAGAGGCCGAACAGCACCAGGTTGGGCAGCAGGAAGGCCCAGGCCACGCCGGTCGTGCCGAGCCGGCGCTGCAGGGCCGAAAGCGGCCAGTCGATCAGCCGCAATGGGCGGGAAATCAGGACGGTCAACACGGGGGACCCTTGCTTTGGGAGCTGGGGGCGGACGCGATGGCCCGCCCCCGGGAAGCCCCGGCCTACTGGCCGGTCGCCACGAGCAGTTCGGCCAGGTCGTCGCGCGCCCGGGCCATCGCGTTCTCGACGCTCAGCTCGCCGACGATGGCCTGCGTCAGCCGCGCCAGCGTGATGTTGAACATCGCGCGGTTGTTGACGTAGCCCTGATAGTCGTAGGCCACCGGCGAGAGCTTGGTCACCTGCTCGCCCCAAGCCTGCAGCGCCGCCTCGCCCTGCTCGGAGGCGTCGGGATAGGCGACGCCCTTCTGCGCCACCGCGAGATGGGCCGGGATGTTCAGGCTGCGCGCGGTGAGCTCGGTGTAGTTGTCCTCCTGCGCCAGGAAGTCGATCAGCTCGGCCACCAGCTCGGGATGCTCGGTGTGCTTGAAGCCGACGATGCCGGCGCCGCCGGGCATGCCGGTGCAGCCGCCGGTGCCGCAGGGCGAGCCGACCACCTGCCAGTCGAAGGCGTCGCCGATGGTCTCGTCGAAGCGCTGCACCTGCCAGCTGCCCGAGTAGTAGTAGACCAGCTGCGCGTTCAGGAACTCGCTGGCGGCATCGGCATAGCTCGAGCCGCCCGAGCCCGCCCAGACGTCGCGGGCGAAGGTGCCGTCGGCGTGCCATTCGACGAACTTGCCGGCGAATTCCTCGAAGCCCTCGTCGATGAGGATCGGCGTGCCGTCCGCGTCGAAGATCTTGGCGCCGGACGAGATCGCCGGGCCGGCGAAGCGGTGCCCGGAGCGGTCGATCGCCATCGGGAACTGGGTGCCGGTGGCCTCGGCCACGGCGCGCGCGGCCGCGACCCACTCCTCCCAGCCGGCATCCTCGGCCGGCACCTCGATGCCCGCCTGATCGAACAGGGTGCGGTTGATGTAGGCGCCGGTGATCGTCATCTGCGAATGCATGCCGTAGATGCCGTCATCCTCGGGGCCCTTGCGGTACCAGCCCAGCGTGTCGCCGAAGCTGGCCTCCCAGTAGTCCCGGTCCACATAGGGCGCGAGGTCGAGGTAATAGGGATTGAGCCCGCCCAGGTCGGTGACCTTGGCGATGTCGGGGCCGCTGCCGGCGGCCAGCTGCACCGGCAGGCTTTCGAGCGTGGTGTTGTGCGCCACGAGGTCGATCACCACGTCGACGCCCGGATGATCGGCCTCGAAGCGCTGGCTCAGCTCCTCGAGCACGTCGCATTCGCTGCCGTCCGAGGCGCACATGAAGCGCAGCTCCTGGGCCGAGGCCTGCAGCCCCGCCCCGCCCGCCAGCAGCGCCAGCGCCGTGGTCGCGAGATAGTTCTTCGTCATTTTCCGTCCTCCCTTTTGATATTCCTCGGGATGCGGCCGGCCCCCCGGCCCCGCCGCACCCCCCCTGTCGCGTCAGCCCGCCGCCCGCGCGTCCTCCGACTCCGGCAGCCAGCCGTGATAGAGCGGGTGTTCGCCGCCGATCGGCAGCCGCACTGCGCGGCCCTCGCGCGCGGCGGCATAGACCGCGGTGACCAGCTCGACCGAGCGGCGCCCGTCCGCCAGCGTCACCGCCCGATCGGGCCGCCCCTCCAGCGCCTCGGCCACCGCCTCGAAGAAGCCCGCGAAGCCGGAGCGCGCGGGCGCCAGATCGGCCAGGACCGCGTCGATCTGCGCCTGCGTCACCGGCGCGCGCGCCGTGAAGGTCCAGGCGTCCTCGACCGGCGCGTAGGGCGCGGTGCCGCTCTCGGCGGTGAAGCCCTCGAAGCACAGCCGCAGCCGCGTGGTGTCGCCCGAGGCGCCCAGCGTGATCGAGCTGGTCGCCACCGCGCCGTTCTCGAGCGCCAACGAGATCGCCGCGCAATCCTCGGTCTCGATCGGGTTCACCCGCGTCGCGGTCACCGCCGAGAGCGAGGCCACCGGCCCCATGAAATGGGTGAGCAGGTCGTGGTTGTGGATCGCGTGGCCCAGCACCGCGCCCCCGGATTCGCCGGCCCATGTGCCGCGCCACGGCACCGCGTAGTAGTCGGCGCCCCTGCTCCAATGGGTCTCGAGGCTGGCGGCATAGGGCCGCCCGCCCAGGCCCGCGGCCAGAAGCGCCTCGATCTGCGCGGTGGCCTGGCCGAAGCGGTACTGGAACACCGGGAAGAGCTGCCGCCCGGCCGCCTCGGCCGCCGCGATCAGCGCGTCGGCATCGGCGAGCGACCGCACCAGCGGCTTTTCGCAGACCACGTGCTTGCCCGCCTCGAGCGCGGCGCGCGCGATGGGGAAATGCAGATGCGGCGGCAGGCAGACATCGACGAGGTCGATGGCCGGGTCGGCCAGCACCGCGTCGATGTCGGAGAGCACGGCGATGTCGCCGTCCTCGCCCACCACCTTGCGGGCCCGCGCGGTGTCGAGGTCGCACAGCGCGCGCACCGTGAAACGCTCCGGCAGGGCGCGGTAGCCCTCGAGATGCTGCGCGCCGATGCCCGCGCCGAGGATCGCCACGCCGATCATTGGCCACGCTCCTCGGCCATCGCCTGCGCGGTGAGCGCGAGGCGCATCACGGTGAAGGCATGGGCCTGCGGCATCGCCGTCTCGGTGCGCTCGCGGATGTCGCGGATCAGCGCCGCGAAATAGGGCAGATCCTCGTCCGGGCAGGCGATCTTCTCGCAGATCTCGCCATTGACGAGGATGACGTGGTCGGTGCCCTCGGCGCCGCCGACATCGACGTATTTGCGCAGCTCGATATAGCCTTCCGTGCCGAGGATGGTCAGCCGGCCATCGCCCCATGTCGGCAGCCCGTCGGGGGTGTACCAGTCGACCCGGATGTAGCCGTGCCCGCGATCGCTGCGCAGCGCCAGCTCGCCGAAATCCTGCAAGCCCGGATCGGCGGGGTTGGCGTAGTTGCCGACCGAGGCCATCGCGATCTCGGCATCCTCGGAGCCGGTGAAGTAGAGGAACTGGTCGATCTGGTGGCTGGCGATGTCGGTCAGGATGCCGCCATAGGCCTCGCGCTCGAAGAACCAGTCGGGCCGGGTCGCGCGGTTGAGCCGATGCGGCCCGAGGCCCACGGTCTGCACGACCTTGCCGATCACGCCCTCGCGCACCAGATGCGCGGCGCGGGTGACAGACGGCACCTCGAACCGCTCCGAGAAGTCGATCGTCCAGATCCGGCCGGTCCGGGCGACCGCCTCTTGGATCTCGTCGAGCTGCGCCAGCGTGGTGCAGCCCGGCTTGTCGACCATGACGTCCTTGCCCGCCTCCATCGCCGCGATCGCCAGCGCCGCGCGGTCGCGCGGGATCGCCGAGATCAGGATCAGGTCGACATCCTCGAGCGCCAGCACCTCCTCGACGCTACCCAGCCGCGGCACCTCCGGGAACCGCTTCTGGAACCCCTCGAGCGGCTCGGGCGTCCCTTCGGTCCACCAGCCGGCGAACTCGGCGCCGGCGGCCTGCATGTTGGCCGCCATGCCGAAGATGTGCCGGTGGTCGATCCCGAGCGCTGCGAACCTCAATTTCCGCGTCATGCCTTGTCTGCCTTCCTGCTGATCACGTCGATCTCCCGCCGTTCGCGCGCCGAGCGCGTGATGGCGTCGATCAGGTCGTGCGACGCCAAGGCGTCGCGCCCCGTCGCCACCGGATCGCGCTTTTCGGCGATCGCGGCGGCGAAATCCTCGATGATGGCTTGGTGCCACTCATGGGTGAACGCCATCGGGTCGGCGCCGCCGCCGGTCCCGGCGGTGGCGCCAAAGGTTTCCCGCGTGCCGTCGCGCCATTCGACCTCGAGCACGCCGGCGCAGAGCCGCAGGCTGGCATGGTCGAAATGCAGCGCGATCTCCTCGGCACCGCCGGGGTGGCTCGCGGTGCTGGCGGTCAGGCTGCCGACCGCGCCATCCGCGAAGCGCAGCCCCGCGCAGGCGAAATCCTCGGCCTCCATCTCGTGGAACCGGGTCGTCGCGGTCATCGCCTGCACACTGCGCACCGGCCCGGCCAGGCTGAGCGCGAGATCGATGGTGTGGATCGCCTGCGAGATCAGCACGCCGCCGCCGTCGCGGGCATAGCTGCCGCGCCCAGGCGCGTCGTAATAGGACTGGTCGCGCCACCACGGCACCTCGATCCGCACCAGCCCGAGCGCGCCGAGCCGGCCCGAGGCCACCAGCCGCGCCGCCTGCCGCGACGCCGCGCGCATCCGGTGCTGGAACACGATGCCGAGCGTGACCCCGGCCGCCTCGCAGATCTCGACCAGCTCGGCGGCCTCGGCCCCGCTGCGCCCGACCGGCTTCTCGAGCAGGATCGGCTTGCCGGCGGCGGCCAGCGGCGCGACCAGCGCCGCCCGCGCATCGGGCGGCGTCGCCACGATCACCATGTCCACCTCCGGGTCGGCCGCGATCTCCTCGGTCGTCGCGTAGATCCGCGGCGCCGCCCCGCCCTCGCGCACCAGCGTCTCGGCGAAGGCGCGCGCGCTTTCCGGGCGGCGCGCGCAGACGCCGTGCAGCACGATGGCCGGCGCCGCCGCGGCGAGCGCGGCGGCATGGGTTCCGGCAACCATGCCGGCCCCGACGAGAACCGCGCGCATCCCTGCTGAATCTGTCTTGCCTGTCATGCCGTCCCTCCGTTGGCGCTACGTCAGCACACCGGTATACCGGTTGTCAACTGCGCTGTATCCCGGTATACCGGATTCATGCGAGGCGCTCGCCGCCAGTTCACAGGAGGAGACGATCCATGAGCGACATGTCCGCCCCGCCGGCGCAGGCCGAGATCGTATTTCCGCCGCTCGACCTCGACCGGCCGGTGGCCGAGCAGATCTTCGAGGCGATCAAGACCGCGATCCTGACCACCGCGCTGCCGCCGGGATGCCTGATCTCGGAGGCCGAGATCGGCGCGCGATTCGGCGCGAGCCGCACACCGGTGCGCGAGGCCTTCACCCAGCTGCGCGACGACGGGCTGATCATCACCCGCCCCAGCCGCGGCAACTACGTCTCCAAGCTGTCCGAGCAGCGCATCCGCGAGGCGCAGTTCGTCCGCGAGGCGCTCGAGACCGCCAACGTGGCGCGGCTGTGCGAAACCGGCCTGCCCGGGGCCATCCACGAGGAGATCGAGGAGGTCCTGACCCAGCAGGCCCGGCACGCGAAGGAGGGCGACGATCTCGGCTTCCAGCGCACCGACGACCAGTTCCACGCGCTTCTGGCCCGCGCCACCGGCTTCGGCCGGGCCGAGACCCTGCTCAACCGCGAGAAGGCGGCGCTCGACCGGCTGCGCGTCTTCGCGCTGACCGAGCGGCACCACAGCGACCGGCTCCTGGGCGAGCACCGGGCGATCCTCGAGGCGATCCTCGCGGGCGACGCCGCGGCGGCCGACAGCGTGCTGCGCGCGCATCTCAGGTCGGTCCTGGCGCTGCTGTCGGGCATGATCGCCGCGCATCGCGACCATTTCGAATGACCCGGAGGAGCGACGCCTTGCTGCCCATCGATCCTGCCGAGGCGCTGCCCGACGACGCGCGCGCCCTCTACGAGACGATCCGGACGATGCCGATCGTCTCGCCCCACGGCCATTGCGACCCGAGCTGGTGGGCGCAGGACACCCCCTTTCCCGACCCGGCCGAGCTGCTGATCGTGCCCGATCACTACGTGTTCCGGATGCTCTACAGCCAAGGCGTTGCCCTGTCCGATCTGGGCGTCGGCGTGCCCCGCGCCGAACGCGACCCGCGCGCGATCTTCCGGCTGTTCGCGAAGCACTGGGACAGCTTCCTCGGCACGCCGAGCCGCGGCTGGCTCGAGCACACGCTCTACCGGACCATCGGGGTCGAGACGCCGCTGGCCGAAGACAGCGCCGACGCGGTGTTCGACGAGATCTCGGCCCGGCTGGCCGAGCCGGGGTTCCGGCCGCGCCGCCTGTTCGAGCGGCTCGGGATCGAGACCCTCGCGACCACGGATGCCGCGCTCGACCCGCTAAAGGCGCATGACGCCATCGCGGCGTCGGGCTGGGGCGGCCACATCATCCCGACCTTCCGCCCCGACGACGTGCTCGACCCGGCGCGGCCGGGCCACCGCGACAACCTGCACCGGCTCGGCGCGATGACCGGCTGCGACATCGGGCGGTATTCGGGCTTCCTCGAGGCGCTGCGCCAGCGCCGCGCGGCCTTCCGCGCCCGCGGCGCGACCGCGACGGACCACGACGTGCCGGTGCTCGCCACGACCTGGCTCGACCCGCAGGAGATCGGCGCGCTCTACGACCGCGCCCTGCAGGGCGGCCTCGACGCGGACGGCGCGCGGCGGTTCTACGGCCACATGCTGGTCGAGATGGCACAGATGTCGGCCGAGGACGGCATGGTCATGCAGATCCATGCCGGCAGCCGCCGCTCGACCAACGCCGCGCTGCGCGCCAGCCACGGCCCCGACATGGGCGCCGACATCCCCGTGGCGATGGACTGGGTCGGCGGGCTCGACGCGCTCTTGAACCGCGTCGGCAACGATCCGGCGCTGCGCGTCGTGCTGTTCACGCTCGACGAGGCGAGCTACGCCCGCGAGCTGGCGCCGATGGCCGGGCACTGGCCCTGCCTGCGCCTCGGCCCGCCCTGGTGGTTCCACGACAGCCCGAACGGCATCCGCCGCTATTTCGACCGGGTGGTGGAGACCGCCGGCTACCGCAACCTCGCGGGCTTCAACGATGACACCCGCGCGGTGCTCTCGATCCCGGCCCGGCACGACATGTGGCGGCGCTGCGTCGGCCTGCACCTGGCCGAACAGGTCCGGGCCGGGCTGTTCGGCCGCGCCGAGGCCGAGCGGCTGGCGGCCTGGCTCGCCTGCGACGCGGCGCGCGACACCTACCGGCTGAAAGGCACTCACTGACATGCCCCGCATCCTGCATCTCGGCTTCGGCAATTTTCACCGCGCCCACCAGGCTTGGTACACCGAGCTGGCGAACCGGCGCGCGGAGGCGGCGGCGCCCTGGCGCATCACCGGCGTCTCGATGCGCCGGCCCGACCTGCGCGACGCGCTGGCCCCCGAGGGCTTCGCCTACACGCTGGCGATCCGCGGCCGCGACGGCCTCGATCTGGAGCGCGTCACGGTGCATGACGAGATCCTCGTCGCGGCCGAGGATCCCGAGGCGGTGCTCCGCCGGATCGCCGACCCCGAGACCCGGATCGTGACGCTGACCGTGACCGAGAAGGGCTACCACCTCGACCCGCGCGACGGCACTCTCGACCTCGCCGACCCGCGGATCCGGGCCGATCTCGAGGCGGAGCGGCCGCAAAGCGCGGTCGGCCTGCTGGCGCATGGTCTGGCCCGGCGGGCCGGGTCCGGCGCGGGCGGTCTGACGGTGATCAGCTGCGACAACATCTCCGGCAACGGCCGCAAGCTGCGGGCGGCCGTCGCGCGCTTCGCGCAGGCCGCCGGGCTGGAGATCGGCGGGACGGCCGGGGACCGCGTGACCTTTCCCGACACGATGGTCGACCGGATCACGCCGGCCACGACGGAGGAGCTGCGCGCTTCCGTGGCGGCCGCGACGGGCCGGCCCGAGGCGGCCCCGGTCCCGACCGAGACCTTCTCGGAATGGATCGTCGAGGACGACTTCGCCTCGGACCGCCCCGCATGGGACCGCGTCGGCGCCGAGATCGTCGCCGATGTCGCCCCGTTCGAGGCGCGCAAGCTGCGCCTTCTCAACGCGTCGCATTCCTTCCTCGCCTATGCGGGGCTGCTGGCGGGGCATCGCTACGTGCAAGACGCCATCGCCGACCCCGCCCTGCGGGCCGGGGTCGAGCGGCTGTTCGACGAGGCGGGCGCGACGCTGGCCGAGGAGATCCGCGACACGCTCCCGGCCTACCGCGCCGCGTTGCTGGCGCGCTTCGACGTGGTCGAGATGAAGCACGAGCTGGCGCAGATCGCCATGGATGGCAGCCAGAAGGTGCCGGTGCGGCTGCTGCCGATCGTCCGCGCGCTGCGCCAGCGCGGCCTGCCCGCCCCGCAGGCCACCACCGCGATCGCGTCCTGGGTGGCCTGGCTCGTCCGCGCCGCCGAAAAGGGCCGGCCCGTGCACGACCCGGCCGCCGACGGCCTGCTGAAGATCGCGGGCAGCCGCACCGGCACGCCGGCGCTGTGCCGGGCCCTGCTCGAGCAGGTCACGCAGGAGCCGCTGCCCGAGGACTGGATCGCCGACCTCGCCGGCCGCACCGACCGGATTCTGGAAGGAAAGGCATGACGCCGCCCCTCCGGCCCGCGCCCATTCGTCCCGCAGACCGGCCCGGCGGCGCGGCCTTTCGCATCGCGTCGATCGGCGAATGCATGATCGAGCTGTCGGGCGTGACGGCGGAGCATGCCGCGATCGGCGTCGCGGGCGACAGCTTCAACACGGCGGTCTATCTCGGCCGGGCGCTCGACCGTTCCGCCGCGCAGGTCTCCTATGTCACGGCGCTCGGCACCGACAGCTTCTCGGACCGCATCGTCGCCTGCGCCCGGGCCGAGGGGATCGACACCCGGCACATGCATCGCGTCGCCGGCGCGCTGCCGGGGCTCTACGCGATCGAGCTCGACCCCGAGGGCGACCGCCGGTTCCAGTTCTGGAGAAGCGCCTCGGCCGCGCGAAGGCTGTTCTCGGACGGCATCGGGCACCTCGACGATCTCGACGCCTTCGACATGGTCTACCTGTCGGCCATCACGCTGGCGATCCTCCCTGCGGAGGTCCGCGAGGCGCTGGTCGCGAAATGCGCCGCCCTGCGCCGCGGCGGGCACCACGTCGTCTTCGACAGCAACTACCGGCCGCAGCTCTGGCCCGATGCCGGGACCGCCCGCGACTGGATCGACAGGATGTGGCGGGCCACGACCATCGCCCTGCCGTCGCGCGACGACGAGGCCAGGCTGCGGCCGGACGAGGCCCCGCAGGCCCTGCTCGAGCGGCTGGCCGCGGCAGGCGTGGCCGAGATCGCGCTGAAGGACGGGGCGGCCGGCCCGTGGCTGTGGCATGAAGGGCCCCTGGCCCGGCAGACCTACCCGGCCGCGCCGCGTGTCGTCGACACGACGGCGGCGGGCGATTCCTTCAATGCCGGGTACCTCGCGGCCCGGATCGCCGGATCGAACCCGATCGACGCCGCCCGCGCGGGGCACGAGCTGGCGATGCAGGTCATCGGCCAGCCCGGCGCGCTGATCCCGCGCCCGGCCTGACCGGGCACGGCGTCCCTGCCCCCGGCCCATGCCGGACGCCGAAACGGCCCGGAGCCGGACGACGCCGGTGACCCCCCCAAGCCCCGGAATGTTTCCCGTGGATCATTGCCGGCCATGAGGGGGCCGGGTCCGGTTCGCGGTCCTGCCCGGCCAGGGACGAAACGAGCGGCCCGGCCACCGCCCGGCGCTCCGGACATGCCCGGCCCGCGCGATGCGGCGCGTCCGGTCAGCGCCCCGATCCGGGGCCTCCCGCCGGGGCCGAGCCCCCCCCGCCCTGTCCGCCGCCGGGCGCCCCGCGCCGCGCGCCGTCCAGCGCCTTGCGGTACCGCGCCGGCGTCGTGCCGTAGACCTGCTTGAACTCCCGCAGGAAATGCGAGGCATCCGAGAACCCGGCCTCGGTCGCGACCTCCGAGACCCGCTCGGTGGAATGCACCAGCCGCCAGGCGCCGTAGCGCACGCGCAGAAAGCGGTAGTAGCGCGAGGGCGACTGGCCGAGGCTCTCGGTGAAGCGCCGCGACAGGTGCCGGGGGCTGATCCCGAGGCGCGATGCCAGGTCCTCGAGGCTGATCGGCGCATCGAGCGTCTGCTCCATGATCAGGATCGCGCGGCGCACGACGCTGTCGCGCAGGCTGCGCGTCTCCTCGGCGAACTGCGCCTGCGGGAAGGAGGCGTCGCGCTGGTTGCTGAGCACCATGTGGCGCAGGCTCTGCTGCGCCCGCTCCGGCCCGCAATGCCGGCCGATCAGGTGCAGCGCGAGGTCCGGGGCCCCGGTCGATCCCGCGCAGGTGATGCGGTCGCCGGCATCGAAGAAGATCCGGTCCGACAGCGCGCGCACGTTCGGAAACTGCGAGCGGAACTCGTCATGGACGTTCCAATGCACGCAGGCCGTCCGCCCCTCCATCAGCCCCGCCCGGGCGATGTTGAAGGTGCCGGTGCACAGCCCCACCAGGCGCACGCCAGCGGCGTCCGCCTGCTGGAGATAGCGGGTCAGCCAGGCCGGCTGCGCCCTCTGCGGGTAGTCGTTGCCGCCCGCGACGGCGATGTAGTCGAACCGCCCCGGATCCATCGGCTCGGCGTCCGGCGTGATCGACAGGCCGCAGCTCGCGCGCACCGGCCCGTGCCCCATGATGACCCAGCCGCATTCGATCTGGCGGCTGCGGCCGCCGGTGTCGGCGGCCAGGCGCAACGCGTCGATGAAGCCCGAGAAGGCGTTCAGCGTGAAGTTGTCGAGCACGAGGATTCCGACCCGCAGCTTCTGCCGCCCCTCGTGGAAGGCATCGAGGCTGGTCTCGGGGCGCTTCATCCGGAATTCCGCATTCGATGGCCGTGCTGTTCAATTCCAAGGCCGATACGTTCTATATCCCTTGCGTTTCCCTGTCTATCGTCTCGGGTCATAAGAATGACAGACACCGGGGAGACCACATGACCAAGCACTGGATTTCCGCCGCGGCCACGCTCGCCGCCACCACTGTCCTCACGACCGCGGCCTCGGCCCAGGAGCACGAGTTCCGCGTGAACATGCCGGGCAACGAGGAGTCGATCGCCTACCTGTCGGTCGAGCGCTTCGACGAGGTGCTGTCCGAGCTGACCGGCGACGCGATCGCGCTGAACCTCTTCGCCAACTCCGCGCTGGGCGACCAGGAAAGCTCGCTCGAGGCGATGCAGACCGGCCTGCTCGACATGGCGACGATCGAGACGCCGATCACCACCGTCGTGCCGGAGCTGGGCGCCACCGCGCTGCCCTACATCTTCTCGGGCCGCGAGCATGTCGCCGCCGCGCTCGGCGGCGCGGCCGGCGAGAAGATCGAGGCGATGCTGGTCGAGAAGGGCCTGCGGCCCGTGGCCTTCCTCGAGGGCGGCTTCCGCCAGATCACCAACAACGTCCGCCCCATCACCACGCCCGAGGATCTCGACGGCGTGAAGATGCGCACGCCGGGCAGCAACCTGCGGATCAAGATCTTCAACCACTACGGCGCGAACGCCTCGCCGCTGCCCTTCTCCGAGCTCTACTCGGCGCTGCAGACCGGCGTCTTCGACGGCCAGGAGAACCCGGTCATCTGGGCCAAGAGCCAGAAGTTCTACGAGGTGCAGGACTACCTGTCGCTCACCAACCACCTCTACACGGTGACCTACCTGCTCATCAGCGAGGACGACTGGCAGGCGCTGAACCCCGAGCAGCAGGACGCGATGATGCAGGCCGGCGAGGCCGCCGAGGCCTATTCGGTCGAGCTCGGCACCCAGGCCGACGAGGAGATCGTCACCTTCCTCGAGGAGCAGGGCATGCAGGTGAACGAGGCCGACGTCGCGGCCTTCACCGGCGCCTCGACCCAGATCTGGGAGGAATGGGCCGCCGAGGAGAGCGCCGACGCGCAGGCGCTGATCGACCTCATCGTCGACGCCCGCCCGGCCGAGTAAGCGACCCGGAGGTCAGGACAGATGATCAACCGCATCCTCGAAGCCCTCATCGCCGCCTTCCTGGTGGCCGCGGTCGGCGTCGCCTTTGCGGCGGTCGTGTACCGATACGCGCTGGGCTCCGCGCTCAGCTGGAGCTTCGAGGTGTCGCTGGCGCTGCTGACCTACATCACCTTCCTCGGCGCCTATCTGGCGCTGAGGAAGGGCGCCCATCTCAGGGTCGACCTTCTCGTCACGCGGCTGCCGCGGCTGCCGCGCGGCCTTGTCTTCGTCGCCAACCAGGTGGTGATCGGCCTGATCGGCTGGATCATGGCCTGGCACGGCGGCCGGCAGGTGCTGCGCTTCGCCGACCAGACGACGACCGTGCTCGAGATCTCGACCACCTGGTACTACGCGGCCGTCCCCGTGGCTGGCGCGCTCATCCTGCTCGACGCCGCGATCTCGGGCCTGCGCGGCCTGATGCGGCTGGCCTCCGGCGAGGAGGCCGACCCGGGCACCGCCGACCCGGTGGAGATCTGATCCAATGACGCTGCTTCTCGTTCTCGCCATCCTGCTCGGGTTGATCGGCTTCGGCCTGCCGATCGCCTTCGCGCTGATCTCGATCGCCGTCGGCATCTTCTACTTCGCCGATGTCGACCAGCTGATCGTCGCGCAGAGGCTCTATCGCGGCGTGCAGAGCTTTCCGCTGCTCGCGGTGCCGCTGTTCATCCTCGCCGGCCAGATCATGAGCCGCTCGGGCATCTCCGGCCACCTGGTCGAGTTCGCCAAGACGCTGGTGGGCCAGATGCGCGGCGGCCTCGCGGCGGTGAACGTCGTGACCTCGATGTTCTTCGCCGGCATGTCCGGCACCTCGATGTCCGACACCGCCGCCGTCGGCGGCATGATCATCGACCCGATGGTCAAGCGCGGCTATTCGCGTGCCTTCACCGGCGCCGTCACCGCCGCCTCCTCGACCATCGGGATCATCATTCCGCCCTCCGTGCCGATGGTCATCCTCGGCGCCTATCTCGGGATCTCGACCGGCGCGCTCTTCGCCGCGGGCCTCATCTCGGGCGTGCTGCTGGGCCTCGCGCTGATCGTCACCGCCTGGCTGATCTCGATCCGCAACGGCTACCCGGTCGAGGCCCCCTTCTCGGCCAGGCGCACCGTGCTGGCCTTCGCCCGCGCCCTGCCGGCGCTGCTGATGCCGGCGATCATCCTCGGCGGCATCCTGGGCGGCATCTTCACGCCGACCGAGGCCTCCTCGGTCGCGGTGATCTACGGCACCGCCATCGGCATGTTCTACTACCGCACGCTGAAGCCGCGGGTGCTCTACCAGACGCTCTGCGAGGCGGCCGTGCTCTCGGGCGCGGTGATGATGGTCACCGCCGCGGCGCATGTGATGGGCTTCGCCTTCACCTACGAGCAGCTGGCCGACAGCATCCTCAAGCCGCTGGCCGAGCTGCAGGTCTCGCCCGTCCTCTTCCTGGTGCTGCTGAGCGTGATCATGATCGTCGCCGGCACCTTCCTCGACGGCATCGCGATGATCTTCATCATCGTGCCGCTGTTCTTCCCCGCGATCGAGCTTCTCGGCATCCACCCGGTGCATTTCGGGATGGTCGTGGTGCTCTGCTGGGGGATCGGCCAGCAGACCCCGCCGGTCGGGGCCGCGCTCTTCATCACGTCGGCCATCGCCAAGGTCGACATGCTCTCGCTCACCCGCGCCAACCTGCCCTTCATCGCCGTGATGCTGCTGGTCCTGGCCGCGGTGATCCTCTTCCCCGAAACCATCGTGCTCTCGGTGCCGACCGCACTGGGGCTGTGAACAGACAAGGCTGATGCGCACATGATGACCCCGAACCGCTTCATCGACGTGATCTACACCCACACCGACGGCGAGCCGACCTGCATCATTCCGGGCGGCATTCCCTACCCGCAGGGTCTCGGGATCGTCGAGAAGCGCGACTTCATCCGCGAGAACTACGACTACGTGCGCACGGGCCTCCTGCGCGAGCCGCGCGGGCACCACGACATGGTCGGCGTCTTCGTCACCCCGCCCTCGAGCCCCGACTTCGACGCCGGCATGCTGTGGTGCGACGGCGACGACTTCATGGAGATGTGCGGCCACGGCACCATCGCGCTGTCGATGGCGATGATCTCGCACGGCATGGTCCACACCGACGCCAAGGACGTCGCCAAGATCCGCTTCGAGACCCCGGCCGGCCCGGTGACCTCAGAGGTCGGCTTCGAGGACGGCCAGGTGGCCTGGACCCGGTTCCAGAACGTGCCGGCCTTCGTGCTGCATGCCGACGTGCCGGTGACGCTGCCCGAGGTGGGCGAGGTGCTGTGCGACATCTGCTTCGGCGGCAACTTCTTCGCCGTGCTGAAATGGCCCTACCCGAACCGCCCGATCGGGCCGGAGAACGGCAAGATGCTGTCGGAGATGGGCGTCGCGGTGAAGGACCAGATCAACGCCAAGATGACCGTCCAGCACCCGACCGAGAGCCACATCCAGGGGCTGAACTTCACCACCTTCTGGCAGGAGCCGGACCACGCCGACAGCCTCTACCGCAACGTCCACGTCTTCTCGGACGGCAAACTCGACCGTTCGCCCGGCGGCACGGGGACCTCGATGATGATGGCCTATTTCGAGCGTCGCGGCGACATGAAGATCGGCGACGTGATCCGCTCCGAGGGCCTGCTGGGCATCGGCCGCTTCGAGGGCCAGCTGCTCGGCGAGACCCGGCTCGGCGACGTGCGCGCGGTGATTCCGACCGTGAAGGGCACCGCCAAGGTCACCGGCTATGCCAAGTGGCTCATCGACGAGACCGATCCGGTCGGCCGCGGCTTCGTCGTCACCTGAGACGAGGCGACATCGCGGATTGGGGGGCGGCCGTCTCGCGCGCAGGTGCGGGGCTGGCGGCCCCCTTCTCGTTTCGCCCCTCGCCCCCGGCCGCCATCGGCAACGCCGCTGCACGACCCCTCTCAGGGACAGGAGACCGGCCTTGCGGGTTTCGGGCCTGCGGCCTGCCCCGGCCGAATCCTTCGGGTTGAGCGTCCATGCGGCGCGCGCGAAGGGTCACTCGCCTTGCAGGCGCCAGCCCCCCGGACGTCTCCGCGCCGGCGGAGCCTGCATCCGGAACGAGTCGTGGCAGGGGTCGGCATGCGCTCCGTCCCCGTCCACGAACTATGATCTAAGGTGATCAGTGGTGAGCCGTGCAGGATTCGAACCTGCGACCCACTGATTAAAAGTCAGTTGCTCTACCAACTGAGCTAACGGCCCACTGGGGGGCTCTCTAAGGGGAGTGCCGGGGGGGGTCAACCGCAAAATTCCCCTTTTGCTGGATAATCTTCGCGACGTTTGGTAAAGCGCGCCGCATGCAGGACAAGACACTCCCCGGCCTGCCGTTCATGAAGATGCACGGCCTTGGCAACGACTTCGTTGTGATCGACGCGCGACGCGGATTGCCGGCCGTGACGCCGGCGCTCGCCATCGCCATGGCCGACCGCCACCGCGGCATCGGCTTCGACCAGCTCGCGGTCATCACGACCGCCCCGGACGCCGATCTCCACCTCACCTTCTGGAACGCCGACGGCTCCACCTCAGGGGCCTGCGGCAACGCCACGCGCTGCGTCGCGGCATGGGAGATGACCCGCACCGGCAAGACGGCGCTGGCGATCACCACCGACCGCGGCCGGCTCGCGGCGCGCGACGCGGGCGAAGGCCTCGTTTCGGTCAACATGGGCCAGCCGCAGACCGACTGGCGCGAGATCCCGCTGGCGCGCGAGATGGACACGCTGACGCTTCCGATCGAGGGCGCGCCCACCGCCACCGGCATGGGCAACCCGCATTGCAGCTTCTTCGTCGAGGACGCCGAATCGGTCGACCTCGACCGCTTCGGCCCGGCGCACGAGTCCCACCCGCTCTTCCCCGAGCGCACCAACGTGCAGGTGGCGCAGGTGACCGGCCCCGACCGGATCCGGATGCGGGTCTGGGAGCGCGGCGCCGGGCTGACGCTGGCCTCCGGCTCGTCCTCCTGCGCGGTCGCGGTGGCGGCAGCGCGGCGCGGGCTGACGGGAAGGAAGGTGACGATCGATCTGGACGGCGGCACGCTGATGGTGGATTGGCGCGCCGACGGGGTCTGGATGACCGGCCCCACCGCGCATGTGTTCGACGGCGTGTGGCGCGCGCCAGACCTGACGGAGCACCGCTGATGGACCGCAAGGCCCCGATCTTCGCCACCATGGGCTGCCGCCTCAACGCCTACGAGACCGAGGCGATGAAGGACCTCGCCACGCGCGCGGGCGTCGAGGACGCCGTGGTGGTCAACACCTGCGCCGTGACGGCCGAGGCCGTCCGCAAGGCCGGACAGGAGATTCGCCGGCTGCGGCGCGAGAACCCGGGTGCGAAGATCATCGTCACCGGCTGCGCCGCGCAGACCGACCCCAAGCGCTTCTCGGACATGGCGGAGGTCGATCTCGTCATCGGCAATACCGAGAAGATGCAGCCCGACACCTGGAAGAACATGGCGCCCGACCTGATCGGCGCGACCGAGCCGGTGCAGGTCGACGACATCATGTCCGTCACCGAAACCGCCGGCCACCTGATCGATGGCTTCGGCAGCCGCTCGCGAGCCTACGTGCAGGTGCAGAACGGCTGCGACCACCGCTGCACCTTCTGCATCATCCCCTATGGCCGCGGCAATTCGCGCTCGGTGCCCGCCGGCGTGGTGGTCGAGCAGATCAAGCGGCTCGTCGATCGCGGCTACGAGGAGGTGGTGCTGACCGGCGTCGACCTGACCTCCTGGGGCGCCGACCTGCCGGCGCAGCCGCGCCTGGGCGATCTGGTCATGCGCATCCTCAAGCTGGTGCCCGACCTGAAGCGGCTGCGGATCTCCTCGATCGATTCGATCGAGGTGGACGAGAACCTGATGCAGGCGATCGCCACCGAGCCACGGCTGATGCCGCATCTCCACCTGAGCCTGCAGCATGGCGACGACCTGATCCTGAAGCGGATGAAGCGCCGCCACCTGCGCGACGACGCGATCGCCTTCGCGCAAGAGGCACGCCGCCTGCGGCCCGACATGACCTTCGGCGCCGACATCATCGCCGGCTTTCCGACCGAGACCGAAGCGGCGTTCGAGAACTCGCTAAAGCTGGTCGAGGAGTGCCACCTGACCTGGCTGCACGTCTTCCCCTACTCGCCCCGCCCCGGTACGCCGGCCGCGAAGATGCCGCAGGTGAACGGAAAGGCGATCAAGGCCCGCGCCGCGCGGCTGCGCGAAAAGGGCGACGCGGCGGTGCAGGCGCATCTCGCCGCGCAGGTCGGCCGCACCCACCGCGTGCTGATGGAAAGCCCGCGCATGGGCCGGACCGAGCATTTCGCCGAGGTGGACTTCGCCACCGACCAGACGGAGGGGCGGATCGTCGAGGCGGTGATCACCGGCATCTCTGGCACCCGGCTGGTCGCGGGCTGAGGCCAAGGCCCGGCGGGTCGCCATGCGTGTTCGGGACGGCAAGGAAGGGCGGAGCATCTCCGCCCTTCCTCGTTTTCCGGCCACGCTGACCCCGACCGTTCGGCCATCGCGCGGACGCCCACGACGCGCTTGCACGCCGTCCGCGCCGCTGCTTGACTGCGCGGGCCAGACGGAGCGCTCCACATGAAACTACTCACTTCCCCCGCCTCGCCCTTCGCGCGCAAGGTGCGCGTCGTGCTGCACGAAACCGGGCAGGCGCAGGAGGTCACCGAGATCGCCGCCGCGACCGACCCGCTGGGCGATCCGGTCGACGTGATCCACGCCAACCCCCTGGGCAAGATCCCGGCGCTGGTGCGCGAGGACGGCCCGGCGCTCTACGACAGCCGGGTGATCACCCGCTACCTCGATGCCCGGGCCGGGGCGCGGCTCTACCCCGAGAACCGCATCTGGGAGGTGCTGACGCTCGAGGCCACCGCCGACGGCATCATGGACGCCGCGCTGGCCATGGTGCTCGAATCGCGGGTCCGGCCCGAGGGCGCGCGCTCGGAGAAATGGGTCGAGGGCCAGTGGCGCAAGGTCGAGCGCGCGCTCGACGCGATCGAGGCGCGCTGGGTCAGCCATCTGGAGGGGCGCATCGACATGGGCCAGATCGCCGTGGCCTGCGCGCTGGCCTATCTCGACCTGCGCCATGCGGCCCGCAACTGGCGCGAGGGCCGGCCGCAGCTAGCCGCCTGGGCGGACCGCTTCGCCAGCCGCGACAGCATGATCGCCACCGCCCCGCCCGCCGCCTGAGGCGGGCAGCCGGCCGGACCCGCCCGCCAACAGGCGGGCGTCCGGTCAGAAGTTGAAGCTGACGCCGAGGTTGAGCGCGTTGGTGACGATGTCCGATTCCAGCGTGCCGCCGCCGTTCAGATCGGCCTCGTTCGCGGAATAGGTGCCCTTGTACTCGCCGAACACCGAGACGCTGTCGGTGATGTCGTAGCTCGCACCCGCCATCAGCGCCACGGCCGGGCCGGTGATCTGGTACTCGTCGGTGCGCGACTCGCCGTCGTCGTACTCGACCCGCGGGATCGCCAGGCCGAGGCCGCCGCCGACATAGGGCGTCAGCCCGTAGGCCGCGTCGGGAAACCGGCGATAGGCGTTCAGCGTCAGGATGTTGATCCCGTCGGTGAACTCCAGCGTCTCGAGCCCCTGCTCGGCAAGCGTGTCGTCGTCCGAGTAGACCTTGGCGTGGTTGAAATCCAACCCGAAGCCCAGATCGTCCTCGCGCCACCAGGTCGCGCGCAGGCCGTAATAGGGCGGCGCATCGAAGGAGTTGCCCTCCCAGTCGACGGTGAACTCGCGATCGTCGTCGACGCCGGGGCGGTCCACCTCGACGGTGGAATGCGGTGCATCCTGCACGCCGCCGTAGAAGCTCAGCTCGACTTCGGCCGCGGCGAGGCCGGGGGCGAGGATCAGGGCAAGCGGAAGCGCACGGGACAGCATCGGATGATTCCAGTCGAGTCGGACAGGGTCGGGATCAGTATCACCCGGAACTAGGCCCGCGGGCCAACGGCGACAAGCGGCGGCGCATTCAAATCCGCGTTGTCGCTTCGCTGCAACGGATACGTGCTCAGATCCCGGGTTCGGGGTCGAGGAAGCGCCAGCTTTCGGCCCCGTCGAAGCGCCGCACCGGCAGCGCGGCAAGGTGCTCGGGCGGCGCCATGCGCAGGTTCAGCCCCATGCGGTCGCCGCCGCGCCGCGGCTGCCAGTGGGTCACGCACAGACAGGTGGCGCAGGCCACGAACTCGAGGTCGCCGTCGCCCCAGACATAGCCGCGCCGCTGCGCGGTCTCGCCGTGCAGCGTCACGCCTTCGCGCGGCACGTGGCCCCACAGCGCGCCGAGCCTGCGGCAGATCGAGCAGTTGCACTCGGTCGCCCAGCGGGGCGCCGCGCGGCTGGTCCAGCCGGTCGCGCCGCAATGGCAGCGGCCCTCCATCGTCATCGCGCCCCCTCCCTTTACCGTATGGCCACGCGCCCTATCTGCCGGCCGGCTGCGCGGTATTGTCCGCTGGACGGGCGCGATCTCAATGGCTAAACAGCGCCAAAACACCGAGCGGGTCCCCCGGGCCCGCGGTCTTTTGCCGTCCGGGCGACGCCGCCCCAGCCATACCGGAGACCCACCCCCGTGTCACACGCAGACGAACATCAGGGCACCCGCCGCGATTTCCTCTACTACGCCACCGCCGGGGCGGGCGCCGTCGCTGCCGGTGCCGCGGTCTGGCCGCTGGTCAACCAGATGAACCCCTCCGCCGACGTTCTGGCGCTGGCCTCGATCCGGGTCGACGTCTCGGGCGTGGCCCCGGGCAGCCAGCTCACCGTGCTGTGGCAGGGCAAGCCGGTCTTCATCCGCGCCCGCACCGAGGCCGAGATCGCCGAGGCCCGCGAGGTCGACCCGGCCTCGCTGCCCGACCCGCTGGCGCGCAACGAGAACCTGGGCGGCGAAGCCGTCGCCACCGACGAGAACCGCGCGCTTGACGAAGAGGGCATCTGGCTCGTGCAGATGGGCGTTTGCACCCATCTGGGCTGCGTGCCGCTCGGCGAACAGGGCGATTTCGGCGGCTGGTTCTGCCCCTGCCACGGCTCGCACTACGACACCTCGGGCCGGATCCGCAAAGGCCCCGCCCCGGCCAACCTGCCCGTTCCCGTCGCCGAATTCGTCGACGAGACGACCATCAAGCTCGGCTGAGGAGAGACTCTGATGTCCGGTATTCCGCACGATCACTACGAACCCAAGACGGGCGGCGAGCGCTGGCTCAACAACCGCCTGCCGGTCCTCGGCCTGCTCTACGACACGCTGATGATCCCGACCCCCAAGAACCTCAACTGGATGTGGATCTGGGGCATCGTCCTGACCTTCACCCTGGCGCTGCAGATCGTCACCGGCATCGTGCTGGTGATGCACTACACGCCGCATGTCGACCTCGCCTTCGCCAGCGTCGAGCACATCATGCGCGACGTGAACGGCGGCTTCATGCTGCGCTACATCCACTCGAACGGCGCCTCGCTGTTCTTCGTGGCGGTCTACCTGCACATCTTCCGCAGCCTCTACTACGGCAGCTACAAGGCGCCGCGCGAGGTGACCTGGATCATCGGCATCCTGATGTACCTGCTGATGATGGGCACCGCCTTCATGGGCTACGTGCTGCCCTGGGGCCAGATGTCGTTCCACGGCACCGCGGTGATCACCGGCCTGTTCGGCGCCGTGCCCTTCGTGGGCGAGGCGATCCAGACCTGGCTGCTGGGCGCTTCGGCGGTGGGCCAGCCGGCGCTGAACCGGTTCTTCTCGCTGCACTACCTGATGCCGTTCCTGATCGCCGGCCTGACCATCGTCCACATCTGGGCGTTCCACTCGACCGGCAACAACAACCCGACCGGGGTCGAGGTGCGCCGCACCTCCAAGGAAGAGGCCAAGCGCGACACCCTGCCCTTCTGGCCCTACTTCGTGCTGAAGGACCTGTTCGCCCTGGCGCTGATCCTCGCGGTGTTCTTCGCGATCGTCGGCTTCATGCCGAACTACCTGGGCCACCCCGACAACTACATCGAGGCCAACCCGCTGGCGACGCCCGCGCACATCGTGCCGGAATGGTACTTCCTGCCCTTCTACGCCATCCTGCGCGCCTTCACCGCCGACGTCTGGATCGTGATGTTCACGAACTGGATCACCTTCGGCATCGTCGACGCCAAGTTCTTCGGCGTGCTGGCGATGTTCGGCGCGATCGCGGTGATCGCCCTGGCGCCGTGGCTCGACACCTCGAGCGTGCGATCGGGCCGCTATCGCCCGATGTTCAAGTGGTGGTTCGCGCTGCTGGTGGTCGACTTCATCGTCCTGATGTGGGTCGGCGCGATGCCCGCCGAGGGGATCTATCCCTACATCGCGCTGCTGGGTGCCACCTACTGGTTCGCCTACTTCCTCGTGATCCTGCCGATCCTCGGCGTGATCGAGAAGCCGCTGCCGATCCCGGCGACCATCGAGGACGACTTCAAGGCCCATTACGACAAAGAGACCGGCGGCACCCACACCGTCGTCAAGCCGGCCGAGTGAGAGAGGCAAGAGACATGCTGAAACAAGTCACGCTCGCCGCCGTCGCGGCGCTGGGGCTCGCCGCCCCGGCGACCGCCGCCGAGACCGAAGTCCACATCACCGACTACGACTTCCCCTTCGAAGGTCCGTTCGGGTCGTTCGACCAGATGCAGCTGCAGCGCGGCCTGCAGATCTACACCGAGGTCTGCGCCGCCTGCCACGGCCTGCAATACGTGGCCTTCCGCAACCTGCATGACGAGGGCGGCCCCGGCCTGCCCGAGGACCAGGTGCGGGCCTATGCCGCGCAGTTCGAGGTGTTCGACGAGGCGCTGGCCGACGGCGACGGCGACTGGCGCCCCGCCACGCCGAACGACAAGTTCCCGAAGAGCGCGATGGCCGAGGCCCCGGACCTGTCGCTGATGGCCAAGTCGCGCGCCGGCTTCCACGGCCCCTACGGCACCGGCCTCAACCAGCTCTTCAAAGGCATGGGCGGCCCGGAATACATCACCTCGCTGCTCGCGGGCTACGAGGAGGCGCCCGAATGCGCCCCCGAGGACTTCCCGGGCTACTACAACGTCGCCTTCAACGCCGGCGGCTTCCCCGAGGAGTGCATCGACGAGGAAGGCCACCACAAGGCGCCCGGCTCGTGGATCGCGATGCCGCCGCCGCTGCTGGGCGACGACGTGGTCTACGCCGACGGCCACCCGGCCACCGTGGTCGAGACCTCGAAGGACGTCACCGCCTTCCTGATGTGGACCGCCGAGCCCAAGCTCGAGGCGCGCAAGCAGGCCGGCTTCACCGCCGTGCTGTTCCTGGGCATCCTCGCCGTGCTGCTCTACCTCACCAACAAGCGGATCTGGTACCGCGCGAAATACGGCAAGCCCGAGGAGTGATCCTCGACGCCAGGCCAGGAAGGGCGCCCCGCGGGGCGCCCTTTTTCGTTGGGGGACGGCCCGCGCCAAGGCCCGGCGCCGCGGCGGCGGAACCGCCGGGCCGGAGTATTTGAAGAGTGAAGTGGCAGGGGTCCGCGTCCCTGCCCCGCGCCCGGCTAGAGGCCGAGATAGGCCCTGAGCGCGGGCGGCGGGTCGGCCAGCAGCGCCTGCGCCTCGCCGGGCGGGGCGGCGCGCCCCTCGCCCACCAGCACGATCCGGTCGGCGATGCGCGCCGCGTCCTCGGGCGCGTGGCTGACCATCAGGAGCGTCCGCCCCGGCCCGGCCAGCACCTCGCGCGCCAGATCGAGCATCTCGGCCCTGAGCCCCGGCCCGAGCGCGGCGAAGGGCTCGTCCAGAAGCACCAGCGGCCGGTCCATCAGCAGCACCCGCGCCAGCGCCGCCCGGCTCTGCTGCCCGCCCGAAAGCGCGCCGGGCTTGCGGTCGCCTAGGCCGGCAAGGCCGACGCGGGCCAGCACCTCGGCGATGCGGGCCTTCTGGTTCGCGTCGAGCCGCAGACGGGGGTCGAGGCCGAGCCCGAGATTGCGCTCCACCGTGAGGTGCGGGAACAGGTTGTTGTCTTGAAACAGGATCGAGATCGGCCGCACCGCGGGCGGCAGCCCGGTCAAATCGCGCCCGTCCCAGACCACCCGGCCCCGCGTGGGCGCGAGGAACCCGGCGATCACCGACAGCAGCGTCGACTTGCCGCCGCCCGACGGCCCCATCACCGCGCAGATCGCGCCGTCATCCAGCGACCAATCGGCCGAGAGCGCGAAATCGTCCTGCCGGATCTCCAGCCCCTCAAGCCGCAGCATCGACCCGCCCTCCCCTGTCGAACACCCAGAACAGCGCGAGGCTCAGCGCCAGCAGCACCAGCGCCGCCCCCGCCGCCTGCTCCATCCGGTAGGCGCCCATCAGCCGCACCATCAACAGCGGCAGCGTCGCCTGCCCGTCGCCCGCGAAGAGCGCGATGACGCCCAGATCGCCCATCGACAGCGCCGCCGTCAGCCCGGCGGCGAAGCCCAGCGGCCTGCGGATGCGCGGCAGGATCAGCCAGCGCAGCCGCGCCCAGCCGTGCAGTCCCAGTGAATCCGCCAGCCGCCCATGCGCGGCCTCCGCCTGCGCCACGGCCGGGGCCAGCACGCGGGCCGCGAAGGGCAGCGCCATCGCGGCATTGACCAGCGCCGTCACCACCAGCGCCACGTCGCGCGGCGCGACGAAGGGGTAGAGCACGACGAACAGCCCCGTGCCCATGACGAGGCTCGAGGCGGCGAGCGGCAACAGGCTCGACAGCTGCGCCGCCACGCCACCGCGCAGCACCAGCGCCAGCGCGAGCACCAGCGTCAGCGCCGTCGCGCCCAGCGCCACCGCGACCGAACGCCCCGCAGCCGCCCAGAGCCCGTCGGGCAGCTCCACGAGCCCCGGCAGTCCGCGCGCCACCACCATCGCCAGCGGCGCCAGCAGGAACAGCGCGGCGAGCGCGATCCACGCCGCATCGGCCGCGCGCGACCAGCCGCCGCCCTCGTGCCGCTCGACCACCCGGTCGAGCCCGCCGCCCATCGCCTCGGGCGCGCCGCCCGCCGCACGCACCGCCACCGCCGCCGCCGCGCACAGCCCGAACTGCACCGCCGCCAGCGTCGCGGCGCGGCCCAGGTCGAACTCGAAGCGCACCGCCTGGTAGATCGCCAGCTCCACCGTCGTCGCACGCGGCCCGCCGCCCAGGATCAGCGCCACGGCGAAGCTGGTCAGGCAAATGAGGAAGATGACCGCGAAGGCGCCGGGCGCCACGGCCCGCAGCATCGGCCATTCCAGCAGCCGCCCGGTCGGCGCGCCGAGGCTCGCCGCCAGCCGGAACCGCTCGGCCGGGATCGCCTGCCAGCCCTGCAGGATCAGCCGCGTCGCCAGCGGCAGGTTGAAGAAGACATGCGCCAGAACGACCCCGTGCCAGCCATAGATCGACACCGGCCCGAGACCCACGAGCCCCAGCGCGTCGTTGAGCACGCCGCCGCGGCCGAACACGCCCAGAAGCCCCATCACCGCCACCACCACCGGCAGGATGAAGGGCGCGCCCAAAAGCGTCACCAGCGCCCCGCGCCCCGCAAAGCGCCGCCGCGCCAGCGCGCGCGCCACCGGCACCGCGAAGCCGACCGAGAGCGCGGCCGACAGCAGCGCCTGCCAGATCGTGAAGCGGATCGCCGAGAGGTCGGCCGGGCCGAGGCGCAGCGCGAAGCCCGCCCGCCACAGCACCGCCGCCAACGTGCCGAGCGTTAGCGCCAGGACCAGCCCGGCGGCCAGGCCGCCGGGCCAGCGCGCCACGCGGATTACCGCGACAGGCCCTGCTGCCATGCCGCGATGGCCGGGTCGCGCGCCTCGGAAGCCTCCGCCTCGGGCAGCCAGATCGCCTGCTCGGGCAGCGGCAGGTCGCGGAAGCCCTCGGGCCATTCCGCCGCCGGCATCGCCGAGGGGTAGGACCAGTTCGAGGTCGGGATGATCTCCTGGAAGGTGTCGCTCACGACGAATTCCATGAACCGGCGCGCCAGGTCGGGGTTGTCGGTCCCCTCCAGCATCGCGGCCAGCTCGATCGTCATGTAGTGGCCCTCCTCGAAGATCGCGGCCGAGACGGTGTCGTCCTCCTCGGCGATCCGGTGATAGGCGGGCGAGGTGGTGTAGCTCAGCACCATGTCGACCTCGCCCTCGGTGAAGAGGCCGTAGCTCTCGGACCAGCCCGGCGTCACCGTGACGATCTTCGGCGCCAGCGCGGCCCATTTCTCCTCGGCCTCGTCGCCGAACACCTCGTCGGCCCAGAGCGCCAGCGACAGCCCCGAAACCGAGCTGCGCGGGTCCTGGATCGCGATCCTGAGATCGTCCGGCGCGGCCACCAGCTCGGCGAAGCTCGCGGGCACCTCGCCCAGCGCCTCGTTGTCGTAGACGAAGGCGAGGTAGGACCAGTTGAACGGCAGGAAGACCTCGTCCTCCCACGCGATCGGCAGCGTCAGCTCGCCGGTCGGCGCGCCGTGCGGCGCGAAGAGGCCGGTCTCGCGGGCGCGGGCCATCTCGGTCGAATCGAGGCCGATCGCCACGTCGGCCTCGGTGCGCGCGCCCTCGAGCAGCAGCCGCGGCATGAGATCGCCGGTCTGGTATTCGAGGTCGCAGCCGCATTCGGCCTCGAAGGCCGCCTCGATGGCGGGGCCGGGCCCCCATTCGGAGGCGAAGTAGTCGGGGGCGTAGACGGTCAGCGTCTCGGACTGCGCCAGCGCCGGGGCGGCGGCGAGGGTGAGAGCGAGACCCGCAGGCAGGCGATGGATCATGGTCGTCCTCCGTTGCGGGCGAAGAGCAAGGGAGGACGCGTCGTCCGGAAACCTTCCCTCCGCCGGTGTTATCCGGTTCAGGTTCAACGGGTCCGCGCCTTCGCGCATCTCAGCCCTTGCCGGGCCCCCCGAGGTGGTGGCGACGCTAGAGGATCGGGCGGTGAGCGCAAGTCCCCTTCCGGCCGCCGCACCGGGACAACGCTTGAGACCTGACAAGGGGTCCGGCTTGTGGCACTGAGGCCCGGCCCGACCCGGCCGCAAAGGAGTGCCCACCCATGTCCCTCAACAGCTTCGGCCACCTGTTCCGCGTCACCACATGGGGCGAGAGCCACGGCCCGGCGCTCGGCGCCACGGTGGATGGCTGCCCGCCGGGGGTGGAGATCCGCGAGGAGGACCTGCAGGTCTGGCTCGACAAGCGCCGGCCCGGCCAGAACAAGCACACCACCCAGCGGCGCGAACCCGACGCGGTGGAGATCCTGTCCGGCGTGTTCGAGGGCCGCTCGACCGGCACGCCGATCCAGCTGATGATCCGCAACACCGACCAGCGCTCCAAGGATTACGGCGACATCGCCGAGACCTTCCGCCCCGGCCATGCCGACATCGCCTACCACCTGAAGTACGGCCTGCGCGACTATCGCGGCGGCGGCCGGTCGAGCGCGCGCGAGACCGCCGCCCGGGTCGCGGCGGGCGGCGTGGCGCGCGCCGCGCTGGCCGCGCTGTTGCCGGATCTGAAGATCACCGGCTACATGGTGCAGATGGGCGAAAAGCGGATCGACCGCGACCGCCTCGACATGGCCGAGATCGAGCGCAACGACTTCTGGTGCCCCGACCCGCAGGCGGCGGGGGAATGGGCCGATTATCTCGACGCGCTGCGCAAGGACCACAACTCGGTGGGCGCGATGATCGAGGTGACCGCCTCGGGCGTGCCCGCGGGCCTCGGCGCGCCGGTCTACGGCAAGCTCGACACCGACCTCGCCGCCGCAATGATGTCGATCAACGCCGTGAAGGGCGTCGAGATCGGCGAGGGCATGGCGGCCGCCGCACTGACCGGGCGCGACAACGCCGACGAGATCTTCATGGGCGAGAACGGCCCGGAATACGGCTCGAACCATGCCGGCGGCGTGCTGGGCGGGATCAGCTCGGGGCAGGACGTGGTGGTGCGCTTCGCGGTGAAGCCGACCTCCTCGATCCTGTCGCCGCGCCGCTCGATCAAGCTCGACGGCAGCGCCACGGAGGTGGTCACCAAGGGCCGGCACGACCCCTGCGTCGGCATCCGCGCGGTGCCGGTGGCCGAGGCGATGATGGCCTGCGTGCTGCTCGACCACTACCTGCTCGACCGCGGCCAGACCGGGGGCGTGCGCGGCCGCATCGGCTAGAGCCGGACCCTTGCAAGGGTCCAGGCCGATCTCTTGGAAGAGATCGAAAAAGGCCGCCGGGGTCATCCGGCGGCCTTTTTCGTGCACGTGGCAGGCGTATCAGATCCAGTAATAGGGCGCGCCGTAATGGGCGTAGGTCGCCTCTTCCCAGCGCCGGTCCTCGAACCAGCGCTCGGGCCGCGCCGGCGCCCCCCTGAGTTGATCCTCGGTGATGTCGGTGCGGTAGCCACCGAGATCGGTGTCGTAGTCGAGCTTGGCCCAGGGGATCGGGTGATGCTCCTCGCCCATGCCGAGGAAGCCGCCGAAGCCCATCACCGCGTAGGTGATCTTGCCGCTCTTCTTGTCGATCACGAGGTGGTCGATATGGCCGACGCGTCCGCCGTCCTTGCCGAAGACCTCGGTGCCGTTGACACGGTCCGAGGAAATGGTGGTATGGCTGTCGCTGTAGTCGAACATGCTGTCCTCCCGCGCTGTCCTGACGGAAAAACGTACAGCCCCCGCGGGCTGTTCCGCCGGCCTCGCCGCGGCGCCGGTGCCCGGCCGGGGCCGCCGCGCGATCTGCACGGCGAGGATGCCTGCGGCCACCACCACGACGCCCAGCGCGTCGCCCGGCCCCAGCGCCTCGCCCAGGAGCACGGCCGCGATCAGCACGCCGAAGACCGGGTTGAGGAAGTGGAAGGTCGCCGCGCGCACCGCGCCGATCCGGCCGACCAGCACGAACCAGACCAGCGTGGCGAGCACCCCCGGCACCAGCACCGTGTAGGTGAAGGCGACGGCGAGCGGCCATGTCCAGTCGACCACCCAGCTCTCCAGCAGCAGCGCCGGCACCATGAGCGCCGCCGCGCCGACCAGCATCTGCAGCCCGACCACCATCATCAGGTTGCCGCCCGAGGCCGCGCCGCGCACCGCCAGCGTCGCGATGGCCAGCGCCAGCGCCGCGACGGCGCAAAGCGCGAGGCCTAGAAGGTCGATGCCGCCCGCCATGCGGCCGAGCATGATCACCGCCACCCCGGCGAAGCCCGCCGCGAGGCCCGCGGCGGCCAGCGGCGACAGCCGCTCGCGCAGCACGATCCAGCCGATCAGCGCCACCAGAAGCGGCATGGTCGAGGCGATGATCGAGGCGACCGAGGCGCCGATCCACTGCATCGCCACGAAGTTGAGCCCGAGATAGACCGCGTTCTGGCACAGCCCGAACACCACCACGCCGCGCCATTGCGCCGCCGTCAGCCGCGCGGTCTGGCGCAGCGCCAGCGCGATGCCGATCGCCACCGCGCCCGAGGCAAGAAAGCGCAGCGTCAGCGCGGTCAGCGGCGGCGCGTAGCTCACCACCACCCGGGCCGAGGTGAAGGCCGAGGACCACATCAGCGCGAAGGCGAGACCCAACCCCAGTGACCGGATATCCATGGACGACCCCCGTTCTCTACGGCGCCGCCATGAAAAAAGGGCCGCCCCGGGGGCGACCCTTCAACGATTGGTCCCTGCCCGCAAGGGCATGGGCCGGATTATTCGTTGACGCTGTCCTTGAGCGCCTTGGCGATGGTCATCTTGACCACCTTGTCGGCGTCCTTCTTGATCTGCTCGCCGGTGGCCGGGTTGCGGACCATGCGCTCGGGGCGCTCGCGGCAGTAGATCTTGCCGACGCCGGGCAGGGTCACGGCGCCGCCCTGCGACACTTCGCGGGTGATGATGGCGACCAGCGCGTCCAGATGGGCGCCGGCGGTCTTCTTGTCGCCGCCGGTCTCGTCGGCGATGGCGCTGACGAGCTGCGCCTTGGTCATCGGTTTGGCCATTCCAGGTCTCCTCTCACGGCCCCTCAGGGGCGTATTCCTGCGCCGCTCGCGCGCGGCGTGTTGCCAAGACCCACAATGAAACAAGCTGCATTGCAAGCAAAAACCGCTGTTTCCTTGCGGTATCGGCGGGATTCAGAGAAAGGCCGTTTCCTCGAAGCTACGCAGCTTGCGGCTGTGGATGCGCTCGAGCGGCATCTCGCGCAGCCGCTCCATCGCCCGGATTCCGATCATCAGGTGGCGCGCCACCTGCGTCTTGTAGAAGTCCGACGCCATGCCCGGCAGCTTCAGCTCGCCATGCAGCGGCTTGTCCGAGACGCACAGAAGCGTACCGTAGGGCACCCGGAACCGGAAGCCGTTGGCGGCGATGGTCGCGCTCTCCATGTCGAGCGCCACCGCGCGCGACTGCGAGAGCCGCTGCACCGGGCCGGACTGGTCCCTGAGCTCCCAGTTGCGGTTGTCGATCGTCGCCACCGTGCCGGTGCGCATGATCCGCTTCAGCTCGAACCCTTCGAGCGCCGTGACCTGCGCCACCGCGTCCTCGAGCGCGATCTGGATCTCCGCGAGCGCCGGGATCGGCACCCAGACCGGCAGGTCGTCGTCGAGCACGTGGTCCTCGCGCAGGTAGCCATGCGCCAGCACGAAGTCGCCCAGCCGCTGCGAGTTGCGCAGACCGGCGCAGTGCCCGACCATCAGCCAGGCATGCGGGCGCAGCACCGCGATGTGGTCGGTCGCGGTCTTGGCGTTCGAGGGCCCGACGCCGATGTTGACCAGCGTGATCCCCTGCCCGTTCGCCCGCTTGAGGTGATAGGTCGGCATCTGCGGCATCTTGGCCGGCACGTGCATCGGCCCCTCGGGGTCGGTGATCACCTGGTTGCCGGGGCCGACGAAGGCCGTGTAGCCGTTCTCGGGGTCGGCCAGCACGTGGCGGGCATAGGCCTCGAACTCCTCGACGTAGAACTGGTAGTTGGTGAACAGCACGTGGTTCTGGAAATGCGTCGGGTCGGTCGCGGTGTAATGCGCGAGCCGCGCCAGCGAGTAGTCGATCCGCTGCGCCGTGAACGGCGCGAGCGGGATCGAGCCGTCCGGATAGGTGAAGCCGTTGCCGTTGACGATGTCGTCATGCGTGGTCGAGAGGTCCGGCACGTCGAACACGTCGCGCAGGTGGAACTCCATCGCCCCGTCCTGCGGCACCGTCACGCCGGAATCGTTGGCCACCGCGAAATGCACCGGGATCGGCGTGTCCGACGCCCCGATCACCACCGGCACGCCGTGGTTCTGGATCAAGAGCCGCATCTGCTGCATCAGGTAGTTGCCGAACAGCTCGGGCCGGGTGACGGTGGTCGAGTAGGTGCCCGGCCCCGCCACGTGGCCGAAGCTCAGCCGGCTGTCGGCCAGCGCGAAGGTCGCGGTGGAAAAGCGGATCTCGGGATAGAAGGCGCGGTAGCGCGCCTCCGGCACGCCGCCCTTCAGCGTCTCGGTGAACTTGTCGCACAGAAACCGCGTGGCGGTGGCGTAGAGATCCTTCAGCCGCGCCAGCGCGGCCTCGGAGTCGGTGAAGGCCTCGGCCGCGGGGGCATGCGGCGTCTCGACCCTCAGGCTTTTTTCCATCCTGTTCATTGCTGTCCCTCGAAGAGTCCGGTGATCTCGAAGCGGGTCACGTCGACCAGCCCCAGATCGGAAATGCGCAGCTCGGGGATCACCACGAGCGCGAGCAGCGAATGCTGCATGTAGGCGTTGTTGAGCGTGCAGCCAGCCTCGCGCATCGCCGCGCCGAGCTCCTCGGCCGCCGCCGCCACCTCGCGCGCCGGGGCGTCCGACATCAGCCCGGCGACCGGCAGCCGCACCAGCGCCCGCTCGGCGCCGTCGCGCCACAGCGTCACGCCGCCGCCGACCTCGCCCAGCCGGTTGGCGGCCGCCGCCATCATCCCGGCATCGGTGCCGACCACGATCATGTGGTGGCTGTCATGCGCGACGGTCGAGGCCATCGCCATCCGGCCCTCGTAGCCGAAACCCTCGACGAAGGCGTTGGTGACGCCGCCGGTGCCGCGATGCCGCTCGACCAGGGCGATCCGGGCGACCGGGCCCTCGGGCAGCACCTGGCCGTCCCGCACGGGAAGTTCGCGCAAAAGCGCGCGGGTCGGCGCCTGGTTCTCGACCACGCCGATCACCTTGGTCCGGACCGTCGTCCCGGCGCCCTCGGGCGCCGCCACCTTGAAGTCATCCGCCACCAGATCCCGTCCCAGCCGCACGGTGTCGCGCGCCCGTGCCGGCCAATCGTAATGCGGGCATGTGACACGCAGATCACCATCCTCGGCCACCAGCACGCCGCGAGCGAAGACCTGCTCGATCGGCAGCGTCTCGAGGTCCGAGGTCAGGATCGCGTCGGCCCGCCGCCCCGGCGCGATGGAGCCCAGCTCGCGCTCCATGCCGAAATGCGTGGCGGTGTTGATCGTCGCCATCTGCAGCGCCACCACCGGGTCGCAGCCGCAGGCGATGGCATGGCGCACCACCCGGTCCATGTGGCCGTCATTCACCAGCGTTCCGGAATGGCAGTCGTCGGTGCACAGCACGAAGTTGCGCGGGTCGAGCCCCTTCTCGGTCACCGCGGTGATCTGGCTCTCGACGTCGTACCAGGCGCTGCCCAGCCGCAGCATCGAGCGCATGCCCTGCCGCACCCGGTCGATCGCGTCGCTCTCGCGCGTGCCCTCGTGGTCGTCGGCCGGGCCGCCCGCGACATAGGCGTGGAAGGGCACGCCGCGGTCGGGGCTTGCGTAATGCCCGCCCACCGTCTTGCCCGCGCGCATGGTGGCCGCGATCTCCGAGAGCATCTTGGCGTCGCCCGCCATTACGCCGGGGTAGTTCATCATCTCGCCCAGACCCACGATGCCGGGCCAGCCCATCGCCTCGGCCACGTCCTCGGGCGAGATCTCGTGACCGGTGGTCTCGAGCCCCGGCGCCGAGGGCGCGCAGCTGGGCATCTGGGTGAAGATGTTCACGGGCTGCATCAGCGCCTCGTCATGCATCATCCTGACGCCGTCGAGCCCGAGCACGTTGGCGATCTCGTGCGGGTCGGTGAACATTGTCGTGGTGCCGTGCGGGATCACCGCGGCGGCGAACTCGGCCGGGGTGAGCATGCCGCTCTCGATATGCATATGCGCGTCGATCAGCCCGGGGATCAGGTAGCGGTCGCCCGCATCGACCACCTCGGTGCCCTCGCCGATGCAATGGCTGGCATCGGGGCCGACATAGGCGAAGCGCCCCTCGGCCACCGCCACCTCCCAACCATCGAGGATCTCGCGGCTCTGCACGTTCACCAGACGGCCGCCGCGGATCACGAGATCGGCGGCCTCGCGGCCGGCGGCCACGGCGACGAGACGGGGGGCCGTTTCGGCCCATGATTTGATCGGATGTTCCATCTTCGGATTTCATACCAACTGACCGTCCGCCGCAACCCCGGCGACACGCGCGGCGGCCCCGGTCGCGTCCGGCGTCCGGGCGGGGGCATGCACGCTCTGCGCGCGCGACCGTGACATTCCGCCCCGGAACGGCGGGGCGGAATGCGGCGTTTCGGCCATGAGGAGATCCGCCCATGCCGCCCCCCGCCCAGCTCGTCTACTACCCCGACTCGGAGCCCGGCATCCGCCGCCGCCGCTGCGGGCGCGGCTTCAGCTACACCGCGCCGGACGGCACCACCATCGAACGCGGCGCCGAGCGCAAGCGGATCGAGGCGTTGGCCGTGCCGCCCGCCTACGAGCAGGTCTGGATCTGCCCCAAGCCGCATGGTCACCTGCAAGCCACCGGGCACGACGCGCGCGCCCGCAAGCAGTATCGCTACCACCCCGACTGGCGCGCCTGGCGCGAGGCGCACAAGTTCGACCACCTTGCCGAGTTCGGCGACGCGCTGCCGGCGATCCGCCGCCGCATCCGCCGCGACCTCTCTGGCGAGGCGGGCGAGCTGGACTTCGCCATCGCCGCCGTTCTGGCGCTGATCGACCGCGTCTCGATCCGCGTCGGCAACCCGACCTACGCCGCCGAGAACCGCACCTACGGCGCGACCACGCTGACCGGCCGGCACATCCGGCTCGACGGCGGCGCGGTGCGGCTGCGTTACGTGGCCAAGGGCAACAAGAAGATCGACCGCACGCTCAAGGACCGCCGGCTGATGAAGGTGCTGGGCGCGCTGCACGACCTGCCCGGCCGGCAGCTGATCGGCTGGATCGACGAGGAGGGCTGCCCGCGCGGCGTCTCCTCGGGGCAGGTCAACGAGCGGCTGGCCGAGATCACCGGCTCGGACCACGTCACCGCCAAGACCTTCCGCACCTGGGCGGGTTCGGAAGCGGCGCTGGCCTGCGCGCTCTCGGACGAGACGCTGACGATCAAGGGCATGAGCGAGGCCGCCGCCGAGCGGCTGCACAACACGCCCACCATCGCCCGCAACAGCTACATCCACCCCAAGGTGATCGCGCTGCACGAGGCCGAGCCCGGCGAGCGCTTCGCCCTGCTCGAAGACCTGCCCGAGCGCGACGGGCTGCGGCAGGCCGAGCGGGCATTGCTGAGGTTGCTGTCATGAGCCTAGAGCGGTTCGTCGAGGCGCAACGCGCCACATATCACGAGGCTCTGGCCGAGATCCGCGCCGGGCGGAAACGCAGCCACTGGATGTGGTTCGTCTGGCCGCAGCTTCAGGGCCTCGGCCATTCGCCGATGGCGCAGCGCTTCGGGCTCGACGGCGCCGCGGAGGCGCGGGCCTATCTCGACCACCCGGTTCTCGGGCCGCGCCTCGTCGAGATCAGCCGCGCCATGCTGGCGCATCGCGACCGCGCGCCCGAGGACGTGCTCGGCGGCATCGACGCGATGAAGCTGCGCAGCTCGGCCACGCTGTTCTCCACCCTGCCCGGCGCCGACCCGGTCTTCGCGGAGATCCTCGACGCCTTCTACGAGGGCCCCGACGACCGCACGCTCGTCCTGCTGGACCGCTAGGCCGTCTTGCGGCAGACAGGCGCCATGCCTACGCTTCTTTCCTTCGGCCACGGCTACTCGGCCCGCGCCCTGACCCGCCTCCTGCCGGACGACTGGCGCGTCATCGGCACCACCCGCAGCGCCGACAAGGCGGACAAGCTGCGCGCCGAGGGCGTCGAGCCCGCGATCTGGCCCGGCGCCGACCTGACGCCCGCGCTCGACGCAGCGACCCATCTGCTGATCTCGGCCGCGCCCGATGCCGAGGGCGACCCGGTGCTGCGCGAATGGCAGGACGCCATCGCGGCGCGGGCGGATCGCTACGACTGGGTCGGCTACCTCTCGACCACCGGCGTCTACGGCGACCGCGACGGCGGCTGGGTCGACGAGCAGAGCGATCTGCGCCCCGCCACGAAGCGCGGCCAAGCGCGGGTCGCGGCCGAGGCGGCGTGGCAGGCGATTCCGGGCCTGCCGCTGCACATCTTCCGCCTCGCCGGGATCTACGGCCCCGGCCGCGGCCCGTTCGAGAAGGTGCGCCAGGGCACGGCGCGGCGCATCGTCAAGGAAGGCCAGGTCTTCAGCCGCATCCATGTCGAGGACATCGCGCAGGTGCTGAAAGCGAGCATCGACCGCCCGAACCCCGGCGCCATCTACAATCTGTGCGACGACGACCCCGCGCCGCCGCAGGACGTGATCGCCCATGCCGCCGCGCTTCTGGGCCTGCCGGTGCCGCCCGAGGTGGCCTTCGACGAGGCCCAGATGACGCCGATGGCGCGCAGCTTCTACGCCGAGTCGAAGAAGGTGCGGAACGACCGCATCAAGGACGAGCTCGGCGTGAGGCTGATCCACCCCGACTACCGCTCGGGGCTGGCGGCGCTGCTGGAGACGGAAAGCGCGGGCTGAGAGGCGGGCCCGTTCAGGCCCGCTTGCCGATCACCTCGACGCCCATCAGCGACAGCACCTTCTCCTTGATGTGCCGCGCCGAGAGACCGGCGGTCTCGTACATGTCGGCGGGGCTCGCCTGGTCGATGAAGGTGTCGGGCAGCACCATCGAGCGGAACTTGAGGCCGGTGTCGAACACGCCCTCGTCCGACAGGAGCTGCGCGACATGGCTGCCGAAGCCGCCCACCGCGCCCTCCTCGATGGTGATCAGCGCCTCGTGCTCCCCGGCCAGCCGCAGGATCAGCTCGCGGTCGAGCGGCTTGGCGAAGCGCGCATCGGCGATGGTCGGGCGGATGCCCTTGGCGGCCAGCGCCTCGGCGGCCTTCACCGTCTCCGACAGCCGGGTGCCGAAGGACAGAAGCGCCACGCCCTGCCCCTCCTGCACGATCCGGCCGCGGCCGATCTCCAGAGGCTGCGGATCGGTCGGCAGCTCGACGCCCACCCCCTCGCCACGCGGGAAGCGGAAGGCGATCGGGCCCTCGTCATGCGCGGCGGCCGTCGCGACCATGCGCACCAGCTCCGCCTCGTCGGCGGCGGCCATCACCACCATGCCCGGCAGGTTCGACAGGAAGCCCACGTCGAAGCTGCCGGCATGGGTCGCGCCGTCGGCGCCCACCAGCCCAGCGCGGTCGATCGCGAAGCGCACCGGCAGGCGCTGCAGTGCCACGTCGTGCACCACCTGGTCGTAGCCGCGCTGCAGGAAGGTCGAGTAGATCGCGCAGAACGGCTTCATGCCCCCTGCCGCGAGACCGGCCGAGAAGGTGACGGCGTGCTGCTCGGCGATGCCGACGTCGAAGCAGCGGCTGGCATAGCGGTCCATGAAGCGCGCGAGCCCGGTGCCGTCGGGCATGGCGGCGGTGACGGCGACGATCTTCTGGTCGGTCTCGGCCTGCTTGATCAGGCTGTCGGCGAAGACCGAGGTGTAGGAGGGCGCGTTGCTCTTGGCCTTGGACTGCTTGCCCGAGATCACGTCGAACTTGGCCGTGGCGTGGCCCTTGTCGGCGGCGGCCTCGGCCGGGGCGTAGCCCTTGCCCTTCTTGGTGATCGCGTGGATCAGCACCGGCCCGTCGGCACGCGCCTTTACGGTGCGCAGCACCGAGAGCAGCTGCTCCATGTCGTGCCCGTCGATCGGGCCGATATAGGAAAAGCCCAGCTCCTCGAACATCGTGCCGCCGATGGTCATGTGCTTGAACACGTCCTTGGCCCGCTTCGCGCCCTCCTGGAACGGCGGCGGCAGGAAGCTCACCGCGCCCTTGGCCAGCGCCTTGAACTCCTGGAACGGCGCGCCGGCATAAAGCCGCGACAGGTAGGAGGACATCGCGCCGACCGGCGGCGCGATCGACATCTCGTTGTCGTTGAGGATGACGATCAGCCGGCGGCCCAGATGGCCCGCATTGTTCATCGCCTCGTAGGCCATGCCGGCGCTCATCGCGCCGTCGCCGATCACCGCGATGCAGTCGCCGACGCTCTCGCCCTCGAGCCCCTTGCCGCCCAGATCGCGCGCCACCGACAGGCCCAGCGCCGCCGAGATCGAGGTCGAGCTGTGCGCCGCGCCGAACGGGTCGTAGGGGCTCTCGGAGCGCTTGGTGAAGCCCGACAGCCCGTCCTTCTGGCGCAGCGTGCGGATGCGGTCGCGCCGCCCGGTCAGAATCTTGTGCGGGTAGCACTGGTGGCTCACGTCCCAGATCAGCCGGTCGCGCGGCGTGTCGAACACCGCGTGCAGCGCCACGGTCATCTCGACCACGCCGAGCCCGGCGCCGAGATGGCCGCCGGTCTCGGAGACCGCGCTGATGGTCTCGGCCCGCAGCTCGTCGGCCAGACGCCGCAGCTCGGTGTCGCTCAGCCGTTTCATGTCGGCCGGGATCTGCACCCGGTCGAGGGTCGGCGTGGCGGGCCGGTTCGGCGTGGTCTGGCTCATGCGGGCCCTCTCTCAGCTCTCGCGCGCGATAACGAAGCGGGCGGCGTCGCGCAAGGTTGCGGCCCCCTCGCCATAGGGGGCGAGCGCGTCGCAGGCGGCCTCGACCAGCTCGGCCGCGCGCGCCCGGGCGGCGTCGAGACCAAGGAGCGACACGAAGGTCGCCTTGCCCGCGCCCGCATCCTTGCGCACCGCCTTGCCCATCTTCGCCGCGTCCCCCTCCACGTCTAGGATGTCGTCCGCGATCTGGAAGGCAAGGCCGAGCGCCGTGGCGTAACGCCCCATGGCGGAGGGATCGGCCCCCGCCATCACCGGCCCGGCTTCGGCCGACCAGCGGATCAGCGCGCCGGTCTTGCCCTGCTGCAGCTCGGTGATGCGTTCGAGGTCGAGCGGCTCGGCCGCGCTTTCGGCCATGATGTCGCGCGCCTGCCCGCCGACCATGCCGGCGATGCCCGAGGCGCGGGCCAGCGACAGGCACAGATCGGCGCGGTGCGGCCCGACGCCCGGATCGGCGCAAAGCTCGAAGGCGAGGCTCTGCAGCGCGTCGCCGGCGAGGATCGCCGTCGCCTCGTCCCAGGCGACATGCACCGTCGGCCGGCCGCGGCGCAGTTCGTCGTCATCCATCGCCGGCAGGTCGTCATGCACGAGGCTGTAGGCGTGCAGCGCCTCGATCCCGGCGGCCGGGCGCAGGGCGGCGGCACGGTCGACGCCGTGCAGCGCGGCGCCTTCCAGCACCAGGAAGCCGCGCAGCCCCTTGCCGCCGGTCACCGCGTGCTCCATGGCGCGCGCCACCGGCAGGTCATGCGCCGCCAGCCTCTCGCGCAGCAGCGCCTGGCTGTCCTCGGCCGCCCGCGCCAGCGCGGCCCGGAAGGCCTCAGCCATCGAGCGGCGCGGTGCCCTGGGCCTGGCCGTCGGGGCCTTGCGTGATCTTCGCGACCTTTTCCTCGGCCTCGGCGAGCTTCTTCTCGCAGCGCGCCTTGAGCGCGGCGCCGCGCTCGTAGAGCGCGATCGAATCGTCGAGCGCCACGTCGCCGCGCTCCAGCTTGCCGACCACGGTCTCGAGCTCGCGGATCGCCTCCTCGAAGCTCATCTCCTCGACGGGTCTGTCGCTCATCGCCCTCGTTCCTCCAAAGTCCTGACATGCGCGGCCGCCCCGGCCGCCAGCGCGTCGAGGTCATAACCGCCTTCGAGCGCGGAGACCACGCGCCCCGAGCACAAGTGATCGGCCAGATCGCAGATCCGCCCGGTCAGCGTCGCGAAATCCTCGGTCTCGAGCCTCAGCCCGGCCAGCGGGTCGTCGCGATGCGCGTCGAAGCCGGCCGAGACGAGGATCAACTGGGGCTTGTGCGCCGCGATCCTCGGGAAGGCGTCGCGCTCCCACGCCGCTATCAGCCCCGCCCCGTCGGTGCCGGTGGGCAGCGTCATGTTGACCACCGTGCCATGCGGCCCGGTGTCGGTGGCCGCGCCGGTGCCGGGCCAGAGCGGCCATTCATGGCTCGAGCAGAACAGGATGCGCGGGTCGTCCTCGACCAGCGCCTGCGTGCCGTTGCCGTGATGCACGTCGAAATCGAGGATCGCGACGCGCTCGAGCCCGTGATGCTCGAGCGCGTATTTCGCCGCCGCCGCCACCGTGCCGAACAGGCAGAAGCCCATCGCGGTCTCGGCCTCGGCGTGGTGGCCGGGCGGCCGGGTCAGCGCGAAGGCGTTGGCCGCCTCGCCCGCAAGCACCATGTCGACGCCGCGCGTCGCCGCCCCCACCGCGCGCCACGCGGCGGCGAGGCTGCCGGCCGAGAGATAGGTGTCGGAATCGATCGCGCGCCAGCCGCCCTCGGGGGCAAAACGCTTCAGGTCGTCGACGTAGGATCGCGGGTGCACCCGCAGGATGTCCTCCTCGGCCGCCAGCGGCGCGCGGACCTGCAGCAGGTCCATGTCGTGCAGGGCGCCGAGCACGGCGTCGTAGCGCGCCACCCGCTCGGGATGGCCCGGAGGCGGGATGTGGCCAAGGAACTCGGGGTGGCAGATCAGCGCGGTGGTCATGGGGCGTCAGGCAACATCAGAAGCCGGACCGGCGCAAGGGCGCGGCGCGGCTTTCAGTCCGGCGCCAGCATGTAGCCCTCGCCCCGCACCGTCTGCAGGTAGCGCGGCTGGCGCGGGTCGGATTCGAACTTGCGCCTGAGCCGGGTGATCTGCACGTCGACCGCCCGCTCCTGGCTCTGGCCGCCGCGGTCGAGCTCCTCGACGAGCCGGGCCCGGCTCACCGGCTCGCCGGGGCGGGCGGCGAAGATCCGCATCAGCTGGCTCTCGGTCGCCGTCAGCCGGATCTGGCTCTCGCCCTCCCACATCTCGCCGCGCGCGATGTCGTAGCGCACCGCGCCGAGGCTGAGCACCTTGGGCCGGGCCGGCTCGGGCTCGGGGTTGGGCTGGCGGCGCAGCACGGCGCTGATCCGGAGCAGCAGCTCCTTGGGATCGAAGGGCTTGGCGAGGTAGTCGTCGGCCCCGGCCTCGAGCCCGCGGATCCGGTCCTCGGTGTCGCCGCGCGCGGTCAGCAGCAGGATCGGCACGGCGAGGCTCTCGCGCAGCGCCCGGCACAGCGCGATCCCGTCCTCGCCCGGCATCATCACGTCAAGCACGATCAGGTCGAAATCGAGCCCGGTCAGCAGGCGGCGCGCATGGCCGGCGTCGCGGGCGCCGGTGACGAGAAAGCCGTGCCGGGCCAGGAACTTCTGCAGAAGGCCGCGCAGCCGGGCGTCGTCGTCGATCACCAGCAGATGGGCGAGGTCGGTGCTCATTGCCCGCCCCCCTCGGCCAGCGTCTCGTAGTGGCGGCGGCTTTCTTCGTCCATCATCGCCTCGAGCACCTGCCGGAAGCCCGCCACCGCCACCGGCCCGGCGGTGCGGTAGGCGGCGCGCATCCGCTCGCGCTGCGCGTCCGACAGCTCGCGCTCGAGCGCCGCGCCCTCGCGGGTGAGGTAGAGATGCCGCTCGCGCCGGTCGCGGCGGCCGACCCGTGCCTCGACGAGACCGGTCTCGATCAGCGCGCGGAGCACCCGGTTCAGCGACTGCTTGGTGACCCCGAGGATCGCCATCAGGTTCGACACGGTGGTGCCGGGGCTGCGGTGGATGAAATGGATTGCGCGGTGATGCGCGCGTCCCATATCCTTGCCCTCGAGGATCCGGTCCGGATCGGAGGTGAAGCCGCGATAGGCGAAGAACATCGCCTCAATGCCCTTGCGCAGCTGCTCGTCGGTCAGGAACAGCAGGCTCTGCCCGCCCGGCGGCGCCCCTTCGGCCATCGACACTCTCCTTCGCTCGCTCACCTCCGCGTCACAATACGTCAGCCTTGTTGACATTCCAAGGGCGAAGCGATAGCGATCGGGGCATATCGCGCAATATTGTGACTTTGAGGCATGATATCGCGCCGGGACCATCTGACAGGGGGAGGCACGCCATGGCCGGCGGCTACGACGATCGCGACGGTAAGATCTGGCTCGACGGCCAGCTGGTGGAGTGGCGCGAGGCCAATGTCCACATCCTGACCCACGCGCTGCATTACGCGTCCTCGGTGTTCGAGGGCGAGCGCTGCTATGGCGGCACCATCTTCAAGAGCGAGGCGCATTCGCAGCGCCTTCGCACCTCGGCCGAGCTTCTGGATTTCGAGATCCCCTACTCGGTCGAGGAGATCGAGGCCGCGAAATACGCGGTGCTCGAGGCCAATGGCTGGAAGGACGCCTATGTGCGCGCGCTGGCCTGGCGCGGCGCCGGCCCGGACATGGGCGTGGCCTCGCAGCGCAACCCGGTGCGGATGGCGGTCGCGGCCTGGGAATGGGGCAGCTATTACGGCGACGCCAAGATGAAGGGCGCCAAGCTCGACATCGCCAAGTGGAAGCGCCCCTCGCCCGAGACCGCGCCCTCGCAGGCCAAGGCGGCCGGCCTCTACATGATCTGCACCATGTCCAAGCACGCAGCCGAGGCGAAGGGCTGCTCGGACGCGCTGATGTTCGACTATCGCGGCTACGTCGCCGAGGCGACCGGCGCCAACATGTTCTTCGTGAAGGACGGCGAGGTGCACACGCCGCTGGCCGACTGCTTCCTCAACGGCATCACCCGGCAGACGGTGATCGCCATGCTGAAGGACAAGGGCCTGACCGTGCATGAGCGCCACATCATGCCCGAGGAACTCGAGGGCTTCGAGCAGTGCTGGCTGACCGGCACCGCGGCCGAGGTCACGCCGGTGGGCCAGATCGGCGACTACAACTTCGAGGTCGGCGCGCTGACCCGCGACGTCGCCGAAAGCTACGAGAAGCTGGTGCGCGCCTGATCCTTCGGCCCCCGAAGACGAGCGGACGGCAAAAGGCCCGCGGGAGCGATCCCGCGGGCCTTTCGCGTGGCCGGACCTCGCGGTCCGCGATCGTCAGTCGTTCAGGAACAGGCGGCGCTCGGCGACCGCGTTGCCCTCGGCGTCGTAGAGCACGGCGATCACGTCGCTGAACGGCTCGCGGTCCAGCTGGATGCGGACATCCGAGTTGGCGCCGGCATTGACCATCGCCTCGCCCAGCACGGCGCCGGCGACGCTGCCGCGGTAGTCGAGGATCTCGACCGAACCGCCGGTGGCCGAGCGGACGAGGTCGAGGTTCACGTAGCTTCGCTCGGGGATGTAGTTCTGGTTGCCGAAGCCGTTGACCTCGGTCATCGCGAGGGCGGAGGTGCCGATGGTGGCGGCGGCGATGGCGGCAAAGGTGGTCTTGATGGTGGTCATCTGACGTCTCCTTCGGGTTTGATGCGCCCCGTGCTCGGGGTGTGACCAGGAGATAGGCCCTGCATCACGGAACAGAAGGCTTCCGTTTGTGCGATTTTGCAGTAGGACTTTTGCGGGCGTTTCGCTCACATCCCGGCGAGCGCCTCTTGCAGCGCCGCGGGGGAACCCGCACCGCGCCCTGCCGTTGGCCCCTGACCCCAAGGCGGAGCAGGCATGGCCGAAGACGGACAGGACGAGGACGCACGGGAGGAAAGCGCACGGGAGGAGGGCGAGGCCGACGCGCATCTCGCCCGCGTGCGCAACCGCGCCGAGGACGAGGCCGTCACCGAAGCCAGCCACCTGTCGCCGCGCCTCGTCTACCACGTGGTGCTGCGCGCCGGCGAAGAGGAGCTGCACCGCCCGACCGGCTCGCTGATCTGGTCGGGCATCGCGGCGGGGATGCTGATCTCGGCCTCGGTGCTGGCCGAAGCCGTGTTCCGCGCCTACCTGCCCGAGGCCGGCTGGCGGCCGCTGGTCGAGAACATCGGCTACACGGTCGGCTTCCTGCTGGTGATCCTGAGCCGGATGCAGCTCTTCACCGAGAACACGATCAGCACCGTGCTGCCCTTCCTGACCCGCCCCACCCCGCGCTGCGGGCTCGACGTGATGCGGCTGTGGGGGATCGTGCTGGGCGCCAACGTGGTCGGCGGCTTCGTCGCGGCGGCCTTCTTCGCGCTGACGCAGGGCCTGCCGCCCGAGATCGGCGCGGCGATGGTCGAGCTGTCGCACCACGCCACCGGCGCGGGGGCATGGGCGGGCTTCGCCAAGGCGATCCCGGCGGGCGTGCTGATCGCGGCGCTGGTCTGGATGCTGTCCTCGGGCGATCACGAGAACTTCTGGATCATCTTCACCTTCACCTGGCTGATCGCGGCGGGGGATTTCACCCATATCGTCGCGGGCTCGGTCGAGATGGCCTACCTGATGCTGCTGGGCGAACTCGGCCCCGGCCGGGCGCTCTTCTCCTTCTTCCTGCCGGTGCTGGCGGGCAACGTGGTCGGCGGCACGCTGGTCTTCACCCTGACCGCCTGGGGCCAGGTGCGCGAGGAGGTGCTGCCCGACCGGCTGCCGGACTGAGGCCGCCCTGGGCCGCCGCCCGGCCGGGCCGGCCGGGCCGTCTCAGCTGCCGCCCGGCGGCAGGGCCTTGCGGCCGCGGCCGCGCTCGATCCCGAGCTTGCGCTCGCGCCAGATGATCAGCACGCCGGCGGCGATGATGATCGCCGCGCCGCCCAGCATGGTCCAGGTCGGCACCTCGGCGAAGATGAAGTAGCCCACCCCCAGCGCCAGCAGCATCGAGGCGTAGTCGAAGGGCGCGATCAGCGAGGCGTCGGCGAAGCGGTAGGAGGAGGTGAGCAGGATCTGCCCGACCCCGCCCAGAAGCCCCGCGCAGACCAGGAGCACCGCCATGGTCGGGCTGGGCCAGACCCAGCCGAGCGGGATGGTCAGAAGCGACAGCGCGCTGGCGGTGACCGAGAACCAGAACACGATCGCCGCCGTGCCCTCGGTGCGGGTGAGCTTGCGCACGAAGACCTGCGCCAGCGCCGCGCAGAGCGCGCCGCCCAGCGCCACCACCGCGCCCAGCGTCTCCGAGAGCGACAGCGGATCCTCGGTGACGCTGAGCCGCGGCGACATCACGATCAGCACGCCGACCAGCCCCAGCCCCACCGCCGAGAGCCGGAACAGCCGCACCTCCTCGCCCAGAAACATCGCGGCGAGGATCACCACCATCAGCGGCGCGGCGTAGCCGATCGCCGTCACCTCCGGAAAGGGCAAGAGGCCCAGCGCGGTGAAGCCGAGCCCCATCGCGGCGGTGCCGACGAGGCCGCGCCAGAGATGGCCGAAGGGGTTGGGCGTCTCGAGCCCGTGCCGAAGGTCGCCGCGCGCCAGCAGCCAGACCACGATCACCGGCAGCGCGAAGAAGGAGCGGAAGAACACCGCCTCGCCGGGCGGGATCTCGGCCGAGGTCGCCTTGATGATCGACGCCATGGCGACGAAGACGCAGACCGAGGCGACCTTGAGCGCGATGCCGCGCAGCGGCTGATGCACCACCAGCGGGGTGGCCGGGGCGGAGGCGGAACGGGGCATGACATGTCCTTTCGCGCCGACCCTAACCGGGCGGGCGGCGGGAACAAGATGCCCCGGTCATGCAAATCGGGATCGATGCGGGGAAGCGGCCGCGAGGCGCGGGGCCGATCACGGACCGGTCGAGCGCGGCCAAGCCTCGACGCCGCGCGCGATCCGCCTGCCCCGAACGGGGCCCGGCAGCCGCGTCGCGCGACCCTGCCGCGAAGGGGTGGAATGAGGCGGGGAGTTCGGCCTCCCCGCCGGTCGCTCAGGCTTCGTGACCGCGCTCGATGCGCAGGAACTGGCTGAGCCGCGCCATGCCGCGTGCGCCCAGCTTGCGGGCGTGCAGCCGGGTCACGGCGCGATGCGGGCCGGCCTCGCGCTCCAGGCGCACATATTCGCGCGCGCGGATCTCGGGGTGGCGTTCCTTCGGCTTGTCGATCACGTGTCTGGTCATCGATACGTCCTCCCAAAGGGGTATCAGGACCTGCACCCTAGCCGATTCCCGCGCGAAGCGCATCCCGTGGCGTCAAGCCCCGGCGGAGGATGGCCGCCGGGGCCCCGCCGCGCTCAACCGGAGGTGTCGGGCGCCATGCGCAGCACCGCCCCGGCCTCGCTGTCGATCAGGAACAGCACCTCGCCGTCTTCCGTCAGCTCGACGTCGCGCACCCGGCCGTTGCCGCCGGCGAGCCGCTGCTCGCCCGTCACCCGGCCGTCCTCGAGCGTCAGGCGCACCACCTCGCCCGGCACCAGCGAGGCGGCCAGAACGTCGCCCTCCCATTCCGGGAAGGCCGCGCCCTCGTAGAACAGCATGCCGCCCGGCGCGATCACCGGGTCCCAGTAGTAGACCGGCTCCTCCATGCCCTCCCGGCGCGGCTCGCCGCTGCCGATCGGGCCGCCGTCGTAGCGCAGCCCGTAGCTCACCACCGGCCAGCCGTAGTTCATGCCCGCCTCGGGCCGGTTCAGCTCGTCGCCGCCGGCGGGGCCGTGCTCGATGGTCCAGTAGTCGCCGGTCGCCGGGTCGACCGCCGCGCCCTGGATGTTGCGGTGGCCGTAGGACCAGATCTCGTCCATGCCGTCCTGCCCGACGAAGGGGTTGTCCTCGGGGATCGAGCCGTCGGGGTTGAGCCGCACCACTTTGCCGTAGGTGTTGTCGAGGGTCTGCGCCATCTCGCGGTATTCGTCGGTGAAATGCTCGCCCGTGGTGACGAAGACATGGCCTTCGCCGTCGAAGGTGATGCGCGAGCCGTAATGCATCGGCGCGTCGGCCGCGGGCGACTGCACCCAGATGTCCTCGACCTGCGACAGGCTCGCCAGGTCGTCGGACAGCACGCCGCGCCCGGCCGCGGTGGCGGTGCCGCCATCGACCTTCTTGGCGTAGGTGAAATACACCATGCGGTCGGCGTCGAACTCCGGGCTCAGCGTCACGTCGAGAAGGCCGCCCTGCCGGCGCGCGTCGATCTCGGGCAGGCCGGCGATCGGCTCCGACAGCGTGCCGTCCGCCGCGATGTGGCGCAGCCGGCCGGGCCGCTCGGTGACGAGGTGGCCGCCGCCGGGCAGCGGCGCGATGCCCCAGGGGTGCTCCAGCCCCTCGGCGAGGGTCTCGACCGTCACCGGCGTGTCGGGCAGCTTCGGCGCGCGGGTCTGGTTCTCGAAGGCGGGCTCGTAGTCGGCATTGGCGGGGCCCTGGTCGACCGGCTGGGCCGCCTCGCCCTGCGCGCAGGCCATGCCGGGCAGCAGCGCCGCGAGGATCATCGGGTGCAGTCTCATCCATCTCTCCTGCATTGTCTGCGCGAAGAGCTAGACCGTCAGCCGCGCCCCTCCAGCCGCGCGGTGGCCCAGCGGGCGGCGTCTGACAGCGCCGGGTCGGGCTCGGCGCGAAGCGGCGCCAGCACCGGCAGCAGGGTCCGGTCGCCGGAATTTCCGATGGCGTAGCAGACGTTGCGCAGGAAGCGGTCGCGGCCGATCCGCTTGATCGGCGAGCCCGAGAACATCTCGCGGAAGCCCGCGTCGTCGAGTCGCGCCAGATCGGCCAGCCGCGGCGCCGCGACCTTGCCGAAATAGCGCATCTCGGTCGCCTCCTGCGCGAACTTGTTCCACGGGCAGACGGCGAGGCAGTCGTCGCAGCCGTAGATCCGGTTGCCCAGCGCCTCGCGGAATTCCTCGGGCACCGGTCCCTTGTGCTCAATGGTGAGGTAGGAGATGCAGCGCCGCGCATCGAGCTGGAACGGCGCCGGGAAGGCGTTTGTCGGGCAGATGTCGAGGCAGCGGGTGCAGGAGCCGCATTTCTCGGCCGCGGGCGCGTCCGCCGGCAGCTCCACCGTGGTGAAGATCGCGCCGAGGAAGACCCAGTTGCCGACGGTGCGGCCCAGCAGGTTGGTGTGCTTGCCCTGCCAGCCGAGCCCCGCGGCCTGCGCCAGCGGCTTTTCCATCACCGGCGCGGTGTCGACGAAGACCTTGATCTCCTCGCCCGGGCACTGCTCCAGGAGCCAGCGCCCGACCCGCTTCAGCCGCTTCTTGACGAGGTCGTGGTAGTCGCGGCCATGGGCATAGACGCTGATCGCGGCGTGGTCGCGCCGCCCCAGCACCTCGAGCGGGTCGTGGCGCGGCGTGTAGGCCTCGGCCAGCATGACGACGGATCGCGCCTCGGGCCAGAGCGCGGCCGGGTCGCCGCGCCAGTGCATCCGCTCCGCCATCCAGCCCATCTGGCCGTGCCGGCCCTCGCCCACGAAGGCGCCGAGCCGGCCCGCGGCCTCGGGGATCGCGTCGGGGCGGCACACGCCCATCTCGGCGAAGCCTTCGGCCAGCGCGGTGTCGCGCAGTCGGGTCTTGAGGGTCGGGGCGTCCATCGCCCCGCAGATAAGCCCCGCCGCCTCAGAAATCGAGGTCGGCGTAATGCGCGGGCTGCGGGAAACCCGGCAGCTGGTCGGCGAGGATCGAGCGGAAGGCCGGGCGCGACTTGATCTTGGCGTACCAGTCCTTGACCGTCTCGGAGCGGTTCCAGTCGACGTCCGAGATGTAGTCGAGGCAGCTCAGCTGCGCCGCGGCGGCGAAATCGGCCAGCGACAGCTCGTTGCCGGCCAGCCAGCGGCGCTGGTCCAGCAGCCACGCCATGTAGTCGATGTGGAACTTGATCGCCCGCGCGCCGGCCTTGACGTTGGCGCTGTCGGGGTAGCCGCCGCCCATCACCTTCTTGTGGACCCGCTCGCCCAGGAGCTTCGAGGTCACCTCGTGGTAGAACTTGTCGTCGAACCAGCCGACCAGACGGCGCACCTCGTAGCGCGCCTCGGCCGATTGCGGCAGCAGCGGCGGCTCGGGCTCGATCTCCTCGAGGTATTCGCAGATCGCCGCGCTCTCGGCGAGGTGGCGGTTGCCGACCTTCAGCACCGGGATCTTGCCGGCCGGGTTGCGGCGCAGGAAGTCGTGGTCGGGCTCCCAGTAGCGCTCCTCCACGAGCTCGACCTCGATCCGCTTCTCGGCGAGGCTGAGCCGCACCTTGCGGCTGAAGGGCGACAAGGGGAAGTGGTAGAGGCGGAAACTGGCGGCACGGGTGTTCTGCATGGCCCCATATCTGCCGCAAGCGCGAGGCCGCTTCAATCCTAGCCTTCGCCCTCGAAGCAGTCGTCGCGCCCGTCGCGGCGGATCGTGGCGGCGCCGTCGAGGATCGCGGCGGCGCGGCGGCGGGTGAAGTCGCCGGGGTCGGAGGCCGAGCGGCCCTTCGGGTCGGGCAGGATCGCGGCGAGGCGGGCGGCCTCGCGGTCGTCGAGCTCGGCCGCGCGCACGCCGAAATAATGCAGCGCCGCCGCCTCGACGCCGAACACGCCCTCGTCGAACTCGGCGACGTTGAGATAGGTCTCGAGGATGCGGCGCTTGGTCCAGAACGCCTCGACCGCCGGGGTGATCGCCGCCTCCAGCGCCTTGCGCGGCCAGCTGCGGCCCTGCCAGAGGAAGACGTTCTTCACCACCTGCTGGCTGATGGTCGAGGCGCCGCGATTGCCGCCCGCCGCCATGGCGCGGCGGATCGCCTCGAGGTCGAGCCCCCAGTGCAGGCAGAAATTGGCGTCCTCGGCGGCGACGGCGGCGCGCGCCATCACCGGCGCGATCTCCTCCATCGGCACCCATTGGTGGTCGAGCCGGCCGAGCCGGGCGCGCTCGGAGACCATGTAGGGCGTGGTCGGCGGCGCGATCACTGAGAAGGCGGCGATCGCCAGCAGCAGCGCCGCGGCGAGCGCGACGATCCCGCCCAGCGCCCAGCGCAGCAGCCGCCGCGCAAGCGGCGGCCGGGCCCGGGCCGCGCGCGTCACCCGGGGCTTGCCCTTGCGGGCGGTTTTCTTCCGGGTGTCGACCGGCTTCGTCATGGCGCCATAGACCCTGCCGGGCCGGGGCGGGTCAAGCGGGCCGGCGCGGATGCGGAAGGGGCCGGAGCGTTTCCGCCCGGCCCCTCCCCCGTCTGTCGGTGCTCCCGCCTCACTCGGCCGGGATCGCCTGCTCCTCGTGCCAGAGCGGCTGCGGGATGTGGCGCAGCATCTCCTTCGGGCAGACCTGCAGGAAGTTGTGCTTCTCGCTGTCCCAGTGCTGCAGGATCTCGGCCGCCTTGCGCGAACCGGTCTCGATTTGGTGGCGCTCGATCAGGGCGTGCAGCTCTTTCTCCCAGTGCTCCACCGTGACCGGGCAGGTGACCAGCGTCTCGGTGTTCATCAGCGGCTCGGCGGTGCCGTCGGGGTCGTAGAGATAGGCCATGCCGCCGGTCATGCCGGCGCCGAAGTTGGCGCCGATCGAGCCGAGGATCACCGCGACCCCGCCGGTCATGTATTCGCAGCCATTGGTGCCGCAGCCCTCGATCACCACATGCGCGCCCGAGTTGCGCACCGCGAAGCGCTCGCCGGCGCGGCCGGCGGCGAAGAGGTAGCCCATGGTCGCGCCGTAGAGCACGGTGTTGCCAATGATGACGTTGTCGGCCGCCACCAGCGGGCTCGCCATCGGCGGCCGCACCACGATGGTGCCACCCGACAGGCCCTTGCCGACATAGTCGTTGGCGTCGCCCGAGACCTCGATCTTCAGGCCGGGCGCTGCGAAGGCGCCGAGCGACTGGCCGGCCGAGCCCTTGAGCTTGACCGTCAGGTGGTCGGGCTGCAGCTGGTTCCGCATCCCGAAGTTCTCGACGATATGCGCCGAGGTGCGGGTGCCGATGGTGCGGTGCGTGTTCTGCACCGCGTATTCCAGCTGCATCTTCTCGCCGTCCTCGAGGAAGCGGCGCGCATCCTTGACGATCTCGGCGTCGAGCGTGTCGAGCACCTCGTTGCGCGGCTTGTTGCGGTCGAATTTCGGCCGCTGCACCCCGTCCACCGTGATCAAGAGCGGGTTGAGGTCGAGATCGTCGAGATGCGCCGAGCCGCGGCTGACCTGGGTCAGCAGGTCGGCGCGACCGATCACCTCGTCGAGGCTGCGCGCACCGATCGAGGCGAGGATCTCGCGCACCTCGGTGGCGTAGAAGGTGATCAGGTTGACCACCTTGTCGGCATTGCCGGTGAACTTGCCGCGCAGCCCCTCGTCCTGGGTGCAGACGCCGACCGGGCAGGTGTTGGACTGGCACTGGCGCACCATGATGCAGCCCATCGCGATCAGCGCCGCGGTGCCGATGCCGTATTCCTCGGCCCCGAGCATCGCCGCCATGACGATGTCGCGCCCGGTGCGCAGGCCGCCATCGGTCCTGAGCGTCACCCGCTCGCGCAGGTTGTTCATCGACAGCACCTGATGCGCCTCGGTCAGGCCCATCTCCCACGGCAGACCCGCATACTTGATCGAGGTGCCGGGCGAGGCGCCGGTGCCGCCATTGTGGCCCGAGATCAGGATCACGTCGGCCTTGGCCTTGGCCACGCCCGCCGCGATCGTGCCGACGCCCGAGCTGGACACCAGCTTCACCGTGACCTTGGCGCGCGGGTTGATCTGCTTGAGATCGTAGATCAGCTGCGCGAGGTCCTCGATCGAGTAGATGTCGTGGTGCGGCGGCGGCGAGATGAGGGTCACGCCCTCGGTCGAGTGCCGCAGCCGGGCGATCAGCTTGGTGACCTTCATGCCCGGAAGCTGGCCGCCCTCGCCGGGCTTGGCGCCCTGCGCCACCTTGATCTCCAGCTCCTCGCAGGCGCCGAGATACTCGGCGGTGACGCCGAAGCGGCCCGACGCCACCTGCTTGATCTTGGCCGAGGGGTTGTCGCCGTTGGGCTCGGGGTGGAAATGCGCCGGATCCTCGCCGCCCTCGCCCGAATCGGACTTGGCGCCGATCCGGTTCATCGCGACGTTCAGGGTCTTGTGCGCCTCGGGGCTGAGCGCGCCCAGCGACATGCCGGGCGTCACGAAGCGCTTGCGGATCGCGGTGATGCTCTCCACCTCCTCGATCGGGATCGCCTTGCCCATCGGCTTGATGGCCAGCAGGTCGCGCAGGTGGATCGGCGGGTTGGACTGCATCGCCTGGGCGTACTGCTTCCACAGCTCGTAGGAGGCGCGGTCGCAGGCGGCCTGCATCATGTGCATGGTCGTGGCTTCCCAGGCGTGCTTCTCGCCCGAGCGGCGCGACTTGTAGAAGCCGCCGATCGGCAGCGTGCCGAGATCGGCGCCGCCCTTGGACCAGCCCTTGGCGTGCACCTCCTCGAGCTTCTTCTGGATGCCGGTCAGGCCGATGCCGGAGATGCGGCTGTGCATGCCGGGGAAGTACTCCGCGCACATGGCGCGGCTCAGCCCCACCGCCTCGAAGTTCAGGCCGCCGCGATAGGACGACACCACCGAGATGCCCATCTTGGCCATGATCTTCAGAAGACCCGCATCCACCGCGTCGCGGTAGCGGCGCATGATGTCGGTGAGCGTGCCCTCCAGAAGGCCGCGGTTCAGCCGGTCGGCGAGGCTGTCCTGCGCGAGATAGGCGTTCACCGTGGTCGCGCCCGAGGAGATCAGCACCGCGAAGTAGTGCGGGTCGATGCATTCGGCCGAGCGGACATTGACCGAGCAGAAGGTGCGCAGGCCCTTGCGGGTCAGCCAGCTGTGCACGGCGGAGGTGGCGAGGATCATCGGCATCGCCACCTTGTCCTCGTCCTGGTGCTGGTCGGTCAGCACGATGTGGCCCGCGCCCGAGCGCACCGCGTCCTCGGCCTCGGCGCGGATCCGCTCGAGCCCGGCGCGCAGCGCGTCCGGCTTGCCGCCGGCGGGGAAGGTGCAGTCGACGAAGGCGACCTGCCGGCCGAGCTGCTCGACCATCACGTCGAACTCGGCATTGGCGACGAAGGGGCTCTCCAGCACCAGGATCTCGGTCTGGCTGGAGCTTTCGTCGAGCACGTTCTTGAGGTTGCCGAACCGGGTCTTGAGCGACATCACCCGGCTTTCGCGCAAGCTGTCGATCGGCGGGTTGGTGACCTGGGAGAAGTTCTGCCGGAAGAAGTGCGACAGCGGCCGGTAGCGGTTCGAGAGCACCGCCGCCGGGGTGTCGTCACCCATCGAGGCGATCATCTCCTTGCCGTCCTCGGCCATCGGCGCCAGCACCTGCTCGAGCTCCTCGATCGAGTAGCCGGCCGCGATCTGGCGGCGGCGCAGCTCGCCCGCCTCGAACAGCGGCTCCTCGGGGATCTCGCGCAGGATGTCGTTGAGGTTCACGACCTTCTCGATCCACTCGCCGAAGGGCTGCGAGCCGGCCAGCTTGTCCTTGATCTCGCTGTCGTGGAACAGCCGCCCTTCCTGCATGTCGACCGCGATCATCTGGCCGGGGCCGAGCGCGCCCTTCTCGACGACGCTGGATTCGTCGACCGGCACCATGCCGATCTCCGAGCCCGCGACCAGCAGACCGTCGCCGGTGACGACGTAGCGCATCGGCCGCAGGCCGTTGCGGTCGAGGCCGCCGCAGACCCAGCGGCCATCGGTCATCGCCAGCGCCGCCGGCCCGTCCCAGGGCTCCATCACGGCATTGCAGTAGGAGTACATGTTCTGCCAGGCCTCGGGCATCTCGACCCGGCTCTTCGACCAGGCCTCGGGCACCAGCATGGTCTTGGCCATCGGCGCGTTGCGCCCGGCGCGCACCAGCACCTCGAACACCGAATCGAGCGCGGCGGAGTCCGACGAGCCCTGCGCGACGATCGGCTTGATGTCCTCGGCATGCTCGCCGAAGGTCGCGCTCGCCATGCGGATCTCGTGGCTCTTCATCCAGTTCAGGTTGCCCTTCAGCGTGTTGATCTCGCCGTTATGGGCGAGCATGCGGAAGGGCTGGGCCAGCCACCATTGCGGGAAGGTGTTGGTCGAGTAGCGCTGGTGGTAGAGCGCGAAGGCGCTCTCGAAGCGCTCGTCCTGCAGGTCGGGGTAGAACTCGGCCACCTGCTCGGCCAGCATCATGCCCTTGTAGATCACCGAGCGGCAGGACAGCGAGGCGAGGTAGAGCTCGCGCACGCCGGCGGCGAAGGCCGCGCGCTCGATCCGGCGGCGGATGATGTAGAGCTCGCGCTCGAACTGCTCCTCGTCGATGTCCTTCTCGCAGCGGATCAGGATCTGCTCGATCTCGGGGCGGGTGGCGTTGGCCTTCTCGCCGAGGCAGGTGATGTCCACCGGCACGTGGCGCCAGCCATAGATGTAGTGCCCCATGCGGAGCACCTCGGTCTCGACGATGGTGCGGCAGGTCTCCTGCGCGCCGAAATCGTTGCGCGGCAGGAAGACCTGGCCCACGGCGATGCGGCGGTCGGGCATCGGCTCGTGGCCGGTGCGGCGGATCTGGTCCTCGAAGAAGGCGCGCGGGATCTGCACGTGGATGCCGGCGCCGTCGCCGGTCTTGCCGTCGGCGTCGACCGCGCCGCGGTGCCAGACCGCCTTCAGCGCGGCGATGCCCTTCTCGACCACCGCGCGCTGCGGCGTGCCGTCGATCGAGACCACGAGGCCGACGCCGCAGGAGGCGTGCTCGTCATCCTCGCGGTAGAGGCCGTTCTCGGCCATGAACTTGCGCTTGGCCTCCTCGGCGGCGACCCAGTCGGAATCAAAGCTGGTCATGGGAGAACTCCTTCGCGATCTGGCCGGGGACGAGCGACGACATGGTCGCGCCGCAGCCGTGTTTCGGGTGGGACGACAGGAAGCCCTGCTCGTCCGGAAAGATGAATTCGACCGGCGTGTCGTCCGACTCGAAGCTGCCCTCCGGGCCGGTGACGGTGCTGGTGCCGGACAGGAACAGCCGGTGCTCGCGGCTGATGAACTCGTGGCCGGCGCTGCGCCACAGCTCCTCGCCGTCGGGGCCGATGGCGCGGATCCGATACTCGGTGCGGTCGAGCTCGACGCCGTCGATGGTGACGGTCTCGCCGGTCAGGCTGTCGCCGCCGATGTAGCGGGTCTCGCCGGTCTGCTCCGAGCGGGTGGTGAAATCGAAGCTGTCGGCGCCGTTCTCCACCAGCTCGCTGAAGGAGGCCGGGTCGGCCGGCGCGGGGGCGAGCCGCTCGGCGCGGCCGGCGCGCGGGTAGCTGCTCTCGACCCACTGGGTCTCGGAATCGATGGCGCCGACATAGGCGACGCCCTCCTCGTCGAGATCGACCCGGCGCTGCCAGCCCTCGGGGTCGGCCTCGCAGGTGAAATGGTGCGACACGGTGCAGCCGGCGGTCTGCACGGTCATGTAGGCGGTGCAGCCCTCTGGCATCGGCACGGTGCCGGGCGACTGCGCGGCGGCAAGGCCCGGGATCGTGGCGAGAAGAAGGGCGATGGGCGTCTTCATGGCTGTCTCCGGTATGGGTCAGCGGTCCTGACGTTCACGGGGCGCCGCGGGGCGACCGGCGGCCAGCGCCGACCGGTCGCGTCCCGGTCGCGGCGGCCCTATTCGGCGGCGACGCCGGCGGCGAGGCTCTGGTCGAGATACTGCACGATCGCCTCGGCGCTGTCGCGCCCGTCGCGGATCGCCCAGACCACCAGCGAGGCACCGCGCACAATGTCGCCCACCGCGAAGACCCCGTCGAGCGAGGTGGCGCCGGTGCCGAACTCGGCCCGCACCGTGCCCCAGCGGGTCACTTCAAGCCCCTCGACGCCCCACAGCTGCGGCAGGTCCTCGGGCTCGAAGCCCAGCGCCTTCACGACGAGATCGGCCTCCTCGAGATAGTCCGCGCCCTCGATCTTCTCGGGCATGCGGCGGCCCGTCGCGTCCGGCGTGCCGAGCCGCATCTTGTGGACATGCACGCCGGTGACGCCGTTCGCGTCGCACTCGAAGCCCTTCGGGGCCGAGAGCCAGACCAGCTCGACGCCCTCCTCCTCGGCATTGGCGACCTCGCGCTGCGAGCCCGGCATGTTGGCCCGGTCGCGGCGGTAGAGGCACTTCACGCTCTCGGCGCCCTGGCGGATCGCGGTGCGCACGCAGTCCATCGCGGTGTCGCCGCCGCCGATCACCACGACCTTCTTGCCCTTGGCGTTCAGCTCGCCGCTGTCATATTCCGGCACCTCGTCGCCGAAGTTCTTGCGGTTCGAGGCGGTCAGGTAGTCGATGGCGCGCACCACGCCGTCATGGGCGCTGTCGGGCAGGTCGCGCGACTTGTAGACGCCGGTGGCGATCAGCACCGCGTCGTGCTTGCCGCGGATCGCGTCGAAGGAGATGTCCTCGCCGACCTTGCAGTTCAGCACGAACTCGACGCCCGACTCCTCGAACTGCCGGGTGCGGCGCTCGACCACGTCCTTCTCGAGCTTGAAGCCCGGGATGCCGTAGGTCATCAGCCCGCCGACGCGGTCGTAGCGGTCGTAGACGGTGACCTGCACGCCGGCGCGGCGCAGGTAGTCGGCGGCCGCCAGACCGCCGGGGCCGGCGCCGATGATGCCGACGCTCTCGGCGCGCTCGGCGGCCGGGCGGATCGGCTGGACCCAGCCCTCCTCCCAGGCGGTGTCGGTGATGTATTTCTCGACCGAGCCGATGGTGACGGTGCCGTGGCCCGACTGCTCGATCACGCAGTTGCCTTCGCACAGACGGTCCTGCGGGCAGATGCGGCCGCAGATCTCGGGGAAGGTGTTGGTGGCCTGGCTGATCTCGTAGGCTTCCTGCAGGCGGCCCTGGGCGGTCAGGCGCAGCCAGTCGGGGATGTTGTTGTGCAGCGGGCAATGCGTCTGGCAATAGGGCACGCCGCACTGGCTGCAGCGCCCGGACTGCTCGGCCGCCTTGTCGCGGGCGAACTCGGCGTAGATCTCGTGGAAGTCCTCGCGCCGGGCGGCGGCCAGGCGCTTCTCCGGCATGTCGCGCGGGACGGAGACGAATTTCAGCATCTTCGTGTCGGCCATGGCTGCTCTCCCTCTGGCTGGGCTCGCGAGGGTGATAGACGCAGCGTGGCGCGATGAAAAGTCAGCATGGCTGACCTATATGCCGGTTATTCGCGACCGGCGGCGCCCTTTATCGATATCCGGACCAAAAAATAGGTCACCAAAGCTTACTCATGCCCTCAGCCGGCCAGCGTCAGCGCCACCAGCGTCGCGCCGCCGACGATGATTCGCCACCAGCCGAACAGCGCGTAGCCATGCCGCGACACGTAGCCCAGAAGCCACTTCACCACCGCCACGGCGCTGACGAAGGCCATGGCGAAGCCGATCGCGATCTCGCCCATCGCGCCGAGATCCAGCGCGTCGCGGTTCTTGTAGAGGTCGTAGGCCACCGCCCCGGCCATAGTCGGCATCGACAGGAAGAAGGAGAACTCCGCCGCCGCGCGCTTGCCCACGCCCATCAGCAGCGCCCCGGTGATCGTCGCACCCGAGCGCGACACGCCCGGCACCATCGCCAGCACCTGTACGCAGCCGATCTTGAAGGCGGTGCGCACCGGCAGCCGCATCGCCTCCTCGTGCCGCGGCGCCGGCGCCATGCGGTCGACGAAGAGCAGCACGATGCCGCCCAGCACCAGCATCACCGCGATCAGCGCCGGAGTCTCGAACAGCACCGTCTTGATGATGCCATGCGCCAGCACGCCGATCACCGCCGCCGGCAGGAAGGCGATCAGCACCGCCGCCACGAATCGCCGCGCCGCCGGGTCGTGCGGCGCCGCGCGCAGCACGCCGAGAAGCTGCTGCGCGTAGATCGTCAGGATCGCCAGCACCGCGCCGAGCTGGATCACCACCTCGAAGGTCTTGCCGGCGCTCTCGAAGCCCAGGAAATGCCCCGCCAGCAGCAGGTGGCCGGTCGAGGAGACCGGGATGAACTCCGTCAGCCCCTCCAGGAGGCCGAGCAGGAGCGGCAGGAGAATCGTCTCTCCGGTCATCGGATCCGATCCTTCGCGGTCAGGATTTGCGCAGGTTGCGCGCCGATTCCTTGATCGCGGCGTACTGCCCCGAGGGGCGGAACCGCCACAGGTATTCCGGCAGCACCGCCTCGAGCGAGGTCGGCGTGATGCCGAGATCGGCGAAGCTCATCGCCTCGGGGCTCACCACGTTGTCGCGCCGCAGGTTGGCGACCTGGTCGCGGGTGATCGGCGCCCGCACGAGGCCGAGCGTCAGCGTCTGCACCGCGCCGCCGGCCAGCCCCATCAGGTTGCCGACCCAGAAGGGCAGCGCCAGGACCAGCCGCCGCCGGCGGATCTCCCCCAGCATGTAGGTCATCAGCTCGCGGAAGCTGTTCACGTCCGGCCCGCCCAGCTCGTAGATGCCGGGCTTGGCGCGACCCTCGACCGCCATCTGCGCGGCGGTGGCGACGTCGTCGACGAAGACCGGCTGGAACCGGGTCTTGGCGCCCACCACCGGCAGCACCGGCGAGAACTGCGCCATGCCGGCGAAGCGGTTGAAGAAGCCGTCCTCGGCACCGAACAGGATCGAGGGGCGCAGGATCACCGCCTGCGGGAAATGCCGCTGCACCGCGGCCTCGCCCTCGGCCTTGCTGCGGGCATAGGCGCTGTCGCTGCCGGCATCGGCGCCGATCGCGGAGATCTGCACCAGCCGCTTCACGCCCAGCTCCGAAGCCAGCCGCGCGACCCGCGCGGCGCCCTCGGCCTGCACCGCGCCGAAGCGATTCTTGCCCTTCTCGGCCAGGATGCCCACGCAGTTCACCACCGCGTCGGCGCCCTCCATCACCCGCCGCACGCTGTCTTCGTCGCGGATGTTGCACTGCACCGGCTCGACCTGGCCGACCACGCCATAGGTGCGTACGAACAGCGCCTCGTCGGGGTTGCGCACCGCCACGCGGATCCGCCAGCCCTCATAGGCCAGCCGCCGGGCGATGTAGCGCCCGAGAAAGCCCGATCCGCCGTAGATGGTCACAAGTCCGGTCATCGGCCCCGTCCTGCATATGGGTGAATTCTCGCCTCGCGGTTTACCCGCCGCGCGCCATGCGGACAAGTCGCGATCGGGCCGCGCATCGGGCCGTGCCCCGACCGCGACCGCGCGGCGGCCCGGCGCGGCCATCCCGCCGCCCGCCCTTGCAGCGCCCTGCCCCGCCACCTGCCTGCCGCCTGCGCGCGCGCACCACACATATACCCATGCGCGCCCGGCCCGCGCGCACCCGCGCGAGGGTCGCTGCATCCCGGCCCGGACCCTCGAGGCCCCGGCGGGCCGCCCGCGCCGCCTTCCGTCGCGTCGCGCGGATTTTGTGAAAGATTGGCCGTTGACACCCCCCGCGCCTTTCCGTAGATCGCCCCTCACACGACCTGCCCAGGTGGTGGAATTGGTAGACGCGCTGGCTTCAGGTGCCAGTGTCCGAAAGGACGTGGAGGTTCGAGTCCTCTCCTGGGCACCATCCCTCCCCGATATCGAAAGACGAGGGATCCGATGGCCAATCACCTGTACCAGCGTGACCTTCCGGACGATCTCGAGCTCGGCCCCGTCGTGGCGATCGACTGCGAGACCATGGGCCTCAACCCGCTGCGCGACCGGCTGTGCCTGGTGCAGATGTCCTCCGGCGATGGCCATTGCCACATGATCCAGGTCGCGCCCGGCCAGACCGAGGCCCCGAACCTCGTGCGGCTGCTCGAGGATCCGGAGGTGCTCAAGCTCTTCCATTTCGGCCGCTTCGACATCGCCGCGATGCGCCACGCCTTCGGCGCCACCGCCGCGCCGGTCTACTGCACCAAGATCGCCTCGAAGCTGGTGCGCACCTTCACCGATCGGCACGGGCTCAAGGTGCTTTTGCAGGAACTGGTCGGCACCGACATCTCCAAGCAGCAGCAGCAATCCGACTGGGGCGCGAAGGAGCTGTCGAACGCCCAACTCGACTACGCCGCCTCGGACGTGCTGCACCTGCACCGCCTGCGCGACGCGCTCGACGCGATGCTGGCGCGCGAGGGCCGCGCCGACCTGGCGCAGCGCTGCTTCGACTTCCTGCCGGTGCGCGCCGAACTCGACCTCGCCGGCTGGAGCGAGACCGACATCTTTTCGCACTGACATGCAGAAGCCCGCCCCCGAACCCGGTCCCGACGATCTCGCGGTGGCGCGGCAGGTGATCGCCGACGAGGCCGCGGGCCTCGCGGCGCTGGCGCGCGGGCTCGACGGCGGCTTCACCGCCGCGGTCGAGGCGATCCGCGCCGCGCCGGGCCGGGTGATCGTCTCGGGCATGGGCAAGTCCGGCCACATCGCCCGCAAGATCGCCGCCACACTCGCCTCGACCGGCACGCCGGCCTCCTTCGTGCACCCCGCCGAGGCCAGCCACGGCGATCTCGGCATGATCGCCAAGGGCGACGTGGTGCTGGTGCTGTCGAACTCGGGCGAAACGCCCGAGCTGGCCGACCTCGTCGCGCATACGCGGCGATTCGGCATCGTGCTGGTCGGCGTCGCGGCGCGGGCCGAGAGCACGCTGCTGACGCAGTCCGACATCGCCATCGTGCTGCCGGCGCAGCCCGAGGCCTGCGGCATCGGCGTGGTGCCCACCACTTCGACCACCATGACGCTGGCGCTGGGCGACGCGATCGCCATCGCGCTGATGCGCCGGCGCGGCTTCACCGCCGCCGATTTCCGCGCCTTCCACCCCGGTGGCAAGCTCGGCGCGCGGCTGGCGCGGGTGCGCGACCTGATGCATGGGCCCCGCGAGCTGCCGCTGGTCGCGCTCGACACGCCGATGCCGGAGGCGCTCCTGGCGATCACCGGCGCGGGCTTCGGCGTGGTCGGTGTCACCGACGCCAGGGGCGGGCTCGCGGGCATCGTCACCGATGGCGACCTGCGGCGGCACATGGCGGGGCTTCTCGACCACACCGCCGGCGAGGTGATGACCGCCGCGCCGCGCAGCATCCGCCCCGACGCGCTGGCCGCCGAGGCGCTGGCGCAGATGAACGCGCGCAAGATCACCTGCCTCTTCGTGGTCGACGAGGACGACCCCGACCGCCGCCCGCTCGGCATCCTGCACATCCACGACTGCCTGCGCGCCGGCGTGGCCTGACCATGCACGCCCGCGACAACGCCTATTCGCGCTTCGTCGGGCTCGCCAAGGTGCTCTTGCCGCTGGTCGGGCTGGTGCTGCTCTCGACCCTGTTCCTGATCGCCCGCTCGCCCTCGAGCGTCACCGGCATCCCCTTCGCCGAGATCGAGGAGATCGCGCGCGAGCAGCGCGTCAGCGCGCCGCGATTCGCGGGCTCCACCCCCTCCGGCGCCGCCGTCGCGGTCGAGGCCGCGCGTCTCGCGCCGCAGCCCGACACGCCCGAGCGCTACACCGTCGAGGCGCCGCGCGCCGAGATCGAGATGCCCGATGGCGGCCCGCGCTACGAGATGCAGGCGCCCTCGGGCGAGATCGACGCCACCACCCGGCGGCTGGAACTGCAAGGGCTGGTGCGGCTCGTCACCTCCGACGGCTACGAGATGGAGACCGCCGGCCTGACCGCCGATCTCGGCGAGGGCCGCCTCGTCGCGACGCAGCGGCTGGAGATCCGCGCCCCCTTCGGCGCGCTCGAGGCCGGGCGGATGGAGGCCGATGGAACCGAAGGGGCGGGCCGTTTGCTGTTCTCGGACGGGGTGCGGCTGCTATACCGCCCCGGCGAAGAAGGAGAGCCGCGATGATCCGAGCCCTTGCCCCCGCGCTGCTGGCGCTCCTGCCGCTGCAGGCCGCGGCCCAGACCAGCCTGTCGCTGGGCAGCCTGAACGCCGACCCCGACGCGCCGGTCGAGGTCACCGCCGAGAGCCTCTCGGTCGACCAGGCCTCGGGCGCCGCGGTCTTCGAGGGCGAGGTGCTGATCGTGCAGGGCGAGATGCGCATCGCCGCCGCCACGGTCGAGGTGATCTACGACGACGCCTCGGGCGAGATCAGCCGGCTCGAGGCCGTGGGCGGCGTCACCTTCGTGACCCCGACCGAGGCCGCCGAATCGAACGCCGCCGTCTACGACATCGCCTCCGGGATGCTGACCCTGACCGGGGAGGTGCTGCTGACCCAGTCCGGCACCGCGCTCTCGGCCCAGAGTATGGTGGTCGACCTCAACGCCGGCACCGCCCGGCTCGAGGGCGGCGTGCGTACCGTGTTCGAGCCGCAGGGGCAGTCGGCGCGATGAGCGGCGGACCCGACCTGGCGCTGGCGCCCGGCGATGGCGGCCTGCGCGTCACCGGCCTGCGCAAGTCCTACCGCAAGCGCCCGGTGATCCGCGACGTGTCGCTGCATCTCGACCGCGGCGAGGTGGTTGCGCTCCTGGGCCCCAACGGTTCGGGCAAGACCACCTGCTTCTACTCGATCGCCGGTCTGGTGACGCCGGAGGGCGGGCAGGTGACGATCGACGGGCGCGACGCGACGCTTCTGCCGATGTATCGCCGCGCCCGGCTCGGCATCGGCTACCTGCCGCAGGAGATGTCGATCTTCCGCGGGCTTTCGGTCGAGGACAACATCCTCGCCGTGCTCGAGCTGAGCGAGCCCGACCCGACCTCCCGCCGCGAGCGGCTCGAGGAGCTGCTGACCGAGTTCGCCGTGGGCCATCTGCGCCGCGCCTCGGCGCTGGCGCTGTCGGGCGGCGAGCGGCGGCGGGTGGAGATCGCGCGCTGCCTGGCCGCCAACCCGAAATACGTGCTGCTCGACGAGCCCTTCGCCGGCGTCGACCCGATCGCCGTGGGCGACATCCGGTCGCTGGTGGCCGATCTCAAGACCCGCGGCCTGGGCGTCCTGATCACCGATCACAACGTGCGCGAGACGCTGGGCATCGTCGACCGCGCCTACATCCTGCATGACGGACGGGTGCTGATGTCGGGCACCACCGAGGAGGTGGTGCGCGACGAGAACGTCCGCCGGGTCTATCTCGGGCAGGGCTTTCGCATCGGTTGAACCGGTCACGGCGACGTTGACAAGCCGCGCTCCGATCGGGCGTGATGGGACTCGATGACGCAGTCCGACCGCCCCGCCCCGCAGCCCCGACCGGTGATCTCTCGCCGGATCGCCACCTGCAGCACGGGCGCGCCGCGCATCACCAACCTCAGTCGGACCGGATGCGCCGCCGCCCCCGCGCGGCTGCGCTGACCCCCCTTCAAGGAGATGTCCATGCGCTACCAGATCACCGGCAAGCAGATCGAGATCGGCGAGGCGCTGCAGACCCATGTGCAGTCGGAACTCGGCAACACGGTCGGCAAGTATGCCGGCCGGCCGACCGACGCGAACGTGGTGTTCTCGCGCTCGGGCCACGAATATGTCTGCGAAACTGTGGTGCATCTCTCCACCGGGCTCGTGGCGCAGGCCACCGGCCGGGCCAACGAGATCTACCCCGCCTTCGAGGCCTGCTGCGAGAAGATGGACAAGCAGTTGCGCCGCTACAAGCGCCGGTTGAAGGACCATCACAAGAGCCGCGCCAACCCGGTTGAACTTTCCGCCGCAGGTTCCTATATCCTCGCCCCTACAGGAGATAGCGAAGACACCGAGCAGGACAGCCTGGCCCCGATCATCGTCGCCGAGATGGAATCGAAAATTCCCGAGCTCTCGGTCGGCGAAGCCGTCATGCAACTCGAGCTGGCGGAATCCCCGGTGCTGGTGTTCCGAAACGAGAAGCATAGCGGGATCAACGTCGTCTATCGCCGTGAAGACGGCAATTTCGGCTGGATCGACCCGCGCAACATCGGCTAGGAGGGCCCGCGTTCCGGCTCCTCGAGCCCGCCTCGCAGACAGGGAATTCCCGTGATGCAGATGTCCCAGATCCTTCCGGTGGACGGCGTGAAGATGCTGGCCTCGACCAGCTCCAAGAAGCGCCTGTTCCAGGACCTCGGGGATCTTGCCGAAAGCTGCTACGACCTCGTGCCGCCGCGCGTGGTCGAGGCGCTGCTCGACCGCGAGGGGCTCGGCCCCACCGGCGTGGGCCATGGCGTGGCGCTGCCGCATGCCCGGATGGGCGAGGTCGAGCGCGTGCGCGGCCTGTTCATCCGGCTCGAGAAGCCGCTGGAGTTCGATTCGATCGACCGCCAGCCGGTCGACCTGATCTTCTGCCTGCTGGCCCCCGGCGGCGCCGGGGTCGAGCACCTCAAGGCGCTGGCGCTGGTCTCGCGCACGCTGCGCGATGCCGGCACCTGCGCCAAGCTGCGCGCCAACAGCGACCCCGCGACGCTGCACGCCATCCTGACCGAGGGGCAGGCGATCCAGGCCGCCTGAGCGCGGCGCCGCGCGCCGCGCTCAGCCCGGCAGCGGCCGCCACGGCCCGAAGCCGAACGATTCGTAATCGCGCCCGTAGGCGGCGCGCGCCAGCCGTTCGAGCCCCGCGTCGTGGATCGCCGCCAGCGCCGGCTGCCACGGATCGCTCGCCGCCGGCCAGTCCGGCGCCGGGCGGCCGGCGCGCCGCGCCAGGCGCGGCAGCTCCTCCCCCAGATCGGCTTCGCGCAGCACCAGGTCCGGCGGCGCCAGCCGCGCCACTCCCTGCAGCAGGACGCCCTGGCTCGCCCAGGCCGGATCGACCCTGAGCGCGCTGCGCCCGGCGAGGTTGTCGTGCAGGAACCGCAGGAAGCTTGCGAAGCCGGCGCGGTGCCGGGCCGGGTCGGGATCCGGCCCCTCGGCGGCCGCGGCGATCGGCAGGCCGTGCCGGGCGCGCAGCGTCTCGCGGATCCGCGTCAGCCGCGCCGGGCCCGGCGCGAGGATGCGCTCGCAATAGGCGGCATGGGCGCGGGCCAGCGGGTGGCGCAGCACCGCGAAGCCGCGATGGCCCGGATGGGCGCGGCGCCAGTCGCGCAGATCGCGCCGGTTGAAGCCGCCGCGCGGCGGCGCGCCGTCGAGCGCGGCGAGCCACGCCGCCAGCGCCGCCTCCGGCCCGGAGCCGAGCGGCATGAAGACCAGCGGGCTTCGCGCCGCGAACAGCCAGCCCGGCAGCATCGCGCCGCGCTCGGGCTCGGCCCCCGCCTCCTCGGTCGCGGCCCCCTCGCCCATCCGCGCCAGCGCCGCCGCCATCTCCTCGGGGTTCTCGACCTTCTCCGCGGCCGGTCCGGGGTTCTGCCGCTTCAGCCGCCCGTCGAGCGCGTCGAGCCGGGCATCGAGCTCGAGATACGCCGCGAGCCCGTTGATCGCGCCCAGATCCTGCAGGTCGGGATAGGCCAGCCGGAACGCCGCCTGCCCCTCGCGCTGCAGCGCCGCCTCGATCTCGGCCGCGCGGCGGGCCAGCGCGGCGCGGTGGGCGGCGAACTCGGCCGGGTCGAACCGCACCTTGGCGCGGCGGGCGTCGCGCGCCTCGGTCAGCTTCCACTGCCCGGTCAGCGCCGCGATCTTGCGGCTGAGATAGGCATCGAGCGGGTCGCGGGTCAGCACGATCTTGGCGATGCCCGCATCCGCCATCAGCGGCCCGAGAATGCGCGGGTCGTGATCGCCGAAATAGCGGAAGCCATGCAGCCCCGGCGCCGCCCGGATCGCGGCCAGCAGCGCCAGCGGCTCGGCGTCGCGCGCCGCCCGGTCGAAGCCCAGAACCGGCGCATCGCCCGGCGTGCCCAGGAAATGCGGGTTGAAGGCCTCGCCATGACAGCGCGCGCCAAGGGCTGCGAGCTGCGCCTCGAGAAAGTTCGAGCCGGTGCGCATCTCGGCCAGCACCACGAAGGCGGCGAAGCGGCTCATGCCCGCGCCTCGTCGCGCGGCGCGCAGAGCGCGTCGAGATCGCCCGCGAGGTAGGGCGGCGTGCCGAGGTCGCGCAGCGCCGCCAGCAGCCGGCCCAGGCCCTCGGGCCGCGCCAGCCGCGGCGCGGCGGCCAGCCCCGGCCGGGCGCCCGGCGCCGTCTCGGCCGCCATGGCGAAAAGCGGCGCCATCGGCGCGGCCAGCGCCTCCGACAGGGTCCAGATCCGCGCCCGGGCGCGGGCCTGCGGCGCGCGCAGCGCCGCCAGAAGCTCCGCCTCGGCGCGCTGCAGCCGCGCCGCCTCGGCCCGCAGCGCCACCGCCGGCCGGCCGCTGCGCGCCAGCCGCAGCGCCCAGGCGCCCGAGATCACCCCGACCCGCGCCTCGGGGTCGGCCGCCAGCCGCTGCATGACCGGCGCCAGGTCGCCCGGCGCGGCGCAGAACGCCTGCACCCGGCCGCGGCCGTTCCACAGCAGGTTGCCCTGGAACCGCTCGGGGTCGTGGTCGCGCCAGGCCGGGCTGGCCGGCAGCGCGCCGCGCCACAGCGCCGCGCCGCCCGCGAATTCGACCCGGCCGGGCGCGAAGAGCCGGCCATGCAGCTCGGCCCCGGTCGCGCGGGTGAACCAGGCCTCCCAGCCCTCCCAGAGCTCGTCGAAGCCCTGCAGCACGGTCCAGGGGCCGGGGCTCGCCCCGTATTCCCAGCCCGGCCGCGGCAGCCGGCCCTGCATGGCAAGCCCCGGACGGCCGCGGGTCCGGCGCAGCCGCGCGGCGGCGAAGGCCGGCTCGATCGGCTCGGGGCCCGGCGCAAGCCGCTGCCCGGCCCGCGCGGCGGCGTAGAGCCGCTCCGCCCCCGGCCAGATCTTGCGCGCCACGAAGCAGCCCGAGGCCGCGAGCGCCGGGGCGTGGTCGTCGTAAAGGATGTGCGGCTTGCCCTGCGCGTCGAAGCGCGCCAGCGTCAGCGACCGGCTCTCCAGCGTCACCGAATGCCGCCGCGCCAGCGTCTGGAAATAGCTTTCGTCGGGGATCCAGACCCGGCGGAAATAGCGGTCGAACTCCGGGCGGCGCGGATCGGCGAGGATCGCGCGCAGCGTCCGGCCGCTCAGGCACCACCATTGCGCGCCCAGATGCGGCTCGAGCCCCTCAGGCAGGCTGCGCCGCAGCCCGAGCCGGCGCTGCAGCGCCACATGCGCGTCGAACAGCCGGCGCTGCCGTTTCCAGGAGAAGGGAAAGCGCAGGGTGAACCGCTCTTCCGACAGCCCGTCCTGCGCCCATGGCACGTCCGCCACCGCCGCGCTCTCGATGAAGTCGAGCCCCGGCCGGGCGGCGAGAAAGGCCTGCAGCTCGGCCACCGGGCGCAGCGGCAGGCAGGCGCCCGAGACGAGATAGGCGTGGCCAATCGCGGGCCAGCGCAGCAGCAGCGTCGCGGCCGCCTCGAGCGTCGCGGCGACGATGCCCCAGCCGCCCCAGTCGCAGCGATGGCGGCGGCAGAACAGCACCCGGTCCGACAGGTCCGACAGGTCGGCCTGCAGCCGCAGCATCCCGGAGGTCGGCACGCGGCGGTCGAGATGCACCACCACCGGGCAGCCGGCCTCGGCCCAGATCCGCGCCGCCTGCGCCGCGCGGCCGAGATTGTCATGCGCCAGCAGCACGATGCCGAGGCTCATGCCCAGCCGCCCCGCGACATCAGCCCCAGCTCCTCGAGCTGGCGCCAGCCCTCGTATCTCTCGCTTTGCGCGCACCACGGCTCGCGCCCTTCCTCCAGCCCCTCGGCATAGGCCCTGTACTCGGCGCTCGCGGCGAAATGTTGGCGCCGCTCCAGCTCCTCGCGCGCCTTCTCGGGAAAGCCGGACATCAGCTTGGTGTGCAACAGCACCCCGCAGGCCTTCTCGCCGCCCCACTCGTCATAGGTGCGGTTGAGCCCGCGCGGCAGCAGCATGTGGGTGGAGCTGACATAGGCGTAGGCGCGGTGCCACCTGACCAGCGGGATCTTGTTGAGCGCGGGCGCCCGCTCGGGCCGGTCGGAAAAGAACAGCCGCGCCCGCGGCCCGCCCTGGATCCAGAGATTGCCGTAGACCGGGTTGCGCGAGATCGCGTAGTTGCCGGCGTCGAACCAGCGCCCCTCCGGGTCCGGCGCCGCGCCGTCCGTTCCCAGCGCGCCCTTCGGGTAGAGGTCGAGCAGCATCGCCGGGAAGCTGCGCAGCCCCGAGGCGTCGAGCCAGTCGGTCAGCGCCCTGAGCGGGCGGCTGTCATGGAACGGGTAGACGAAGAGCTCGTCGGGATCGACGGTCAGGCACCAGTGGCCGTGGCCGTGGCGCCGCGCCAGCCCGTTCAGCCAGTCGGTGCCGAAGCGGGCGCGCTTGTAGCTCGCCTCGGTGCGCCACAGCGACACGTCCGGCTGCGCGGCGAGATAGGCGCCGCCGCCGTCGTCGCTGCCATTGTCGACCATCAGGAAATGGCCGACGCCCATGTCGCGGTAATGGGCGAGAAACTCCGCCAGGCGCGGCATCTCGTTGCGGAAGGTCGAGAAGACCAGCGCGTCGCGCGGGACGATCCCGGCGGTCCGGTCGGCGACCGGCTCGAGCTCGCGGCGCTTGCGCAGCGCCCGCAGGCGCCAGCGCTTGCGCTCGAGCCTCAGCCTGTATCTCTGCCACGGCTGCACCCGGTCCCCTCCCCCGTGTTCACGCCCGTTTCCTCGACCGCCGCCTCTGCCCCGGCCGCGTCGAGCCCGGCCAGCGCCAGCGCGACATGGCGCGCCCAGCCCGGGGGCGCGAGGCCCGGCTGCGCCGGCGGCCGCGTCGCGGCGGCGCGCAGCGCGGCCTCCCAGCCGTAGCGGTCGCGCGGGTCGAGGTAAACGGCGGCGTCGCCCAGAAGTTCGCGGCAGACCGGCAGGTCGGCGCAGAGCACCGGCACGCCCATCGCCGCGGCCTCGAGCGGCGGCAGGCCGTAGCCCTCGGCCAGCGATGGGAAGACCAGCGCCCGCGCGCCCGCGAGCAGCGCCGCCACCGCGCCGTCGGACAGGCCCGGCAGCTCGGTCACGCCCGCCACGCCCGCGTCGAGCCGGGCGAAGACGGCGTCGTTGTTCCAGCCGCGCGCGCCACAGATGTAGAGCCGCGGCGCCGCCGGCCCCAGCGCCGCCCAGACGTCGAGCAGGAGCGCGTGGTTCTTGCGCGGCTCGATCGTGCCGAGCGCGACCATGTAGGGCGCCGAGAGGTCGAGCCCCGGCGGCAGCGCCGCCGGGTCGGGCCGCGCCACGCTCACGCCGAGCGGCGCGACGGCGATGTCGGGCACCCGGCCATGCCGCGCGAGGTGGCGCTCGACGTCGCGGGCGGTGGCCCGCGCCGTCACGATCACCCGGTCGGCATGGCGCGCCACCGCCCGCAGCTTGGCGTCGAAGGGCGCGGGCGTGCCGGGCCGCGCGGCCCAGGGTAGGTCGAGCGGCAGGGTGTCGTGCACCAGTACCACGACGCGCAGCCCGGCGCGCCGCACCGCCCGCAGCGTCGCGGGTTCGAGATGGGCGTGACCGACATTGAGATAGAGTGCGCCCGGCGGCACGTGCCGGCGCAGCATCGGGCCGAGCAGCGCCCGCGGCGCGCGCGCGACGCTAAGGCTGCGCGACAGGCTCTCGGCCGCCGCCCGCGCCGGGTCGAGCCGGCGCGCCAGCCACGAGAGCCGGTCGATCCCGCCCCATGCGTCGGCGTCATGCGCGGCGGCGAAGCGCGCCATGCCGGCGCGGTCCAGAAGCAGCACGCCCAAGGCGCTGCGCAGCAGGCCGAAGACCGGGCCGGGCCGGTCGAGCGCGGCGGCGAGCCAGGCCCGCTCGACCCGGTCGATCCCGGTGCGCGCGCGGCCCGCCCGGCTCTGCAGCCGGGTCAGGTCGAGGAGCCACGGGGCCGGGCTCAAGCGATCACGCGGTCACTGCGCGGCGTTGCGCAGCGCCATCATCTCGTGGAGATACTGGCCGAACTCCTCGCGCAGCTCCTCGCGCGCGAGGCCGAAGGCCACGGTCGCCTGCAAAAAGCCCGCCTTCGAGCCGCAATCGTAGCGTTCGCCGGCGAAGCGGTAGCCGTAGACGCCGCGCGGGCTCTCGATCTCGCGGGCGATCGCGTCGGTGAGCTGGATCTCGCCGCCCGCGCCCTTCTCGACCGAATCGAGATGGCCCATCACCTCGGGCGACAGGATGTAGCGGCCGATCACGGCGAGGTTCGAGGGCGCCTCATCGGGCTGCGGCTTCTCGACCATCGCGCGCACCTTCATGGCGTTGCCCTCGCTCGATTCGACGTCGAGCACGCCGTAGGACTTGGTGCGCTCGCGCGGCACCTCCATCGCGGCGACCATGCAGCCGCCGGTCTCCTGATGCGCATCGACCATCTGCTTGAGGCAGGGCGTCTCGGCGGCGATCACGTCGTCGGGCAGAATCACCGCGAAGGGCTCGTTGCCGATCAGGTTGCGCGCGCACCAGACCGCGTGACCGAGGCCCAGCGCCTGGTGCTGGCGGATATAGGCGATCGCGCCCGAGGGCATGTAGGTCGATTTCAGCGTCTCGAGCAGCTTGTCCTTGCCGTCCTCCTCGAGCCGCGATTCGAGCTCGGGCGCGTGATCGAAATAATCCTCGAGCGCCGACTTGCCGCGCGCGGTGACGAAGATGAACTCCTCGATCCCGGCGGCGCGGGCCTCGTCGATCGCGTACTGGATCAACGGGCGGTCGACCAAGGTCATGATTTCCTTCGGCACCGACTTGGTCGCCGGCAGGAACCGGGTTCCGAGGCCCGCCACGGGAAATACCGCCTTGGTCACGCGCTTGGTCATAACTTGATCCTCTGAATGGGCCGCCGCTGGAGCGGCTGCGCGTTTCGATGGAAACGCCTGGAAACTTTACCCGTCACAGGACGGGCAATCACTGATACATGCAACGCGAAACTACCATGCAGGTTGCGCTGCGCCAAACGCTTCACGCCACGGCACCGCGCAGCGTAGCGCAGCGTTCCGCCTCGGCCGCGCTGCGCGCCGCGAAGCGCCAGGGCCCGACCCGCGGATCGTCGGGCCAGGCCGGCCCGAACAGCCCGCCGCTCTGGATCCAGACGCCGCTGGGATCAAGCCGCAGCCGGTGCCGCCGCGCATCCGGCCACAGCACGCACAGCGTCACCACATGCCCCGCCGCCACCAGCGGCGCCGCCTCGCCGAGACGCGCCCGCGCCTCCCACGGCCAGGCCGAAAGCCACAGATGCGGCCCCTCGGGCGGCTCGTCATGCATCGGCAGGAAGGCCGGCGGCGCGTCGTCGATCGGCGCCAGCCGGCCCAGAGGCCGGGTGCGCCCGGCCGAGACTCCGGCATCGAAGCTTTCCAGCAGGCGCCCCACGTCGCCCGGCGCGATCCGGCCCCAGTGCAGGTGGTGCAGCAGCCGCTCGCGCTGCGCCAGCCGCTCGGCCTCGATCCGGGCGTTGCCGTCGATCCGCGCGGCGTGGCGGCGCAGGAACACCGCGAGGCTGGCGCCGATGTCCGACAGGTCGCGCGGCACCCGGTCGGCGCGGCGGCGCGGGCTGGGCAGGTAGCCGTGATGCACCTGCGCCAAGGGCACGATCGCGGTGCAGGCGCCCAGCGCCGCCAGCCGCATGTTGAGATCGGTCTCGTCGAGATAGTAGCGGTAGGCCGGGTCGAAGCCGCCCATCGCGGCGAGCCGCTCGCGCCGCACCGCCATGTTGGTGCCCTCGGTCTTCACCCCGCGCCCGAGCCGGCCGCGCAGCACCACCGGCGTCTCGTCCTCCAGCGGCAGGTCGCGGGTGGTGGCGTCGGCAAAGGCGGCGCGGGCGCGCCACTGGTAGGCCCAGCCCGAGGGCCCGCGCACGAAGCCGCCCGCCGCCTCCACCGCCGGGTCCTCGAACGGCGCCACCAGCCGCTCGAGCCAGCTCGGCTCGGCCAGCGCGTCGTCGTCGATGAAGGCGACGATGCCGCCCGCCGCCGCGGCGATGCCGAGATTGCGGGCCAGACCGATATTGGGCTCGTCGCAGGCCACCATGCGGATCCGGCCATGCCAGTGCGACACCGCCGCCAGCCCCTCGGGGTCGGCGACGACGATCACCTCGTAGGCGGGGTGGCGCTGCTGCGACAGCGCCATCAGGCACAGCCGCAGCGCCGCGGGCCGGCCGCGGCTGACGACGACGACGCTGACCCGGGCCGGGCTCACGCCACCTGCATCTTGGCCAGCATCGCCTCGATGCGCGGCACGTCCTCGGGGTTGTTCAGCTCCCAGAACTGGCGGCCGCGCGCCTCGACCTCGACGCAGAGCACCGGCACCCGCCGCTCGAGGAACCTGAGCTGCTCGAGCCCCTCGAGCGTCTCCAGGGGCCCCTGCGGCCAGCGCGCATAGGCGCCCAGCGCCGAGGGCCGGTAGGCATAGGCGCCGACATGGTGGAACACCGGCGTGGCCTCGTCCTCGGCATAGTCGTCGCGGCCGGTATAGGGGATCACTTCCTTGGAGAAGTAGAGCGCGGTGCCGTCGGCGCCGAAGGTGGCGGTGGTGCCGCCGACCCGGCCGGCGCGGCGGTCCTCGCGAAAGCCCTTCAGCGCCGCGCCGTCGGCGCGCAGCACCGGCGTCGCCACCTCGGCCGTCTCGTGCGCGACCAACTCCTCGACCAGCCGCTCGACGAACCAGGGCGGCGTCAGCGGCGCGTCGCCCTGCAGGTTGACCACGACGTCGAAGCCGCCGCCCAGCGCGTCATAGGCCTCGGCGCAGCGTTCGGTGCCGTTGCGGCAGCTCTCGGAGGTCATCACCACCTCGGCGCCGAAGGCTTCGGCGTGCTCGCGGATGCGGTCGTCATCGGTCGCGACCACGACGCGGGGCGCGCCCGAGACCTGCCGCGCCGCCTCCCAGCTGCGGCGGATCAGGCTGCGCTTCTCGCCGGTGGCGCCGGTCAGCTCGACCAGCGGCTTGCCGGGGTAGCGGCTCGAGGCGTAGCGCGCCGGGATGACGATCAGCACCGGCATCAGGCGGTCTCCAGCGTCACGCCGGGCGCGTAGGCGATGAAGAAGGGGTTCTCGAAGCCCGGCTTGCCGTAGCCCAGCGGCTCGTGGTCGTCGAAGCGCACCACCTCGCCGCCCGCGCCCGACAGCACCGCGTGGCCGGCGGCGGTGTCCCATTCCATGGTGCGGCCGAGCCGCGGGTAGAGATCGGCCTCGCCGGTCGCCACGAGGCAGAACTTCAGCGAGGAGCCCGCGCTCTTCATGTCGGCCACCTCGTACTTGCCGATATAGGCGTCGGTGGCGGCGTCGCGGTGGCTCTTCGAGGCGACCACGCGCAGCGCCGCCTCGGGCGCGGCGACGCGGATCGGCCGGGTCTCGCCGCGGGTCTCGGCCGCCAGATCGCCGGTCTCCTCGACCGAGACGCCCTCGGCATCGGTGTAGAACAGCCGGCCCTTGGCCGGGGCGTAGACCACGCCGCGGGTCGGGCGGCCGTCCTCGACCAGGGCGATGTTGACGGTGAAGTCGCCGCGGCGCTTCACGAACTCCTTGGTGCCGTCGAGCGGGTCGACGATCAGGAAGGTAGAGACGTCCTGCGCGTGGCTTTCGGCCTGCTCCTCGGTGACCAGCGGCAGGTCGGGGAAGGCGTCGCGCAGCCCGGCCGAGATCAGCGCGTCGGCGGCCTCGTCGGCGGCAGTCACCGGGCTCTGGTCGTCCTTGGCGCGCACCTCGAAATCGGGGCCGTCATAGATCTCCATGATCTTCTCGCCCGCCGCGAGGGCGAGCTCGCGCATCACCCGTTCCAGCCTGCCGTAATCCATGTCGCACCCTTCCCGTTCACCGCGTCCCGCCCTGCCGATTGATCGGCGGGGACGCGAGTCTTATGCTGGTCCCCCGGGGGATCGGCAAGCCGCTCCTCGGCAAGGCGGGCCCCGCGGCGCGGGCCCGCGGGGGCAGGAGCGAGGCATGTTTCACCGGCCGCAAGGCAGCGACAACCCGGCGCGGCGCCTGCTGCGGCTGCTGGAGCTGATCTACCACGCCACGGTGCGCGAGATCCGCAAGAGCCACCGCAACCCGCTCGCCGGCCTGGCCATCGCCATCGCCCAGAGCCTGATCTTCGTCGCCGCCTTCTACGCGATGTTCACCCTGATCGGCGCCCGCGGCGCCGCGATCCGCGGCGATTTCCTGCTCTACCTGATGTCGGGGATCTTCCTGTTCCTGACCCACACCCGCGCCGTCGCGGCGGTGGTCAAGGCCGACGGGCCGGCCTCGCCGATGATGAAGCACGCGCCGCTCAACACCGCCGTGACGATCACGGCGGCGGCGCTGGGCGCGCTCTACCTGCAGCTGCTGTCGCTGCTGGTGGTGCTGTTCTTCTACCACGTGCTGGTGACGCCGGTGGTGATCGACGACCCCATCGGCGCCATGGCGATGTTCCTGCTGGCGTGGTTCTCGGGGGTGGGCGTCGGCATGATCTTCGCCGCGCTCAAGCCCTGGGCGCCCGACGCCGCGCAGATCGGCAGCTCGATCTATTCGCGGCTGAACATGATCGCCAGCGGCAAGATGTTCGTCGCCAACACCCTGCCCGGCCACATCCTCGTGCTGTTCGACTGGAACCCGCTGTTCCACGCCATCGACCAGGCGCGCGGCGAGGTCTTCCTCAACTACAACCCGCATTTCACCTCCGCGACCTACCCGCTCTGGGTCGGGCTCGGGCTTCTGGTGATCGGCATGATCGCCGAGGCCTACACCCGCCGCCACGCCTCGATCAGCTGGGGCGCGGGGCGGTGAGGCGGCTGGCGCTGCTCTTGGCGCTCTGGGCCGCGCCGGCCTTCGCCACTGTGGACGCTTGGCCCGCGCTTTACGACGTGGCGGGGGTGGCGGCGGACGACATGCTCAACATCCGCTCGGGGCCGGGCACCGGGCACGCGGTGATCGGCACGCTGGCGCCCGACGCGCGCGGGGTCGAGGTGCTGGAGATGTCGCGCGACGGCGGCTGGGGCCGGGTCAACGCCGGCGAAGGCAGCGGCTGGGCGGCGCTGGCCTTTCTCGAACGCCGCCCCGGCCAATGGCACGGCGCGGTGCCGCCCGTCTCGGCCTGCTTCGGCACCGAGCCGTTCTGGCGGCTGGAGACCGGCGAGGACTGGCGCATGGACACGCCCGAGGGCACGGTCTTCGCGGCCCCGGCGCCGGAGCTTGCGGGCAGCCTGTCGCATCGCGGCCGCTTCGCCGGGTCGGTTGCGGCGGAGGGCGCGACATGGGTGCTGACGCTGGCCAATGAAAGCTGCTCGGACGGCATGTCGTCGCGCCGCTACGGCTGGCAGGCGCTCTTGGTACGGGCGGGGGCCGGCACCGAGCTCTGGTCGGGCTGCTGCACGCTGGCCGAGTAGACCGAATTCCTTCGAAGGAATTTGCCAGAACTCTTCGAAGAGTTTTACTACCGCACCACCCTGAGCGTGACGTTGATCCGGCCGCCGCCCTCGAGCAGCGTCGAGGAGCCCTCGCGCACCCGGTCGATGCCGTGATGCACCAGCCGCGCCGCCCCGCCCATCACCGCCACGTCGCCCGAGCGCAGCCAGATCGAGGCCGTCCTGCCGCCGCGCTCGACCGAGCCGACCCGGAACAGCGCCTCGTCGCCCAAGGAGATCGACACCACCGGGTATCCGAAATCGCCTTCGTCGCGGTCCTGGTGCATCCCCATCTTCGCGCCCTCGCGGTAGAGGTTGACGAGGCAGCTGTCGGGATCGACCTCCACCCCCGACACCGCGCGCCAGACCGCCAGCACGCTCTCGGGGATCGGCGGCCAGGGGGCGCCGGTCTCGGGGTGGCGGGCCTCGTAGCGGTAGCCGCGCCGGTCCGTGACCCAGCCCAGCCGCCCGGCCGATGTGGTGCGCACGCTCATCGGCCCGCGCCGGGTCACCGGCCGCACGAAGGGCGCGGCGCGCGCCACCGCGCGCAGATCCGCCAGCATCCGGACCTGCGCATCCGCATCCAGATGGCCCGGCAGCACCCGCACCCCCCTCAGATCGATCTCCGGCGCCATCGCCCCTCCGTCCGGTTCCGTCCGGGCGGCAAAATGGCACTTGCGCCCTACCTCTGCCAGTTGCAGCCCGAAATCGCCCTCCCTATATAGCCCAGTGATCCGCGGCGGGCTTTCGGGCCGCGTCGCCCACCTCCTGTCAGGGGCGGATGCCTCAACGGGTCCGCACCGAAAAACCGCCTAAGCTAGAGGGTTTTGAACACATGGCTAAAGTAATCGGCATCGACCTCGGGACCACCAATTCCTGCGTCGCGATCATGGACGGCTCGCAGCCCCGCGTGATCGAGAACTCGGAAGGCGCCCGCACCACCCCGTCGATCGTCGCCTTCACCGATGACGAGCGCCTCGTGGGCCAGCCGGCCAAGCGCCAGGCCGTCACCAACCCCAACAACACCATCCATGCCGTCAAGCGCCTGATCGGCCGCCGCATGTCCGACGCCGCGGTCGAGAAGGACCGCAAGCTGGTGCCCTACCAGATCGTCGATGGCGGCAACGGCGACGCCTGGGTCGAGGTGAAGGGCGAGAAGTACTCGCCCAGCCAGATCTCGGCCTTCACGCTGCAGAAGATGAAGGAGACCGCCGAGTCCTATCTCGGCGAGGAGGTGACGCAGGCCGTCATCACCGTGCCCGCCTACTTCAACGACGCGCAGCGCCAGGCCACCAAGGACGCCGGCAAGATCGCCGGCCTCGAGGTGCTGCGCATCATCAACGAGCCGACCGCCGCGGCGCTGGCCTACGGCCTCGACAAGAAGGACAGCAAGACCATCGCCGTCTACGACCTCGGCGGCGGCACCTTCGACGTCACCATCCTCGAGATCGATGACGGCCTGTTCGAGGTGAAGTCGACCAACGGCGACACCTTCCTCGGCGGCGAGGACTTCGACATGCGCATCGTGAACTACCTCGCCGAGGAGTTCAAAAAGGAGCATGGCGCCGACCTCACCCAGGACAAGATGGCGCTGCAGCGCCTGAAGGAAGCGGCCGAGAAGGCGAAGATCGAGCTGTCGAGCTCGACCCAGACCGAGATCAACCAGCCCTTCATCTCGATGGACGGCAAGACCGGCACGCCGCTGCACCTCGTGATGAAGCTGACCCGCGCCAAGCTGGAAAGCCTCGTGGGCGACCTGATCAAGGCCTCGATGAAGCCCTGCCAGGCGGCGCTCAAGGATGCCGGCGTCTCGACCTCCGAGATCGACGAGGTGGTCCTCGTCGGCGGCATGACCCGCATGCCCAAGGTGATCGAGGAAGTGACCAAGTTCTTCGGCAAGGAGCCGCACAAGGGCGTCAACCCCGACGAGGTGGTGGCGCTGGGCGCGGCCATCCAGGCCGGCGTGCTGCAGGGCGACGTCAAGGACGTGGTGCTTCTGGACGTGACCCCGCTGTCGCTGGGCATCGAGACGCTTGGCGGCGTGTTCACCCGGCTGATCGACCGCAACACCACCATCCCGACCAAGAAGAGCCAGATCTTCTCGACCGCCGAGGACAACCAGTCGGCGGTGACGATCCGGGTCTTCCAGGGCGAGCGCGAGATGGCCTCCGACAACAAGATGCTCGGCCAGTTCAACCTCGAGAACATCCCGCCGGCACCGCGCGGCATGCCGCAGATCGAGGTGACCTTCGACATCGACGCCAACGGCATCGTCTCGGTCTCGGCCAAGGACAAGGGCACCGGCAAGGAGCAGAAGATCACCATCCAGGCCTCGGGCGGCCTGACCGACGAGGACATCGAGCGGATGGTGCACGAGGCCGAGGAGAACGCCGAGGCCGACAAGAAGCGCCGCGACCTGGTCGAGGCCAAGAACCAGGCCGAAAGCCTGATCCACTCGACCGAGAAGTCGATCGAGGAGCACTCCGACAAGGTCGATCCCTCGACCGTCGAGGCGATCGAGCTGGCCGTGGCCGCGCTGAAGGACGAGCTCGAGGGCGACAACCCCGACAAGATCCGCTCGGGCATCCAGAACGTCACCGAGGCTTCGATGAAGCTCGGCGAGGCGATCTACAAGGCCAGCCAGGCCGAGGCCGGCGAGGAGGAGGCTCCCGAGGCCGACGCCAAGGGGTCGAACGGCGATGACGACGGCATCGTCGACGCCGACTTCGAGGATCTGGACGACGACAAGCGGGGCCGCTGAGGCCCGGCGAGGTTTCCGGTCCAGGGGGCCGGTCCGGATGCCGGGCCGGCTCCTTTCCGTTCCGAAAGGTAGGACGATCCTATGGCAAAACGCGACTACTACGAAACGCTCGGGGTCTCGAAGGGCGCGTCCGCCGACGAGATCAAGAAGGCCTATCGCCGCAAGGCGAAGGAGCTGCACCCCGACCGCAACTCGGACAATCCGAACGCCGAGGCGCAGTTCAAGGAGGCCAACGAGGCCTATGACGTCCTGAAGGACGCCGACAAGAAGGCCGCCTATGACCGCTACGGCCACGCCGCCTTCGAGGGCGGCATGGGCGCGCGGCCCGGCGGCGGCCAGGGCGGCTTCCGCGGCCAGGGCGACTTCGCCTCGGCCTTCTCGGACGTGTTCGACGATCTGTTCGGCGACTTCATGGGCGCGCGCGGCGGCGGCGGCGGCCGCAGCCGGGCCACCCGCGGCAACGACCTGCGTTACAACCTGCGCATCAATCTCGAGGACGCCTTCGCCGGCCTGCAGAAGACCGTCACCGTGCCCACCTCGGTGAGCTGCGGCAAGTGCCAGGGCTCGGGCGCCTCCGACGGCTCCGAGCCTGCCACCTGCCCGACCTGCTCGGGCATGGGCAAGGTCCGCGCCCAGCAGGGCTTCTTCACCGTCGAGCGCACCTGCCCGACCTGCAACGGCCTGGGCCAGATCATCAAGGATCCGTGCCGGGCCTGCCAGGGCGCGGGCCGGGTCGAGAAGGAGAAGTCGCTCTCGGTCAACATCCCGGCGGGCGTCGAGACCGGCACCCGGATCCGGCTCGCCGGCGAGGGCGAGGCCGGCCTCAGGGGCGGGCCCGCGGGCGATCTCTACATCTTCATCGACGTGGCCGAGCACCAGCTGTTCCGGCGCGACGGCACCGACCTGCAATGCCAGGTGCCGGTCTCGATGGCGACGGCGGCGCTGGGCGGCGACATCGAGGTGCCGACCATCGATGGCGGCAAGGCGCGGGTGAAGATCCCCGAAGGCAGCCAGTCGGGCCGGCAGATGCGCCTGCGCGGCAAGGGCATGCCGGCGCTCAGGGGCGGCGCCCGCGGCGACATGTTCATCGAGCTGATGGTCGAGACCCCGGTCAACCTGACGCCGCGCCAGCGCGAGCTGCTGCAGGAGTTCGAGGAGCTGTCGGAGCGCAACAACCCGCACGGCTCGCGGTTCTTCTCGGCCGTGAAGGGCTTCTGGGATTCGATGAAGGGCTGAGAGGCCCCTTAACCCTTTGCTAACCATGCCCGCCCGAGACTGGCGGGCATGGAGCCCTCATTCGACGAAAGCCCCCTGCCCTTCGGCGCCGACGAGATCGCCGAGATCCCGGTGCTGCCGGCCGGGCGCGTCCCTTCCTACATGGCCGATCACCGCCGCCGCCTGCGCGAACGCTTCCTCGCCGGCGGCCCTGACGCCATGCCCGATTACGAGCTTCTGGAGCTGGCGCTGTTCCGCGCCATCCCGCGCCAGGACGTCAAGCCGTTGGCGCGGCGGCTGATCGAGGTCTTCGGCGATCTCAACCACGTGCTGGCCGCGCCGCCGCCGCGGCTGAACGAGGTCGCCGGCGTCGGCCCCGCCGTGATCTGCGAGCTGAAGGTGATCGAGGCGGTGGCGCATCGCATGGCGCGGGCGCGGGTGATCTCGCGACCGGTGATCTCGGGCTGGGAGCAGGTGCTCGACTACTGCCGCACCGTGATGGCGCATCGCGACACCGAGCAGTTCCGCATCCTGTTCCTCGACCGCCGCAACGTGCTGATCGCCGACGAGCCGCAGGCACGCGGCACGGTCGACCACGTGCCGGTCTACCCGCGCGAGGTGGTCAAGCGCGCGCTCGAGCTGAACGCCTCGGCGCTGATCCTCGTGCACAACCATCCCTCCGGCGACCCGACCCCGTCGGAGGCCGACATCCGCATGACCGGCCAGATCGAGCTGGCCGCCCGCGCGCTGGGGCTGACGCTGCACGACCACCTGGTGATCGGAAAGTCGCGCGAGACCAGCTTCCGCGCCGAGGGGCTGCTCTAGCCCTGCCGCCTCAGCGCGGCGGCACCGGCGCCGGCCCGGCCCAGAGCTCGACCCGGCGGTTGATCTCGCGGCCCGGCTCGGTGTCGTCGCAGCCCACCGGCAGCGCCTCGCCGAAGGCCGCGACCTCGAGCAGGTTGCCCTCCGGCAGGCGCCCGCCCAACAGCGACAGCACCGCCGCGCGCACCGCCTCGGCCCGCTCCAGCGCCAGGTCGTGGTTGGCGTCCGGCCCGCCCAACCCGTCGCTGAACCCGGCCAGCAGCAGCACCTGCCCGGCATGGCTGCCGTCGCGGATCGCCTGCGCCAGCTGCACCACGTGGCTACGCGACACCGCGTCGAGCGCGGCCGAGCCGGTCTCGAAGCGGAAGGTGGGCGACAGCCGCTCGCGCCCCTTCAGCACCCGCAGCATGCGCTGCAGGTCGCGCAGGTCGGTGTCGTCGCCCGCCGCGATCACCGCCCCGGCGATGCGGTCGCCCTGCCGCGCGATCGGGATCGGCAGCGGCGCCAGCCCCGCCACGCCGGCCCGGCGCAGCACCAGCTGCGCCTCGGCGGTCGGGATCCATTCGAGGAAGGCGTCGACCGCGGGGGCGAAGCGCCGCATCGGCAGGTAAAGCGCCAGCGGCAGGGTCAGCGGGTAGTCGCCCGTGGTCACCGTCTCGGGCCGGGCCGTGCTGCGCAGCCCGCACGGCCCGGTCAGCGCCAGCGGCTGGGCGTTGCCGACCCGGCCGAAGGGCAGCATGCCGATCGCGTCCGGATCGGCCGCCACCGCCGCGGCCAGCGCCGCCTCGTCGGCATGGCGCGTCACCTCTTCCGCGAGGGCCCGGTCGAACCGCCCCAGCACCATCGCCTCGAAGCCCTGCATCTGGCCGCTGCCGGCGGGCCCCAGATGCAGCCGCACCGGCCCCGCGCCGGCGCCCAGCTCCGACCAGTCCGCGATCTCGCCGGCAAACAGCCGCGACAGCTGCGGCAGCGACAGCGCCTCGATCCCGCGCCCCGGCGCCACCACCGGCACCAGCGCGTCGAGCGCCACCAGCTGCAACCGCCCCGGCGCGTCGAGCCGGCCGAGCCCGGCATCGCGCGCCATCGCCAGCTCGTCTTCGTCGAGCGGCCGCTCGGTCATGGCGATGTCGGCCTCGTTGGCCAGGAGATCGGCGAAGCCGTCCTCGCTCGAGGTCAGCCGGAAGGCGAAGCGCAAGAGCGGCGCGCCATCGGTGCCGGCAAGCGTGTAGAGCGCCCGGCCGTCGGGCCCCTCGCGCCGCTCGGGCACCAGCTCATGGGCGCGGGCATAGCCCTCGACCAGCGCCGGCAGCACCGTCTCGCCCAGCCGCGCCGTGCCCGAGAGCCGCAGCATCGGCACGAAGCTCGCCGGGTCCGGGCAGGCCGCGCCTTCGCAGTTCACCTTGGCCAGCGGCAGCGTCACCTCGCCATGTTCGGTCGCGACCCGCAGGAAGGTGCCGTCGAAGCCGAGCAGGCTGCCCTCGACCCGCAGCGCGCCGTCGCGCGCGGTCAGCACCACCTCGGTGTCGGGCTGGGCATGGGCGGGGCCCGCGACGCAAAGCGCGGCCCAGAGGGCCGCGCATGTCATGAGGGATTTCAGCAGGGCAGGTCGTCGGCTCGTCATCTCGCCGCGAGCATCAGGTCCGAAGCCATGCTTTGCAAGACCAGAAGCTCGCCCACGGCCTCGCAGCCGGGCAGCGTGACATCGAGGTCGGTGGCGCCGAGATCGCCGCCCGGCCCGACCTGGATCACCTCGGCCGCCAGCGCCCGGCCGCAATTGGCCGCTGTGACCTTGATCTCGACGCTGAGGTCGATCTCGCCGGTGGCCGAGGCCGGCAGGCTGTAGACCTCGGCCAGCCGCGCCATCGGCGCCTCGGGCGCGCCCAGCCGCATCAGCCGGCCGCCGCCCTGCGCGCCGTCGGGCGCCGCGGCGCTGACATGGCCCGCCTCGCCGTAGCCCGCCCCGAATTCGAGCGCGTGCAGACCGATCCCCTCGCCGCCCTGCCATTGCAGCGCCACGCGGTGCCACAGGTTGGCCTCGGGCACCATCGCCATGGCGGTGACGGACATGCCGGGGCCCGGCTCGGCGATCACCACCGCGCGCTCGGCCAGCGCCGGCAGGACCGTCGCGGCCCGGCCGTCGGTGTCGGTCATCAGGGTCACGGTCAGCCCCATGTGGTGCAGCGTGACCCGGCTGTCGGGCATGCAGGGCGCGCTCAGCGCCACGGAGATCATCGCCTCGGGGCGCGGCTCGGCCAGAAGGCGCGGCGCGCAGGCATCGCCCACCGGGATGCGCGGCCGCTCCACCCCGACCAGCCCGGTGCCGAGCGCGGCGAGCCGCGCCGGGCTGCGGGCCAGGGCCGGCCGGTCGAGCGCGCTGGGCCGCTGCGGCGCCGCCACCATGTGCGCCGGCAGGCCGGGCGTGCGCACCTCGACCATCGGCGGCTCGACCGGCGTGGCGCTGGCGCGCGAGATGCCGTTTTCCATCAGGTAGCCGATCGCGAAGGCACTGCCGGCGCAGAGCGCGGCGGTGATCAGGAACCGGGGGACAGCCATGATGATCTCCTCTCCCGAGTCGGGTCGCCTTCGACGCTAGGGCGGGGAGAGGGCGCGATCGGGACCGGAACCCGGCCCCGAGGGGGAGTCATCCGGGCACGAATGCGGCAAACGCGCCCGGTCGCGAAACAATGCTCAGAGCTTGCCGTGACAGTGCTTGAACTTCTGGCCCGAGCCGCAGGGGCAGGGCTCGTTGCGCGACGGGTTGCCCCAGCTCGACGGGTCGGCCTCGTCGAAGCCCGGCTTCGGCCCGGCCTGCGGCAGGGTTCCGACGCCGGCGCCGGCGGCCGCCAGCTCGGGCGCCTCGCGCCGCGGCGCCGCGCTGGCCCCGGCGGCGGCCGCACCGCCGCCGGCCGCCGCGGCCGCGCCGGAGGGCTGCTGCTGCTGGCGGGCCTGCTGGGCCTGCATCGCGCGCTGCAGCATCGCCTGCTGCTCTTCCTTGGAGATCGGCCGGATCTGCGCCAGCTTCTCCGTCACCTCGGCCCTGAGCCCGTCGAGCAGGCCCTCGAACAGCTGGAAGGCCTCGGTCTTGTACTCGTTGAGCGGGTCGCGCTGCGCGTAGCCGCGGAAGCCGACCACAGAGCGCAGATGCTCGAGCATCAGGAGGTGCTCGCGCCATTTCGAGTCGATCGTCTGCAGGATCACCTGCTTCTCGATGCTCTTCATGGTCTCGGGGCCGAAGGTCTCGGCCTTCTCGGCCATCAGCTTGTCGGAGGCCTCCTCGAGCCGCGCCCGGATGTCGCCGTCATCGACGCCCTCCTCCTCGGCCCATTTCATCACCGGCACGTCGACGCCGAGCACCTGGATCGCGCGGGCATAGAGCCCCTCGCTGTCCCACTGGTCGGGATAGGCGCGCTCGGGGATGTGCTGGGCGACGAGGTCGTCGATCACCTGGTGGCGCATGTCGTCGACGATCTCGGTGAGATCCTCGGCCTCCATGATCTCGCGGCGCTGCGAGAAGATCACCTTGCGCTGCTCGTTCATCACGTCGTCGTATTTGAGCAGCTGCTTGCGGATGTCGAAGTTGCGGCCCTCGACCTTGGCCTGGGCGCGCTCGAGCGACTTGTTCACCCAAGGGTGCACGATCGCCTCGCCTTCCTTCATGCCCAGCGTCGAGAGCACCTTCTCCAGCCGCTCCGAGCCGAAGATCCGCATCAGGTCGTCTTCGAGGCTCAGGAAGAAGGACGACCGGCCCGGGTCGCCCTGCCGGCCCGAGCGGCCGCGCAGCTGGTTGTCGATGCGCCGGCTCTCGTGCCGCTCGGTGGCCAGCACGAAGAGGCCGCCCGCCGCGAGCACCGCCTTCTTCTCGTCGGCGTGCTCGGCCTCGATCCTGGCGCGGATCTCGTCGGGATGCGCCTCGGGGTCGGCGGCCAGCGCCTCGAGCACCTTCAGCTCGACATTGCCGCCAAGCTGGATGTCGGTGCCGCGGCCGGCCATGTTGGTGGCGATGGTCACGGCGCCGAGCTTGCCGGCATCGGCGACGATCTGCGCCTCCTGCTCGTGCTGGCGGGCGTTGAGCACGTTGTGCGCGATGCCCTCCTTCTGCAGCAGCTGGCTCAGGAACTCGGACTTCTCGATCGAGGTGGTGCCCACCAGGATCGGCTGGCCCTTCTCATGCGCCTCGCGGATCGACTTGACCACGCCGTCGAACTTCTCGCGCGCGGTGCGGAACACCTGGTCGTCCTCGTCGGCGCGCTGCACCGGGCGGTTGGTCGGCACCTCGACCACGCCGAGGCGGTAGATCTCGAAGAACTCGTCGGCCTCGGTCAGCGCGGTGCCGGTCATGCCGGCCAGCTTGTCGTAGAGGCGGAAGTAGTTCTGGAAGGTGACGGAGGCGAGCGTCACGTTCTCGGGCTGGATGTCGAGGTTCTCCTTGGCCTCGATCGCCTGGTGCAGGCCGTCCGACAGGCGGCGGCCCTGCATCATCCGGCCGGTGAACTCGTCGATCAGCACCGCCTGCCCGTCGCGCACGATGTAGTCCTTGTCGCGCTGAAACAGCTTGTGCGCGCGCAGGCCCTGATTGACGTGGTGCACCACGGTGGTGCTCTCGGGGTCGTAGAGCGTCTGCTCCTCGGGCAGGATGCCGGCGGCCTGCAGCCGCGTCTCGAGGAACTCGTTGCCCTCGTCGGTATAGGTCACCGAGCGCGACTTCTCGTCGATCGTGTAATGCGCCTCGGTCAGCTCGGGGATGATCCGGTCGATCTGGCGGTAGAGCTCGGAACGGTCCTGGGAGGGGCCCGAGATGATCAGCGGCGTGCGCGCCTCGTCGATCAGAATGCTGTCGACCTCGTCGACGATCGCGAAGTGATGGCCGCGCTGGTTCATCTGCGCGAGGTCCGACTTCATGTTGTCGCGAAGGTAGTCGAAGCCCAGCTCGTTGTTGGTGGCGTAGGTGATGTCGGCCGCGTAGGCCTCCTTCTTCTCCGCCTCGGGCTGCTGCGGGTAGACCACGCCGGTGGAAAGCCCCAGCGCGCCGTAGACCTTGCTCATCCACTCGGCGTCGCGCTTGGCGAGGTAGTCGTTGACGGTGACGACATGCACGCCCTTGCCGGTCAGCGCGTTGAGATAGGCCGGGAAGGTCGCGACCAGCGTCTTGCCCTCGCCGGTCTTCATCTCGGCGATGTTGCCCTGGTGCAGGAAGATGCCGCCCATCAGCTGCACGTCGAAGGCGCGCAGGCCGAGCGCGCGGCGCGCCGCCTCGCGGCAGTTGGCGAAGGCCTCTGGCAGCAGGTGGTCGAGGCTCTCGCCCTTCTCGAGGCGGTCCTTGAACTCGGCGGTCTTGGCCTTGAGACCGTCATCGTCGAGCTTCTGGAACTCGGCCTCGAGTGCGTTGATCTTCTCGACCAGCGGTCGCGTGGACTTGATCTTGCGGTCGTTCGGCGTGCCGAAGACCTTCTTGGCCAGCGATCCGATACCCAGCATTGGCGAATGTCTCCTGCCGTCGTTCTTTGATCTGCAAGGAGGTCGCTTGTCGCCCCCGCTCGTGGGGCATAGATAGGGCGCAAGTGCCGCCCTTTGCCAGCCCATCCGGCGATGTAAGGGGCGGGAGACCCAGTGTCAACGTCGCGCCCCGGAGGCACTCCCGGCGCGGCCGAGGGAAGGAAACCACATGCTCCGCACGCTGCCCGCCGCCGCCCTGATGGCCGGCCTCGCCACCACTGCCGCCGCGCAGCAGGCTTCGGACGTCGTCGCCACCGTGGACGGCACCGAGATCACGCTGGGCGAGATGATCATCACCCGCAGCCAGCTGCCGCAGCAATACCAGCAGCTGCCGCCGGACGTGCTGTTCCAGGGCATCCTCGACCAGCTGATCCAGCAGCAGGTGCTGGCCGACACCGTCGAGGGCACGCCAGGCCGGGTCGAATACGCGCTCGAGAACCAGCGCCGCTCGCTGCTCGCGGGCGAGGCGGTGAACGCCCTGATGGAGGCGGAGGTCTCCGACGAGGAGCTGCAGGCCGCCTATGACGAGAACTTCGCCGCGGCCGAGCCGACTCAGGAATACAACGCCAGCCACATCCTCGTGGAGACCGAGGAAGAGGCGCAGGCCGTGCTCGAGCGGCTCGACGCCGGCGAGGACTTCGCCGAGGTCGCCAAGGAGGTCTCGACCGATCCCGGCTCTGGCGCGCAGGGCGGCAGCCTCGGCTGGTTCGCCGACGGCATGATGGTCGCGCCGTTCCAGGAGGCGGTCGCGGGCCTCGAGGCCGGCGAGACCACCGAGACCCCGGTCGAGACCCAGTTCGGCTTCCACGTGATCCGTCTCGACGACACCCGCACCCAGGAGCCGCCGGCGCTCGAGGACGTGCGCGACCAGCTCGCGAGCCAGATCCAGCAGCAGAAGGTCGAGGCGACCCTGGCCGAGCTCGAGGGCGCGGCCGAGATCACCCGTCCCGAGGAAGGCGCCTTCGACCCGGCGCTTCTGAACAACCTCGACCTGCTCGAAGAGAACTGATCCATGGCCGGTCCGGTCTCGCCGCTGGCGCCCGCAAGCTTCCCCGCCCTGCCCGAGATCGCGGGGCTGCGTTTCTCGGCCCTCGCGGCCGGGGTGCGCTACAAGAACCGGACCGACGTCATGCTCGCCGAGCTGGCCGAGGACAGCGTGGTCGCGGGGGTGTTCACCCGCTCGGCCACCCGCTCGGCCCCGGTGCGCGACTGCGAGGCCAAGATCGGCGGCACGGCGGCGGGCCGTGCCGCCTTCCTCGTGAACTCGGGCAACTCCAACGCCTTCACCGGTGCGGCGGGCGAGATCTCGGTCTCCGAGATCTGCGCCGCCGTGGCGCGCGAGACCGGCATCGAGGAGGCGCGCGTCTTCACCTCCTCCACCGGCGTGATCGGCGAGCCGCTGCCGCATGACCGCATCACCGCGAAGATCGCCGATCTGAACGCCGCGCTCTCGCCCTCGGGGATCGAGGAGGCGGCGCGCGCGATCATGACCACCGACACCTTCCCCAAGGGTGCGGCCGAGACGGTCGAGATCGACGGCAAACCGGTGAAGATCGCCGGCATCGCCAAGGGCTCGGGCATGATCGCGCCCGACATGGCGACGATGCTGGTCTACATCTTCACCGATGCGAAGATCGCCCGCCCTGCCCTGCAGGAGCTGCTGCGCGAGATCACCGACCGCACCTTCAACTGCATCACCGTCGACAGCGACACCTCGACCTCGGACACGCTGCTGATGGGCGCGACCGGCGCCTCCGGCGTCAGCGTTGACGGCCATGCCGGCTTCGCCGAGGCGCTCGAGCGCGTCATGCTCGACCTCGCGCATCAGGTGGTGCGCGACGGCGAGGGCGCGACCAAGTTCGTAGAGATCCGGGTCAGCGGCGCCGCCTCGAACGACGACGCCCGCAAGGTCGCCATGGCCACCGCGAACTCGCCTCTGGTCAAGACCGCGATCGCCGGCGAGGACCCGAACTGGGGCCGCGTGGTGATGGCGGTGGGCAAGTCCGGCGCCGAGGCCGACCGCGACCGGCTCTCGATCCGCTTCGGCGAGATCCTCGTGGCCGAGAAGGGCTGGGTCAGCCCCGCCTACAGCGAGGAGAAGGCCGCAGCCTACATGAAGGGGCAGGAGCTGGTGATCGGCATCGATCTCGGGCTCGGCGCCGGCGAGGCGGTGGCCTGGACCTGCGATCTGACGCATCGCTACATCGACATCAACGCCGACTACCGCTCGTGAAGACGGTCCTCGTCTCCGCCGTCGCCCTGATCGACGCCGACGGGCGGGTGCTGCTGGCGCAGCGCCCCGAGGGCAAGTCGATGGCCGGGCTGTGGGAGTTTCCCGGCGGCAAGGTCGAGCCGGGCGAGACGCCCGAGGCGGCGCTGATCCGCGAGCTGCACGAGGAGCTCGGCATCGACACGCAGCAAAGCTGCCTCGCGCCGCTGACCTTCGCCAGCCACAGCTACGACAGCTTCCACCTGCTGATGCCGCTCTTCGCCTGCCGCCGCTGGCAGGGCGTGCCGCATGGCCGCGAGGACCAGGAACTCAAGTGGGTCTTCCCGAACCGGCTGCGCGACTACCCCATGCCGCCGGCCGATCTGCCGCTGATACCCGTTCTGCGCGACTGGCTCTGAGGGCACTGTGCCCTTTACGTTACGTAGGGTTCCATAAGACGTCAAAAAAATGTCAGGCAGCATGTTTTGTGCACGAAGCTCGCCTAGTATGAAGGCTGCGAAGCAAAACGCTGGAGTTCAACATGCTGCGTACCATCGTGATCGGAAGCTGCATCTCGGTGCAGGGCCTCCTCGTCAAGCAACTGTCGAATGGCCATCTGCGCATCCGCGTCGGCGAGCGTCTCTACGAAGGCCGCCCCGCCAACGCCGCACCGCAAGCCGCGTGACCCCTTCCGCGTAGTCGCTTTTACCAGTTCCCACGCGAGGGGGACGGCCGCGGCCGTCCCTTTTTTTGTGCCGGTGCCGCATCTCGCACCGCGCGGCCCGCGCTGTGGCGCGGGGCGGCGATCTGCTAGAATGCCCCCATGTCAGGTGCGGCAGGGGGAGCATGCCATGACCGAAGCCACGGCGAAGCGGGACTGGCGCCACGACGGGGTGCGCATCGTCAGATCCTCCGAGATGGACTTCAACACCCCGCAGACGCCGGGCATGACCCGCGCCGCGGCAATCAACCTGGCCAAGGCCGGGGCGCAGAAGCTCTGGGCCGGCACGGTGGACGTGCAGCCGGGCGCCAAGACCGGCGCGCATCATCACGGCCATCTCGAGAGCGTCATCTACGTGGTGAGCGGGCGGGCCCGGATGCGCTGGGGCGAGCGGCTCGAATTCACCGCCGAGGCCGAGCCCGGCGACTTCATCTTCGTGCCGCCCTACGTGCCGCACCAGGAGATCAACGCGCTTGCGGACGAGCCGCTGCAATGCGTCCTGGTGCGCAGCGACCAGGAGCCCGTGGTCGTCAATCTCGAGATCGAGCCGGCGGAACGGGTCGAGGAGGTGCGCTGGGTGGACCCGAACCACCCCGAGGGCTGAGGCCCGCGCCCTCAGCGATGCGGGATGCCGAGATTGCCGACCGCGACGGCGGTGCGCAGCCCGTCGAGGAACGCCGCGACCTCGGCCCGGCTGCGCAGGTGGTAGCGGTCCTTGTCGTGCGGCACCTGCTTGTAGAACCAGCGCAGCTTCGCGCGCATCGTGGCCCGCGTCGCCCAGACCCAGCGCAGGAACTCCGGGCTCGGCCGCTCGCGGCAGCCCGGCGCCATGTCTGGGCGATGGCGGCCCCAGTCGCGCAGGCTGCGCCAGGCCAGCCGCCGCAGCCGCAGCCCCACCGGCAGGTCGAGCCAGATCACCGTGTCGGCCCGCGCGAGCCGCTCCTCGAAGCTGGCGGAATGGTTGCCCTCGAAGATCCATTCGGGCCGGGCGTGGATCTCGGCGCAGAGCGCGGTCTTCTCGGCGCGCGACCGCTCGACCCAGCCCGGCGCCCAGTGGACGTGGTCGACATGCACGACCGGCAGGTGGGTGATCTCGCCCATCCGCCGCGCCAGCCACGACTTGCCCGCCCCCGGCTGGCCGATGATCATCACCCGTTTCATGGCCCGAGCTTCCAGCCCCGCGCGCCGGCGTCAAGGCCAGGGCGCGCGCGAAGGGGCGGCCGCGGCCGCCCCCCCCTTGGTCGCTACTTCTGCTTGAAGATCGAGAACTGCGCCATCTGGCAGGCATTGGGCCCGGTCGCGCCGTTGGCGCGGGCGCTGTCGGGCCAGCCGGCGGGCAGGCTCTCGTCGGTGCAGCCCGCGCGCGCGGTGGTCAGCATCTCGGGCAGCTGGCCTTCGATCATCGGGCCGTGGTCGTGCAGGGCGAAGTGGACCTCCGCCCCCATCGGGTCCTTCAGCGCGTTGCCCATCCACGACCCCTCGAGCGCCCCGGCCGGGACGAAGGTGCGGAAGGTCGCGCTGCCGTCGGCCCCGGCGATCGCGCCGTCGCCATAGGTCACGTCCGAATCCACGATGTCGGCGCGGCCCACCACATCGCCGGCGGTGCAGTGATCGGCCGAGACCATCTCGCAGTTCTCGGGCTGGTTCAAGATCGCCACCCACATCGTGTAGACATGGCCGGGCTTGAGCCCTTGCGTGCTGAACTCGCCCGCGATCCCCTCCGCGGTCGAGACCAGCTGCGCCTTGGCGCCCTCGACCACGGCGACGTTGCCTGTCGCGGCATGGGTCATCACCTCGGCATCGAATTTCTCGGCCGCGGCGCCGCCCGGCAGGGCAAGCAGGGCGGCCGCGATGAACGGTCCAATCGGTTTCATGATCGCCTCCTGGGAAACATGTCGGGATGTTTCGCTGCAGGCGTCTCCCGCGCCTCGACTCGGGAGGCGTCGCGCCGGCGCAGTCTACCACGTCCGCCCCCGCGCGCGGCCATGAAACCGGCCGGGCCTGGCCTCTGAAACGCAGAAGGGCGGCCCGAAGGCCGCCCCCATGCACAGTCTCTCGCGGTTTCGGGTCAGAGCGTGCGCTCGACCGACTCCCGTTCGAAGATCTCGATCACGTCGTTCGGACGGATGTCCTCGTAGTTCTCGAAGGCCATGCCGCATTCCTGACCCGACTGCACCTCGGACACTTCGTCCTTGAAGCGCTTGAGCGTCTTCAGCGTGCCTTCGTGGATCACCACGTCGTCGCGCAGCAGGCGCACGCCGGCCGAGCGGCGGGCGACGCCCTCGGTGACGAGGCAGCCGGCGACCTTGCCGACATTGGAGACCTTGAAGACCTCCTTGATCTTCGCATAGCCGATGAAGCGCTCGCGGATCTCGTTCGACAGCAGGCCCGAGGCCGCCGCCTTCACGTCGTCCACGAGGTCGTAGATCACGCTGTAGTAGCGGATCTCGACGCCCTTCTGGTTCGCGGCCTGGCGCGCCGGCGCGTTGGCCCGGACGTTGAAGCCGAAGACCGGGGCACCGCTCGCTTCCGCGAGGCCGATGTCGCTCTCGGTGATGGCGCCGACGCCGGAATGCAGCACGCGCACCCGCACCTCGTCGTTGCCGATCTTCTCCATCGCCTGGACGATCGCCTCGGCCGAGCCCTGCACGTCGGCCTTCACCAGGATCGGCAGCTCCGACACGTTCTCGTCGGCCTTGGCCTTGGCCATCATCTGCTCGAGCGTGGTGGCGGCACCGGCGGCGGCGCGCTTCTCCTTGGCGGCGTTGGCGCGGTACTCGGCGATCTCGCGGGCCTGCGACTCGGTCTCGACGACGTTGAGCACGTCGCCCGCCTCGGGCGTGCCGTTGAGGCCCAGCACCTCGACCGGGACCGACGGGCCGGCTTCCTCGACCCGCTCGCCCTTGTCGTTGACCAGCGCGCGCACCTTGCCCCACTGCTCGCCGACGACGAAGATGTCGCCGCGCTTCAGCGTGCCGTTCTGCACCAGCACGGTCGCGACCGGGCCGCGGCCGACATCGAGCTGCGCCTCGATCACCGCGCCCTGGGCCGACCGGTTCGGGTTGGCCTTGAGCTCGAGGATCTCGGATTGCAGCGCGATCGCCTCGAGCAGCTCGTCGAGACCCTTGCCGGTCACGGCCGAGACCTCGACGTCCTGCACGTCGCCCGACATCTTCTCGACGATCACCTCGTGCTGGAGCAGCGTGGTGCGCACCTTGTCGGGGTCGGCATCGGGCTTGTCGACCTTGTTGATCGCCACGATCATCGGCACCTTGGCGGCGCGGGCGTGATTGATGGCCTCGATGGTCTGCGGCATCACCGCGTCATCGGCGGCCACCACCAGCACCACGATGTCCGTCACCTGCGCGCCGCGGGCGCGCATCGAGGTGAAGGCCGCGTGGCCGGGCGTGTCGAGGAAGGTCAAACGCGTGCCGCTCTCGGTGTCGACCTGGTAGGCACCGATGTGCTGGGTGATGCCGCCGGCCTCGCCGGAGACCACCTTGGTCTTGCGGATCGCGTCCAGCAGCGAGGTCTTGCCGTGGTCGACATGGCCCATCACGGTGATGATCGGCGCGCGGTCCAGCAGGTCCGAGGCCTTGTCCTCGGTCTGCTCGATCACCTGCTCGACATCGGCGTCCGAGACGCGGACGACGCGGTGGCCGAACTCCTCGATGATCAGCTCGGCGGTGTCGGCGTCGATCGACTGGTTCTGGGTCGCCATGACGCCGTTGTTCATCAGCGACTTGACCACGTCGGCCACGCGCTCGGCCATGCGGTTCGCCAGCTCGCCCACGGTGATCACCTCGGGCAGCTGCACGTCGCGCGTCACCTTCTCGCGCTGCACGGGGCCGCCCATCGCCTTCTGGCGGGCGCGCTCCTGCTTGCGCTTCATCTGCGCCATCGAACGCTGCCGCCCGCCATCGCCCGAAAGCGCCTGGTTCAGCGTCAGCTTGCCCGAGCGACGGTTGTCGCCGCCCTTGCCGGGCTTGGCCTTCTTGTCGCGGGCGTCGCGGTCGCGGTCGGCGGGCTTGCGCGGGCCGGAGCCCGGGCGCGGGCCGCCGCCGGCGGGCTGGGCCGGCTGGGCCGCGGCGGGCTGGGCCGGGGCCGCGGGCTCGGCGGCGCGGCGCGCGGCCTCGGCGGCCTCGCGCTTCTTGCGCTCCTCTTCCTCGGCCTTGGCCTTCAGCGCTTCCTCGCGCTCGCGATCCTCGCGTTCCTTGGCCTCGATCTCGGCGCGGCGACGCTCGCGCTCCTCGGCGCGGGCGGCCTCCTCGGCGGCGCGCTTCTCGGCCTCCTCGGCCTCGCGGGCGCGGGCCAGGGCGAGCGCGCGCATCCGGCGCTCGAGCTCGGCCTCGCTGATCCCGGCCGGGCGCTTGGAGGGGTCGCCCTTCACCGAGCCGGCCGCCGCGGCGCCCGACGCGGCGCCGGGCTTGGACACCACGCGCTTGCGTTTCGTCTCGACCACGACGTTCTTGGTCCGGCCGTGGCTGAAGCTCTGCTTGACGTTCCCCGGACGGGACCCGCGCAGACCAAGAGGTTTCTTGCCGTCGGTATCGCTCATCAGATTTACATATCCTTCCCGGAGGCCGTATCGCCGCCGTTGCTCTCTCGTAGACCGCGTAGTTTCGCGGCCTCCTCTACAACACGGTCGCTGAGTCCGCCAGTCGCGAGCGCGCCATGTATCACACTTTGCCGACCGAATGCCAAACCCAATTCGGCAGAAGTCAGGCAGCCGAAATATCGCGCCCCGGTCGGGGTCCAGAGCTTGGTCTTGCCGCGCTCGGACCCGTCTGAGGCCTGCAGCAGCACGCGAACGTGACCCGCCGCGAGCGCCGCCTTCACCTTTTCGAAGCCAGCCACCGCCAGCCCCGCCTTGCGCGCCAGCGCGATCAGGTCGACCACGCGGCGCGCCTGCTGGCGCTCCACCTCGTCGGCCAGATCCTCGCGCACCGTCACCGGCGCCTTGGCGGCGCGGGCGAACTGCCCGCGCTTGGCCTGCGCGATCACGCCGCGATCGGCGGTCACCCACAGGCCGCGGCCCGGCAGCTTGCCCAGGATGTCGGGCACCACCTGGCCGTCGGGGCCGACCACGAAGCGGATCAGCCCGGGCTTGGGCTGGACCTCACCGCTGACGATGCAGCGCCGCTCCGGGCCGTCGGCCCGCTCCGTCTTCGCTCCGCCCCGCCCCATGCGCTCAGGCCTCGTCCTGCGCCTCGGCCTCGGCCGCGGCGGCCTCGGCGGCAGCGGCCTCCTCGGCCGCCAGCTCGTCGGGATCGACCCAGCCCAGCGCCACGCGCGCGGTCATCACCAGCTCCTGCGCCTCCTCGAGGCTGACGTCGAAGGGCTCGAGCACGCCGTCATCCTTGATGCGCTCGCCGTTCTGCACGGTCCAGCCGCCGGCCAGCTCCCAGTCGGCGCAGGTGGCGAAGTCCTCGAGCGAGTTGACGCCGTCCTTGGCCAGCGCCTCGACCATCTGCGGGCTGAGCCCCGGGAAGGAGATCAGGCTGTCCTCGGCCCCCAGTTCGCGGGCGCGCTCGAGCGCGGCCTTGTTCTGGGCGTCGATGTAGTCGCGGGCGCGCGCCTGAAGCTCGGCGGCGGTGTCCTCGTCCACCCCGTCGATCACCAGAAGCTCGTCCTGGTCGACATATGCGACCTCATCGAGATTTGTGAACCCCTCGGCGACCAGAAGCTGCGCGAAGAACTCGTCGAGATCGAGCGTGTCCATGAACAGCTTGGTGCGGGTCTCGAACTCGGCCTGGCGGCGCTTCGATTCCTGCTCCTCGGTCATGATGTCGATGTCGAGCCCGGTGAGCTGGCTCGCCAGGCGCACGTTCTGGCCGCGCCGGCCGATGGCGAGCGACAGCTGCTCCTCGGGCACCACGACCTCGATCCGCTCGGCGTCCTCGTCGAACACCACCTTCGAGACCTCGGCCGGCTGCAGCGCGTTGACGAGGAAGGTCGGCATGTCCTCGTTCCACGGGATGATGTCGATCTTCTCGCCCTGCAGCTCGCCCACCACGGCCTGGACGCGGCTGCCGCGCATGCCGACGCAGGCGCCGACCGGGTCGATCGAGCCGTCATGGCTGATCACCGCGATCTTGGCGCGGCTGCCGGGGTCGCGGGCCACGGCGCGGATCTCGATGATGCCCTCGTAGATCTCGGGCACTTCCATGCGGAACAGCTCGGCCATGAACTCGGGCGCGGTGCGGCTGAGGAAGATCTGCGGGCCGCGCACCTCGCGGCGCACGTCCTTGACGTAGCAGCGGATGCGGTCGCCGGGGCGGTAGGCCTCGCGGCCGATCTTCTCGTTGCGGCGCAGCACCGCCTCGCCGGCGCCGGGAAGCTCGACGACGATGTTGCCGTATTCCTCGCGCTTGACGGTGGCGTTGATGATCGTGCCGGCGCGATCCTTGAACTCTTCGTACTGGCGGTCGCGCTCGGCCTCGCGGACCTTCTGCAGGATCACCTGCTTGGCCGACTGCGCGGCGATGCGGCCCAGCTCGACCGGCGGCACCTCCTCCTCGTAGACGTCGCCCACCTTGGGGTCGTCCATGTACTGGCGGGCCTGCGCGACGGTGAACTCGGCCTGGTAGTTCTCCAGCGCCTCGTCCTCGACCACGGTGCGCACGCGGGTGAAGGTCGCGCGCCCGGTCTTGCGGTCGATCGCGACGCGGATGTCCATCTCGGCGCCGTAGCGGGACTTGGCGGCGCGCGCGAGCGATTCCTCCATCGCCTCGACCACGAGGCCCGGATCGATCATCTTCTCGCGCGCCACCGCCTCGGCGGTCTGCAGCAGCTCAAGCTGGTTGGCGGAAGTGATGGCCATCAGTCGTTCTCCTCATCCCCATCCATGATGGTTTCTACCTGGTCGAATTGGCTTTCGTCGATCTGGCCGGCATCCTTGCGGCTGCGCAGCACCTCGCGGATCAGATCGTCGGTCAGCACCAGCTTGGCGTCCGACAGCCAGTCGTATTGCAGACCGATGGTGACCGTCTCTCCGGCCTCCTCGATCTCGATCAGCACCTCGCCGTCCTCGACGCCCTGCAGCACGCCCTTGAAGCGGCGGCGGCCGTCGATCAGCTCCTCGGTCTCGATCTTGGCGACGTAGCCCTGCCACTGCTCGAAATCCTTGAGCCGGGTCAGCGGCCGGTCGATGCCGGGCGAGGAGACCTCGAGCGTGTAGGCGTCTAGGATCGGGTCCTCGACATCGAGCACGGCCGAGACCGCGGTCGAGATCTGGCCGCACTCGTCGACCTCGATCGTGCCGTCGGGCTTCTGGGCCATCAGCTGCAGGGTGGTGGACTTGCCGGACATCAGCCGCACGCGCACCAGCTCGAACCCGAGCCCGGCGATCACGGGTTCGACGATCTCGCGGATGCGGCGGTCGATTGATGCCTTGGCGATGAGGTCGGACATGGGGTCCTCCAAGCACAAAAAAACGGGCCAGCGGCCCGTCGGTCTTTCCCGGTGGGCGCCGGGGGTGGAGACCGGCGCGCCGCTGTCACGCTGGCATATAGGCCCCCGCCCCCGAGTCGGCAAGGGCTCATTGCCCCGCCGGGGCGGCAGCCCGGCCCGGGGGGCGCGACGCGGCGCCCCGGACCGTTCCCTGCAAGGTCTCAGAAGTCGAGATGCTCGACGCTGAGCGCGTTCTGCTGGATGAAGTCGCGCCGCGGCTCGACCGCGTCGCCCATCAGCTTGGTGAAGAGGTCGTCGGCCTCGGTCGAATCGTCGATCTTCACCTGCAGGAGCGTGCGCGCCTCCGGGTCGAGCGTGGTCTCCCACAGCTGGTCGGGGTTCATTTCGCCCAGGCCCTTGTAGCGCTGCAGCGTCAGGCCGCGCTGGCCCTCCTCGAGGATCGCGTCGAGCAGGTCGAGCGGGCCGTGGATCAGCTGGTGGCGGTCCTTGCGCACCAGCGTCGCGGGCATCTCGTAGATCTCCTGCAGCGCCTTGGTGAAGCTGCCGGTCTTGCGCGCCTCGCCCGAGCGCAGCATCGGGCCGTCGAGCGTGCGCACCTCCTCGACCCCGCGCAGGATGCGCGCCAGCCGGATGCCGTGATCCTGGGTGATGCGGCCGCGCCAGCCGCGCTCGTATTCCAGCGCGATCAGGTCGAGCCGCTTCGCCACCTTGTCGGCCACGCCCTGCAGGTCGGCATCGACCGCGCCGGGCACGAAGGCGCCCGAGATCGCCGCCTGTTCGAGGATATGGCGCGGGTAATGCGTCGGGAAGGCCTCGAGCACGCGCCTGAGCTGGCGCGCCTCCTCGACCACGCGCAGAAGGTCGTTGCCGGTAATCTCCTCGCCCGAGCCGAGCCGCAGCGCCGCGCCCTCGACGCCCTGGTGGATCAGGTAGTCGTCCATCGAGGCCTGGTCCTTGAGGTAGACCTCCGACTTGCCGCGCGTCACCTTGTAGAGCGGCGGCTGCGCGATGTAGAGATGCCCGCCCTCGATCAGCTCCGGCATCTGCCGGAAGAAGAAAGTGAGCAGCAGCGTCCGGATATGCGCGCCGTCGACATCGGCGTCGGTCATGATGACGATCTTGTGGTAGCGCAGCTTCTTGATGTCGAACTCGTCGCGGCCGATGCCGGTGCCGAGCGCCATCACCAGGTTGCCGATCTCCTGGCTCGAGAGCATCCGGTCGAAGCGCGCGCGCTCGACGTTGAGGATCTTGCCCTTGAGCGGCAGGATCGCCTGCGTGCCGCGGTCGCGGCCGGTCTGGGCCGAGCCGCCGGCCGAGTCGCCCTCGACCAGGAAGACCTCGGTCTTCGACGGGTCCTTCTCGGAGCAGTCCTTGAGCTTGCCGGCGAGGAAGTTCACGTCCATCGCGGTCTTGCGGCGGGTCAGCTCGCGCGCCTTGCGCGCGGCCTCGCGCGCCAGCGCCGCCTCGACGATCTTGCCGACGATGGTCTTGGCGATGTTGGGGTTCTCCTCGAACCACTCGGCGAGCTTTTCGCCGACGAGGTTCTCGACCGCCGGGCGCACCTCGGAGGAGACCAGCTTGTCCTTGGTCTGGGACGAGAATTTCGGGTCCGGCACCTTCACCGACAGCACGCAGGTCAGCCCCTCGCGCGCGTCGTCGCCGGTGAAGTTGACCTTCTCCTTCTTGGCGATGCCCGAGGACTGGGCATAGGCGTTGATGGTGCGGGTCAGCGCGCCGCGGAAGCCCGCCATGTGGGTGCCGCCGTCGCGCTGCGGGATGTTGTTGGTGAAGGGCAGCACGGTCTCGTGGAAGGTGTCGTTCCACCACATCGCCACCTCGATGCCGATGCCATCCTTCTCGCCCTCGATCCAGATCGGCTCGGGCATGACCGGGTGCTTGGAGCGGTCGAGATACTTCACGAACTCGCGCACGCCGCCCTCGTAGAACAGCTCGCTGTGCAGCGGCTGGGCCGGGCGGTCATCCTCGAGGATGATGCGCACGCCGGAATTGAGGAAGGCCAGCTCGCGCAGCCGCTTCTCCAGTGTCTCGAACACGTAGTCGAGGTTGGAGAAGGTGTCGGTCGAGGCGAGGAAGCGCACCTCGGTGCCGGTCTGGTCGGTCTCGCCGACTACGGTCAGGTGCTGCGCGGTCTCGCCGCGCTCGAAGCGGGCGACGTGCTCGCGGCCGTCGCGCCAGATGCGCAGTTCCAGCCAGTCCGACAGCGCGTTGACGACCGAGACGCCGACGCCGTGCAGGCCGCCCGAGACCTTGTAGGAGTTCTGGTCGAACTTCCCGCCCGCATGCAGCTGGGTCATGATGACCTCGGCCGCCGAGACGCCCTCCTCGCGGTGCAGGTCGGTGGGGATGCCGCGGCCGTTGTCGCGCACGCTGACCGAGTTGTCGGCGTGGATCTTGACGTGGACGAAGTCGGCATGGCCGGCCAGCGCCTCGTCGATGCCGTTGTCGACGACCTCGTAGACCATGTGGTGCAGGCCCGAGCCGTCGTCGGTGTCCCCGATATACATGCCCGGACGCTTGCGGACCGCGTCCAGGCCCTTGAGAACCTTGATGGAATCGGCGCCGTAGGCGTTGGGTTGCAGGGCGGGTTCGGCCATGTGTGGAATCCTCGGGTCAGTGCCCGCGGAATATACGAATACTGGTGGGGGATGTCACGGTCTTCCCCCATATTTTGCGCTAGATGAAGGGGATGAGCAGCCCTATGCCGAGCAGCATCGCCCCGGCCGCGAGATTGGTCCGCCTGAGCGCCGCGGGCGCGGTCAGAAGCGCCCGCGCGCGGTGGATCGAGGCGGCCAGCACGAGGTTGCCCAAAAGCGGCACCGCGAAGGAGACGGCGCAGATCGCGACGATGTCGGGCGCGGTCAGCCGCGACAGGTCGAAGAAGCCCGGCAGCATGCCCATGTAGAACAGCACCGCCTTGGGGTTGCCGATGATCACCGCGAGGCCGGCGCCGAAGCCCGCCCACATGCCGGGCCGGGTCAGCCGTCCGTCGGCGGCGATGCCGCGCCCGGCATGGCGCAGCACCATCGCGCCCATCCACAGGAACATCGCCGCCGCCACCCAGCGCAGCGCCTCGAGAAAGCCGCCATAGACCGAAAGCACCCAGCTCACCCCGAGGATCGCCAGAAGCGGCCAGAGCACGTCGCCCACCACCACGCCGAGCGCCAGCGGCCAGGCAGCCTGGAAGCCGCCCGACAGCGCCCGCGCCGTCAGCGCCACCCAGACCGGGCCGGGCGTCAGGAACAGCACGAGGAGCGCGCCCGCATAGAGCGCGATGTCGTGCAGATCGAGCGTCATTCCGGCTCCGGCAGGGTCAGCGTGCCGTCATCCGAGAGCGGCCAGAACGGGTTGTGCGCGACCTCCCAGACATGGCCGTCCGGGTCGGCCCAGTAGCCGGAATAGCCGCCCCAGAACACCTTCTCGGGCGCCTTCACCGGCGTCGCGCCCGCGTCGAGCGCGGCGGTCCAGGCCGCGTCCACCGCCTCGCGGTCGGGCAGGTTCTGCGCCAGCGTCATCGCGCCGGTGCCGAGCGTCGCGTTGGGCCGCCCCTGGTCGGCGGCAAGGTCGCCCAGGCCGAACAGGCCGAGCACCATGCCCGGCATCTGGTAGAAGGTGACGCTGTCCTGGCTGGAGCCGTGCGGCGTCCAGCCAAGCTTGGCGTAGAAGTCCTTCGAGCGGGCCATGTCGGCCACGCCGAGGGTGATGAGGGTCACGCGCTGCGGTGTCATGTCGTCTCCCCGACCTGCGACTCGCCCCCGGTCTCGGTCACCTCGAAGCGCTGGGCGCGCTCGCCCAGATCCTCGAACAGTCCCGGCTCGGTGCCGGTCATGAAAGCCTGCAGGCCGAGGGCGCAGATCTCGTCATAAAGCGCCGCGCGGCGGCGGCTGTCCAGATGCGCCGCGACCTCGTCGAGCAGCAGCACCGGCGGCGCGCCGCCCTCGGCGGCGAGCGCCCGGGCATTGGCGAGGATCAGCGAGATCAGGAGCGCCTTCTGCTCGCCGGTCGAGGCGTCGCGCGCGGCCACCCCCTTGGCGCGCCAGACCGCGTCGAGATCGGCGCGGTGCGGCCCGATCAGCGTGCGCCCGGCGGCCATGTCGCGCGGCCGCATCGCCGCGAAGGCCGCGCGCAGCCCCTCGGCCTCCTCCGGCGTCTCGTCGGGATAGCCGAGCGCGAGGTCGGCCGCCGGAAAGGCCGTCTCGGCCTCGCCCTGCGCGGCCACCAGCCGGGCGATCGCGGCGCGGCGCGCGATGGATATGGCCTCGCCCGCCTGCGCCATCCGCCCCTCCAGCGCCGCGTACCAATGCGCGTCGCGCACCCCGTCCTTCAGCAGGCGGTTGCGCTCGCGCATCGCCTTCTCGTAGTCGAGCGCCGCCTCGGCATGGCCGGGCTCGAAGCTCATCACCGCGCGGTCGAGAAACCGCCTGCGCCCTTCCGCCGCCTCGATCCAGAGCCGGTCCATCGAGGGCACCAGCCACAGCACCCTGAGCACGCGCGCCAGCGCCACCTGCGGCACCGCCTTGCCGTCGATCCGCACGCTTCGGGTCTGGCCGGCCTCGGCGCGGGTCTCGATCTCGTGCGGCGCGCCCTCGGCCTCGACGGCGGCCCAGACCTTCCAGCCCAGCCGCTCGGGCCGGCGCGCGATCTCCTCGGCCCCGGCGCGGCGCATGCCGCGCCCGGGCGAAAGCAGCGACACCGCCTCGATCAGGTTGGTCTTGCCCGCCCCGTTCGGCCCGTAAAGCGCGACGGGCCGCCCGTCGAGCGACAGGGCGGCCCGCTTGTGGGAGCGGAAATGCGACAGGTCGAGCGAGGTGACGGCCGCCTTCACGCGCGGCCCTCCCTCACTTCACTCTGCAAATACTCGGATCCCGCCGGCGTCACACGCGCATCGGCATGACGACATAGACCGCCGAGAGGTCGTCGCCCTCGCGCACCAGCGCCGGGTCTCCGGAGGAGTTGAACAGGAACACCGCGTTCTCGCGGTCGACCTGGCTCGCGATCTCGAGCAGGTACTTGGCGTTGAAGCCGATCTCCAGCCGCTCGTCGCCATAGGCCACGGCGAGCTCCTCCTCGGCGGCGCCGCTGTCGGGGGCGTTGACCGAGAGCACCAGCCGGTCCTCGTCGAGCGCCAGCTTGACCGCGCGCGAGCGCTCGGAGCTGACGGTGGCGACCCGGTCGACCGCCTTGGCGAACTCGTTGGCGTCGACCTCGAGCCGCTTCTGGTTGTTCTGCGGGATCACCCGGCTGTAGTCGGGGAAGGTGCCGTCGATCACCTTGGAGGTCAGGGTGATGGCGGGGGTCGCGAAGCGCACCTTGGTCTCGCTGACCGAAACCTCGATCAGCGCCTCGTCGTCGTCGAGAAGCTTGCGCAGCTCGCCCACGGTCTTGCGCGGCACGATCACGCCGGCCATGTTCGCGGCCCCCTCGGGCAGCTCGGCATCGACCCGGGCGAGGCGGTGGCCGTCGGTGGCGACGCAGCGCAGCGCGCGGCCGGTCTCGCCGTCGGCCACGTGCATGTAGACGCCGTTCAGGTAGTAGCGGGTCTCCTCGGTGGAGATCGCGAATTTCGACTTGTCGAACAGCCGGCGCAGCACCGGGGCGGGGGCGGTGAACTCGGCCTCGTATTCCGAGGAGGCCATCACCGGGAAGTCCTCCTTGGGCAGCGTCGCGAGCTGGAAGTTCGAGCGGCCCGCCTCGATCGAGAGCCGGCCCGAGGCGCCCTGATCGGTCAGCGTCACCAGCGCGCCGTCGGGCAGCTTGCGGACAATCTCGTTCAGAAGCACCGCGGCGACGGTGGTGGCGCCCTCACGCTCGACGGTGGCGGGGGCGCGGTCGACCACCTCGATGTCGAGATCGGTGGCGCGGAAGCGCACCGCGTCGCCCTCGGCCTCGATCAGCACGTTGGCGAGGATCGGGATGGTGTTGCGGCGCTCGACCACGGATTGCGCCTGGGCGACCGCCTTGAGCAGCACGCCGCGTTCGATACTGAATTTCATGTCCCTCGCTCCGCAGTTGCCGGGCCCTCGGGCCGGGATGGAAAACCTAACGGTTTTCCACAGCCGAACAAGCGTTTTCCGAGGTCAAACGGGGCCTGCGGCCGGCCCCTTGCGCGCTCACTCCTCGAGCGCGCGGCGCAGCAGTTCGAGATCGTCGGCGATCTGGCTGTCGGTGGCCTTCAGCTCCTCGATCTTGCGCACCCCGTGCATGACGGTGGTGTGGTCGCGCCCGCCGAAGCGGCGGCCGATCTCGGGCAGGGAGCGGGCGGTCATGTGCTTGGCGAGATACATCGCCACCTGCCGCGGCCGGGCGTAGCTGCGCAGCCGCTTCGGGCCGATCATGTCCGACAGCCGGATGTTGTAGTGCTCCGACACCTTCCGCTGGATCTCCTCGACGGTGATCTTGCGATCGGAGGCGCGCAGGATGTCGGCGAGGCAGTCCTGCGTCATGTCGAGCGAGATCTCGCGCCCGACCAGCGAGGCGAAGGCGAAGAGCCGGGTCAGCGCGCCCTCGAGCACGCGCACGTTGTTCGAGATGCGGTGCGCGAGGAACTCGAACACGCCGGGCTGGACCACGATGCCGGGATATTGCTGGCGGTAGTAGTCGGCCTTGGCCTGCAGGATGCCGACGCGCAGCTCGAAATCGGTCGGGAAGAGGTCGACGACCAGCCCCGAGCCCATGCGCGAGGTGATCCGCTCCTCGACGTCCTTCATGGCGCCCGGCGCGCGGTCGGCCGAGATGATGATCCGCTTTCCGGCGTCGATCAGCGCGTTGAAGGTGTGGAAGAACTCCTCCTGCGTCGAGTCCTTGCCGCCGAGGAACTGGATGTCGTCGACCATGAGCACGTCGACCGAGCGGAACAGCTGCTTGAAGTCCATCATGCGCTTGTCGCGCAGCGCGGTGATGAAGCGGTACATGAACTGCTCGGCGGAGGTGAGCACGACCTTGAGATGCGGCTGGTTGGCCTTCAGCTCGTGGCCGATGGCGTGCATCAGGTGGGTCTTGCCGAGACCGACGCCGCCATAGAGGAACAGCGGGTTGAAGCCGAGATTGCCGCCCTCGGCGATCCGGCGCGCCGCGGCGTGGGCCATCTCGTTGGGCTTGCCGACGACGAAGCGGTCGAAGGTGAAGCGCGGGTCGAGCGAGGCCGAAGGCGTGGCGTCGTCATCCTCGGCCGCGGCCTGCACCGCCGGGGCGGTGGCGGCAGCGGCGGGCGCGGCGGCGCCGGGCTGCGGGCGCGGGGCGGGACGGGCCGCGCCGGTCTGGGCGAAGGAGAGGCGCTGCACCGTGGCGCCGGCGCGGCGCAGATGCTGCAGGATCTGGTCGCCGAAGTTCTGCAGCACGTAATTGCCGTGGAAGGCGGTCGGCGCGCCGAAGCGGACGACGCCGTCGGCCAGCTCCTCGAAGCGCAGCGGCGCGATCCAGGTGGTGTGGTTGTTCGACCCCACCGCCCGCTTCAGTTCCTCGCTGACCTCTGCCCAAATCCCGTCCGTCATCATCCTGTCCCCGGCCCTGCCTTCGTCGATCCGGACGCGCCCGCCGCGCCCGGCTGCGCTTCACATCATCGCGGCACGACGGGGCCGATCGCCGGCGCGCAAGCACCGGCGCCATGCGGCGCCCGACTGGCCGAACCTCCGGGCCGGAGCGGACGACGGCGGAGCCGCCGGCCGGCCTCTCGGCGCGGCCCGGGATCGGGACATGCAGCAAACCGGCCCGCTGGCGCGGGCCCGTCGCAGACAAATGCGCCACGGCGCCCACGCGGCACAGGGCCGCGCGCCGTCACGCCTCATGTGAGCGGGCGCCCCGTTTGCAGCTCGATCAACGGCCTTGCAGCTGGCCGTCCGACCGGCGGGGTGCCGACCCGTCCATGTTCCCCCAGGAACGATGTGAATCGCAGGAGCAAGTTAGCCGCGCGGCTCGCGAGTCGACAACCGAACAACGCGCTTGACCACGGCTTTGCCCGGATCGAATCCGGGCGACTCTGCCCGGGCCCCTGAATCCCAAGGGCCATCGCGGGATGGCAGGCGCGGCGGTCACGACCGGCCGGTTTCGGCCGGGTTTTCCTAGCGTGGGAACTTGACAGGCACATGACGGACACGGGCCGCGATTCCGGCGATCTGTCGCAGCGGCAATGGGGTGCCTCGTTACCGCCACGGCCTTGACCGGTATCGCGTTTTCGCACTGGGAAACGCCTCGGGAATCGCCATGCCATTGCTGCATGGCAGCCAGTCTCCCAAGCCGCGGGCGGCGAAAATTTCGCGCCCGCGCGGGAACAGAATCGCGCCCGCCCGGCGCGGCCCCGGACGCCCACTGGCGCCCGCGGAGGCCCCCGTGAAACCGGCACGAAAAAGGGGCGCACCGCGTGGTGCGCCCCTTCCTCAACTCGTCGCTGTCGTCGCGATCAGGCGGCCAGCGCCTTCACCCGCGAGGACAGGCGCGACATCTTGCGTGCCGCGGTGTTCTTGTGGACGACACCCTTGGTGACGCCGCGCATCAGCTCGGGCTGAGCTTCGCGCAGGGCGGCCTGGGCGGCGTCCTGCTGACCGGAGGCGATCGCCTCCTCGACCTTGCGCAGGAAGGTGCGGATGCGCGACCGGCGCATCTTGTTGATCGCGAAGCGGCGCTCGTTCTGGCGAGCGCGCTTCTTGGACTGGGGCGTGTTGGCCATGTGTCGAGAATCCACTTGCGGGGTAACTGTTCTGAAGCCGCGTCTCTAAGGCCGAGTCGGCCCGCAGTCAACCGCCCTCGCGGCCTTTTCCACAGGCCCCGGCCGTCATCGGCCGACGGCGCTTCCGTCTCAGCGGTCGCGGTATTGCGGCTCGCGCTTCTCGCGGAAGGCGGCCATGCCCTCGGCCTGGTCCTCGGTCGAGAACAGCGCCTCGAACAGCCGCCGCTCATAGGCCAGCCCCTCGGTCAGCGGCAGCTCCTGGCTGCGGTTCACCGCCTCCTTGATCGCGAGCACCGAAAGCTGGCTCTTCTCGGCGATCTTGGCGGCGGCCTGCCGCGCCTCCTGCGCGAGCTGCCGCGCCGGCACGACGCGGCTGACGAGGCCTGCGCGCTCGGCCTCCTCGGCCGACATGAAGCGGCCCGTCAGATGCATGTCCATCGCCTTGGGCTTGCCCACCGCGCGGGTCAGCCGCTGGCTGCCGCCCATGCCCGACATGATGCCGAGATTGACCTCCGGCTGGCCGAACTTGGCGGTGTCGGCGGCGATGATGAAATCGCAGGCCATGGCCAGCTCGCAGCCGCCGCCCAGCGCGTAGCCCGCGACGGCCGCGACCACCGGCTTGCGGATGCGCGCGAGCCTGGCCATGTCGCCCGCGTAGAGCGCGCGGCGATACATCTCGACGAAGCCGAGGTCGGCCATCTCGGCCACGTCGGCCCCGGCGGCGAAGGCCTTGTCGGAGCCGGTCACGACGATGCAGCGCACCTTGTCGGAGGCGTCGGCCTCCTCGAGCGCGGCCACCAGCTCGCGCAGCAGCACCGAGTTGATGGCGTTCATCGCCTCGGGGCGGTTCAGCGTGACGTTGCAGATGTCGTCCGAGGTTTCGACGAGGATGGTCTTGTAGGCCATGGGGTTCTCCGGGGCAGCGGCGGTTCCCGGATTGATGACGCGCCGCGCCCGGGCCTTCAAGTCACCTCTGCCCGATCACTTTTGGCAGCTCGCGCACCAGAAGGTCGAGCGCCCCGCCTGCACGATCCGGCCGATCTCGCCCTCGCAGCCCTCGGCCGGGCAGCGCGCGCCCTCGCGGTCATAGACCCTGAAGCCGTGCTGGAAGTAGCCCATCGCGCCGTCGGCCTGCCGGTAATCCTTGAGCGAGGAGCCCCCCGCCGCGATCGCCTCCTCCAGCACCACGCGCACCAAGGGCACCAGCGCCGCGATCCGCGCCTCCGAGATCCGGCCCGCCTTGCGGCGCGGGTCGATGCCGGCGCGGTGCAGCACCTCGCAGACATAGATGTTGCCGAGGCCCGCCACGACCTTCTGGTCCAGCAGCGCCGTCTTGATCGGCACCATCCGCCCCTTCAGCCGCGCCACGAGATAGGACTCGTCGAAGTGGTTGCCCAAGGGCTCCGGCCCGATGTCGCGCAGGAGCCGGTGGTCTTCGAGCGCCTCGGTCGGCGCGAGGTCCATCGCCCCGAAGCGGCGCGGGTCGTTGAAGGTGACGCGCGCGCCGCCCTGCATCTCCAGCACCACGTGGTCGTGCTTGCCGGGCGCCGGGTGATCCACGTGAAACCGCCCGAGCTTCACGCCCGAGACGGTCATCCGCCCCGACATGCCCAGATGCACGATCAGCGTCTCGCCGCCCGAGAGATCGGCGAGGATGTATTTCGAGCGCCGGCGCAGCCGCTCCACCCGCTGGCCCGACAGCCGCTCGGCCATCCGCTCGGGGAAGGGCCAGCGCAGGTCGGGGCGGTTCACATGGGCGGTCTCGATCCGGCGGCCCTCCATCGCGGGCAAGAGCCCGCGGCGAACCGTCTCGACCTCCGGCAATTCGGGCATGGGTTCTTTCTTTCGGCTGCCGCGGCCTATATGCCGCCACTGAGCCCTATCAAGGGTGCGAGGCGGCACGGGACAAGACCCTTGAGCGAAGAGCAGACCACCCATTTCGGCTACCAGACCGTGCGCGAGGAGGAGAAGGCCGGCCGCGTGCGCGGCGTGTTCACCTCCGTCGCCTCGCGCTACGACGTGATGAACGACGTGATGAGCGCCGGCATCCATCGCCTCTGGAAGGACGCGATGATGGACTGGCTGGCGCCGCGCCCGGGGCAGGAGCTTCTGGACGTGGCCGGCGGCACCGGCGACGTGTCGTTCCGCTTCCTCAAGCGCGCCGGCCACGGCCACGCCACGGTCTGCGACCTGACCGAGCCGATGCTGGTCGAGGGCCGCAAGCGGGCCGAGGCCGAGCGGCTCGGAGACAGCCTCGACTGGGTGGTGGGCGACGCCATGGCGCTGCCCTTCCCGTCGAACAGCTTCGACGTCTACACGATCAGCTTCGGCATCCGGAACGTCACCCGGCCCGAGAAGGCGCTGGAAGAGGCCTACCGCGTGCTGCGCCCCGGCGGCCGGCTGATGGTGCTGGAGTTCAGCCAGATCCCGAACGATCTGATGCAGCGGGTCTACGACCTCTACAGCTTCAACGTCATCCCGGCGATGGGCCAGCTGATCGCCAACGACCGCGACAGCTACCAGTACCTCGTCGAGTCGATCCGCCGCTTCCCCGACCAGGAGACCTTCCTCGGCATGGTGCGCGACGCGGGCTTCGAAAACGCCAAGTACCGCAACCTGACGATGGGCGTGGCCTGTCTGCATTCGGGGTGGAAGCTCTGAGGGGGCCGCACAATCTCCTGAGGCTGATCCGCACCGGCGCCACCTTCGAGCGCACGGGCGCGATGGCCGAGGTGCTCGAGGCGCTCGACGCGCCGCGCCCGCTCCGCGTGGCGATCCGGGTGCTGGCCGCGCCGTTCCGCTGGCTCGGCTACGAGGGCGACCCCGAGATGCCGCCCGCCACCCGCGCGCTGACCGCGCTGGGCCCTGCCTACATCAAGTTCGGCCAGATCCTCTCGACCAGACCGGACGTGGTCGGCGACGAGATCGCGGTGCAGCTGCGCGTCCTACAGGACCGTCTGCCGCCCTTCCCGACCGCGCAGGCCAAGCGCGCCGTCGCGATCGAGCTGGGCCAGCCGGTCGACAAGCTCTTCTCCGAGTTCTCCGAGCCGGTCGCTGCCGCCTCGATCGCGCAGGTGCACCAGGCGCGGCTGGCCGAGACCGGCGAGACGGTGGCGGTGAAGGTGCTGCGCCCGGGCATCGAGAAGGCCTTCCGCCGCGACATCGACGCCTTCTACTTCGTCGCCCGGATGATCGAGCGGCTGGTGCCCGGCTCGCGCCGTCTGCGCCCCGTCGAGGTGATCGCGCATTTCGAAAGCGTGGTGCTGGGCGAGCTGGACCTGCGCCTCGAGGCCGCCGCCGCGGCCGAGTTCGCCGCCAACACCCATGACGACGCGGGCTTCGAGGTCCCGGCGCTGCACTGGCACCTCTCAGGCCGGCGGGTGATGACGCTGAAATGGGTCGAGGGCATCTCGGCCGCGCGCACCGCCGAGATCGACGCCGCCGGCCACGACCGCGCGCGGCTTGCCGAGCGGGTGCTGCAGCTCTTCCTGAGCCACGCGCTGCGCGACGGCTACTTCCACGGCGACATGCACCAGGGCAACCTCAAGGTCGGCCCGGACGGCACGCTGATCGCGCTCGATTTCGGCATCATGGGCCGGATCGACGAGTACACCCGCCGGGTCTATGCCGAAATCATCTTCGGCTTCATCCGCAAGGATTACCGCCGCGTCGCCGAGGTGCATTTCGAGGCGGGCTACGTCCCCGCCGACCGCGACGTCGACGCCTTCGCCTCCGCCCTGCGCGCCGTCGGAGAGCCGATCTTCGGCATGGACGCCTCGCGCATCTCGATGGCGCGGCTCCTGAATTACCTGTTCGAGGTGACCGAGCGCTTCGGCATGCAGACCCGCACGGAGCTGATCCTGCTGCAGCGCACCATGGTGGTGGTCGAGGGCGTCGCGCGCACGCTCGACCCGCATATCAACATCTGGAAGGCGGCGCGCCCCGTGGTCGAGGATTACATCCGCGACAACATCGGCCCCAAGGCGGTGGCGCGCGATCTCGGCCGCACCGTGCAGGTGCTGTCGCGCTTCGGCCCGCGCCTGCCGGCTCTGGCCGAGGCGGCGCTGGTGCGCCAGAGCCACCCCGAGCCGCCCGCCCCCAAGCGCGAGATGCCCCCCCTCGCCTGGGTCGCCATCGGCGCCGGGCTGACGGCGGCGGCGGGCTGGATCGCCTCGCTGGTCTAGGCCCTCGCGGCCGGCCGGTCGCATCTCCGCCACGATCCGGTCTCCGTTCTCCCCGGCGGCGTATCGCCCGGACCTTCCCGCACGACGCCGCCGATCATCCGGATCGCACCCGGCCATCCTACGCCCCGCGGCCGGCCCGGCCGGCGGCCGGGAGCCACCGGAATCGGCTCCGTTTCCCCCGATCCGACCCTACCCTCCCTCGCGCAGCGCGCTCACCGCGCCCGGCGCGACCTCCGCCCCGCCCTCGAGCCGCAGCACCGGTCCCTCGGGGCCGAGCCGCACCTCGCGCACCCGCCCATAGGTCTCGACCGTCTCGCGCGCGATCTCGGCGCCCCCCGCGAAGCTGACGACCTCGAAATCGTAGAGCCCCTCGGGCAGCGGCCGCCCCTCGGCGTCGGTGCCGCCAGCCCAGTCTATGCTCTGCGCCCCGGGCCCCAGCCCGTGCCGCCCGACCACGCGGCCGCCGGCATCTGTGACCACCAGCTCGGCGCTCTCGGCCCCCGGCGCGGGCGCAAGCTCGAGCCGCATCGCCTGCCCCGACAGCTGCACCGGCATCGCCGCGCGCACCTCGCGCCCGACCCAGCCCGACAGGTCGGCCAGCCCGCCGCCGCCCGTGCGCTCCAGCATCTGCCCCAGAAGCTCGTTGCCCCGGATCTGCTGCTCGACCCCCGAAAAGGTGGCGAGCTGCACCGCGTAATCGGCCGAATCCATCGGCGAAAGCGGGTCCTGGTTGCGGATCTGCGCGGTCAGCATCTTGAGAAAGGTGTCGAATTCGGGGTTCAGCACCGGCCCGGCGCCGGTGGCCCCCGCCGCCCCTGCCGCCGGGGTCGGCGCGGCCGGCACGGCCGAAGCGGCGGGCATGGTCGGAACAATCTCGGTCATCTCGTTCTCCTTCTCACAGCCGCAGGTCGAGACCCGCCGCCCCGCCCGCAGCGCCCGTCCCCAGAGGCACGAAAACGGCCCTGGCGGGCCGCGTCTCCGGCCCCGGCGCGGCCTCTGCGCCGGGATCGTCCGGATCGGGCGCGGGGCGGTCCTCCCGCCCGGCGAAGTTCAGGTCGATGGTCTCCCACCCCTCGGCACGCAGCTCCTGCGCCAGCTCCTGCAGGTGGCGGCGCAGCAGCGCCTCGGTCTCGGGCCGCTCGGCCTGCAGGGTCAGCGTGACGCGGTCGCCCGCGCTCTCGACCTGCAGCGCCAGCCGCCCCAGCTCCTGCAGGTCGATGCTGAGCCCGGTCGCCGCGCCGCCCTGCGGTGCGGCTTGCGGCTGGACCAGCACCGCGACCTGCGCGGCGACCAGCCGTGGCAGCGCGGCGGCGCGCGGGGCCTCTGCCCGCGGCTCGGCCTGCGCCGCCACCTCGCCGCCCGTCGCGCCCGACCCGACATCGCCCGCCGGTTCGGCCAGCGGCGCGACCTCGGTCGCGGGCCGTGCCGCCGGGCCGGACTGCCGTGGCGCCGGGGCCGGCAGCATGGGCCCCATCGCAATATCGCTCGCGGCGGCGAGTCGTGCCTCGGGCGCCTTTGCGTCCTGCGTCATCCCCCCGCCCGCGCGCTCGCCCGCCGCCAATGCCAGCAGCGCCGCCGGCCCGGTGGCCACGCCTGCGCCCTGACCGCCGGGAGCCTTGCCCCCCGGCGCCGCTCCCGGCGGGTCCGGCCCCTCCTCATGGCCCGCGCCCCGCGCCGGACCGTCCGGGCCATGCCCGACGGCAGGCACGGCCGCGCCGTTCGGCCCTGTCTCCGTGTCCTCTTCAGGCGCTTCGGCGCGGGGTTCGAGCCGCGGGCGATCCTCACCCCCCAAGCCCTCGCCCCCGGCCTCCTCCAAAACCTCCGGCTCTCCGCCTTCCTCACCGGCCGACTCCGGCCCGACGGCCTCCCCCGGCCGCTCGTCGCCCCCCGTCTCGGCGCGCAATGCCGCGGCGAATCCGCCGCCACCCCTCTCAGACGGCAAGGCAGGCTTCGGCGGGCCGGGCGGCGGGCCGGGCGGCGCGGCGGGCGGCGCGGCGGGCGGCGCGGCGGGCGACAGGGCGGCGGGCAGCTGCATTCGGACCTCGGGCAGGGACGCGCCCATCATGCCCGGCAAGGCTTACCCGATCTTTACCGCCACGGCCGATCCTCGCGCCGATCCGCAACAGGAGCGCCCATGACCCCGCTGACCGCCATCCCGCCGCAGGCACCGCCCGCCGCCGCCCCGGACCCCCTCCGCGCCGCCGCGCAGAGGCTCGAGACCGGCTTTCTGGCCGAGATGCTCAAGACCGCCGGCCTCGGCGCCGCGCCCTCGGGCTGGGGCGGCGGCGCGGGCGAGGAGCAGTTCCGCTCCTTCCTCGTCGAGGCGCAGGCCGAGCGCATCACCGCCGCCGGCGGCATCGGGCTGGCCGACGCGCTCTACCGCTCGCTGTCGCGCAACGCGGCGGGCGCGCCATGAGCCTCGCCGCCCTTCTGGCCGAGGAACGCGCCCTGTTGCGCGCGGGCGCGCATGACCGGCTCGGCGATCTCGCCCGGCGCAAGGCGGCGCTGGCCGGGACGCTGACCCCGGACGAGGCGCGCGCCCTGGCGCCCGAGCTTGCGCGCAATGCCGGCCTGCTGCGCGCCGCGATGGAGGGGATGCGCGCCGCGATGGCGCAGACCCGCGCCCGGACGCAGGCGCGGGCCGGCTTCGCCACCTACGGCCCCGACGGCCGACGCGCCGGAATCGACTCCAATCCGCGCGATCCCGGCGCGCGGCGTTAGGGCCGGCTTAATCCCGGCCTGCCATAACGGGCCCATCGCGGCGGGGCATCCCCCGGTCCGCCCGGCGTCAGAACGGCCGTCCCGCCCGCGCAGAGCGCGCTGGCGATCTTCCGCAACCCGGCGCGCGAAAGCCGCCGCGACGAAGGACGACGCAACATGTCGAGCATTCTGACCAACAACGGCGCGATGGTCGCGCTGCAGACCCTCAAGGGCATCAACTCCAGCCTCTCCAAGACCCAGACCGAGATCTCGACCGGCAAGTCGGTCTCCTCGGCCAAGGACAACTCGACGGTCTGGATCACCTTGGCGTTCGAGGAATAGGCGCGCTGGGTCTGGATCAGCTGGGTCAGCTCCTCGGCGACGTCGACGGCGGATTCCTCGCGCGCGAAGCCAGCCACCTCGCCCACCGGGCCGTCGCCCGCGTCCCACAGGAGCATCGCCCCGCTCTCGGCGCTGACGGAATAGCTCTGGCCGTCATGGGTCATCAGGCCGTTGGGGTTGGCGACGTCGACCAGCGGCACCTGGAAGATGCGGCGGCTGGTGCCGTTGTCGTAATGGGCGTGGACGTAGCCGCCGGCATCGACCTCGACCGAGGCGAGGTTGCCGGTGGGCGCGCCGTCGCGTTCGACCGAGAGCGGCGCGAAGGCGTCGCCCAGCTGCGACAGGCCGCCGATCTCGCCGGGGCGGCCGATGGTCAGGCCGATCGGCCCGCCCGCCGCCGCGACCTCGAGCCGGCCGGTGGCCGGGTCGTAGCCGCCGCCGGTGGTGGCGATGACGCTCTCGATCCGGCCGCCGGCGGCACGGTCGGCCGAGAAGGCGATGTCGTATTCGCCGATCACCGCGCCGCCCGAGGCGGCATCGGCGACCTGCAGGGTCCAGGCGTTGGTGTCGGCGGCGCCGGGGGCGGGAAGCTGCGGCGTGAAGGTCAGGTCGAGCCGCTGCGGCGCGCCGAGATTGTCGTAATACTCGACGCTCAGGTTTTCGGGCAGGCCGTCGGCGCCGTCCTGCGTGGCGGTGGCGGGCAGGTTGACGCCCAGCGCCACCTCGGTGGTGGGCTGGCCCGAGAGCGCGCCGGTGGGCACCCGCACAGGCGCGAGCGCCAGCGCCGAGTCGCGCGGCATGGCGCCGATGGTGCCATCGGCGGCGGCGGGCCAGCCGAGCAGCACCTGCCCGTCGGGGCTGCGCAGGTAGCCCGCGGAATCGGTGCGGAAGGAGCCGGTGGTCACCAGCCGGAAATCGCCCGCCCCCGCGTCGTTGGCGTTGGCCGCGACCGGCAGGAAGCCGCGGCCGCGCACCGCGAGGTCGGTCGGGTTGGAGGAGGCCGAGAGCGCGCCGCCCGTGTCGATCAGCCGCTGGGTGCTGGTGGCGACGCCGCCCGCGACGTAGCGCCCGCCGCCGCCGCCGCCCTCGAGCACCAGAGAATGGAAATCGGTCACGGCGCGGCGATAGCCGTGGGTGGCGGAGTTGGCGATGTTGTCGGAGATGGTGGCGAGGCGCTGGGCGTTGGCGGCGAGCCCGGCGACGCCCGCGCCAAGCGAGGAGGAGATGGTCATGGTGGCCCTTCCGGTGGCTGTCGGGAGAGAGCCTAGACGGGCGGGCTTAAGGCCGGGCTAACGCGCCGTGCGGATCAGGGTGATCTCGATGCGTTCGCTGCGGTCGGCGTGCCCGGTGACGCGACGGATGCGGATGGGCGCGACGCCGCCCGTCTCGAGCGCGCGGCGCGCGGCGTCGGCGCGGGCCGCCGAGAGCGGCCAGACCGGGTTCTCGGCCAGCACCACGGGACGGGCGGCGAGATGCGCGCCGAGGCCCACGGGGTTCTGCACCAGCCCCGCCGCCTGCGCGGCGAGGGCCAGAAGCTCGACGGTGACCGGCAGCGGCTCGGCGGCGCCGGGCGCAAAGATCGGCGCGCCGGGGCGAGCGAAGATCTCGATCACCAGACCTTCGTCGGTGAGGCGGGTGACGACATGGCGCAGCGCCTCGCGCGAGACGAGGCTTTCGCCGCCCTGCCCGATCAGCACCGCCTCGGCGGCGCGCAGCGCGGCCACCTCGGCGGCCTGCGCCGCGCCAGAGGATTTCTCGGGGGCGAGGTCGAGCGGCACCGCGCCCATGACGCCGATCTCGGCGCCGGTGCCGCTCTCGCTCATGGCCTGGGTCTGGTGCAGGGCCGAGCCGTCGAGCACCTGCGCGCCGCCGCCGGAGGTGCGGCTGATCGCGATAGTCGGGGCGAAGTAGTCGGCGAGGCCCTTGCGCTGCTGCTCGGTGGTGGCGTTCAAGAGCCACATCAGCATGAAGAAGGCCATCATCGCGGTGACGAAATCGGCATAGGCGACCTTCCACGCCCCGCCGTGATGGCCGTCGCCGGCGACGACCTTCTTGCGTTTCACGATGATCGGCGCGTTGCCCTGCCCCATCGCCCGGCCCCCCTGCTGTCCCGGGGAAGGGTCTAGCAGGGCCGGGTTAAGCCGGGGTTGCGGGCAGCAGCGCCGAGAGGCCGTCCCATGTGAGCTTGAGCCCGACCAGCACCACGAAGCCGTACATCACCGGGTAGAAGATCTCGGCCCGCATCCGCTTCACGATCCAGGCCCCGAACAGGGTCGCCACCACGGCAAGCGGCAGAAGCGCCGCCGCCGCGCTCAGATTGGCGCCGCCGAGCTGGCCCAGCGCGGCATAGGGGACGAGCTTCACCAGGTTGACCACGGCGAAGAAGATCACCGAGGTGCCGGTATAGACACGCGGGTCGAGCCGGAGCGGCATGGCGTAGACTTGGAAGGGCGGGCCGCCGGCATGGGCGACGAAGCTGGTGTAGCCGGCCAGCGTCGCCCAGAGGCTGGCGCGGCCGGTGCTCTCGGCCCGGGCCGCGGCGCGGCGGACCTGGCCCGACAGCATCCAGCGCGCCGAGAAGGCCAGCGCCACGACGCCGACGATCAGCCGCACCATGTCGTCCGACACGAGCGCCGCGGTGAGCCAGCCGATGCCGATGCCGAGCACCGCGCCCGGCAGCATCCGCATCAACGTGCCACGGTGGAAGAAGCCGCGCCAGGCCCAGAGGCTGATCGCGTCCATCACCAGCAGCACCGGCAGCAGGATGCCCGCCGCCTGCACCGGCGGCATGGCCAGCGCCATGATCGGCACGCCCAGAAGCGCCATGGCGCCGCCCAAGCCCCCCTTGGAGAGACCCACGAGGAACACCGCGACGCAGCCCGCGACGAGGGCCGCCGGATCGGCGAAGACGAAATCGGCCATGGGGTCCTTCCGGGCTCAGGTCGGGCTCCGTTGCGGTCGGCGGGGCCTAGAGGGCCGCGCGCTCGACCTCCTCCAGCGTCGGGATCGCGTCGGCCGCGCCGTGCCGCCCGACCTTGAGCGCCGCCGCCCGCGTGGCGCGGGCCAGCGCCTCGGGCATGGCGAGGCCCTGCGACAGACCCGCGAGCAGGTAGCCGGTGAAGGTGTCGCCCGCGCCGGTGGTGTCGACCGCCTCGACCCTGGGCGCGTCGACATGGTGGCGCGCGCCGCTGGCGGTCTCAATCCAGTCGCAGCCCTTGGCGCCGAGCGTGACGACGACGTTCGGGACCGGCAGCGCCTCGACCGGCTGGCCCAGCGCCTGCGCCAGCTGCTGCGCCTCGATCTCGTTCAGCACGAGAAGGTCGAGATGCGGCAGCACGGCGCGCACGGCGTCGGCGTCGAAGGGGGCGGCGGCATAGGCCACGGTCAGACCCTGCGCATGGGCCTGCGCGGCGGCCTCGACCTGCAGCGAGGTCTCGTTCTGGGTGACGAAGAGGTCGCCGCGCTCGGCCCGCTCAAGGGCCCGTTTCACGGCCTCCGGGTCGATCTCGCGGTTGGCGCCGGGCCAGATGGTGATGGCGTTCTCGGCCGCGGCGTCGACGGTGATGATGGCGTGGCCCGAGGGGCCGTCATGGCGCTGCACATGCGCGCAGTCGACGCCGTAGCCTTCGAGCCGCTCGAGCATCCAGCCGCCATCGGCGCCGACCGCGCCGAGATGCGCGACGCGGCCGCCGGCGCGGGCCATGGCGACCGACATGTTGGCGCCCTTGCCGCCGAGGCCCCGGCTCAGCCCGGTGGCGGCGAGCGTCTCGCCGGGCGCGGGGATGTGCGGCACGGCGTAGACATGGTCTGCGTTGATCGATCCGAGGTTCCAGAGAGTCATTTGCGAGCCTTGCAGGCCGCCATCACGGCCATGTTGACGATGTCGTTCACGGTGGAGACGGTAGAGCAGATCTGGATCGGCCGGTCGACGCCCGACAGGATCGGGCCGATCACCGTGGCGCCGGCCATCTCCTGCATCAGCTTGACCGAGATCGAGGCCGAGTGCCGCGCCGGGACGACCAGCACGTTGGCCGCGCCGGTCAGCCGCGAGAAGGGGTAGTTCTCCTGCGCCTTGGGGTTCAGCGCCACGTCGACGGCCATCTCGCCCTCGTATTCGAAGTCGACGCCGCGCCCGTCGAGCACCCCGGCGGCGCGGTGCATCTTGGTGGCGCGCTCGGAGACCGGGTAGCCGAAGGTCGAGAAGCTGACGAAGGCCACGCGCGGCTCGAGCCCGAGCTCGCGCGCCACCTGCGCGCCCTGGATCGCGATGTCGGCGAGGTCCTCCTCGTCGGGCCATTCATGCACCAAAGTGTCGGCCACCAGCACGATCCGGCCCTTGTGCATCAGCACCGAGACGCCGACCGCGCCGTCATGCGGGCCGGCGTCGAAGACGTGGTTCACCAGCTCCATCACATGCGCCGACTTGCGGGTGGCGCCGGTGATCATGCCGTCGCCATGGCCATGCGCCAGCATCAGGGAGGCGAAGACGTGCCGGTCGCGGCCGGCGAGGCGGTGGATGTCGTGCTGGTCGTGGCCCTTGCGCTGCAGCCGGTCGTAGAGGAAGGACTTGTAGGTCTCGAGATGCGCGGTGTTGGCGGCGTTCACCACCTCGATCTCGGTCACCGCCTCGGCCAGCCCCTCGGCCGCGAGCTTCTGGGCGACGTCGTCGGTGCGGCCGACCACGATCGACTTGCCGAAGCCCGAGCGCTGGTACTGCACGGCGGCGCGCAGCACGCGCGGATCGTCGCCCTCGGCGAAGATCATCGTCGCCTGCGCGGCGCGGGCGCGGGCGTTGAGCGCGCGCAGCACGGTCGCGGTCGGGTCCATCCGGCCCTTCAGCGCCTGCTCGTAATGCTCCATGTCGGCGATCTCGCGCCGCGCCACGCCGGTCTTCATGCCGGCGCGGGCCACCGCCGGCGGGATGCGGTGGATCAGCCGGGGATCGAAGGGCGTGGGGATGATGTAGTCGCGCCCGAAGCTGAGCTTGCGGCCATAGGCCAGCGCCACCTCGTCGGGCACGTCCTCGCGCGCCAGCGCGGCCAGCGCCTCGGCGCAGGCGATCTTCATCTCGTCGTTGATCGCGCGGGCATGGATGTCGAGCGCGCCGCGGAACAGGTAGGGAAAGCCCAGCACGTTGTTGACCTGGTTGGGGTAGTCCGACCGGCCCGTCGCCACGATCGCGTCGGCGCGCACCTCGTGCGCCTCCTCGGGCGTGATCTCGGGGTCGGGGTTGGCCATGGCGAAGATGACCGGGTCGGGCGCCATCGACTTCACCATCTCCTGCGTCACCGCGCCCTTGGCCGAAACGCCGAGGAACACGTCCGCGCCCTGCATCGCCTCGGCCAGCGTGCGCGCCTCGGTCTTGACCGCGTGCGCCGATTTCCACTGGTTCATGCCCTCGGTCCGGCCCTGCCAGATCACGCCCTTGGTGTCGCACATGATGCAGTTCTCGTGCCGCGCGCCCATCGATTTGAGCAGTTCGAGACAGGCGATGCCGGCCGCGCCCGCGCCGTTCAGCACGATGCGGACATCCTCGATCCTCTTGCCCGAGAGGTGCAGCGCGTTGAGCAGACCCGCGGCGCAGATCACGGCGGTGCCGTGCTGGTCGTCGTGGAAGACGGGGATGTCCATCTCTTCCTTCAGGCGCTGCTCGATGATGAAGCATTCGGGCGCCTTGATGTCCTCGAGGTTGATGCCACCGAAGGAGGGCCCCATCAGCTTCACGGCGGCGCAGAAGGCGTCGGGGTCCTCGGTGTCCAGCTCGAGGTCGATCGAGTTCACGTCGGCGAAGCGCTTGAACAGCACCGACTTGCCTTCCATCACCGGCTTGGAGGCCAGCGCGCCGAGATTGCCGAGGCCCAGAACGGCGGTGCCGTTCGAGATCACCGCCACGAGGTTGCCCTTGTTGGTGTAGTCGTAGGCGGTCTCGGGCCGCTCGGCGATCACCTCGCAGGGGATGGCGACGCCGGGCGAATAGGCGAGGCTCAGGTCGCGCTGGGTGGTCATCGGGACGGTGGCGCTCACCTCCCACTTGCCGGGCTGCGGCACCTCGTGGAAGTTCAGCGCGTCCTCGCGCGTGAAACGGGGTTTGGCCATCGTCACGTCCCTTTCGCCTTGGACGCACAGGCATAGCGGGATGCTGCGGCGCGGCGCAACGCCCTAGCGTCAAAGGCCGGGCGCGGGGTTTCGCGCGCCGCCCGGCAAAGCTAGTGTCGCGCCGCGCGAGACTCCCGGGGGACATCATGAACACGCAGGCCGGCACCGTCACGCCGATGATGGCGCAGTATCTGGAGATCAAGGCGGCGCATGCGGACGCGTTGCTGTTCTACCGGATGGGCGATTTCTACGAGATGTTCTTCGACGACGCGGTGGCGGCGGCCGAAGCGCTCGACATCGCGCTCACCAAGCGCGGCAAGCACATGGGCGAGGACATCGCGATGTGCGGCGTGCCGGTGCACGCGGCCGAGAGCTATTTGCTGACGCTGATCCGCAAGGGCTTTCGCGTGGCCATCGCCGAGCAGCTCGAGGACCCGGCCGAGGCCAAGAAGCGCGGCTCGAAATCGGTGGTGAAGCGCGACGTGGTGCGGCTCGTCACCCCCGGCACGCTGACCGAGGAGAGCCTGCTCGACGCGCGCCGCCACAACTTCCTCGCGGCGTTCTCGGAGATACGCGGCGACTGCGCGCTGGCCTGGGTCGACATCTCGACCGGCGCGCTGTCGGTGCTGCCCTGCGAGCGGCTGGCGCTGGGGCCGGAGCTGGCGCGGCTGACGCCGCGCGAGATCCTGGTCGAGGAGACGGCCGAGGCCGAGCTGGCGCCGGTGCTGGAGGAGTTCGACCTTGCCGTCACGCCGGTGCACCGCACCGCCTTCGACAGCGCCAACGGACAGGCGCGGCTCTGCAAGCTGTGGAACGTGGCCTCTCTCGACGCCTTCGGCAGCTTCGGCCGGGCCGAGGTGGCGGCGATGGCGGCGCTGGTCGAGTATCTGGAGCTGACCCAGAAGGGCAACCTGCCGCTGCTGCGCCCGCCGCAGCAGGAGGCGCGGATGTCGGCGATGCGGATCGACGCCGCGACACGGCGTTCGCTGGAGCTGACGCATTCCATGACCGGCGGGCGCGACGGCTCGCTCCTGCAGGCGGTCGACCGCACCGTGACGGCGGGCGGCGCGCGGCTTCTGGAGCGGCGCGTGGCCTCTCCGTCGTGCCGGCTCGACGTGATCGCGGCGCGGCAGGGCGCGGTGGCGCATCTGGTCGAGGAAAGCCGGCTCGCCGCCGACCTGCGTGCGGCGCTGAAGGGCGCGCATGACCTCGACCGGGCGCTGTCGCGCCTCGCGCTCGACCGTGGCGGCCCGCGCGACATGGCGGCGATCCGCGCGACGCTGGAGGTGGCGGGCGAGATCGCGGCGCTGGGCGAGGCGCAGGAGCTGCCGCCGCTTCTGGCCGAGGCCGCGCGCGACCTGACCGGGCTCGAGGAGCTGCACGAGCTGCTCGACCAGGCGCTGGTGGCCGAGCCGCCGCTTCTGGCGCGCGACGGCGGCTTCGTGGCGCAGGGCTTCGAGGCGGAACTCGACGAGGCGCGCCGCCTGCGTGACGAGGGGCGCGGCGTGATTGCCGGGATGCAGGCCGACTACGCGGCCGAGACCGGCGTGCAGAGCCTGAAGATCAAGCACAACAACGTGCTGGGCTACTTCATCGAGACCACCGCGACCCATGCCGCGAAGATGCTCGCCCCGCCGCATTCGGAGCGCTTCATCCACCGCCAGACCACGGCGAACCAGGTGCGGTTCACCACGGTCGAGCTGAACGAGCTGGAGACCCGCATCCTGAACGCGGGCGGGCACGCGCTCGAGATCGAGAAGCGGGTCTATGCACGGCTTCGGGACGCGATCCTCGCGCAGGCGGCCCCCTTGGGGCAACTCGCGCGGGCGCTGTCGGAGATGGACCTCGCAAGCGGGCTTGCGGATCTTGCGCGCGGCGCCGGCTGGTGCCGGCCCAAGGTCGACGACAGCCGGGCGTTTCACGTGGAATCGGGTCGTCACCCGGTGGTCGAGGCGGCGCTGAGGCGCGCGGGCCAGAGCTTCGTCGGCAACGACTGCGACCTGTCGGACGCTTCGCTGTGGTTGCTCACCGGCCCGAACATGGCCGGCAAGTCGACCTTCCTGCGGCAGAACGCGCTGATCGCGGTGCTGGCGCAGATGGGCAGCTTCGTGCCGGCGAAATCGGCGCATATCGGCCTCGTCAGCCAGATCTTCAGCCGGGTCGGCGCATCCGACGACCTCGCGCGCGGCCGCTCGACCTTCATGGTCGAGATGGTCGAGACGGCGGCGATCCTGAACCAGGCCGACGACCGGGCGCTGGTGATCCTCGACGAGATCGGCCGGGGCACCGCGACCTATGACGGCCTCTCGATCGCCTGGGCGGTGCTCGAGCACCTGCACGGGGTGAACCGCTGCCGGGGCATCTTCGCCACCCATTACCACGAGATGACGCGGCTGGCCGAAAGCCTCGACGGCGTCGCCACCGCCACGGTCGCGGTGCGCGAATGGGAGGGCGAGGTGATCTTCCTGCACGAGGTGCGGCGCGGCAGCGCCGACCGCTCCTACGGGGTGCAGGTGGCGCGGCTGGCGGGGCTGCCGGCCTCGGTGGTCGAACGGGCCCGCGCGGTGCTGCAGAAGCTCGAGAGCGGCGAGCGCGAGGGCGGCGGCAAGGCCGAGGCGCTGATCGAGGACCTGCCGCTTTTCGCCGCGCAGGCGCCGGTGCCGGCGGCGGCCGCCCCCGCGGCGGCGGCGCAGGGCTCGGAGGTCGAGGCGCGGCTGCGCGAGATCGACCCCGACGCGCTCAGCCCGCGCGAGGCGCTCGACCTGCTCTACGAGCTGCGCGCGGCGGCGAAGGCGGGCTAGGCCCGGAAAGGCCCCCGACACAAAGAAGGCGCGGCCGAAGCCGCGCCCTCGCACTCTCATACCCTTTACATGCCATGCAACGCGCGCGCGCGGCGCGGGTTCCGGCAAGGCGCGGTTTTTCTTCAGCTTTCCTTGAAGGACGAGACGCCGACCTGGGCCGGGCGCAGCAGCCGGTCGTGCAGCAGGAAGCCCTGCGCCGCGACCTGGATGATCTCGCCGGCCTTGGTGCCGGGCACCGGGGCCTCGAACATCGCCTGGTGCAGCTGCGGGTCGAACTTGTCGCCGACCTTCGGCGCGACCGGCTGGATGCCGTGCTTCTTGAAGGTGTTCAGAAGCTCGCGCATGGTCAGCTCCAGACCCTCGATCAGGGCCTTCTGGGCCTCGCGCTGGTCCTCGGCGATGGCGCCGAGCGCGCGCTCGAGGTTGTCATGCACCGGCAGCATGTCGCGGGCGAGCTTGGAGCCGCCGTAGTTCTCGGCCTCGCGGCGGTCGCGCTCGGCCCGCTTGCGGGTGTTCTCGGCATCGGCCAGCGCGCGGACGAACCGGTCGCGGATCTCGTCGCGCTCGGCGCGCAGCATCTCCAGCTCGTCCGAGCCCTCGGCGGCCTCAGCGCTCGATTCGGCCGGGGCCTCGCCGTTCTCGTCCACCTCGGCGGCCAGCTCGTCGAGGCTGCGCGGTTCGTTCTGCTCTGCCATCGTCACAATTTCCCTTTAGGCGCGGTCGGATAGGAGCTTGCCGACCAGCTGTGCAGTATAGTCCACGATGGGCACGATCCGCCCGTAGTTGAGACGGGTCGGCCCGATGACGCCCACGGCGCCGATGATCTTACGGTCGGCGTTCATATAAGGAGAAACGACCAGAGATGAACCCGAAAGTGAGAAAAGCTTGTTCTCCGATCCGATGAAGATCCGCACCCCGTCGCCCTCCTCCGCGAGGTCGAGGAATTGCGCGATGTCGCGCTTGCGCTCGAGGTCGTCGAACAGCGAGCGGATCCGCTCGAGATCGACCTCGGCCCCGGCCTCGCCGATCAGGTTGCCGCGGCCGCGCACGATCAGCCGCTCGCCCTGTTCGCCCTGGTCGACCCATGTGGCGAGGCCCGATTCCACCAGCTCGGCGGCCAGCGTGTCGATCTCCTGACGGCGGGCGGCGATCTCGCGCGAGATCACCGTGGCCAGCTCGCGCAGGGTGCGGCCGCCGGCCAGCGCGTTGAGGAAGTTCGCCGCCTCGCGCATCGAGGAGGGCGTCTGCCCGGCCGGGGGCGTGAAGATCCGGTTCTCGACATGGCCGTCGGCGAAGACCAGCACCACCAGCGCCCGCTCGGGCGAGAGCGAGACGAACTCGATATGCTTGATCGGCGCCTCGTGCTTGGGCGTGAGCACGAGGCTCGCGCCGTGGGTGATGCCCGAGAGCGCATGGCCGACCCGGTCGAGCAGCGAGGTCACGTCGCCCTCCGAATCCGCCATCGACTGGTCGATGCGGCGGCGGTCGTCGGCCTCGAGATCGCCGACCTCGAGCAGCCCGTCGACGAACATCCTGAGGCCGAGCTGCGTCGGCATCCGGCCGGCGCTGACATGCGGGCTGCCCAGAAGGCCCATATGCTCCAGATCCTGCATGGTGTTGCGGATCGTGGCGGCGCTGACCTTCTCGGACATGTGCCGGGTCAGGGTGCGCGAGCCGACCGGCGCGCCGGTCTCGAGATAGCCCTCCACCACGCGGCGGAACACCTCGCGCGAGCGGTCGTTCATGTCGTCCAGTCGGGGCGAGCGGTCTGTCATCGCGGGGCCTTGCTGCTCTGGGGGCATGGCAAATTAAGGGGTACTCCGCCGACAGGTCAATGCACCCCGCGGGGCTGCTTGGATTTGCAGGCCCGAGCGCGTATGCGCGGGGGCAACAGACAAGAGGATGACATCATGCGCCCTTCCGGCCGGACCCCCGACGCGCTGCGTCCCATCTCGATCGAAACCGGCGTCAACCGCCATGCCGAGGGCTCCTGCCTGATCCGCATGGGCGACACGCACGTGATCTGCACCGCCACCGTCGAGGAGCGGGTGCCGCCCTTCAAGCGCAACTCGGGCCAGGGCTGGGTGACGGCCGAATACGGCATGCTGCCGCGCGCCACCAACAGCCGGATGCGGCGCGAGGCGAAGTCGGCGCAGTCGGGCCGCACGCAGGAGATCCAGCGCCTGATCGGCCGCTCCCTGCGGGCCGGGGTCGATTTCGTAGCACTCGGCGAGCGGCAGATCACCATCGACTGCGACGTGATCCAGGCCGATGGCGGCACGCGCTGCGCCGCGATCACCGGCGGCTGGGTGGCGATGAAGCTCGCCGTGCAGAAGCTCATGAGCGCCGGGCTGGTGCTGTCGGATCCGCTGGGCGAGCCGGTCTCGGCGCTGAGCTGCGGTCTCTATGCCGGGCAGCCGGTGGCCGATCTCGACTATGCCGAGGACAGCGAGGCGGGCGTCGACGGCAACTTCGTGATGATGGGCGCGAAGCTGATCGAGGTGCAGATGTCGGCCGAGGGTTCGACCTTCACGCGCGAGCAGATGGGGCAGCTCATGGACCTCGCCGAGGCGGGCGCGGCGGAGCTGGCGCGCGCGCAGCTGCAGGCGGTGGCCTGATGCGCCGCTTCGAGGGCGACAGGCTGGTCGTCGCGACCCACAATGCCGGCAAGCTCGAGGAATTCCGGGCGCTGTTCGAGCCCTTCGGGGTGAGCGTCTCTGGCGCCGCCGATCACGATCTGGCCGAGCCCGAGGAGACCGAGGAAAGCTTCGTCGGCAACGCCCGGATCAAGGCCCGCGCCGCGGTGGCGGCGACCGGTCTGCCGGCGCTGGCCGATGACAGCGGCATCGAGGTCGACGCGCTGGACGGCAAGCCCGGCGTGCGCACCGCCGACTGGGCCGAGACCGGCAATGGCCGCGACTTCCACATGGCGATGCGCAAGGTGCACGAGGCGCTGGTCGCGCGTGGGGCCGAGGCGCCGCACACGGCGCGGTTCCGCTGCACGCTGGTGCTGGCCTGGCCGGACGGGCACGAGGAGGTGTTCGAGGGCCGCGTCGAGGGGCAGGTGATCTGGCCGATGCGCGGCGCCGAAGGCCATGGCTACGACCCGGTCTTCCTGCCCGACGGCGAGACCGAGACCTTCGGCGAGATGAGCGCCGAGAAGAAGAACGGCATGAGCCACCGCGCCCGCGCCGTGGCCCTGCTGCGGGAAGGCTGCTTTGGCGGCTGAGATCGACAACTGGCAGCGTGGGGGCTTCGGCCTCTACCTGCATTGGCCCTTCTGCCAGGCCAAGTGCCCCTATTGCGACTTCAACAGCCATGTCGCGGCGCATATCGACCAGGAGCGCTGGGGCCGGGCCTACCTTGCCGAGCTGGACCGTCTGGCCGGGGAGACCGACGATCGGGTGCTCACCTCGGTGTTCTTCGGGGGCGGCACGCCGAGCCTGATGGACCCGTCCTTGGTGGCGGCGATCCTCGACCGGATCACCGCGCGCTGGCGGCTGACCAACGATTTCGAGGTGACGCTGGAGGCCAACCCGACCTCGATCGAGGCCGGGCGCTTTGCCGGCTACCGGAGCGCCGGGGTGAACCGGGTCTCGATGGGGATGCAGGCTCTGGATGACGGCGACCTGCGGCGGCTGGGGCGGCTGCATGGTGTCGATGAGGGCCTTCGGGCATTCGACATCGCGCGCGACGCCTTCGAGCGGGTCAGCTTCGACCTGATCTATGCGCGGCAGGACCAGACCGTCGCGCAGTGGGAGGCGGAGCTGAAGCGCGCCATCGGCTACGCGGCGGACCATCTTTCGCTCTATCAACTGACGGTCGAGGACGGCACGGCCTTCGGCGACCGGCTGGCGCGCGGCGGGCTGAAGGGCCTGCCCGACGAGGACCGCGCGGCGGAAATGTATGAAGTAACTCAACAGGTTACTTCGGCTGCGGGGCTGCCGGCCTACGAGATTTCGAACCATGCGGCGCCGGGATCGGAAAGCCGGCACAACCTGGTCTACTGGCGGTCCGGCGATTGGATCGGCGTCGGGCCGGGGGCGCATGGGCGGCTCGACCTGAACGGGACGCGCTGGGGCACCGAGGCGCCGAAGGCGCCGGGCAAGTGGCTGGAGACGGTCGAGGCCGGGCAGCCCGGCGAGCTGCCGCGCGAGGCGGTGTCGCAGGTCGAGGCCTGGGAGGAGCGGCTGATGATGGGGCTGAGGCTGAGCGAGGGCGTGGATCTGCACGGCCTCGCCGCCCCCGATGCCGGCTTCGAGGCCCGCGTGCGCGGGCTGGAAGAGATGGGAATGCTGCGCCGCGAGCGGGACCGGCTCTTCGCCACGGCGGCGGGTCGGCCGGTCCTCAACGCGGTGCTGCGCGAACTCCTGGCCTAGTCGCCCGAAAGCGCGCGCAACAGATCGTCGAGCTGCTCGAGATCGCGGTAGCGCAGGGTGATCTTGCCGCCCTGCCCCTGCGTGTCGTGGTCGATGCTGACCTGCATCTGCAGCGTCGCGGTCAGCTCGCGCTCGAGCTGCAGCGTGTCGGCGTCCTTGTGCGACTTGCGCGCGGCGCGCGGGCTCTGCGCCTTGCCGGGCTTGCGCACCAGCGATTCCGCGTCGCGCACCGACATGCCCTTGATCACGATCTGCCGCGCGAGGCTCGACGCCTCGGGATGGCCGACCAGCGTGCGGGCGTGGCCGGCGGTGAGTTCGCCGGCGGTGAGCATCTCCTGCACGTCGTCGGGCAGCGACAGCAGCCGCATCAGGTTGGCGATGTGGCTGCGGCTCTTGCCGAGCGCGCTGGCGAGCTGCTCCTGCGTGTGGCCGAAGCGCTCCATCAGCTGCTTGTAGCCCGCCGCCTCGTCCACCGCGTTGAGATCGGCGCGCTGGATGTTCTCGATGATCGCGACCTCGAGCACCTCGGTGTCGGTGTAGTCGCGGATGATCACCGGCAGTTCGTGCTGGCGGGCGATCTGCGAGGCGCGCCAGCGGCGTTCGCCGGCGACGATCTCGTAATAGCCCTCGGCCTTGGGGTCGCGGCGCACGATGAGCGGCTGGATCACGCCCTTTTCGCGGATCGAGGCGGCGAGCTCGTCGAGCGCGCTTTCGTCGAAATGCCGGCGCGGCTGGTCCGGGTTCGGGCGGATGCGCTCGACCGGCACCATCATGTCGGGGCGGCGCGCCTGGCCGCTAGGGGTTGTCTGGTCCTGTGTCACATCAGCCATCAATGCGGAAAGTCCTCTGCCGAGGCCCCGGTTCCTTACCTGTCGTTCTGCCATTGCCTCTCCCTCACCCTTCGCGTTCCAGCACTTCCTGCGCGAGATCGGCATAGGCCTTGCTGCCGGCGCAGGTCGGATCGTAGTCGAGCACCGGCATCGCATGCGACGGCGCTTCGCTGAGGCGCACGTTGCGCGGCACCACGGTCCGGAACACCAGATCGCCCAGCGTCTGGCGCGCATCCTCCTCGACCTGCTGCGACAGGTTGTTGCGGCGGTCGTACATGGTCAGGACGATGCCCTCGATCCGAAGCTCGGGGTTCGCGGTCTGGCGGATCTCGCGCAGGGTCAGCATCAGCTGGGACAGACCCTCGAGCGCAAAGAACTCACTTTGCAGCGGCACGATCACCGAATGCGCGGCGACCATGGCGTTTACGGTCAGGATGTTGAGCGCGGGCGGGCAGTCGATCAGCACGTAGTCGGGCGCGTTGTCGCCGAGCCGGGCAAGGCCGGCGATCGCGCGCGACAGAAGCCGGCTGCGGCCCTCGGAGGAGAGAAGATCGACATCGGCCGAGCTGAGATCGGTGGTGGCGGGCACCAGTTTCAGGCTCGGAACCGAGGTGTCGTGCAGGGTTTCGGTCGCCTCGGCCTCGCCCAGAAGCAGGTCGTAGATGGTCGCACGGCGCAGGTCGGCGGTGAGGCCGAGCCCGGTCGAGGCGTTGCCCTGCGGGTCGAGATCGACCAGCACCACGCGCCGTCCCGCCTTCGCCAGCGCCGCGCCGAGATTGATGGCCGTGGTGGTCTTGCCGACACCGCCCTTCTGGTTGGCGATAGCGATGATCTTGGCTGCCGCCGGCCGGTTATCCATGCTCTGCCCTGCTGATTTCGAGAATGCGTGCCTCGGGATCGGTATCGCTTTTGTGAGCGACGCAGTCAAACTTCCACTGCGCGCGGGCGTCGCGGATCTCGTCCTCGGCGCGGCGGCCCTTGGGGAAGATCATTCGCCCTCCGGGCGCGAGATGCGGCAGGCCGAGCGCGATCAGCCGATCGAGCGGCGCGAGCGCGCGGGCGCTGACGATGTCGGCGCCCAGCGGATCGACGGCCTCGATCCGGCGGGCCAGGATTGCGGCGTTGAGGTCGAGCTCACGAATGGCCGTGGCGAGGAAGGCCGCCTTGCGGGCGTCGCTCTCGACGAGGGTGAAGCGAAGCTCGGGCGAACGGTCACGCGCCGCGGCGGCAACGACGATTCCGGGAAATCCGCCGCCGCTGCCGAGATCGACCCAGTGACCCCGGGATGGCAGGAAGGCCGCGAGCTGCAGCGAATCCGCGATGTGGCGGGTTTCCAGCAGCTCGAGGTCGCGCTTGGCCACGAGGTTGATCGAGGGGTTCCACTTGCGCACGAGCTCGGCGTAGCGGTGCAACCGCTCCGCTGTTTCACGTGAAACATCGGGGTAGGACGTGGCGCTCATGCCGCTTTGCGCGCGGCCGCCAGCAGAAGCAGCAGACCGGAGGCGGTCATCCCCTCCATCCGCGCCGCCTGCCCCACCGAAGTGGGCCGCGCCTCGCGCAGCTTCTGCCGCAGCTCGTTCGAAAGGCCCGTCACCGTGGCGAAGTCGAAGCCGTCGGGGAAGCGCAGATCCTCGTCGCGCTTCACCGCCTCGACGTCCTTCTGCTGCCGCGTCATGTAGGAGGCGTAGGTGGCGTCGCGCTTGAGCTGGGTCGCGACCTCGGGGTCGAGATCCTCAAGCTCGGGGCGCAGCGCGGCGAGCTGCGGCATGTCGACATCGGCGAGCGCCAGCGCCTCGAGACCGGTCTTGGCCGGGCGGTCGGGGTTGAGCCGCGCGCCATGCCCCGCGAGATCGCGCGCGGTGAAGGACATCGCTTCGAGCCGCGCGCGGCCGGCCTCGAGGCGCTTCATCTTCGCGTCGAAGATCTCCCAGCGGTCGTCGCCGACGCAGCCAAGCTCGCGGCCCCAACCGGTGAGCCGCTGGTCCGCGTTGTCGGCGCGCAGCGACAGCCGGAACTCGGCCCGCGAGGTGAACATCCGGTACGGCTCGGTCACGCCGCGGGTGATCAGGTCATCGATCATCACGCCGATATAGCTGGTGGCGCGGCTGAACTCGGCAGCGGCCAGGCCGCGGCTGGCGGCGGCGGCGTTGAGGCCGGCCACCATGCCCTGCGCGGCGGCTTCCTCGTAGCCGGTCGTGCCGTTGATCTGGCCGGCCAGGTACAGACCCGGCACGTCGCGCAGTTCCAGTGTCGGTTTCAGCGATCTAGGGTCGACGTAGTCGTATTCAATGGCATAGCCGGGCCGCACAATCTCGGCCTTTTCGAGACCCGGCATGGCGCGGATGAACCGCTCCTGCACATCCGCCGGCAGCGAGGTCGAGATGCCGTTGGGGTAGACCAGGTTCGTGTCCAGCCCCTCGGGCTCAAGAAAGACCTGGTGCGAGTCCTTGTCGGCGAAGCGCACCACCTTGTCCTCGATCGAGGGACAGTAGCGCGGGCCAACGCCGGAGATATTGCCGCTGAACATCGCCGAGCGGTGCAGGTTCTCGCGAATTTCCTCGTGCGCCGCCTCGGTGGTGCGGGTGATGCCGCAGGCGATCTGCCGGGCGATCGGCGCCGCGTTGAGGAAGGACATCATCGCCGGAGATTCGTCACCGGGCTGGGATTCGAGACTGTCCCAGTCGATGGTGCGCCCGTCGAGGCGCGCGGGCGTTCCGGTCTTCAGCCGCCCGAGCGGAAGGCCGAGATCGTCGATCCGCTCGGCTAGCCGCAGCGAGGCGTCGTCGCCATGCCGCCCGCCCGAGCGCGTCTCATCGCCGATATGCAGCACGCCGCGCAGGAAGGTGCCGGTGGTGAGAACCACGGCCGGGGCATGAATTTGGTCGCCGGCGGCGGTGACGACGCCGCTGACGCGACCGCCCTCGATCACGAGGTCGGCGATCTCGGCCTCGATCAGGTCGAGGTTCGGCATGTCGCTCAGGACCTGCTGCATCGCCTCGCGGTAGAGCCGGCGGTCGGCCTGCATGCGCGGCCCCTGCACCGCCGGCCCCTTGCGGCGGTTGAGCAGCCGGTACTGGATACCCGCGCGGTCCGCGACCACGCCCATCACGCCGTCCAGCGCGTCGACCTCGCGCACGAGGTGTCCCTTGCCGAGGCCGCCGATGGCCGGGTTGCAGGACATCTCGCCGATGCCGGCGATCTTCATCGTGACAAGCGCCGTGCGCGCGCCGCGCCGGGCCGCCGCGGCGGCCGCGTCGCTGCCGGCGTGGCCGCCGCCGATCACGATGACGTCGTAGGTCGCATGTTTCACGTGAAACATCCCCTATTTTCCGATGCAGAATCGCGAGAAGATCTCGCCGAGAATATCTTCGACATCCACCCGCCCGACAAGGCTGTCCAGCGCGCGCACCGCCAGTCGGAGATCCTCCGCCGCCCGGTCGGTCGCCTCAGGTCCCTGCTCGAGCATGTCGAGGCAGTCCGCCATATGGTCGAGACCGGTGGCGATGGCAACGCGGTGGCGTTCACGAATCGCCACCCCCGCCGCCGCGCTGCGCCGGCCGAGCCGCTCGGCGATCTCGTCGAGCAGCGCGCCGACCCCCTGCCCGGTCAGCCCGGAAATCCCATCCGCCGCGCCGTTGCGGTCGACCTGGGCGACGCGGATGATGTCGTCCGGCCCCGGCGCCACCGCCGGCGTCTCGCCCGGCGCGACGAGATGCACCCGCAGGTCCGCCGCCTTGGCGCGCGCGCGCGCCCGCTCGATCCCGATCGCTTCGACCTTGTCGGCCGCCTCGCGCAGACCGGCGGTGTCGAGCATCGTCACCGGCAGGCCGCGCAGGTCGAGCCGGATCTCGATCACGTCGCGCGTGGTGCCGGGAATGTCGGAGATGATCGCCGCCTCGCGCCCGGCTATGTGGTTGAGAAGCGTCGATTTTCCAAGGTTCGGTGCGCCGATGATCGCGACCTCGTAGCCGTCGCGCAGCCGCTCGGCCGCGCCGACACCATCCATCTCGCGCCGCATCTCGCCCGACGCCGCGTCGATCAGCTGCCGCACCTCCGGAAAGACGTCGACCGGCACCTCCTCGTCGGCGAAGTCGATCGTCGCCTCGAGCAGCGCCGAGGCGTGCAGCAGCCCCTGCCGCCAGCGGTCCGCCTTGTCGCCGAGCGCGCCGGTCATCACCCGGAAGGCCTGCTTGCGCTGCGCCTCGGTCTCGGCATCGACCAGGTCGGCCAGCCCCTCGACCTGCGCGAGGTCGAGCCGGCCGTTCTCGAGCGCTTGGCGCGTGAACTCGCCGGCTTCGGCATAGCGCAGCCGCGCGTCGCGCCGCAGCTCGGCCAGAACGGCCGAGATCACCGCCGGGCTGCCATGCAGGTGCAGCTCGACCACCGGCGCGCCGGTGAAGCTGCGCCCCGCGTCGAAGGTCAGCACGAAGGCCTCGTCCAGGATCTCGCCATCGGCGGCCTTCAGCCGGCGCAGGCCGCGGCCATGCACCGGCAGCGGCCCGGCGAGACGCTCTGCCGCCGCGCGGGCCTCGGGTCCGGAGATCCGGACGATCGCCACGCCGGCGCGGCCCTGCGCCGTGGCTGGTGCGAAGATGGTGTCCATGGCGAAGATCCCGCCGCGGCGCGGCTCAGGTGTTCATCGAGTCGAAGAAGTCCGAGTTGGTCTTGGTCTGCTTCAGCTTCGAGATCAGGAACTCGATGGCATCGGTGGTGCCCATCGGGTTGAGAATGCGGCGCAGCACGTAGGTCTTCTGCAGGTCGACCTTCTCGACCAGAAGATCCTCCTTGCGGGTGCCGGACTTGAGGATGTCCATCGCCGGGAAGACGCGCTTGTCCGCGACCTTGCGGTCGAGCACGATCTCCGAGTTGCCGGTGCCCTTGAACTCCTCGAAGATCACCTCGTCCATGCGGCTACCGGTGTCGATCAGCGCGGTCGCGATGATCGTGAGCGAGCCGCCCTCCTCGATGTTGCGCGCCGCACCGAAGAAGCGCTTGGGCCGCTGCAGCGCGTTGGCGTCGACGCCGCCGGTCAGCACCTTGCCCGAGGACGGCACGGTGGTGTTGAAGGCACGGCCGAGGCGGGTGATCGAGTCGAGCAGGATCACCACGTCGCGCTTGTGCTCGACCAGACGCTTGGCCTTCTCGATCACCATCTCCGACACCGCGACGTGGCGCGAGGCGGGCTCGTCGAAGGTCGAGGACACGACCTCGCCCTTCACGCTGCGCTGCATGTCGGTGACCTCCTCGGGCCGCTCGTCGATCAAGAGCACGATCAGGTAGCACTCCGGGTGGTTCTTCTCGATCGAGTGGGCGATGTTCTGCAGGAGCACCGTCTTGCCGGTGCGCGGCGGCGCCACGATCAGTGAACGCTGGCCCTTGCCGATCGGCGCGACCAGATCGATGATCCGGGCCGAGCGGTCCTTCGAGGCCGCCTCCTCCTCGACTTCCATCTTCAGCCGCTCATCCGGGTAAAGCGGCGTCAGGTTGTCGAAGGCCACCTTGTGACGCGCCTTCTCGGGCGCCTCGAAGTTGATGCTCTCGACGCTGACCAGCGCGAAGTAGCGCTCGTTCTCGTTCGGCTCCTGGATCACGCCCTCGACCGTGTCGCCGGTGCGCAGGCTGTACTGGCGGATCATGTCGGGCGAGACGTAGATGTCGTCGGGGCCCGGCAGGTAGTTGGCCTCGGGGCTGCGCAGGAAGCCGAAGCCGTCCTGCAGCACCTCGAGCACGCCGTCGCCGCCGATCACCCAGTCTTCCTCGGCGCGCTCCTTGAGGATGGCGAACATCATGTCGCCCTTGCGCATCGTCGAGGCGTTCTCGATCTCCAGCTCTTCGGCCAGCGAAAGCAGATCCTTCGGGCTCTGCGCCTTGAGGTCGGCGAGGTTCAGGCGGTCCTGGGACATGGGAAACGGTCCTGTGGCAGCCCGCGGGCCGCTCTTGTCGGTCGTGAAAATGGAATCGCTTCGCCCGGACGGGCAAGCGGGGAGAAGTCTTAGGCGTGGATAAGTCGCGCGTCAACGCCGCGCTGGCGCCGGCAGGGTGTCCGGGACGGCGGCCGTCTCAGAACGGCTTCACCACCACCGCGACCACAATCACCAGAAGCAGCACCGTCGGCACCTCGTTGGCGATGCGGTAATCGCGCCCGCTGCGCCGGTTCTCGCCGGCGGCGAACTCCTTGCGGCGCTTCGACAGCCAGCCATGCATGCCGGTCATCCCCAGCACGGCCGCGGCCTTGATCCAGGGCCAGGGCTCGGCCCAGTTCACGACGCCGGTGCCGATCAGCAAGAGCCCGAAGACCCAGGTCGCGATCATCGCCGGCGACATGATCAGCTTCAGAAGCTTGCGCTCCATCACCTGGAAGGTCGAGTCGAGCTCGGAGCCCGGTGTCGCGCGTTCCGCGTGATAGACGAAGAGCCGGGGCAGGTAGAACATCCCCGCCATCCACGACACGAAGGCCAGGATGTGTCCCGTCTTTATCCACGGATAGGCGGCGGCGAGCCATTCGGTCATGTCGTGTCCCCTTCTCGGCCGCGCCCTTCTCAAAGAAATAGGGATAAAAGAAAAGATGAAGAGAGATGTAGCGCCGTGGATAACCCGCACTTGCGCGCCTATCCTCAGAGTCGTCCACAGGCGAGGGGCTTGGTGCACTAGGGCGGAACGACTCGTGACCTTCACTCAACCCCTTGTTCCGGCGTCGTTAAAAGAATCCGCTTGCCGCATGAATCCTCCGAGTCGCGATCTTGACTCGCGACTCCGCCCGAAATTGTCCACACCGGGCGTCTTGTCATTGCCCACCGTGGATAAGTCGCTGAGTCGCGAAACGACTCACCCGGCTTGTCCCGAGCGAATCGAGGCGTCAGAACGGTCCACCGAGTCGTCCTCAATGATTCGGCCCGATTCCTCCCTAGAGTCATCCACAGGCCCCGCATGACCGATCCGATCATCCTCGCCTCCGGCTCCGAGATCCGCGCGCAGCTTCTGCGCAATGCCGGCATCGCCTTCACCGTCGAGAAGGCCCGCGTCGACGAGGCCGCGCTGAAGGCGGCGCTCCTGGCCGAGGGCGCGCCGCCGCGCGATCTGGCCGACAAGCTGGCCGAGATGAAGGCCGCGAAGGTCTCCGCGCGCAACCCCCAGGCGCTGGTGCTCGGCTGCGACCAGGTGCTGGCGCTCGGCGGCGAGGTGTTCTCCAAGCCCGAGACCCCCGAAGAGGCGCTCGACCAACTCGGGCGACTGTCGGGCCGGACGCATCAGCTTCTTTCGGCGGCGGTGGTGTTCCAGGACGGCGAGCCGCTCTGGCGGCATGTCGGCGTGGTGCGGCTCGACATGGCGCATTGCTCGGAGGACTGGCTCGCCGGTTACGTCGAGCGCAACTGGGACTCGATCCGCCACTCGGTCGGCGGCTACAAGCTCGAGGAAGAGGGCGTGCGCCTCTTCGCGCGGGTGATGGGCGACTATTTCACCGTTCTGGGGCTGCCGCTTCTGGAACTGATCAACTGGCTGACGCTGCGGGGGACGCTTCAAAGATGACGCATCGGATTCCTCTGGCCGGGGTGATCGGCAACCCGATCGCCCATTCCCGCTCGCCCCGCCTCTTCGCGCATTGGCTCGAGACGCTCGGCCTTTCGGGCCATTACGTGCCGCTGCATGTCGAGGACGCCGATGTCGAGGCGGTGCTGCGCGCCCTGCCTCGGATGGGTTTCATGGGCACCAACGTGACCATCCCGCACAAGCTGTCGGCGCTGAGGATCGCCGACGAGGTCAGCGACCGCGCCCGCCGGATCGGCGCCGCGAACACGCTGACCTTCAAGGATGGCGCGATCCACGCCGACAACACCGACGGCCACGGCTTCATCGCCAACCTGCGCCAGAACGCGCCGGACTGGTCCGCCGCCGACGGCCCGGCGGTGGTGCTGGGCGCGGGCGGCGCGGCGCGCGCCGTGCTCGACGCGCTGGCCGAGGCCGGCGCGCCCGAGATCCGCCTCGCCAACCGCACCCGCGCCCGCGCCGAGGCGCTGGCTGAGATCTTCCCGCGCGCCACGGTCGTCGACTGGGCCGAGGCGGCGGGCGCCTTCGACGGCGCGGCGACGGCGGTGAACACCACATCGCTCGGCATGCAGGGCGCCGACCCCTTCGACATCGACCTCTCCGCCCTGCCCGCCTCGGCGCTCGCGACCGACATCGTCTACACGCCGCTCGACACGCCGATGCTGATCGCGGCCCGCGCCCGCGGCTGCCGCACCGTCGACGGGCTCGGCATGTTGCTGCACCAGGCGGTGCCGGGCTTCTCGCGCTGGTTCGGCGCGACGCCGGAGGTGACGGAGGCCACCCGCGCCGCGGTGCTGGCGTGACATTCCGGCTCGGCCTCACCGGCTCGATCGGCATGGGCAAGACCACCACGGCCCGCATGTTCGCCGATGAAGGCCTGCCGGTCTGGGACGCCGACGCCGCGGTGCACCGCATCTACGCCGAGGGCGGCGCCGCGGTCGCACCGATGCGCGCGGCCTTCCCGGATGCGGTGATCGACGGCGCGGTGTCGCGCCCGGCGCTGAAGGAGATCATCGCCGCCGATCCGGGCGCGCTGTCGCGGATCGAGGCGATCGTGCACCCGCTGGTGCAGGACGACCGCGAGGCTTTCGTCGCGGCGCAGGACGCCGACATCGTCGTGCTCGACATCCCGCTGCTCTACGAGACGGGCGGCGAGGCGCAGATGGACGCGGTCGTCGTAGTCAGCGCGCCGTCCGATCTGCAGGCCGAGCGCGTGCTCGCCCGCCCCGGCATGAGCCGCGCCCAGCTCGACGCGATCCTCACGCGACAGATGCCGGATGTTGAGAAACGCGCCCGGGCCGATTACGTGATCGAGACCGTGACGCCGGACGCCGCCCGCGCCGGCGTGCGGGACGTGCTGGCGAGGATCAGGCAGGAGATGCGGCATGCGTGAGATCGTGCTCGACACCGAGACCACCGGCTTCGAGCCGGCCGAGGGCGACCGCATCGTCGAGATCGGTGCGGTCGAGCTGCTCAACCACATGCCGACGGGCCGCACCTACCACCAGTACATCAACCCCGAACGCTCGATGCCGCAGGCGGCCTTCGAGGTGCACGGGCTCGGCGACGATTTCCTGCGCGACCAGCCGAAATTCGCGCAGATCGCGCGCGATTTCGTCGAGTTCATCGGCGATGCGCGGCTGGTGATCCACAACGCCGCCTTCGACATGAAGTTCATCAATGCCGAGCTGTCATGGGTGAAGATGCCGCAGCTGCCGATGGAGCGCGCGCTCGACACGCTCGCGATCGCGCGCAAGCGGTTTCCGGGCTCGCCCGCCTCGCTCGACGCGCTCTGCCGCCGCTTCGGGATCGACAACTCCTCGCGCACGCTGCACGGCGCGCTCCTCGACAGCGAGATCCTCGCCGAGGTCTATCTGGAGCTGATCGGCGGTCGGCAGCCCGACTTCGCGCTCAACGTCGCGCAGGGCCGTGCGGGCGAGGACGGGTCCGCGGCCGAGTGGCGGCCGCGCCCGCGCCCGGCGCCGCTGCCGTCGCGGCTGACCGGGGAGGAAGCCGCCGCCCATGCCGAGTTCGTCGGCAAACTGGGCGACGGCGCGCTTTGGAAGAAGTTCGGCTGACGCCTCAGGCGGTGCCCGACGGGCCCTGCTCGGCCTCGGCCGCCTTCTGCGCCTGCTGGGCCTGGGCCCGGCGCTGCAGCTCGTTGCGGTAGAGCTGCAGGAAGTCGATCTGCTCGAGGTTCAGCGGCGGGAAGCCGCCGTCGCGGGTCACGTCCGAGACGATCCGGCGCAGGAACGGGAAGGTGATGCGCGGGCACTCGATCAGCAGGTAAGGGTGCAGCTGCTCGTCCGGCACGCCGGTGATCTGGAACACGCCGGCATACTCGATCTCGAGCACGAAGAGCGGCTCGCCCGATTCCTTGGCCTTCGAGGTGATGTTGAGCTTGGTGATCACCTCGTACTGGTTCTCGGCGCCGCGCTTGCGGGCGTCGAGGTTGACCTGCACCTGGATCTCGGGCTGCAGATCGCCCGACAGGCCCTTCTGCGCCAGCGCGTTCTCGAAGGACATGTCGCGAATGTACTGCGCGACGACGCGCTGGGTCACCTTGGGCTGCTGCTGCCCGGCCTGCGGCTGCTGGCCGTTGCCGTCGCCGTTCGAGGCCGCGGGGGCGTCGGGCGTGTCGGTCATCTGTTATCCTCCATGTCGGTTGCGCCCCTGTCTATCAGCCCCTCCGGTGGCTCTCAATGCCGGGTCCAGCCGGAGGGATGGGTGGGCTTCTTGTCGTCGCCGACCTCGTGGAACTCGCCGTCGATCACCCGATCCTGCGGCTCGCGCTGCTGCTGCGGGCCGGCGGGGCCGCGCGGCCCGAACTCGGAGTGCATCTCGAACTGCGACACCTTCACCTTCTCGCGCAGGATCTTGTAGACCCGCGCCCGCACCGGCGGCATCAGCAGCGCGAAGCCGCAGGCATCGGTGAAGAAGCCCGGCGTCAGCAACAGCGCGCCGGCGAACAGGATCATCGCGCCGTCGGCCAGCGGCCGCGACGGGTCCTTGAATTCGTTGAGCGATCGCTTCAGCCCGGCGATCGCCTGCGCGCCCTGCCCGCGCACCAGGGCGGTGCCGGCGATCGCGGTCAGAACCACGATCAGCAGCGTCGGCCAGAGCCCGATCAGGCCGCCGACCTGGATGAACAGCGCGATCTCGATCAGCGGCACGGCGATGAAGGCGATGAGCAGCCACATGGGCGGTCTCCTGGGTCTGTCCCGCGGCATCACGGTGCCGGGGGTTCGGTGGACTTGAACCGGTGCGTGGCTTACATAGGTGCCACAGGGGCAGGACACCATGCCCACCCGAAAACGAGGCCCCGAATGAACTCTCCGATCATCCAGCTCCTGGTGCTTGCAGGTATCGCGATCTTCCTGATCCTGCGGCTGCGCGGCGTGCTGGGAACGCGCGAGGGATTCGAGAAGCCGAGCCTGCCGCGTCAGGCGGAAAAACGCCGCTCGCGGCCCGAGTTCGAGGTGATCGAGGGCGGCCCGGATCGCGACATCACCGACCACGTGCCCGAGGGCAGCGACGCCGCCCGCGCGCTGACCGCGATGAAGGCGGCCGACAAGGAGTTCAGCCTCAGCGACTTCCTGCAGGGCGCGCGCGGCGCCTACGAGATGATCCTGATGGCCTTCGAGAACGGCGACCTGGAAAGCGTGAAGCCGTTCCTGTCGGACGACGTCTACGAGGCCTTCGCCGAGGTGGTCGCGGCGCGCGACCGCGAGGGGCTGAAGGTCGAGGCGACCTTCGTGGGCCTGGCCGAGATCGGCGTGCGCGAGGCGAGCTTCGACCGCGACAGCCGCGAGGCCGAGATCGCGGTGCGCTTCACCGGCGAGCTGACCTACGTGGTGCGCGACCGCGAGGGCCAGGTGGTCGAGGGCAGCCCGACCGAGATCAAGCGCCAGCGCGACGTCTGGACCTTCGCGCGGGTGATGGGCTCGGACGACCCTAACTGGAAGCTGGTGGCGACCGGGGAATGACCCGTCTGGCGGCGGCACTGGCGCTGGCCATCGGCCTGCCGCTCGCCGCCGCCGCGAGCCCCAAGCTCGTGAGCTTCGAGCAGCTCAGGGGCTGGCGCGAGGACGACCACGACGCGGCGCTCTCGGCCTTTCTCGAAACCTGCGGCGATCTCGACGCGCGCGACTGGCAGGCGCTGTGCGGCCTAGCGCGCGAGGCCACCGACGCGCGCGCCTTCTTCGAGCTGTTTTTCCAGCCGGTGCTGGTCGAGGGCGGGCGCGACGCGCTCTTCACCGGCTATTACGAGCCCGAGCTGCGCGGCTCCGAGGTGCCCGACGGCCGCCATGTCGCGCCTGTCTACCGCGTGCCCGACGACCTGCCCTCCGAGGGGCCCTGGCTCACCCGGCAGGAGATCGAGCAGTCGGGCGCGCTCAAGGGGCGCGGGCTCGAGATCGCCTATGTCGACCCGGTCGACCTGTTCTTTTTGCAGATCCAGGGCTCTGGCCGGGTGCGGCTGCCCTCGGGCAAGGTGATCCGGCTGGGCTATGGCGGCGCCAACCGCCAGCCCTATTCCTCGGTCGGCCAGGAGCTGGTGGCGCGCGGCGTCTACGAGCCGCACGAGGTCTCGGCCGAGGTGATCCGCGCCTGGGTGCGGCGCAACCCCTCCGCCGGGCGGGCGCTCTTGTGGACCAACCGCTCCTACGTGTTCTTCCGCGAGGTGAACGAGGTGCCGGCCGAGCGCGGGCCGCTGGGCGCGATGAACCGCTCGATCACGCCGATGCGCACGCTGGCGGTGGACCCGGCCTACGTGCCGCTCGGCGCGCCGGTCTGGCTCGAGACCGAGGGCGAGGCGCCGCTGCGCCGGCTGATGGTGGCGCAGGACACCGGCTCTGCGATCAAGGGCGCGCAGCGCGGCGACATCTTCTTCGGCACCGGACGGCTCGCCGGCAAGCGCGCCGGCCGCACCCGCGACGGCGGGCGGATGGTGGTGCTGCTGCCGATCCAGCGCGCCTGGGACATGCTGCCGCAGACCCTGGCCGACCCGGCCTGATGGCGCGCAGACCCCGTCACCTGTCGCCCGAGGAGCGGGCGCTGTGGGACAAGGTCGCGCGTTCGGCCGACCCGCTCGACCGCGCGCGCCGGGCCAAGGGCGCGCCGCCGAAACAGCCGACCCCGCCCGAGACCGGTGCCACGCCCCCTGCCCCGATGCCGCCGCCCGACCCGATGCCGCGCTTCCGGGTCGGCGAGAAGGCCGGCACGGCGCGCGACGACGACCTGCTGCGGCCGCTCTCCGAGCGGTTGCGCCGCGCGCCGGTGGCGATGGACGCCAAGGCGCATGGCCGGATGACCCGCGGCAAGCTCAAGCCCGAGGCGCGGATCGACCTGCACGGCATGACGCTGTCGGAGGCGCATCCCGAGCTGGTGGCCTTCATCCTGTCGAGCCAGCAGATGGGCCGGCGGCTGGTGCTGGTGATCACCGGCAAGGGCCGCGCGCGCGATCACGAGGCGCCGATGCCGGTGCGCCAGGGCGTGCTGCGCCACCAGGTGCCGCAATGGCTGGCGCTGTCGCCCCTGAAGCAGGCGGTGCTGCAGGTCACGCCCGCGCATTTCCGCCATGGCGGCGAGGGCGCCTACTACGTCTATCTGCGCCGGCGCTAGGCGGCTGCGCGCAGCACCTCGCGCGCGGGCAGGAGCGGTGCGGCCCGGCGCACGCCCCAGGCCATCAGCAGCCCCGCGAGGCCCAGATAGGCGGCGATGCCGAGCATCTGGTCGGGGAAGTCGATGCCGCGGTCGATCAGCGCGCCGCTCACCCCCGGCCCGATCGCGGTGCCGAACACCATCACCGCCGCCGCCGCCGACTTGATCGCGCCGATGTGGCGGGTGCCGTAGAACTCGGCCCAGAAGGCACCGGGCAGCACCGCCTGCGCGCCGCCGCCGATCCCGGCGAAGACCAGCCCCAGCGCCGCGAGGCCCAGCCCGTCGGCCTGGCTCAGCACCAGGAAGGCCACGGTCCACGGCGCCATCAGGAAGGGCATCAGCCGCGCCGTGCCGAGCCGGTCGAGCGCCGCGCCGGTGGCGAAGTTGGCGCCGATGGTCATGGCGGTGAAGAGCGGCATCAGCGCCACCCATTGCCCGAGGCTCCAGGGCTTCACCTCGGCGAGGTGCACCTGCTGGAAGAACAGCGCCGTGCCCCAGGCCGGCGGGCCCAGCAGCGCCGGCACCAGCATCCAGAACAGCCAGTGCTTCACGGCCCGGCTCCGGGTCCAGTGCCGGCCCTCCATGCCGAGGCTCTGGCTCTCGGCGGCGACGCTCTGCGGCGTGCGCTCCTGGCGCAGCAGGCCCCGCGCCAGCGGCACCGCCAAAAGCGACAGCGCGGCCGCGCCGACCCAGAGCAGCCGCCAGTCGAACAGCGCCAGCCCCGCGACGAAGAGCACCGGCAGCACCGCCTGCCCCAGCGCCACGCCCATCGAGGCGATCGACAGAGCCTTGCCGCGCCCGGCCGCGAACCAGCGCGCCATCGCCACCACCGCGATATGGGTCAGCATCCCCTGCCCGGCGAAGCGCAGCACGAAGATCGCCACCGGCAGCGCCCATCCCCAGCTGCCGGGCAGGATCGCCATCGACAGGCAGCCCAGCGCCAGCAGCGCCATCGCCGCCGGGCCCAGCGCGCGGGCGCGGAACCGGTCGGTCAGCACGCCGGCCCAGATCATCACCAGCGCCGAGGCGGTGGTGCCGAGCGTGTAGATCGCGCCCCAGGCGCCGTGGCTGAGACCGAAGGCCGCGCGGATCTCGCCGGCGAAGACCGAGATGAAGAAGGTCTGGCCGAAGGAGGAGCCGAAGCTCAGCAGCGCGCCCGCGGCGAGGAAGGGCGCGTTGTCGCGCAGGAAACGGATCAGGGTCATGGAAAGCCTTTCTCGGGGCCTTGTCGCAACTCCCGGGACGGGTGGAAAGCCCCGCCCGCACACGCAGAAACTTTGTGCCGGGGGCGTGCGTTGAAGCGGCGTACCCCAGATGGAGCCCTTCGGACATGGCCGACCCGATCGCTGCCCGACCCACGCCGGACCGGGCCGGCATCCGCGTGATCTGCAACGACCGCTCGGGCCGCAACAGCCGCGAGCGCGAGGCGATCGAGCGCGCGATGGAGATCCTCGGCCCCGGCGCCGAGCTGCGCCACGTCAAGGGCCGCGACATCATCCCCACCGCCGAACGCGCGGTGGCCGACGGCGCGGGCACCGTGGTCGCGGCGGGCGGCGACGGCACGATCATGGCGGTGGCCTCGGCGCTCAAGGGCTCGGGCTGCCAACTCGGCGTGCTGCCGCTCGGCACCTTCAACTTCTTCGCCCGCGGCTACGGCATCCCCGAGGACCCCGAGGCCGCGGCGCGGGTGATCGCCGAGGGGCATTCCGAGCCGATCGACCTCGGCACGGTGAACGGGCGGATCTTCCTCAACAACGCCAGCATCGGGGTCTACCCGGCGATCCTGAAGGAGCGCGAGACCGTCTATCGCCGCTGGGGCCGCCGCCGGATCGCGGCGCATTGGTCCGTGCTCAAGACCTTCTGGCGCTTCACCCGGCCGCTCAAGGTCGAGATCGAGGCCAATGGCGAGCGCCGCGCCTTCCGCACGCCGCTGGTCTTCGTGGCGCGCTCGGCCTTCCAGCTCGAGCATTTCGGGCTGCAGGGGGCGGATTGCGTCCGCCAGGGCGGGTTCTCGGTCTTCATCGCTCCCGACGAGGGCCGCTTCGGCCTGCTGTCGGACGCGGTGCGGCTCGCGGTCAAGCAGATGCGGCTCGGCGAGGATTTCGAGATGATCTGCGCCGACAAGCTCGAGATCCACGTGAAACGCAGCCGCCAACTCGTGGCCTGCGACGGCGAGAAGTTCCCGATGGAGGGGCCGCTGCATTTCGAGATGCACCGCGACGCCTTCCGTCTGATCCTGCCCGGCCGGGACGCGCGGGACGCCGCATGAGGCGGGTGCTGCATATCTCGGACCTGCATTTCGGCCGTACCCGCGCCGAACTGCTCGACCCGCTGGTCGAGACGATCAACCGCCTCGCCCCGGATCTGGTGGCCTTCTCGGGCGACCTGACCCAGCGCGCGCGCGAGGGGCAGTTCCGGCAGGCCGCGGCCTTCATCGAACGGCTCGCCGCGCCGGTGCTGGCGGTGCCGGGCAACCACGACACGCCGATCGACAACCCGTGGCTGCGCTTCGTCAAGCCGTTCCACCGCTACCGCCACATCATCAGCCCCGAGCTGGAGCCGGACTATGCCGACGAGGAGGTGGCGCTGGTCGGTGTGAACACGGTCAACCGCTGGGCCTGGCAGTCGGGCAAGATCGGCCGGCACACCATCCGCCGGGTCTGCGACGCCTTTGCCGGGGCGCCGGACGGGCGCACGCATCTGGCGATGATGCACCACCCGCTGGAGCACGATCCCGGCACCGAGAAGCGGCTGATGCGGGGTGCGCGCGCCGCGGTAGCGAGCCTCGGGCGCTGCGGCGCCGACGTGGTGCTGTCGGGGCATCTGCACAACGCCGCCGTTGCGCCGCTCACCGCGGCGCCGGGCGTGCTCTTGGTGCAGGCGGGCACCGGTCTTTCGTCGCGGCTGCGCGAGGAGACCAACAACTTCAACCTGCTGCATGTCGAGCCCGGCCGCATCCGGGTCGAGCGATACGGGGCCGAGGACCGGCCCCGCTTCGAGATCGTGCAGACCGCGCGCTTCGTGAAGGCGAAGGGGGTCTGGCGCGAGGTCTAGAGCACGTAGCGCGACAGGTCGGTCGAGCGCGACAGCTCGCCCAGATGCTCCTCGACGAAGTCCTCGTCGATCACCACCTTGTCGCCGGCGCGGTCGGGCGCGGTGAAGCTCAGCTCCTCGAACACCCGCTCGAGCACGGTGTAGAGCCGGCGCGCGCCGATGTTCTCGACCGAGCGGTTCACCTCGGCCGCGATCCGCGCCAGCGCCTTGATGCCGGCCTCGGTGAACTCGACCTCGACCTCCTCGGTGCCCATCAGCGCCGCGTATTGGCGGGTGAGCGCGTTGTCGGTCTCGGTCAGGATGCGGACGAAATCCTCCTCGGTCAGCGCGCGCAGCTCGACCCGGATCGGCAGCCGGCCCTGCAGCTCGGGCAGCAGGTCCGAGGGCTTGGCGACGTGGAAGGCGCCCGACGCGATGAACAGGATGTGGTCGGTCTTGATCGGGCCGTGCTTGGTCGAGACGGTGGTGCCCTCGATCAGCGGCAGCAGGTCGCGCTGCACGCCCTCGCGGCTCACCTCGCCGCCGCGCGCGTCCTGCCGGGCGCAGACCTTGTCGATCTCGTCGAGAAAGACGATGCCGTTCTGCTCGACGCTCTCGACCGCGGCCTTGGTGACGGTCTCGTCGTCCAAGAGCTTGTCGGCCTCGTCGGCGATCAGCAGCTCGTAGCTCTCGGCCACGGTGACGCGCTTCTTGACCTTGCGGCCGCCCATCGCCTTGCCGAACAGGTCGCCGAGATTCATCATGCCGCCGGGCTGGCCGGGGATGTCCATGCCCTGCATCGGGTTGGAATGGTCGGTGACCTCGATCTCGATCATCGTGGTGTCGAGCTCGCCCGCCTTGAGCTTGCGGCGGAACATCTCGCGGGTCTGGTCGCGCGCGTCGGTGCCGGCGATGGCGCTGATCACGCGGTTCTCGGCCTGCTCGTGGGCGCGGGCCTTCACGTCCTCGCGCATCTGCTCGCGGGTCTGCACGATGGCGGCGTCGACGAGATCGCGGACGATCTGCTCGACGTCGCGGCCGACATAGCCCACCTCGGTGAATTTGGTGGCCTCGACCTTGACGAAGGGCGCGTGCGCCAGCTTGGCGAGCCGGCGCGAGATCTCGGTCTTGCCGACGCCGGTGGGGCCGATCATCAGGATGTTCTTCGGGTAGACCTCTTCGCGCAGCGCGTCGGGCAGCTGCTTGCGCCGCCAGCGCGAGCGCAGCGCCACGGCGACGGCGCGCTTGGCGTCCTTCTGGCCGATGATGAAGCGGTCGAGCTCGGTGACGATCTCGCGGGGGGTCAGGTCGGTCATGGAATGTCCTCGTCGGGGGTCGGGGAACGCGAAGCTCAGGCTTCGAGCGTTTCGACCGTCAGCTTGCCGTTGGTGTAGACGCAGATGTCGGCGGCGATCGCCATGGCGCGGCGGGCGACCTCCTCGGCGTCGAGATCGGTCTCCATCATCGCCCGGCCGGCGGCCAGCGCGTAGTTGCCGCCGGAGCCGATCGCGGTGACGTCATGTTCCGGTTCCAGAACGTCGCCGGCGCCGGTGATGACGAGAAGATCCTTGCCGTCCGAGACGATCAGCATCGCCTCGAGCTTCTGCAGGTACTTGTCGGTGCGCCAGTCCTTGGCGAGCTCGACGCTCGCCCGCGCCAGCTGGCCCGGCGTCGCCTCGAGCTTCTGCTCCAGCCGCTCCAAGAGCGTGAAGGCGTCGGCGGTCGAGCCCGCGAAGCCGGCGATCACCTCGTGGCCGCCGGGCGCGAGGCGGCGCACCTTGCGCGCGGTGCCCTTGATCACGGTCTGGCCGAGGCTCACCTGGCCGTCGCCCGCGATCACCACCTTGCCGCCCTTGCGCACGCCGATGATCGTGGTGCCGTGCCAGCCGGGGAATTCGTCGCTCATCCTGCCTCCTGTCGCGCCGCGGTCGCCCGCGGGCCTTGCGTCCTGTCCGAATGGCGGAAGGGAGCCTCCCTTCCGCGTCCGGGCCGATATGGGGAGATGCGGCGCCAAGGGCAAGTTTCCGGCGCGGAAGCCCGCCGGTGCAGACACGAAAAAGGCGCCCGAAGGCGCCTTGATCGTGTCTGTGTGAGGGTCGCTCAGAGCGACTCGTCGATCCAGCTCTTCAGCGCCGCCTTGGGGGCCGCGCCGGCGCGGTTCGACATCACCTGGCCGTCCTTGAACAGGAACAGCGCCGGGATGCCGCGCACGCCGAGCTGCGCCGGCGAGTTCGGGTTCTCGTCCACGTTGACCTTCACGATCTTCACGCGGTCGCCATACTCGTCCGAGAGCTCCTCGAGGGCGGGGCCGATCGTCTTGCAGGGGCCGCACCACTCGGCCCAGAAGTCCACCACGACGGGGACATCGGACTGGCGCACTTCGGCATCGAAATTCGCGTCGTTGACTGCAACGGTGGCCATCGGGGCTCTCCTTGGCGTCTGGGGTCGGAGGGCAGAGGTAAGGATGCGCCCGGTTGAGGTCAAGCGAGCGCGGCGCGCGACAACGCCGCCGTGATCAGCGGGCCGGGCAGCGGCATCAGCCGCGCCTGCGCCGTCCACAGCACCGCCGTCTCGACCCGCCGCCCGGGCCAGAGCCGCGCCAGCATCGCCGCATAGGCCCCCATCTGCCGCAATATGCCCTCCGGCGTGTCCTCTGGCCGCTCCGGCACCAGCCGGTTGGTCTTGAAGTCGATCGCCAACACCCGGTCCTCCTCGATCAGCAGCCGGTCGATCGCGCCGTGCAGGCGGCGGTGGCCCAGCTCCGGCAGGTCGGCGGTGATCCCGGCCTCGGCCAGCGCGTCGGCGCGGAACGCCTCGGCGAGGCCGGGCGCGGCGACGAGGCGCAGCGCGTCTTCGAGCAGGGTCTCGGGGTCGTCCAGATCGGCCGCCTCCGCGGCGTTCTCGATCAGGCGGCGGCCCTGCGCCTCGCGGTCCTCAGGCGGCAGGGCGGGCAGATGTTCGAGCAGCAGGTGCATCAGCGTGCCGCGCGCCCGCGCCGCCTCGCCGTCGCCCTCCTCGGCGTCGCCCGGCAGCACCTTGGCGCCGCCGAGATCGGAGGGCGAGAGCGGTCCGGTGGCGGCCTCCCACGCGTCGACGGCCGGGTAGTCCGGCGCGGCGGGCAGGGCGGCGGCGGCGGCGCGGCCGGGCAGAAGATCGCCGCAGGCCCAGTCCGCATGCGCGTAGCGCAGCCCGTCGCCGCCGGGCATCGGCGCGGTTTCCGCGCCCGCGCCGCGCAGGCCCTCGGCCACCATGGCGTGCCAGCTGTCGCCGCCCGTCCCGACATCGCCCGCCGCGCAGGTGATCAGCCAGCTTTCGGCCCGGGTCATCGCCACGTAGAGCAGCCGCCGCCGCTCGCGCTCCTGCTTGTCGATCAGCCCGTCGCGCAGATCCAAGAGCGGCTCGGGCATGTCGTCCTTGGCCCCGGCCCAGAGCGGCATCCCGCCCGCGTCGTAGAGCTTCTCGCGCACATCGACCCGGCGCTTGGCGGTGTCGGGCAGGAAGACGATCGGCGCCTCGAGACCCTTGGCGCCATGCACCGACATCACGCGCAGCCGGTCGCCCGCCGCCTCGGCCTGCCGCTTGATCTCGAGATCGTCGGTCTCCATCCATTCGAGGAAGCCGGTCAGCCCCGGCACCTCGGTCTGCTCGTAGCCCAGAGCCTGTGACAGCAGCGCGTCGATGCCGTCCTCGGCCTCGGGCCCGAGCCGCGCCAGCAGGCGGCGGCGACCGTCATGGCGCACCAGCAGGCGGTTGATCAGGTCGTAGGGCCGCAGGAAGTCGGCCTGGCGGCGCATGTCGTCGATCACCGCCATGGTCTCGGGGTAGCGCTCTCGGGCGTCCCTGAGCCGCGGCCAGAGATGGCCGGGGCGGCCCTGCGCGAGGGCGTAGAGCGCGCGCTCGTCCCAGCCCAGAAGCGGCGAGCGCAGCGCGCAGGCGAGCGACAGGTCGTCCTCGGGCAGGGCGAGGAAGCGCAGGAAGGCGGCGATGTCCTTCACCGCCAGCTCGCCGCCGACCTTGAGCCGGTCGGCCCCGGCGACGTTCAGCCCGCGCGCCTTGCAGGCGCGGATGATCTCGGAAAACAGCGGCGAGCGGCGCTGCACGAGGATCAGCACGTCGCCCTCGCTCACCGGGCGGCGGTCGTAGACGCCGGAATGGCCGCGTTCGACCGGGATCGTCTCCTCGGCCTTCATCCGCACGATCTCGTCGGCGATGCGGCGGGCCAGAACCACGCTCGGGTCGGTCTCGCCGATGCGGTCGACGGGGGCGGTCCAGTCGACCTCCTCCTCCTCGGTCTCGGGCTTCTCGACCGGCGGCCAGAGATCGACCCGGCCGGGCATCCGGTCCTTGAAGGCGCGGTGCGGCACCTCCTGCCCGAGCCCCTCGCGATGCGGGCCGACGAAAGTGGCATCGACGGCGCGCAGGATCGCCTCTGAGGAGCGGAAGGAATGCTCGAGATCGAGCCGGTTCAGACCCGATCCGGCGGCCTCGAGCCGGGTGCGGAAATGCTCCTGCATCCGGTCGAAGCCCTCGGGATCGGCCCCCTGGAAGGAGTAGATCGACTGCTTCTTGTCGCCGACCACGAAGATGGTGCGGTTGCGCTCGGGCTGCGCGCCTTCGCCCGAGGCGAATTCCTGCGCCAGCCGCTCGATCACCGCCCATTGCGAGGGCGAGGTGTCCTGCGCCTCGTCGACGAGGATGTGGTCGATGCCGCCGTCGAGCCGGAACAGCACCCATTGCGCCACCGCAGGGTCCGTCAGCAGCTGCCGCGCCTTGGCGATCAAATCGTCGAAGTCGAGCATGCCGCGCAGGAGCTTGCGGGTCTCGTAGGCGGGCACGAAGACGCGGGCGAAGGCGTCGAGCGTGCGGGTCCGCTCCATCGCGGCGAGCGCGAGGCGGGTGGCGCGGCCCTCGGCGATCTTGGCCATCAGGTCGTTCAGCCGCTCGGTCAGCGCCGGGTCGGCCTCGCGCAGCGCCTTGGTCGGGAACTTGTCGATCTTGGCGGCGAAGGGCGCGGCGGCCGAGGCGCCGAACAGGAACAGGTTCTCGAGCACGCCGAGCATGTCGCCGTCGGGCGTGGCGTCGAGGTTCAGCGCGTCGAGCTTGTCGGCGGCGGTGGCGTCGGACTTGCCGCCGCGGCGCAGGTGCCTGCGAAGTGCGGCGACCAGCTCCAGCTCGTCCGGGTCGAGGCAGATCTCGTAGTAGTCGCGCAGCGTCATGCCCCGCGGCACGTCGAACCACTGCGCCATGGCGTCGGGGTCGGGCGCGGCGAGGTAGCTTTCGCGCCGCGCCGCGATCTCGGCCAGAAGCGGGTCGAGATCGCCCTCTGGCGCGATCAGCGCCAGCGCGTCGACGAGGTGCCGCTCCGGCCCCTCGGACATCGCGTCCACGACCTCGGCGCGCAGGAGCTGTGCCGCGCGATCCTCCATCTCAGTGAATTGCGGCGAGACGCGCGCCTCGAGCGGGAAGCGGCGCAGGAGGCCGGCGCAGAAGGAGTGGATGGTCTGGATGCGCAGCCCGCCCGGCGTCTCGATTGCGCGGGCGAAGAGCGTGCGGGCCGAGCGCAGCGAGATGGCCTGCGGCGTGCCGAGCCGCTCGAGCGCGTCGCGCAGCGCCCGGTCCTCCATCATCGCCCATTCGCCCAGGCGCCTAAACAGCCGGTTCTGCATCTCCGACGCGGCGGCCTTGGTGTAGGTCAGGCACAGGATGTTCTGCGGGTCGGTGCCGTCCAGAAGCAGCCGCGCCACCCGGTCGGTGAGCACGCGGGTCTTGCCCGAGCCGGCATTGGCCGAGAGCCATGTCGAGTTGGCGGGGTCGGCGGCCTGGACCTGGCGCTCGGTGGCGGCGTCGCGGATCATCCGACCTCCTCGGGGCTGACTTCAGTGGAGAGATCCCACTCGCCGAAGCGGGCGAGGTGGTCGTAATCGCCCATCGCCGCCGTGGTCTCGACCGCCATGCGCGAGGAATAGCCGCGCTCGGGATCCTGCCAGCGGGCGATCAGGTCGCGGAGCTGGCCCCAGACCACCTCGGGCGGGGCCTCGTTCAGCGGCGCGGGCACGATCTTGCCGCCGCCCGAGAGGCCGATATAGGCGGCCTCGGCCACCGGCTGCGCCCCGGCCTCGGCAAAGCCGCCGCGCTGGGCCATCGCAGCCTCGAGCAGGAGCTGCTTCTCGAACACCTTCTGCGACTTGGCGCTGGGCGGCGCGCCGGTCTTGTAGTCGTAGAGCCTGAGCCCGTCGGGCCCCTCGTCGATCCGGTCGGCCTGCGCGGTCAGCGTGAAGCCGAGATCGGTCATCTCCGACGCGCCGTCGATCTCGAACCAGCGCGGCGTGGCGGCCTGCTGGCGGGCGGCCTCGGTCAGCAGGAACCAGTCACTGATGCGGGCGATCCGGGCGATCCAGAGCCGGCGCACGGTGGGCCAGGGGCAATGCTCGTCCAGCACCCGTTCCGCCACCGCCAGCAGCCGCTGCTTGGCGGCCGGATCGGTCGGCGCGATGCAGTCCTTCAGGAACAGCTCGAACACCTTGTGCAGGGTCGTGCCGCGCAGCGGCGCGTCGGGCTGCGGCGTCAGCGGGTCGAGCGGGCGCAGCCGCAGCACGTTGCGGGCGTAGATCGCGTAAGGATCGCGGATCAGCGTGCGGATCGCGGTGACGGAGAGCCGGCCGGGCCGGGCCTTCAAGGGCGGGCGCGGCGAGGGGCGCGGCGCGGCGGGCAGGCGGTGCTCGGGCAGGGCGAGCGCGGTGGCGCGGCCGAGCCACTCGGCGCCGCGCGCCTTCATCGCCGCCAGCGCCTCGGGGCCGTTCTGATCGGGCAGACCCGACAGCAGGTTGGTCAGGCGGTTGATCCAGCGCGAGGGCACGGTTTCCGCGTCCGACGAGCGGGTCGAGCGGGTGATCCAGACCTCGGCCCCGGCGACCGCCTGCTGGTAGTCATGCGCCGAGAGGCCGATCTTGCGCTCGGGCAGCAGGAGGCCCGCCTGCGCGCGCATCCGGCGGTTGAGCCAGGGGTCGGCGGGCGGCGCCTCGGGCCATGAGCCCTCGTTCATCGAGGCGAGGATCGTCAGGTCGGCGCCCTGCACCCGCGCCTCGAGCGTGCCGCGCACCAGCACCTGCGGGTGGCCGTCATCGGGGCGGCGAACCTCTTCCTTGCGCAGCACGCCGAGGAAGAGCGAGCGGTAATCGGCGGTGTGCATCTCGCCGGCCGCGTCGGCGTGCTCGGCCAGCCGGTCGCAGACCAGTTTCGCGCTTCGGCCCGCCGCCTCGTCCCAGAGCCCGCCCGTGCCCTCGATGCCCGGCCCGGCGGCGAGGCACTGTGCCAGCTTCAGATGCGCGTCGAGATGCTCGATGAGGCTTTGCGTGCCCGGTTTTGGCACGAGGTCGAGCGCGGCGCAGAGCCAGTCGGCCCAGGCCATGCGGCCCGTGTCATGCTCGCCGGTCTTCTCGGCCCAGCCGCGCAGCAGCCGGGCGTCGGGGTAGGCGGCGCCGGCGCGGCGCAGCGCCAGTTCCAGCTCGCGGGTGCGCAGCAGATGCGGGCCGCGGTCGCGCCCCGAATGGCAGAGCGGGTGCTTGAGCAGCGACAGGATCGCCTTGGGCTGCGGATGCTCGCCCATCGCCTCGGCCACCAGCCGCAGGAAGCGGCCCGGCGGCGTCAGCGGCAGCGGCACGCCGGCGCTGTCGTCGGCCACGAGGCCCCAGCGGTCGAGCGCGCCCTCGACCTGACGGGTCAGCATCCGGTCGGGGGTGACGAGCGCGACGGTGCGGCCCTCCTCGACGGCGGCGCGCATCCTGAGCGCGATGGTCTCGGCCTCCATCCGCGGCGAGGGCGCCTCGAGCAGCGTCAGACCGGCGGTGGCCGGCGTCAGGTCGCCCAGCGTCGGCCCCTCGTCGCGCCACTGGTCGGTGACGGGGGCGGGGCGCAGCGACAACGAGACCAGCCGGTTGCGCTCGGGCGAGGGGGGCGCGGCGTCGTGCCAGCGGCGCAGGTCGGCGGCCTCCATCTCCAAAAGCCGCAGGATGTTGCGGAAGCGGAACTGCGGGTGGTCCTCTGCGGCGAGCGCCTCGTCGAGCCGCTCCCAGACCTCCTGCGGCTGGTCGAAATCGACGCCGGGCAGCACCACGGCGCCCATCTCCTGCCGCGCCACGGCCTGCAGGAACAGCGCGGTGGCCCCGCGCGAGCCGGTGGAGCCCGCGACGATCACCGGGTCGGCGGGCGGCGTCTCGGCCCATGTCTCGACCAGCCGCTCCACCGCCAGGCGCTGCCGCGCCTCGCGGTCGGGGGCGGCGTCAGGGCCGAACCAGCGATTGACGATGTTGAGGAACTGCAGCGAGCGCGCCCAGTGGCCCGACAGGTCCGTGACGTCGAGCGCCGCGATGTCGTCGGGCGTCACGCCTTCGCCCTGCATCTCGTCCATCAGCCCGGCGAGGCTGTCCGACAGGTCGTAGAGCGCGGCGCGGGGCGCCAGCTCGGGCTGCGCCTCGATCAGCCGCGACACCAGCTGCGTCAGCTCCAGCCGGCGGCGCAGCGGCGAGACCGGCAGCGGCAGCTCCGGGCCCATCGGGTCGAGCGAGAGGTCGGTGATGAGCTTCAGCTTCGGCAGCAGGGTCGGCGGCCCGGCGTCGAAGGCCTCGCGCACGCGGCGGCGCATGCGGTTGGTGTTGAGGTAGAGCGTGACCCGCGCCATCGCCTCGGGCGGGCGGTCCTGCATGCGGGCGCGCAGACCCGCGACCAGCCCGTGGGCGAAATCGACGCCGCAGGGCAGGGCGTAGAGATGCGGGGTTTCCGCGTCAGAGAACATGGTCGTCCCGAAGCATGGTCTCGGCCAGCGGGATGCAGTCGGGCCGGCCGACATCGCACCAGCGCCCGTCATGCACCACGCCGTAGAGCCGTCCGCGCGCGGCGATGTCGTTCCACAGCAGGTTCAGCGAGAAGGCCTGCTCGGGGATCGCGTCGAGCCCGTCGGGCACCACGATCTGCGCGCCGGAATAGACGTAGCCGGGCCCGCGCGAGAGCCGCCCCTCGGCGTCGAGCAGGAAGTCGCCCTGACCATTGTGCGCCAGCGCGTCCTCGCGGTGCAGAAGCAGCAGCAGCGCTTCCATGCGCGACGGATCCCAGGCGCGTTTCAGGGTCGAAAGTGGGTTCGGGCCGGACCAGATCGCGTCGGAGTTCAGCGTGAAGACCGGGCCGGGGCCGAGCAGCGGCCGGGCCTTCCTGAGCCCGCCGCCGGTTTCGAGCAGGTGGTCGGTCTCGTCCGAGAGCACCACGTCGCGGCCGGCGAGGTGGTCGCGCAGCATCTCGCCGCGATGGTGCAGGTTCACGACGCGGGTGAGCGGCATCAGCGGCTCGGTCAGCTCCAGCGCGTGGTCGATCAGCGGCTTGCCGGCCACCTCGACGAGCGGCTTGGGGCGCTGGGCGGTGAGCGCGCCCATGCGCTTGCCGAGGCCGGCGGCGAAGATCATCACGGCGTTGGGGCTCATGCGGGGGCGTCCTGCGGTTCGGGAATGGCGGCGGCGGCGCGGGCGAGGGGGGCCAGCGCCGGGTGCGAGAGGTCGTCGCGGATCTGGCCCCAGACGCGGGGCATCAGCGCGAGGTAGCGGGTCTTGCCGTCGCGCCGGGCGAGCCGGGCGAAGATGCCGAGGATGCGCAGGTTGCGCTGCACGCCCAGCGCGGCGCAGGCGGTGGCCACGGCGGCGCGGTCGCGGCCCGAAGCGGCGGCGAAGCGGGCGATCATCGCGTGGCGCAGCGCGTCGGGCACGTCGCGGCGGGCATCGCGCAAAAGCGAGACGAGGTCGTATTCCGGCGGCGCCAGAACCGCGTCCTGGAAGTCGAGCAGGCCGATCCTGTCGGTGCCCGCGCGCTCGGGCCGCCAGATCAGGTTCTCGGCGTGGTAGTCCCTGAGCGCCAGCCGGTCGGCCACGGGGGCGTGGCGGGCGAGCGTGTCGTGCAGGGCGCCGGTCAGCGGTTCGGGGTCGAGGCCGGGGGCGTACCATTCCCACAGCGGCGCGATCATGCCCGCCGCGTGGTCGGGGGTCAGCGCCGTCAGCCCCTCGGGCGGGGCGGCGGATTGCAGGCGGGCCAGCACGTCGATCGCCGTCTCGTAGGGGGCGGCGTCGGCGGGGTGGCGCGCGGCCCATTGCGCGACCTGCGTGGTGCCGAGATCCTCGATCGCGGCGAGGCCGGCGTCGCGGTCGAGCGCGATGATGCGCGGCGGGCAGAGGCCGAGGGCGGCGAGATGCCCGGCCAGCGCCACGAAGGCGTCGAGCGCGGCGCGCTGGTCGGGCGGGCAGATCATCAGGATCAGGGTCGATCCGTCGGGCGCGGCCAGCCGCTCGTAGCGGCGCGACGAGGCGTCGCCGGCGAGCGGCGCGCGGGCATGGTCCGACAGGCCGTGCCGGGCGAGGAAGGCATCGATCTCAGGCAAGGAGCGGCTCCAGCCTTTCGCGCCACGCTTCCGGGCCGGAGAGCGTCACGCGGTGGCCGTCATTCGTGGCAGCGAAGTCGAGCGACAGCGCTTCGGGCGGGGCCATGTCGCCCATGCGGTCGGGCCATTCGATCAGACAGATGGCGCGGCCCATCGCCTCCTCGAGCCCCAGCTCGAGCAGCTCGAACGGGTCCGACAGGCGGTAGAGGTCGCAATGCCAGATCTCGGCCTCAGGGCCCTCGTAGCTCTGCACCAGAGTGAAGGTGGGCGAGGGCACGTCCTCGTCGGGGTTGCCGAGCCGGGCGCGGATCAGCGCGCGGGCGAAGAAGCTCTTGCCGGCGCCGATCGGCCCCGACAGCAGCAGCGTGTCGCCCGCGCGCAGCAACGGCGCCATCGCCGTGGCGAAGGCGTGGCTGCGCGATTCGTCTGGGAGCGGGATCGGACCGGCGGTGAACTGCATGGCCGCACCCTAGGCGCTGGGCCGTGCGTCGCAAGCCGAAACGCGGCGGCGGGGCGCGACCGGCGGCGCGCCGCGCCGTCAGCCATGCCGCGCCGCGGCCGGGCCGGTGCCGGTGTCGTCCGTCCCGGCCGCGTCGGCGGCCTCGGCCTCGACCGGCGGGGCGGCGCGGGGGCGGCCGGGCCCGTCGAGCGTGAACTTCACCAGCGTCATGCCGCCGGCCAGCGGCGCGAAATGGCCGCTCAGCCCGCGCCCGTCGGTCAGCCGCAGCTGGCCCGACCACGCCTCGCGCGGGCCGAAGCGGCCGACGAAGTCGCGCAGCCGGTCGAGCAGCGGCGTCGGCGCGGCGGCGCGGCGCCAGCGGGCCAGCTCCTCGGCGATGCCGGCGCCGTCGGGCGCCTCGCCGGGGCAGCCCCACAGATCGGCATAGGCGCGGTTGTGCATCAGCCGGGTGCCGCTGGCCGAGAACACCACCACCGCGGTGTCGAAGCTGTCGAGCACCGCCTGCGCGGTGTCGATCTCAGCCCGGAAATGCCGGGTGAGCGAGATCTCGGCGCTGATGTCCTCGAACAGGAAGGCCACCGCCCCGTCGGGATGCGGCCGGCCGGTGACCTTGTAGGTCTGGCCGCCCGGCAGCGCCCAGGTCTCGCAATAGGTGCCGCGGCTGGCCTGCGCCTCGAGCGCGGCGAGCTGCTCGCGCCAGCTGGCGTAATCCTTGGGCTCGGGCAGCATGTTGCGGTCGCGCAGCCGGTCGAGCACGGTCTGGATCTGCGGCCGCGAGCTGAGGAAGGCGACCGGCAGGCCGGTCAGGTCCAGCAGCGCCGGGTTGAACATCACCAGCTTGCGCTGGCGGTCGAAGATCGCCAGCCCGATCGAGAGCTGCGCGAAGGTCTTGGTCAGGGTCTGCACGAAGTTGCGGCGGGCCTGCTCGGCCTCGACCAGCTCGGTGACGTCGAGCGCGAAGCAGACCTCCTCGCCGCCGCGCCTGAGCCGCGTGATCTCGTAATTGCGGCGGCGCGGCGCGCCGGGCAGGACCAGTGCGACCCGGCGCCGCTCTGGCCGCTCCTCGGCCGGGCTGTCCTCGGCCGGGAAGAGCGCGGGCGGCGGCCAGCGGCCGACCGCGTCCGGCGCGCTGCGCCGCACCAGCCCCAGATAGGCGCCGTTGGCCCAGATCACCCGGCCCTCCGGCGTCTGTTTCCAGATCAGCTGCGGCGCGCAGTCGCCGATGCTGCGCAGCGTGGCGAGCTCGTCGCACAGCGCTTCGAAGGCGAGCCGGTCGACCGGCGGCGCCTTGCCGCCGGGGGCCAGCGTCAGGCGGGTCAGCCCCTCCCAGTGCTCGACCATGATCGCGCCGAGCCCGTCGCGGCCGGGCAGGCGGAACTCGCCGTCGCCCTGCGCCGCGGCGAGCCGCGCCGTGAGGCCGGGAAAGCGGTATTCGAGCAGCTGCGCCAGACGATCGCGATCGGCGCCGCCCGGCACCTGCTCGACCAGGCGCCGCCCGGCCGGGCTGGCATCGACCAGCGCGGTGCCGTCGAAGAGAAACACGCTTTTGGGCTCGCGGGCGGCGCGGCGGCGGCGCAGGGGCCAGGCCGCCAGCATCACGATCAGCGCCGCCGAGGCGGAGGAGGCCAGCAGCACCAGCACGAGAACGGAAAGGGGCGGAAACGGCATGGGCACAACAGCGGAAAGGCCCGCCTCGTTGGCGGGCCCGGCCAGATTGCGCCGGAATTCTTAACCGCTTCTTAACCGAACGGGCAGGGTCGGGCCTTCTCCGTTCAGGCCCGTTCAGGGCAGGATCGGCCGGTTCGGCGCGGCGCCGGTCTCGGCCGGGGCGATCGCCTGTCGCGGCCATTCGACCGTGACGATGGCGCCGCCCGCCGCCGCGCCGGTGGCGCGCAGCCGTTCGCCGCCATTGGCGAAGCTCAGCTCCGCGCCCGAGCGTTCGAGCAGCGTCTTGGCGATGAACAGCCCCAGCCCCATGCCCTCGTAGCCCGGCCGGCGGCGCGAGCGCAGGAAGGGGTTGCCGATGCGCTGGATCGCGCCGGGCGGGAAGCCCGGCCCGTCATCCTCGATCGTCACCCGCACGCTGGTCGGGCTCCAGCTGAGGTCGATCTCGACCCGGCTCTCGGAGAAGTCGACCGCGTTCTGGATCAGGTTGCGCAGCCCGTGCACCACCTCGGGGCGGCGGCGGATCACCGGCTGGCTGCCGTTCTCGCCGTCCTCGCCCTCGGCGCCGACCGCGAAGAGCACCTCGCGGCCGCGCGCCAGATGCGGCTCGGCCGCCTCGCGCACCACCGCCTCGAGCGGCGCGCTGCGCATGTGGGTGTCCTCCTTGCCGGCCCGGCCCATCGAGCGCAGGATGTCGCGGCAGCGCACCGCCTGCGCCCGGATCAGCGCCGCATCCTCGGCCAGCTCGGGCTGGCCGGCCAGCTCGTCGGCCAGCTCGGAGGCGGTCAGGGTGATGGTCGCGAGCGGCGTGCCCAGCTCGTGCGCGGCGGCCGCCACCACGCCGCCCAGGTCGGTCAGCTTCTGCTCGCGCGCCAGCGCCAGCTGCGTGGCGGCCAGCGCCTCGCCCATCGCCTGCATCTCGAGCGTCACCCGCCGCACGTAGAGCGCGATGAAGACGATGCCGATCGACAGCGCCAGCCAGAAGCCGAACAGCGCCAGCTTCGGCAGCACCAGCGGGAAGCCGTCGGGCGACATGATCACCATGTGCCAGCGCCACAGCAGCGCCACCGCCCCGAGCGCCAGCCCCGAGACCAGCACCACCCCGGTCAGCCGCAGCATGGTCGCGGCGATGGTGACCGGGGCGAGGATCAGCACCGCGAAGGGGTTGTGCAGCCCGCCGGTCAGCCACAGCAGGATTGCCAGCTGCAGGATGTCGAAGACCAGCATCGCCACCGCCTCGCCCTCGCTCAGCCGGCGGGTCTCTGGCAGCAGGAAGGCGGTGAGCAGGTTCGCGAGCACCGCCGCGCCGATGTTGATCGCCACCGGGCCGGTCGGGAAGACGAGGCCGTAGACCAGTACCGCCACCACCGCCGCGCCGGTCTGCCCGGCCACCGCCACCCAGCGCAGCAGGATCAGCGTCTTGAGCCGCACCCGGCTGGAGCGGCTGCGGCCCTGCAGCATCGCCAGTTCGCTATCAGCCACGTGATCGGCCCCGTCTTGTGCGTCAATCCGGGACATTGTTAGTCCCGGCCCGGCGCGCCATCAATGCGGCGCGCCGTCATCTCGGAGACACCCATGCAACGCTCGATCGCCATCGCCGCCGCCGGTGCCGTCGCCGTCATCGTCGGCGGGGCGCTGGTCGCCACCACCATCCTCGCCCCCGCCGACCGGCTCGCCGCCTGCCGGCAGGGCAACGTCGCGGGCGGTTTCGACCGGCTGGGCGGCCCCTTCACCCTGGTCGACGGCAGCGGTGCCACCGTGACCGACGCCGACGTGATCACCGAGCCGAGCCTGGTCTATTTCGGCTACACCTCCTGCCCCGATGTCTGCCCGGTCGACAACGCCCGCAACGCGGCGGCCGTGGACGTGCTGGAGGAGGATCACGGCATCGCCGCGCAGCCGGTCTTCATCACCATCGACCCGGCGCGCGACACGCCCGAGGTGATGGGCGACTACGCCCGCAACATGCATCCGCGCATGGTCGGCCTGTCGGGCAGCGAGGAGCAGGTCGCCGCCGCCGCCAAGGCCTATTCGACCTACTACGCCAAGTCGGGCGACGACCCGGACTACTACCTGATGGACCACCAGACCATGACCTACCTGGCGCTGCCGGGGCAGGGCACGGTCGAGTTCTTCGGCCGCGACGACGGCCCCGAGGAAGTGGCCGAGCGCACCGCCTGCCTGGTGGCTGCGGCAAGCTGACCGGTTTGACGCCAGGGCGGGCGACGCTAATTCTGTGCGCGACTGCACGAGGAGAGCGAGATGAACGCCGAGGCCATCGATCTGGGGCCCGACCCCAGCCTGCTTCTGGTCGATGACGACGAGGCCTTCCTGCGGCGGCTGGGCAAGGCGATGGAGAAGCGCGGCTTCGCGGTGACGCTGGCCGGCACGGTCGAGGAGGGGCGGCGCATCGCGCTGCAGTCGCCGCCGGCCTACGCGGTGGTCGACCTGCGGCTCGAGGACGGCAACGGGCTCGACGTGGTCGAGGCGCTGCGCGAGAGCCGGCCCGAGGCGCGGATCGTGGTGCTGACCGGCTACGGCGCGATCGCCACGGCGGTGGCGGCGGTGAAGATCGGCGCGACCGACTACCTGTCGAAGCCCGCCGACGCCACCGAGGTGACGCAGGCGCTGCTGGCGCATGGCGACGCGCTGCCGCCACCGCCCGAGAACCCGATGAGCGCCGACCGGGTGCGCTGGGAGCACATCCAGCGGGTCTACGAGCTGTGCGAGCGCAACGTCAGCGAAACCGCCCGCCGGCTCGGCATGCACCGCCGCACGCTGCAGCGCATCCTCGCCAAGCGCAGCCCGCGCTGAAGGGTGGTCACATGAAAAAAGGGCGCGCCCGACGGGCGCGCCCTTCTTCATGCCGGCCCTTCTATGTGGCCTGCCGTTCGGCCCAGCCCGCGAAGGTCCGCTCCAGCGCGACGACCGCGTAGTAGAGCGCGATGCCGAGCACCGCGAGCGCGATCAGCACCGCGAACATCAGCGGGTAGTTGGAATTGGTCTGCCCCGACAGGAACAGCGCTCCCAGCCCCCGCCCGTGCGGCGAGACGATCTCGACGAGGTTGGTGCCGATGAAGGCCAGCGTCACCGAGACCTTCAGAGCGCCGAAGAACTCGGGCAGGGTCTTGGGCAGGGCGATCTTGCGGAAGATGGTGAAGCGGCTGGCGCCGAGCGAGCGCAGGATGTCGCGGTATTCCGGCTCCAGCGTCGACAGGCCGATGCCGACCGAGACCGCGATCGGGAAGAACGAGATCAGGAAGGCCATCATCACGGTGTTGAAGTCGTGCTGGCCGATGAACAGAAGCGCCAGCACCGGCACCAGAGTCGCCTTGGGGATGGCGTTGAAGCCCACCAGCAGCGGGTAGAGCGCGTCGCGCATGACCCGCGAGAAGCCCATGATCATGCCCAGAAGCAGCCCGAACACCACCGCGAGCGCCAGCCCCGCCACGGTGCGCCACAGCGTCTGCCACGCCCCCACGAGGAACAGCTCCCAGAACTGCGCATAGGCCGCCGGCAGGTCCGAGGGCGAGGCCATGACGTAGTTGGGCCAGCCGTTGATCCGCACCAGCGCCTCCCAGACCGCGAGGAAGGCGGCGATGGCCGCGACCGGCACGGCGATCCTGCGCAGGCTCTCCATCACGCGGCCTCCGGGGCGCGCCCTTGGGCGATCTTGATCTGGTCGCGCAGGGTGTGGAGCATGTCGGCCGCCTTCTGGGTGTAGAGCACGTCGATGGTCCGGTCCTGCGGCAGGTCGACGTTCAGGATGTGCTGCGTGCGCGCCGGCCGGCCCGACAGCACCACCACCTGGTCGCCCAAAAAGACGCTCTCGCGCAGGTCATGGGTGATCAGCACGGCGGTGAAGGGCTCCTTGGCGCGCAGGTCGCGCATGGTCTGCCACAGATCCTCGCGGGTGAAGTTGTCGAGCGCGCCGAAGGGCTCGTCCATGATCAGCACGTCGGGCTTGTGCACGATGGCGCGGCACAGCGAGGCGCGCTGGCGCATGCCGCCCGACAGCTCGGAGGGGCGCTTGGCCTCGAAGCCCTCGAGCCCGACCATCTCCAGAAGCGCCTCGGCCCGCGCGACGCGGTCGCGCCGCGGCATCGCGGGCGCGACGATCTCGAGCGGCAGGATCACGTTGTCGAGGATCGAGCGCCATTCGAGCAGGACGGGGTTCTGGAACGCCATGCCCACCGTCTTGCGCGGGCTGGTCACCTTCTCGCCGTCGAGCCAGACCTCGCCGGCATCGGGCTTCATCAGCCCGGCCACCAGCCGGGTGAGGGTGGACTTGCCGCAGCCCGAAGGGCCGACCACGGCGCAGAATTCGCCCTTGGGCACCGAGATGTCGAGCCCGTCGAGCACCGGCAGGGGCCCGGCCCCGGTCTGGTAGGCGTGTCGCACGCCCCTGATTTCTATGAGATTGTCCATCTTATACGCCGCCGTGGCGGGGGCCGGGCGCGGGCCCGGCACCCGGCCTTGTCACTTCAGCATCAGCACGTCGCCCTCGGGCAGGTAGCTGTCGTCGAAGAACGCCGCCGCGTCGGGCTCGTTCTGGAACTCGTAGACCGTCCTGGTCTGCTCGATGGCGGCGGCGAAGCGCTCGGGGTCGATGTTGCCCATGCCGTTCTCGCGCACGAAATCGGTCAGGACGTTGTCGTCGATCGACAGCTGCAGGCGGCGCTTCTCGAGATCGGCATCGGCGGCCGGGTTGCGCTTCAGAAGCGCCTCGATCGCGGCGTCGGGGTCGTCGATCGCGGCCTGCCAGCCCTGCGCGATGGCGGTCAGGAAGCCGGTCACCGCCTCGGGGTTGGCCTCGGCGAAGTCGGTGTTGACGATGATCGCGTTGCCGTAGAGGTCGACGCCGTGATCGGCCATCAGGATGACCGAGATGTCGTCCTCGGGCACGCCGAGCCGGATCAGGTTCAGCGTCGAGGAGAAGGAGAAGCCGGTCACGGCGTCCACCTCGCCCTGCGCCAGCATCGGCTCGCGCGTCGGGAAGCCGACCGGCTCGACGGTGATCGCGTCCATGTCGAGGCCGTTCTCGGCCGCGAAGATCGGGAACTGCGCCCAGGCCCCGTCGGGCGGCGGCGCGCCGAGCACGCGGCCCTCGAGATCGGCCGGGGCCGACACGCCCTGGCTCACGCGGCCCACCACCGAGAAGGGCGGCTTGTCGTAGATCATCATCACCGCCGTGACCGGCGCGCCGGGGTTCTGGTCGAGGAAGCGCATCACCGAGTTGATGTCGGCGAAGCCCACCGGGAAGGCGCCGGTCGCGACCTTCGGAATGGCGTCGAGCGAGCCCGCGCCTTCGGTGATCGTGACCTCGAGGCCCTGCGCCTCGAACAGGCCCGCGTCGATGGCGTGGGTGTAGGGGGCGGCGGGGCCCTCGAACTTCCAGTCGAGCGCGAAGGGCATCTCGGTCTGCGCGGAGGCGGCGCCGGCCGCGACAGCGACGGCACCGGCGAAAAGGACGTGTCTTGGTATCATGGTCATTCCCTGCTGGAGCGTTTCTTGTCCAACGGCGCGTCGGCGAGAACCAGTCCTCCGGGCCGATTGATACAGGGATATCCGATACGGGCGCGAAAAGTGAGTGTTTTTTGTGCGCTAGCCTGCGGCTGGTCCCGAAGATTGGGTCGTTTCGGGTCGCGGACTTCGCCGCGATGCCGCGGGCCGAACGGCATGGGCGGCGCCCGTGCGGCGCCGCCCGCGCGGCCTCAGAGGATCTCCGCGAGGAAGACCGCGATCACGCCGAGCGGCGCCACGACGCAGGCCAGCGCCACCCAGAGCCGGGCGCCCAGGCCCGAAAGGCCGAGTTCCTCCACCACGCTCTGGCGGTTCAGGAACCAGCCCACGAAGAGCACCGCGAAGAAGCCGTTGAGCGGCAGCAGGATCTTGCTCGTCAGACCGTCGAGGGCGTCGAACAGGCCGAGATCCACGACCGGCAGCGGCGCGCTCCAGACGTTGAACGACAGAAGCGCCGCGATGCCGAGCGCCCAGCACAGCCCGCCGATCAGCAGCGTCGCGCCGACCCGGCCGAGGCGCGAGCGCTCCTCGGTGAAGGCGACCGCCGGCTCCAGAAGCGAGATCGCCGAGGTCAGCGCGGCGAAGGACAGAAGCAGGAAGAACACGAGGCCCACCAGCGTGCCGCCGACCATCTGGGCGAAGGCGATCGGCAGGGTGACGAAGATCAGCCCCGGCCCGGCGCTGGTCTCGAGGCCGTTGGCGAAGACGATCGGGAAGATCACCAGACCCGCCGCCAGCGCGATCGCCGTGTCGAGCAGGATCACCGTGCCCGCCGCCGACAGCAGGCTGGTGCGCTCGTCGAGATAGGAGCCGTAGGCGATCATCACGCCCGCGCCGACCGACAGGGTGAAGAAGGCCTGGCCCATCGCCGCGATGACGAGCGAGCCGTCGATCCGGCCGAGATCGACGGCGAACATGTAGGACAGCGCCTCGCCGAAATGCCCGGTGGTCGTGCCGTAGATGACGAGCGCGACGATCAGCACCGCGAGAGAGGGCATCAGCAGCCGCACCGCCGCCTCGAGCCCGCCGGTGACGCCGCGTGCGACGATGGCGACGGTCGCGCCCATGAAGACCGAGTGCCACAGAAGCAGCGTCAGCGGGCTGGCCAGCATGGCGTCGAAGGCCGCCTCGACGCCGCCGGCCTCGAGCCCGGTGAAGGCGCCGCGCCCGGCCTCGACGGTGTAGTAGAGCGACCAGCCGCCGACGACGCTGTAGAAGGACAGGATCACCGCGCCGACGATCACCGCGCTGACGCCGAGCCCCACCCAGGCGCCGCTGCGCCCGTTCGCGGCCGAGAGGTCGCGCATGGTGTCGACCGGGTTCTTCTGGCCGCGCCGGCCGATCAGCCATTCGGCCACCAGCACCGGCGCGCCGATCAGCACGATGCAGGCGAGGTAGACCAGCACGAAGGCCGCGCCGCCGCCCTCGCCGACCATGTAGGGAAACTTCCAGATGTTGCCGAGGCCGACCGCCGACCCGGCCGCCGCAAGGACGAAGGTCAGCCGGGAGGCCCAATGTGCGTGGTCTGTCGTCATCGCTGCGCGTCCTTCCGTTGCTGTGGGGTCGGCCCGATCGGGCCGGTCACGACGCGCCTAAGAGCCTCTTGCCGCTTCGGCAAGACAGGTCGGGACAGTTGCGAGGCCTTCGCACCGCCGATCGCCGGTTTCCCGCGCATGCGGCGCGGTGCGGCGAAGTGGGGGGCGGCTCGCCACGGATCGGTCGTGCCGCGATCTCCGCACAGGGCGCTCGCAGCCCTCGGTCCGCGTCGGGCGGGAGGCCGGATTTCGGCGGCGCACAGGCGGCGCGCGTGCCGCCGATGTCGGCGAGGGACATCCGGCGCGCGGGGCAGAGGCGGCTTCCGGGCAAAGAAAAACCCCGGGAAACCGTCGGTTTCCGGGGGTCTTGCGTTTGACGGTGGTGCCGCTGAAGGGACTCGAACCCCCGACCCCATCATTACGAATGACGTGCTCTACCAGCTGAGCTACAGCGGCGCCCGGGCGCCTCTTAGCACCCGGGCGAGGGACGCGAAAGGGCTATTTTCGCGCCGTCGCGGTCTCTGCCGCCGCCGGTTTCGGCGGCTCGGGCGAGACGATCTCGGCCTCGGCCACGGCGGGCTTTTCCGAGGTGTCGGCGCGGGCATCGGCGACCGGCCGCTCGGGCGTGGCGGCGGCGGTGGTCGGCAGGTCGGTGCCGCGATCCGCGCCGACGATCAGCGGCAGCATCTCGGTGCCGCGGGGCAGGGCGGTCTCGCTCTCGGTCGGGCGGGTCCAGCTCAGCGTGTCGAAGGCGTGGCAGTTGCCGCAGACCGGCGCCCAGGCCGGGTGCACGTGGTGGCAGTTGTCGCAGACCCATTGCGGGCCGCGCGGCGCGGTCAGCGCGCGCGTCAGCCAGCCGCGCACCACCGCGTCCTCGGTGCCGCGGCCGCGCTCGATCGCCGCCATCAGCGTCAGCACCCGCGCGGTCGGGTCGGTCTCGGGCAGGTCGCCCAGCGCCCGGCGCGCCTCGTTGAACTGCTCGGCCGCGATCAGCAACTCGGCCTGCAGGAGCTTGGTCTCGGGGTGGTCGGGCCGGGCCTTGGTCAGCAGCTCGAAGCGCTTGAGACGGGCCTTGGCGTCCTCGTCGGGGGCGATCTGCGCGAAGACCTGCGCGAGATCGGGATGCGGCTCGGCCTCCCAGGCCTTGCGGATCACCCGGGTCGCGTAGCGGCCGTTGCCGACCGCGAGGTAGCTGCGCGCCGCCATCACCGCCGCCGGGATCAGGTCGGGCGAGAGCCGGTTGGCCTCGATCGCCTTCTCGCGCATCTCGATCGAGGCGGTGTCGTCGATCACGTCGCTGGCCTCCGAGAGCGCCAGCACCGCGTCGCGGCGCCGCGCCACGTCGCGCGGCAGCGCGCCAGAGCGGCGCTTGGCGTCGAGCGTGGCGCGCGCGCCGGTCCAGTCATGCGCCTCGGCCTGCAGGCGCAAAAGCGTGTCCTGCGTCTCGGAATGGCGCGGCTTCAGCTCGAAGGCCTTGCGGGCGAGCTTCAGCGCGGTGTCGGTGTCGCCCTCGGCCAGCCGCTGCCGCATCAGCCCGCGCACGCCGACGAAGCGGGTGCGGTCGATCTGCACCAGCTCGCGGTAGGCGCCCTCGGCGGTCTTGCGGTCGCCGAGGAGTTCCGCGCCCTGCGCCACCAGGATCGAGGTGATCTCGGGCCGGCGCAGGTAGCGCTCGGCCTTGCGGCCCTTGGCCATCGCCAGCTCACCCTCGCCCGAGGCCAGAGCGATCATGCCGTCGGCCAGCGCCTTGTAGCCCTTGCGCTCGCGGTTGCGGCCGAACCAGCGGCTGACGGCGGTGTCGTCGCCGTTGATGAAGTGCAGAAGCGCGATCAGCAGGCCCACCGCCTTGAACAGCAGCCAGCCGAGGATCGCGAGCAGCGCCACCGCCAGCACCAGCTGCAGCGGCCCGAGCGTGACCTCGTAGCCCGCCAAGGCGATCTCGGCGCCGCCGGCGACCTCGGAGAGCCGCGCCGCGCCCCAGGTGAGCCCCGCGACGACGGCGACGAAGGCGAGGATCTTGATCAGGGACAGGAGCATGTGCGGCGCCTCAGTTCTCGGTCAGGGATTGCGACAGCGTCCCGGCGGCGGCAAGCGCTGCGGCGCGGTCGCGCGCGGTGGCGGTCCAGGCGGCGATCTCCTCGCGCACCGGGTCGGGCAGGGTCTCGATCTCGGCCAGCGCCTCCTTGAGCCGGCCTTCGCGCAGCGCGGCCTCGGCGCGCGAGAGCACGGCATCGACGCTGCCGCCCTCGGAGGGCGCGGTGGAGCGCAGCTGGAAGGTGTCGCGCAGGAAGCCCAGCGCGCGGCCGCCCTCCTCGCCCGACAGCCCCTCGCGACGCGCCAGCGCCAGCGCGGCGCGGGCGCTTTCGGGGAAGCTCTCGACCAGCTCGGCGCGGCTCGCCACGCCCTCCTCGGCATGGGTGACGAGCGGCTCGGGCACCGGGGCGGGCGAGGCGGCCTGCAGCTCTTCGATGGTGTCGGCATAGGGCTCGCCGGTCTCGAGCGCGGCCTCGACCGTGGCCAGAACGGCGCGGGCTTGGGCGCGGGCGGCCACGGCGGCGGCCTCGGCCTCGAGCTGGGCGGCGGTGGATTCGGCGGCGGAGATCTCGCCCGCCGCGGTCTCGGCCATGGCGGCGATCTCGTCGGCCTGGGCCTGCAGCCGTTCGCGCAGCGCGTCGACCTCGCCTTGCCAGCGGGCCACGGCCGCCTCGGCCAGCGTGCCGTCGCCGCCCTCGTCGAGACGGGTCTCGAGCGCGGCGATGCGGCTCTCGGCCTCGTCGATCCGGGCGCCGAGATCGGCGAGGCCGCCCTGCGTCTCCTCGCGCAGGCCGGACAGCTCCTCGGTCAGCGGGGTGAGGTCGGTAGCGGGCGGCAGGGCGGCCAGCTCCTGCTCCAGCGCGGTGAGCCGCGCCTCGGTCTCGTCCCCGGCATTGCCGAGCCAGAGCCAGCCCGCGCCCAGTGCGAGCGCCGCGCCCAGCACGCCGCCGAGCAGGCCGGCGGTGACGGCGCTGCCGGAGCCGCCGGACTTGCTGCGCCCGTCGTCGCGGGCGGGCGGGGGCGTGTCGGCCTTGGTGGTGGCGCCGGTCGGGGTGGCCGAGCCGGTGGTTGCGGCGGCGTCGTCCCGCTTGCGGCCGGGTTCGGGCGTCGCGCCGGTCGCGGGGCGGGTGGTGGTGCCTTGGTCGACGGCGGCGGTGGCCGGGGTCGGCTTGTGCAGCGTGGCGCTTCCGGAGGCGGGCGCTTCGGTCGCGGGCTTCGACGACGCGGTTTCCGTCTTCGGCGCGCCGGTGGTGGTGGTGCCGGTCCGGCGGCCGGCCTTCGGCACCGAGCTTTCGGAGATGGCCGCGCCGCCGCTCGGCGTGGCCTTGTCGGTGTCCGTGCCAGAGCCTGTGCCAGTGTCTGTGCCGGGCTTTTTCGGGTCGTCCGACATGGCCGGCTTCGCGGCCGCGCCTGTCTTGGCGGCGGCTTCGGCGGCCGTGCCGCCGGCATCCGGTCGGGCCTCGGCCTGCGAGGCGCCCTTGTCCGACGTGCCCGAGGGCGTGGCCGCGTCGGGCGTGGCCTCGGCTTCCGAGCCGCCCTTCGCGTCTTCGGGCAGCGCGGCGGGGCGGGTCTCGGCCGGGCGCTCGCCGTCCGGTTGCGCGTCGGCTTCCGACAGCTGCGGCGGGGTCGCGGGGGCGTCGGTCTCGGGGGTGGAGTCGGGCGTCGCGTCGGCCTGCGACGCGCCCTTGGACTTGTCGGCCTGCGACGCGCCCGTGGCCCCGTCGGCCTGCGACGCGCCTTCGGTCTGGTCGGCCTGGGCGGCGCTCTTGGTCTGGTCGGCCTGCGACGCGTCCCCGGTCCGGCCGGTTGCGGCGCTCGGCCGGTTGCGCGGCCCGGCGCCGCCGGGTCTCCGTGTCGTCTTTCTCGCCAAACCCGTTCCCTTCCGTCCCTCGGTCGCGGTCAAACCCCTGTCACCGCGGCGTTACCGGACCCTAGCCCGGCCCGACCGCGGCCTCAAGCGCCGCCGGGGCGCGAGGCCCCTCCGGGACCGAACGTCGCAAGGGCGCGAAGGGTTGCGTCGATCATCGCCGGCTGGTCGGGCCGGGCGGCGGTCAGGGTGGGTCCCGGAAGCCCGGCGAGCGCCTCGGCCACCGCGCCGCTCATCGCGGCCAGGGCGAGCGGCGCGGCGAAGGGCGCGTGGCGCGCGAAGAGCCGGGCGCTGCGCGGCGAGAAGAGCGGCGCGACCACCGGCGCGGCGCCGTCGAGCAGGGCCTGCGCCTCGGCCGTGAGCGGGCGCGCGGTCTGGTCGTAGACGACGCGCTCGGCGCAGGGCCGCCCCGCCGCCGAAAGCCGAGCCGCCACATCGCCGCGGGCATGGGCGCCGCGCAGGTGCAGGAAGGGGCCGGTCTCGCCGCTCTCCAGGATCATCGCCACCAGAGAGGCGGCATCGCCGCCGGCGGCGCGGGGCGACAGGCCGACCCGTTCGGCGGCCTCGGCCGTGCGGGTGCCGACGCACCATGCGGGCAGCCCGGCATAGCCCATCCGCGCCGCGCCCTCGGCGCCGCGCTCGGAGGTCAGCACCAGCGCGGCGGGGGCCGTGTCGGGCGGCGGCGGGGTGAAGGCGTCGATCCTCATCAGCGGCGAGATCACCGCCGGCAGGTGCCGTCCGGCCGCCATCTCCAGCGCCGCGAGAAAGCGCCGCGCGGCGGGCTCGGGGCGGGTCAGCAGCAGTCTCGGCTCGGCCATCGCCCCCTCCCGCGGCATTGTTCGCGACCGGCCGGGATGTTACCTGCGCAGGGCAGGGGCGCAACCGGGACCGCCATGACCGAACTCACCATCCTCGGCATCGAGTCGAGCTGCGACGACAGCGCCGCCGCGGTGCTGCGCGAAGACGGCGCGGGCGCGCGGGTGCTTTCCTCCGTGGTGCGCGGGCAGGCCGAGCTACACGAGGCCTTCGGCGGCGTGGTGCCCGAGATCGCGGCGCGCGCCCATGCCGAGGTGCTCGACCACTGCGTCGAGGCGGCGCTTTCGGAGGCGGGGCTGGGCCTTGCCGATCTCGACGGCATCGCGGTCACCGCCGGGCCGGGGCTGATCGGCGGCGTGCTGTCGGGCGTGATGCTGGCCAAGGGGCTGTCGGCCGCGACCGGCCTGCCGCTGATCGGGGTCAACCACCTTGCCGGCCACGCGCTGACGCCGCGGCTGACCGACGGGCTCGAGTTTCCCTACCTGCTGCTCTTGGTCTCGGGCGGGCATTGCCAGTTCCTGATGGTCGAGGACGAGGCCACCTTCCGCCGTCTCGGCGGCACGATCGACGACGCGCCGGGCGAGGCCTTCGACAAGACCGCGCGGCTTCTGGGCCTGCCGCAGCCCGGCGGCCCGGCGGTCGAGGCCGAGGCGCGCGAGGGCGATGCGGGCCGCATCCGCCTGCCCCGGCCGCTGCTCGACCGGCCCGGCTGCGACATGTCCTTCTCGGGTCTGAAGACCGCGCTCCTGCGCGCCCGCGACGCCGAGATGGCGGAGGCGGGCGGGCTGACCCGCGCGGCGCGCGCCGATCTCGCCGCGGGCTTCCAGCAGGCGGTGGTCGAGATCCTGACCGAGAAGACCCGCCGGGCGCTGGCGCTCTACCTCGAGGCCGCGCCCGAACGCCCGGCCTTCGCGGTGGCCGGCGGCGTCGCGGCGAACGGGCCGATCCGCGCGGCGCTGCAGGGGCTCTGCGCCGAGGCCGGCGTGGCCTTCTCGGCGCCACCGCTCGCGCTTTGCACCGACAACGCGGCGATGATCGCCTTCGCCGGGCTGGCGCGGCTGCGCGCCGGCGAGGCGGACGGGCTCGACCTGTCGGCGCGGCCGCGCTGGCCGCTCGACGCCGCCGCCGCGCCGATGATCGGGTCGGGCCGCAAGGGGGCCAAGGCATGAGGATCGGCATCGCGGGGGCCGGCGCCTTCGGCAGCGCGCTGGCGGTGACGCTGGCGCGGGCCGGGCGCGAGGTGACGCTCTGGGCGCGCGACGAGGGCGCGGTGCAGACGATGCGCGACACCCGCCGCGCGGTACGGCTTCCGGACGTCGATCTGCCCGCCGGAATCGACCCTGTTTCCGAGCTTTCGAGCCTGTTTTCCTGCGACACGATCCTGCTGGCGCTGCCCGCGCAGGTCACGCGCGGCTTTCTCGAGGCCCATGCCGGGGCGCTGTCGGGCAGGACGCTGGTGGCCTGCGCCAAGGGGCTCGACCTGACCACGCTGACCGGGCAGGGCGCGATCGTCGTCGAGAGCGTGCCGGACGCCGTGCCCGCGCTGCTCACGGGCCCGAGCTTCGCCGCCGACATTGCGCGCGGCCTGCCCACCGCGCTGACGCTGGCCTGCCCCGACGACGCGGCGGGCCGGGCGCTGCAGCACGACCTCTCGACGCCCGACCTGCGGCTCTACCGCAGCACCGATCTCGCCGGGGCCGAGCTGGGCGGGGCGCTGAAGAACGTCATCGCCATCGCCTGCGGCGCCTGCATCGGCGCGGGCTTCGGCGACAGCGCCCGCGCGGCGCTGATGACCCGCGGCTTTGCCGAGATGCAGCGTCTCGCCGCCGCGCTGGGCGCGCGGCCAGAGACGCTGATGGGGCTGTCGGGCTTCGGGGATCTGGTGCTGACCTGCTCGTCGGAGCTGTCGCGCAACTACCGCTACGGGCTGGCGCTGGGCCGGCACGAGGACTGGGACGCCGCGACCACGGTCGAGGGGGCGCATACCGCGCGGGCGGTGGCGGATCTCGCCACAAAGCGTGGCCTCGACCTGCCGATCAGCGCGGTGACCGCGCGGATGGTGGCGGGCGAGCTGACACCGCAACAGGCGCTCGAGACGCTGATCAACAGACCACTCAAGGAGGAATGACGATGCTCGTCGCCGTCATCACGAAGGACCGCCCCGGCGCGCTGCAGCTGCGCAAGGATACGCGCGAGGCGCATCTCGACTACATCGAGGCCACCGGCGTGGTGGCCATGGCCGGGCCGTTCCTCGGCGCCGATGGCGAGATGGACGGCTCTCTGGTGGTGCTCGACGTGGCCGATCTCGAGGCCGCGCGCGACTGGGCCGAGAACGACCCCTATGCCCGCGCCGGCCTGTTCGAGAGCGTCGAGATCCGCGGCTGGAAGAAGGTGATCGGCTGATGCGCTACTGGCTGTTCAAGTCCGAGCCGAACGTCTGGAGCTGGGACCAGCAGGTCGCCAAGGGCGATCAGGGCGAGGAGTGGGACGGGATCCGCAACTACCAGGCCCGCAACTTCATGCGAGAGATGCAGATCGGCGATCGCGGCTTCTTCTACCACTCCAACATCGGCAAGGCGGCGGTGGGCGTGGTCGAGGTCTGCGCCACGGTGCATCCCGACAGCTCGACCGATGACGCGCGCTGGGAATGCGTCGACATCCGCGCGCTCTACAAGCTCGGGCGCGAGGTCAGCCTCGAGGAGATCAAGGCCGAGCCGCGGCTGTTGGAGATGGTGCTGGTCAACAACTCGCGGCTTTCGGTGCAGCCGGTGACAGAGGATGAGTGGCGCGTGATCCACGAACTGGCGGGATCTTTGGCCGAGGCATAGCGCGCGGCCGCGCTTCGCGCCATTCTGGGCCAAATCTCCGGAGGGACCACGAATGGCGTTACTCTCGATCCTGCTGGCGGCGCTCGCCTCCTTCGCGCTGGGCTCGGTCTGGTACATGAGCCTGGCCAAGCCCTGGATGGCGGCCTCTGGCGTGAAGGTCGGCGCGGACGGCAAGCCCGAGAACAGCAGCTCGCCCGTGCCCTATCTCGTCTCCTTCGTGGCGATGCTGATCATCGCGGCGACCATGCGCTACGGCTTCGGCCTCGCGGGCATCACCACGCCGGTCGGCGGGCTGTTCGGCGGCCTGGCGGTGGGCGCGCTGTTCATCGCGCCCTGGATCACGCTCAACACCGGCTATTCCGGCCGGCCCTGGCGGCTTGCCGGGATCGACGGCGGCTACGCGGCGCTGGGCTGCGCGGCGATGGGCCTCGTGCTCGGGCTGTTCTGAGAGGGGCATACGGGGGGCGGCGGGATCGCCAGCACCCCCGTTCTCACCCGCGGACTCCCACCCGGCGGATCGATGAAACTGGGGTCTGGCCGTCCTGGCCGACGCCTTCCTCCTACCCCGACCGGGCGATTCGACGCAACGGTTTCGTGTCGAAACATCGTTTCGAAGCCGTGGGTTACGCTTAGGCTTCCGTTAAGCCCGGCCGGTCCCGGTCAGTAGCGGTAATGCTCGGGCTTGAACGGCCCTTCGGGCGCGACGCCGATATACTCGGCCTGCTCGGGGTCGAGTTCGGTAAGCCTTGCGCCGACCCGTTCGAGGTGCAGACGCGCCACCTTTTCATCCAGATGCTTGGGCAGCACGTGGACGCCGGGGGTGTAGTCGTCGCCGCGGGTCCAGAGCTCGATCTGCGCCAGCACCTGGTTGGTGAAGCTCGCCGACATCACGAAGGAGGGGTGGCCGGTGGCGTTGCCGAGATTGAGCAGCCGGCCTTCGGAGAGCAGGATGATGCGCCGGCCCGAGGGCATCTCGATCATGTCGACCTGATCCTTGACGCGGGCCCATTTGTGGTTGCGCAGGGCGGCGACCTGGATCTCGTTGTCGAAGTGGCCGATATTGCCGACGATCGCCATGTCCTTCATCTCGCGCATGTGCTCGATGCGGATCACGTCGCGGTTGCCTGTGGCGGTGACGAAGATGTCGGCGCTGGCGACCTCGTCCTCGAGCAGCACCACCTCGTAGCCGTCCATCGCCGCCTGCAGCGCGCAGATCGGGTCGGCCTCGGTGACCTTCACCCGCGCGCCCGCACCACGCAGGGACGCGGCCGAGCCCTTGCCGACATCGCCGTAGCCGCAGACGACGGCGACCTTGCCGGCCATCATCGTGTCGGTGGCCCGCCTTATGCCATCGACGAGGCTCTCGCGGCAGCCGTAGCGGTTGTCGAACTTCGACTTGGTGACGCTGTCGTTGACGTTGATCGCCGGGAAGGGCAGGCGCCCCTTGCGATGCAGCTCGTAGAGCCGGTGCACGCCGGTCGTCGTCTCCTCCGAGACGCCGCGCAGCGCGTCGCGCTGGCGGGCGAACCAGCCCGGGCTTTCGTCGAGCCGCCTGCGGATCTGCGCGAAGAGCACGCGCTCCTCCTCCGAGGTCGGCACGTCGAGCAGCCCGGTCTCGCCGGCCTCGGCCCGCGCGCCGAGCAGGATGTACATGGTGGCGTCGCCGCCATCGTCGAGGATCAGGTTGGCGCCCTCCTCGAAGCCGAAGATCCGGTCGGTGTAGGACCAGTACTCCTCGAGGCTTTCGCCCTTCACCGCGAAGACCGGGGTGCCGCTGGCGGCGATTGCGGCGGCGGCATGGTCCTGCGTCGAGAAGATGTTGCACGAGGCCCAGCGGACCTCGGCGCCGAGCGCCTCGAGCGTCTCGATCAGCACCGCGGTCTGGATCGTCATGTGCAGCGAGCCCGCGATGCGCGCGCCCTTCAGCGGCTGCGTTTCCGCGTATTCCGCGCGCAGGGCCATCAGCCCCGGCATCTCGGTCTCGGCGATCTCGATCTCCTTGCGGCCCCAATCGGCGAGGCCGATGTCCCTGACGATGTGATCCCCGGCCATTCGGTGCCCTCCCTGCGGCAATCCGGTCGCGTTCCGTAGGGGTAGCAGCCCGTTTCCGCCCCGGCAATTGCCGTGCCGCGGGGCGGCGTGCTAGCCCGGCCCGAAACGGCGAAGGGGGCGGCATGGCCAAGGGCAGGGCGTGGCAGCGGATGCTGTCGGGGCGCAGGCTCGACCTGCTCGACCCGACGCCGATGGACATCGAGATCGCCGACATCGCGCATGGGCTGGCCTTCGTGGCGCGCTGGAACGGCCAGACGCGGGGCGATTTCGCCTATTCGGTGGCCGAGCATTCGCTGCTGGTCGAGGCGATCCACGCGCATTGCCACCCCAGGGCCGGGCCGCTGTGGCAGCTCGCGGCGCTTCTGCACGACGCGCCGGAATACGTGATCGGCGACATGATCTCGCCGGTGAAGGCGGCGGTGGGGCCGGGTTACGGCGCGCTCGACGCGCGGCTGACGGCGGCGATCCACCTGCGCTTCGGCCTGCCGGCGGTGCTGCCGGTGCAGGCCAAGCGGCGGATCAAGCGCTGCGACCGGATCTCGGCCTGGCTCGAGGCGGTGCGGATCGCCGGCTTCTCCGAGGCCGAGGCCGACCGGCTGTTCGGCAAGCTCGACCGCGACCTCGCGGCGCGGTTCGAGATAAGGCTCAGGCCGCCGAAGGAGACGCGCGACGCCTTCGTCGCGCGCCACGCGGCGCTGATGGCCGAGATCTAGGCCCTCCCTAGTTCACGAAGGGCGCGTCGGGGCCCCAGAGCTCGGCCACCCGGGCGTCGCGGCCGCAGCGGGCGCGGTAGCGCTTGTAGGCCTCGGATTTCGGCACGAACAGCCCGACGCTGGAAGCGGCGAGGCGTTCGGAGCTCTTGTAGTAGTCCTGGTGGTAGTCGCCGGCCGGGTAGAAGGGCGCGTCGCCGAGGATCGGGGTGACGATCTTTCGGCCGAGTTCGGCCTGCGCCGCCTGCTTGGCGGCCTCGGCCGCTTGCTGATCGCCGCCATCGGCGAAGATCGCGGTGCGGTAGGAGGGGCCGCGGTCGCAGAACTGGCCGCCCGCATCGGTCGGGTCGATCGAGCGGAAGAACAGGTCGTAGAGCTGGCGCGCCTCGACCCGGCTCGGGTCGTAGGTGATCCGCACCGCCTCGTAATGGCCGGTGCCGCCGGCCACGACCTGCTCGTAGGTCGGGTTGGCGACATCGCCGCCGGCGAAGCCCGAGACCGCCTCGATCACGCCGGAGACCTTCTCGAAATCGGCCTCGACGCACCAGAAGCAGCCGCCGGCGACGGTGATGGTTTCGGTGGATTGGGCCTGCGCCATGGGCGCGGCCAGCGCCAGCGCGGCGGCGAGCGCGAGTGATGCGGGTTTCATTTGAGCCTCCCTGTCTGTCGGGCGCCATGCTGACGCCAACGCCGCTAAGGGCAAGACAAGGCTGCGTGATTTCGCCGTGACCCTCGTGGCCACTTCACTCTTCAAATACTCCGATCCCTTCGGATCGGCTGGCGCCGCGCTCCGAAGAGCGCGGCGCCTGTCCGTCACTTCACCCGGCGGTCGCGGGCGGCCAGCAGCTTGAGGCGCAGCGCGTTGAGCTGGATGAAGCCCTTGGCGTCGACCTGGTCGTAGGCGCCGGCGTCCTCCTCGAAGGTCACGTGCGCCTCGGAGTAGAGGCTGTGGTCCGACCAGCGGGCGATGGTGCGCGCCGACCCCTTGTAGAGCTTGACCCGCACCGTGCCGGTCACGTGCTCCTGGCTCTTGTCGATCAGCGCCTGCAGCATCTCGCGCTCGGGGCTGAACCAGAAGCCGTTGTAGATCAGCTCGGCGTAGCGCGGCATGATCGAGTCCTTGAGGTGGCCCGCGCCGGAGTCGAGCGTGATCTGCTCGATGCCGCGATGCGCCTCGAGCAGCACGGTGCCGCCCGGGGTCTCGTAGATGCCGCGCGACTTCATGCCGACGAAGCGGTTCTCGACGAGGTCGAGCCGGCCGATGCCGTGCTTGCCGCCCAGCTCGTTGAGCTTGGTCAGGATCGTGGCCGGGCTCATCGCCTCGCCGTTGATCGAGACGGCGTCGCCCTTCTCGAAGCCGATCTCGATGATCTCGGCCTCGTCGGGCGCGTCCTCGGGGTTGACGGTGCGCTGGTAGACGTAGTCGGGCGCCTCGTCGGCCGGGTTCTCGAGCACTTTCCCCTCGGACGAGGTGTGCAGCAGGTTGGCGTCGACCGAGAAGGGCGCCTCGCCGCGCTTGTCCTTGGCGATCGGGATCTGGTGCTGTTCGGCGAACTCGATCAGCTTGGTGCGCGAGGTCAGGTCCCATTCGCGCCAGGGCGCGATCACCTTGATCTCGGGGTTGAGCGCGTAGGCCGCGAGTTCGAAGCGCACCTGGTCGTTGCCCTTGCCGGTCGCGCCATGCGCCACGGCGTCGGCACCCTCGGCGGCGGCGATCTCCACGAGCCGCTTGGAAATGAGCGGCCGGGCAATCGAGGTGCCCAAGAGGTAGAGCCCCTCGTAGAGCGCGTTGGCGCGGAACATCGGGAAGACGAAGTCGCGCACGAACTCCTCGCGCAGGTCCTCGATGTGGATCGAGGTCGCGCCCATCATCTCGGCCTTCTTGCGTGCCGGCTCCAGCTCCTCGCCCTGGCCGAGATCGGCGGTGAAGGTCACCACCTCGCAGCCATACTCGGTCTGCAGCCATTTCAGGATGATCGAGGTGTCGAGCCCGCCGGAATAGGCGAGGACGACCTTCTTCGGGGCGGGCTTGGCGGCCATGAGCAATCTCCGTCTGGGCGTTCGATGGCGTGGGTTAATGGCTTTCGGCCCCTGGGGCAAGCTGGCGCTGGGGCAGGTTGGCGCCGGGGCCGGCCGCATGGGCGCGCACGAAGGCCCGGTCGCCTTCGTTTCCGAGCCGCTCGGCCGCGAGCCGGGCCGGCATGAGCAGCGCGCTGTGCCCGGCCTCGCGCGGCGGCCCGTGCGGGCGCACGGGACGGGCGATGTAGACATGGCAGATCTTCTCGCCCCAGATGCCGTAATCGGCCATCCAGGCGAAGCGGCGGAAGGCGCCCAGCCGGCGCGGCGCGGCGATGCGCCAGCCGGTTTCCTCGAACACCTCGCGGTGCAGGGCGCGGATCGGGCTTTCGCCCGGGTCGATGCCGCCGCCGGGCAGCTGGATCTCGTCGGGGTCGCCCGCCTGGCAGGTCACGAGCAGGTCGCGGCCCATCGGCAGGATCGCGTAGACCCCGGGCCGGTGCCTGTAGCGCGCGCCCTGCCGCACCGCCTCTCCGTAGCGCCGGATCATGCCCTTTTTCCCCCGCCGGATGCTTCCTATATGGTCGCGGTATGCCCATCCCCGACACGCAAGGAAACCCCATGAGCCTCGGCGCCCGCATTGCCTGGGACGACACCGTCCTGCCCTTCCAGCTCGACCGCTCCGACATCCGCGGCCGGGTGGCACGTCTCGACGGCGTGCTCGACAAGGTTCTGGAGCAGCACGACTACCCCGCGCAGATCGAGGCGCTGGTGGCCGAGATGGCGCTGCTCACCGCGTTGATCGGCCAGACCGTGAAGCTGCGCTGGAAGCTGTCGCTGCAGGTGCGCGGCGACGGGCCGGTGCGGATCATCGCGACCGACTACTACGCGCCCAAGGAAGAGGGCGCGCCGGGCCGGATCCGCGCCTGGGCCAGCTTCGACGAGAGCCGGCTGGGCGAGAGCGCCGAGCCGTTCGACCTGGTCGGCAAGGGTTACTTCGCGATCCTGATCGACCAGGGCGAGGGCACGACCCCCTACCAGGGCATCACGCCGATCGCCGGCGGTTCGCTGTCGAGCTGCGCCGAGACCTACTTCGCGCAGTCCGAGCAGCTGCCGACCCGCTTCTCGCTGTCCTTCGGCCGCTCGACCGAGCCGGGCCGGGGCGAGGGCTGGCGCGCCGGCGGCGTGATGCTGCAGAAGATGCCCAAGGCCTCGCCCTTCGCGGCCACGCCCGGCGAGGGCGGCACCGGCGAGGAGGGGCTCCTGGAGGCGTCCGACATCCTCGACGAGGCCGAGGGCGAAAGCTGGAACCGCGCCAACATCCTGCTCGACACGGTCGAGGAGCTGGAGCTGATCGGGCCGAGCGTGACGCCGACCGAGCTGCTGCTGCGGCTGTTCCACGAGGAGGTGCCGCGGGTCTTCGACGCGCAGCCGGTGAAGTTCGGCTGTTCCTGCTCGGCCGAGAAGGTGCGCGAGAGCCTGTCGATCTACTCGGCCAAGGACATCTCGCACATGACCACCGACGAAGGCGTGGTGACCGCCGACTGCCAGTTCTGCGGCGCGCATTACGAGTTCGCGCCCGAGACGCTGGGCTTCGAGGCGACCGAGGGGCCGGACGCGCAGGACCGGGTGGCCGGTGGACGGGGCTGAGGCCCCGCTTCTCGCGCGGCTCGGCGCCGCCCTCGCCCGGCCGGGCGGGGGCTCGTCGGATTTCGACCTGAACCCGGACGCCGCCCCCCCGGCCGGGCGCAAGCTGCGCCAGGCCGGGGTGCTGGTCGCGGTGCATCTCGACGGCCCGCCTTCGCTGATCCTGACCAAGCGCTCGGCGAAGCTGCGCCACCATCCCGGCCAGATCGCCTTTCCGGGCGGCAAGGTGGAGCCCGCCGATGACGGCCCGGTCGGCGCGGCGCTGCGCGAGGCGGAGGAGGAGATCGGCCTGCCGCGCGAGCGGGTCGAGATCCTCGGCACGCTGCCCGCGCACGAGACCGTCACCGGCTTCGAGGTGACGCCGGTCGTGGGGCTGCTGCGCGGCCCCTTCACGCCGGTGCCCGAGGCCGGCGAGGTGGCCGAGGTGTTCCGGGTGCCGCTTGACCACGTCACCGACCCGGCGCGGTTCCGGGTCGAGGGCCGGCGTTGGCAGGGCCGCCGCCGGCACTACTATGTCGTTCCCTGGGGGCCGTACTACATCTGGGGCGCCACGGGGCGGATGCTCCGGACCCTTGCCGACGGGATGAACGGATGACGGAACGGATCGAGGCGGAATGGCTGGCATCGGAGCCGGCGCGGCGGGTGACGGCCATGCTGGAGGAGGCGGGCCACCAGGCCTGGTTCGTCGGCGGCTGCGTGAGAAACGCGCTGCTGGGCGAGCCGGTCTCGGATCTCGACCTGACCACAGACGCGCGGCCCGAGCGGGTGGTCGAGCTGGCCGGGGCGGCGGGGCTGAAGCCGGTGCCCACGGGCATCGAGCACGGCACCGTCACCGTGGTGGCGCGCGGCACGCCGATCGAGGTCACCACCTTCCGCCGCGACGTCGAGACCGACGGGCGGCGCGCCACGGTGGCGTTTTCCGACGACATCGCCGAGGACGCGGCGCGGCGCGACTTCACCATGAACGCGCTTTACGCCGATGCGCGCGGGCAGGTCGCCGACCCGCTGGGCGAGGGGCTCTCGGACCTGCGGGCGCGGCGGCTGCGCTTCATCGGCGACCCGCATGAGCGGATCCGCGAGGATTACCTGCGGATCCTGCGCTTCTTCCGCTTCCACGCCTGGTACGGCGAGACGCATGGCGGCATCGACGCCGACGGTCTCGCCGCCTGCGCCGAGCTGGCCGAGGGCATCGGCGGGCTTTCGCGCGAGCGGGTGGGCGCCGAGATGCTGAAGCTGATGGCCGCGCCCGACCCGGCCCCGGCGGTCGCCTCGATGGCGATCTCGGGCGTGCTGATGCGGGTGCTGCCGGGCGCGGCCTCGGACCCGCTTTCGGTGCTGGTGCATGTCGAGGAGGAGGCCGGGCTCGCCCCCGACCCGCTGCGCCGGCTGGCGCTGGTCGGCGGCGAGGAGGCGGCCGAGCGGCTGCGGCTGAGCCGCAAGCAGGCGGCGCGGCTGGAGCGGCTGCGCGAAGGGTTCGAATCGCTGCAGGCGCCGGGCGAGCTGGGCTACCGGCTGGGCACGGACGAGGCGCTCGACGTGCTGGCGCTGCGCGCGGCGCTCTCGGGCCGCGAGATCGAGGCTGTTTCACGGGAAACCGCGCTGGCCGGGGCCGAGGCGCGATTCCCGGTCAAGGCCGCGGATCTGGCGGCGCATTTCGCCGGCCCGGCGCTGGGCGAGGCGCTGCGCGAGCGCGAGGCGCGCTGGATCGCGTCCGGCTTCTCCCTGACGCGGGACGATCTTCTTCCCTGAGTTGAACCCGCCCCGACCGGGGATTGTTTTCCTTCGGCCGTGGCCGGATTATATGCCGCTGGCATATATCCGGGTTTCCCCATGTTCCGTTTCTTCGAGACCCTCGTCGATCCCTACGGGCCCTACGAGCAGACAGACCAGCCCCCGACCCGGCTCTGGCCGTTCCTGAGGGGGTTCGCCCGGCCCTTCGCGCGGGTGTTCTGGATCACCGGCATCCTCGCCGTGGTGGTGGCCGTGGTCGAGATCTGGCTCCTGGCCTACATGGGCCGGCTGGTCGACATGCTGAGCGGCGGCGCCCCGGCCGAGGTGCTGGCCGCGCATGGCGCCGAGCTGATCGCCGTGGCGGCCTTCATCCTGATCCTGCGCCCGGCACTGCAGGCAGCGAGCGTGCTGCTTCTGAATAACGCCATCCTGCCCAATTTCGGCACCACCGTGCGCTGGCGCGCGCACAGGCACGTGCTGCGCCAGTCGGTCGGCTGGTTCGAGAACGACTTCGCCGGCCGCATCGCCAACCGCATCATGCAGACGCCGCCCGCCGCCGGCGAGGTGGTGTTCCAGGTCTTCGACGCGATCACCTACGCGCTGGCCTACATCGCCGGGGCGGCGGTGCTCTTGTGGGGCGCGGACCCGCGCCTCCTGCTGCCGCTCCTGCTGTGGTTCGGTCTCTACGCCGCGCTGATGCGCTGGACGGTGAAGCGGATCGGCCCGGCCTCCGAGGCGTCGTCCAACGCCCGCAGCGCGGTGACGGGGCGGGTGGTCGACACCTACACCAACATCCACTCGGTCAAGATGTTCGCCCATCACGACCGCGAGCTGGAGGGCGCGCGCGAGGTGATCGAGCAGGCCCGCTCGACCTTCCAGCGCGAGATGCGGCTCTACACGATCATGGACGTGGCGCTGTCGGTGCTGAACGGCCTCCTGATCGTCGGCGTGGTCGGCTGGGGCATCTGGCTCTGGGCCGGCGGCTCGGCCAGCGTCGGCGTGGTGGCGGCGGCGACCGCGCTCTGCCTCAGGCTCAACGCCATGACCGGCTGGATCATGTGGGCGGTGACCAACTTCTTCCAGAACCTCGGCGTGATCGCCGAGGGCATGCGCACCATCGCCCAGCCGATCACGCTCACCGACGACGACCGAGCCGGGCACCTCACCGTCCCGCGCGGCGAGATCGCCCTGAAGGGCCTGAACCACCGCTACGGCCGCGACGCGGGCGGGGTGGGGCCCTTGGACCTGACCATTCCGGCCGGCCAGAAGATCGGTCTCGTCGGCGCCTCGGGCGCCGGCAAGTCGACGCTGGTCAAGCTCATGCTGCGCTTCTACGACCCGGAAACGGGCCGGATCGAGATCGACGGGCAGGACATCGCCCGCGTCACGCAGGACAGCCTGCGCTCGGCGATCGGCATGGTGCAGCAGGACAGCGCGCTGCTGCACCGCAGCGTGCGCGAGAACATCCTCTACGGCCGGCCCGAGGCGAGCGAGGCCGAGATGATCGCCGCCGCGAAGCAGGCCGAGGCGCATGACTTCATCCTCGACCTCGTCGATGGCGAGGGGCGCGCGGGCTACGAGGCGCAGGTCGGCGAGCGCGGCGTCAAGCTGTCGGGCGGGCAGCGGCAGCGCATCGCGCTGGCGCGCGTGATCCTCAAGGACGCGCCGATCCTCGTGCTCGACGAGGCGACCTCGGCGCTCGATTCGGAGGTCGAGGCGGCGATCCAGCGCACGCTCTACGCGATGATGGAGGGCAAGACCGTGATCGCCATCGCGCACCGGCTCTCGACCATCGCGCAGATGGACCGGGTGCTGGTGATGGAGGAGGGCCGGATCGTCGAGGACGGCACCCATGACGCGCTCCTGGCGCAGGGCGGCATCTACGCCCGGTTCTGGAACCGCCAGTCCGGCGGCTTCCTCGGCCTCGACGATGACCAGACCACGGAGGCCGCCGAATGATCGACGTCTCGCGCCTGATCGCGCCGTTCCGCCCCGCCGACGGCCCGCCGCCGGGCAGCCTGTGGAAGTTCCTGCGCTGGGCGCTTTCGGGCAGCTTCGCCGTGACCGGTCTCGGCGCCGCCGTCTCGATGGCGGCGGGCGTGCTCGAGGTGCTCTCGGCGCTGATCCTGGGGCAGGTGATCGACGCGGCGCTGGCGGCCGAGCCGGGCGGCTTCTTCTCGGGCAATCTCGGGCTGCTGCTCGGGGTCACCGCCTTCTTCATCCTGTTGCGGCCGCTGGTGATGGGCCTCTCCGGCCTGATGCAGAGCGTGGTGCTCTCGCCCTCGATCTACACGCTGGTGCTGTCGCGGCTGCACCGCCACACGCTGGGGCAGGCGGTCAGCTTCTTCGACAACGACTTCGCCGGCCGCATCGCGCAGAAGCAGATGCAGGCGGCGCGGGCGACCACCGAGCTTACCGTCGACACGATCCAGACCGTGTTCTTCGCTCTGGCCTCGCTCGTGGGCTCGGCGCTCTTGCTGCTCACCATCGACGGGCTGACCGCCGGTCTGCTGACGATCTGGATGATCGGCTACGTGGTGCTGATCCGGCTCTACATGCCGAAGATCCGCGCCTCCTCCACCGCCCGCGCCTCGGCCCGCGCCATGGTCACGGGGCAGGTGGTCGACACCATCACCAACATCAAGACGGTCAAGCTCTTCGGCCATTCCGAGCACGAGGACCGCGCGGCCTTGGGCGCGATGCACGAATACCGCGAGCGCGCGCTGGGCTTCGGCGTGGTCTCGGCGGGCTTCCGCTTCTGGCTGATGGCGCTGGCCGGCGTGCTGCCGGTGATCGTCACCGGCGCGACGCTGCTGTTCTGGACCCGTGGCGCGGCCAGTGCCGGCGACATCGCGGCGGCCGGGACAATCTCGCTCAGGCTGGCGCAGATGACCGGCTGGGTCAGCTTCACGCTGATGGGCATGTATTCCAACCTCGGCGAGGTCGAGGACGCGATCCATACGCTCTCGCCCGCCCACGGCCTGACCGACCGGCCCGGCGCGCGCGAACTCGTCGTGCGCGAGGGCGGCATCCGCTTCGAGAACGTCCGCTTCACCTATGGCGGCGGCGCGGGCGGCCTGCGCGGCATCGATCTCGACATCGCCGCGGGCGAGAAGATCGGCGTGGTCGGCGCCTCGGGCGCGGGCAAGTCGACCCTCGTGGCGGCGCTGCTCAGGCTCTACGACGTGGAAAAGGGCCGGATCAGCATCGACGGGCAGGACATCAGCGGCGTCACGCAGGAAAGCCTGCGGCGGCAGATCGGCATGGTCACGCAGGACACCGCCATGTTCAACCGCTCGGCCCGCGACAACATCCGCTACGGCCACCCCGACGCGCCGCAGGAGGCGGTCGAGCGCGCCGCCGACCGCGCCGAGGCGCATGGCTTCATCGCCGATCTCGCCGACGCCAAGGGGCGGCGCGGCTACGACGCGCATCTGGGCGAACGCGGCGTGAAGCTTTCGGGCGGGCAGCGCCAGCGCATCGCCATCGCCCGCGCCATGCTCAAGGACGCGCCGATCCTGGTGCTCGACGAGGCGACCTCGGCGCTCGATTCGGAGGTCGAGGCGCAGATCCAGTCGGCGCTGGAGCAGGCGATGGAAGGAAAGACCGTGATCGCCATCGCGCACCGGCTCTCGACCATTGCGCGCATGGACCGGATCGTGGTCATGGAGGGCGGCCGGATCGTCGAGCAGGGCACGCATGACGCGCTGCTTGCCGAAGGCGGGGTCTATGCCCGCTACTGGGCCCGGCAATCGGGCGGCTTCCTCGGGCAGGAGGCCGCGGAATAGAGCCTGAGAGGACCGCCATGACCGAGACCCGTCCGCCGAAGACGCCGCAGCCCGACCCCGCAGAGCGGGGGGAGGTGACGATCGAGAGCGTGACGCATCACGGCATGGGCCGCACCGCGGACGGCACGCTGGTGCCGCGCGTGCTGCCGGGCGAGGTGGTGCGGCTCGAGGCCGACGGGCCCAAGGTGGTGACGCCCGCGCCCGAGCGCGTCGCGCCCCCCTGCCGCCACTTCAAGGCCTGCGGCGGCTGCGCCATGCAGCACGCCTCCGACGGCTTCGTGGCGGACTGGAAAGCCGGGATCGTCGCCACCGCGCTGAAGGCACAAGGCATCGAGGGCGAGATCGCCTCCGTCGAGACCTCGCCCTCCGACAGCCGCCGTCGCGCCAAGCTGGCCGGGCGGCGCACCAAGAAGGGCGCGATCGTCGGCTTCCACGCCCGCGCCTCCGACACGGTGATCGAGGTGCCCGGCTGCCGTCTGCTGCGGCCCGGGCTGGTCGCGCTGATCCCGGCGCTGGAGCGGATCACCGCGCTTGCCGCCTCGCGCAAGGGCGAGGTGGGGCTGACCGTGACCGACAGCGAGGCGGGGCCCGAGCTGCATGTCGAGACCGACAAGGATCTGACCGAGGCGCTCAGGATCGAGCTGCCCGAGGTCGCGCGCGAGGCCGGGCTGTCGCGGCTGGTCTGGGCCGACGAGATCGTGGCCGAGCTGGCGCCGCCCGCGCAGGCGATGGGCCGCGCCCGCGTCGTGCCGCCGCCCGGCGCCTTTTTGCAGGCCACGCGCGAGGGCGAGGCGGCGCTGCTCGCGCGCGTCCGCGCGGCGGTGGGCAATGCCGCCCGCGTGGTCGACCTCTTCGCCGGCTGCGGCACCTTCGCGCTGCCGCTCTCGGAGACGGCCGAGGTCCATGCGGTCGAGGGCGAGGCGTCGATGCTCGCCGCGCTCGACCGCGGCTGGCGCGGCACGCCGGGGCTCAAGCGCGTCACCACCGAGGCGCGCGACCTGTTCCGCCGGCCGCTCCTGACCGACGAGCTGTCGCGATTCGACGCCGCGGTGATCGACCCGCCCCGCGCCGGGGCGCAGGCGCAGGTGGCCGAGCTTTCGCGCGCTCAAATCCCCGTGATCGCGATGGTTTCCTGCCACCCGGCGAGCTTTGCGCGCGACGCCAAGTCCCTGATCGAAAGCGGTTATTCCATGGAGCCGATCACCGTGGTCGACCAGTTCCGCTGGTCGCCGCATGTGGAATTGGCGACACGATTCACCCTGCGCTGAACGCGCGCCCCCATCGTCGCCCCTAGGCGGAATCGCCCGGATTTGCTAGCGGATTCGGCAAACGGCGCAGACCGGGGCAGTGGCGGCAATGACCATCGACAGACGAAAGATCATTCTCGGCGCTCCGGCGCTTCTCATGGCCTGCTCGGGCCGCAAGGTGTCCAGCTACGAGGGGCCGAAGGTCACTTCGATCATGGCCTTCAAGGGCCAGCGCAAGCTCTACCTGCTGAACGGCAACCGGGCGATCAAGGGCTACGACTTCCAGCTCGGCTTCGCGCCGGTGGGCCACAAGCAGTTCGAGGGCGACGGCAAGACGCCCGAGGGCACCTACCTGATCGACCGCCGCAACCCGCGCAGCAACTACCACCTCTCGGTCGGCATCTCCTATCCGAACGCGCGCGACGTGGCCTTCGCCCGCGCGCATGGCAAGAGCCCCGGTGGCGACATCTTCATCCACGGCACGCCGAAATCGGTCGAGGGCCGGAAGGACTGGACCGCCGGCTGCATCGCCGTGCTGAACGAGGAGGTCGAGGAGATCTACGCCATGGTCGGCGACTACACCCCGATCTTCGTCAAGAGCTGAGACCGGCCGCGCCGGAGATGCGAAGGGGCGCCGCCGGCGCCCCTTTTCACGTCTGATTTGGTATCGGGTCTCAGGCGCCGAGCACCATGGTCCACCAGATCTTGCCCGCGGGCTCCTGCAGCCAGGCCACGCCCATCCGGCTGGCGTTCGGGTCGAGGATCACGTCGCGTGTCGCGGGCTCCTCCATCCAGGCGGCCAGCGTCTCGAGCTCGGTCTCGTAGGTCTCCGAGATGGTCTCGCCGATCAGGCGGCCGCCATAGCCCACGCGCCGCAGCCGGTCGACCGGCGACGAGCCGTCGGAGCCGAAATGCCAGGGCCGGTTCTGGATCGACATGTCGCGCGAATGCGTCGCCGCGGCGGCGGTGAGCTGCGCGTCCAGCACCAAGGGCTGCACGCCGCGCGCCTGGCGCAGCGTGTTCACCCCGTCGAGCATCCGGTAGGGGATCTGCGCCTCCTGCTCGGGCGTGATCTTGTAGATCTGCGGCAGCGGCAGCCCGTCCGGGCCGATCCGGCCGGCCGGCGCGCCGGCGCAGGCGGCGAGCGCGCCAAGGGAGAGGAAACCGAGAATCAGCTCGCGTCGCTGCATGCGTCACCTGTGGATGGAACCGCCGTTCCCATAGCCGTGCCGGTGAGACATTTCAAACCCGATCGGCGGTGCCCTGCCGAGATGACGCGCTGGTGAATTGCGGCTCACGGAAACGCGATCTAGAGCTTCGGCAAGACCGTTCCATTCATGGAGATTCGCATGGGTCAGGACCAAAAGGCCTTGAACCGCCGCGGCTTCGTCGCCGCCACCGCCGCCTTCGGCGCGTCGTTCCTCGCCGCGCCCGCGCTCGCCCAGAGCCTCGCCAACTCGACCGAGATCGAGGGCGACATCTCCGCCTCGGTCAGCCGCAACGTGTCGAGCTTCCGCACGCTGGACTGGCGCCCCTACTTCGCCGACCTGAAGAACGGCGCGATCCTGTGCGACACCCGCAGCCGGGCGCTGCACTACTGGAGCGAGGACGAGAGCATCTACCGGCTCTACCCGACCTCGGTGCCGCTGACCCCGGACCTGACCAAGCTCGGCCGCACCGAGATCATCAAGAAGGTCGACGGCCCCGACTGGCGCCCGACGCCCTCGATGCTCGAGCGCAACCCCGAATGGCCGCCCTACATCCCGCCGGGCCCGGACAACCCGCTCGGCACCCATGCGCTGTGGCTGACCTGGCAGTACTACCGCATCCACGGCACCCACGACACGCGCAAGATCGGGCGGCGCTCCTCGAACGGCTGCATCGGCCTGTTCAACGAGCACATCGCCGAGCTGTTCGCGCTCTCCACCGTCGGCACGCAGGTGATGCTGATCTGAGGCGATCCGCTTATCGCAGACGGGAAAGGGGGCCGCGCGGCCCCCTTTTTCGTGCCCGCGGGGCCGCTCAGATCCAGCCCGAGAGGTTCTCGCGGATCACCCGCTCCAGCATGTCGATATGCTCGGGCTGGTCGTTGAGGCAGGGGATGTAGGTGAACTTCTCGCCGCCCGCCTCCTCGTAGCTCTCCTTGATCTCCTCGTTGATCTCCTCGAGCGTCTCGATGCAGTCCGACGAGAAGGCCGGGGCGCAGATCGACAGGTTGCGCACGCCCTCCTCCTTGGCCAGCCGCGCCACCTCCTCGACCGTGTAGGGCTTGAGCCATTCCTCGCGGCCGAAGACCGACTGGAAGGTGGTCACCACGCGGGTCTCCTCCCAGCCCAGCGCCTCGCGCAGAAGCCGCGTCGTCTTGGCGCACTGGCAGTGGTAGGGGTCGCCCTCCAGCAGGTAGCGCTTGGGCAGGCCGTGATAGGAGCAGACCAGCACCTCGGGCCGGCTCTCGGGGGTCGGGTGCGCGCGGCGCACCGAGTTGGCCAGCGCCTCGATGTAGTCGGGGCGGTCGTAATAAGGGTCGACCACGCGGGCGGTGGGCTGCCACTTCTCGGCCATCAGCGCCTTGAAGAAGGCGTCGTTCGCCGTGGCCGAGGTCGCGCCCGCGTAATGCGGGTAGAGCGGGAAGAACAGGATCTTGCGGCAGCCGTTCTCGACCATCTTGCGCACCACCGACTTGGTCGAGGGGTTGCCGTAGCGCATGCAGAACTCGACCTGCACGCCATCGCCGTATTCCGCCTCGAAGCGGGCGCGCAGCGCGTCGGCCTGGGCGCGGGTGATGGTGCGGAGCGGGCTTTCGTTCAGCTCCTCGTTCCAGATGGACTTGTAGGCCGCGCCGGATTTCGACGGCCGGGTGGTCAGGATCACGCCCTGCAGCAGCGGCTGCCACAGGAGCGGGTTGTAATCGACGACGCGGCGGTCGGAGAGGAACTCCGACAGGTAGCGCCGCATCGAGCGGTAGTCCGTGCCGTCGGGCGTGCCGAGATTGGCGACCAGGATGCCCACGCGGGCCTTCGGGACGGCCGGGTGGTCGGCGGGGGCATGGATCGGGCGGGTCGCGTCGAGCATCGTCTGTCCTTGGGGCTGGCGTCTGGATCTGAGTATTTTCGGAATGAAGTAGCGGGATCGCGCGCCCGGCAAGCCGGGGACGCGACCGGTCCGAGGGATAGGCCCGGCCCCGCCGGGGTCAATCGGCGCTTTCGTCGCGGGCCTCGCGCAGCGCCGCCTCGAGGCTGCGGGTGGCCGAGCCGGGGCGCAGCGGCTTGGGCTGGTCGGCCGAGGGGGCCCAGCCGGTGAGCGTGATCACCTCGAAGCGGGCTTTGATCCGGCCCTCGGCATCGCCCGCGGCCTCGGAGTAGAGCCGCGCCGCCTCGGCCAGCACCGCGCGCCGGGTCGGGCGGCGCAGCCGGCCCGCCATGGCGTTGGCCTCGCCCATGGCGCGCAGGTCGCGCATCAGGTGGAAGGGCGTGGCATAGGTCACGTCGAGCGGCGTGCCGTCGGCCACCGGCATCGCCAGCCCCGCGCGCTGCAGCAGCGCGCCGAGGTCGCGGATTTCGCCCATCGGCGCGACGCGCGGCGACAGGCCCCCCGTCACCGCCGTCTCGGCCGCGGTCAGCGACTGGCGCAGCACCGACAGCGTCTCGCCGCCGAACAGCGTCGCCATCACCAGCCCGTCGGGGGCCAGCGCCCGGCGGCACTGGATCAGCTGGCCGATCGGGTCCTCGGCCCAGTGCAGCGACAGCGCGTGGATCACGAGGTCATGCGCGCCCTCCTCGAGATCGAGCGTCTCGGCGTCGGGCACGATCCGGGCCCCCGGCAGCCGCCGCGCCCAGAGATCGGGCCAGGGCGTGACCACGGCGACGTCGGTAAAGGAACGGTTAACCTCGGCCAGCCTATCCTCGACATCGTCGGCCACCGCCTCCTGTAGGAACAGCGCCGGGTCGCGCGCGGCGCGGGCGCGCTGCCGCTGCAGGGCGGCGCGGTCGAACAGCGCGGGGCGGGCCTGCGCCGCGGGGCGCGCGGTCTCGGTGAGGCGGGGCGGGTCTGAGGGGGTGCTGTCGGTCATGCGCACCAGATAAGGGGGCGACATGCGGTTGCAAAGCGCGCTGCGGCATCTCTACCCGCCGGCCTGCCTGCGCTGCGGCGCGCTGGTCGAGGCGGATTTCGCGCTTTGCGGCGCCTGCTGGCGCGACACGCCCTTTCTGGGCGGCGCGCTTTGCGACGGCTGCGCCCAGCCGCTGCCGGGCGAGGCCGAGGCCGGGCTCGCCTGCGACGACTGCCTTGCCGCACCGCGGCCGTGGCGCACGGGGCGGGCGGTGCTGGCCTACCGCGACGGCGCGCGGGCGCTGGTGCTCGCGCTCAAGCATGGCGACCGGACCGAGCTGGCGCGGCCCTTGGGCGACTGGATGGCGCGCGCGGCCGCGCCGCTGATGCGCCCGGGCACGCTGCTCGTGCCGGTGCCGCTGCACTGGTCGCGGCTCTGGCGGCGGCGCTACAACCAGTCGGCGCTGCTCGCCGCGCGCATGGCGCGGGCGCTGGGCGCGGCGCAATGCCCCGACGCGCTGGTCCGCCGCCGCGCCACCGCGCCGCTCGACGGGCGCGACCGGGCGCAGCGCTTCGCGGCGCTTTCGGGCGCCATCGCGCCGCATCCCCGGCGCGGCGCGCGGATGCGCGGCCGGCCGGTGCTGCTGGTGGACGACGTGATGACCAGCGGCGCGACGCTCTCGGCCTGCGCCGCCGCCGCCCGCGCCGCCGGGGCGGCTGATCTTGCCGTGATCGCTCTGGCCCGCACCGCCAAGGATGCCTAGATGATGGGCCAGACCCTGAACGGAGGCCCGGATGCCCGCCACACCGACGATCGAGATCTACACCAAGCCGACCTGCGGCTACTGCCACGCCGCCAAGCGCCTGCTGGCCCAGAAGGGCGTGGGCTTCACCGAGATCGACATCGCCGCCCGGCCCGAGCGCCGCGGCGAGATGGTGCAGCGCGCCAATGGCGGCCGCACCGTGCCGCAGATCTTCATCGGCGACACACATGTCGGCGGCTATGACGACATGGCGCTGCTCGACCGCCGCGGCGGTCTCGACCAGCTGCTGGGCAAGTGATCCGCGCCGCCCTCCTGCAGACCACCGCCTCGGACGACCCCGCCCGGAACCTCGAGATCCTGCGCGGCATGGTCCGGGGCGCGGCGGCGCAGGGCGCGGGCTTCGTGCTGACCCCGGAGGTCAGCAACTGCGTCTCGGCCAGCCGCGCGCACCAGGCCGAGGTGCTGCGCCACGAGGCGGACGATGCGACCCTCGCCGGGCTGCGCGAGGAGGCCGCGCGCGCCGGCATCTGGCTTTCGGTCGGCTCGCTGGCGCTGAAGACGCATGACGCCGACGGGCGCTTCGCCAACCGCTCCTTCCTGATCGCGCCCGACGGCGACATCCGCGCCCGCTACGACAAGATCCACATGTTCGACGTCGCGGTGAGCGAGACCGAGACCTACCGCGAATCCGCCGGCTACCGGCCCGGCACCCGCGCCGTTCTGGCCGAGACGCCCTTCGCGAAGGTCGGGCTCAGCATCTGCTACGACGTCCGTTTCGCGCATCTCTACCGCCGGCTGGCGCAGGCGGGGGCCGAGATCCTACTGGTGCCTTCGGCCTTCTCGCCGGTCACGGGGGCCGCGCATTGGCAGAGCCTGCTGCGCGCACGCGCGATCGAGACCGGCTGCTTCGTGCTCGCCGCGGCGCAGACGGGTCGGCACGCGGCGCGCGAAGGCAAGGCGCGCGAGACCCATGGCCACAGCCTCGCCGTTGCGCCATGGGGCGAGGTGCTGGCCGATGCCGGCACGGCACCGGGGACGACATTCGTTGATCTTGACCTTTCGCAGGTGGCACAAGCGAGGGGCCGCGTGCCGGCGCTTTCGCATGACCGCCCCTTCGAAGGACCCTGATGAGCCAGCCCCTCGACAACCTCGCCATCACGCTGTTCAGCGAGATCCTGGCCGTCGACCAGCTGGCGCGCAACACCATGTCCAAGGTGCTGCCCAAGGGCATGGAGCTGTCGCATTTCTCGGTGCTGAACCACCTCGCCTTCTCGGGGACCGAGCGCACGCCGGCGCAGCTCGCGCGGACCTTCCACCTGACGCGCGGCGCGATGACCAACACGCTGGGCAAGCTGGAATGGGCGGGCTGGGTGCATATCCGCCCCGACTGGGACGACGCGCGCCGCAAGATGGTGGCGATCAGCCCCGCCGGGCTGGCCGCGCGCGACGCCGCGGTGGCGGCGATCACGCCGATCGTCGCCGAGGTGGTCGAGCGGGTCGGCGCCGAGCGCGCCCGCGCCACGCTGCCGGTGCTGCGCGAGCTCAGGCTCCGGCTCTCGGACGTGGACTAGAGCGTCACGCGCTCGGGGCGCAGGCTGGCGGTGACGTAGTTCACGCTCAGGTCGCGCTCCGACAGCCGCCAGCTCCAGCCCAGCGGGTTGAACACCATGCCCTTGCGGTCGACCGGCGTGAGACCGGCGCGGCGCATGAGGTCGTAAAGCTCGTCGGGCGTGATGAACTTGTTCCAGTCATGCGTGCCCTTGGGCAGCCAGCGCATCACCTGCTCGGCGCCGATGATCGCCATGACGTAGCTCTTGGCGTTGCGGTTCAGGGTCGAGCAGATGTGCAGGCCGCCGGGCTTCAGAAGGTCGTGGCAGGCGGTGAGGTAGTCGATCGGCGAGGCGACATGCTCGACCACCTCCATGTTGAGCACCACGTCGAATGCCTCGCCCGCCTCGGCCATCGCCTCGGCGGTGGTGTGGCGGTAGTCGATCTCGAGGCCCGACTGCTCGGCATGCAGCCGCGCCACGGGGATGTTGCGCTCGGCCGCGTCGGCGCCGACCACCGTCGCCCCGAGCCGCGCCATCGGCTCGCACAGAAGCCCGCCGCCGCAGCCGATGTCGAGCAGCCGCAGCCCCGCGAAGGGCGCCTGCGCGCCAAGGTCGCGGTCGAACTGCGCCGCGATCTGGCCGGTGATGTAGTCGAGCCGGCAGGGGTTGAGCATGTGCAGCGGCTTGAACTTGCCCTCCGTGTCCCACCACTCGGCCGACATCGCCTCGAACTTGGCGACCTCGTCGGGATCGATGGTCGAGCGGGCGGCGCGGTCTGGGCTGGGCATGGGTCGGTCCTTCTGGTCGCGGGCTGGTCGCGGGGTGACGCCTCGTCGCCATGGGTGACGCCGCGGTGTCGATGGCTATATAGACCGGACATGGACAAGGTCTCAGGTCAAAAGCGCGCAATCGCGCATCTGCACCCGCCCGTCGAGCCCTTCGATCAGCGCATGGTCGATGTCGGCGACGGCCACCGGGTCTATGTCGAGCAATGCGGCAACCCCGAGGGTCGCCCCGTCGTGGTGCTGCATGGCGGGCCGGGCGGCGGCTGCAGCCCGGCGATGCGGCGCTACTTCGACCCCGCGCACTGGCGCATCGTGCTGTTCGACCAGCGCGGCTGCGGCCGCTCGCGCCCGCATGCCAGCGTCGAGGCCAACACGACATGGCACCTCGTGGCCGACATGGAGCTGATCCGCGAGATGCTGGGCATCGAGCGCTGGACGCTGTTCGGCGGCAGCTGGGGCGCGACGCTGGCGCTGATCTACGCCCAGACCCACCCCGAGCGCACCGCCGCGCTGCTGCTGCGCGGCGTCTTCCTGATGACCGAGCCCGAGCTCGAGTGGTTCTACGGCGGCGGCGCCGGGCAGTTCTGGCCCGAGCTGTGGCAGCGCTTCGCCTCGCTGATCCCCGAGGCCGAGCATGACGACCTGATCGCCGCCTATCACCGGCGGCTGTTCTCGGGCGATACGGGCGCGGAGCTGCGCCACGCCCGCGCCTGGGCCTCGTGGGAGAACGCGCTGGCCTCGATCGACAATGACGGCCCCTTGGGCGAGGGGCCGGCCGAATATGCCCGCGCCTTCGCCCGGCTCGAGAACCACTACTTCCACCATCGCGGCTTTCTCGAGCCGGGGCAGGGCATCCTCGAGCGGATGGAGCGGATCGCGCATCTGCCGGGGCTGATCGTGCAGGGCCGCTACGACATGATCTGCCCGCCTGCCGGCGCGCACCGTCTGGCCGCGCTGTGGCCCGCGGCGCGGCTCAGGATGGTGCCGCGCGCCGGCCATGCGCTGTCGGAGCCCGGCATCGCCGCCGAGCTGGTGCGCGCCACCGACGCGCTGGGCCGCGGCGACGCCGGGTTGGTCTTCGGCCCGACGGTCACGCCGGACGTAGGGTAATTCCTGCAAGGGTTTACAGGCCGGTCCGCATCGCTAACCTATGCCCCAATCAAGAACGGCGCGGGAACGCGCCGATCCGGCCCGGCGACCGGGCACAGGGGAGACCAAGACAACTTGGGTAGTCTACTCAGGATCATCCTGCAGCGTCTGGCGCTTGGCCTGCTGACGCTGCTGATCGTCTCGGCCGTGATCTTCGGCGCGGTGAACCTTCTTCCCGGCGATTTCGCGCAAGCCGTGCTGGGCCAGTCCGCGACGCCGGAGGCGGTGGCGGCGATCCGCACCCAGCTCGGGCTCGATCAGCCGCTCTTGCTGCGCTACGCCGACTGGCTGTGGGACGCGGCGCGCGGCGATCTGGGCGTGAGCTTCGCGCAGGCCAACTTCGCGAGCTTCACCGGGCGGGTCGACCCCTCGGCCACGGTGGCCGCGCAGATCGCGCCGCGCTTCGCCAACACCATGTTCCTGGCCGGCGTCACCGCCGTCTTCGCGGTGCCGCTCGCGGTGGGCCTCGGCATCCTCGCGGCGCTGTGGCGCGACACGCCCTTCGACAAGGGCGCCAACATCGCGACGCTGTCCTCGATCTCCAGCCCCGAATTCTTCGTGGCCTACATCCTGATCCTGCTTCTGGCGGTGGTGAACCCGGTCTTCCCGTCGCTGTCGAGCATCTTCCCGGGCATGAGCTTCGGCGAGCGGCTGGAAAAGACCGTGCTGCCGGCGCTGACGCTGACGCTGGTGGTGACCGCGCACATGATGCGGATGACCCGCGCCGCGATCCTCAACCTGATGGCGCAGCCCTATATCGAGATGGCCCGGCTCAAGGGCATGCGACCGCTGCACGTGATCCTGCGCCACGCATTGCCGAACGCGCTGGCGCCGATCGTCAATGTGGTGGCGCTGAACCTCGCCTATCTGGTGACCGGCGTCGTCGTGGTCGAGGTGGTCTTCGTCTATCCCGGCATCGGCCAGCTCTTCGTCGACAGCGTCAAGCTGCGCGACATCCCCGTGGTGCAGGCCTGCTGCCTGATCTTCGCGGCCGCCTACATCCTGCTGAACCTGACCGCCGACATCCTGTCGATCGTCTCCAACCCGCGCCTGAGGCACCCGAAATGAGCGGCTGGCTCTGGACCCTTCTCGCGCTGGCCGGCCTCGCGGCGCTGGCCTTCGCCGGCCGCGCCGGCGCGCGCCTGGCCACGGGCGGCGCGCCGCGCTTCCGCGACATGGGCTTCGGCGAGGCCTTCGGCTGGGCGCTGGCGGGTGCTGCGGTGGCGGGCGGCGTCTGGCTCTGGCTGCTGCCCGGCGCGGTCTATTTCCGCTGGGCGGTGACCGGCTTCGCGCTCTGCGCCGTGGCCGCCTTCCTGTTCCGCATCCTCGGCCGCCATGTCGGCCCCGAGCCCACGAAGCGGCTGTTCAGGCAGATGCCGCTCACCGCCGCCTTCGGCATCCTCGCGATCCTCGTCTATGCCATCGTCGCGATCTTCGCCGGCTGGATCGCGCCGCACGGGCAGGAGGCGGTGCTGGGCGCGGCCAACATCGTGCCGGGCGGCGATCCGGCGATGGGCGGCAATCCCGATTTCCCGCTCGGCACCGACCGGATCGGGCGCGACATCCTCTCGCGGCTGATCTACGGCGCGCAGAACACCGTCGGCCTCGCCTTCGCCACGACGCTGCTGGCCTTCGTGCTGGGCGGCTCTCTGGGGCTGCTGGCGGCGGTGGTCGGCGGCTGGCTCGACCAGGTGCTGAGCCGCGGCGTCGACGTGCTGATGGCGATCCCGTCGCTGATCTTCGCGCTGCTGCTGCTGACCATCGCATCCGTCTGGGCCGAGGGCGCGCGCGGGCTTCTGACCTTCTACATGGTGCTGATCATCGCGGTGATCGACTCGACCCGCGTGTTCCGCCTCGCCCGCGCCGTGGGCATCGGCATCGTGGTGATGGACTATGTCGAGGCCGCCAAGCTCAGGGGCGAGGGCATGGGCCACCTCGTGTTTCGCGAGATCCTGCCCAACGCCACCGCGCCGCTTCTGGCCGAGTTCGGGCTGCGCTTCTGCTTCGTGTTCCTGACCATCGCCTCGCTCTCGTTCCTCGGCGTCGGCATCCAGCCGCCCTTGGCCGACTGGGGCACCATGGTCCGCGACCTCGCGCAGTTCATCAACTTCGCGGCCTTCGCGCCGATGGTGGCGCTGGCGCCGCTCCTGCCGGCGCTGGCGATCGCGATCCTGACCGTGGGGGTGAACTTCGTGGTGGACTGGATGCTGCACCGCAGCTCGGGGCTGAAGTCGTGAGCCCGCTTCTGGAGATCCGCGACCTTCGGATCGAGGGCCGCTCGGACGAGGAATGGCACCCGATCATCAACGGCGTCGACCTGACGCTCGGCCGCGGCGAGGTGCTGGGGCTGATCGGCGAATCCGGCGCGGGCAAGTCGACGCTGGGCCTCGCGGCGATGGGCTATGTGCGCGACGGCGTGCGGGTTTCCGGCGGCTCGGTCGTGTTCGACGGCATCGACCTCCTGAACGCCTCGGCCGAGGAGAAACGCTCGCTCCTGGGCCGGCGCATCGCCTATGTCGCGCAGTCGGCGGCGGCGAGCTTCAACCCTGCGCACAAGCTGATCGACCAGCATGTCGAGGCGCCGCTGCGCCACGGCGTGGCCGAGCGGGGCGAGAGCGTCGAGGACGCGATCGAGCTCTACCGCAAGCTGCGCCTGCCCAACCCCGACGAGATCGGCTTCCGCTACCCGCACCAGGTTTCTGGCGGGCAGCTGCAGCGGGCGATGACCGCGATGGCGATGTCCTGCCGGCCCGACCTGATCATCTTCGACGAGCCCACCACCGCGCTCGACGTCACCACCCAGATCGAGGTGCTGGCGGCGATCCGCGACATCGTCCAGCAGTTCGGCACATCGGCGATCTACATCACCCACGACCTCGCCGTGGTCGCGCAGATGGCCGACCGCATCAAGGTGCTGCTCAGGGGTGACGAGGTCGAGACCGCGCCGACGCGCGAGATGCTCGAGGCGCCGAAGGAGGACTACACCAAGTCGCTCTGGGCGGTGCGCGGCTACAAGCGGCCCGAGAAGCCCGCCCCCGCGGCCGGTGCCGTGCCGATCCTGAGCGTCGAGAACGTCACCGCCGCCTACGGCACCGCCACCGTGCTCGAGCACGTCTCCTTCGACATCCATGCCGGGCGCACCGTCGCCGTGGTGGGCGAGAGCGGCTCGGGCAAGTCGACCACGGCGCGGGTGATCACCGGCCTCTTGCCGCCGCGCGCCGGGCAGGTGCGCTTCGACGGCGAGACGCTGCCGCCGGGCTACCGCCAGCGCTCCAAGGACCAGCTCCGGCAGGTCCAGATGATCTACCAGATGGCCGACACCGCGCTGAACCCGCGCCAGACCGTGGCGCAGATCATCGGCCGGCCGGTGCGCTTCTACCGCGGGCTGAAGGGCCGCCGCCTGCGGGCGCGGGTCGACGAGCTGATGAGCCAGATCGAGCTCGACCCCGCCACCTTCCGCGACCGGCTGCCGGGCGAGCTGTCGGGCGGGCAGAAGCAGCGCGTCGGCATCGCCCGCGCGCTCGCCGCCGAGCCGAAGCTGATCATCTGCGACGAGGTGACATCGGCGCTCGACCAGCTGGTGGCCGAGGGCATCCTCAAGCTGCTGGCGCGTCTTCAGGACGAGCTGGGCCTGTCCTACATGTTCATCACCCACGACCTCGCCACGGTGAAGGCGATCGCCGACGAGGTGGTGGTGATGAAGGAGGGAAAGGTGGTCGAGCACGGCCCCAAGACCGAGATGTTCACGCCGCCGCACCACCCCTACACCGACCTGCTCCTGTCCTCCGTGCCCGAGATGGACCCCGACTGGCTCGACAAGCTTCTGGCCGAACGCGGAGTTGAGGATCTCGGCGAGGCGGCGACGGGTAAGATGTAGGCGCAACGCACGAATCGGCCCCCGGAGAGGGGCAGGGAACCAAGAGGGAGAAGACCATGCCACAACTCAGCCGACGCGGATTGCTCAAGACGGGCGCCGCCGCGGGCCTTCTGTCGGTCACCGGCCTGCCGCTCCGGGCGCAGACGCGCGGCGGCACGCTGCGCCTCGGCCTCGCCGGGGCCAACACCTCCGACAGCTGGGACGGCCGCACCCATTCCGACACCTACATGATCGTCACCGCCTACGGCGCGGTGTTCGACTGCCTGACCGAGATCGCCGCCAATGGCGAGCTGGTGGGCGAGCTGGCGACCGGCTGGGAATCCACCCCCGACGCCAAGACCTGGACCTTCGACCTGCGCCAGGGCGTGACCTTCCACAACGGCCAGCCCTTCACCGCGGACGACGTGATCGCCTCGCTGAAGCTGCATCTCGACGAGGACGCGAAATCCGCCGCCCGGCCGATCGTCGCGCCGATCACCGAGATGAAGAAGCTCTCCGATCATCAGGTGCAGTTCACGCTGGAAGCGGGCAATGCCGACTTCCCCTTCCTGATGTCGGACTACCACCTGCTGATGTACCCGCATCAGAACGTCGAGGAGGCGATCGCCAAGGGCATCGGCACCGGCCTCTACAAGGTCGAGAGCTTCGATCCGGGCGTGCGTACGCTGCTGAGCCGCGTCGACGGCCACTACAAGGACGGCAAGGCCGGCTGGTTCGACCAGGTCGAGGTGATCGCGATCAATGACGGCTCGGCGCGGATGACGGCGCTGATGACCGGCCAGGTCGACGCCGTGAACAACGTCGAGTTCCAGGTGGAGCCGCTCCTCAAGGCCAACCCGAACCTCGCGCTGAACGAGGTGACGGGCAACCAGCACTACACCTTCCCGATGCTCACCGACCTGTCGCCGATGGACAACCTCAAGGTCCGTCAGGCGCTCAAGCACGCGGTGCGGCGCGAGGAGATGGTCGAGAAGATCCTCCTGGGCCACGGCGCGGTCGCCAACGACCACCCGATCGGTCCGGCGAACCAGTACTACCACGCCGATCTCGAGCAGAACGACTACGACCCCGAGAAGTCGAAGGCGCTTCTGAAGGAGGCCGGTCTCGACGGTCTCAGCATCGACCTGTCGGTCTCCGAGGCCGCCTTCGCCGGCGCGATCGACGCGGGCCTGCTGTACCAGGCCAGCGCCAAGGATTGCGGCATCGACATCAACGTCGTGCAGGAGCCGGCCGACGGCTACTGGTCGAACGTCTGGATCAAGAAGCCGTGGTGCGCCTCCTACTGGTCGGGCCGCGTGACCGAGGACTGGATGTTCACGCTGGGCTACGAGACCGGCGCCGCCTGGAACGACACGCACTGGCAGAACGACCGCTTCCAGACCCTGCTCAAGGACGCCCGCGCCGAGCTCGACAGCGACAAGCGCCGCGACATGTATCACGAGATGCAGGCGCTGTGCTCGAAGGAGGGCGCGACGGCGATCCCGATGTATGCGAACTTCGTCGACGGCTACAACACCAAGCTCGGCCACCCCGAGGTGGTCGGCAACGTGTTCGACCTCGACAGCAACCGCATCTGCGAACGGTGGTGGATGGCCTGACCGGCCCGCCATCGCCGACGCGACCGACGCGCGCCGCCCTGCGGCGCGCGTTCTTCGTTCCGCGGCCGCCGCCGCCGTCGCCGTCGTCGCGTCCGTGGCGGGGGCGGGGGCTTGCCGGCCCGCGGTCCCGCCTCAGTTTGCCGGGCAGACCCGCGGCAAGGAGAGGACGGGATGCAGGACGAGCCGTTCTTCGGGCTGAGCCCCTATCACGTGGCCCTCGCGGTGCTGGGGCTGGCGATCATCCTCGCGCGCTGGCTGCCGCGGCTGGTCTCGCGCCGCGAGCCCGCCGCCGCGCCGCTGATGATCCTGTTCGGCGCCGGGGCGGCGCTGCTGCTGCCCGAGCTGCCCTCTCTGCCCGACCCGCGCGACGCGCCGGGGCCCTGGGAGCTGGTCAGCGAGCTGACGGTGATCGTCGCGCTGTTCGGCGCGGGCATGCGGATCGACGAGCTGCGGCCCTGGCGGCGCTGGACGCCGACGCTGCGGATGCTCGGCATCGCCATGCCGCTCACCATCCTCGCGGTGGCGGTGCTCGGCGTGCAGCTCGCGGGGATGACGCTGGCCGGGGCGATCCTGCTCGGCGCGGTGCTCTCGCCCACCGACCCGGTGCTGGCGGGCGACGTGCAGGTCGGGCCGCCGCAGGAGGGCGAGGAGCACCCGGTGCGCTTCACCCTGACCACCGAGGCGGCGCTGAACGACGGGCTGGCCTTTCCCTTCGTCTATCTCGGGCTCCTGGTCGCGGCGCAGGGCTTCGCGCCGCAGAACTGGGCGGCGCACTGGATCGGGCTCGACCTCGTCTACCGGATCGCGGTCGGCGCGGGGATGGGCTGGATCGGCGGGCGGGCGCTGGGCCACGTGCTGTTCCGGCTGCCGCGCGAAGCGGCGCTGGCCGAGACCGGATCGGGGGTGATCGCGCTCGCGGGCATCCTGCTGTGCTACGGCACGACCGAGCTGGTCGAGGGCTACGGCTTCATCGCGGTGGCAGTGCTCGGCCTGACGCTGCGCCGGATCGAGGAAGACCACCACTACCACCGCCGGCTGCACGACTTCTCCGAATCGATCGAGCACGCGCTGACCGCGGCGCTTCTGGTGGCGCTGGGCACGGTGCTGCCGCGGCTCTTCATCGACCTGACATGGACCCATGTGACCATCGCGCTGGTGCTTCTGCTGGTGGTGCGGCCGCTCTCGGGCTGGGTCGCGCTCGCGGGCTGCGGGATGGGCGGCCGCGACCGGGCGATCGTCTCGGTCTACGGGGTGCGCGGCATCGGCTCGATCTACTACCTGTGCTACGCCGGCAGCCACATGGAGTTCGTCGACGAGGCCTCGCTGTGGTCGCTGGTGGCGCTGGTGATCCTCGCCTCGACGCTGCTGCACGGCTTCTCGGTCGGCTGGGCGATGCTGCACGCCTCCGATCCGCAGGAGCCCGGGGCCGCGACGCCGCGCCGGGCTGGACCCGGCCTGCGGCAAGGCTAGCTTCTGCGGCCTGAAGGCACGCGGCCGCGCGTGTCGCGAGACGAAGGGGCGCGAATGAGCGATCAGGCGCATCGAAGCGAGGCGGACAACCGGGCGGCGCAGCGCGCCAGCGATTTCGATTCGGCGCGGCAGCAGGCCGAACGGATGCGCATCGGCGCAGATTCGGGCGTGCTGTTCGAACAGGCCATGGCGCAGACCCGCATGGCGATCTGCCTGGCCGACCCCAACCGCGAGGATGCGCCTCTGGTCTTCGTCAACCGCGCCTTCCTCGAGCTCACCGGCTACACGGAAGAAGAGGTGCTGGGCCGCAACTGCCGCTTCCTGCAGGGGCCCGAGACCGACCGGGCGCAGGTCGAGAAGCTGCGCACCGCGCTCGAAACCGAGGAGGTCGTCGTCGTCGAGCTGCTGAACTACCGCAAGGACGGCACGCCGTTCTGGAACGCGCTGCATCTGGGGCCGATCTACAACGAGGACGGCTCGCTGCGCTACTTCTTCGGCTCGCAGTGGAACGTCACCGACGTCCACGCCGCCCGCGCCGAGGAAAAGCACGCGCGGATGATGGAGCGCGAGATCAGCCACCGCATGAAGAACATGTTCGCGGTGATCTCCTCGATCGTCACCATGACCGGCAAGCTCGACGGCGTCGAGAAGATGGCCGAGAAGATCAACGCCCGCATCCGCTCGCTGGGCCGCGCCCACGAGGCGATGCTCGAGGTCTCCTTCGCCGCCGGCCCCACCGACCCGAGCAAGCTGTTCTCGGACCTTCTCGAGCCCTACGCGCCGCGCGGCGGCGACAGCGTCACGCTCAAAGGCGGCGCCGTGCCGCTCGACAGCAACGTGGTGTCGGTGCTGGCGCTGACCCTGCACGAGATGGCGATCAACGCCGTCAAGCACGGCGCCTTCTCCGAGCCCGAGGGCCGGGTGGCGCTGCGCTGGGATCTCGACGAGAAGGCGGGCCAGGAGATGCTGCGGCTGCGCTGGGTCGAGACCGGCGGCCCGGCCCCCTCCGCCAGCCCGGCCCGGCAGGGTGTTGGCATGACGATCATGCGCCGTATGCTGGCGATGGGCGAGGGTGAGGTGAACTACGACTGGCACCCCGAGGGTCTCCGGGTCGAGATCCTGTTTCCGACGAGCCTGTGAGGGAGAGCGGCATGACGAAGATGGACGGTCGCAGCGCCCCCGATACCCGCCCGCTGGCCGGGCGCACCGTGCTCGTGGTCGAGGACGAGGTGCTGATCGCCATGGACATCAACGAAAGCCTCGCCGAGGCCGGGGCCGAGGTGCGCTACGGGCGCAACCTCGCGCAGGGGCTGAAGCGGGCCGAGGAGCATCTCGACGTGGCGCTGCTCGACGTGACGCTGGGCCGGTCGGAGACCTGCCTGCCGATCGTCGAGAAGCTGCGCGAGCGCGGCGTGCCCTTCGTGCTGCATTCGGGCGACCTGCAGCGCATGGGCGAGACCATCTCGAAGATCGACGCGCCGGTGCTGGAGAAGCCCTGCGACACCTCCGAGATCCTCGCCCGCCTGGTCGAGACGATGCGGGCCGGGGAAGGGGCCGGGGCAGGGCGCTAGGCCGGGTTAGTTCCGATTGTCTATTTGGCCGGCGGCACGCCCATAGGATGATGAGGCCACGGCCCGGCGCGACTCGCGCGGGCCGCGAATACCCAATTCAGTCCCGAGACCGACGCGTGGCCCGACCGGGCGCCCGCGCAAGGCGGCGCCGCGCCTCAAAGACGATTGGACATTCCGATGATGACCCATGCCATGGCGGCCCTTCTGGCCGCCACGTTGAGCCTGCCCGTCTTCGCGCGGGCCGAGACCGCGGAGCCGCGGGCCGGCAGCTACTGCCAGATGTCGGCGGCCAGGATCGCGCAGGGCGGATATTCCGGTCTGTGCGTGATCGATGCCGGCAAGCGGCTGCTGGGCGCGACCGACCCGAAGGGCGTGCCGGTGATCCTGACGCTGCACCCGCGCAACGGCAGCATCCAGTCCTGGCAGCCGGTCCGCTTCGGCGGGCGCTGAACGCGAAAGGGGCGCGCCGGATCGCGGCGCGCCCCCTTGGGTCGCTGGGTCTGGCGGGGTGTTTTCACGTCCGCCTTGTCCCGGCCCCTCGCTTGCGCTCGGGGCGTTCGGCGCTGACGAGGCTCCAGCGGAGCCTCGTCCGGGCGCGGGCCCCTTCGCTTGCGCTCCGGGGCGTTCGGCGGGGGAACGCTCCACCGGAGCGTTCCCTGATCCGCCTCACCCCTTCTTCAGCACCTTCTGGCCGAGCGCTTCGGCGATCTGCACCGCGTTCAGCGCCGCGCCCTTGCGCAGGTTGTCCGAGACGCACCACAGGTTCAGGCCGTTCTCGACGGTCGAATCCTGCCGGATGCGGCTGATGAAGGTGGCGAAGTCGCCCACGCATTCGACCGGGGTGACGTAGCCGCCGTCCTCGCGCTTGTCGACGACCATGATCCCCGGCGCCTCGCGCAGGATCTCGCGGGCCTCCTCCTCGTCGAGGAACTCCTCGAACTCGATGTTGATCGCCTCGGAATGGCCGACGAAGACCGGCACCCGCACGCAGGTCGCGGTCAGCTTGATCGCCGGGTCGAGGATCTTCTTGGTCTCGACCACCATCTTCCACTCTTCCTTGGTCCCGCCGTCCTCCATGAAGACGTCGATATGCGGGATCACGTTGAAGGCGATCTGGCGCGGATAGACGCTGGGCGCGACCTCCTGGCCGGGCACATACATGCCCTTGGTCTGGTTCCACAGCTCGTCGATCGCGTCCTTGCCGGTGCCCGAGACCGACTGGTAGGTCGAGACGACGACGCGCTTGATCTTCGCGCGGTCGTGCAGCGGCTTGAGCGCCACCACCATCTGCGCGGTCGAGCAGTTCGGGTTGGCGATGATGTTCTTCTTGGCATAGCCCAGCACCGCGTCGGCGTTGACCTCTGGCACCACCAGCGGCACGTCGGGGTCCATCCGGTAGAGCGACGAGTTGTCGATCACGATGCAGCCCGCCGCGGCGGCCTTGGGCGCGTATTCCTTCGTCGCCTCCGAGCCGATCGCGAAGAGCGCGATGTCCCAGCCGGTGAAGTCGAACTGCTCGAGATCCTTGGTCTTGAGGGTCTTGTCGCCGAAGCTCACCTCGGTGCCGAGCGAACGGCGGCTGGCGAGCGCGGCGATCTCGTCGATCGGGAATTTGCGCTCGTCCAGGATGTTGAGCATTTCGCGGCCCACGTTCCCCGTGGCGCCGACGACAACGACCTTGTAGCCCATGTCGGGACCCTCCTGAATTGACGTGCGGTCCCTACACGTTCCGACGCGGAAGGGAAAGCGCCCCATGGGCGGTTGCGACGCAATTTCGATGAAGGGGGGACTGGTCGGAGTGAGAGGATTCGAACCTCCGACCCCCTGCTCCCGAAGCAGGTGCGCTACCAGGCTGCGCTACACTCCGACCGTGGCGCCGACCTAACGCCTCGCGTTTGGCTTTGCAAGGGGGTCGCGAAGTCAATCCGCGCGGAACCGGCCCGGCCGCAGGAAACGCTTGAGCACGCTGGCGCGGGGCGCGCTGCCGCTTTCCCAGCGCAGCCGGGTCTGCAGCACCGGGCGGTGCGCCGAGCGGCCGCCGCGCCCTTCGCGGATCACGATGTAGAGGCCCGAGGCGATGATGATTCCCGCCCCCAGCATGGTCGGCCCGTCGGGCAGCTCCTCGAAGAACAGCGCGCCATAGGCGGTGGCCCAGATGATCTGGCTGTACTGCATCGGCGCCACCACCACCGCCTCGCCGGTGGAATAGGCCGCGACCATGATCCGCCCGCCGATCCAGCCCAGCGCCGCGATCACCGCCATCAGCCCGAAATCCGAGATCGGCATCGGCTTGTAGACGAAGGCCAGCGCCGAGCCCATCAGCACGAAGTTCGCGATCATCGGGTAGAGCAGCAGCACCACGGGCCGCTCCTCGTGGCCGATCTTGCGTACCACGATCGAGGCGGTCGAGCCGCCGATCGCCACGCCGAGCGCCGCGAGATGGCCCAGCGACAGTTCGGTCTGGCCCGGGCGCAGCACCACCAGAACGCCCATCAGCCCGACCAGGACCGCGCCCCAGCGGCGCGGGCCGACGCTTTCGCCCAGCACCGGGATCGCCAGCACGGTGATCAGCAAGGGCGTCGCGAATATCAGCGCGTAGACCTGCGCCAAGGGCAGCACCGAGAAGGCGTAGAAGGCGCAGGTCGCGGTCAGGAAGCCGGCCGCGGTCCTGAGCGCCACCCACCACGGGTGGCGGGGCCTGAGCGTGCCGGGCTCGGGGTCGCCGATGATCATCACCAGCGCCAGCGGGAAGGCGAGCGTGACCGAGAAGAAGATCAGCTGCACCGGCGAGTAGCCGCCGCCCAGCACCTTGATGATCACGTCATGCGTGGCAAAGACGCCGAAGGACACAAGCGCCAGCAGCGCGCCTTTCGCATTCTCGCCCATGCGCGTTCTCCCGGTCGAAACGGTGGTGTTAGCGCCACCATTGGCCGAGGCCGCCGGGCGATGCAACCCGGGGTCAAGCGGCGCGGGCGGGTTTCCCCGCCCGCGCCGGATCGGCTCAGAGCGAGGCGTCGAGCGCCTCGAGGATGGCGTCGCCCATCTCGGCGGTCGAGATCGGCGTGCCGCCCTCGGGGCCGAGCAGGTCGGCGGTGCGCTTGCCGTCGGCCAGCACCTTTTCCACCGCCTTTTCCAGACGCTCGGCCTCGGTGCCCTGGTCGAAGCTGTAGCGCAGCGCCATCGCGAAGCTCAGGATGCAGGCGATCGGGTTGGCCTTGCCCTGGCCCGCGATGTCGGGGGCCGAGCCGTGCACCGGCTCGTAGAGCGCCTTGGGGCGGCCATTGGCCATCGGCGCGCCAAGCGAGGCGGAGGGCAGCATGCCGAGCGAGCCTGTGAGCATCGCGGCGGCGTCCGACAGCAGGTCGCCAAACAGGTTGTCGGTGACGATCACGTCGAACTGCTTGGGCCAGCGGCAGAGCTGCATGGCGCCGGCGTCGGCATACATGTGGCTCAGCTCGACATCCGGGTACTCGGCGTCGTGGATCTCCTGCACGACCTGGCGCCACAGCACGCCCGATTCCATGACGTTGGCCTTCTCCATCGAGCAGACCTTGTTGCCGCGGCGGCGGGCCAGCTCGAAGGCGGAGCGTGCGACGCGGGCGATCTCGCTTTCGGTGTAGCGCTGGGTGTTCACGCCGACGCGCTCGTTGCCCTCCTTGTGGATGCCGCGCGGCTCGCCGAAATAGACGCCGCTCGTCAGCTCGCGCACGATCATGATGTCGAGGCCGGCGACCACGTCGCGCTTGAGCGAGGAGAAATCGGCCAGCGCGTCGAAGCACTGCGCCGGGCGCAGGTTCGAGTAGAGGTCCATCTCCTTGCGCAGGCGCAGGAGCCCGCGCTCGGGCTTCACCGAGAAGTCGAGCGTGTCGTATTTCGGCCCGCCCACGGCGCCCAGCAGCACCGCGTCGGCGTTCTGCGCCTTTTCCATGGTGGCATCGGTGAGCGGCGTGCCATGCGCGTCGTAGGCCGCGCCGCCGACGAGGTCGTCCTCGACGTCGAAGGCGAGGTCGCGCTTGTCACCGAACCAGCCGATGATCTTCTTCACCTCGTTCATGACTTCGGGACCGATGCCGTCGCCGGCGAGGATCAGAAGGGAAGGATTGGACACGGTGCGGCTCCGTTTTGAAAGAAATGCAACGGATTTCGGGTAGCGGCTGGTCGCCGCAGGGTCAAGCTGGGGCGGGGCCTTCGGCGGCGGGTCGGCGGGGGCTGCGCGCCATCGGGTTCCGGCCCGGAGCGGACTGGCGCCGGGCGGCGCCGCGCGCTCAGTCGAGGCGCAGATCGACCCAGACCAGCCGGTGCGACGACGCGGTGGCGGCGGCTTCTGCCAGCGGCCCGGCCTCGGGCCAGACCACGCCCGCGCCCGTCACCCGCCAGCCCGCGCGCGAGGGCAGCACGTAGTCGACGCGCAGATTGCCCGGCCCCTCGGGCGGGTCGCGCCAGTCTGCGGTGTCGAGGGCCGGGTCGCCCCGCTGCCCCGGATCGGCGGCGGCGCGGCCGCCGGGGCTGGCCGGGCGGGGATCCATGAGGCGCGGATCGGCGAGCAGCGCGGCGATGGCGGCGTGCCGCCCCTCGCCATCGACGGGGTCGAGATGGGCGCGCCCGAGGATCGCGAAGGGCGGTTCGGGCACAGGGCCGAGATCGCCGTCGAGCAGCCGGGCCCAGAGGCGGATCTCGTCGCGGTTGCGGCGGCCGTTCAGATCCTCCGGCCCGTCGAAGACCGGGGGCGTGGCGGCGAAGGCCATCAGGGTGACGGGGCCGGACGGGGTCTCGGCCGGGACGACCCAATGGCCGGTGCTCGACAGGAGCCGGACGGCATGGACTGCCTCGGACGGAAAGGGTGCGCCGCCGGTCACGGGCCATGCGGCGCCGGGCAGGTCGCGCCAGGGCAGGGGGCTGAGGTCGCGCGCGGGGCCGAGCGGGTGGCGCGACAGGAGCGCCAGAGCGCCATCGCCGGTGAAGCGGCCGTAGCCCTGCGCGTCGCGCGGGCCATGCGCGCGGCCGTCGCCGTCGAGATCGGCACCGGAGGGGCGGCCGGCATTCGAGGGCAGCGCGAGCCGATAGGGGTAATCCGGGCCGCCATCCGCGTGCAGCGCGTCGGCGAAGGCCGCGAGCGCCGCGCCGTCCGCGTCGCGGTCGAAGCCGGTCAGCAGCAGGATGTCGGGGGCGGCATGGGCGATGACGGCGATCGCGGCGGCGACCTGCGCCTCGCCCTTCAGGATGTCGCGCAGCAGAAGGCCGGGGCCGTCGCGCGACAGCCCCGGCCCGTAGCTGGCCAGTCGCAGCGTCTCGGCCGGCAAGGGGGCGGGCAGGGCGCTTGCGAGAAGGGCGGTGGCAAGTAGGGCGGCGCCCGGCGCCGCCCGGCGCGCCGTCAGGCCGGCATCATCCGACGGTCGCGGGCATTGGCGCGCTCGCGCTGCGCGTCGATCATGTCGGCCACGCGCTGCAGCGCCACGCCGCGCATCAGCAGGCTCGCCGGCAGGAAGGCCCATGCGGTCACCGTCCAGATCAGGGCATGCGGGTCCGACAGCTCGATCGGCCCCAGCAGCGGCAGGCCCAGCTTCACCAAGGCCGGCATCACGAATGGCAGCAGAAAGCCTAACACGAGGTTAAACTGGGCGTCGCGCCGCAGCCGCCAGATCACGTCCGGCCCCGAGGTCGGGTCGAAGGTCGGCAGGTTGATCCAGACGTTGAAGTTGCGCGAGGGCAGCGGCCAGCCGCGCAGCCGCAGCAGCGCGGCGAAGAAGGCCACCGAGCCCAGCGACAGCAGGTAGCTGACCGCCGCGAGACCGCGCAGATCGGGCAGCGGCTCGCCGGCCTGCGGCAAGGCCAGCAGGAACAGCCGCACCGGCGAATAGGCGATGTCGAGCGCCGCGCCGAGCCGCGTGCCCACGGCGCGGGCGATCTCGGTCAGCGTCGAGGGTTCGGCCGCGCCGCGCAGCACCAGCGCCAGCAGGAAGACGTTCAGCGCGGTGAACAGGAAGCGGATGCGGTTGAAGGGCGGCGCGTCGCGGAACTCGACCAGGCTGGGCGAGAGCGCGGTGTATTCGACCAGCGTGAACAGCGCCGCGCCGATGGCGATCAGCGCCACGATCTCGGGCGTGCCCGATCCGCTGGCCGGCAGCAGCATCGACGGTATCGCGATCAGCAATACCACCAGAACCGCCCGCAGGAGTCCTCCCGTCAGTCGCCCAATCATAGCCCGCCCAATCCTGCGCCGGCCGGCCGCGATTCTGTGCCGCGATCCTGGTCCGGTCGGTTTCCGCCCACGCGGGGCGGCTTGCCTCAATCCTGCCATGATTTGTGCCCTCTCGAGTCGGGAACGGCAACGCATTGTTAGACTTGGCGTTGCGACTGAGGCGGTTTTGCGACGCTGGTGGCGCGGCAATGCATCCTGCTGGCGGCCAATCTGCGACTTCTACCGAGGGATCGTTTCTCGATCGGGTATGAACAGGCAGTCTGGACCCCATATGTTGACATCCCGTTGATGACGTAACGGAATATGGACCCGGCCGGATTGTGGCCGCGCCGCCGGCGGGGGCCGGAATCGAAACGGGGCGGCCGTGACCGGCCGCCCCGCATCGTGGCGAAATCATGGCAGGGCCGCCGGCCCCGCCCCCGGTTTCAGACCCGGCTCAGACCCAGGGCCGGGCCTGCGCGGCCTGCGCCTCGAAGGCGTCGATCGCGGGCGCGCGCTCCATGGTCAGGCCGATGTCGTCGAGCCCCTCGAGCAGGCAGTGCTTGCGGAACGGGTCGACCTCGAAGGAGATGGTCTCGCCCTCCGAGGTGGTCAGCACCTGGTTCTCGAGATTGACGGTGATCCGCGCGTTCGAGCCGCGCTCGGCGTCGCGCATCAGGATGTCGACCTGCTCCTGCGGCAGCGCGATCGGCAGGATGCCGTTCTTGAAGCAGTTGTTGAAGAAGATGTCGGCGAAGCTCGGCGCGATCACGCATTTGATGCCGAAATCCTTGATCGCCCAGGGCGCGTGCTCGCGCGAGGAGCCGCAGCCGAAATTGTCGCCCGCGACGAGGATCTCGGCGCCGCGATAGGCCGGCTGGTTCAGCACGAAATCGGCGATCTCGTTGCCGTCGTCGTCGTAGCGCATCTCGGCGAACAGGTTCACCCCCAGCCCCGACCGCTTGATGGTCTTCAGGAACTGCTTGGGGATGATCATGTCGGTGTCGATGTTGACCAGCGGCATCGGGGCGGCGACGCCCTGGAAGCTTTCGAACTTGTCCATCACATCATCTCCCGCACGTCGGTCAGGTGTCCGGTGATCGCGGCGGCCGCCGCCATCGCCGGGCTCATCAGGTGGGTCCGCCCGCCGCGGCCCTGACGGCCCTCGAAGTTGCGGTTGGAGGTCGCGGCGCAGCGCTCGCCGGGCGAGAGCTGGTCGGGGTTCATCGCCAGGCACATCGAGCAGCCGGCGAGGCGCCATTCGAAGCCCGCCGCCTTGAAGATGTCGGCGAGGCCCTCTTCCTCGGCCTGCGCGCGCACGAGGCCGGAGCCCGGCACCACCATGGCGCGCATGCCGTCCTTGATCTTCTTGCCTTTGAGGATCGCGGCGGCGGCGCGCAGATCCTCGATCCGGCCGTTGGTGCAGGACCCGATGAAGACCGTGTCGATCTCGATCTCGCTCAGCTTCTGGCCCGCCTTCAGGCCCATGTAGTCGAGCGCGCGCTTGGCGGCGTCGACCTTGCCGCCCTTGAAGCTCTCGGGCGCGGGCACGACGTCGGTGATCGGCAGCACGTCCTCGGGCGAGGTGCCCCAGGTGACGACCGGGGCGATGTCCTCGCCGCGGATGGTGACGACCTTGTCCCAATGCGCGTCGTCATCGGAGTAGAGCGTCTTCCACCACTCCATCGCGGCTTCCCACTGCGCGCCCTTCGGCGCGTGCGGGCGGCCCTTGACGTATTCGAAGGTGGTCTCGTCGGGCGCGATGAGGCCCGCGCGCGCGCCGCCCTCGATCGCCATGTTGCAGACCGTCATCCGGCCTTCCATCGACAGCGAGCGGATCGCCTCGCCGCAATACTCGATCACGTAGCCGGTGCCGCCGGCGGTGCCGGTCTGGCCGATCACCGACAGCGTGATGTCCTTGGCGGTGACGCCGGGCGCGAGCTTGCCGGTGATCTCCACCTTCATGTTCTTGGACTTCGACTGGATCAGCGTCTGCGTGGCCAGCACGTGCTCGACCTCGGAGGTGCCGATGCCATGCGCTAGTGCGCCGAAGGCGCCGTGGGTCGCGGTGTGGCTGTCGCCGCACACCACCGTCATGCCCGGCAGGGTCCAGCCCTGCTCGGGGCCGACGATGTGCACGATGCCCTGCCGCACGTCGGAGACCGGGTAGTAGTTGATGCCGAAGTCGCGGGCGTTCTTGTCGAGCGCCTCGACCTGGATGCGGCTGTCCTCGTTCTCGATCACCTTGTCGCGCCCCTCGGTGGTGGGCACGTTGTGGTCGGGCACGGCGATGGTCTTCTCGGGCGCGCGCACCGGGCGGTTCGCCATGCGCAGACCCTCGAAGGCCTGCGGGCTGGTGACCTCGTGCACGAGGTGGCGGTCGATGTAGAGCAGCGAGGTGCCGTCCTCGGCCGCGTGGACGAGATGCGCGTCCCAGATCTTGTCGTAGAGTGTCTTGCCGGTCATGGAGGTGTCCTCTTGCGGCTGGATGGTCTGTCGGCGCGCGCGCAGGGCGCGGCCGGGGGGTCACGCGGGCGCAATCGCGCCCCGCCGCGTCAAAGTCGCGCGAGGATGGTCAGGGTCGCGCCGAAGAACCGCCAGGGCAGCCGCGCGCGATCGTCCATGTCGAAGACCCGTGTCATGCGCCCGATCTACTCCCTCTGCCGCAGCGGCACAAGAGAGACGGCCGCGGAACGCCGCGGCGCGGCGGCGGCCGCGGCTGGACCGGCGGGGCGGGGCGCTACATGCTGGGGGACCCAACCACACGGAGCGCAGCATGGAGCCCGAGACCGGCGCGGCAGAGCTGGCCGAGGAGACGGCCGAGGCCGCCGAGGCCACCGCCGCCGAGATGGCCGAGACCGCGGCCGAGGCGCCCGAGGCGATCGCCGAGACGGTGACCGATTTCGGCGAGCGGCTGGCGATGGATGGCGAGCGGGTCGTCACCACCGTGATGCAGCCCTGGAACGCCTGGCAGCTGGTGATCGTCGCGGCGCTGTTCGCGGCCGCGCATCTCGGCCGGGCCTGGCTCGGGCCGAAGCTGCACGAATGGATGCGCACCCGCGAGAACTGGCCGCGCTGGCGGATGCGCTACGCGGTGATGCTGCACCGGCGGCTGCGCGGCTGGCTGTTCCTCGGGGGCGTCTGGCTGGCGCTCGGCGTCACCCGGCAGGTCGACCCCGCCGCCGGGACGGCGGTGCTCAGGGTGGTGGCGCTTCTGGCCACCGGCTGGCTCTTCGTGGCGCTGGTGACGCGGCTGATCGCCAACCCGCTCCTGCGCGGGCTGCTGCGCTACGGCGCCTGGGCCTGGATCACGCTGCGCATCCTCGATCTCGACACCGAGTTCGCGCGCGTGCTCGACAGCCTCGCGATCCAGGCGGGCGAGCTGCGGATCTCGGTGCTGCTGGTGCTCAAGGCGGCGCTGGTGCTGGGCGTGGCCTTCTTCCTGGCGCGGCTCCTGGCGCGCAGCAGCGCCCATAGGATCGAGAGCAACCCCGAGATCAGCCCCTCGATGCAGGTGCTGGCGGTGAAGCTTCTGCAGCTTCTGTTCTACGGCGTCGCGGTCTTCGTCGGCCTGCGCGCGGTCGGCGTGGACCTCACCGGCCTCGCGGTGCTGTCGGGCGCGATCGGCGTGGGCTTGGGCTTCGGCCTGCAGAAGGTGGTGTCGAACCTCGTCTCGGGCCTGATCATCCTGATGGACAAGTCGATCAAGCCCGGCGACGTGATCTCGGTGGGCCAGACCTTCGGCTGGATCTCGACGCTGGGGGCGCGCTACGCGAGCGTCGTCACCCGCGACGGCAAGGAATACCTGATCCCGAACGAGGACCTGATCACCACGCAGGTGGTGAACTGGACCCATTCCAACAACTCGGTGCGGATCGACCTCGATTTCGGCACCTCCTACGGCGACGATCCGCACGCGGTGCGCGCCTGCGCCATTGCCGCCGCGCAAGGCTGCGGACGGGTTCTGGCGCAGCCCGCCCCGGTCTGCCATATCACCGGCTTCGGCGATTCGAGCGTGGACTACATCCTGCGCTTCTGGATCGACGACGCGACGGCGGGGCTGACCAATATCCGCGGCGACGTGTTCCTCGCGCTGTGGGACGCGTTTCAGGCCGAGGGCATCACGATTCCCTTCCCGCAGCGCGAGGTGCGGATGCTCGACGGCTCGCAACTTGCGGTCGCGCGGCGCACCGCCGAGTGAACCCGCGTGAGGGCGCGGCCGCGTTGAAAACGGCCCTCCCCCTTGCTACATTGATGATACGCCCGGCGCCGGGGCGCGTTGGCGGCGCGAAACCGGAGGATGATGACCTGTCTCTTTCCACCACGGCGGCCGATGCCGCTTCCACGGGCGCGGGCCTGATGGCCGGGGCGCCCTCCGTGACGAGCGATGCGCTGCTGGAAGCGATCCTCGCCTCCCTCGACGATGACAAGGCCGAAGAGGTCGTGCAGATCGATCTGCGCGGGCGCTCCGAGATGGGCGATTACATGGTGATCGCCTCGGGCCGCTCCTCGCGCCAGGTTGCCGCGATCGCCGAGAAGCTGACCGACCGGCTCAAGCAGCAGTTCGGCGTGCTCTCCAAGACCGAGGGCAAGGATACCGGCGACTGGGTGCTGATCGACACCGGCGACGTGATCGTGCACGTGTTTAGGCCCGAGGTGCGCGAGTTCTACCAGCTGGAGAAGATGTGGGCGCCTTCCGGGGCGGCCGCCGACAGCTTCCGCTGATGCGCGTCAGGATCTGCGCGGTGGGCCGGATGAAATCCGGCCCCGAGCGCATGCTGGTCGACGACTACGTCACGCGGTTCGACCGCACCGGCCGCGCGCTGGGCCTCGGGCCGCTTTCCATCTCCGAAGTGGACGACCGCAAGGGCGGCGGCATGGCCGGCGAGGCCGCGCTCTTGGAACGCGCCGTGCCCGACGGCGCGGTGCTCTGCGTCATGGACGAGCGCGGCCGCGAGATGACCTCGCCCGACTTCGCCGCGATGCTGGCCGGCTGGCGCGACCAGGGCCGGCCCGAGGCCGCCTTCGTGATCGGCGGCGCCGACGGGATCGACCCCGCGCTGAGATCGCGCGCCGATGCCGCGATCAGCTTCGGGCCGATGGTCTGGCCGCACATGCTGGTGCGCGCCATGCTCACCGAGCAGCTCTACCGCGCCGCCTCGATCCTCGCGGGCTCGCCCTATCACAGGGTCTGACACGGGGGTCTGACCGGCCCCCGTCTTTGTGGACAATCGGGGCGGTTTGGCTCAGGACTTGGCCCGACCCCAAAAGGAGGCCTCCCCGATGGCGACACCGAAACCCGTGGTCCTGTGCATCCTCGACGGCTGGGGCCTGCGGGCCGAGACAGAGGGCAACGCGCCGGCGCTGGCGCGGACCCCGGCCTTCGACCGGATCATGCAGGGCCCCAACGCCACGCTGACCACGCACGGGCCGGATGTCGGCCTGCCCTCGGGCCAGATGGGCAATTCCGAGGTCGGGCACACCAATATCGGCGCGGGCCGGGTCGTCGCCATGGATCTCGGCCAGATCGACCTCGCGATCGAGGACGGCTCCTTCTTTAAGGCCGAGGCGCTGGTGGCCTTCGCCAAGACCTTGCAGGATTCGGGCGGCACCGCGCATCTCTTCGGCGTGGTCTCCGACGGCGGGGTGCACGGCCATCTCGAGCACATCGTCGCCGCCGCGAAGGCGCTGCGCGACCGCGACGTGGCGGTGACGGTGCACGCCATCACCGACGGGCGCGACGTCGCGCCCTCCTCGGCCGACGGCTTCGTGGCCGAGCTGCAGGACAAGCTGCCCGAGGGCACGCGCATCGCCACGGTGATCGGCCGCTACTACGCCATGGACCGCGACAACCGCTGGAACCGGGTGAAGACCGCCTACGACGCCATCGTGGCCGGCGAGGGGCCGCGCGCCGATGACCCGCTTTCGGCGGTGAAGACCGCATGGGACGCCGGCCAGACCGACGAGTTCATCCCCGCCACGGTGATCGGCGACTATGCCGGCATGCAGCCGCAGGACGGCCTCTTCTGCCTAAACTTCCGCGCCGACCGCGCGCGCGAGATCCTCGCCGCCATCGCCGACCCGGCCTTCGACGGCTTCGATCGGGGCGAGGCCCCGGCGCTCGCCGCGCGGCTCGGCATGGTCGAGTATTCCGACCGCCACGTGGATTGGTACGAGACCGTCTTTCCGAAGCGCGACATCCGCAATACGCTGGGCGCCTGGGTGGCGGCGAAGGGGCTGACGCAGTTCCGCCTCGCCGAGACCGAGAAATACCCGCATGTCACCTTCTTCCTGAACGGCGGCCAGGAGGAGCCCGAGCCGGGCGAGGACCGCTTCATGCCGAAATCGCCGGACGTCGCGACCTACGACATGCAGCCCGAGATGTCGGCGGGCGAGGTGACCGAGGCCTTCGTGAAGGCGATCGAGAAGGGCTACGACCTGATCGTCACCAACTACGCCAACCCCGACATGGTCGGCCACACCGGCGACCTCGATGCCGCGATCAGGGCCTGCGAGGCGGTGGATGCGGGTCTGGCACGGGTCTGCGAGGCGCTGGAGAAGGCGGGCGGCGCGATGATCGTCACCGCCGATCACGGCAATTGCGAGCAGATGATCGACCCCGAAACGGGCGGCGCGCACACCTCGCACACGCTGAACCCGGTGCCGGTGGCGCTGTTCGGCGGGCCAGAGGGCGCGCGCCTGCGCGACGGGCGGCTGGCCGACCTCGCGCCGACGCTTCTGGCGCTGATGGGCCTCGACCAGCCCGAGGAGATGACCGGGCGCAGCCTGATCGCATGATCCGGGCGGGCCTGTTCGCGCTGGTGATGCTCGGCGCCGCCCCGGCGGCGGCGCAGGACACCGCCGCGCAGGCCGGGGCCGCCGCCGACCGGCTGGCCGCCGCCTCGGCCATGCTGGGCGAGGCCGAGGGCGCGCGCGACCGGGTGAGCGCGCTGACCGAGACGGTGCGCGCCTACGAGGACGGGCTGGTGGCGCTGCGCGACGGTCTACGCCGCGCCGCGATCCGCGAACGCGCGATCGAGGTCGAGCTGACCGCGCGGCGCGACGAGATCGCCGACCTCCTGGGCGCGCTGCAGGCGATGAGCCTCGCGCCCGCGCCGGTGCTGACGCTGCACCCATCGGGCGCGCTGGGCACGGCGCGGGCCGGGCTGATCGCCTCCGAGGTCACGCCGGCGCTGCAGGCCCGGGCCGAGGCGCTGCGCGCCGATCTCGAGGAGGTGGCGCAGATCCGGGCGCTGCAGGACAGCGCCATCGCCACGCTGGAAGAGGGGCTGGAGGGCGCGCAGATCGCCCGCGCCGCGCTCTCGGAGGCGATCTCCGAGCGCACCGACCTGCCGCGGCGCTTCACCGAGGACCCGGTGGCGACGGCGCTGCTTCTGGCCTCGACCGAAACGCTCGACGGCTTCGCCTCGGGTCTCGCGCAGATCGTCGATGCCGAGCTGTCGACCGCCGTGCCCGACGCCAGCGCCGCCAAGGGCGGGATCGCGCTGCCGGTGCAGGGGCAGGTGCTGCGCGGCTTCGGGCAGGCCGACGCGGCGGGCGTGGCGCGGCCCGGCCTCGTCATCGCCGCCGCGCCGCGGGCGCTGGTCTCGAGCCCGGTGGCCGCGACGCTGCGCTTTCGCGGCGAGCTTCTGGACTACGGCAACGTCGCGATCCTCGAGCCCGCGGCCGGCGTGCTGGTGGTGCTGGCCGGCCTCGCCGAGGTCTATGGCGAGACGGGCGAGATCCTGCCCGCCGGGGCGCCGGTCGGGCTGATGGGCGGAGAGCCGCCCGGCGCGCACGAAATCTTGACCGAATCGGCGCAGGGCGGTGGCGTCTCGCGGCCGGAAACGCTTTATCTGGAAGTGCGGGAGGGCGACACTCCCGTCGATCCCGCGACGTGGTTCGCGCTGGAGTGACGCCGCACGAACAGACCCGGCCGCCGCCGGGCGAGAACAGGGGGAAGACGGGCATGAAGACATCCTTGATCGCCGCGATCGCGGGCACCGCGCTGGGGCTGGTCGTGACCACCCAGGTCGCCGGGCCGCTGATCGCGCAGGAATCCCGCAACAATGCCAGCGTCTACGAGCAGCTCGACCTGTTCGGCGACATCTTCGAGCGGATCCGCGCCGAATATGTCGAGGAGGTCGACGAGGGCGAGCTGATCGAGGCCGCCATCAACGGCATGCTGACCTCGCTCGACCCGCACTCCTCCTACCTCTCGCCCGAGGACGCGGCCGACATGCGCACCCAGACGCGGGGCGAGTTCGGCGGCTTGGGCATCGAGGTCACGCAGGAAGAGGGCGTGGTGAAGGTGGTCTCGCCGATGGACGGCACCCCCGCCGACGCCGCCGGCGTCATGGCCGGCGACTTCATCACCGCCGTCGACGGCGAGAGCCTGCTCGGGCTGACGCTGGACGAGGCGGTCGAGATGATGCGCGGGCCGGTCGGCTCGGAGATCGTCATCACCGTGGTGCGCGAGGGCGAGGAGGAGCCCTTCGACCTCTCGATCGTGCGCGACACGATCAAGCTCAATGCCGTGCGCGCCCGCACCGAGGGCGACACCGTCGTGATGCGCGTCACCACCTTCAACGACCAGACCTTTCCCGACCTCAAGGCCGGCCTGAAGGAGGAGATCGAGAAGGCCGGCGGGCTCGACGCGATCAACGGCGTCGTGCTCGACCTGCGCAACAACCCCGGCGGCCTGCTGAACCAGGCGATCTACGTCTCCGACGCCTTCCTCGAGGCCGGCGAGATCGTCTCGACCCGTGGCCGCGACGTGGTCCAGTCCGAGCGCAACAACGCCACGCCGGGCGACCTGATCGAGGGCAAGCCGATGGTGGTGCTGATCAATGGCGGCTCGGCCTCGGCCTCCGAGATCGTCGCGGGCGCGCTGCAGGACCACCGCCGCGCCATCGTCGTCGGCACCCAGAGCTTCGGCAAGGGCTCGGTCCAGACGGTGATGCCGCTCAGAGGCGAGGGCGCGATGCGGCTGACCACGGCGCGCTACTACACGCCGTCGGGCCGCTCGATCCAGGCGCTCGGCATCTCGCCCGACATCATCGTCGAGCAGCCGCGCCGCCGCCCCGGCGCCGAGGAGGACGAGGAGAGCAGCGCGCTGCCGATGCGTTCCGAGGCCGACCTGCGCGGCAGCCTCGACAATGACAGCCTGTCCGAGGACGAGATCGAACAGCTCGAGGCCGATCGCGAGCGCGCCCAGAAGGCGGCCGAGCTGCGCGAGCAGGACTACCAGCTCGCCTACGCGATCGACATCCTCAAGGGCCTGACGGCGCTCGGGCCGCGGGCGCTGCCCGACCCCGAGCAGCGCGCCGAGGTGAGTGAAGACTCGGCGGAGGAGACCCCGCAGTGAGACCCGCCACCATTGCCGCCCTGCCGTTCCGCCCCTGCGTCGGCGTGATGCTGGTCAATGCCGAAGGCCGCGTCTTCGTCGGCCAGCGCATCGACCGCGACCAGGACGCCTGGCAGATGCCGCAGGGCGGGATCGACGCGGGCGAGGACGCCCGCGCCGCGGCGCTGCGCGAGCTGCTGGAAGAGACCGGCATCACCGAGGACAAGGTCGACATCGTCGCCCAGACCGAGGAGCCGCTGCGCTACGACCTGCCGACCGAGGTGGTGCCGCATATCTGGGGCGGCCGGTTCCGCGGCCAGGCGCAGTTCTGGGTGCTGATGCGGTTCCACGGCGACGAGCGCGACATCAACATCGCGACCGCCCATCCGGAGTTCAGCGCATGGAAATGGATCGAACCGTCGGAGCTGCCCGGGGCCATCGTGCCCTTCAAGCGCCACGTCTACGAGCAGGTGCTCGAGCGGCTCGGGCCGCTCATCTGATCGCCGCGGGGCTGGCGATCTTCGCCGCCGGCCCCGCCGCCGCGCTGTCATGCCTCGCGCCCGACCCGGTGCGCAGCTTCGCCGAGATCCACGCCGCGCCCGAGATCTACCGCGCCTATGTCGGCCGCTTCGCCTTCGACGAGGGCAAGCTGCCCCATTCCGACGCGCCCGCCGATGTCAGCGCCGTGCCGAACCCGATCCCGGCCGAGTTCGCAGGTCATCAGCTCGGCACCACCGGCTTCGAGACACCGGTCGAGACGCCGATGGTCCTGCAGCCCTCCTGCCTCGGGCCGTGGTGCGGCGGTCTGGCGCCGGGCGACGAGGTGCTGGTCTTCGCACGGGTCGAGGACGGGCGGCTGATCGTCGATCTCGAACCCTGCCCGGGCAAGGTGCAGGCCGCGCCCGACGCCGCCGCGCGCGAGGCGCTCGCCGCCTGCATGCGCGGCGAGGACTGCCGGCCCGCGGAGTGAAGGGGCGCCCCGCGGGGCGCCCGGGTTTTCAGCGCAGCCGGTTCAGCAGGCTTTCCGAGGCGAAGCCGTCCTGCGCCAGCCCGCGGTCGCGCTGGTAGGCGCGGATCGCCGAGATGGTGTTCGGCCCGATGATCCCGTCGGCGCCGCCCGCCTCGTAGCCCAGCGCGTTGAGGCGGCGCTGGATCTCGGCCCGCTCGGAAGAGTTCAGCGCCCGCCCGGTCATCATCCGCGTCAGGAACGGCCCCGCCCCGGCGATCCGGTCGCCGAGATGGCCCACCCCGATCGCGTAGGCGTCGGCGGCGTTGTAGCGCTTGATGACGTCGAAGTTGCGGAAGGTCATGAAGGCCGCGCCCTGCGCGCCCTCGGGCACGAGGATCTCGGCCGGGCCGAACTCACCGATCCGCCCGCCGGTCGCGGCCTGCACGCCCAAAGCCTGCCACTCGGCCGCGCTCTTCTTGGTGCCGCCGGCGAGCCCGTAGTTGAAGCCCTGCGGCAGCACCACCTCGACGCCCCAGGGCTGGCCGGTCCGCCAGCCGAAATTCGACAGGTACTTGGCGGTGGAGGCGAGACCGTCGGTCGGGTCGTCCGACCAGATGTCGCGCCGGCCGTCGCCGCGGAAATCGGCGGCATAGGCCTCGTAGGAGGTCGGGATGAACTGGGTGTGGCCCATCGCCCCGGCCCAGCTGCCGGTCATGTTCTCGGGCGCGACATCGCCGTTCTGCAGGATCTTCAGCGCCGAGGTCAGCTGCTGCTCGAAGAAGCGGCCGCGGCGGCCCTCATAGGCCAGCGTCGCCAGCGCCGAGACGACGGGAATGTCGCCGCGCCGCTTGCCGAAATTGCTCTCCATGCCCCAGACCGCGAGCACGGTCTGCCGGTCGACGCCGTAGCGCGCCTCGATCTCCGACAGCAGCGAGGCGTATTGCGCGGCCATCGCCCGGCCGGTCTCGACCCTGGTGTCGGAGGCGGCGGTCGAGAGGTATTCGCCCAGCGTCTTGGTGAACTCGGCCTGGTTGCGGTCCTTCTCGATCACGCCGGGGATGTAGCCGGCGTTGGCGAAGGCGCGCTCGAAGGTGGCGGCGGAGACGCCGGCCGAGAGCGCCCGGGCGCGGTAGCCCGCCACCCAGTTCGAGAATCCGGCATTGGGTCGGGGGCGCATGTCTTCGTCCATCTGTTCCGCGCGGGCCGGCGGCCGGGGCGAGCTGTCGAGCGGTCCGGAGACCGCCCCGCATGAGGCCAGGGCCGCGAGTGAAAGGCCCAAGAGGCCCGCCCGCCGGAGAATCGTCAAGTTCCGCACCGTCTGCTCCCGTTTTCGTTGTGGCAGCCATACCGCGTCCGCCCCCCGAGTCGGCAGCGGGGTCGCGCGGCCATGGCGGATAACCGCGCATGCGGCCCGCTTAGGTTTGCTTGGGCCCGTTCAGGCCGGAAGCGGCCCGCCGGCATGGATCATCTCGGCATGGGCGCGGGCGATCTCGGCGTCGCGGCCGGCGCCCATGAGCGCCATCACCCGGCCGTCCTTGACGAAGCGGGCGACGAAATCCTCCCCGGCCGCGCCATCCATGCGGATCTCGTCCCAGCCCTCGGCATGGCCGAGATAGCGGTATTGCCGGCCGAGCGCGGTCCAGAAGAAGGGCACGTCGACATCGCCCGGGGGCTTGCCGAGCATCGCGCGCGCCGCCCGCGCGCCGTGCTGGCGCGCCACGCGCCAATGCTCGATCCGCACCGGGCCCCACGGGCCCGGGACGCGGGCCACGTCGCCCGCCGCAAAGACGCCTTCCAGCCCCTCGACCGACAGGTCGGCGCCGGTGCGCAGGCCCCCGTCCTCTTCGGGCGAGAGCCCCTCGATCGCGGTGGCCGGGCGCACCCCGATCGCCAGGAGCGCCAGGTCGGTCTCGATCCGGCCGCCATCCTCGAGCGTCACCGCCGAGACGCGGCCTTCGCCCTCGAAGCCCGCGACCCTGGCCCCGGTGACGAAGCGCACGCCCTTGGCCTCGTGCTCGGCCATGATCGCGCGGCCGATCTCCTCGCCGATGATCTTGGCCAGTGGCACCTCCTCGCGCAGCGCCACGGTGACCTCGAGCCCGCGCTTGGCGAGGCTGAGCGCCGCCTCCATGCCGATGAAGCCGCCGCCGACGAGCACGGCGCGCCCGGCCTCCCCTGCGGCGCGGGCCAGCGCCTCGGCCTGCGCGCGGCTGCGCAGGTAGTGCAGCCCGTCCAGATCGGCGCCGGGCAGGTCGAGCCGGTTGGCGCTGCCGCCCGTGGCGATCAGCAGCGCGTCATAGCCATGGGTGGCGCCGGCTTCGGTGCGGATCTCGCGCGCCGCCGCGTCGATCGCGGCGACGCGGCCCTCGACCAGATCGATGTCGCGCGCGGCCAGCGCCTCGGGGCCCGTGAGGGTGAGGTGGCGCGGCAGCTCGCCGCTGGCCAGCACCGCCTTGCTCAGCAGCGTCCGGTCATAGGGCGGCTGCCCCTCGGGCGAGATCATCTCGATCGTGCCTTCGAAGCCCTCCTCGCGCAGGCCGAGCGCGCAGGCATCCGCCGCCGCGCCGCTGCCGGCGATGGCCATGCGGCGCGGCTCGTCGCCGCGGCGGACATGGGCGGGGGCGGGGTGCGGATCGGCGTCCTTTGGAACCTCGACGAAGGCGTGGCCGTCGCGCAGCTCGACCGCGTAGCGGCGCAGGTCGCCATGGCCCGGCGGCTGGGTCTGCCGGCCGCTCGCGACGTCGAAGCAGGCGTGGTGGAACGCGCAGATCAGCCGGTCGCCGTCGAGATGGCCCTTGGAGAGCGGCAGGCCGAAATGCGGGCAGGCATGGGCCAGCGCGGTGACCGCGTCGCCGCGCCGGATCACCAGGATCGCGGTGTCGCCCGCCATCACCTTGAGGGGGCGGTTCTCCTCGAGATCCGCGACCGCTCCGATATCGTGCTGCGTCATGGCTGGCCTCCGCTCGCTATGCATGGGGCGAACCAGCGGCGGCAGGGCGGGTTCCACGCCGGGGGCGGCCCCCGGCGCGGCATGTCAGCGCCGGCGCGTGACCTTGCGCTTTTCCTTCTTGGCCTTGGCGGCTTCCTTCTTCTTGGCGACGGCGAGCTTGCGCTTGCCCGGCTTGGCCGAGCGGCGCGCGGGCCCGCGCGGCAGGCTCTTGCCCTCGATCTCGAGCAGTTCGGCGATCAGCCCGCCCGAGATCGGCGCCGCCTCGACCAGCCGCACCAGCACCCGCTGGCCCAGCCCGATCACCTGGCCGCTGTCGGCGCCCATCAGGGTCTGGCTCTCGGCGTCGTGGTGAAAGAACTCGTTCCCCAGCGAGCGGATCGGCACCAGTGCGTCGGCGCCGGTCTCGTCGAGCTTCACGAACAGCCCGAACCGCGCCACGCCGCTGATCCGGCCCGGCAGCTCGGTGCCCAGCCGCTCGGACATGTAGGCGGCGAGGTAGCGGTCGGTGGTGTCGCGCTCGGCCAGCATCGAGCGGCGCTCGGTGTCGGAGATCTGCTTGGCGGTGGCCTCGAGCTGCTCGATGTCGACCTCCGACAGGCCGTCCTTGCCCCAGCCATGCGCCGAAATCAGGCCGCGATGCACGATCAGGTCGGAATAGCGCCGGATCGGCGACGTGAAATGCGCGTAGTCCCTGAGCGCGAGGCCGAAATGGCCGAAATTCTCGGGGTTGTAATAGGCCTGCGTCATCGAGCGCAGCGTGGCGAGGTTGATCAGCTCGTCCTGCTCGGTGCCCTCGGCCTGCTCCAGCAGCCGGTTGAGATGCGCGGTCTTCAGCACCTGCCCCTTGGCCAGCGTCAGGCCCGAGCCCTTCACCACCTCGCGCAGCGCCTCGAGCTTGTCGGGGTTGGGCTCCTCGTGGACGCGGAACAGCAGCGGCTGGCGCTTGGCGATCAGGGTCTCGGCGGCGCAGACATTGGCCAGCACCATGAACTCCTCGATCAGCCGGTGCGCGTCGAGCCGCTCCTTGAAGGAGATCGAGGCGACCTTGCCCGCCGCGTCGATCTCGATCCGCCGCTCGGGCAGGTCCAGTTCCAGCGGCTGGCGCCGCTCGCGCGCCTGCCTGAGCGCGCCGTAGGCCGCCCAGAGCGGGCGCAGCACCGGATCGAGCAGGGTGGCGGCGCGGTCGGAGGGCGCGCCGTCGATCGCGGTCTGCGCCTCCTCGTAGGAGAGCGAGGCGGCCGAGCGCATCAGCGCCCGCTCGAAGCGGTGGGAGATCTTCTCGCCATGCCGGTCGATGCGGATGCGCGCGACGAGCACCGCGCGCGGCACGCCTTCGTGCAAGCTGCACAGGTCGCCCGAGAGCCGGTCGGGCAGCATCGGCACGACCCGGTCGGGGAAATAGGTGGAATTGCCGCGCTTGCGCGCCTCGCGGTCGAGCGCGGAGCCCGGGGTCACGTAATGCGCGACGTCGGCGATGGCGACCCACAGGATGTGGCCGCCCTCGTTCTCGGGGTCGTCGTCGGGCTGCGCCAGCACCGCGTCGTCATGGTCGCGCGCATCCGACGGGTCGATGGTCACGAGCGGCAGCTCGCGCAGGTCGGTGCGGCCCTTGAGGCCCGCGGGCTTCATCCTGTCGGCTTCCTCGAGCACCTTGTCGGGGAAGTGGTCGGGGATGCCGTGCTGGTGGATCGCGATCAGCGACACCGCGCGCGGCTCGGTCGGGTCGCCCAGCCGCGAGGTGATGCGCGCCTTGGGCAGGCCGAGGCGGCCCTTGGGGCCGGCCTGCTCGGCCTCGACCAGCTCGCCGTCCCTGGCGCCGTGCTCGGCGCCCTCGGGGACGATCCACTGCTTGTCGACGCCCTTGTCGATCGGCACGATCCGCCCGCCTTCCGAGCCCTTGCGGAACACGCCGAGGATGCGCAGCGGGTTGGTGCCGATCTTGCGGATCAGCCGCGCGGTGTAGTCCTGATCCTCGCCCGGCGTGGCGGTGAGCTTGGCCAGCAGCCGGTCGCCCGCGCCCATCGCCGGGTCGCTCTCGCGCGGCAGGATGAGCACGCGCGGCTCGTCGCCCTCGCCATGCCATTCGAGCGGCTGGGCCCAGAGGTCGCCGTTCTCGTCGGGCGGCAGCACCGAGAGCACGCTCACGGGCGGCAGGCGGTCGGGGTCGCGGTAGCTGCGGCGGCGCTTCTCGAGATGCCCCTCGGCCTCGAGCTCGCGCAGCACGCGCTTCAGGTCGATCCGCGCCGCGCCCTTGATGCCGAAGGCCTTGGCGATGTCGCGCTTGGCGGTCTGGGTCGGGTTGTCCGAGATCCACTGCAGGATCTCGTCCTTGGAGGGCAATCTGTTCATGGCGGGCAGGTAGCACGCGCATGGGGGGTCGTCACGGAAGAAGCGACAGCTCCATGTCACGATGCGGAATGCCGGCGTCGTCGTATTCCGGCCCGTAGGCCACGTAGCCGAGCCGCTCGTAGAAGGGCAGGGCATGGGTCTGGGCCGAGAGGTACAGCCGGGTCACGCCGGGCCGGGCGCGCAGCACCTCCTCGGCCTTGCGCATGATCGCCGCGCCGATCCCGGCGCCGCGATGTTCGCTGAGCACCGCGACCCGGCCGATCTTGCCGGTCTCGCCCCTGAGCAGCAGCCGCGCCGTGCCGACCGGGCTCCCGTCGAGCGTGGCCAGCAGGTGGACCGCCTCGCCGTCGAGCCCGTCCATCTCCTCGGCCTCGGAGACGTTCTGCTCCTCGATGAAGACGGTGCGGCGCAGCGCGTGGCAGGCGGCGAGATCGTCGGTCTCGGTGACGCGCAGGCTCATGCGAAATAGTCCTTCAGGATGCGGCCATAGACCGATTTCAGCCGGTGGATCTGGTCGACCTCCACCCGCTCGTCGACCTGGTGCATGGTCTGGCCGACCAGCCCGAACTCGACCACCGGGCAATGCGCCTTGACGAAGCGCGCATCCGAGGTGCCGCCGGTCGTCGACAGCACCGGCAGCGTGCCGGTCTCGGCCTCGACCGCCTGCGAGACGAGCTGCGACAGCCGGCCCGGCGGGGTGAGGAAGGCCTCGCCAGAGACCTTCACCTGCATGTCGATCCCGACGCCGAACTCCTCCGTCACCCAGCGGGTCTCGGCCTGCAGCCACTCGGTCAGGCTCGCGCCCGAATGTAGGTCGTTGAAGCGGATGTTGAGCGTGGCGCGGCACTGGCGCGGGATCACGTTGGTGGCCGGGTTGCCGGTGTCGATCGTCACCACCGCCAGCGTCGAGGCGTCGAAATGCTCGGTGCCCTGGTCGAGCTCGTGGCTCGACAGCCGGTCGACGAGGCGCGCCATGGCCGGGATCGGGTTGTTGGCGCGGTGCGGGTAGGCGGAGTGGCCCTGCGTGCCGGTCACGGTCAGATGCGCGTTCATCGAGCCGCGGCGGCCGATCTTGATCATCTCGCCGAACGTCTCGGGGCAGGTCGGCTCGCCGACAAGGCAGACATCCATCTTCTCGCCCGTCTCGTCCATCCAGTCGAGCAGCGCGGCGGTGCCGTCGATACCGTCGCCCTCCTCGTCGCCGGTGATGGTCAGGATCACCGCGCCCTCGGGCGGCGTGGTCCGGACGAAGTCGATCGCGGCGGCGGCGAAGGCGGCGACGCCCGACTTCATGTCGCAGGCACCGCGGCCGTAGAGCTGGCCGTCCTTCTCCTCGGCGCCGAACGGGTCGAAGCTCCAGTCGTCGCGGTTGCCCACCGGCACCACGTCGGTGTGGCCGTTGAAGCCGAAGCTCTTCGCCGCGCCCCTGTCGCCCCAGCGGGCGAAGAGGTTGTCGATGCCGCCGCGCGGCACGCGGGTGCAGTCGAAGCCGGCCTCTTCCAGCATCTCCTGCAGCAGGCCCAGCGCGCCGCCCTCCTCTGGCGTGACCGAGGGGCAGCGGATCAGCCGCGCGGTGAGATCGGCGGGATCGATGGGGGCGGGCATGGCGGTCCTCCTCGCGCGGTGCCGCAAAGGGGTAGCGCGCGGGGCGCGGGGTTTCAACGCCGGGCGGAGTCTCGCGCGAGGCGCGGGCCCCGCGTCAGTGCCCCGCGTCAGTGCAGCGTGTCGGAGCCGCCCTTGGCGTCCTCGAAGAAGGGGGTCATCTGCGCGACGATCACCGAGTTCTCGTCGAGCGCGCGCTGCATCAGCTCGCGCTCGTCGGCCTCGATGTCGTGGCCCTCGGCCAGCCGCTCCTCGAGCGTGCCGTAGCCTGTGACGTCGAGCGGCGCGAGGTCGGCCTGCTTGAGGATGGCGACGGTCTCGCGCACCGCCTCGGCCTCGTCGACGCCGGAGGCGTAGCACATCAGCGCCGCGCCGGTCGCGCCGTCGGGCAGGCCGTCGCCGGTCCTGCGGCCGACTTCCACGAGCAGGGTGTAGACCTGCTGGGTCCGCTTGGTCTTGTCGGTGTCGCGCGCCATGGCTTCGGCCTCTCGTCCAGTCACGGGCCGCAGGTGGCACCGCTGGCCTTGATGCGCAAGACCCCGCGCCGATGGCGCGGGGTCCCGAAGACATCGTCGCGGCGGCGGATCAGCCGTGCTTCTTGCCGCGGATCATCCGCGCGACGCCGATCAGGATGCAGGCGCCGATGAATCCGGCGATCAGCGACCCCCAGAACCCCGAGAGCCCGCCGCCCACGAGACCGAGGAGGAAGTTGAACAGCATCGCCCCGAGTATCCCGAGGATGATGTTCATCAGAAGGCCCATGTCGGCCTTCATGAACTTCTCGGCCAGCCAGCCGGCGATCGCGCCGATGATGATGGCCGTGAACCAACCCACACCGCTCATGTCGTCACTCCGTCATTTTGCCGGGAACCGCCCGGCTCTCGGAGCGGCAACACCGCGACCGGCCGTCGCGTTCCGCGCTCAGCCCATCACCTCGATGATCACCGCCACGAGGTAGACGCCGAGCATCGCCACGCTCTCGAAGCCGATCCGGGCCGGGCCGCGGCGCTGCCGGGCGATCAGGCCGGCCAGCAGGATGCCGGTCATCAGAAGGCCGGTGCCGAGCCAGTAGAGGTCGCTCGTGCCCATCGCGTGGTAGAGCGAGCCGTCGCGGAAGCTCAGGTCAGAGGCCACGAGGAACAGCGTGTCGAAGGTGTTGCCGCCGATGATGCCGCCCACCGCGAGCTGCAGCGCGCCGCGCCGCACCGCGACCAGCGTGGTGACGAATTCCGGCAGCGAGGTCACGACGGCGGTGATCAGCGAGCCCACGAGGCTCGAGCGCAGGCCGAAGCGCTCAATGAAGGTGCCGCCGACCTGGCTGATCACCCAGCCGCCGAGGCCCATCACCGCGACGAGCGCGGCGAAACGCAGCGCCGGGCCGCGGGCCGAGCGGTTGGCCTCCTCGGAATCCTCGGGCTCGTCGGTGCGGGTGTCCGACGTCATCACCGGCCGCCACATCGGCTGCTCGGAGACCCGCGCCGAGAGCCGCACCCCGTAGAGATAGGCGAGAAACAGCACCACCGAGACCGGGTGCACGCCGAGATAGGCGATCTCCGGCCCGGCGATGGCGCAGAGCGGCAGGCTGAGCAGGATCATCAGCATCACCGCCTGGATCAGGTTGGCGGGCTCGGCGGCGGCATGTTCGAGGTTGGCGCGGCGGTAGATCAGGTCGGCGATGGCGAGGAACAGGGTCTGCGCCGCGATCCCGCCCACCGCGTTCGAGAAGGCGAAGGATGCGTCGCCCGAGAGCGCGGCGTTGACCGAGACCACCACGCCCGCGAGCGACGTCGCGCCGCCCAGGATGATGCCGCCGACCATCGCCTCGCCCATGCGGGTGCGGTCGGCGATGATGTCGGCGAGCCGCGTGGCGCGGATCGACGAAAACACGACGGCCGCCCCCGCGAGCGCGAAGACGGCCAGAAGAAGCGGCAGGGGCAGGTCCTTGATCATGCCCCCCCAAGGGCCGGCCCCGGCGCGGAGTTCCGCCGCGCGGGGCCGGTCTAGGGGATCAGTCGCGCAGCAGTTCGTTGATGCCGGTCTTGGCGCGGGTCTTCTCGTCGACCTTCTTGACGATCACCGCGCAGTAGAGGTTCACGCCGCCCTTCGAGGGCAGCGAGCCCGAGACCACCACCGAGTAGGGCGGGATCTCGCCGTAGCTCACTTCGCCGGTCTCGCGGTCGAAGATCTTGGTGGACTTGCCGATGTAGACGCCCATGCCGAGCACCGAGCCCTCGCGCACGATGCAGCCCTCGACCACCTCGGAGCGGGCGCCGATGAAGCAGTTGTCCTCGATGATGGTCGGATCGGCCTGCAAGGGTTCCAGCACGCCGCCGATGCCGACGCCGCCCGAGAGGTGCACGTTCTTGCCGATCTGCGCGCAGGAGCCGACCGTGGCCCAGGTGTCGACCATGGTGCCGCTGTCGACATAGGCGCCGAGATTGACGAAGGAGGGCATCAGCACCACGCCCGGCGCGATGTAGGCCGACTTGCGCACCACCGCGTTCGGCACGGCGCGGAAGCCCGCGTCGCGCCAGCGGTTCTCGCCCCAGCCGGCGAACTTGCTGTCGACCTTGTCCCACCAGCCGCCGCCCTGCGGGCCGCCCGGCTGCATCTCCATGTCCTTGATGCGGAAGCCCAGCAGCACCGCCTTCTTGGCCCACTGGTTCACTTTCCAGTCGCCGCCATCGGCCTTCTCGGCCACCCGCAGCTCGCCGCGGTCGAGCGCGTTCAGCGTGTCCTCGATCGCCTCGCGGGTCTCGCCGCCGGTCTGGGGCGTGATGGTGTCGCGCGCCTCCCAGGCGGCTTCGATGGCGGTTTCGAGCTGTGCGATGGTCATCCCTGTCCCTCCGGTGGCGGATACGGGTCCGGGACTAGATCGCGCGGGGTCTTTGTGCAACCGTCCCGGCGTCAACCGGCGCGGCGCGCGCCCGAACCCGGAGCCAGGCCCCCGCATGACCTCCACTGCGCATGGCGCGGCGCTGCTGGCGCTGTTCGACCGGCTCTACGTCATCAACCTCGACAGCCGCCCCGACCGCCGGGCCGAGATCGCGGCCCAGCTCGCGCGGCTCGGCCTGTCGCTCGAGCACCCGGCCGTCGAGCGGGTGCCGGCGCTCAGGCCCGAGAGCCGCGGCGGCTGGCGCAGCATCGGCGCGCGCGGCTGCTACGAGAGCCATCTCGCCGTGCTCGACCGCGCGGTGGCGGCGGGGCACGGGGCGATCGCGATCCTCGAGGACGACATGGACGTCTCGCCGGGCCTTCTGCGCGCCGATCCGGCCGAGATCACCGGCTGGCGCGAGCGGGATTGGGCCTTCCTGCATGGCGGCCACGCGGCCTCGCGCGCGGCGCCCGCGCTGGTACCGCTGCCGCCCGGGCGCGACCTGCTGCAGACGCATTTCATCGGGCTGCGCGGCGACGCCATCGGCTCGGCCCGCGACCACCTGCGCGCCATGGCGGCGCGGCCCGAGGGCGCGCCCGAGGGCGGGCCGATGGACGTGGACGGCGCCTATGGCTGGTGGCGGCGGGCGCGGCCCGACCTGCCGGCGGTGCTGGCCCAGCCGGCGCTGGCCTACCAGCGCGCCTCGCGCACCGATGTCAGCGCGCCGGGTTGGAAAGACCGGGCCCCGCTGCTACGCACGGTGATCGGCGGCGCGCGCCGCCTGCGCAACCGCCTGCGCGCCATCTGAGCTTCCGGAGACCGCATGACCAAGACCCCGCCGCAGCCCCGCAAGGAGTCGTTCCGCGACAGCCGCGAGGACCGGATCACCACGGGCCAGATCCCCGACACGCCGCAGACCCGCTCGCCGGCCTACCGGCTCGCCTTCCTCGACGAGGATTTCATGGTGCGCGAGGCGCTGCGCCCGGTGCGGCTGCAGCTGGAGCTTCTGAAGCCGGAACTCCTGATGAACGAGGCCGAGGTGAACTCGGCCGTGGTGCTGTTCGGCGGCGCGCGCATCCCCGAGGCGGCCCAGAAGCACACCGCGCGCACCGAGACGCTGGCCGAGCTGTCGGCCTTCTACGAGGAGGCGCGGGTCTTCGCGCGTCGGATCACCGAGGAGTCGCTCAGATCCTCGAACGGCACCGAGAACGTCATCGTCACCGGCGGCGGCCCCGGCGTGATGGAGGCCGGCAATCGCGGCGCGCACGAGGCGGGCGGGCGTTCGGTCGGGCTCAACATCGTGCTGCCGCACGAGCAGGCGCCCAACGCCTACGTGACGCCGGAGCTCGCCTTCAACTTCCACTACTTCGCGATCCGCAAGATGCATTTCCTGATGCGCGCCAGCGCGATCTGCGTCTTCCCGGGCGGATTCGGCACGCTCGACGAGATGTTCGAGTCGCTGACGCTGATCCAGACCGGGCGGATGCGGCGGGTGCCGTTCCTGCTGTTCGGCCGCAAGTTCTGGGAGCGGATCGTCGACTGGCAGGCGCTGGCGGAGGCCGGCACCATCGCCGAGGAGGACCTGCAGCTGTTCCGCTTCGTCGAGACCGCCGAGGAGGCGCTGGAGGCGATGGCGAATTGGGAGCACGCCGGCGAGCGGCGCGAGCACATCCCCGGCCGGGCCGAGTAACGAAAGGGGCGCCGCGGCGCCCCTTGCCATCAGGCCCGTCGGCAAGGCGTGCCGCTCCCGCTTTCGGGGCCGGAGGCCCTGTCAGGCGCGCTTGGCGAACAGGTAGCCACTTGCTTGGTATTCGGTCGCCCACTCGGCGCGATGCGCCGACAGGACGGACCTGAAATCCGCCATGTTCGATGGCTCGTCTGCGATCAGCAGCCAGCCATGATCCTCCACGTGATCGAGCAGGGCGGCGAGAACCGACATCCGCTCGGCCCGGCCGAGCATGTGAAGCGTGCGGTCGATCACGATGACGCCGAACAGGCCCGGAGGGGTGTAGGTCGTGACGTCCGCGACGACGGCCTCGATCGCCAGCCCGTCCTGTCGCGCGGCGGCCTCGAGGTCGCTGATGCCGTTCGGCGACAGGTCCACGTCCAGAACGGAGTGACCCCGCCTCGCGATGAACAGCGCGTCACGGCCCTGACCGCATCCGACATCGAGCACGCGCGTCGGCTTCGGCCCGAACCGGTCGAAGAAATCGACGAAGGCCTTTGTCGGGCTGCCAAGCGCGTCGGGGGTCTCGCCGTAGAGCTTGTCGTAATCGTAGGCCATGGCGTCTGGGTAGCGCGGCCGGCCGAAAAGGGCGAAGTGAATCTCGCCATGCATCGCCGATCCGGCCCGCATGGCGGATCGCCGCGATCGGTGGGGGGCTTCCCTAGAGTCCCGAAAGGGAGGCGGGCCGGGGCCCGCGCCCCGGTCAGGCCTTCTTGACCTCCGAGTCGCCCTTCAGCACCTCGGAGCCGTCATCCTGCTCGATCAGGTAGGCCGGGTCGTCCTGGCTGGCGTCGCGGGTGATCTCAGAGCCGTCGATCTTCTTGGTGATCTTCTGGTGGTAGACCTTGGTCACCTTGCCGGTGCCGGTGCCGTTGCCCCACTCCCATTTCACCTTGTCGCCTTCGCTGTAGGCCATGGCGCGTCCTTTCCGCTGCGTCGGTTCGGGGCCGAAACGGCGGGGGCGGGGCCGGCGTTCCGGCCCCGCGACGCGAGGTCTCAGGCGAGAGGTCTCAGGCGCGCGTCAGGCGCGGGCGGTCGGGCGCTGCGGCTGGCGGGTCTGGTTGGCAGCCTGTGCCAGCATCCGAAGCTCCGCCTGCACCCGGCCGATCTGCATCCGCAGCGCCTCGGGCGCCGGGTCCTGGCCCTGCGCCTCGGCCACCAGCTCGCGCTGGCGCGTCATCAGCGCGGTGGCGCGCATCTCGCGGTTGGCCTTGCTGCGCGCCGGCACGAGGAAGAGCGGCGTCAGGCTCTTCAGCTCGGGCTTCTCGGCCACCAGCGCGTCGTAGCCTTCCTGGTCGCCGATCGCGGTGATCTCGTGGTGGAAGCCGATCTGGCCGGGGATCAGGATGTAGGCCTGCAGGTTGCGGCTGGCGTTGCGCAGCCGCACGACGGAGTGCTCGACGTGCATCTTCAGCTGGTACGAGGCCACCGGCTTCAGCGCGTCGAACTCCTTGGGCAGGGTCTTCTGCGGCATGCCCAGAAGCCGCGCCATCGCCTTGAGCACGTCGATCGAGGATTTGACGTTCAGCGCCTTGAGAAAGCGCTCGCCCGAGGTCTTCGAGGCGCTCTCGTTCTTCTCGGTGCCGCCCGATTTCGGCACGAAGAAGGAGATGCCGTTGGCCAGCGGGATCGAGCCGTTCTGGGTCAGCGGCCCGAGCGGCTTGCCCTCCTGCGCGGCCTGGTCCCAGGCCCAGACGTCGCGCCAGATCGCCCGGCCGATCAGCGGGTCGGAAAGGATCGCCGCGCGCAGCGGGCCTTCCACCGCGCTGACCTCGAAGGCGATGTCGTTGAGCTTGATCTGCACTGTCGTTCCCCCCTGTCGGCCCGCGTTGCGGGGCCCGTTGATTATGCCCGTGCCTCGGCCTCGATCTGGGCGCGGCTCTTGCGCTGCCGCTCGGTCGCCGATTTCAGCTGGCCGCAGGCGGCCATGATGTCCTCGCCGCGCGGCGTGCGGATCGGGCTGGCGTAGCCGGCCTTGTAGATGATGTCGGCGAAGGCGCGGATCCGGTTGTTCGAGGAGCGCTCGTAGGGCGAGCCGGGCCACTCGTTGAAGGGGATCAGGTTGATCTTCGCGGGAATGCCCTCGATCAGCTTCACCAGGCGGCGCGCGTCCTCGTCGCTGTCGTTGACGTCCTTCAGCATCACGTACTCGAAGGTGATGCGCTCGGAATTCGACAGCTTGGGATAGGCCTTGAGCGCCTCCAGAAGCTTCTCGATGTTCCACTTCTTGTTGATCGGCACCAGCTTGTCGCGCACCTCGTCGGTGGTGGCGTGGAAGCTCACCGCCAGCATGCAGCCGATCTCTTCCGCGGTGCGCGCGATCTCGGGCACGACGCCGGAGGTCGACAGCGTGATGCGGCGGCGCGACAGCGCTATGCCCTCGCCGTCCATGGCGATCTGCATGGCGTCGCGCACGCCCTCGAAATTGTAGAGCGGCTCGCCCATGCCCATCAGCACGATGTTCGACAGCAGCCGGCGCTCCTCCTTCGGCACGCCGGGGCGCGGCCATTCAGCGAGGTCGTCGCGCACGATCATCACCTGGCCGATGATCTCGCCCGGGGTGAGGTTGCGCACCAGCTTCTGGGTGCCGGTGTGGCAGAAGGAGCAGGTCAGCGTGCAGCCGACCTGAGACGAGATGCACAGCGTGCCGCGCTCGTCCTCGGGGATGTAGACCGTCTCGACCTCGTGGCCGCCGGCAATGCGCACGAGGTACTTGCGGGTGCCGTCGGTCGAGACCTGCTTCGAGACGATCTCGGGCAGGCCGATGACGAAGTTCGCGGCCAGGAGCTCGCGGTACGGCTTGGCGAGGTTGGTCATCTCCTCGAAGTCGCGCACGCCCCAGTGGTAGATCCACTGCCAGACCTGGTTCACCCGCATCTTGACCTGCTTTTCCGGCGTGCCGGCGGCCAGGAGCGCCTCGCGCAGCGCCGGCCGGGTCAGGCCGACGAGGTTGACCGGCCCCTCCGGCGCCTTGCGCGGGATGGTCACCAGGTCCTGTGTGATCGGGGCGGTGGCGGTCATGGGGGTACCTCGCGGCCGGGATGATCCGGCAGATATGGGAAAGCGGGGCCGGTCATCAAGGAAAACCGGCCCCGCTTTCGGGTCACGTTCGAAACTGGCGCGCCCTAAAGGGGGCGCGGGCGCTCAGGTGGCGCAGCGCTTGGCGGCCTCTTCGACCGCGGCGGTGAAGCCCATCAGCGAGAAGGTGTCGCGGGTGGTGGTGCCGCGGCCCGAGACGCCGGTGACGACCGCCTCGGCGCCGCCCTTCATCGCGGCGACGATGCGGGCGTCGTCCTCGGGGGTGGCAGGCCAGGCCCAGTCGCCCTCGGTGAAGAGCTGGAACTCGCGGCCGGCGACCTCGAGCGTCACGGTCGAGCCCGAGGCGAAGGGATAGCCGCCGGTGAAGGTCACCTGGCCGTCCACGCCCTGGCCGGGGCGGTAGAAGACGAAGAGCAGCGTCTCGCCGCGGCTCACCGTGACCGGCTGGCCGTCCTTGGTGTTGAGCTGTTCCTTGGGCGCCGAGACGCCGAAGCACTCGGCCGGGTCGCTTTCCTGGAACACGCTCCAGTCGGTGTTGGCGGCGACGCGATTCGACGCCTCCTGCGCGAGCGCGCCCGTGGCGGCGGCCGCGGCAAGGGCGGCCCCCGCGGTCAGGGGGGCAAGCGCACGGAACAGTCGTTTCATCATTCTACAGCCTCCAGCTGCTGGCCTCTGTGCCCCCGGCGCCTTTTCGACTGGAAGGGGCGGGTTCAACTCGATAGCCAGTGACCTATCAAAGATCGTGCCGCTTGGGAAAGACCCGCCCGGTCACGAGTCTGCGCGGATTCCCGCCCAGCCAAGCCTGTCTCTGGCAGCGGCGGGAACCGTGACCTATATGCCACGGGTCGCCATGTCGGAGGAAAGATGGACGGAACCGAGCAGCTGCACGAAGCCCAGAGCCCCGCAAGCCCCGCCAGCCAGGACGCCGTCTTGGTCGAGGTGACGCGCGGCGGGCGGGTCGAGAGCGTGCATCGCGGCCATGCCGTGGTCTGCGACGCGTCGGGGCGCGTCGTCTGGTCGCTGGGCGATCCGGGCGCGGTGATCTACCCGCGCTCGTCGTGCAAGATGATCCAGGCGCTGCCGCTGATCGAGAGCGGCGCGGCCGATGCCGCCGGCCTCGGCCCGCAGGAGCTGGCTCTGGCCTGCGCCAGCCACCAGGGGGCGGCGATCCATTCCGACCCGATCTCGCGCTGGCTGGCGGCGCAGGGGCTGTCGGACGAGGATTACCGCTGCGGCCCCGAGACGCCGCGCGACATCCCGACGCGCGACGCGCTGATCCGGGCGCATGGCGCGGCCCGGCAGATCCACAACAACTGCTCGGGCAAGCATGCGGGCTTTCTGACGCTGAACAGGCATATCGGCGGCGGGCCGGACTACGAGGCGCCCGACCACCCGGTGCAGCAGGCGATTCGCCAGGCCTTCGAGGAGGTGACCGGCGAGCCGAGCCCGTTCTACGGCATCGATGGCTGCGCGGCGCCGAACTTCGCCACCACGATGACCGGTCTGGCCCGCGCCATGGCCCGATTCGCCGCCGCCCGTCCCGAGGGCTCGACGCGCGAGAAGGCGATGGTGCGGCTGCGCGAGGCGATGGCCGCGCATCCCGAGCTGGTGGCCGGCGAGGGGCGGGCCTGCACCGAGCTGATGCGCGCCATGGACGGCGTGGCGATCAAGACCGGCGCCGAGGGCGTGTTCACCGCGATCCTGCCGGGCCAGCAGCTGGGCGTCGCGGTCAAGATCACCGACGGCACCACCCGCGCCAGCGAATGCGCCATCGCGGCGATCCTGGTGCGGCTCGGCGTGCTCGACCCCGCCGCCCCGGCGGCGGTGAAGCGGATGACGCCGGTGCTGACCAACCGCCGCGGCATGGAGGTGGGCGCGATCCGGCCGGCGGCGGCGCTGCTGGGCTGAGGCCGCCCCCCCCGTCCAACCGGAAGCTCCAACCGGAAACGGCCGGCCCCTCGGGCCGGTCGTTCTTTTTTTGCCGTCACGCCGTCGGCGGTGTCACATCTGCACCGCCTCGCAGACCTCGATGCTGCCGCCGTCGAGCACCATCGGGCAGTCCTTCGCCATCTCGATCGCCTCGTCGATGTCGGCGGCATGGACCAGCGTGTAGCCGAAGACCGGGTTCGGCCCGCCGTCATGCGCGACGCCGTCGCGGCGCACGGTGTGCGATTGGCCCGCGGGCGCGCCCTCGTCGTCGATATGGTCGCGGATGCCGTCCATCCAGCTTTGCCAGCGCGCCATCTCGGCGGTGCGGGCCTCTTCGGTCTCGGGCGGCCGCATGTCGCCGCCGCCGTGGTAGATATACATGAAACGCTTGTCGGCCATGGCCGTCTTCCCCCTTGTCGTGGCTGCTGCCCCGATGGGTCCCGCGCATGGATCTGCCTCGCCCCGGAGTGTCCCCCGGGGCGGCGATTCGGGCAAGATCAAAACGTGAACTCGAAGGCTCGTGCGCTCAGGCAGGGAGCCCGTCGGAGAACTCGGAACGGCGGTAGCCCTGCAGGTAGAGCAGCGCGGTCAGGTCGCCGTGGTTGATCCGCACCTCGCACTGCTCGGCCACCACCGGCTTGGCGTGCAGCGCCACGCCCGTTCCGGCAAGGCCCAGCATGCCGAGATCGTTGGCGCCGTCGCCCACCGCGATCACGTCGTCGGGCGCGATGCCGAGCCGCGCGGTGATCTCGTGCAGCGCCTGCACCTTGGCCTCGCGCCCGAGGATGGGGCGCGCGACCTCGCCAGTCAGCCGGCCGTCTTCGGCCAGAAGCGTGTTGGCGCGGTGCTCGTCGAAGCCCAGCGCCGCGGCGACCTTCTCGGTGAAGGCGGTGAAGCCGCCCGAGACCAACGCCGCGTGGCCGCCATGCGCCTTCATCGTGGCGATCAGCGCCCGCCCGCCCGGCATGTGGGTGATGCGGGTCTCGAGCACGCGGGCGATCACCGCCTCGTCGAGGCCCGCGAGCAGCCCGACCCGCTCGATCAGCGCGCCCTCGAAATCCAGCTCGCCGTTCATGGCGCGCTTGGTGATCTCGGCCACGCGCGCGCCGACGCCCGCCTCGTCGGCCAGCTCGTCGATGCATTCCTGCTCGATCATGGTGCTGTCCATGTCGGCGAGCAGCATCCTCTTGCGCCGGGCCGCGGTCCTTTGCACCACGAGATCGACGCCCATGCCCTGCAGGTCGGCCCAGACCTGCCAGCGGTTCGACGGGATCTCGGGCATGCCGAACTCCACCGCCTCGCCGGGCGCGAGCCAGTCGAGCGCCGCGCCGCCCCATGCGCCGCGCAGGTTTTCCGCAAGGCCCGGGTCGAGCGGGGCGGCGTCGGGGGCGTTGATCAGGAGCGTGGTGAACATGGGCGGATGTTTCCGATACGAGACGCGAGGGGTCGCATTGCTGCGGCAAGGCGCCGCTTACCGACATTTTGGCGATTGTGAAAGTCGCTGACGCCGCGTATGTCCGGCGGCGGGACACCCCTCCCCAACGAGGGGCGCATATCTGCAAGGATACCAGCAATGGCAAACACGACTCCGGACGTCCGTCCGGCGAACCCGCGTTTCTCCTCCGGCCCCTGTGCCAAACCCCCCCATTGGAGCCTCGACAAGCTCGCCGACGCGCCGCTCGGCCGCTCGCACCGTGCCGCGATCGGCAAGGGCAAGCTGGCCGCCGCGATCGAAGAGACGCGCGAGCTGCTCGGCGTGCCGGCCGATTACCGCATCGGCATCGTGCCCGCCTCCGACACCGGCGCCGTCGAGATGGCGATGTGGTCGCTGCTGGGCGCGCGCAAGGCCACCATGGTCGCGTGGGAAAGCTTCGGCGCGGGCTGGGTCACGGATGTCGTGAAGCAGCTCAAGATCGACGCCGAGGTGAAGACCGCCGATTACGGCCAGATCGTCGACATGGCGTCGCTCGACTACGACACCGACGTCGTCTTCACCTGGAACGGCACCACCTCGGGCGTGCGCGTGCCGAACGGCGACGCGATCCCGGCAGACCGCGAAGGCCTCACGATCTGCGACGCCACCTCGGCCGCCTTCGCGCAGGACCTGCCCTGGGACAAGCTCGACGTCACCACCTTCTCCTGGCAGAAGGTGATGGGCGGCGAGGCGGCGCATGGCATGCTGATCCTCTCCCCCCGCGCGGTCGAGCGGCTGGAGAGCTACACCCCCGCCTGGCCGCTGCCGAAGATCTTCCGCATGACCAAGGGCGGCAAGCTGATCGAGGGCATCTTCAAGGGCGAGACGATCAACACGCCGTCGATGCTCTGCGTCGAGGACTACCTCGTGGCACTGGCCTGGGGCCGCGAGGTCGGCGGGCTGGAGGGGCTGAAGGCCCGCGCCGACGCCAACGCGCAGGCCATCTGGGACTTCTGCGAGAGCCGCGACTGGATTGCGAACCTCGCCGAGGACGAGGCCACGCGCTCGAACACCTCCGTCTGCCTGAAGTTCACCGACGACCGCATCGCGGACGGCGCGGCGTTTGCCAAGGCCGTGGCCAAGCGGCTCGAGAAGGAGGGCGTGGCCCTCGACATCGGCGCCTATCGCGACGCGCCGGCGGGCCTGCGGATCTGGTGCGGCGCGACGGTCGAGACGAGCGACATCGAGGCGCTGCTGCCCTGGCTCGACTGGGCCTTCCACGCCGAGATCGCGGCGCAGGCCGAGGCCGCCTGATCCCCCTTCCGGGGCGCGCCTGACGCGCCCCGTCTTCCCCCATTCCCCGGACGCGAGACGTCCGACCGCCACAGGAGCATCCAATGCCCAAGGTTCTCATTTCCGACGCCCTCTCCGACGCCGCCGTTCAGATCTTCCGCGACCGCGGCATCGAGGTCGACTTCCAGCCGAAGCTCGGCAAGGACAAGGAAAAGCTCGCCGAGATCATCGGCGACTATGACGGCCTCGCCATCCGCTCGGCCACCAAGGCGACCGAGAAGCTGATCGAGCGCGCGACCAACCTCAAGGTCATCGGCCGCGCCGGCATCGGCGTCGACAACGTCGACATCCCGGCCGCAAGCAAGAAGGGCATCATCGTGATGAACACGCCCTTCGGCAACTCGATCACCACCGCCGAGCACGCGATCTCGATGCTGATGTCGGTCGCGCGCCAGATCCCGGAGGCCAACGCCTCGACCCATGCCGGCAAGTGGGAGAAGTCGCGCTTCATGGGCGTCGAGGTCACCGGCAAGACGCTGGGCGTGATCGGCGCCGGCAACATCGGCTCGATCGTGATCGACCGCGCGCATGGCCTGAAGATGAAGGTGATCGCCTATGATCCCTTCCTGTCGGAAGAGCGCGCCACCGAGATCGGCGTCGAGAAGGTCGACCTCGACACGCTGCTCGGCCGGTCGGACTTCATCACCATGCACGTGCCGCTGACCGACCAGACCCGCAACATCCTGAGCCGCGAGAACATCGCCAAGCTCAAGCCGAGCGTGCGGATCGTCAACTGCGCCCGCGGCGGCCTCGTCGACGAGGAGGCGCTGGCCGAGGCGCTGCAGGAGGGCCGGGTCGCCGGCGCCGCCTTCGACGTCTTCGCGGTGGAACCGGCGACCGAATCGCCGCTCTTCAACCTGCCCAACGTCGTCGTCACGCCGCATCTGGGCGCGGCCACCACCGAGGCGCAGGAGAACGTGGCGCTGCAGGTGGCCGAGCAGATGTCGGACTACCTGCTGACCGGGGCCGTCACCAACGCCATCAACATGCCCTCGATCACCGCCGAGGAGGCGAAGATCATGGGGCCGTGGATCGGCCTGTCGGGGCACTTGGGCAACTTCATCGGCCAGATGACCGACGAGCCGATCAAGGCGATCAACATCCTCTATGACGGCAACGTCTCGGAGATGAACCTCGCGGCGCTGAACTCGGCGCTGGTGGCGGGGATCATGCGCAAGGTGAACCCGGACGTGAACATGGTCTCGGCCCCGGTGGTCGCCAAGGAGCGCGGCATCCAGATCTCGACCACCAAGCAGGACCAGTCCGGCACCTTCGAGGGCTACGTGAAGGTCACGGTGGTCACCGAGAAGCGCGAGCGTTCGGTCGCGGGCACGGTGTTCTCGGACGGCAAGCCGCGCTTCATCCAGATCAAGGGCATCAACATCGACGCCGAGATCGGCCGCCACATGGTCTACACCACCAACCAGGACGTGCCGGGCATCATCGGCGTGCTGGGCACGATCATGGGCGAGAACGGCGTCAACATCGCCAACTTCACGCTGGGCCGCAACGCCCGCGCCGGCGAGGCGATCGCCATCCTCTACGCCGACGACGCGGTGCCGGAGACGACGCTGCAGAAGCTGCGCGACACCGGCAAGTTCCAGCAGGTGAAGGCGCTGACCTTCGACGTCGAAGAGTAAACCCCGCCACGGGGCAGGGCAGGGCAGGGGGCCGCGCCGGACCAGCGCGGCCCCTCGTCGTTCCGCCGCCGCTCCCATCCGGCCTACTTTTCTCTTCAAATACGCCAGCCCGCTCCGACCGCCCGGCGCGCCGGCAGCAATCCGGGCGCATGCGTATTTCCGGAGAAAAGTAACCTGCGCCGCCACGTCCCGCCGCGCGTTGGTCCTGGAATTGCTGCCGCTACTTTACTCCCCAAATACTCACGGCACGCCGCCCCGGACAGGGCGCGACCAGAGGTCGGCGCGGTGCCCGAGTATTTTCGGAGTGAAGTGGGCCACCCGCTTTCCGCCTTGCCGCAGCCCCTGTAGAGAAGCCCGCATGAGCACGCGTTTCGACAGCATCCCCGCCTTTCTCGACCACGGCTTCGACGACGTGATCGACGTGCGCAGCCCGGCCGAGTTCGCCGAGGACCGGGTGCCGGGCGCGATCAACCTGCCGGTGCTGTCGAACGCCGAACGCGCCGAGGTCGGCACGATCTACAAGCAGGTCTCGCCCTTCGACGCCCGCAAGATCGGCGCGGCGATCGTGGCGCGCAACGCCGCCACCCACATCGCCGGGCCGCTCGCGGACCGCGAATACCGCTGGCGGCCCTTGGTCTATTGCTGGCGCGGCGGCCAGCGCTCGAACTCCTTCGCCTCGATCCTGAGCCAGATCGGCTGGCGCGCCGAGGTGGTCGAGGGCGGCTACCAGACGTGGCGGCGGCTGGTGCACGACGCGCTCTACGGCGCGGCGATCCTGCATCGGCTGGTGCTGCTCGACGGTTTCACCGGCACCGCCAAGACGGCGCTGCTGCCGCTTGTGGAGGCGCGGGGCGGGCAGGTGCTCGACCTCGAGGGGCTGGCGCACCACCGGGGCTCGCTGCTGGGTGGCGACCCCGACGAACAGCCGGCGCAGAAGGGCTTCGAGAGCGAGTTGGCCCAACGCCTCGCCCGGCTCGACCCCGAACGCCCGGTGCTGGTCGAGGCCGAAAGCTCGAAGATCGGCCGCATCACCCTGCCGCCCGCGCTTTGGGCGGCGATGACGCAGGCGCCGCGCATCGAGATCACCGCGCCGATCGAGGCGCGCGCCCGCTTCCTCGCCGCCGAGTACGAGGATGTCAGCGCCGATCCGGCCCGGCTGTCGGGCCTGCTCGACCAGCTGCGCGCGCATCGCGGCCACGCCACCGTCGATGGCTGGCAGACGCTGCTGGCCGAAGGCCGCATGGTCGAGCTGTCGGCGGCGCTGATGCGCGAGCATTACGACCCGGCCTATGCCCGCTCGCGCGCCGCGCACGCGCCGGTCTTCGCCGCGCATGTGGAGGCGGAGACGCTCGACGCGGGCGGCCTCGACCGCGCCGCCGACGCCATCGCGGCGGCGATGAACGGTATTTGACGGCGCTGCGCGGGGGGCTTACCTCGGTTGAAAGACCGCAGGAGGGAAGCATGCGCCCCGCGAACGAGGCCCTGATCGTCATCGACATGCAGAACGACTTCTGCCCCGGCGGCGCGTTGGCGGTGGCGGAGGGCGACGCCATCGTCCCCGGCATCAACGCGCTGATGGACGAGTTCCGCGCCGTGGTGCTGACGCAGGACTGGCACCCGGCCGACCACCTTTCCTTTGCGTCGCAGCACGAGGGTGCCGCGCCGATGTCGATGACCGAGATGCCCTACGGGCTGCAGGTTCTCTGGCCCGATCACTGCGTGCAAGGGTCCAAGGGCGCCGCGTTCCACCCCGATCTGCGCCTTGATGCCGACCTGATCCTGCGCAAGGGCTTCCGCCGCGAGATCGACAGCTACTCCGCCTTCTTCGAGAACGATCGCGAGACGCCGACCGGTCTCGACGGCTACCTCAAGGAGCGCGGCATCACCGCGATCACGCTGGTCGGGCTCGCCACGGATTTCTGCGTGAACTACTCGGCGCTCGACGGGGCGCGGCTGGGCTACAAGGTCACGGTGGTCGAGAAGCTCTCGCGCGGCATCGACCTCGACGGCAGCCTCAAGGATGCGCGCGCCGCGATGCGCGACGCCGGCGTGGTGCTCGTCTGATGGTGGATATCGCGACACGGGTCTGGAACCACAAGTGGAAGATCGACCCGATCGTCCGCTCGCTGATCGACACCGACTTCTACAAGCTCCTGATGTGCCAGTCGGTGTTCCGCAATCGCCGCGACACGCAGGTCACCTTCTCCCTGATCAACCGCACCAAGTCGATCCGCCTCGCCGAACTGATCGACGAGGGCGAGCTGCGCGAGCAGCTCGACCACATCCGCTCGCTCTCGCTGACCCGGGGCGAGAGCACATGGCTGCGCGGCAACACCTTCTACGGCAAGCGGCAGATGTTCCGCTCCGACTTCATGGAGTGGTTCGAGGGGCTGCGCCTGCCGCCCTACCATCTCGAGAAGCGCGACGGGCAGTACGAGCTGACCTTCGAGGGGCAGTGGCCCGAGGTGATGCTGTGGGAGATCCCGGCGCTCGCCGTGCTGATGGAGCTGCGCTCGCGCGCGGTCCTGAACGACATGGGCCGGTTCGAGCTGCAGGTGCTCTACGCCCGCGCCATGACCAAGCTGTGGGAGAAGGTCGAGCATCTGCGCGGCACGCCGGGCCTCAGGATCGCCGATTTCGGCACCCGCCGGCGGCATTCCTTCCTGTGGCAGGACTGGTGCGTGCAGGCGATGCTCGAGGGCCTCGGCGACAGCTTCGCCGGCACCTCGAACTGCCTGATCGCCAAGAACCGCGACCTCGAGGCGATCGGCACCAACGCCCACGAGCTGCCGATGGTCTACGCCGCGCTGGCCGGGGACGACGAGGCGCTGGCGCGCGCGCCCTACGACGTACTGGCCGACTGGCACGACGAGCACGAGGGCAACCTGCGGATCATCCTGCCCGACACCTACGGCACGCAAGGCTTCCTCGACCGCGCGCCCGACTGGCTCGCCGGCTGGACCGGCATCCGCATCGACTCGGGCGACCCGGCCACGGGCGCCGAGACCGCGATCCGCTGGTGGCAGGAGCGGGGCGAGAACCCGAAGGAGAAGCTCGTCATCTTCTCCGACGGGCTCGACGCCGAGAAGATCCTCGAGCTGCACGCCCGTTTCTCGGGCCGGGTCCGGGTCAGCTTCGGCTGGGGCACGCGGCTGACCAACGACTTCACCGGGCTGGTGGCGGGCGACGCGCTCGCGCCCTTCAGCCTCGTCTGCAAGGCGGTGGCGGCCGAGGGCCGGCCCACCGTGAAGCTTTCGGACAACCCCGAGAAGGCGATGGGCCCCGCGGCCGAGATCGCCCGCTACAAGCGCGTCTTCGGCGTCGGCCCGCAAGAGGCCATCCCCGTCACCGTCTGACCCCTTTCAGGAGGCCCCCCATGTCGCTCCCGCTCTTCGTCCAGATCCGCTGCACCCCCGGCACCACCTACAAGGTCGCCGACGCCATCGCCCTGCGCGAGATCCATTCCGAGCTCTACTCCACCTCGGGCGCCTTCGACCTGCTGGTGAAGATCTATGTCCCCGAGGGCGAGGACATCGGCATGTATCTCAACGAGCACCTGATGGGCATCGAGGGGATCGAGCGGACGCTGACGACGCAGACCTTCAAGGTGTTCTGAGGCGGGACCGCAGAAACCGCGCGGGGATCGGGCCGATCGGGCGTATCCTGTCGCCACCTTTCCATGGTGAGCGACGAAGGGGGTGACCCATGTTGCAGCGATTGATCCTGTCCGCCGGTCTCGCCGTCTCGGCGGCGGCGGTGCACGCCCTGCCGGACGGTTCCTACTCCGGCAGCGGTCCGTTCCAGCTCGACCTGAAGGCGTCCGGCGGGCGTGTCGAGATCACGGTCAGCACGCGGAACTGCCTCGGCAGCGGCGTCGGGACCCTGAGGCAGGTCGGCCGGACCACCTGGCACGCGATGCTGAGCGACCAGTACGTGCCCGAGACCTGCGTCGTCCAGATCGACGACATGGGCGACCATTACTTCATGCAGGAGGTGCAGGGCTGCATGGCCTTCCACGGCGCCAGCTGCGGCTTCAGGGGGCCGCTGGCGAAATAGGCGGGCCTCTACCGGGGCGAATCTCACGTTGTCGTGATCGACACGCCGCGCCGGGCGTGCCGCTCTAGCTTGCCTTGCCAAGACCCAAGCCAAGGAGCCCGCCATGACCGCGACCGACCATGTGGGGATGCGTCTCAAGGACCGTCCGGAATTTGCCAGCAAGAAGAGTCCGCTGACCCGCACGGCCGAGGTGAAGGTCTCCGAAGCGGTGGCCGAGATGGTGGCGCGGGGCTACGGCTCGGTCATCGTCGTCGACGGCGACGACAAGGTGGTGGGCATCGTCACCGAGCGCGACCTGATGCGCAAGCTGATCAACGAGAACCGCGACCCCACCACCACCTCGCTCGGCGACATCATGACCACCGAGCTGCGCCTCGCCCGTGAGGATGACGAGGTGCTCAACTGGCTCAGGATCATGTCGAACGAACGCTTCCGCCGCCTGCCGGTGGTCGACAGCGAGGGGCGGATCAAGGCGGTGTTCTCCCAAGGCGACTTCGTCTCCTACACCTGGCCCGACCTGATCTACCAGGCCAAGCAGATGGCGCGTGCCTCGATCGGCCAGAACTACGGGCTGTGGATGATCGGCGGCGGCATCATGCTCTACACCATCCTGATGGTGGTGCTGGTCTCGAACATCTAGGGGTTCTTGCGCAGCGCCTTGACCTCGCCGCGCTGCTTCTTCGCCTCCAAACGCCGCCGGACCGAGCCCTTGGTGGGCTTGGTCGGGATGCGGCGTTTCGGCGTCTCGGTCGCCTTGCGGATCAGCTCGGCCAGCCGCTCGCGCGCGATCTCGCGGTTGCGCGGCTGGTGGCGGGTGTCCTGCACGAAGATGATCACCGCCCCGTCGGTGGTCCAGCGCCGCCCGGCGAGCCGCTTCAGCCGCCGCTTGACCGGGTCGGGCAGATTGGGGCTGCGCTCGGCCTCGAAGCGCAGCTCGACCGCGGTGCTGACCTTGTTGACGTTCTGCCCGCCGGGCCCGGAGGCGCGGGTGAACTGCTCTGTCAGCTCCCAGTCCTCGATGGCGATGCGGTCGTCGATCCTGAGCATGTCGGTCCTCCGGCCGGGGAGATAGCGCCGGGGCGCGCAAACGGAAAGGGCCGTTCCCGGCGATGGGAACGGCCCTCCGAAGTTAAGGAGGTGGGTCGGTTAGACCGGGGCCCACCCGGGGTGCCTCTTGGCCAAGGGCTGCCTCAGCCGCGCGCCCCCCGAGCTGTCCCGACACATTTCTCCAATACCCTTCTCGACACTGGATCACCTCCTTTCTTGAGTTTCGCCTGACCCAAAGCTGGCATGGATCGGGCGTTCGTCAAACGAAAAAATCCGTGCGTTTACGCCGCGGAAGGGGATTGTTGCCGAAGCCTGACAATCAGGCGGAACGGCAGCAGGGCGATCAAGGTGAGGGCGATCTTCACACACCAGTCGGCCACGGCGAGCGACACCCAGAGCGGCGCCAGCGGCCCCGCGGTCAGGAAGGGCACCGCCTCCTGCGCCCAGGTCACATGCGCGTCGGCGCCGGGCACGATGCCGTTGAAGACGCCGGCGAAGGCGATCGAGAAGAAGAGCGCGGTGTCCACCGTGGCGCCCGCCACCGACGACACCAGAGGCGCGCGCCACCAGCTGCCCTCGCGCAGGCGGTCGAACACGCCGATGTCGAGAAGCTGCGCCACCAGGAAGGCGGTGGCCGAGGCGACGGCGACGCGCAGCGTCACGGCGGGCCCGTATTCGAGCATGACCTGCGTGCCGATCAGCGAGCAGGCGATGCCGGTTACGAAGCCGGCCAGCACGACCTTTCGCGCGTCCTGCGCGCCGTAGAAGCGGTTGGTCAGGTCGGTGACGAGAAAGGCGAAGGGGTAGGTGAAGGCGCCCCATGTCAGCAGACCGTCGAGGATCAGGAACTGCACGAGGATGTTGGAGGCCAGCACGATGGCGGCCATGGCGATGATGCCGGGAAGAAGTCGCATTGCAGGGGTCCGTTTTGGCAAGGGTGCGGCACTTGGCCCCCGCGCGCGGGGACAAGGGCAGCTACACCCCCGGACCCCGCGCGTCAATCTTGCCGCTCAACGGCCCCTCACTCGGCCGGCAGCGCGTATTCCACGAACTCGGTGGTCTGGAAGAAGCGGAAATTGTCGTCGGAGACCATGGTGAGGCGGATCCGGCCGGCCGCGTCCTGCCAGACCGACAGCCCCTCGAGGTTGTCATGCACGCCCACGCCGGTCTCGAGCAGCACCTCCTCGTTCGAGCCGTCCAGCGCGAAGCGGCGCACCCGGCTGCGGAAGCCGACCCCGACGAAATCCCGCTCGAGCAGGTAGAACCGCCCGTCCGGCCCGATATCGGCCCCGGTCACCAGGAAGGCGTCGCGCCGCGGGACCTGGAAGGCCTCGTCCCAGGCGCCGGCGCGCCAGCGATAGACCGGGAAGGGCCGGTCGACCCGGCCGGAGCGTTCGGGGATGGTGTAGAGCGCGCCGTCAGAGCCCACCGCCAGCGCCTCGAGCGCGCTGTTGAGCTGCATCTCGCGGAAGGCCGCGGGCTCGGGCAGAAGCTCCGGCCCGTCGCGGCCGGTCTCGGCCCGCACCCGGGCGCGGCCCTCGAAGGAGATCCAGCGCCGGCCCGAGGCGTCGATCGCCAGCCCCTCGCTGTCGGCGTGCGGCCCGCTCATCAGCCCGTCGGGCCCGTTGCGCAGCGGGCCCTCCTCCTCGATCTCGACGCCGGTAATCCGGCCCTGTTCGTCGCGCAGGAAGCGCCCGTCGAGCATCCGGGCGCGGTCGCTCAGCATCACGAAGCCCTGTCCCTGCGCGTCGGTCTCGAGCGCCGAGAAGCCGCCCAGGCCATGCGCCTCCTCGGGCCAGGTGTAGCTGCCCAGATAGGTCGCCGGCTGCTGCGACGGCGCGCCGCCGAGCAGCATCGCGGCCAGTACGAGTGGTTTCATCGGGTCAGTCGCTCGTCAGCACGGAGGCGCATTGCGCGGGCAGGTCGGACATGCGGGTCTCGCGCTTGGGCGCGGGCGGCGGCGCGTCGGGGTCCGGCGGCGGCGGGTTGAGGATGTTGCGCTGCCATTCCCGCGCCTCCTCGCAGCCGTCGCCCGGCGGCGGCGGCTCCTGCCCCTCGCAGGACGGGTCGCCCGGCAGGCAGTTCAGCCGCACGTGGAAATGCGTGTTGTGCCCGTACCAGGGCCGGATCTTGCCGAGCCACGACCGGTCGCCCGTGGCGCTGTCGCACATCGCGACCTTGGCGCCGGGGAAGATGAAGATCCGCGCGGTGCGCGGGTCCGAGGCCGCGGCCTTCAGAAGCGCCTCATGCGCCGGCGTCCAGTTGTCGTTGGTGTAGGCGCCGCCGCGCGCCTGCATGTCGATCGAGGAGATGGATTCGCGCTCGGCCACCGAAAGGTCGAGCCGGTCGGCGGGGCGCAGCCAGATGTCGATGTCGATCCCGGTCTGATGGCTGGCATGGCCGGTCAGCATCGGGCCGCCGCGCGGCTGGCTCATGTCGCCGACATAGATGCCGTTCCAGCCGGGCAGGGTGGCGGCGACGCGGCTCAGGTCCTGCACGTAATCGAGCGTTTCGGGCTGGGCCCAGTTGCGGTTGCGCGACAGCCGCATCGCCTGCCAGGTCGGGCCGGTCTCGGCCAGCTGCGCGCCGCCGGCCATGCAGCCCTTCGAGTAGAAGCCGATCGATTCGGAGCGCTGCGACGAGGCGGTCGAGATTCGGCCGAACAGCTCCTTGGCGACGCGCTGGTCCTGCGCGTTCTGGGTCGAGATCATGGCGCGCGGGGCCGGATCCTCGCGCCCGCAGGCAACGAGGCCGAGCGCCAGTAGGGCGGCGGCGAGGGGGCGGATCATGCTGCTCGATCTCCGTTTCTATCCACCCAGCGTAGCAGAAACAGCCCAAGGGCGAACAGCACGATCACCGGGATCAGCCCGGCGCGCGTCGATCCGCTCATCCATGTGGCGAGCCCGATGCTCATCGGCGCGAGAAAGGCCGTGGCGCGGCCCGACAGCGCGAAGAGACCGAAGGCCTCGGTGGCGCGCGTCGGGTCGGCATGGCGCACCATCAGGCTGCGCGAGGCCGCGTAGAGCGCCCCGCCCGCGCCGCCGATCAGCGCGCCGCAGAGGTAGAACAGGATGTCGGGCAGGCGCGAGCCCTCGGCCAGCGTGACGCCGAACAGGCTATCGCGGCTCATCGACACCACCAGCACCGAGACGCCGATCAGCACCCAGCAGCAGAAGCGGATCACCGGCTTGGGGCCGAGCCGCTGGTCGGCCAGGCCGCCGGCCCATGTCAGCACCGCCGCCGCGATCGCGCCGATGATGCCGAACACGCCGATCTGGATCACCGACCAGCCCAGCACCAGCGTCGCGTAGATGCCGCCGAAGGCGTAGACCGCCGCCAGCGCGTCGCGATAGAGCATCGAGGCGCCGAGAAAGGCCGCGAGGCTGGGCCGCCGCATCACGTCGCGCAGCACCTCGCCGAGCCGCGACATGACCACGCGCGGCGTCACCTTCGCCCGCGCCACCGGCCCCGCGTCGCGCACCCAGGCGAAGAAGGGGATGATGAAGACCGCGTACCAGATCGCGATCACCGGCCCGACCGCGCGGGTGCCCTCGCGCGCCTCGGGGTCGAGCCCGAAGGCCGGCGGGCGACCGAGCAGCGTCACGCCCCGGTCGTTCTCGGCCAGAAGCAGAAGCATGATGATCAGCGAGGCGACGCCGCCCCAGTAGCCCAGCGCCGCGCCCGAGCCCGAGATCCGGCCGATCATCGGCCCGGTGGCGAGCGAGGGCAGCAGCGCGTTGTTGACGTTGGTGGCGCTCTCGGCGGCGACGAAGCCCGCGAAGAACAGCGCCAGCGCCGGCACCAGCATCGACCCGTCTGGCGTGAGCATCCACAGCAGCGCCGCGCAGATCACGGTGATCACCGAGAAGCCCGCGATCCACGGCATCCGCCGCCCCGAGGCGTCGGCCATCGCGCCCAGCACCGGCGCGGTGAAGGCGATCACCAGCCCCGCCACGGTCTGCCCCGAGGCCCAGAGCGACTGCGCGCGGGCATCCGCCAGGCCGGGGTCGAGCCCCTCGCGGGCGAAGCGCTCGGTCGCCACGGCGGCGAAATAGGGCGCGAAGATGAAGGTGAGGCCGAGCGTGGCATAGGGCTGCTGCGCAAGGTCGAAGATCATCCAGCCCCAGATGCGTTTCCTGCTCGCCATGCTTCGTCCCCGCGCCTCTCGTTGCCGCGGATCAGACAGGCGGACGGGCCGGGGGGCAACCGCCGGCGGGGTGCAAGGGGGCAGATCGCGGCCGGGCTGCGGCAGCCGTGCCGCCCTCTCGGGACGCTTGCGGGAAGATCGGGGCGCGCCTAGCATCCTCATTGCGCGGAACGGCCCCGACTCGGGCCAGAGTCGGACCGGGCCGCGCCCTGCCAGAATCACCGCCCTGACGAAGGTCAGGCAACCTTGATTTGCATCGGGAACGGTCCGTCCGGCCTGTCGCCGGGCGGAGATGTCAGCATGCGGGATCACGATGGGCAAAGGCGACCACAGACGCGGCAATCGCGAAGCGAAGAAACCCAAGCAGGAAAAACCGAAGGTCCTGGCCACCGCCAATTCCGGCGCGGCCAAGCCGGTTTCGCTCGGGGAGAAGAAGGGCCGCTAGGGGCCCCGTGCCGGGCGGGGGCGTCGCGCCCGCCCGGCCGTTCCCTATTCCGCCGCCATCGCCTGCGCCGCGTCGTCGGCCATCGGCGGCCAGGGGCGCTCGTTCTCGGCGCGCACCCAGTCGGCGATCCAGCCCGGCATCGGCGGCGAGACCGGGTCCAGCCCCATCGATTCCATCAGACGCGCCGGGGCGACGGTGCCGCCCTTCTTGCGGTCGGTGACGGCGAGCCGGACCATGGCATGGCTGGTCGCCTCGCCATCGGCGCGGAACATCGCCTGCTCGGTGTAGACGAAGCGCTCGTCCCAGCAGACCGCGCGGCTCTTCATGGTGATGCGCGCGAAGCCCTGCACCCGGCGGCGGTAGCGCACCGAGACCCCGGCCACCACCATGCCCCAGCCCTCGCGCCTCAGCGCCGGGATGATGCCGGCGCGCTGCGACAGCGGCATCCGGCCCATGTCGTAGAGCGTCAGCGTGCGGCCGTTGTTCAGCTCGTTCCAGAAGTCGAGATCCCAGGGCAGGACGATGTGCCGGCTGACATGCGTGCCCGTCACCGGCAGCGCCGCGTCGTCGCGATGCCGCCAGAACTGCCAGATCATGCGGATGAAGGGATACATCGAATACTCCGGGCCTTGGGTCGCGGCGAAACTGGGCGAGGCTGACGCCAAGGTCAACATTGACGCGGGGGACGGCGCGTCGCGGATCACGAGGATTGCCCTTGGGCCGGCCGATCCTTACCTGTCTAGGCGACCAAAGCCGGACGGGACCGCCGATGACCTCGCTCTACCAGATCCTGATGTTGATCCTCGACATCGCCACCTTCCTCATCTTCGCGCATTTCATCATGAGCTGGCTGATCAGCTTCCAGGTGCTGAACCTGCGCCAGCCGCTCGTGGCGCAGATCTGGGACGGGCTGTCGCGCCTGCTCGAGCCGCTCTACGGCCCGGTGCGCCGCATCCTGCCGCAGATGGGCGGGCTCGACCTCGCGCCGCTGGTGGTGCTGGTCGGCATCTACGCCATCGAGATCGTGCTGAGGAACAACGCCGCCGCGTTCTACTGACGCGGCGCGCGGGCCCCGCCGCCGGGGCCATGAGTATTTTCAGAGCAAAGTAACCAGATGCCGCGCCCCCTGCGAGCGGCATGACCCAGCCCGAGGTGACGCCCAAGATGAGCCCGGTGAGCTTCCTGCGCGACGTGTTCGGCTTCGACGCCTTCCGCCCCGGGCAGGAGGAGATCGTCGACGCCGTCACCGCCGGGCGCGACACGCTGGCGATCATGCCCACGGGCGGCGGCAAGTCGTTGTGCTACCAGCTGCCCGCGCTGGCGCGCGACGGCGTCACGGTGGTGATCTCGCCGCTGATCGCGCTCATGCGCGACCAGGTGCGCGGCCTGCGCGAGGCCGGGGTCGAGGCCGGCGCGCTCACGTCGGGCAACACGCCCGAGGAGACCGACGCGGTGCTCGAAAGCCTGCGCGAGGGCCGGCTGAAGCTCCTTTACATGGCGCCCGAGCGGCTGGCCTCCGGCGCGACGGTGCCGCTCTTGCAGCGCGCCGGCACCTCGCTCATCGCCGTCGACGAGGCGCATTGCGTCAGCCAATGGGGCCACGATTTCCGCCCCGACTACCTGCGCATCGGCGAGCTGAAGCGCCAGCTCGGCGTGCCGCTCGCCGCCTTCACCGCCACCGCCGACGCCGAGACCCGCGAGGAGATCGTGCAGAAGCTCTTCGGCGGCACCCAGCCCGAGACCTTCCTGCGCGGCTTCGACCGGCCGAACATCCACCTCGCCTTCGCGGTGAAGGACAGCCCGCGCCGGCAGATCCTCGACTTCGCCGCAGCCCGGCGCGGCCAGTCCGGCATCGTCTATTGCGGCACCCGCGCCAAGACCGAGAGCCTCGCCAAGGCGCTGTCGGAGGCCGGGCATTCGGCGCTGTACTACCATGGCGGCATGGAGGCCGACGCCCGGCGCGAGGCCGAGACCCGCTTCCAGCGCGAGGACGGGCTAATCGTGGCGGCGACGGTCGCCTTTGGCATGGGCATCGACAAGCCCGACATCCGCTGGGTCGCGCATGCCGACCTGCCCAAGAGCATCGAGGCCTACTATCAGGAGATCGGCCGCGCCGGGCGCGACGGCGCGCCGTCGGAAACGCTCACGCTCTACGGCCCCGACGACATCCGCTACCGCCGCCAGCAGATCGACGAGGGGCTGGCCCCGCCCGAGCGCCGCGCCGCTGATCACGGCCGGCTCAACGCGCTGCTGGGCCTCGCCGAGGCGCTGGATTGCCGCCGCAAGGTGCTTCTGGGCTATTTCGGCGAGGCGCCGGGCGAGCCCTGCGGCCATTGCGACCTCTGCGACAAGCCGCCCGAGACCTTCGATGCCACCCAGCCGGTGCGCATGGCGTTGTCGGCGGCGCTGCGCACGGGCGAAAGCTTCGGCGCGGGCCATCTGATCGACATCGTCATGGGCAACGAGACCGAGAAGGTGCGCCAGCGTGGCCATGACGGCCTGCCGACCTTCGGGGTGGGCAAGGGCCATTCCAAGGCGCAGTGGCAGGCGATCTTCCGGCAGATCATGGGCCGCGACCTGATGCGCCCCGACCCCGAGCGCCACGGCGCGCTCAGGATGACCGAGGCCGCGCGCCCGATCCTGCGGGGCGAGGAAAGCATCGTGCTCCGCAAGGACACGATCAAATCCGCACGCTCCGGCCCGAAGGTGCGGGCCATGGTGTCAGAAGAGGATGCTCCGCTGCTTTCCGCGCTCAAGGCCAAGCGGCGCGCGCTGGCCGAGGCGGCGAACCTGCCGGCCTACATCATCTTCACCGACCGCACGCTGATCGAGATGGCCGAGACGAAACCTTCGACGCTCGACCAGATGGCGCGGATCGGCGGGGTGGGGGCGAAGAAGCTCGAAAGCTACGGGCGCGAGTTCCTCGCCGTGATCACCGGCGCCGAGGAAGAGGTGCACCCGGCGCGGCGCAGGCTGGCGGGGCGCGAGGCGGGCTCGCTCTACGACCGGCTGATGGCGGCGCAGGCCGACCTGCATCGCGGACCGGACGGGATGGAGAAGCCGATGAGTTGCTCGGCCAAGGAGCTGGCCCGCGTCGCCAGCGCCAAGCCGCGCGACATGGCGGCGCTGGAGCGGCTGATCGGCCCGCGCCATGCCGAGCGCTTCGGCCGCGCCTTCCTTCAGCTTTTGGAGGACAGCTCCGAGGCGTCGTAGGCCACGAGTTCCACCGTGTTGCCCTCGGGGTCGGTGATGAACACGCCGCGCCAGCCGATCCAGCCGAAATGCTCGACCCGGTAGGGCTGGCCGATCTCGTCGTACCACGCCATGGCCTGCTCCTGCTCGGCATGGTCCATCGACAGCGCGAGGTGATGCAGCGACGAGCCCGCCCCGGTCGCGGGGCGGCCGCCGGGCGCGGGGACCGCGACACCGCCCGCATCGAACCGGAACAGCGCCACCACGGCCGTGTGACCCGCATATCCGTCGGCCACCTTCAGGAAGATGATCGGGGCGTCGTCTTCGCCGGACAGGCGCTCGAGACCGATCACCTCCTCGTAGAAACGCGCCATGCGCGTCGGATCGGCGCAGCGGATCGCGATCTCGCCGATCGCGCGGGGGCGGAACGGGCGGGGGCGGAGCGGGGGTGCCATGGCGCGACGTTACGGGACGGCCACAGGCCCGGCAAGCAGCGGCGTGGACAGGCGCGCATGGGCCGTGCCACCATTTCGCAAGGCGAAAAGCGAGTCTTTCCATGCCTGTGGAGCGTTCCGCATGACCGGCACCACCGTCGCCAGCGTGATCTGGCACCGTCTCGACCGCGATGGCACCGACCGTTGCCGCATGGCCCGGGTCGAGGGCGGCTGGCTGCTGGTGGGACATGCCCGCTGGGACGAGGCGGGCGAGGTGGTCGCGCTCGACTACGCGCTGCGCTGCGACGTGGGCTGGCGCTGCACCGGCGCCGACGTGACCGGTTTCCGCGGCGAGCGGCCGGTGGCCTACCGGATCGCGCGGCGCGACGGCGGCTTCGCGCTCGACGGGCAGGAGGCGGTGCCGGGCGAGGATCTCGATCTCGGCTTCACCCCGGCCTGGATGGCGGTGCCGCTCAACCGGCTCGACCTGCCCGAGGCGCGGCCGCTCGAGGTGGCGACGGCGCGGCTGCGCGCGGCCGATGGCGGCCGGCTCGTGGCGCTGGAGCACGGCTTCTGCCGGGTGCGCGGCGGGCTCGACCACGCGATTCCGGGGCTCGGGCGCGACGCCCGGCTCGGGCTGCACGAATCGGGCTTCGTGACCGAGGATCCGGGCCTGTGGCACGGCGCGGTCCACCCCGGCGACTGAGCCGCGGCGCAATTTCGCGTGTGCCGTGCAACCGGCCCGGCGCCGGGGGATTGGAAGCCGTGCCCGGTCGCGATATCACCGCGTCGACTGGGGCAACGGTCATCGGGATATCCAGGGAGACATCCATGCAATCGCTGAAACGCGCGGTCATCGCCGCGCTGGCCGCGCTGGCCGCCGCACCGGCCCTGGCCCAGGACATCGCCAATGGCGAAACCCAGTTCAGCCGGCAATGCGTCGCCTGCCACGTGGTCCGCGACCCCGGCGGCGCGGTGCTGGCCGGGCGCACCGCTCGCACCGGCCCCAACCTGCACGGGCTCGAGGGCCGGGTGATCGGCGATGTCGAGGAGTTCCGCTACGGCGAGGCGATGGACCGGATGCGCGAGCGCGGCGTCACCTGGACCGCCGAGCGCTTCACCGGCTACCTGCAGGATCCGACCGGCTGGCTGCGCGACGAGCTCGACGACCGCCGCGCCCGCGGCAAGATGGCCTACCGGGTGCGCGACGCCCAGACCGCGGCCGACATCTGGGCCTATCTGCAGAGCCTGTCGGCCCGGTGAGCCGCGGGGCCCACGGGGCTCATGGGGCCTGCGGGGCTCAGCCCAGCAGCCCCTCGGTCGCGGCGTAGATCCGGAGCCAGGGCGTGTAGCGTTCGGGGCGGGCCGCGATGTCGGCCCGCAGATCCGCCAGCGCCATCCAGGCCGTGTCCTGCACCTCTTCGGGGTTGGGGCGCGGCTCGGGCGGCACGGGGCAGTCGGCCACGAACAGCGTCACCACCTCGTGCTCGGTCATGCCGCCGCCGACATCGGCGCGGTATTCCAACTCGCCCGCCGGGCGCAGCTCGAGCCCGTCGAGGCCCAGCTCCTCGCGCAGCCGCCGACGCGCGCAGTCGAGCGGCGCCTCGCCCCAGAGCGGATGGGTGCAGCAGCTGTTGGCCCACAACCCGGGCGTGTGGTACTTGCCGGCCGCCCGCCGCTGCAGCAGCGTGCGCCCCTGCGACATCACGAAGACGCTGACCGCCGGGTGGCGCAGGCCGCGCCGGTGCACCTCGACCTTGCCCACCGGGCGCAGCTCGTCCTCGACCCAGGCCGGGATGGCGATGTCCCGGTCCGCCGGCATCGGCGCCGCCTCGGATCGTTGCGCCATGCCTAGAAGGTCGCCGGGGCGGGGCGGGTCTTGACCACCATCTGGCTCATCAGCGCGTCGCAGGTCACGGTGACCGTCTCGGCGCCGTCGATGAAGCGCACCATGCGCTGCTCGGAGGTCTCGACCAGCACCGCCGGGGCCTGGCCGATCCGGTCGGCGGTGGCGTCGATCCGCTCGAGGCATTGCCCGAAGGGCATCGCCACCGCCTGGTCGGGGGACGTGGCGGGGGCGCAGCCCGCCAGCGCCAGAACGAGCGCCGCAGCCGCGGGCGCGAGGGGGGAATGCATCGTCGTCTCCTTCAGTCCATCGGGTCGCGCGCATCCGCCGACGGCGACAGCAGCCGGGTGAAACCGGCCTGCAGGCTGCGCTTGGTATAGGGTTTCTTGATCACCGGCGCGCCGGGAAAGGCCTCGGCGATCGCCTCGGTCGCGCCGTAGCCCGTGGCCAGCACGAAGGGCACGCCATGGGCGGTCAGCGCCTCGGCCACCGGGGTCGAGGTCTCGTTGCCGAGATTGACGTCGAGCAGCGCCAGATCGAAGCCGTTGCTCTCGATCAGCCGCAGCGCCTCGCCCACGCCGTTGGCGGTGACCGCCTCGGCGCAGCCCAGCTCGGTCAGGATGTCGGCGCCGTCGAGCGCGATGATCATGTTGTCCTCGACCACCAGCGCCCGGCCCGAGAGCCGCTGCTGCGCGGGGGCCTCGGCCGCGGGCGCCGCGTCGCCGGCCTCGGGCGCGTCGCTGACATGGCGGGCCGGGATCACGAAGCGCGCCTCCACCCCGGTCAGCGCGAAGCGCAGCTCCGCCTCGCCGCGCAGCTCGAACGGCACCGAGCGCTCGATCACCGTGGTGCCGAAGCCGCGCCCCTCGGGCGCCTTCACCGGCGCGCCGCCGCTCTCGCGCCAGCCGATCACGAGCGCGCCGTCGGTGCGCCGGTCGAGCGTCACCTCGACCCGGCCGTGCGAATCCTGCAGCGCGCCGTATTTCGCGGCGTTGGTGACCATCTCGTGCAGCACCAGCGCCAGCGTCGCATAGGCCTCGGCCGAGAGCAGCACGTCGGCGCCCGTCAGCTTCACCCGGTCGCGCTTGCCCGACAGGAAGGCGTCGATCTCGGTCTCGATCAACCCCTTGAGCGAGGCGGCGCGCCAGTCGGTCTCGGTCAGCTGGTCATGCGCGCGCGCCAGCGCCTCGACCCGGCCGTCGAGGATGCGGACATACTCGGCCACCGAGCGCGCGCCGGGCCGGCTCTGGGCGATCAGGCTGCGGATCAGGTTGAGCACGTTGCGCATGCGGTGGTTCAGCTCGGCGATCACCAGCTCCTGCCGCTCCTGCGCGCGCTTGCGCTCGGCGATGGAATCGTCGGCGATCTTCAGCACCGTCTCGATCAGCGCCACGCGCAGCGTCTCGGCGGCGGCGATCTCGCCGCGGCGCCACGGCGCGCTGCGGCCGCGCACCGTCTCGGACCAGGCCTCGAAGCTCTGGCGCGGGCTGACGCGCAGGCCGTTCGGCCCCTGCGTGACCGCCTTGCGCGGGTCGCCCGCCCAGTTGACCGTCTCGACCTGCTCGCGCCGGAACAGCACGAGGTAGTCGCCCGGCCCCTGGCTGATCGGCAGGCTCAGAAGCCCCGCCGCGCGGTCGGCGAAGCCGGTGCCGGCGGGGTGGATGTCGGTCAGGCAGTCGCTGGCGAAGGCGCGGCCGTCATCGGCGGCGCGCAGCGGCCCCAGAAGCCCCATGAACTCGTCATGGCTCGGCGTCGCGCCGTGGCGCAGGTAGCGCCCGCCGATCCACATCGCGATGCCGTCGCAGGGCACCACGGCGGCGATGTCGCGCGCGATCGTCTCGAACTCGCGAGCGATGGTCGCGCCGTCGCTCATGCGCGCGGGCAGCGTGCCGTGCAGCGCGCGGGCGCGCTCGGCCTGATCGCGCTCGGCCGCGCTCTCGACGGCGGCGATCTCGTAGGCGAAGAGCTGGGTGAACAGCTCCGCCGCCGAGCGGGTCTCGTAATCGACGTAATGCGCGGCGCCGTGGTGGCAGGCGATCAGCCCCCAGAGCCTGCCGTCGCGCAGGATCGAGACCGACATCGAGGCCGCGACGCCCATGTTGCGCAGGTATTCGAGATGGATCGGCGAGACCGAGCGCGTCACCGACAGCGACAGGTCGAGCGGCTCGCCCTCGGGGTCGAGCGCCGGGCGCACCGGGCAGGGCACGGCGTCCACGTCCATGATCAGCCGGATCGGGTTGCGGATGTAGAGCGCGCGCGCCTGGGGCGGGATGTCGCTGGCCGGGTAGCGCAGCCCGAGGAAGGGCTCCAGGCCGGGGCTCGCGGCCTCGGCGATCACCTCGCCGCTGTCGTCGGGGTGGAAGCGGTAGATCATCACCCGGTCGAAGCCGGTCATCGCCTTGACGGCGCGCGCCGCCTCGCGCGCCATCGCCGGGATCTCGCGCCGCCGCCGCACCCGCGCCATCAGCGGCTGCACCAGCGTCATCTCCTGCCGGTTGCCGTTGCGGGTGCGGTGCTCGGCCTCGATCAGGTAGCCGTGCCCGGTGGCATGCACCGAGACGTCGAAGCGCGGCCCGTCGCCGATCAGGTCGATCCCGTAGAGCCGGGCCGGGCCGCTGTCGGGGCCGATCATCTGCACCCGGCCGCGCAGGTCGTGCACCGCATCGCGCGGCAGCAGCTCCGACAGCCGCGCGCCGATCGCCGCCTCGGGGTCGAGGCCGAGCATCTCGTCGAGATTGGCCGAGACGTGGCGCACCTCCCACTGGTTCGACACCGCGATCAGGCAGCCATAGGGCTGGACGTGGCCCAGCAGGTGGATCGGCTCGCGCGCGCAGCTGTCGAGATCGGTGCCGGGATCGGGGAGGGTGTCGCTCATGCCGCCCTCCGGGCCTGCGCCCCCGCCGCTTCGCCGGCGGCGTGGAACAGCGCGAAGAGCGCGGCCGCCTCGGCCAGCACGGCCGCCGCGCGGGCGTCGTCGCCGGGCAGGCGGTCGGCCATCTCGCAGAAGCCGCGCCATTCGGCGGCCATCGGCGGCAGCGACAGGTAGCGCCCGGCTGTGCGGGCGCGCGGGTCGCGGCCCTCCGCCCAGCGCCGGGCCAGCACCTGCGTGCCGAGCCGCGAGCCGAGCAGCACGTAGTCCTGCGCCAGCGGCTCGCGCAATTCGAGCAGCGGCAGGGCGGGGCCGGGGGCGCGGCCCAGCGCGGCGAGATCGGCGTCGAGCGCGGCGGTCATCCGGTCGAGCAGCGCCCCTCCGGTTGCGCCGCCCGGCGCCGGGCGGATTGCCGCGAAGGCCAGCCGGTGCGCGGCGAGAAAGCCGCCGAGATCGTCGGGGTCACGCAGGTCGAAGCCCGAGAACAGCGCGTCCAACCGGTCGTGGACCGGGGCAAGATCGCTCTTCAGTCGCCGCCGGAGCGGCATCGCGGGCAAGTCCAATGTCGTGCGGTCCCTCGTGGCGGAGGCGCCAAGCCCCCGTATTGTTGTAAGGAAACTCAACGTGCCCGGGAAGGGGGCGGTTCCCTCCCGGCAGCGTACCCTGCGACTGCGACGATCTGGTGGCGGCGGCGCCATTTCCCCGGCCGATCTTCGGTTTAGCTTGGACCCCATGCTGATGCGACTGCGCGACATCCACAAGAGTTTCGCCGGGGCCGAGGGGCCGGTGCCGGTGTTGCGCGGCGTCGATCTCGAGCTCGCGGCGGGCGAGACCCTGGCGCTGACCGGCGAGAGCGGCTCGGGCAAGTCGACGCTTCTGCATCTCGTCGGCGGTCTCGACCGGCCCGATTCGGGCCGGATCGAGGTGGCCGGGACCGAGGTGACGGCGCTCGACGACTCGGGCCGCGCGAAGCTCCGGCGCGGCACGGTCGGCGTGGTGTTCCAGCAGTTCAACCTGATCCCCTCGCTGAATGTCGGCGACAACATCGCCTTCCAGGCCCGCCTCGCCGGGCGGCACGAGCCCGAGCAGGCGCAGGCCTTGGCCGAACGGCTGGGTCTCGCGGCGCATCTGTCGAAATACCCCGAGCAGCTGTCGGGCGGGCAGCAGCAGCGTACCGCCATCGCCCGCACGCTGGCGGCGAGGCCCGATCTCGTGCTGGCCGACGAGCCCACCGGCAATCTCGACGAGGCCACCGCCGAGGAGGTGCTGGGGGCGATGCTGGCGCTGGTCGAGGAGACCGGCGCGGCGCTGATGATGGTCACCCATTCCGAGCACCACGCCGCCCGCATGGCGCGGCGGCTGCATTTGTCGGGCGGGCAGGTCGCGTGACCCGGGCGGTGCTTGCGGCGCTTCTGTCGCACTGGAAGCGCGCGCCGCTGCAGCTCTTCACCCTGATCGCCGGCCTGGCGCTGGCCACGGGGCTCTGGTCCGGCGTGCAGGCGATCAACGCCGAGGCGCGGGCGAGCTATGACGCGGCAGCCGCGACGCTGGGCGAGGGGCGCTTCGACCGGATCGAGGCGGCGGCGGGGGGCGGCGTCGCGCTTTCCGACTACGTCGCGCTGCGCCGCGCCGGCTGGCAGGTGAGCCCGGTGGTCGAGGGGCGGCTCGCGGGCGTGCGCGTGGTCGGGCTGGAGCCGCTGACCGCGCCGGGCGGGCTCGGGCCGGTGGCGAGCGAGGACGCCGACGTCGCGGCCTTCCTGACCGGCGGCGGGCAGCTCTTCGGCCGGGCCGAGGTGCTGGACGCGCTGCCGGCGGACGGGCCCGAGAAGGTCGTCTCGCCCGACGTCGCGCCCGAGACCGCGATCACCGACATCTCGGTGGCGCGGCGGCTGCTGGGCCGCGAGGATCTCAGCTTCCTGCTGGTCGCGCCGGAGCAGCCGCTGGGCCGGCCGGACCTTGCCGAGATCGCCCCGGACCTCGCGCTGCGCCCGGCGCAGGCGGGCTCCGAGGTCGGGCGGCTGACCGACAGCTTCCACCTCAACCTCACCGCCTTCGGCCTGCTGTGCTTCGCGGTCGGCATCTTCATCGTGCACGGCGCGGTCGGCCTCGCCTTCGAGCAGCGCCGCCCCGTGCTGCGGACCCTGCGGGCGCTGGGCGTGCCGCTGAACCGGCTGGTGGTGCTGATGGCGGTGGAGCTGCTGGGCTTCGCGCTGATCGCGGGCACCATCGGCGTGGGCTTGGGCTGGCTGCTGGCGGCGAGCCTGCTGCCGGACGTCGCCGCGACCTTGCGCGGGCTCTACGGCGCCGAGGTGGCGGGCGGGCTGCAGCTGCGTCCGGTCTGGTGGCTCTCGGGCCTCGGCATCGCGCTCTTCGGCACGGCGGTCGCCGCGGGCGCGGCGCTGTGGCGGCTCGCCACCATGCCGCTTCTGGCCGCGGGCGGGCGGCGGGCCTGGGCGATGGCGGATGCGCGCTCGGCCCGGGTGCAGGCGGTGGCGGCGCTGGGGCTGCTGGCGCTGGCCGTCGGACTCGCGGTCTGGGGCGAGGGGCTGACGGCGGGCTTCGCGCTCTTGGGCACCGGCCTCGTCGGCGCGGCGCTGTTGCTGCCCGTGGCGCTGGGCGCGGTGATGCGGCTCGGGGCGCGCATGGCGCGCGGGCCTCTGGCGCAGTGGTTCTGGGCCGACACCCGCCAGCAGCTGCCGGGGCTGTCGCTGGCGCTGATGGCGCTTTTGCTGGCCATGGCCGCCAATATCGGCGTCTCGACCATGGTGTCGTCCTTCCGCGAGACCTTCACCGGCTTCCTCGACCAGCGCCTCGCGCCCGAGCTCTACATCGAGACCGCCGACGAGGATCAGGCCCGCGAGGTCGTGGCCTTTCTCGAGCCGCGCGTCCGCGCGGTGCTGCCGCTCGCCTCCGTCGAGACCGAGGTGGCGGGGATGCCGGCCTCGCTCAACCTCGCCCGGCCCGACCCGACCTACCCGGAGAACTGGCGCTTCCTGCAGGCGGTCGAGCGCCCTTGGGAGAAGCTCGCCGCGCAGGAGGGGCTTCTGGTCAACGAGCAGCTGTCGCGCCGCGCCGGTCTGGGGCTGGGCGATGCGGTGCGGATCGCGCCGGGGGTCGAGCTGCCGGTGCTCGGCGTCTATGGCGATTACGGCAACCCGCAGGGCGAGGTGATCGTCACCGAGGCGCTGTTCGGCGCGCTCCATCCCGGCATCGAGCCGCGCCGCTTCGGCCTGAGGCTCGAGCCCTCGGAGGTGCCGGCGCTGCGCGAGGCGCTGGTCGGGCAGGGGCTGCCGGCCTCGGCGATCACCGACCAGGCGGCGGTGAAGCGCTTTTCGCTGCAGGTGTTCGAGCGCACCTTCGCGGTGACGGCGGCGTTGAACGTGCTGACGCTGGCGGTGGCGGGCTTCGCGATCCTGATGTCGCTGCTGACGCTGGCGGCATTGCGCCTGCCGCAGCTCGCCCCGGTCTGGGCGCTGGGCCTGACCCGCCGCCGCCTCGCCGCGCTGGAAATGGCGCGCGCGGTGCTGCTGGCGGCGCTGACCGCGCTCTTCGCGCTGCCGCTGGGCCTCGCGCTGGCCTGGGTGCTGCTGGCGATCGTCAACGTCGCGGCCTTTGGCTGGCGGCTGCCGATGTTCCTGTTTCCGGCGGATTACGCGCTGCTCGGGCTGTTCGCGCTGCTGGCGGCCGGCCTCGCCGCGCTCTGGCCGGCGCTGCGGCTGGCGCGCACCCCGCCCGCCGCGCTGCTGGGGGTCTTCGCCAATGAACGCTAGATGGCTCGCCCCGCTTCTGCTGCTCTGCCTGCCGGGCCTCGCCCAGGCGCAGGGCTTCGCGGGCCTGGGCGGCGAGGCCGAGGCCTTCGCGCTGCCCGAACGCGGCGCGCCGCCCGTCTTTCCCGAGGATCACGGGCCGCATCCCGAATTCCGCATCGAGTGGTGGTACGTCACCGCCAACCTGAGCGGCCCGGATGGCACGCCCTACGGGTTGCAATGGACGCTGTTCCGCTCGGCCATCGCGCCGCGCGAGGCGGCGGGCTTCGACAGCCCGCAGGTCTGGCTCGGCCATGCCGCCGTCACCGGGCCGGACACGCATCTCTTCACCCAGCGGCTGGCGCGCGGCGGAATCGGGCAGGCGGGCGTGACCGCCCAGCCCTTCGAGGCCTTCATCGACGACTGGCGCATGGCGGGACCCGACTTCGACGACCTGCAGCTTTCGGCGACCGGCCCGGACTTCGCCTACGACGTGTCGCTCGCGGCGCAGGGGCCGCTCGTTCCGCACGGCGAGGAGGGCTACTCGGTCAAGTCGGCCGAGGGGCAGGCGAGCTACTACTATTCACAACCCTACTTCGCGGTGGAGGGCGTTCTGACCCTGCCCGAGGGCGAGGTGCCGGTGACCGGCACCGCCTGGTTCGACCACGAATGGTCCTCGCAGCCCTTGTCCGAGCGGCAGACCGGATGGGACTGGTTCTCGCTCTCCTTCGCGGGCGGCGAGAAGCTGATGGGCTTCCGGCTTCGCGAGGGCGAGGCGGGCGGTTACACTTACGCCAGCTGGATCGAGCCGGGCGGCGCGCTCACCCCCTATGTCGGGGCCTTCGAGGCCGAGCCTCTGGACCGTGTCGATCTCGACGGGATATCGGTGCCGGTGCGCTGGCGGGTGCGGCTGCCGCAGGAGGGGCTCGACGCCGAGGTGGCGGCGCTCAACCCCGAAAGCTGGAACGCGCTCTCGCCGCCCTACTGGGAGGGCCCCGTGACGGTGAGCGGCAGCCATGAAGGGCGGGGCTATCTGGAGATGACGGGCTATGAGTGAGCACGATCACACGACACTGGCGGGGCTTCTGGAGCTGGCGCGCGACCGGCTCGAGGCCGGGCTGCACGACAAGGACGCCGCCGCGCGGCTGCCGGTGCTGGCGACCCGCGACGCGCAGGGCTGGCCCTCGGCCCGGACCATGGTGCTCAGGGGCTTCGATCCGCGGGAATGGACGCTCGACATCCATTCCGACGCCGACGCGGCCAAGGTGCTGCAACTCACCGACGGGCCGCGCGCCGCGATCCATGTCTGGGACGCCGAGGCGAGCCTGCAGATCCGGATGCGCGCCCATGTCGTGCGCCTGCCGCACGAGGAGGAGAAGGTGTTCTGGGAGGACGTGCCCGAGCCCTCGCGCGCGCAATACGGCGCGGTGCCGCCGCCCGGCACCCCGATCGCCGCCGCCGACGCCTGGCGCCCGAACCCGCGGCCGGCGCGCTTCGCGGTGCTGCGCGCCCGCATCCTGCGGATCGAGGCGCTGCATATCGGCGAGATCCATCGCCGCGCCCGCTACGAGCGCGAGGAGGGCTGGCAGGGCAGCTGGCTGGTGCCGTGAGCCCGCGCGCTCTGGCAAGGCGCGGCCCGGAGGGGTAGATCGCCGCGCATGACGCCCCTCATCCCCCTGACCCGCGACCTCGTTCTGATCGGCGGCGGCCACGCCCATGCGCTTTTGCTGCGCCGCTGGGGCATGGACCCGCTGCCCGGCGTGCGCGTCACGCTGATCGATCCCGGCCCGCTCACCGCCTATTCCGGCATGCTGCCGGGGCTGGTGGCCGGGCATTACGACCTGCCCGAGACGCAGATCGACCTCGTCCGCCTCGCGCGCTTCGCCGGCGCGCGGCTGGTGCTGGGCCGGGCCGAGGAGATCGACCTCGCCGCGCGCGAGGTGGTGGTGGCCGGACGCCGCATCGGCTTCGACGCGGCCTCGATCGATGTCGGCGTGACCTCGGCCATGCCGCAGCTCGAAGGCTTCGAGGAACACGGCGTGCCCGCCAAGCCTTTGGGCCGCCTCGCGCGCGACTGGACCGCCTATCGCGACGGCGCGGGCCCGGCCCGCGTCGCGGTGATCGGCGGCGGCGTGGCCGGGGCGGAACTGGCCATGGCCGCCGCGCATGGCCTGCGACACCGCGAGGCCAAGGTCACCGTGATCGATCGTGAACGGCTCCTGTCCGAGACCTCGGAGGAGGCGCGCCGGCTGGTGAGGGACCGCATGGCGGGTCTCGGGGTCGAGGCGGTCGAGGGCACCGATGTCGCGCGGGTCGAGGCCGGGCGGGTGGTGCTTGCCGACGGGCGCGAGGTCGCCTCCGACTTCACCATCGGCGCGGCCGGGGCGAAGCCGCAGGGCTGGCTCGCGGAGACCGGCCTCGCCCACGAGGACGGCTTCGTCACCGTCGGCCCGACGCTGGAGACGAGCGCGCCCGGCATCTTCGCCGTGGGCGACTGCGCCCACATGGCGCACGACCCGCGCCCCAAGGCCGGGGTCTACGCCGTGCGGCAGGCACCGGTGCTGTTCGACAACCTGCGCGCCGCGCTCTCGGGCGGGCGGCTGCGCGACTACCGGCCGCAGAAGGACTACCTCAAGCTGGTCTCGCTCGGCGGCAAGGCGGCGATGGCCGAGAAATGGGGCCGCACCTACGCCAACCCGCTGCTCTGGCAGTGGAAGGACCGGATCGACCGCAAGTTCATGCGCAAGCTCTCGGACCTGCCGGAGATGAAGGCTCCGAAGCTGCCCGACCCGGTGGCCGAGGGCGTGATCGAGGCGCTGGGCGACAAGCCGATGTGCGGCGGCTGCGGCGCCAAGGTCGGGCGCGGCGCGCTGCGCGAGGCGCTGGCCGGTCTGCCGCCCGTGACCCGCGACGACGTCGTGCCGCTGCCCGGCGACGACGCCGCCGTGATCCGCACCGGTGGCGCGCGGCAGGTGATCTCGACCGACCACCTGCGCGCCATGGTCGAGGATCCGGCGCTGATGACAAGGATCGCCGCGATCCACGCGCTGGGCGACGTCTGGGCCATGGCCGCGCGGCCGCAGGCCGCCACGGTCAGCCTGATCCTGCCGCGCATGAGCGCCGAGATGCAGCGCCGCACCATGGCCGAGATCATGGCAGCGGCCCGCGAAGTGATGGACGAGGCGGGCGCCGCGATCCTTGGCGGGCACAGCTCGCTCGGCTCGGAGCTGACGGTGGGCTTCACCGTGACCGGTCTGTGCGATGCCGAGCCGGTGACGCTCGCGGGCGCGCAGCCCGGCGCGGCGCTGATCCTGACCAAGCCGATCGGCTCCGGCACGATCATGGCGGCCGAGATGGCCCGCGCCGCACCCGGACCGGTGGTGGCCGAGGCGTGGGAGGCGATGGTGCAGCCGCAGGGCCGGGCGTCCGGGATCCTCGCCGGCGCGCAGGCGATGACCGACGTCACCGGCTTCGGCCTCGCCGGGCATCTTGCGGGCATCTGCGAGGCCTCCGCCTGCGGCGCCGAACTCCGCGTCGCCGACGTGCCCTTGATGCAGGGCGCGCTGGAGCTGGCCGAGGCGGGCACGCGCTCGACGCTCTTCGCCGACAACCTTGCGGGCGCCGGCGCGGTGATCGCCGGTTCGGGCGGCGCGCGCCACGACCTCATGTTCGACCCGCAGACGGCAGGGGGATTGCTCGCGGCGGTGGCGGCGGATCAGGCCGAGGCGCTTCTGGCGCGGTTGCGGGCGGCGGGCTATCCGGCCGCGATCGTCGGGCGGATGACCGAGGGCGGCGGGCTGCGGCTGGTCTGAGGCGCGGTGGCCGGCCTGGGGGCGAGTATTTGAAGAGCGAAGTCGCCCATGGCCGGGCGCGGGCGCTGCCCCGGCTTGCGCCCGCGCCGTCCCCGGCGTAAGGCCGCGCGCCATGTTCACCGTCGCCGCCCTCTACCATTTCGCCCCGCTGCCCGACGCCGCGCTGCGCCGTGACGCGCTCTTCGCCTTCTGCGAGGCGCGCGGCATCGCCGGCACGCTGATCCTCGCCCATGAGGGCATCAATGGCACCGTCGCCGCGCCCGGGCGCGACGCGATCCTCGAACTGGTCGCGCATCTGCGCGGTTGGCCCGGCTTCGAAGCGCTGGAATGGAAGGAGAGCGCCGCCGACACCGCGCCCTTCCGCCGCCTCAAGGTGCGGCTCAAGCGCGAGATCGTCACCATGGGCCAGCCCGATGTCGACCCGCTGGGGCAGGTCGGCACCCACGTGCCGCCGGCCGAGTGGAACGCGCTGATCTCGGCCCCCGACGTCGTCACCATCGACACCCGCAACGACTACGAGGTGGAGATCGGCAGCTTCGCCGGCGCGGTTGACCCGGGCACCGGCAGCTTCCGCGAATTTCCCGGCTGGTGGGCGGCCAACCGCGAGCGGCTGCAGGGCAAGCGCGTCGCCATGTTCTGCACCGGCGGCATCCGCTGCGAGAAGTCCACGAGCTTCCTCAAGGCGCAGGGCGTCGAGGAGGTCTACCACCTGCAGGGCGGCATCCTGAAATACCTCGAGGAGGTGCCCGAGGAGCAAAGCCTGTGGCAGGGCGAATGCTTCGTCTTCGACGAGCGCGTCGCGGTGCGGCACGGGCTCGAGCAGGGCAGCCACGATCTCTGCCGCGCCTGCCGTCGCCCGGTCGCGCCCGGGGCCAAGGCCGACCCGGCCTATGTGGCGGGCGTGTCCTGCCCGGCCTGCGCGGGCGAGACCTCGGAGGAGGACAAGGCCCGCTTCGCCGAGCGCCAGCGCCAGATCGAGCTGGCCCGCGCCCGCGCCGCGCAATCGGGCTGACCCCCTACACCTTGACCCGGGGTCGGGCTAAGTGGGGCGACATGGATGTTGTCGTCACGTATCTGCGCGGCCTCGTGCCGGGCCGCCGGGCGCTGTTCGCGCTGGCCATCGGCGCGGTCTGCGGCTGGCTCGCCGCATTGGCCGGGATGCCGCTGCCCTGGATGCTCGGGCCGATGATCGGCAACACGCTGGCCGCGGTGCTGGCGCTGCCGGTGCGCGGGCCCGACCGGCTGCGCCCGCTGGTGATCCCGGTGATCGGCGTCATGCTCGGCTCGGCCATGTCGCCCGAGATGTTCGGCGCCGCCGGCCGCTACGCCGCGAGCTTCGCGCTGCTATTGCCCTTCCTCGGGCTGACGGCGCTGGTCTCCTACGCCGTCTATCGCCGGCTCGGGCGCTACGACCCGGTCACGGCCTTCTTCTCGGCCATGCCGGGCGGGCTGAACGACATGCTGATCCTCGGCGGTGCGGCGGGCGGCAACGAGAAGCGCATCGCGCTGGCCCATGCCGCGCGGGTGCTGCTGGTGATCCTCTTCGTGGTGCTGTTCTACGGCTACGCGCTCGACGTGACCTCGGACGAGGTGTCGCGCGGCACCGCCGCCACGGCGCTGGCGCCGCTCGACTGGCTGCTCCTGGGCGCGGCGGCGGTGGCGGGCGTGCCGCTGGGCAAGCTCATGCGGATGCCGGCGCCGCAGATCGTCGGGCCGATGCTCCTGAGCGGGGCGATGCACGTCACCGGCCTCGTCACCGTCGCGCCGCCGGGCTTCCTGATCGTGGTGGCGCAGGTGGTGATCGGCACGGTGATCGGCTGCCGCTTCCTCGGCACCACGGCGCGGCAGATCGGCCGCGACCTGAGCCTCGGCGCGGTGTCGTCGCTCGCCATGATCGCGGTGGCGGTGGGCTTCGCCACGGCGCTCACCGCGCTCACCGGCATCCCGCTGTCGCTGAGCTTCCTGGGCTATTCGCCGGGCGGGCTGACCGAGATGAGCCTGCTCGCGCTCGCGATGGGGCAGGACGTGGCCTATGTCTCGGTGCTGCACCTGGTGCGGATCATGCTGGTGATCTTCGCCGCGCAGCCGGTGTTCCGGCTGACGCGGCCCAGATCCGGACGGCCGGCTCAGAGCGGCGCGAAGCCGCCGCGCTCGGGGTCGTAGCACTCGAGGCTGCCGCCGCCGATATCGGTCCAGAGCCCGTGCAGCGTCAGCCGGCCCTGCTCGACCGCCTCGGCCACGAAGGGGAAGGTCATCAGGTTCTCGAGCGAGACCAGCACGCCTTCCTTCTCCAGCGCGGCGAGACGCTCTTCGGGCGTGCCCTCGGGCAGCCGGTCGTAGCCGGGGCGCAGCAGGTCCATCCAGCGGCCGACGAAGCTCGAGGTCTCCTCCAGCGCCGGGGCGTGGCCCTCGCACATGTCGTAGCAGCCCTTCACGCCGCCGCAGCTCGAATGGCCGATCACGATCAGATGCGGCACCTTGAGCGCGGTCACCGCGTATTCCACCGCCGCCGAGGTGCCGTGCTGCTGCCCGTCGGGCGCGTAGGGCGGCACGAGGTTGGCGATGTTGCGGTGCAGGAAGAACTCGCCCGGATCGGCGCCGAAGATCGAGGTGACATGCACCCGGCTGTCGCAGCAGGAGATCACCATGGCGCGCGGGTGCTGGCCTTCGCTGGCGAGCTTCTGGAACCAGCTGCGGTTCTCGGCGTAGGACGTGGCTTTCCAGCCGTGATAGCGCTTCACGAGGTAGTCCGGCAGCGGCCTTGCGACGGTCATTGGCGTCTCCTTGCGTCGGTTCGTTCTGAAATAGGCAAATTCGCGCCTTCTTTCGAGCCTTTTCCACGCCGGTCTCAACCCTTTTGCAAGCCCTCCGGCCGAAGCATCGGTCGCATGGACCACGCCTACCCGACATTCTCCGCCTCGGTCTGCGACCTTCTCGCCCGCCTGCCGGTGCCGCCGCCCCCGGCCGCGCCGCTGCCGCGCCCCGGCGCCCTGCGGCTGGCGCGCCGGCTCGCGCGGCTGCACGCGGCGCTGGACGGCGGCGCCTTCGCCCGGCTGGAGGCCGAGGCCCGCGCGATCGAACGGCTGGCCCGGTCGGCCGGCCATGCCGAGATGGCCCGCCTCGCGGCCCGGGTGACGGGCGGCATCGCGGCCGCGGACGCGGCGGCGCTGGCCGCGCTGGTGGCGCGGCTGTCGCGCAGCGGCCGGGCGGCGCTGGCCGCGCCCGAGGCACCGCGCGGCCGGCGGATCTGAGCCTTCCGGCTTGCGGCGGCGCGCGGCGCGGCTAGTCTCTGCGCCGACCCCAGCAGACGCACAGGACGCCCGCCATGCCGCATGCCGATTTCGCCCCCGCCAGCGCCGAGGCGCGCCCGCTGCATCTTGTCGCCGCCGACCGGCTCGACGCCGCTCTGGCCGCGCTGCCGGCGCCGGCCCGCGCCTGGGCCGAGGCGCAGGGCTTCAAGGCCGCCGCCGGCGCCGTGCTGCCGCTGCCGGACGGGGCGGGCGGCCTGTGGGGCGCGCTGGTGGGCCTCGGCGACGCCAAGGCGCGGGCGCGCGGCCGTTTCATCGCCGCCGGCGCCGCCTCGAAGCTGCCCGAGGGCGACTGGCGGCTCGACGGCGAGACCGACCCGGCGCTGGCCGAAGAGACCGCTCTGGGCTGGCTGATGGAGAGCTACCGCTTCGACCGCTACGCCAGGCAGGGCGCGGCGAAGGCCCGCCTCGTCGCGCCCGAGGGCGTCGACGCCGACCGCATCCGCGCCATCGCCGCCGGCGAGGCGCTGACCCGCGATCTGATCAACACGCCGGCCGCCGACATGGGCCCGGCCGAGCTGGAGGAGGCGGCCGAGGATCTGGCGGAGGCCTATGGCGCGCGGCTCGCGGTCACGCAGGCGGGCGACCTGATCGCCGCCAACCTGCCGCTCATCCACACCGTCGGCCGCGCCGCCGCGCCGCACCGCGCGCCGCGGCTGATCGACATGCGCTGGGGTGACGCGGGCCCGACGCTGACGCTGGTCGGCAAGGGGGTCTGCTTCGACACCGGCGGGCTCAACCTCAAGCCCGGCGCCTCGATGGGGCTGATGAAGAAGGACATGGGCGGCGCGGCCACCGTGCTCGGCCTCGCGCAGATGATCATGGCGCTGGGGCTGAAGGTCCGGCTGCGGGTGCTGATCCCGGCGGTGGAGAACGCGGTCTCGGGCGACGCCTTCCGCCCCGGCGACATCCTGCAAAGCCGCAAGGGGCTGACGGTCGAGGTCAACAACACCGACGCCGAGGGGCGGCTGGTGCTCGCCGACGCGCTGGCGCTCGGGGCCGAGGAGAACCCCGACCTGATGATCTCGATGGCGACGCTGACAGGCGCTGCGCGGGTCGCGGTGGGCGCCGATCTCGCGCCGTTCTACAGCGATGCCGACGCCGATGCCGAGGCGATCGCGCGCGCTGCGCGCAAGGTGGCCGACCCGGTCTGGCGGATGCCGTTCCACGACCCCTACGAGCCGATGATCGAGCCCGGCATCGCCGATCTCGACAACGCGCCCTCCGGCGGCATGGCGGGCTCGATCACCGCCGCGCTGTTCCTGCGCCGCTTCGCCGAGGGCACGCGCTACGCGCATTTCGACATCTACGGCTGGAACCCCAAGCCCGCCCCGGCGCGGCCCAAGGGCGGCGTCGGCATGGGGGCGCGGGCGCTTCTGGAGGCGATGCCCGAGCTGCTGGGCCTCGGGGCATGAGCGCGATGGACCGCCGCCTCACCCCCGCCAATGGCCGCGTCGCGGCGCTGGAGCTGCAGGGCCGGGTCGAGGCCGAACGCTTCGTCGCGCCGATGGCGGCGCGGGTGGCGCGCCCGGTGCTCGACCTTCTGGCCGCGCCCGGCGGCGCGCGCGAGCGGCAGCTCTTGTCGGGCGAGGCGGTCGAGCTGTTCGAGACGCGCGAGGGCTGGGCCTTCGTCCGCGCCGCGCGCGACGGCTATTGCGGCTATGTCGCGGCCGAGGCCCTGGCCGAGCCGCGCGATGCCACCCACATCGTCGCCACCCCCGCCACGCATCTCTATGCCGAGGCCGACATCAAGTCGCCCGACCTCGCGCATCTGAGCTTCGGCAGCCGTGTCACCGTGACGAACGAGCTGAAGACGCTCTTCGAGACGCCAGAGGGTTTCATCCCCAAGAAGCACCTGCGCGAGGTCGACCGGCCGTTCCAGGACCCGGTGACGGTGGCGCAGATGTTCTTCGGCACGCCGTATCTGTGGGGCGGCAACTCCAAGCTCGGCATCGATTGCTCGGGGCTGGTGCAGGCGGCGCTTCTGGCCTGCGGCATCCCCTGCCCGGGCGACAGCGACCTGCAGCAGGCGCTGGGCCGCGACGTGGACGGCGAGGCGCCCGAGCGCGGCGATCTGTGGTTCTGGAAGGGGCACGTGGCGATGCTGGTCGATCCCGAGACCATCATCCACGCCAACGGCCACGCCATGGCGGTGACCTACGAGGATGCGCGCAAGGCCGCGCTCAGGATCGAGGCGCAGGGCGACGGGCCGGTGACCCACCGCCGCCGGCTCTGATCTACTCGATCACCCGGAAGCGGCGCGCGTCGAAGACCTTGAGCACCTGCGCGATGTCGTCGCCGCGCCGCAGCACCTGTCCCTCGGGGCCGACCACCGAGAACTGGCCCTGTTTCAGCCGCAGCTTCGGGCGCTTCTCGATTCGGTAGAGCGGGATCTCGGCGGTGCGGCGGAAGATCGAGAACACCGCCATCTCGCGCAGGCTGGCGATCGCGTAGTCGCGCCACTCGCCGGCGGCGACCATGCGCCCGTAGACCGACAGGATCGGCCCCAGCTCGGTCCGGTGGAAGGCGACCTGCTCGTGGGGGCGCGCCGGGAACGGCGTTGGGGGCTGCAGCGTCATGGCTCCAGAGTTACGCGGGCCGTGCGTCATTTCAAGGGCGAGGCGTCCGCCACGCGATTGCCGCGAAATCACCCCCGGCCCGACCGTGGCGCACCGCATCGCCGCCGCGCGGGGCCGGCAAGAAGGGGTCAGCGGCAGGCTCCCGCCCCGGCGCGGCGATCATCAGCCCCCACCTGACCCGCGAAGGGACGGGGCCTGCTTGCGCATTTTCACGGCCCGGACGCCCCGGCGTCCGGGCCGTCTCGCGTTCAGCCGCAGAAGATCCGCGCGATGCGCCCGGCGGCGTCGATCTCGAAGTTGAGCCGCGTCGGCAGGAAATCCATCGTCACCGCGTCGCCGGGGCGGATCACCCGCACCGGGCGCAGGATCAGCTCGCGTTCGAGCGCGGTGGCGTCCTGCCCGATCAGCCGGGCATAGGGCGCGGCGGCGCAGCTGTCCTCGACCGGCATCTGCGGCCTGTCGGGCGGCGGCGGGGCCGCGGGCGCGCTGGCGCAGGCGGCGGCGAGAAGCGGGGCGAGGAGCAAGAGGCGATGCATGGCCGGAGCCTGCCGCGCCGCGCGGACCCGCGCAAGGGCGCACAGAGGCTGCGCAGGGGCTGCGCGGGGCCTCTTCGACGCGGATGCGCGGCGCCGCTCCCATTGATCTTCCTGCGCCTTTCCGCGACGCTTCGCCCCGACGCGCGCCGCTCTTCGGCGCGCAGCCATTCCCGGAGGTATCCCATGCGCACACGTGCCGCCGTCGCGACCGAGGCCGGAAAGCCGCTCGAGATCATGGAGGTGAATCTCGACGGCCCGAAAGCCGGCGAGGTCATGGTCGAGATCAAGGCCACCGGCATCTGCCACACCGACGAGTTCACGCTCTCGGGCGCCGACCCCGAGGGGCTGTTCCCGGCGATCCTCGGCCATGAGGGCGCGGGCGTGGTGGTCGAGGTGGGCGAGGGCGTGACCTCGCTCAAGAAGGGCGACCACGTCATCCCGCTCTACACGCCGGAATGCCGGCAATGCCCCTCCTGCCTGAGCCAGAAGACCAACCTGTGCACGTCGATCCGGGCCACGCAGGGCCAGGGCCTGATGCCCGACGGCAGCTCGCGCTTCTCGACGCTCGATGGCGACCCGATCCTGCACTACATGGGCTGCTCGACCTTCGCCAACCACACCGTGCTGCCCGAGATCGCGCTGGCCAAGGTGCGCGAGGACGCCCCTTTCGACAAGATCTGCTACATCGGCTGCGGCGTCACCACCGGCGTCGGCGCGGTGATCCACACCGCGCAGGTCGAGATCGGCTCCACGGCGGTGGTGTTCGGGCTGGGCGGCATCGGCCTCAACGTGATCCAGGGCCTGAAGCTCGCGGGCGCCGACATGATCATCGGCGTCGACATCAACGACGACAAGAAGGAATGGGGCGAGCGCTTCGGCATGACCCATTTCGTCAACCCCAAGGAGATCGGCGAGGACATCGTGCCGTATCTCGTCAACCTGACCAAGCGGCGCGGCGACCTGATCGGCGGGGCGGACTACACCTTCGACTGCACCGGCAACGTCACGGTGATGCGGCAGGCGCTGGAAAGCGCGCATCGCGGCTGGGGCGTGTCGGTGGTGATCGGCGTGGCGCCGGCGGGGGCCGAGATCTCGACCCGGCCGTTCCAGCTGGTGACGGGCCGCACCTGGAAGGGCACCGCCTTCGGCGGCGCGCGCGGCCGCACCGACGTGCCGAAGATCGTCGACTGGTACATGGAGGGGAAGATCGAGATCGACCCGATGATCACCCACAAGCTCAAGCTCGACGACATCAACCAGGGCTTCGACCTGATGCACAAGGGCGAGAGCATCCGCTCGGTCGTGGTCTACTGACCCCTTGCCGGTGGCCGGCCCGGGGCCGGCCACCGCGCGTCTCTCAGGCCTCGACCACGGTCTCGAAGCCGCCGAAGATCATCCGCTTGCCGTCGAAGGGCACCTTGTCGGGGGCGAAGACCTCCCAGCGCGGATCGCTCTCCATGTTGGCCATGCAGGCGTCGCGCGCCGCGCGGTCGGGCCATTCGATCCACGAGAACACCACCGTTTCCTCGGGCGTCTTCTTCACCGCCATCGGAAACGAGGTGACCTCGCCGTCGGGCACGTCGACGCCCCAGCATTCGCGCATCGAGACCGCGCCGTATTCCTTGAACAGGGGCCAGCAGTCGCGCGACAGCGCGATGTAGTCGTCCTTGCGGGCGTTCGGCACCGCGACGACGAATCCGTCGATGAAGCTCATGGGTCCGTTCCTCCTTGCCGGTCCGCCGGGACCGCGCGGCAAGCCTACGCCCGGCCACCTGAGTCCCGCAAACGAAAAGTTCACCATTCGTTCCGGTGCGGCGCATGGCTTCGGCTTGACGCGCGGCGTCAGGGGGGCGATGGCCGAAGGCAACCATTGATGGAGGCCCGCGATGCCCGAGACCCGCCCGCTCTACGCCGTGCTGATCGACGCCGACAACATCCCGGCGCGCTTCGCCAAGCCGATCCTCAAGGAGATCACCTCCTTCGGCGAGCCGGCGCTGCGCCGGGTCTATGGCGACTGGTCGGCCGAGCGGCTGCGCGGCTGGGCCGAGAACGTGCGCGCGCTGGGCCTCGTCGCGCATCAGGAGACCGCCAACACCAAGGGCAAGAACGCCTCCGACATCGGGCTGGTGATCGACGCGATGGACATCCTGCACACGGGCCGCTTCGACGGTTTCGTGCTGGTCTCGTCCGACAGCGACTTCACGGCGCTCGCCAACCGCATCCGCGAGCAGGGGCTCGACGTGATCGGCATCGGCGAGGCCAAGGCGCCGGAGAGCCTGCGCAAGGTCTGCAACCGCTTCGTGCTGATCGAGAACCTGGTCGACGAGCCGGCGCCGCAGAAGACCGGCGAGCCCGCCGGCGAGACGCCCGCCCCCTCGGGCAAGAAGCCGCCTCTGGAGGCGGTGCCGCTGATCCTGCGGGCGATGGACAAGATCGAGCAGGACGACGACGAGTGGTACCCGCTCGGGCCGATCGGCCAGTACATCACCGCCGACAACCCGGATTTCGACGTGCGCAGCTACGGCAAGCGCAAGCTGTCGGACCTGGTGCTGGACCTGAAGCGCTTCGAGACCCGCCGGGTCGGCAACCAGCTGCAGGTCCGGCGCAAGGACTGATCAGGCGCCGTAACGCGCGAGGAAGGTCTCGACCGCGCCGCGGGTGACGCGCTGGCATTCCTCGGGCGTGAAGTCCTGCGTGACGTTGAAGATCGCGCGGTAGAACAGGTCGGCGCGGCACAGCTCGTGGAACTGGTCGGCGGCAAGCGCGAAATCCTCGATCTCGACCTCGCCGCGGGCGGCGGCCTCCTCGAGGTAGCCCACCATGTGGCCGCGCGCCATCTCGGGACCCGAGCGGTGGAAGGCGCGGCCGATGTCGGGAAAGCGCGCGCTCTCGGCCACGAAGACGCGGAACATCCGCAGGCCGAACTCCGAGGTGTAGAAGGCGACCATGCGCTCGGCCGCGTCGGTGAGCACCTCGGCCACCGGGCGCGAGGTGTCGATCTTGGCCATGGCGTTGGTGGCGCGCTCCGAGCATTCGGTGCGCGCGACCTCGAGGAACAGCAGCCGCTTGTCGGGGAAGTAGCTGTAGAGCGTGGCCTTCGAGACCCCGGCGGCACGGGCGATGTCGTCGACGCTCGCGCCTTCGAAGCCTTCGCCCATGAACACCTCTCGGGCGCCGGCCAGCACCTGATCGTATTTGCGACCCTTGCGGATCTCTTGCGGTTGCGCGGTCATCGCCTCTCCCGGTTGCGCGGACAAGTCTAGCGCGGTGCCGCGCGCTCCGCCAGCAATGGGGCTTGTCACGACGGTGCGCTCTGGTAGTTTGGAATCATTCTAAAGTGCTGGAGTTGCCATGATCCCCGGTTTCTCGTCCCGTCGCCGGTTCAACGATCTGTCGGAACAGGAGGTCCTGGCGCTCGCGATTTCCTCGGAGGAAGACGACGCGCGGATCTACCGGCTCTATGCCGAGCGGCTGCGCGCGGGCTACCCGGCCTCGGCGGCGGTGTTCGACGGCATGGCTGCCGAGGAGGACGGGCATCGCCGGCAGCTGATCGACCTGCACCGGTCGCGCTTCGGCGAGGTGATCCCGCTTCTGCGGCGCGAGCATGTCGCGGGCTTCCACGCCCGCCGCCCGGTCTGGCTGGTCGAGAATCTGAGCCTCGACACGATCCGCGCGCAGGCGGCCGAGATGGAGCGCGAGGCCGGAGCCTTCTACGCCCGCGCCGCCGCCCGCGCCGGCGACGCGGCGACGCGGCGGCTGCTGGGCGATCTCGCCGCCGCCGAGGCCGGCCACCAGGACACGGCGCAGGCGCTGGAGGAGGAGCACCTGACCGACGGCGCGCGCGCCGACGAGGACCACGCGGCGCGGCGGCAGTTCGTGCTGACCTACGTGCAGCCGGGGCTCGCCGGGCTGATGGACGGCTCGGTCTCGACGCTGGCGCCGATCTTCGCCACCGCCTTCGCCACGCAGGACACGCACACCACCTTCCTCGTCGGCCTCGCCGCGAGCGTCGGCGCCGGCATCTCGATGGGCTTCACCGAGGCGGTGTCCGACGACGGCCAGCTCTCGGGGCGCGGCTCGCCGATCAAGCGCGGCTTCGCCACCGGCATCATGACCACCATCGGCGGTCTGGGCCACGCGCTGCCCTACCTGATCCCGCATTTCTGGACCGCGACGATCACCGCCATCGTGATCGTCTTCATCGAGCTCTGGGCGATTGCCTGGATCCAGAGCCGCTACATGGACACGCCGTTCTTCCGCGCCGCCTTCCAGGTGGTGCTGGGCGGCGCGCTGGTCTTCGCCGCGGGAGTGCTGATCGGCGGCGGCTAGGGTTCACTTCACTCCGCAAATACGCATGGCCCGCCGCCCCGGGGTTCGCGCCGCGCTTCGCCTTGCGCCCGTCCGCGCCATTGGCGAGAGTGCCCGGCAAGAGGGGGAGGGACCGATGACCGCGATGGAGATCAGCTACAGGCCGCTGCCGCTGCCCGACCGGCGCGAGATGAGCGACGACGAGATGGTGGCCGCCGCGCGGGACCATTTCGCGGCGATGGCGACGCGCCACAGCGTGCGCGACTTTTCCGACCGCCCCGTGCCGCGCGAGGTGATCGAGACCGCGATCGCCACCGCCGGGCGCGCGCCCTCTGGCGCCAACCAGCAGCCCTGGCACTTCGTGGCGATCTCGGACCCGGCGATGAAGGCGAAGATCCGCGCCGCCGCCGCCGAGGAGGAGGAGAAGTTTTACGGCGGCGGCGCGCCCGACGAGTGGATCGCCGCGCTCGAGCCCATCGGCACGGGTGCCTCGAAGCCGCATCTCGACATCGCGCCCTGGCTGATCGTGGTCTTCGCCCAGCGCTGGGGCGAGCGCGACGGCGAGAAGGTCAAGCACTACTACGTCCCCGAGAGCGTCGGTCTCGCCACCGGCTTCCTGATCGGCGCGCTGCATTTGTCGGGGCTGTCGGTGCTGACCCACACCCCCAACCCGATGAAGTTCCTGACCGGGCTCTGCGGCCGGCCCGAGGCCGAGAAGCCGGTGATGATCCTCGCGGTGGGCCACCCGGCCGAGAGCGCTACCGTCCCGGCGGTGGCCAAGATGAAGAAGCCGCTCGACGAGATCATGACCGTGATCGGGGCGGGAACGGAGAACGCATGAAGACGATCAGCGAGAACACCTGTTTCGGCGGCGTCCAAGGGGTCTACTCGCACATGAGCGAGGCGACCGGCACCGAGATGACCTTCGGGCTCTACCTGCCCGAGGAGGCGCAGGAGGGGCCGGTGCCGGTGCTGTGGTTCCTGTCGGGGCTGACCTGCACGCATGAGAACGCGATGACCAAGGCCGGCGCGCAGCGCTGGGCGGCCGAGCAGGGGATCGCGCTGGTCTTTCCCGACACCTCGCCGCGCGGGGCGGGCGTGGCCGATGACGACGCCTTCGACATGGGGCAGGGCGCGGGGTTCTACCTCAACGCCACCGAGGAGCCGTGGGCCGCGCATTACCGGATGTGGGACTACGTCGCCGAGGAGCTGCCGAGCCTGCTCGAGGGGCAGTTCGCCATCGACGAGGGGCGGCAGTCGATCACCGGGCACTCGATGGGCGGGCATGGCGCGCTCACCATGGCGATGCGGCTGCCGGGGCGGTTCCGCTCGGTCTCGGCCTTCGCGCCGATCTGCCACCCGACGCAGAGCGAGTGGGGCCGCAAGCAGTTCACGGCCTATCTGGGCGCGGACGAGGCCGCCTGGGCGCGGCACGACGCGACGCTGCTGATGACCAAGACCGGCTTCGACGGCCCGCTGCTGATCGACACCGGCACCGCCGACCAGTTCGGCGACAAGCTCGGGACGGAAGCCTTCGCCCGCGCCATGGCCGAGCGGCGCCAGCCCGGCACGCTCAGGCTGCAGCGGGGCTACGACCACAGCTACTTCTTCGTGTCGTCCTTCATCGAGGATCACGTGGACTTCCACGCGAACGCGCTCTGGTCGTGATCTATGTCGACGCCGATGCCTGCCCGGTGAAGGCCGAGGCCGAGCGGGTCGGCACCCGCCACGGGCTGCGCGTGGCCTTCGTCTCGAATGGCGGGCTGCGCCCGTCGCAGAACCCTCTGGTCGACACGGTGATCGTGCCCGAGGGGCCGGACGTGGCCGACATGTGGATCGCCGAGCGGGCCGGCCCCGGCGACGTGGTGGTGACGGGCGACATCCCGCTCGCGGCGCGCTGCGTCGAGGGCGGCGCGCTGGTGATCAAGCCCAATGGCGAGACGCTGGATGCGCGCAATGTGGGCCAGGCGCTGGCGGTGCGCGACCTGATGGCCGACCTGCGCGCCGCCGACCCGTTCCGGCAGGGCGGCGGCCGCGCGTTTTCGAAGGCCGACCGCTCGCGCTTTCTCGACGCGCTGGAGCGGCTGGTACGCAAGGCGAAGGGGGCGGCATGAGCAGCATCGCGGCGGTGGTGTTCGACATCGGCAACGTGCTGATCGAGTGGAACCCCGAGCGGGTCTACGACCGGCTGATCGGGCCTGCGCGCCGCGCGGCGCTGTTCGACGCGGTCGACCTGCACGGCATGAACGCCCGGGTCGATCTGGGCGAGGCGCTGGGCGAGGCGGTGGCGCATCTGGCGCGGGCCGAGCCCGACTGGGCCGACGAGATCGCGATCTGGCACGACCGCTGGATCGAGATGGCGAGCCCGGCGATCCCGCGCTCGGTGCGGCTCTTGCGGGCGCTGCGCCGGGCCGAGGTGCCGGTCTTCGCGCTGACCAATTTCGGCGCCGACACCTTCGCGCTGGCGGGCGAGCATTACCCGTTCCTGACCGAGTTCGACGCGAGCTTCGTCTCGGGCCGGCTGCGGATGGCGAAGCCCGAGCCCGAGATCTACGCCGCGCTGGAGCAGGGCACCGGCGTCGCGCCGGGGCGGCTCCTGTTCGCGGACGACCGGGCCGAGAACGTCGCAGCCGCCGCCGCGCGCGGCTGGCGCACCCATCACTTCACCGGCCCCGATGGCCTGGCCGAGAGGCTGGTCTCCGAGGGGCTTCTGACCGAGCAGGAGGCCGCATGACCGAGATCGTCCCCTTCGAGGCCGAGGAAAAACTCGACTGGATCGCGCTCAGCGACGCGATCTGGGAGGGCCACCGCCTGCCGCCGGCGCAGGTCAACGACAGCTTTCTCTACCGCGGCGACGACACGCTTCTGAACCGCTCGGCCTGGATCGACGGGCTGGGCATCGCGGTGAAGGTCGCGGCGATCTTTCCGGGCAACAAGCAGGCCGGCAAACCGAGCGTCAATGGCGCGGTGACCCTCCTGTCTGACGTGGACGGCACGCTCGAGGCGGTGGTCGACTTCGCGCTGGTGACCAAGTGGAAGACCGCGGGCGACAGCCTGCTGGCGGCGCGCAGGCTCGCGCGCCCCGACAGCCGCGAGATCCTGATCGTCGGCGCGGGCAACGTCGCGGCCTCGCTGCGCGAGGCCTATGGCGCGGCCTTTCCGGAGGCGCGCTTCACCGTCTGGAACCGCTCGCGCGAGGGGGCGGAGCGGCTGAAGGAGCGCCACCCGGACATCGAGATCGCCGAGGATCTCGAGCAGGCGGTCGGCCGGGCCGACATCGTCACCTGCGCGACCATGGCCAAGCAGCCGGTGATCCGCGGCGACTGGCTGAGGCCCGGTCAGCATCTCGACCTGATCGGCGCCTTCACGCCCGAGATGCGCGAGGCCGACGACCGGGCGCTGCAGCGGGCGCGGGTCTTCGTGGATTCGAAGGCGACCACCTTCGACCATATCGGCGAACTGAAGATCCCGCTGGAGAGTGGCGCGATCCGCCGCGAGGACGTGGTGGCGGAGTACACCGACCAGGACCGCTTCGCGCGGGGCGGCGAGGACGAGATCACGCTGTTCAAGAACGGCGGCGGCGCGCATCTCGACCTGATGGTGGCGCGGCACATCCTCGAACGCTGGCGTTCGGCCTGAAGGATTTGCGCTGGCGTTCGGCCTGAAGGATTTGCGCTGGCGTTCGGCCTGAAGGATTTACGCTGGCGTTCGGCCTGAACGTCTTACGCCGGCGTTTGGCCCGAGCGTCCTGCGCCGGCGCGCGGCCCGGCGGCCCCGCGCCGGTTCAGTCCGCGAGCCCCGGCTGGTCGAGCAGGGTCCGGCCTTGCCGGTCCTCGACCTCGATCACCCAGAGATCGGGGTCGAAGCGCTTTTGCCGGTCGATCGCGGCGTCGACCTCGGGCTCTTCCCCCTCGGCCAGCACGATCCAGGTGCGCGCGCCGCTCATCAGGTCGAGGCTGCGCTGGTGGCAGCGCGCCTGACCGTCGAGCGTGTTCGACTTGACCAGCACCGCGCCCGCCGTCTCGTCGCCCCGGGCGGTGACGAAGGCGGGGATGTCGTGCAGGCGCAGCCGGGCGAGATAGGCCGAGACCCAGATGCCGGCGGCGAGCCGCGGCTCAGCCATTCCCGTCCTTGTAGTCGAGCCCCATCTCGGAATAGCGCTCCTTCTCCTCGAGCCAGTTCGGGCGGACCTTCACCTGCAGGAAGAGATGCACCTTGCGGCCCAGGAACTCGGTCAGTTCCTCGCGCGCGGCCTTGGAGACGGCCTTGATGGTCTCGCCGCCGCGGCCCAGCACGATGCCCTTGTGGCCCTCGCGGGCGACGTAGATCATCTGGTCGACCCGGGCCGAGCCGTCCTCGCGCTCCTGCCAGCTCTCGGTCTCGACGGTGAGCTCGTAGGGCAGCTCCTGATGCAGGCGCAGCGTCAGCTTCTCGCGCGTCATCTCGGCGGCGATCATCCGGAGCGGCAGGTCGGCGAGCTGGTCCTCGGGGTAGAGCCAGGGGCCCTTGGGCATTTCCTGCCCGAGCCATTCCTTGAGATCGGCCGCGCCGTGGCCGCGCTCGGCCGAGATCATGAAGGTCTTCACGAAGGGGTGCGCGTCGTTGAGGTCCTGCGCCAGCTTCAGGAGCTGCTCGGACTTCACCTTGTCGATCTTGTTGATCGCGAGCGCCACCGGCTTGCGGCCCAGCCGCTCGGGCAGCGCGTCGAGGATGGCGCGCACGCCGTCGGTGATGCCGCGATGCGCCTCGACCAGAAGCACCACCATGTCGGCATCGGCCACCCCGCTCCAGGCGGCGGCGACCATGGCGCGGTCGAGCCGGCGGCGCGGGCGGAACAGGCCCGGCGTGTCGACGAAGACGATCTGGCTCTGCTCCTCCATCGCGACGCCGCGGATGCGGGCGCGGGTGGTCTGCACCTTGTGCGTGACGATCGAGACCTTGGCCCCGACCATGCGGTTCAACAGGGTCGACTTGCCGGCATTGGGCTCGCCGATCAGCGCCACGTAGCCGGCGCGGGTCTCGCCCTCGGGGCCGCCGATCGGGGCGGCCGGTGTGATGTCGTCGTTATCGCTCATTCGCTCACCCGTTTCAGCAGCGCGGCCGCCGCCGCCTGTTCCGCCTGCCGCTTGGAGCCGGCGGTGGCGCTCTCGGCCGGCCCGGAGGCCAGTTTCACTTCGATCGTGAAGACCGGCGCGTGGTCCGGTCCTTCGCGCGCGGTCTCGGCGTAGGAGGGCGGCGGCTCGCCGCGCGCCTGCGCCCATTCCTGCAGCGCCGTCTTGGGGTCGCGGGCATCCACCTCGACCCGCTTCACCCGGTCGCCCCAGAGCCGGCGCACCACGGCGCGCGCCGTCTCGAAGCCGGCGTCGAGATAGACCGCGGCGATCACCGCCTCCATCGCGTCGGCCAAGAGCGCCTCCTTGCGGCGACCGCCCGACTTCATCTCCGAGCGGCCCAGCCGCAGCACGGTGCCGATCTCGATCTCGCGCGCCACCTCGGCGCAGGTCTCGCGGCGCACCAGCGCGTTGAAGCGCGGCGCGATCTGGCCTTCGGTCGCGGCACGGTCGGCCTCGAGCAGCGCCTCGGCCATCACCAGCCCCAGCACCCGGTCGCCCAGAAACTCGAGCCGCTGGTTGTCGTCGCGCATCGGCCCGGAGATCGAGCCATGCGTCACCGCGCGCGACAGCAGGTCGGGCCGCGAGAACTCGTGGCCCAGACGCGCCGCGAAGGCCTTCATCTCGGCCGAGAGCTTCATTCCACCGCCTTGAAGAAGCGGTCGCCGCGCCAGGTCCAGAAGGCCAGCATCGAGCGGCCGGCCGAGGAGAACATGATCCGGTCGGCGCGGCCGACGAGATCGGCGAAGGGCACGAAGCCGACGCCGCGGGCGTTCTGCGGCACCCGGCTGTCGGTCGAGTTGTCGCGGTTGTCGCCCATGAAGAACAGGTGATCCTCGGGCACGGTGTAGACGCCGGTATTGTCGGAAGACTGCGGCGCGATGTCGAGCACCGAGTGCGAGACGCCGTTGGGCAGGGTCTCGACATACTTGGTCTTCTCGCAGGCCGCGCCCATGCCGACCGCGCCGTTGCGGCAGCGCGGCATCAGGCCCTGCGGCCCCTGCCGCTCCATCACCTCGGTGAAGGTGCCGTCGGGCTCGTAGCCCACCGCCTCGTCGTTGAGATAGAGCTGGCCGCCCTGCATCTGGATGCGGTCGCCCGGCAGGCCGATCACCCGCTTGATGAAGTCCTCGCCGGTGACGGGGTGGCGGAACACCACCACGTCGCCGCGCTCGGGGTACTCGCCCCAGAGCCGGTCGCCGTCGCCGCCCTTGGCCCAGCCGCAGACATCCTCGGCCGAGACGTCGATGCCGAGCGCGCCGATCCGCACCGAGGGGCAGGAGGCGTAGGAGTAGCCATAGGCCATCTTGTTGACGAACAGGAAGTCGCCGATCAGCAGCGTGTCCTTCATCGAGCCCGACGGAATCCAGAAGGGCTGGAAGAACAGCGTGCGGAACACGCCCGCGATCAGGAGCGCCCAGAACACGGTCTTCACCGTTTCCCAGATGCTGTGGACGATGCCGTGCTTCTCGGCGTCGGGTCTGCTGGCCATGCGTCGGTCCTTCGGGGTTTCGGCGCTACATGCGGGGGGGCGGGGGGCGAGTCAAGGAAACGCCCCGCGGGACGCCCCGCCGAAGCGGTCTAGCGCGACCGGAGCCGCAGCGACAGCCCCAGCGCCACCAGCGCGATCACCAGCGTGACCGATCCGCCCGCCACGAAGGCGGCCCCGACCGAGATCGCCTCGGCCAGCGCCGCGCCGAGAAAGGGCGCGGTCAGCAGCGCCACGGTGTTGGCGGCCTCCGACAGCGCCGAGACCCGGCCGATGCCATGCGCCCCGGCATGCGACTGGATCAGCGCCCGGTAGGGCACGAGCGAGAAGGACGAGACCAGCCCGGCGAGGCCGAACAGCGCCGCCAGCAGCCACAGCGGCGCGATCCAGCCGGCGATCTCGGCCAGCCCGATGCCGCCCAGGATCAGCGCGGCGGCGGCGTTGCCCGCGGCGATGGTGGCGAAGGCGCCCCCGGTGCCGCGCGCGCCGCCCATCAGGAGCCCGCGCAGCACCCCGCCCGCGCCCAGCGCGGCAAGGCAGAGCCCGAGCGCGGTCTCGTCCTGCCCCAGCGCCTTGATCAGCGGCGCGATCAGCGTGTCGTAGAAGAAGATCGCGAAGAAGCCCGCCGCCATCAGAGACAGGGTGGAGCGCAGCACGAGGCTGCCGCGCACCAGCGCCAGCCCTTCCGCGACGTCGCGCAGGATCGGGCGCGGCGCGCGGGCCGGGCCCTCGCGCTCGAACCGGTCGAGCCGCGACAGCACCAGCGCCGCCAAAAGCGACACGGCAGCGTTGATCGCGAAGACGCCCTGCGGGTCGAGAAAGGCCAGCAGCGCACCGCCCAGCGCCGGGGCGACGATCTTGCTCGACTGGTTGATCGAGTGGCTGAGCCCGTTGGCGAAGATCAGGTCCGGCTCCGTCGTGCGCGCCTGCAGCGCCGCCTGCTTGGCCGGGCTGAAGAAGGCGTCGGCGCAGCCGCGCAGGAAGACGATCCCGACCAGCATCTGCCAGCCCGGCGCGAAAATCATAAGCGCGGTCGCCGCGGCGCGGCCGATGTTCGACCAGACCAGCACGCGGTTCAGGCTCAGCCGGTCGACCAGCGCGCCGGCGAAGAGCCCGACCGTCAGGTAGGGCAGGCCGAGGCCGACCGCGAGCCAGGCGAAGGCGTGGGTCGGCGCCGACCACGTGAAGGCCAGAAGCGCGCCGATGGCGACGAAGTCGAGCCAGTCGGCGAAATCGGCGGGCACCTGCGCGGCGAGCAGCGGGCCGAGGCCGGGATTGCCGCCGAGCCGGGCGCGCGTCGCCGCGAACATCAGCGCCCCGCCAGCGGGCGCGCCTCGATCAGCACGAAGGCCTGCGCCCAGGGGTGGTCGTCGGTCAGGGTGACGTGGATGATCGCCTCGTGGCCCGGCGGCGTCATCGCGTCGAGCCGCTCCTTGGCCCAGCCGGTCACCTCCATCACCGGCTGGCCGGTGCGCAGGTTCGACACCGCCATGTCCTTCCACGCGATGCCCATCCTGAGCCCGGTGCCGAGCGCCTTGGAGCAGGCCTCCTTGGCGGCCCAGCGCTTGGCATAGGTGCCGGCGACGTCGCGGCGGCGCTCGGCCTTGCGCTGCTCGGTCTCGGTGAAGACGCGGTTGCGGAAGCGGTCGCCATGGCGTTCGAGCACGCCGGCGATGCGGTCGATATTCGCGAGGTCGGTGCCGATGCCGAGGATCATGTCACATCGCTAGACGATCGGCAGGGAGGCGGCAACCGGCACGAGAAAAGGCGCCGCCCCGCCGGGACGACGCCTTCGGAACCGAAAGGGCCGCGGCTCAGGCGGCGCGGGCCTTGGCCTCGGTCAGCGCCTTCTCGACCTCGGCGCGCTGGGTCGGCAGGAAGCTCCATTCCGGCAGGCCGGAGGTCGCCTTGATGGCGTCGTCATAGACCTCGAGCAGCGCCTCCTCGCCGTTGACGATCTCCTGGTAGACGGCCTTCTCGTCGCTGCCGGTCACGGCGTCCTTGAGCGACAGGAAGCCGCGATGCGCGGCGGCGGCGGTCGAGCCGCTCTCGCTCACCTCGACGCCCTCGGCGCCGAGCTGGCGGTGGATCTGGGTGTGGAACTGCTCGCGCTCGGAGATGCGGCGGTCGAACAGCGCGGTGAAGCCGTGGTCGTCGGCGATCTGCTCGCGTGACTGCTTGTAGCCGTCGCGGCTGTCGATGACGCGGGTGTGCAGCTTCTTCACGGTGTCGGCGTGGTGGCTCATGAGAGTCCTCCAATCGTTGCGTGCGGCCCCGTCGGGGGCTTCGGGGCGACAACGCATGGCGGCGGCCCGCGATCCTGATTCGGGGCGGAAAATCCGGTCGCGGGTACGCTTGTGCACACGCAAAACGCCCGGCCATGGGGCCGGGCGTCCGCGGGGCCGGGAAAGGGGGGGGGGAGGGAGGGATCCCGGCCGTTGCAGCCTACAACGCGGCACCCCGGCCCGCGTTTCGGGGCGGCGGCGGACCTCGGCGGAAAGCCGCGCGGCTCAGTCCTGCCGCAGCACCCGGCGCGCGGCCTCCATGCGGCGGCGCATCTCGGCGATGGCTGGGGACAGGCCGCGGAACACCGCCTCGCCGATCAGGAAATGGCCGATGTTGAGCTCGCGCATCTCGGGCAGGGCGGCGATCGGGCCGACCGTGTCGTAGGTCAGCCCGTGGCCGGCATGGACCTCGAGCCCGAGCGACTGCGCCAGCGTCGCCATCTCGGTGATGCGGGCCAGTTCCGCGTCGCGCGCGGCGGTGTCGCCCTCGGCATGAGCGTCGCAATAGCCGCCGGTGTGCAACTCGATCACCTGCGCGCCGACCCGGGCGGCGGCCTCGACCTGCGCGGCCTCGGCGGCGATGAACAGCGAGACCCGGCAGCCCGCCGCCGTCAGCGGCGCGATGAAATCGGTGAGCCGCGCGGCGTCGCCCGCCACCTCGAGCCCGCCCTCGGTGGTGCGCTCCTCGCGCTTCTCAGGCACGAGGCAGACCGCGTGCGGCCGGTGGCGCAGCGCGATCGCCTGCATCTCCTCGGTGGCGGCCATCTCGAAGTTCAGCGGCACCTTCAGCGCCGCCATCAGCGCCTCGATGTCGGCGTCGCGGATGTGGCGGCGATCCTCGCGCAGATGCGCGGTGATGCCGTCGGCCCCGGCCTCTTCGGCGAGCTTGGCCGCGCGCAGGGGCGAGGGCAGCGCGCCGCCGCGGGCGTTGCGCAGCGTCGCCACGTGGTCGATGTTCACGCCTAGTCTGAGGTCCGTCATGGGCAAAGGTCTCCTTCGCCCGGGATCCTAGCCCGGCCCCTGCCCGTCGTCAGCCGTTTCCGGAAGGTTTTTGCCCAGTTGCTGGAGCTTGGCGCGCAGCTTGCGGCGGCGGCGGTTCTGGTAGGCGGTGATCACCGGCACGAACAGCCAGTAGCAGGCGGTGGCCGAGATCAGCCCGGGCAGGATGCCGCCCACGAGATAGGGCAGGAACACCTCGTGATAGAACAGTCCGAGCCCGGCCCAGTCGGTGCGGGCCGGCGTGAACAGCGCCCCGAGATTGTGCCACAGGTCTTGCCCGGCGGCGCCGAACTTGCCCATCAGGGAGGTCTCGATCTCGCGGCCGGGCGGGCGGCCGAGCATGAAATGCCCGGTCTGCAGCGCCACCACGCCGATCGGCACGTAGGTGAGCGGGTTGCCGAAGAAGGTGCCCAGCAGCGCCGCCAGCATGTTGCCGCGGCCGATCTTGGCGAAGATCAGCGCGATCACGAAATGCAGGCCGTAGAAGGGGGTCCAGCTGGCCAGCACCCCGGCAAAGATGCCGCGGCCGATCTTCTCGGGGGTGTCGGGCAGGCGCTGCAGCCGGTGCTTGACGTATTCGAAGGCGCGGCGCCAGCCGCCACGGGGGTAGAGCGTCTCGGCCATCGCGCGGCCGACCGATCGCCGGTCGCGGCGCTTGAAGACCACGGCGCCGCCTCAGGCGCCCGCGGGCGCCGCGGCGGTGGCGGGCAGGGCGCGCGCGGGGTCGCTGTGGCGGGCGATCGAGGAGACCTGGGTCTCGGCCTCGAGCGCCGTCATCACCCGGTGCAGATGCTCGGCGTCGCGCAGGTCGACATCGACGAGGATGCGGTAGAAGTCCGGCTTGCGGTCGAGGAAGGCCATGTCCGAGATGTTGGCCGACTGCTCGCCGATCAGGGTGCAGATCCGGCCCAGTACGCCCGCGTCGTTGGTCAGCGTCAGGTCGAGGCTCACCGTGTTGACCGGGGCGTGCGTGCCCTCCTGCCAGCGCAGGTCGAGCCAGCGCTCGGGCTGTTCCTCGTAATGCTCGAGCGCGGGGCAGTCGATCGCGTGGACCACCACGCCCTGGCCGCGGAAGGTGATGCCGACGATGCGTTCGCCGGGCACCGGCTGGCAGCAGGGCGCGCGGCGGAAGGACTGGCCCTCCGACAGGCCGGCCACGGCGCGCTCCTGCGCCACTTCCTGGGCGTGGCCCTGCTCGGCCAGCTCGGGGTAGATCGCCTGCACCACCTCGCGGGTGGTCATGTCGGCCGAGCCGAGCCGCGCCAGAAGCTCGGTCATGCCGTCGAGCCCCAGCGCCCGCGCGGCGGTCCTGAGCGCCTTGTCGGTGGCGCGCCGGCCGACATTCTCGAAGGCCACGCGCACCAGCTCGTAGCCGAGCTTGACGAAGCGCTCGCGGTCCTCCTCGCGCAAACTCCGGCGGATCGCGGCCTTGGCGCGGCCGGTGACGGCGATCTCGAGCCAGCTGGCCTGCGGGCGCTGGCCGTCGGCGGTGATGATCTCGACCGACTGGCCGTTCTTCAGCCGGGTCCAGAGCGGCACGCGCAGCCCGTCCACCTTGGCGCCGACGCAGGCGCTGCCGATGCGGGTGTGGATCGCGAAGGCGAAGTCGATCGGCGTGGCGCCGCGCGGCAGCTTGATCACCTCGCCCTTGGGCGTGAAGCAGAACACCTGGTCCTGGTACATCTCGAGCTTGACCGCCTCGAGGAAGTCCTCGTCGTCATGGCCCGTTTCCAGCCGCTCGGTCAGCTGCGCGATCCAGCGCGCCGGGTCGACCGCGAAGCGGTTCTCGACCCGCAGGCCGTCGCGGTAGGACCAGTGCGCCGCCACCCCGGTCTCGGCCACCTCGTGCATCTCGCGGGTGCGGATCTGCACCTCGACGCGCTTGCCGTCGCGGCCCGAGACGGTGGTGTGGATCGAGCGGTAGCCGTTCGACTTGGGCTGGCTGATGTAGTCCTTGAACCGGCCCGGCACGGCGCGCCAGCGCTGGTGGATCACGCCAAGCACGCGGTAGCAGTCGGCCTCGGTCTCGGTGATGACCCTGAAGCCGTAGATGTCCGACAGCCGCGAGAAGCCCTGGTCCTTCTCCTGCATCTTGCGCCAGATCGAGTAGGGCTTCTTGGCGCGGCCGAACAGGTCGGCGCGGATGTCGGCGCGGTCGAGCTCGAGCCGCATGTCGGCGGTGATCCTCTCGACCACGTCGCCGGCTTCCTTCTGCAGCATGATGAAGCGGCGGATGATCGAGTTGCGGGCCTCGGGGTTGAGCACTTGGAAGGCCAGGTCCTCGAGCTCCTCGCGCATCCACTGCATGCCCATGCGGCCTGCCAGCGGCGCGTAGATCTCCATCGTCTCGCGCGCCTTCTGCGCCTGCTTCTCCGGCTTCATCGAGCGGATGGTGCGCATGTTGTGCAGGCGGTCGGCGAGCTTCACCAGCGTCACCCGCAGGTCGCGCGAGGTCGCCATGAACAGCTTGCGGAAGTTCTCGGCCTGCTTGGTGCGGATCGACGACAGCTGCAGGTTGGTCAGCTTGGTGACGCCGTCGACCAGCTCGGCGATCTCGCGGCCGAAGCGCTTCTCGACCTCGGAGAAGGAGGCGCGGGTATCTTCGATCGTGTCGTGCAGCAGCGCGGTGACGATGGTGGCGTCGTCCATCTGCTGCTTGGCGAGGATCTCGGCCACGGCGACCGGATGCATGAAGTAGGGCTCGCCCGACTTGCGGAACTGCCCCTCGTGCATCTCGGCGCCGAAGGCGAAGGCGTCGCGGATCAGCGCGTCGCGCGTGGCGGGGTTGTAGCTGCGGACAAGAGCGATCAGCTCGTCTGCCGTCATCATCGGACCTGTCGCACCCCCGTCGGTCTGTCGGGCGGGCCTCAGCCCTCTTTCTGGACCTGCATCAGCTCGCGCAGCAGGCGCTCCTCGCTCATGTCGTCCTCGGCCGGCTTGTCGGCCTCCTGGCTCATCAAGAGCGACATCGAGTCGGCCTCGGGCTCGTCGACCTCGATCTGGGTCTGGTGCGCCTCGATCATCCGCTCGCGCAGGTCGTCGGCCTGCTGTGTCTCGTCGGCGATCTCGCGCAGCGCCACGACCGGGTTCTTGTCGTTGTCGCGCGCCACGGTCAGCGGCGCGCCCGAGGTGATCTCGCGGGCCCGGTGCGCGGCGAGCATCACCAGCTCGAACCGGTTCGGAACCTTGTCAACGCAATCTTCGACTGTCACGCGGGCCATCGGACGACTCCCATTCGGCTTGGCAAGGGGCCGCCGCACGCGGAATCGCGCAGCCGGCCTCGAAAGGGCATAGCTACAGCCCATCGCCGGGATTGACAAGGCGGCGCGCGCCGCCTTCCGGGGCTAGAGCGGCCGCACCGCGGCGCGGTCCGCCTCGGGCAGCGCGTCGCGCATCGCCCGCACGCTGAGCCCGGTCGCCGGGTGGCGCCAGTCGGCGGCCACCTCGCACAGCGGCACCAGCACGAAGGCCCGGTCCTGCAGCCGCGGATGCGGCAGGATCAGCCGGTCGGGCGCCTCGCGCGCCTGCCGCTCGGGGGCGAGGTCGCGCCAGGCGCTCCAGCCGGCGAGATCCGGCAGGATCAGCCCGTCGAGCGCCAGCAGGTCGAGGTCGAGGCTGCGCATCCCCCAGCGCGCCAGCCGCTCGCGGCCGAAGCGGGCCTCGATCGCGTGCAGCTCGGCCAGAAGCGCCTCGGGGGCGAGGCGGGTCTCGAAGGCCATCGCGGCATTGACGAAGTCGGGCCCCGCCCCGGCCGGGAAGGCGGGGGTGGTGAAGAGCGGGCTGCAGCGCGCCGCGCGGCCGAGATCCGCCACCGCCGCCATCGCCGCCCGGACCGTCGCGGCCGGCGGCCCGGCCGGCGAGGCGGCATTGCCGCCAAGTGCCACCAGGGCGCGGCAAAACTGACCTTGGGAGTTGTCGATTTGGCCGAGTTGCGGCATGGGGGGTGTCCCTTGATAAAATGAAAGGGCCCCTCGGGGCTAACAAGAACGGGCGGCGGCGGTCGCCGGATTTTGGACCGCGCCGGCGATATTTGAAGAAAAGGATTTCCGCAATGTTCTACCGCGACGAACGTCTCGCGCTCTTCATCGACGGCGCCAACCTGCACGCCGCCGGCAAGGCGCTGGGCTTCGACATCGACTACAAGCTGCTCAAGCAGGAGTTCCTGCGCCGGGGCCGGCTGGTCCGGGCCCATTACTACACCGCGCTGCTCGACGGCGACGAGTACTCGCCGATCCGGCCGCTGGTGGACTGGCTGCAGTACAACGGCTTCACCATGCGCACCAAGCCCGCGCGCGAGTTCACCGACGCGCAGGGCCGCCGCAAGATCAAGGGCAACATGGATGTCGAGCTGACGATCGACGCGATCGAGCTGGCCGATCGGATCGACCACGCGGTGCTGTTCTCGGGCGACGGCGACTTCCGCGCGCTGGTCGAGGCGCTGCAGCGGCGCGGGGTGCGGGTCTCGGTGGTCTCGACCATCCGCTCGAGCCCGCCGATGATCGCCGACGAGCTGCGCCGGCAGGCCGACAACTTCATCGAGCTCGAGGATCTGCGCGAGGTCGTGGGCCGCGCGCCGCGGCCCGAGCGCGGCGCCGAGCGCGAGGAGTGACGTGGCGTCCGCGGCTGGACCTCGGGGCCTGCAGGGCTTAGCTGTCGGGGACGACCCCTCCCCGACAGGCCAGACAGCCGAGGCCCGTATGACCGACCGCCTTCCGCCGCTCACGCTCCATCTCGCCGCGCCGCGCGGCTTCTGCGCCGGCGTCGACCGCGCGATCAAGATCGTCGAGATGGCGCTCGAGAAATGGGGCGCCCCCGTCTATGTGCGCCACGAGATCGTGCACAATCGCTACGTGGTCGAGGACCTGCGCGCCAAGGGCGCGGTCTTCGTCGAGGAGCTGGACGAGGCGCCCGACGACCGCCCGGTGATCTTCTCGGCGCATGGCGTCGCCAAGGCGGTGCCCGCCGAGGCGACCCGGCGCGGCATGATCCAGGTCGACGCGACCTGCCCGCTGGTGACCAAGGTGCACAACGAGGCGGCCCGGCACTCGACCGAGGGGCTGCAGCTGATCATGATCGGCCATGCCGGCCACCCCGAGACGGTCGGCACGATGGGCCAGTTGCCCGAGGGCGAGGTGCTGCTTGTCGAGACCGAGGCCGACGTCGCCACGGTCGCGGTGCGCGACCCCGAGCGGCTGGCCTACGTCACCCAGACCACGCTCTCGGTCGACGACACCGCGGGCATCGTCGCGGCGCTGAAGGCGCGCTTCCCGGCGATCAAGGGGCCGGGCAAGGAAGACATCTGCTACGCCACCACCAACCGGCAGGAAGCGGTCAAGGCGATGGCGCCCGACTGCGACGCGCTTCTGGTGGTCGGCGCGCCGAACTCCTCGAACTCCAAGCGGCTGGTCGAGGTCGCCGCCAGGGCGGGCTGCTCCTACGCGCAGCTGGTCCAGCGCGCCGCCGAGATCGACTGGCGCGCGCTCGAGGGCATCCGCTCGCTCGGCCTGACCGCCGGGGCAAGTGCGCCCGAGGTGCTGGTCGAGGAGGTGATCGAGGCCTTCCGCGCCCGCTACGACGTGACCGTCAAGCTGGTCGAGACGGCGCGCGAGACGGTCGAGTTCAAGGTGCCCCGCATCCTGCGCGAGCCCGCGTGATCCCGCGCGCGGCGCTGCTGCTCGGGCTGGCGGGCGTCCTGCCCTTCGCCTGGGGCGCGCTGAGCTCGTGGCTGCCCGGCCTCGCGCCGGGCTGGCTGCCGCAGCGGCTGGTCGGGCCCTACGTGCAGGTCTTCTACGGCAGCGTCATCCTGAGCTTCATGTCCGGCGTGCTGTGGGGCTTCGCCACCAGGGCCGAAGGCCGCCGCGCCGCGATCGGCTACGCCGTCTCGGTGCTGCCGGCGCTCTGGGTCGCCTTCCTGGTGGGGGGCGGCTGGGAGCGGTCGAGCGTCGTGCTGATCGCGGGCTTCGTCGGCCTTCTGGCGCTGGATCGCGGCTTCCAGAGGCAGGGCCTCGCGCCGGGCTGGTGGCTGCGGCTGCGGCTCTTGCTGACCGCGTTCGTGGTGGCCTGCCTGGCGCTGCCGCTGCTCTGAGCGCTGCTACTTTACTCCGCAAATACTCATTCCTTGGTGGAGGCACGCGCCGGACCGCGGGTCGGCGGACGCCGCCGGCCATGAGTATTTGAAGAGTGAAGTCCGAAGAGGCGCGCCACGTTGCCGAACGGCGGTGCTTGGCCTAAAGCGGACGCCCGAGCGATCCGAGGAGCCCCGCCATGCCCGACATCTTCGCCTTCACCGACGGCGCCTGCTCCGGCAATCCCGGGCCCGGCGGCTGGGGCGCGCTGCTGCAGGCCAAGGACGGCGAGACCGTCACCAAGGAGCGCGAGCTCAAGGGCGGCGAGGCGGTGACCACCAACAACCGCATGGAGCTGATGGCGGCGATCTCGGCGCTGGAGGCGCTGGGCAAGCCCTCGACGCTTACCGTCGTGACCGACAGCGCCTATGTGAAGGGGGGCATCACCGAGTGGATGGCGGGATGGAAGCGCAAGGGCTGGAAGACCTCGGCCGGCAAGCCGGTGAAGAACGAGGACCTGTGGCGCCGGCTCGACGAGGCGGCGGCGCGGCACCGCGTGCGCTGGCAATGGGTCAAGGGCCATGCCGGCCATCCCGAGAACGAGCGCGCCGACGCGTTGGCCCGCGCCGGCATGGCGCCGTTCAAGCCGGGCCGCGCCAAGGCCTGAGCCCGGAGCGGTCCGCGCCGTGATCGAGTGGCGCGAGGAGGGGGCGCTTTTGCGGGTGCGCCGGCACGGCGAGGGCTCGGCCATCGTCGAGGTCTTCACCCGCGGCCACGGGCTTCATGCGGGCGTGATCCGCGGCGGCGGCTCGCGCCGCATCGCGCCGCTCCTGCAGCCCGGCGCGCAGCTCGACCTGACATGGCGCGCCCGGCTGGCCGAGCACATGGGCAACTTCACCTTCGAGCCGGTCCGCTCGCGCGCCGCGCAGGTCATGGACGACCGGCTGGCGCTGGCCGGGCTGAACGCGGTGGCGGCGCTTCTGGTCTCGGTGCTGCCCGAGCGCGACCCGCACGCGCCGCTCTACGACCGAACCATGGCGCTGCTCGACCTCTTGGGCGAGGACGAGCTCTGGCCGCTGGCCTACCTGCACTGGGAGCTGGCGCTCTTGGAGGAGATGGGCTTCGCGCTCGACCTTTCGGCCTGCGCGGTGACCGGCGCGACCGAGGGCCTCGACCTCGTCAGCCCGAAATCCGGCCGCGCCGTGAGCCGCGCCGGCGCGGGCGAATGGGCCGACAGGCTCCTGCCGCTGCCGCCGGTGCTGCGCGGCGAAGGCGAAGCTGGCCCCGGCGACATCGCCGCCGCGCTGGCCACAACCGGCTGGTTCATCGAGCACCGGCTGCTGCCCGGATCGGGCGAGCGGCCCCTGCCGCCGGCGCGGGCGCGGCTGGTCGAGGCGATCGCCCGGCAGGGCTGACGGCGAAGCCCCGCCGCATTGGCCGAAACACCCCGTTGCGACACGGCGATGTCGCGTTCGGCACAGCCCGGCCCCCGGGTCGGGGCGCAAGGAGGAGGTGTCCCCGGCCTTCACGAGTCGCCTCATGGTCACGCCACGCGCCCCCATATACCTCACCCATTCGCCGACCCCGAGGATCGCCGATTTCGCGCGGCTGGCGGCGCTCGAGGCCGGGGTGCGGGCGCTGATGCTGTCGGTGATGCCGCTGGCGCTCTACCGCGCCTTCGGCGACGCGGCGCTGATCAGCGCGATCTACCTCGCGGTGGGGGTCTCGTCGCTTTGCGCCGGGCTCATGCTGCCCTGGATCAACCGCCGCGTGGCGCGGCGCTGGCTGTTCAGCGGGGTGGGGCTGTTCTACGGCCTTGGCTGCGGGCTGGCGCTGACCGGGCGGCCGGGCCTTCTGGCGCTGGGGCTCGCGGCCAACGCGCTGGCCACGGTGCTGTGGATGGTCTGCTTCAACGCCTACGTGCTCGACCACATCGCGCGGGTCGATCTCGGGCGCACCGAATCGACGCGGCTGGTCTATTCGGCGGGCTCGTGGATGGTCGGCCCGGCGCTCGGCGTGCTGCTGCTCGACTGGTGGTACCCGGCGCCCTTCCTGCTGGCCGGCGCGCTGGCGCTGGTGGTGGTGGCGGTGTTCTGGCGGATGCGGCTCGGCAACGGCCGGCAGATCGCGCGGGCGCGCGGACCCGCGCCGAACCCGCTGGCCTTTCTCGGGCGGTTCCGGGCGCAGCCGCGTCTGGTGGCGGGCTGGCTCTTCGCGGTGATCCGCTCCTGCGGCTGGTGGGTCTACATCGTCTACCTGCCGATCTTCTGCATCGAGGCGGGGCTGGGTGACCGGCTGGGCGGGATCATGCTGTCGGTGTCGAACGCGCTTCTGTTCACCACGCCGCTGATGCTGCGGATGGTGCAGCGCACCAGCGTGCGCTTCGCGGTGCGCGCCTCCTTCGCCGCGAGCGCGGTGCTGTTCGTCGCGGCCGCGCTGGTCTCGGGCGCGCCATGGGCGGCGCTCTCGGCGCTGATGGCGGGCTCGGTCTGCCTCGTCATGCTCGACGTCTGCGGCGGGCTGCCCTTCCTGATGGCGGTGAAGCCGTCGGAGCGGACCGAGATGGCGGCGGTCTATGCGAGCTTCCGCGACGTGTCGGGCATCCTGACGCCGGCGGTGGCGGGGCTCTTGCTGACCGTGGCGCCGGTGGCGGCGGTCTTCGCGGCCTGCGGCGCGGGGATGGGCGTGGCCTCGGCCATCGCGGCGAAGCTGCATCCCCGGCTCGGCGCGCCGCGGCCCCTGAACGCCTGAGCGCGAACCCGGGGCCTGGAGAGGGCCGCCCGCGATGCGCGCGGCCCTTGCGTGTCTCAGCCGACGAAGACCCGGCTGGGGTGCAGTTCCGGCCCCATCACCCGGCCCACCGCCACGGCGCGGCCGTCGAGCGCGGCCCAGGCCTCCTCGCCGTAGTCGAGCCCCTGCGAGACCACCGGCGCGGGGTTGCCGTTGCGGAGCCGCGTCGCGGCGGCTTCGTTGCAGGTCACCTTCGGCAGGTCGGCCAGACCGTCCTCGAGCGGGCGCAGGAAGCGGTCGAGCGCCTCTGACTTGGCCTCGGCCTCGATCTGCTCGAGCGTCACGCCCTCGGCGGCGGTGAAGGGACCGGACCAGACCCGGCGCAGCCTGAGCACATGGCCGAGGCAGCCCAGCGCCTCGCCGAGATCGCGGGCGATCGAGCGGACATAGCCGCCCTTGCCGCAGACCATCTCAAGCACGGCGTGGTCGGCGTCGGGCCGCTCCATCAGGATCAGGCTCTCGACCCAGAGCGGCCGGGCGGCCAGCTCCACCTCCTCGCCGGCGCGGGCCTTGGCATAGGCGCGCTGGCCGTCGATCTTCACCGCCGAGAAGGCCGGCGGCACCTGCTCGATGTCGCCGACGAAGCGGTTCAGCGCCTCCTTGATCTCGGCGTCCGAAGGCCGGGCGTCGGAGCGCGCGATCACCTCGCCCTCGGCGTCGTCGGTGTTGGTCGCCGCGCCGAATGTCACGGTGAACTCGTAGGCCTTGAGCGCATCGGTGACGAAGGGCACCGTCTTCGTGGCTTCGCCCAGCGCCACCGCGAGCACGCCGGTGGCGTCCGGGTCGAGCGTGCCGGCATGGCCCGCCTTCTTGGCGTCGAAGGCCCATTTCACCTTGTTGACCACGGCGGTCGAGGTCATGCCGGCGGGCTTGTCCACTACCAGCCAGCCCGAGACGTCGCGGCCCTTGCGCTTGCGTGCCATGCGGCCCTCCTGTGCTATGCGAGGCGCGCGGCCTAGCCGCCGGGGCGATCCCCGTCAACGGGGGCCAGCACGCCGACGATCGGCCCCATCGCGAAGCCGAAATCCGAGCGCCCGAGCGCGGGGGCGTGCAGCCGCGAGACGTTGCCGTCGAAATAGAGCGCCTGCGGCAGCTCGAGCCGGTCGCGGAACAGCCGGCCGAACTCGTGGAAGGAGACCGGCTCGTTCGAGATCGCGAAGACCGCGCGGTCGCCGCCGGCGCTGGTGCCGACGCCGTTGCGGATGTGGCGCGAGGTGCTGTCGGGCAGGAAACGCGGATGCAGCTCGCCGTCGATCACCAGCATCGGGCCGGATTGCGTGGCGTAGCGGCATTCGGGCGTCTCGGCCTCGTAGTCGAGCGTCTCCCAGACCTCGGCGCTGTCCTCGCCGATGCAGAACACGCCGTTGGGCAGCAGGCCGAAATTACCGGGGCCGGGATTGGTGACGAGGCGCATCACCTCCTCGCCCTCTTCGAGGTAGTGGCCCACCGGGCGGCGGTCGGGGTGGTACATGCCCGCGTTCATCGCGAAGGAGAGCTTGGCCGCGCCCGCGGCCTCCCGGTCGATCGCCTGGAAGCTGCCGTAGAGCCCGCCATTGTCGTCGGTCAGGAACAGCCGCAGGTCGTCCGCGGCCGGGTCGACCTCGCAGATCGTGTAGGCGATGCCGTCATGGGTGACGTCCTCGCAGGGCCCGGCGCCGGAGGCGGCCGGCAAGGTGCAGCCCGCCGCGGCGAGGCCCAGCGCGGCGAGCGCGGGTCTCATTCGTCCTCGTCCTCCGCCCGCCCGGCGGCGACGTCGCGGCGCACGGTCTCGTCCGACAGCAGCCGCCGCGTCTCGTCCATGCGGTCGAAGCTGCGGTCGATCTCGAACTTCAGGTCGGGCGCGTGCTTGAGCTTCATGCTCCGCGCCAGCTGGTGGCGGATCTCGGGCTTGGCGCGCCTCAGCGCCGCCAGCATCCGCTCCTCGCCGCCGCCGCCCAGCGGCAGCACGAAGGCGGTGGCGAGCTTGAGGTCGGGCGTGGCGCGCACCTCGCCCACGGTGATCGACAGGCCCGACAGCTCGGGCTCGTGCAGGTCGCCGCGGGTCAGCAGGTCCGACAGGCTGCGGCGGATCAGTTCGCCGACGCGCAGCTGGCGCTGCGAGGGGCCACGGGGCTCGGAGGAACGGGATTTGCTCATGCGCTCCCATCTAGTCCCGGCGCGCGGGCTTGCCAAGCGGGACCGGCTCGCGCAGGGAGGGGGAAGACCTAGCGGAAAGGGCAGTCGCATGACCGAAAGCGCACCGGGGATCGTGATCATGGGGGCCGCCGGCCGGATGGGCCGGATGCTGGTGCAGGCCGTGGCCGAGAGCGAGCGCGCCAAGCTCGTCGGCGCGGTGGTGCGCCCGGGCCACGACTGGGTGGGCGAGGATCTCGGCCACGCCATGGGCGGCCCGGCGATGGGCGTCACGGTGAGCGACGACCCGCTCGAGGCGATGGCCCGCGCGCAGGCGGTGATCGACTTCACCAGCCCCGAGACCACGCTCGAGGTCGCGCATCTCGCGGCGCAGGCGCGCGCGGTGCACGTGATCGGCACCACCGGCTTCGACGATGGCCAGATCGAGCGGCTGGTGCCGGCGTCGCGGCATTCGGTGCAGGTGCGGGCCGGCAACATGAGCCTCGGGGTGAACCTGCTGACCGGCTTGACCAAGATGGTCGCCGCCGCGCTCGAGGATGGCTGGGACATCGAGGTGGTCGAGGCGCATCACAACCGCAAGGCCGACGCGCCCTCGGGCACCGCGCTGATGCTGGGCGAGGCCGCGGCCGAGGGGCGCGGCGTGACGCTGGCGGAGGTGGCCGATCGCGGCCGCGACGGGCTGACCGGGCCGCGCGAGGCCGGGCATATCGGTTTCTCGGCGATCCGCGGCGGCGACATCGTCGGCGAGCACGACGTGATCTTCGCGGGCCAGGGCGAGCGGATCGTGCTGCGCCACGTCGCCTCCGACCGGGTGATCTTCGCGCGCGGCGCGCTGCGGGCCGCGCTCTGGGGGCAGGGCCGCTCGCCTGGCGCCTACGACATGATCGACGTGCTGGGGCTCGACCGCTGAGGCCGGCCCGGCCGCGCCCGGCCTAGAAGTCGATGGCGAGGCCCTGCTTTTCCCAGTCGCCGTAGCGCACGGGCTCGGGGCCGTCGCGGCCGCCGAGCTCGGTCGGCATCTTCGCCGCCGCCTCGTCCAGCGCGCGGCGGCGGGCCTCGGCCTCGGCCAGCGCGCGCTGCGCGGCGGGGGGCAGGTCGGTGCGGGGGGTGTCGTCGGCCATGGCGGGCGCTCCCGAAGCTTGTGCGGCGGTTGCCGAAGATATACGTGGCCTCGGGTTCGCAACAAGCCCCGGAGCCGACATGTCACAGGCCCAGACCCCGGCCGCCGATGACGGCATGGCGGCCCGCCGCGCCGCGCTCTTCCTGATCGACGAGGCGGTCTCCGGCCGCCGCCTGCTGTCAGAGAGCATCGCGCAGGGCGCGCTGGAGCGGCTCTCGCCCGCCGACCGCGCCCGCGCCCAGCGGCTGGCCACCGAGACGCTGCGCCAGCTGCCGCGCGCCGACCGCTGGCTCAAACCGTTTCTCGTGAAACAACCGCCCGTCGCGGTGCGCAACGCGCTGCGGCTCGGCGCGGTCGAGATCGGGCAGGGCGCCGCCCCGCACGGCGTGGTCAACGCCATGGTCACCCTCGTTTCCAAGGGCAAGCGCACCCAGAGCTACAAGGGCCTCGTCAACGCCGTGCTGCGCAAGCTGGGCGAACAGGGGCCCGAGGGCTTCGCCAGGCAACCGGTGCCGAAGCTGCCGAACTGGCTGCGCGGGCCGCTGGTCGAGGCCTGGGGCCGAAAGACCGTCGAGGCGATGGAGGCCGTGCACGCGCAGGGCGCGCCGCTCGACATCACCGCAAAGGGCGACGCCGCCGCTCTGGCCGAGCGGCTCGGGGCGGAGCTTCTGCCCACCGGCTCGCTGCGGCTGCGCGAGGCCGGGCAGGTCTCGGCGCTGCCGGGCTACGACGAGGGCGCGTGGTGGGTGCAGGACGCCGCCGCCGCGATCGCCGCCAAGGCGCTGGCGCCGCGCCCGGGCGAGCGGGTGCTCGACATGTGCGCCGCACCCGGCGGCAAGACGCTGCAGCTCGCGGCGATGGGCGCCGAGGTCACCGCGCTCGACCTGTCGGAGGCCCGTCTCGGCCGGCTGCGCGAGAACCTCGAACGCACCGGGCTCGGCGCCGAGGTGGTGCAGGGCGACGCGCTGGACTTCGCGGCCGGCGGCTTCGACGCCATCCTTCTGGACGCGCCCTGCTCGGCCACCGGCACGATCCGCCGCCATCCCGACCTGCCGCACGCCAAGGACGGCGCCGAGTTCGGCGCGCTGATCGCGCTGCAGGCCGAGATGATCGACCACGCGCTGGGGCTGCTGAAGCCCGGCGGGCGGCTGGTGTTCTGCACCTGCTCGCTCCTGCCCGACGAGGGCGAGGTGCAGGTCGAGGAGGCGCTGGCGCGCCACCCCGGCCTCGCGCTCGAGCCCGAGGCGCTGCGGCTGCCGGGGATCGAGGCGGAGTGGATCGGCCCCGAGGGGCTGCGGCTGCGCCCCGACCTCTGGGCCGACCGCGGCGGCATGGACGGCTTCTTCATCGCCTGCCTGCGCAGCTCGTCCGAGGCGTGACAGCGCCGCCCGCGCTGCCTAGCATGGCGCGAGGCGGGCGGGTGACCCGCGGAGGGACGGGGTGAAGCTCAGCGGGATCACGCATGCGCCGGGGCGGCTGGGCCGCTGGCTGACGGGCCGGCGCGACCGGCTCGCCGTGCCCGAGACCTTCCGCTGGACGCCCGAGCCCGAGGGCAGCGGCGATGCCGGGCGCGGCCAGGCGCTCTTGGCCGGGCGGGTGGCCTATGGCGGGCAGATCGTCGAGGCGCGCGGCCGCGCGCCCTGGAGCCTGGGGCCCGAGGACGGCCCGCACGCGGCGCGGCACCACGATTTCGCATGGCTCGACGACCTCGCGGCGCTGGGCGGGCCGCAGGCGCGCGGCCTCGCGCGCAGCTGGGTCGCGGACTGGATCACCCGCTACGAGGGCGGGCGCGGCCCGGGCTGGGCGCCCGAGACGGTCGCGCGGCGGATCGGCCGGCTGATCGGCCATGCGCGGTTCCTGATCGAGCCCGACGGCGCGGCGCTGCAGGCCTCGCTGATGGGCAGCCTCGCGGCGCAGGCCGACTGGCTGTCGCGGCGCTGGCCCGAAACGACCCCCGGGGTCGAGCGGGTGGTGACGCTGGCCGGGCTGATCGAGGCGCTGGCGGCGCTCGGGGCGCCGGCGGCGCGGCTCGGCCGGCTTTCGTCCGCGCTCGACCGCGCGGCGGCCGAGGCAGTCGCCGAGGATGGCGGCGTCGCCGCGCGCTGCCCCGAGCGGCTGCTCGACACGCTCGTGGCGCTCACGGCCGCGGCGCGGGCGCTCGAGGCGGTGGGGCTCTCCGCCGGCGCGCCGGTCCGCGACGCCGCGGCGCGGATGGTGCCGGCCCTGCGGGCGCTGCGCCACACGGATGGCGCGCTGGCGCGGTTCCATGGCGGCGGGCGCGGCGCGCCGGGCCGGCTCGATCGGGCGCTGGCCGACAGCGGCGAACGCGCCGGGCCGCGGCAGGCCACGGCGCGGATGGGGTTCTGGCGGCTCGCCGCCGGGCGCAGCAGCGTCGTGCTCGACGCCGCGCCGCCGCCCGGCCCGCCGCACGCCACCGAGGCGCATGCCTCGACGCTGGCCTTCGAGCTGACCTCCGGGCTCTGCCCGGTCGTGGTCAACAGTGGCTCGGGCGTGCATCACGGGCCCGACTGGCGCCGCGCCGGCCGGGCGACGCCGAGCCATTCGACCCTGTGCCTCGACGGCGTCTCGTCGGCGCGGCTGGGGCCGCCCACCGCCGCCGGGGCCGAGCCGATGGGCGACGGCCCGCGCGACGCCACCGCGCACCGCACCGACGACGCGGCCGCCTGGGGGGTCGAGGCCTCGCATGACGGCTGGCGGCTGAGCCACGGGCTGACCCATGCGCGGCGGCTGGCGCTGGCGCGCGACGGCGCCTGCCTCGCGGGCGAGGACCTGCTGACCACGCTCGGCCCGGCCGACGAGCGCCGCTTCGACGCGGCGATCCGCGCCGACCCGGAGGGCGGCATCGCCTTCACCCTGCGCTTCCACCTGCATCCCGAGGTCTCGGCCGAGGCCGACCCGGATGGCTGGTGGGTGGCGCTCGATCTCGGCTCGGGCGAGCGCTGGGTGTTCCGCCATGACGGCGGCGCGCATCTGGCGCTGGCCCCTTCGGTCTATCTCGAGGCGACGCGGCCGCGGCCGGTGCCGTCGCGGCAGGTGGTTTTATCCGGCCGCGCGATGGCCTATGCGACGCGTGTTCGCTGGTCTCTGGAAAAGGCCGGCGCCGCGGCCGGCACGCCGCCCCAGATGGATCAGGAAGGACCTCACACATGACCGAGCTTGCCCCGCTGCGCCGCGCGCTGCTTTCCGTGTCCGACAAGACCGGCCTGATCGATCTGGCGCGCGCGCTCGACGCGCGCGGCGTCGAGCTGCTCTCGACCGGCGGCTCGGCCAGGGCGCTGCGCGAGGCGGGGCTCGCGGTGCGCGACGTCTCAGAGGTCACGGGCTTCCCCGAGATGATGGACGGCCGCGTCAAGACCCTGCACCCGAAGGTGCATGGCGGCCTGCTCGCGGTGCGCGGCGACGAAAGCCACGTCGCGGCGATGGACGAGCACGGCATCCCGGCGATCGACCTGCTGGTCGTGAACCTCTACCCCTTCGAGGAGACGGTCGCGAAGGGCGGCGACTACGAGACCTGCATCGAGAACATCGACATCGGCGGCCCGGCGATGATCCGCGCCGCCGCCAAGAACCACGCCGATGTCTGCGTCGTCACCGATGTCGAGGATTACGACGCGCTGCTCGCGGAGCTCGACGCCCATGACGGGCAGACCGGCCTGCCGTTCCGCAAGCGGCTGGCCCAGACCGCCTATGCCCGCACCGCCGCCTACGACGCCGCCGTCTCGACCTGGATGGCCGCCGCCATCGGCGAGACCGCGCCGCGCCGCCGCGCCTTTGCCGGCAGCCTCGCCCAGACCCTGCGCTACGGCGAGAACCCGCATCAGAAGGCGGCTTTCTACACCGACGGCTCGGACCGCCCCGGCGTCGCCACCGCGCGGCAGATCCAGGGCAAGGAGCTGAGCTACAACAACATCAACGACACCGACGCCGCCTACGAGCTGGTGGCCGAGTTCGGCGGCGACGCGCCCGCCTGCGCGATCATCAAGCACGCCAACCCCTGCGGCGTCGCCACCGGCGGCTCGCTGAAGGAGGCCTATGCCCGCGCCTTCGACTGCGACCGCACCTCGGCCTTCGGCGGCATCGTCGCGCTGAACCGCCCGCTCGACGGCGCCACCGCCGAGGAGATCGCCAGGATCTTCACCGAGGTGGTGATCGCGCCCGGCGCCGATGACGACGCCCGCGCCGTCTTCGCCGCCAAGAAGAACCTGCGGCTGCTGGTCACCGACGCGCTGCCCGATCCGCGCGCGCCCCGCCTCGCCTACCGCCAGGTGGCGGGCGGCCTGCTGGTGCAGGACCACGATTCGGGCTTCGTGTCGCGCGACGACCTGAAGGTCGCGACCAAGCGCGCGCCCACCGTGCAGGAGCTCGACGACCTGATGTTCGCCTGGACCGTGGCGCGGCACGTGAAGTCGAACGCCATCGTCTACGCCAAGGGCGGCCAGACCGTCGGCGTCGGCGCGGGCCAGATGAGCCGGCTCGATTCGGCGCTGATCGCGGCGGCCAAGGCCGGCCGCATGGGCGAGGCGCTGGGCCTCGCCGAGAGCCCGGCCAAGGGCTCGGTCGTGGCCTCCGACGCCTTCTTCCCCTTCGCCGACGGCCTGATGGAGGCGGCGGGCGCCGGCGTCACCGCGGTGATCCAGCCCGGCGGCTCGATGCGCGATGACGAGGTGATCGCGGCGGCCGACGAGGCCGGCCTCGCGATGGTGCTGACCGGCATGCGGCACTTCCGGCACTGATGGAGTCGATGATGCGCCTCACCCTCTGGACCGGCTTCTGGGTCTTCCTGATCGACCAGCTCTCGAAGTACCTCGTGGTGCACGCCATGGGGCTGATGGAGCGGCTGCAGATCGAGGTGATCCCGGGCATCCTCAGCTTCCGCATGGCCTGGAACGAGGGGGTGAATTTCGGCCTGTTCTCGCAGTTTGACATGCGCTGGGCGCTGGTGGCGCTGGCGCTGGCGATCTCGGCGGCGGTGCTGGTCTGGGTCGCCCGCGAGGGCGGCTCGCGCATCATGCGGCTCTCGGCCGGGCTGCTGGTCGGCGGCGCGCTGGGCAACGTCATCGACCGGGTGCTCTACGGCGCGGTGGCCGATTTCCTCAACGTCAGCTGCTGCGGCATCGAGAACCCCTACGCCTTCAACGTCGCCGACATCGCGATCTTCGCGGGCGCGCTGGGGCTGGTGCTCTTCGGCGGCGGCGGCTCGACGCCGGTGCGCAAGCCGAAGCCCGGGCGCGGGCAGGGCGACAAGCGGGACGCGAAGACCCGTGACCTGCGCCGCGCCATGCGCTAGTCAGGGGGCCGGTTCGGGCAAGATGGGACGACAGATGCGACAGGCGATGGCCGCGGGGCTGACCGCGCTGACACTCGCGGCCTGCGGTCCGGGCGACGGCCCGACCGGGCCGAACGAATACAATGTGGTGCCGCAGCGGCCGCTCGAGATCCCCGCGACGGCGACGCTGCCGCCGCCCGCGCCGGGCGCCGCCAACCGCGCCGACCCCGCGCCCGCCGAGATCGCGCTGCGCGCCGGCGGCCGCCCGACCCCGGTGCCGCGCCCGTTCTGAGGCCGCGCGCGGGTAAGGCGAAGTCAGGGGCGAGGGCAGGGGCCGCGGCATGTCGCCCCGCTCACAACCGCGTGGCGGCGCTTGCCCCGTCCGATCGCGACCGTAGGTTGGTCGCGACAGGACGGAGGACTTGATGCTGCGCAGACCCGCCATCGCCGCCGCCGCCTCGTTCGCGCTTGCCGCCCCCGCGGCCGCGCAGGACGACGCGGTGACCAGCTACACGCTCGACAACGGGCTCGAGATCGTGGTGATCGAGGATCACCGCGCCCCGGTGGTCACACACATGCTGTGGTACCGCGTCGGCTCGGCCGACGAGCCGGTCGGCGCCTCTGGCGTCGCGCATTTCCTCGAGCACCTGCTGTTCAAGGCCACCGACGACCTCGAGGCGGGCGAGTTCTCGGCCACGGTCGCGGCCAATGGCGGCTCCGACAACGCCTTCACCTCGACCGACTACACCGCCTATTTCCAGCGCGTCGCCGCCGACAGGCTCGGCCTGATGATGGAGATGGAGGCCGACCGGATGAACGACCTCGCGCTCACCGACGAGGACATCGAGACCGAGCGGCAGGTGATCGTCGAGGAGCGCAACCAGCGGGTCGAGAGCAACCCCGGCGCTCTGGCGCGCGAGCAGATGGCCGCGGCGCAGTACATCAACCACCCCTATGGCCGGCCGGTGATCGGCTGGATGCACGAGATCGAGGGGCTGGGGCGCGAGGAGGTGCGCGACTTCTACGAGACCTTCTACTCGCCCAACGACGCGGTGCTGGTGGTGGCGGGCGACGTCATGCCCGAAGAGGTGCTCGCACTCGCCGAGGAACATTACGGCCCGATCCCGGCCGAGCCCGACCTGCCCGAGCGCGTGCGCCCGCAGGAGCCGCCGCAGCGCGCCGAGCGGCGGCTGACCTATGCCGATCCGCGCGTCTCGCAGCCCTATCTCGTGCGCAGCTACCTCGCCCCCGAGCGCGACCCCGGCGCGCAGGAGGAGGCCGCGGCGCTGACCTATCTCGCCGAGATCCTCGGCGGCTCCTCCTTCACTTCGGTGCTGGCCGAGGCGCTGGTCTTCGAGCAGGACATCGCGCTCTATGCGGGCGCGGGCTATGACGGCAAGTCGCTCGACGACACCACCTTCAACCTCTCGGTCGCGCCGAAGCCCGGCACCGACCTCGCGGCGGCCGAGGAGGCGATGGACGCGGTGATCGCCGAGTTCGTCGAGGCCGGCCCGACCGAGGAGCAGATGCAGCGGGTGCGGGCGCGGCTCAATGCCTCCGAGATCTACGCCCGCGATTCGGTCGAGGGGCTCGCCCGGCGCTACGGCGCGGCGCTGACCCAGAGCCTGACGGTCGAGGACGTGCAGGCCTGGCCCGACATCCTGCGCGCCGTCACCGCCGAGGAGGTGCAGGCCGCCGCCCGCGCGCTGTTCGACCCCGACCAGAGCGTCACCCTCAACGTCATTCCCGAGCGCGAGGAGGAAACCGAATGATCCGCCTGCTGAGCCTGTCCCTCGCCCTCGGCCTGTCGCTGACCGGGGCGGCCCGCGCCGCGATCGAGATCGAGGAGGTCACCTCGCCCGGCGGCATCGAGGCCTGGCTGGTCGAGGACCACTCGATCCCCTTCACCGCGCTGGAGATCCGCTTCATGGGCGGCACCTCGCTCGACGAGGCCGGCAGCCTCGGCGCGGTCAACCTGATGACCGGTCTGATCGAGGAGGGCGCGGCCGATATGGACGCGCGCGCCTTCCAGGCGGCGCGCGAGGATCTCGGCGCCAGCTTCTCCTTCGATGTCGGGCCCGACACGCTCAGGGTCTCGGCGCGGATGCTGAGCGAGAACCGCGACGAGGCGGTGGACCTTCTGCGCGACGCGCTGGTCGAGCCGCGCTTCGACGACATCGCGCTCGAGCGGGTGCGCGGGCAGGTGCAGGCCGGCCTGCGGCAGGACGCGCAGAACCCGCGCCGCATCGGCAACCGCGCCTTCTACGAGATGGCCTTCGAAGGCCACCCCTACGGCCGGCCCGACAAGGGCACCGACGAGAGCGTCGCGGCGCTCACCCGCGAGGACATCGTCGCCGCGCATCGCCGCGCGCTGGTGCGCGACCGGGTCTATGTCGGCGCGGTGGGCGACATAACCCCCGACGAGCTCGGCGCGCTGATCGACGAGCTTCTGGGCGACCTGCCCGAGAGCGAGGCCGCGCTGCCCGGCCATGTCGATTTCGGGCTGGAGGGCGGCACCACGGTGATCGACTTTCCGACGCCGCAATCGGTGGCGCTGTTCGGCCAGCCGGGGATCGAGCGGCACGACGATGATTTCTTCGCCGCCTACATCCTCAACCACATCCTCGGCGGCGGCGGCTTCGAGAGCCGGCTGATGCAGGAGGTGCGCGAGAAGCGCGGCCTTACCTACGGCGTCGGCACCTCTCTTGTCCCGCTCGAGAACGCCGAGTTCTGGGTCGGCTCCGTCGCGTCGTCGAACGCCAGCATGGCGCAGGCGATCGAGGTGATCCGCGACGAGTGGACCCGCATCGCCGAAGGCGGCGTGACCGAGAAGGAGCTCGAGGACGCCAAGACCTTCCTCACCGGCGAATACCCGCTGCGCTTCGACGGCAACGGCCCGATCGCCGAGATCCTCGTCGGCATGCAGCTGACCGGCCTGCCCGAGAGCTACGTCACCGAGCGCAACGCCATGGTCGAGGCGGTGACGCTCGAGGAGATCAACCGCGTCGCGGCCGAGCTGGTCGAGCCCGAGAAGCTGCATTTCGTGGTGGTGGGCCAGCCCGAGGGGCTGTCGGAGGGCGCGCCGCGCGTGGTGGCGCCCGAGGTGCTGCTGCCGGAGGTGACTCTCGCCGAGTGACCCCTCGCGGCGCGGGGGGCGCCCGTGCTAGTCTCGCGGCCATGACCCTGCAGGACCGGACATTGCCCACCCGCCCCGTGATCCGCCAGCTCGACGAGGCGGCGATCAACCGCATCGCCGCCGGCGAGGTGGTCGAGCGCCCGGCCTCCGCCGTCAAGGAGCTGGTCGAGAACGCGCTCGACGCCGGCGCCACCCGCGTCGCGGTGGTGATCGCGCATGGCGGCAAGAGCCTGATCCGCGTCACCGATGACGGCTGCGGCATGACCGCCGAGGACCTGCCGCTGGCGCTGTCGCGCCACGCCACCTCGAAGATCGACGGCTCGGACCTTCTGGCGATCACCAGCTTCGGCTTTCGCGGCGAGGCGCTGGCCTCGCTCGGCGCGGTCGGGCGGCTGAGCCTGACCAGCCGGGTCGAGGGGCAGGACGCGGCCACCGTCTCGGTCAGCGGCGGGCGGATGGGCAAGGTGGCCCCCGCCGCGCTCGACTGCGGCACGGTGGTCGAGCTGCGCGACCTGTTCCACGCGACGCCGGCGCGGCTGAAGTTCATGCGCACCGACCGCGCCGAGGCGCAGGCCGTGGCGGACGTGATCCGCCGCCTCGCCATGGCCGAGCCGAAGGTCGCCTTCTCGCTGCACGACGCCACCGACGGGCGCGACCGCGAGGTGTTCCGCGCAGACCCCGAGCCCGGCGACGCGATCACCGCGCTGGGCGCGCGCCTGGCACGGGTGCTGGGGCGCGACTTCGCCGACAACGCGCTGCCGCTCGCCGGCGAGCGCGAGGGGCTGCACCTCACCGGCTTCGCGGCGCTGCCGACCTATTCGCGCGGCGCGGGCGTCAGCCAGTACGTCTTCGTCAACGGCCGCCCCGTCACCGACCGCCAGCTCACCGGCGCGCTGCGCGCGGCCTACAACGACTTCCTGTCGCGCGACCGCTTTCCCGCCGCCGCGCTCTTCGTCGAATGCGAGCCGCGGCTGGTCGACGTCAACGTCCACCCCGCCAAGTCCGAGGTGCGCTTCCGCGACCCGCAGGCGGCGCGCGGGCTGATCGTCTCGACCATCCGCGCCGCGCTGACCGGGGCGGGGCACCGCGCCTCGACCACGGTGGCGGCCGAGACGCTGCAGGCGATGCGGCCCGGCCCCGCGCCGATCCGCCCCGGCCCGGCCGCCGCGCGCGGCGATGCGGGCGGGCTGATCGACGAGGGCGACGCGCCGGGGCGGGCGCCGCCGCCGCGCCACTACCAGATGGAGCGGCCCACGCCCCGCGCCCTGCAGGTCGCCCGCGCCGGGCAGGCGCCGGGCTTCGCCGAGAGCAGCTTCGGCTTCGAAAGCTCGCACGGCCTGCCCGGCACCGGCCTGCCCTCGGCCCGGGTCGAGACGGCCGAGCCCGCGCAGGAGGCCGAGGCGCTGCCATTGGGCGCGGCGCGGGCGCAGCTGCACGAGAACTGGATCGTCGCCCAGACCGAGACCGGCCTCGTCATCGTCGACCAGCACGCCGCGCATGAGCGGCTGGTCTATGAAAAGCTCAAGCGCCAGATGGCCGAGACCGGCGTCGCGGCGCAGGCGCTGCTGGTGCCCGAGATCGTCGATCTCGGCCCCGGCGCCGATCGCCTGCTGGAAGTGGCCGACGAGCTGTCGAAGCTCGGCCTCACCATCGAGGGCTTCGGCCCCGGCACGGTGGCGGTGCGTGAGACGCCGGCGCTGCTGGGCCGGGTCGATGCGGGCGCACTCCTGCGCGACATCCTCGACGAGCTGGAGGCGGGCGACGCCAGCACCGCGCTGCCCGACCGGCTCGACGCGATCCTGAGCCGGGTCGCGTGCCACGGTTCGGTGCGCTCGGGGCGAAGGATGCGGGCCGAGGAGATGAACGCGCTTCTGCGTGAGATGGAGGCGACGCCGGGATCGGGCCAGTGCAACCACGGCCGCCCGACCTATGTGGAGCTGCAGCTGAAGGACATCGAGCGGCTGTTCGGCCGGCGCTGAGGCGTTTGCCCGGACCCGGATCGCCGCTAGCTGATGTGGGGATTGGTGCGAGGAGGCGTGACGATGCGAGTGACCCCGATACTGGCCGCGGCGGCGGCGACCCTTTTGGCGGGCTGCGAGGTGGCGCCGCCCAGCGCGCCCGTGGCGGTGCTGCCCGAGCCGCAGCCCTTCGCGGCCGAGTACCGCGAGACCCCGTTCAGCCGGGGCATCGTCTCGGTCGTCTCCGCCGACCCCGACGGCGAGATGGGCGCCTACCGGCTGCTGCCCTGCCGGCAGGGCACCGCGGTCTGCCTCGGCCACAGCGCCGGCACGATCAGCACGGCGGGCGGCACCTACGTGGTGGGCGGCCTGCCGCATGGCCGCAGCTTCCATCTCGATCATGGCGGCGGCGGCTTCATGACGCTGGGCGGCGCGCAATACCCGGTGGCGTGGGAGCACTTCCCCGAGATCGAGCTGCACGCGCTGCGGCGCTGAGAACCCCGGCGCCGGGTCGCTCGGGCGACCCGGCCTGCCGCTTCCGGGGGTTTCGCCGCGCCGCGCGGACCGCTATGGAGGGGCCTGACGAAGCCCAGCGTGGCCGGAACGGTTGGCGGGGCGGCGGTCGACCCAGACAGGGGACCATAGCCTCGCGTCGTCTTTGACCCCGCCGCATCCCGCGGCGGTCTCCGGCCATTGCCAGATCGAGAGGTCCGCGATGCGCCGAACTGCCCTCCTGACGATCCTGTCCCTGGCCGCGCCCGGCATGGCGGCGGCTCATCCCGGCCACCTGGCCGACGCCGCCGGCCACGACCACTGGGTCGCCGGCGCGGCGATCGGCCTCGCCATCGCGCTCGGCCTCTGGGGCGCGCTGAAGGGGCGCGGCAAGGGCGAAGAGGCCGAGACGGCCGAGGCCGACGAGCCGGCCGACGAGGCCCGGGCATGAACGCCGCCCCCAAGACCGGCGTGATGATCTGCGGCCACGGCTCGCGCAGCCAGTCGGCGGTCGACGAGTTCGCCGTTCTGGCCGAGAAGCTGCCCGCCCTGCTGCCGCCCGACTGGCCGGTGGAATACGGCTATCTCGAGTTTGCCAACCCGGTGATCCGCGACGGTCTCGACAAGCTGCGCGAGCAGGGCTGCACCCGCATCCTCGCCGTGCCCGGCATGCTCTTCGCGGCGATGCACGCCAAGAACGACATCCCGACCGTGCTCAACACCTATGCCGCCAAGCACGGCATCGAGATCATCTACGGCCGCGAGCTCGGGGTCGACCCGCGCATGGTCGCCGCCGCCGCCGACCGCATCCAAAGCGCGCTCGACGCCAACCCGTCCGACGTGCCGATGCACGAGACCTGCCTCGTGGTGATCGGGCGCGGCGCGTCGGACCCCGACGCCAACGGCAACGTCGCCAAGATCGCGCGGCTCTTGTGGGAGGGCATGGGCTTCGGCTGGTGCGAGACCGGCTATTCCGGCGTCACCTTCCCGCTGGTCGAGCCCTGCCTCGACCACGTCGCCAGGCTCGGCTACCGCCGGGTCGTGGTGTTCCCCTATTTCCTGTTCTCGGGCATCCTGATCGACCGGATCTACGGCTTCACCGACCGCGTCGCGGCCGCCCATCCCGAGCTGGAATTCGTCAAGGCGGGCTATCTCGGCGACCACCCGGAGGTGCTCGGCACCTTCTCCGAGCGCGTCACCGAGCTGGTGGGCGAGCAGGTGCCGCCGACCTGCGGCATGTGCAAGTACCGCACGCAGGTGCTGGGCTTCGAGGCCGAGGTCGGCGCGGTGCAGGAAAGCCATCACCACCATGTCGAAGGGCAGGGGGCCAACGCGCCCGGCTCCAACGTGGCCGACTGCGCGCTCTGCGACACGTTCTGCACCGGGATGTGCCGGCTCGACGCCGCCGACCGCCATGCCTATGCGCATGAGCACGGCCTGCCGCACGATCATGCGCACGACCACGACCATCATCACCACGGGCATGGCCACCATCACCACCATCATGGCCACGGGCACGATCACGACCACCACCACGCGCCCTATCCGCAGGCCGACCACCCGCTCGGGCCGAAGAGCGTGCTGAAGTCGAAATGAGCCTGTTTCACACCCATGTCGCGGTGGACTGGTCGGCGGCGGGCAGCCCGAGGACCGGCCGCGACAGCCTCTGGATCGCGATCCTGCGCGACGGCGCGCTGCGGCTGGTGAACCCGGCCACGCGCGGCGAGGCGATGGCGGTGCTGACCCGGCTTCTCGACGAGGAAAGCGCGGCGGGCCGGCGGGTACTGGCGGGCTTCGACTTTCCCTTCGGCTACCCGCGCGGGCTGAGCCAGGCCATCCGTCCGGGCGGCGACTGGCGCGACGTCTGGGCGCGGATCGCCCAGCTGGTCGAGGACGGCCCGGCCAACGCCAACACCCGCTTCGACGCCGCCGCGCGGCTGAACGCGCTGTTCGGGGCCGAAGGCCCCTTCTGGGCCAACGGGCTGCAGCGCGACATCGACGGGTTGCCGCGCACGAAACCCGAAGGCTGGGACGAGACGCTGCCCGCCAACCTGCGCGCCTGCGACCGCGACGCCAAGGGCGCGCAGGAGGTCTGGAAGCTCTCGGGCGCGGGCTCGGTCGGCGGGCAGGCCCTGACCGGCATCGCCGCGCTGCAGGGGCTGCGCGCCCGCGACGACGTCTCGATCTGGCCCTTCGAGCCGCATGACCGCGGCCACGTGCTGGCCGAGGCCTTCCCCTCGCTGCTGCCGGTCGCCGTGCCAGAGGGGCAGGTGAAGGACGCCGTGCAGGTCGAGACTCTCGCCCGCGCCTTCGCCGCGCTCGACGCGTCGGGCCAGCTTGCCGCCATGCTCGGCGCCGAGCTGACGGCCGAGCAGAAGAGCGACGAGGCGACGATCCTCGGGTTGAGCCATCTCGACGCGCTGCGCGCCGCCGCGCCGGACCTCTCGGCCAGGCCCGCCCCCGGCGCGCCGACCCGGCCGATGCGGCCCTACGAGAAGGACCCGACGAAGATCTACGCCCAGAGCTTCGCCACCGTGCGCGCCGAGGCGCGGCTCGGCCGCTTTCCCGAGGACCTGCAGCCCATGGCGATCCGGCTGATCCATGCCTGCGGCATGGTCGAGATCGCCGACCGGCTGGCCTTCTCGCCCGGCGCCATGGCGGCGGGGCGGGCGGCGCTCGCGGCCGGCGCGCCGGTGATCTGCGACTGCGAGATGGTCGGCGCGGGGCTCATCCGCCGCCGCCTGCCGGGCACCGAGATCATCGTGACGCTGAACGACGCGCGCGTGCCGGACATGGCGCGCGATCTCGGCACCACCCGCTCGGCCGCCGCGGTCGAGCTGTGGCGCGAGCACATCGAGGGCGCGGTGATCGCCATCGGCAACGCGCCCACGGCGCTGTTCCACCTGCTGGAACGGCTCGACGAGGGTTGGCCGAAACCGGCGCTGATCCTCGGCTTCCCGGTGGGCTTCGTCGGCGCGGCCGAATCCAAGGCGGAGTTGGCCGCCAACCCGCGCGGCTGCGACTTCGTCGCGCTGAAGGGCCGCCGCGGCGGCTCGGCCATGGCGGCGGCGGCGGTGAACGCGCTCGCGGGCGGCATTTCGGAGGAACGCGCATGACACCGGTGAACGCGGCCGAACCCTGGCTCCACGTCGTCGGCATCGGCGAGGACGGGCTCGACGGGCTGATGCCCGCCACCCGCGCCGTGGTCGAGGCGGCCGAGGTGATCGTCGGCGGTGAGCGGCACCACGCGCTGGCCGAGGGCGTCGGCGCCGAGCGGATCGAATGGCCGAGCCCCTTCGACGCGCTGCTGGGCCGGCTCGAGGCGATGAAGGGCCGCCGCGTCGTGGTGCTCGCCACCGGCGACCCGCTCTGGTTCTCGGTCGGGTCGCGGCTGCGCCGCGCCTTCCCGGCGGGCGAGATCGTCTACCACCCGCAACTCTCGGCCTTCCAGCTCGCCGCCGCGCGGATGGGCTGGAGCCTTTCCGATGTCGAGACGCTGACCGTGCATGGCCGCCCGGTCGAGCAGATGATCGCCTTCATCCAGCCGCAGGCGCAGCTGCTGATCCTGACCACCGGCTCCGAGACGCCGGGCCAGATCGCCCGCTTCCTGACCGAGCGCGGCTTCGGCCAGAGCCGGATGACCGTGCTCGCCAACATGGGCGGCAAGGACGAGGCGCGCTTCGACGGGCTGGCCGAGGGCTGGGACCACGAGGTGCCGCCCTTCAACACGCTGGCCGTCGACTGCGTCGCCGCCCCCGACGCAGCGCTGATCCCGCGCGTGCCGGGGCTCGACGACGCGCTCTTCGTCTCCGACGGCACCATGACCAAGCGCGAGCTGCGCGCCGCCACCCTGGCCAAGCTGATGCCGATGCGCGGCGCGCTTCTGTGGGACGTCGGCACCGGCTCGGGCTCGGTCGCGATCGAGTGGATGCGCGCGGCGCGCTACGCCGGCGCCATCGGCATCGAGCCGCGCGCCGACCGCCGCGCCATGGCCGCCGCCAACGCGTTGGCGCTCGGAACGCCGCGGCTGAAGATCGTCGAGGGCCGCGCGCCCGACGCCTTCGCGAACCTGCCCGCGCCGGACGCGATCTTCATCGGCGGCGGATTGTCGGAAGAGGTGTTCGACGCCGCATGGGCGGCGCTGCGCCCGCTGGGGCGGCTCGTGGCCAACGCGGTGACGCTGGAAAGCGAGGCGGCGCTGATCGGGCTGCACAAGCGCCATGGCGGGTCGCTCGTGCGCATCTCGGTGCAGCGGGCCGAGCCGGTGGGCCGGCTGACCGGCTGGCGCCCGGCCATGCCGGTGATGCAGTGGAGCCTGATCAAGCGATGACCACTCCCGCAACGGGCACGCTTTACGGCGTCGGCCTCGGCCCCGGCGCGCCCGACCTGATCACGCTGCGCGCCGCGCGCCTGATCGAGGCCGCGCGCGTCGTCGCCTACCCGACGCTCGCGGGCGGCGCGAGCTTCGCCCGCTCCATCGCCGCGGACCTCATCCCTCGGGGCGCGCGCGAGATCGCCATGGACGTGCCGATGACGGTCGAGCGCGGCCCGGCGCAGGCCGCCTATGACGACGGCGCGGCGAAGATCGCCGAGGCGCTGGAGGCGGGCGAGGACGTCGTCTGCCTCTGCGAGGGCGACCCGTTCTTCTACGGCTCCTTCATGTATCTCTTCGCGCGTCTCTCGAGCCGCTTCCGGGTCGAGATCGTGCCCGGCGTCACCTCGCTCACCGCCGCCGCCGCCGCCGCGCGCAGCCCCTTGGCCGCGCGCAACGAGCGGCTGACCGTACTGCCCGGCCCGCTGCTAGAGGCCGAGCTGCGCGCAAGGATCGAGGGCGCCGAGAGCGTCGCGATCATGAAGCTCGGGCGGCATTTCCCGAAGGTCCGCGCCGTGATCGAGGATCTCGGCCTGACCGACCGCGCCACCTACGTCGAGCGCGCCACGCTCGCGGCGGAGATCGTCCGCCCGCTGGCCGAGGCGCCCGACACCGCCCCCTATTTCTCGATGATCATCCTCACGAAGGGAGCCGACCCTTGGCTGTGACCCCCGTTGTTCTCGCGCTCTCCCGCTCGGGCGAGGCCGTCGCCCGCCGCATCGCCGAGGCGCTGGGCGCGCCGCTGCATGGCCGCGAGGGCCGGGTCGAACGGGCCGACGCCGTCTTCGCCAACGCGCTCGACCATGCCCGCGACCTCTTCGCCGCCGGGCACGCCGTGGTGGGCGTCTGCGCGTCGGGCATCCTGATCCGCGCCGTGGCGCCGATGCTGTCGGACAAGCGCGCCGAGCCGCCGGTCATCTCCGTCTCCGACGACGGCCGGGTGGTCGTGCCGCTGCTCGGCGGCCATCGCGGCGCCAACCGGCTGGCGAAACGCATCGCGGAGGTGCTGCAGGCCGAGGCCGCCGTGACCACCGCCGGCGACGTCGCGCTCGGCGTGGCGCTGGACGAGCCGCCGGTGGGCCACCGGCTGGTGAACCCCGACGACGCCAAGGGCGCGATGGCCGCGCTGCTCTCGGGCGGCGGCGCGACGGTGGCGGGCAAGGCCGCGTGGCTCGACGGCCTGCCGCAAGGCGACGCGTTGAAGATCACCGTCTCCGAGGCGCCGCAGCAGGGCCTCGGCCCCGACCACCTGCATTTCGCGCCGCAACGCGCCGTGCTGGGCCTCGGCTGCGCCCGGAACTGCCCGCCCGAAGAACTCGCCGCGCTGGCGCGCGAGGTGCTGGCCGAGGCCGGGATCGCGCCCGAAGCCGTGCAGGCCGTGGCCTCGATCGACCTCAAGGCCGACGAGCCCGCCATGATCGACCTCGCCCGCGATCTCGGCGTGCCGTTCCGGCTGTTCACGGCCGAAGAGCTGGAGGCCGAGGCGCCGCGCCTCGCCACCCCCTCCGAGGTCGTCTTCGCCGAGGTCGGCTGCCACGGCGTCTCGGAAGGCGCGGCGCTGGCGCAGGCCGGGCCGGACGCTTCGCTCGCCGTGACCAAGCGCAAGACCGCCAACGCCACCTGCGCGCTGGCGCTCGCGCCCGAACCGATCACCGAACTCAAGGGCCGCCGCCGCGGCCGCCTCTCGGTCGTGGGCATCGGGCCGGGGCAGGCGGGCTGGCGCACGCCCGAGGCCTCCCGCCTCATCGCCGAGGCCGAGGAGCTGGTGGGCTACGGGCTCTACATCGACCTGCTCGGGCCGCTCGCCGCCGGCAAGCCGCGCGCCGACTTCCCGCTGGGCGGCGAGGAGGATCGCTGCCGCTACGCGCTGGAACGCGCCGCCGAAGGCCGCGACGTGGCGCTGATCTGCTCGGGCGACGCCGGCATTTACGCCATGGGCGCGCTGGTCTTCGAACTCTTGGGCCGCGAGGCGGGCAATGGCGGCGTCACCGACGCCGCGCGCCGCGTCGAGGTGGTCTGCACCCCCGGCGTCTCGGCCCTGCAGGCCGCCGCCGCTCGCGCCGGCGCGCCGCTCGGCCACGACTTCTGCGCCATCTCGCTGTCGGACCTGCTGACCCCGCGCGAGGACATCGTGAAGCGGTTGCACGCGGCTGCTGAGGGCGATTTCGTCATCGCCTTCTACAACCCGGTCTCCAAGCGCCGCCGCACGCTCTTGGCCGAGGCGCGCGACATCCTGCTCGACCACCGCCCGGCCGACACGCCGGTGTTGCTGGCCTCCTCGCTGGGCCGCCCGGAGGAGGAGATCCGCTACCGCCGCCTCGACGAGCTGCAGGTCGACGAGGTCGACATGCTGACCGTCGTGCTCGTGGGCTCCTCGCAGTCGAAGCTGGTGCAGCTGGGGGAGGGGCCGCGCATGGTCACGCCGCGCGGCTACGCCAAGAAGATCGATGCGCGCTGACCGCCACGGCGGCGCGGCCGGGGCCGGTCGCCTTGAGTATTTCGAGAGTAAAGTAGCAGGACACGCGCCATGACCGTCTATTTCATCGGGGCCGGGCCGGGCGACCCGGAGCTTCTGACGCTCAAGGGCGCGCGGCTGATCGGGCACTGCCCGGTCTGCCTCTACGCGGGCTCGCTGGTGCCCGAGGAGGTCGTCGCCGGCGCGCCCGAGGGCGCGCGGGTCATGGACACCGCGCCGATGACGCTCGAGGAGACCCATGCCGAGATCGTCGCGGCGCATGGGCGCGGCGAGGACGTGGCGCGCGTCCATTCCGGCGACCCCTCGCTCTACGGCGCCATCGCCGAGCAGATCCGCAGGCTCAAGGCCGACGCCATCCCCTACGAGATCGTGCCCGGCGTGCCGGCCTACACCGCCGCTGCCGCCGCCCTCGGGCAGGAGCTGACCATCCCCGAGCTGGCGCAGTCGATCGTGCTCACCCGCATGTCGATGAAATCGACCGCCATGCCCGCGGGCGAGACGCTCGAGAACTTCGCCGCCACCGGCACCACGCTGGCCATCCATCTCGGCATCCGGGCGCTCAGGGACATCGAGCGGCGGCTGACGCCGTTCTACGGCGCCGACTGCCCGGTCGCCGTGGTCTACCGCGCCAGCTGGCCCGACCAGATGGTGATCCGCGGCACGCTGGCCGACATCCACGGCCGCGTGCGCGAGGCCAAGCTGACCCGCACCGCGCTGATCCTCGTGGGCCCGGCGCTGGGCCGCGAGCAGGGCTTCCCCGACAGCGCGCTCTACGACGCGGCGCGGCCGCACGTGCTGCGCCCGAGGGTCAAAACCGACTGAAATCGCGGCCGAACGTCGGGGCGTTGCTTGAATTTCACACTTCTCCGGTCAGACTGGGAATCGGGGAGGATGCGAGATGACCGAATACCTGACGAGGGAAATGCGCGAAGCCATGGAAGCGGCCCGGCGGGCCGCGCAGCGCCGCTCCGGGCGGCTGTGCATCCATGACGGCGAGGACGTGCACCCGGTGCTGCGGATGTGGGAGGACGGCTTCGCGCTCGCCGCGAAGGACGCGCCGATCCTGCACGGCTTCGTCGATCTCTACGACGGGCCGCGCCATCTCTACCAATGCCTCGTCATGACCTCCCGCGTCGAGGAGGGCGAGCGGGTCTACGAGTTCAAGCGCCACAGCCGCGTGAACGAGACGCCGCCCGTCGATTTCGAGCGCGCGGAGGAGGAGGAGCCGCTCCGCCTGCCGCCGCTCTGAGCCTCACTGCAGGTCGGCGAAGGCCGCCTGCAGCCGCTTTACCGCCTCTTTGACCCGCGCCCGCGGCGTGGCGAGGTTGAAGCGCAGGAAGTGATCGCCGCCCTTGCCGAAGGTCGGGCCGTGGTTCACCGCGATCCGCGCCTGCGTCTCGACCCGCTCCAGCACCTCGTCGCGCGACATGCCGAGCCCCTCGAAATCCACCCAGGACAGGTAGGTCGCCTCGAGCGGCATCGAGCGCAGCCCCGGGATCGCGGCGATGCCCTCGTCGAAGAGCCGCCGGTTGCCGTCGAGATAGGCCCGCAGCTCGTCGACCCAGGCCGCGCCCTCAGCCGACATCGCCGCCGTCGCCATGGCGAGGCCGAAGCTCGAGGGCGAGATCCCGAGCGCGCCCATCCGCGACGCGAAGCGCGCGCGCAGCTCCGGGTCGGCGATGATGACGTTGCCGATATGCGCGCCCGCGATGTTGAAGGTCTTGGTGGTCGCGGTCAGCATCACCAGCCGGTCGGCCACGCCCTCGATCCGGGTCATGGCGAGGTGCTCTTGCCCCGGCATGGTCAGGTCGCAATGGATCTCGTCCGAGACCAGCACGAGGTCGTGACGCTTCGCGAAGGCGGCCCAGCCCTCCAGCTCGGCACGGGTCCAGACCCGGCCGCCCGGGTTGTGCGGCGAACACAGGATCATCATCCGCTCGCGCCCGGTCATCTGCGCGTCCCAGGCCTCGAAATCCGGCACGTAGCTGTCGCCCTCGAGCGTCAGCTCGCATTCCACCACCTCGCGCCCGGCGGCGCGGATCACCCGGGCGAAGGCGTGGTAGACCGGGGTGAACAGCACCACCCCGTCGCCCGGGTCGGTATAGGCGTCGACGCAGATCCCGGTGCCGTTGACGAGGCCATGCGTGGTGAAGACGTGGTCCGGATCGGGCGTCCAGCCATGCCGCTCGGTCATCCAGCGCGACACCGCCTCGTCCTGCGCCCGCGTGCCGGCCGGGTAGCCGTAGATCCCGTGCGCGGCCAGCCTCTCGAGGGCCTGCTGCACCACGCGCGGCGGGCGGAAATCCATGTCCGCCACCCACATCGCGAGCCCGTCCTCGGCCGGCACGCCGTAGACCGGCTCCATCAGGTCCCACTTGGCACAATCGGTGCCGCGCCGTTCGACGATCTCGTCGAAACGCGATGGGGTATGGGGCGTCTGTCGGGTCATGCCGGTCTCCTTGGTTCCGGCGCGAGGCTGCACGCGGCGCGCGGCACGCGCAAGGCCCCGGCTGTTGCAAGCCTCGGCGCTTGGCCCTAGATCGGCGCCATGACCCTGCGCCCCATCCTCATCCACCCCGATCCGCGTCTCAAGACCGCCGCCCAGCCGGTCGCCGAGATCACCGACGAGATCCGTCGCCTCGCCGACGACATGCTCGAGACCATGTACGACGCCCCCGGTATCGGGCTGGCCGCGCCGCAGGTCGGGCAGCTGCACCGGCTCCTGGTGATGGACGCCGTCAAGGAGGAGGACGCCGCGCCGCGGCCGATGGTGCTGATCAACCCCGAGGTCACATGGGCCTCCGAGGACCGCTCGGTCTACGAGGAGGGCTGCCTGTCGATCCCCGAGCAGTTCGCCGAGGTCGAGCGCCCGGCCGAGGTCGAGGTCCGCTGGCTCGGGCTCGACGGCGAAACCCATGCCGAGCGCTTCGAGGGGCTCTGGGCGACCTGCGTGCAGCACGAGATCGACCATCTCGATGGCCGGCTCTTCATCGACTACCTCAAGCCGATGAAGCGGCAGATGATCACCCGCAAGATGCAGAAGCTCAAGCGCGAGCGGGCGCGCGGCTGATGGCGCTGCTGCCGATCCGCAGGCACCCCGACGCGGTGCTGCGGGCCACGGCCCGGCCGGTCGCGCTGTTCGACGCCACGCTGTCGCAGCTGGCCGCCGACATGATCGAGACCATGTACCACGCCACCGGCCGCGGCCTCGCCGCGCCGCAGGTCGGCCTGCCGCTCAGGCTCTTCGTCACCGATGTCCGCTGGCGCGAGGGCGATCCCGAGCCCAAGGTCTTCGTGAACCCCGAGCTGGTCTCGGCCTCGGACGAGACCGTGCTGCGCGAGGAAGGCTGCCTGTCGATCCCCGACACCCCCTGCCGCGTCCGCCGCCCCGCCCGCGTGGTGCTGAAATGGCAGGACCTGCAGGGCGCGGGCCACGAGGCCGCCTTCGAAGGGATCGAGGCGACCTGCGTGCAGCACGAGCTCGACCATCTCGACGGCGTGCTCTGCATCGACCGTCACGAAGAGGAAAACCTCGCATGACCCGTCCCTTCCTGCGCTGGCCGCACGCCATGCTGCGCAAGCCCGCAGCCCCGGTCGAGGCGATCACCGACGAGATCCGCGCGATCTGGGACGAGATGATCGCCGCGATGGACGCGATGCCGGGCGTCGGCCTCGCCGCGCCGCAGATCGGCGTCGGCCTGCGCCTCGCCGTGGTCGACGCCTCCGACGCGCGCGGGCAGGCGGTGCGCATGGCCAACCCCGAGATCCTGCACGCCAGCGCCCAGCTGCGCGAGCACGAGGAGGCCTCGCCCAACCTGCCCGGCGTCTCGGCCGTCATCTCGCGGCCCCGTGCTGTCACGGCGCGCTTCCTCAACGAGGGCGGCGAGATCGAGGAGCGCGACTTCGTCGGGCTCTGGGCCACCTCGCTGCAGCACCAGATCGATCATCTGGACGGCAAGATGTATTTCGACCGGCTGAGCCGGCTCAAGCGCGACCGGCTGGTCGCCAAGGCGAGGAAGTTCTCCTGATGCGCGTCGTCTTCATGGGCACGCCGGACTTTTCGGTCCCCGCGCTCGACGCGCTGGTCCGGGCCGGTCACGAGGTGGTCTGCGCCTACACCCAGCCGCCGCGCCCCGCCGGCCGCGGCAAGAAGCCCCGCCCCTCGCCGGTGCAGGCCCGCGCCGAGGAACTGGGCATCGAGGTGCGCCACCCGGTATCGCTCAAGGGCGAGGAGGCGCAGGCGGAGTTCGCGGCTTTGAACGCCGAGATCGCCGTGGTGGTGGCCTACGGGCTGATCCTGCCGCAGCCGGTGCTCGACGCGCCCGCGCGCGGCTGCCTCAACATCCACGCCTCGCTGCTGCCGCGCTGGCGCGGCGCCGCGCCGATCCAGCGCGCGATCATGGCCGGCGACACCGAGACCGGCATCTGCATCATGCAGATGGAGGCCGGGCTCGACACCGGCCCGGTGCTTTTGCGCGAGGCGACCCCGATCGCGCCGACCGACACCGCCGCCGACCTGCACGACCGGCTGGCCGGCATGGGCGGGCGGCTGATCGCGGACGCGCTGGGCCGGATCGACGATCTGCGCCCCGCGCCGCAGCCCGAGGCCGGCGTCACCTACGCCGCCAAGATCGACAAGGCCGAGGCGCGGATCGACTGGACCCGCGCCGCCGCGCATGTGGCACGGCACATCAACGCGCTTTCGCCCTTTCCGGGCGCGTGGTGCATGGCGGGTGACGAGCGGCTGAAGCTCCTGCGCGCCGCCGCCGGGCCGGGCGAGGGCGCGCCGGGCGCGGTGATCGGTGCGGGCGTGGTCGCTTGCGGCGACGGCGCGGTCGAACTCATGGAGATCCAGCGCGAGGGCAAGCGCCCGCTGCCCACCGCCGAGGCGCTCAGGGGCCGGGCGCTGCCGGACCGGCTCGACTGACCGGCGGCCCGTTTGGGGCCGGCGTCGGGTTTGCGTATTTCTGGAGAGAAGTGATCAGCGCACGATCAGCCGCGCGCCGGGCAGGATATGCCGGGCGAGCCAGATCAGGTGGGCGCGCGAAAACGCCACGCAGCCCTCGGTCGGAAAGCCCGGCCGCCGGCGCTGGTGCAGGAAGATGGCCGAGCCCGCGCCGGGCTTTCCGTCCTCGTTCCAGTCGGTGACCAGCACGATGTCGTAGAGCGGATCGGCCCGGCGCAGCACCTCGTGGCTGGCGGGGTAGGGCGCGCGCACGAGGCTGTTGTAGGCGGCGTAGCCGCTTGCGTCCGACCACAGGTCGCCCGGCCGGATCGGCTCGGCCCATGGCTGCGGCCGGGCCACGCGGTCGGGGCGGTAGAGCATGCCGGTGATGCGGTGTTCGCCCACCGGCGTCGCGCCGTCGCCCTCGCGCTTGTCGGCCCGAATGCCGCCCTTGCCGATCGAGCAGGGCAGGTGGCGGCCCATGAAGCGCAGGCCCCGGCGGGTCAGGACGAGATCGGCGGGAGAGTAGCTCACAGCAGATGCCCCGACTTGGCGGCCTTGGTGGCGAGGTAGTGGTGGTTGTGCAGCCCTTCGCCGGCCTTCAGCGGCACCCGCTCCTCGACCGCGATCCCGGCCTCGGTCATGCGCGCGACCTTGTTGGGGTTGTTGGTGAGCAGCCGGATGCGCCGGAAGCCGAGCCGCTTCAGGATCTCGGCGCCGATCCGGAAATCGCGCTCGTCATCCTCGAAGCCGAGCCGGTGGTTCGCCTCGACCGTGTCGAAGCCCTGGTCCTGCAGGGAATAGGCGCGCATCTTGTTGGCGAGCCCGATGCCGCGGCCCTCCTGGTTGAGGTAGAGCAGCACGCCCTCGCCGGCCTCGCCCATCTGGTCGAGCGCGGCATGAAGCTGCGGCCCGCAGTCGCATTTCAGCGAGCCCAGCACGTCGCCGGTGAAGCAGGCCGAGTGCAGCCGCACCAGCGGTGCCGCGTCGCGGGCGGGGCGGCCGATCTCGACCGCGTAATGCTCCTCGCCGCCATCGCCGGGGCGGAACACGTGCAGCCGGCCGCGCTCGGCCGCCTCCATCGGCAGCCGGGCGGCGGCGACGGGGGCGTAGGCCGGCGTCACCTGCGGCGGCAGCGGCAGGTCGAGCCGGGTGAGGTCATGCGCGGCGGCGAAGCCCGCGGCGTCCTCGATCTCGAGCACCAGCGCGGCGGGCAGAAGCCGCGCCGCCTTGGCCAGCTGGATCGCGGCGCGGTGGATGCCGGCATCGCCCTCGCGCAGCGTCTTCAGCGGCCCCTTCATCGGCGTGGCGAGATCGCCGGCCGGGTCGGCCACGGCGCGCAGCCAGCGCGCATCGGCATCCGCCGGCAGCGCCACGCGCGCGAGATCCTCGTCATAGGCCCGCGCGCGGAGCGTCTCGGCCCGCCGCCCGGTGATCGCCAGAACCGGGATGCCGCCGAGCGACCGCAGGTCGGCCAGCCGGTCGGGCGTCGCGGCCTCCGCCGCGAGCACCAGCGCACCGCCCCGCGCCCCGGTCAGCGCCACCGGCACGCCGAGCCTGAGATCGGCCAGCGCCCGGGCGCGGCGTTCGACGGGGTCGGGGGAAAACGGCATCGGCAGATCCTTCGCGGCGCCGGAGACCCCCGGCGCGGAAGCGAACTGTAACATTTCCCCGGGTGGCGACAACTCGGCGTGACCGGCTGTTGGGAAACTTGCGGCACACGAGAACGTTACACATCTGCAGATAGGCAGCGATCTGCATCACAGCACGGAGGCGGCGCGATGGCACAAGTGAAGAAGATCCTACTGGTCGATGACGAGGACGACCTGCGCGAGGCGCTGAGCGAACAGCTGGTCATGACCGAGGATTTCGACGTGTTCGAGGCCGCAAACGGCCACGACGCCATGGCGCAGGTCAAGGCCGGTCTGTTCGATCTCGTGATCCTCGATGTCGGCCTGCCCGACACCGACGGGCGCGAGCTGTGCCGGGTGATGCGCAAGCAGGGCGTCAAATGCCCGATCATCATGCTGACCGGCCATGACAGCGACAGCGACACCATCCTCGGCCTCGACGCGGGCGCGAACGACTACATCACCAAGCCGTTCAAGTTCCCGGTGCTGCTGGCGCGCATCCGCGCCCAGCTTCGGACGCACGAGCAGTCCGAGGACGCGGTGTTCCAGCTCGGGCCCTACAGCTTCCGGCCCGCGCAGAAGCTTCTCGTCACCGAGGACGACCGCAAGGTGCGGCTGACCGAGAAGGAGACGAACATCCTCAAGTTCCTCTACCGCGCCTCGGAAGGCGTGGTGCCGCGCGACGTGCTGCTGCACGAGGTGTGGGGCTACAACGCGGGCGTCACCACCCACACGCTCGAGACCCACATCTACCGGCTGCGCCAGAAGATCGAGCCCGATCCCTCGAACGCGCGGCTGCTGGTCACCGAATCCGGCGGATATCGGCTGGTCGCCTGAACCGCGCGCGTTTTGCGGGGAACCTCCCCGCAGGACGCGCGTTCCGCCGCCGAAGCCCCTGATGGCGGGGTCATGCCATCACCTCCCTGTTGGACTTGCGCCGGGCCTCTGGCCCGGCCTTTTTTTGCCCGTGACGCGGCGAAGCCCCTGTGGTGTGAGGCGGACGCGGCCTAGACTGGGGCCGAGCCGCCGCAGGAGGAGCCGCCATGATCACCCGCATCGCCCTCCTTCTCGCCCTGCTCGCCGCGCCCGCCGCGCAGGCGCAGGGCCGGACCGAGACGCTCCGGGTCGAGAACCGCTCGGGCATCGTGCTGGTGCGGCTCTTCGCCTCGCCGGTCACGGACGAGTACTGGCGCGACGATCTCCTGGGCGAATACGTCCTGCCCTCGGGCCAGAGCGCCGACGTCACCATCCGCAATGTCGGCGAATGCCTCTACGACCTGCTGATGATGTTCGAGGATGGCGACGTGATCGCGGGGCAGGTCGATGTCTGCACCGCCACGCGCTACACGATCCGGCCCTGAGGCAGGGGGGCGGGCGCCACGGGTGGCGTCCGGGCAGGTAAGGCATTAGTCAGGCGCGGCCCGCAACGGAGACCGCCCATGCCCTTCACCCTCGCCACCTGGAACATCAACTCGGTCCGCCTGCGCGAGACGCTGGTTGCGCGGCTCTTGCAGGAGGAGGGGCCCGACGTGCTCTGCCTGCAGGAATGCAAGAGCCCGGTCGAGAAGATCCCGCTCGAGGCGTTCCGGGCGCTGGGCTACGACCACATGATCGCGCGCGGCCAGAAGGGCTACAACGGCGTCGCGATCCTGTCGCGCCTGCCGATCGAGGAGGTCGCGGCGCATGACCACGCGCAGCTTGGCCATGCCCGCCACATCGCCGGCCGGCTCGAGAACGGCGTGACGATCCACAACTTCTACGTCCCGGCCGGCGGCGACGAGCCGGACCGCGAGAAGAACGAGAAGTTCGGCCAGAAGCTCGACTACCTCACCCACATGCGCGACGACTTCCATGCCAACCGGCCCGAGCGCGCGATCCTCGTGGGCGACCTCAACATCGCGCCGCGCGAGGACGACGTCTGGAGCCACAAGCAGCTCCTGAAGGTCGTGAGCCACACGCCGATCGAGGTCGAGCATCTCGCGCAGGTGCAGGACAGCGGCTCTTGGGTCGACGTGACCCGTCAGGACATCCCCGAGGGGCAGCTCTATTCGTGGTGGTCCTACCGGGCGAAGGACTGGGAGGCCGCCGATCGCGGCCGCAGGCTCGACCATGTCTGGGCCACGCCCGACATCGCCGGGGCCGCGCATGGCAGCCGCATCCTCAAGGCGGTGCGCGGCTGGGAGAAGCCCTCCGACCACGCGCCGGTCTTCGCCAGCTTCGACCTCTGAGCTTTCGCCCTTGGCGCGGCCCGGCCGCGTCCACATATAGTCCGTTCAGGACACAGCCCGCCCCGCCGGGCCGCAATTCAACGACAGGAGCCCAAAATGCTCGGCCTTCAGGACAGTTCCGCCGCCCCCGGCCCCGCCGCCGATCTCGTCATCGACGGCTCGGACGCCACCTTCATGCAGGACGTGGTCGAGGCCTCGAAGACGGTGCCGGTGATCGTCGACTTCTGGGCGACCTGGTGCGGGCCCTGCAAGACGCTCGGCCCGGCGCTCGAGGCGGCGGTGCAGAAGGCCGGCGGCAAGGTGAAGATGGTCAAGATCGACGTCGACCGGAACCAGGCCTATGCCGGCCAGCTGCAGGTCCAGTCGATCCCCACCGTCTACGCCTTCTGGCAGGGCCAGCCGGTCGACGGCTTCCAGGGCGCGCTGCCGGGCTCCGAGATCGAGAAGTTCGTGAACAAGCTCGTAGCACTTGGCGGCGGCGAGGAGGATGGCGGGCTCGCCGAGGCGGTCGAGGCGGCCGAGACCATGCTGGGCGAGGGTGACGCCGAGGGCGCGATCGAGGTGTTCCAGGCGATCCTGCAGGAGGACGGCAGGAACGCCGCCGCCTATGCGGGGCTGGTGCGCGCGCATCTGGCGCTCGACCGGGTGGACGAGGCCGAGGCGATCCTGAACGGCGCGCCCGCCGACATCGCCCGCACCCCCGAGCTCGACGCCGCGCATGCCCAGATCGCGCTGGCGCGGCAGGCCTCGGCCGCCGGCCCCGTGGCCGAGCTGCGCGCCAAGGTGGAAGCCGACCCGGCCGACCTGCAGGCCCGCTACGACCTCGCCACGGCGCTGCACGCCAAGGGCGAGACCGCCGAGGCGGTGGACGAGCTGCTGGAGATCTTCCGCCGCGACCGCGAGTGGAACGAGGCCGCCGCGAAGACCCAGCTCTTCACCATCTTCGAGGCACTTCCGGCCAAGGACCCCGTGGCGCTGTCCGGGCGGCGCCGGTTGTCCTCGATGATATTTGCCTGACCGTCCGGCCACGCTAGGTCGCCGGACATGATCACAAGCGCGGACCTCCCCGATACGATCCCCGTGTTCCCCCTGCCGGGGGCGCTGCTCTTGCCGCGCGCCCGGTTGCCCCTGCACATCTTCGAGCCGCGCTACCTCGCCATGCTCGAGGACGTGATGAAGACGCCGGAACGGCTGATCGGGATGATCCAGCCCCATGAGGGCCCCGACAACCGGCTGCAGGCCATCGGCTGCGCCGGCCGGCTCACCGCATTCTCGGAGACCGAGGACGGGCGCTACATGATCACGCTCTCGGGCGTGTCGCGCTTCCGGGTGCGCAAGGAGGTGGACGGCTTCACCCCCTACCGCCGCTGCGAGGTGAGCTGGGAGGGTTTCGCCCGCGACCTCGGCCCGGTCGAGACCGATCCGGGCCTGAACCGCGACAGCTTCCTCAAGCTCCTGGCGCGCTTCTTCGAGGAGCGCGGCCTCTCGACCGACTGGGAAAGCCTGAACGAAGCCGAGGACGAGCTTCTGATCAACTCGCTGTCGATGCTCTGCCCCTTCGACAGCGAGGAGCGCCAGGCGCTGCTCGAGGCGCCGGACCTGTCGAACCGGCGCGAAAGCCTCGTGGCGCTGATCGAGTTCGCCCTGCACGGGGGCGGCCCGGGCGAGGAGATGATGCAATGAGCGACGATCCCGACCTGCCGCCCGACAGCCCGCCGCCGGTGCCGCCGCTCGATCCGATCCCCGAGCCCGACCCCGATCCGCGCGCCGGGCGCGCCGCCTTCGACCGGCGGATGCTCGAGGCGCTGGTCTGCCCGCAGACGCAAGGCCCGCTGAGCTACGATGCCGAGCGGCAGGAGCTGGTCAGCCGGGCCGCGAACCTCGCCTTCCCGATCCGCGGCGGCATCCCGGTGATGCTGGCCGACGAGGCGCGTACGCTGGACTAGGCCGGGGTGCCCGCCGGGGACCCCAGCGCGTCAGCGCATCAGTTCCGGCAGCTCGCCCGTCAGCCCCGCCGCTTCGCGGATCATCGCCCGGCGCAGCGGCGCCACGGCGTTGATGGCGCCCATGCCGGCGTCGCGGGCCAGCCGCAGGAGCGGGTTGTCGTTCGAAAACAGCCGCGTCGTGAAATCGGTCGTCGCCGCCAGCGTCGCGGTGTCGAAGCGCCGCCAGCGCGCGTAGCGCTCGAGCACCGGCCCGGTGCCGACATCCTCGCCGCGCCGCCGCGCCTCGCCCAGCACCTGCGCCAGCGCCGCGACGTCGCGCAGGCCCGCGTTCAGCCCTTGCCCCGCCACCGGGTGCAGCCCGTGCGCCGCGTCGCCCACCAGCGCGACGCGCGCCGCGACGAAGCGCTCGGCGAGGCTGAGGCCCAAGGGGTGCAGCCCCCGCGCGCCCTCGAGCCGGATCTGCCCGAGGAAGTTGCCGAAGGCCGGGCGCAGCGCCGCGAGAAAGGCCTCGTCGGGGCCGGCCACGATCTTCTCGGCCCGCTCGGTCCGTTCGCTCCAGACCACCGAGGAGCGGTTGCCCTTCAGCGGCAGGATCGCCAGCGGCCCGCCGGGCATGAAGAACTGGTGAGCGACGCCCTTGTGCGGCAGCTCGTGCGCCACGGTGCAGGTGATCGCGCTCTGGCCGTAGCCGTGGCCGGCGCGGCGGATGCCGGCGCGGGTGGCGGTGCCGCTCTGCCGGCCGTCGCAGCCCGCCAGCAGCAGCCCCGTGAGCCGCTCGCCCGAATCGAGCGTCACCGTGACGCCGCCGGGGCCGGCCTCCTGCGCCACCACACGGACCGGGGCCTTCAGCGTCACCCCCTCGGCCGCGCCCAGCGCCTCGGCCAGCGCGGCGCGCAGGTGCCGGTCCTCGACCATGTGGCCCATCGGGCCGTTCTCGATCTCGGCCGAATCGAAATGCAGCATGCCGCGCGCCGGGCCTTCGCCGGCGCGGCCGTCGGTGACCTTGATCTCGGCCATCTCCTGCGCGTCGGGGGCGAGCGCCGCCCAGAGCCCGAGCCGCGCCAGCATCCGGCGCGAGCCGGCGGCGATGGCATAGGCGCGGCTGGCGGCGGCCGACGCGTCCGCCTCGGGCGGCGCCGCGTCGATCAGGGTCACGGTGAAGCCCGCCCGCGCCAGCGCGAGCGCGAGCACCGGGCCGTTCAGCCCGCCGCCGGTGATCAGGATGTCGCTGTCTCGGTTCATGGCGCTGACTATGGGGCCGGGGGCGGGATTGTCCATGCGCCGCACCGCCGCTAGCGTCGCAGGCGCGAGACGGGCAGGGGGACGCGATGACCGATTGGCGGCGGATGACGGCGGCGGCGCTGGGGCAGGGCATCGGCGCGGGCGAGATCGACCCGGTGGAGCTGACCGAGCATTTCCTCGACGCGATCGATGCGCATCCCGACGGCGCCCGTATCTACGCCCGCACCACGCCAGACCGCGCGCTGGCCGAGGCTGCGTCGGCGCGCGAACGCGCCCGGCTCGGGCTGCGACGCGGCCCGCTCGACGGCGTGCCGGTAAGCTGGAAGGATCTCTTCGACAGCGCCGGGGTCGAGACCGGGGCCGGGACGCGGCTGATGGCGGGCCGGGTGCCCGGGAGCGATGCCGAGATCCTGCGCCGGGCGACGGCGGCGGGCCTCGTCTGCCTCGGCAAGACCCACATGACCGAGATCGCCTTCTCGGGGCTGGGGCTGAACCCGCGCACCGCGACGCCGCCCAACATCTTCGACCCGGAGACCGCGCCGGGCGGCTCCTCCTCGGGTGCCGCGGCCTCGGTGGCGCATGGCCTCGCGCCGGTGGCGATCGGCTCGGACACCGGCGGTTCGATCCGGGTGCCGTCGGTCTGGAACGGCCTCGTCGGGCTGAAGCCCACCCATGGCGCGCTGCCGATGCAGGGCGCGGTGCCGCTCTGCACCAGCTTCGACACCGCCGGGCCGCTGGCGCGGACGGTCGCGGACGGGGTGCTGGCGCTGGAGGCGCTGGGCGGCCCCGCGGCCGATCTGCGCGGCGCATCGCTTTCGGGCGCGCGGCTCCTGGTGATCGACACGGTCGTCACCGAGGATTTCGACCCGGCGGTGTCGCGCGGCTTCGACGCGGCGCTGTCGCGGCTCGACGGCGAGGGGGCGGAGATCGTGCGCCGCGCGCATCCGCCGCTCGAGGAGGCCTACGCGCTGTCGGGCCCGCTCTACACCGCCGAGGCCTGGGCCTGGTGGCGCGAACGGATCGAGGCCGCGCCCGACACGCTCTACCCGCCGATTCTCGACCGCGTCCGGGCCGGGCGCGACGTGTCCGCCGCCGACTGGATCGCCGGCTGGGACCGGCTGCGCGCGCTGCGCGCGGGCTTCCGCGCCGCCACGGCGAGCTTCGACGCGGTGATCTGCCCCGGCGTGGCGATCCGGCCGCCCAAGGTCCAGCCGCTGCTCGATGATTCGGAGGCGTTCCGTCTCACCAACCTCAAGACGCTGCGCAACACGCGGCTCGCCAACCTGATGGGGCTGTGCTCGGCGGCGCTTCCGGCGGGCGATCCGGGCTGCGGCGTGCTGCTGAACGGGCCGGCGGGGGCCGATAGGCGGCTCTGGCGGCTCGCGGCGGCGGTCGAGGCGGCCTTGGCCTGAAAGCCACAAGACCGGCGGGGGCGGGGCGAAAGCTGGACATCGCTCTGCCCGCGCGGGTAGTTTCGTGGCAAAACGGGGCAGCCACGACCCCGGATCATGAGGCAGCGATGGATTTCCCCGAGCGGTTCTCGGACCTACCGGAGTATGCGTTTCCGCGTCTGCGGGCGCTGCTCGATTCGCACGCGCCCGGCGGCGCGCCGCTTGCCATGACCATCGGCGAGCCGCAGCACCGCTACCCGGACTGGGTCGCCCCCACCATCGCCGAGGCGGCGGCGGGATTCGGCAAGTACCCGGTCAACGAGGGCAGCGAGATGCTGCTCGGCGCGATCTCGGGCTGGATCGGCCGGCGCTACGGCGTCGCGGCCGCGCCCGAGCGGCTCCTGGCGCTGAACGGCACCCGCGAGGGGCTCTACAACGCCGCCATGGCGCTCTGCCCCGAGACCAAGGCCGGCGCGCGGCCGCTGGTGCTGATGCCCAACCCCTTCTACCAGGTCTACGCGGTGGCCGCGCTTTCGGTCGGGGCCGAGCCGGTCTACCTGCCGGCGACGCGCGAGACCGGCTTCCTGCCCGATCTCGACGCGATTCCCGCGAAGACGCTCGACCGCACGGCGATCTTCTACCTCTGCTCGCCCTCGAACCCGCAGGGCGCGGTGGCCTCGGAAGCCTATCTGAAGCGGCTCATGGATCTGGCCGAGCGGCACGATTTCCGGGTCTTCGCCGACGAGTGCTATTCCGAGATCTGGCGCACCGCGCCGCCGCCGGGCGCGCTTGCCGTGGCCGAGGCGATGGGCGCGGACCCCGAGCGGCTGGTGGTGTTCAACTCGCTGTCGAAGCGCTCGAACCTGCCGGGTCTGCGCGCGGGCTTCGCGGCCTCGGGCCCCGAATCGACCCGCCGGATGCGGCAGCTTCGGAACTATGCCGGCGCGCCGCTGCCGCTGCCCTTGCAGGCGGTCGCCGCGAAGGCGTGGTCGGATGAGGCGCATGTCGACGAGAACCGCGCGCTCTACGCCGCGAAATACGACATCGCCGACCGTGTGCTGGGCGGCGTTCCGGGCTACGCCGCGCCCGAGGCCGGCTTCTTCTTGTGGCTGCCGGTCGATGACGGCGAGGCGGCGGCGCTGAAGCTGTGGCGCGAGACCGGCGTGCGGGTGCTGCCCGGCGCCTATCTCGGTCGCGACGTCGGCGGCGAGAATCCGGGGAACGGCTATGTCAGGGTCGCCATGGTGGCCCCGGCGGACGACATGCAGCGCGGGCTCGAGACGCTCCGCGGCTGTCTCTACGACTGAGAAGGACGAGGGGACGATGGCGTATCAGACGAGGGGGCGCGAGCCTTTGCTCGACAGCAACATGCAGGCGGCGCTGGAAAAGCGCGGCAAGGAGCTGCTCGGCCTGGCGCTGATCGCGGTCGGACTGATGGTGGCGATGCTGATCGGCTCCTACCACCCCGACGATCCGAACTGGATGCTGGCCTCCGACGCGCCGGTGCAGAACTGGCTCGGCCGCTTCGGCGCCTCGGTGGCGCAGCCGATCGTGATGATCGTCGGCCGCGGCGCGTGGATGCTGCCGCTGGTCTTCCTGGTCTGGGGCGCGCGCCTGGCGCTGCACCGCGGTGACGAGAAGGCGGTCTCGCGGCTGATGTTCGCGCCGATGGTGGTCGCGCTCGCGGCGGTGTTTTGCGCCACGCTTACCCCGCCGGACGGCTGGAGCCACAGCTTCGGGCTGGGCGGTCTGTTCGGCGACACGGTGCTGGGCGTGCTGCTGACCATGCTGCCCTTCGGTGCGGGCTTCGCGGTGAACCTGCTGGCGATGCTGCTGGGCCTGGGCGTGCTGGCGGCCGGGGCCTTCGTGACCGGCTTCACCCGCGACGAAACCCGCGGGCTTGGCCGCCTGCTGCTTCTGGGGCTGGTCTTCGCCTATGCGCTCGGCCTGCGGCTGATGGGCCGGGGCGCCTCGGTGTCGATGCGCGCCGCCGACGTGCTGCGCGCCCGGATCGGCGACGGGATCGAGGCCCGGCGCGACCAGATGCGGCGCGACCGCGCCTGGCAGGACGAGGAAGAGGCCGCGATGCGCGCCGTGCCCGAGCCGAGCCAGGCCCAGCGCGTGGCCGCCGCGGTGCGCGCCTCCGCCGCCCGCCGCCTCGCCGCGGCCAGCGCCGCGATGGCCCCCGCCCCGAAGGCCGAGGCCGAGGACGATGCGCTGATCGACGATGGCTGGGAGGCCGAGCCCGCCCCCGCCGCGCCGCGGATGCCGCCACCGCCGCCGCCGGGCCAGGGCCTGGTGCGGCGCGCCGCCATGCCGCCCGCGCCCGAGCCGATCGAGGAGGATCTCGACTGGGCCGAGGAGCCGTACGAGCCGGAGGAGGCCGTCGAGGCCCCCGCCCGCCGCCTGCCGCCGGCACCGCCGAGCACCCTGGCCGCGCCGCCGCGCCCGGACCGGGCCGAGGAGCCCGCGGGCGGGCTGCTGTCGCGGGTGCTGCGGCGCACCGAGACGCGCGCCGAGCCGCGCGGCCTGCCGCAGGCCGAGCTGCCCGAGCCGCCGCTCACCGCCGCCGCCGCCCGCGCCGAGCGGCCCGATGACGACCGGATCCGCTCGCGCATCTCGGACGCGATCCGCGCGCGCACCGGGTCGGGCGCGGCGATGCCGCCGTTCCAGAACGGCCGGATCGAGCCCTCGCTGACGCAGGGCCGCGGCCCCAAGCCGCTGATGATCTCCAAGACGCCGCGCACCGTCGCGGGGGCCGGTCTCGCCGCCGCGGGCGCGGGGCTGGCCGCGGCCGGCCAGGCGCTGGTCGGCGCACCGCGCGCCGCCGCCGAGCCGCCGCGCGCCGAGCCGCCCCTGAGCCGCGACGCGGCGCCGGGGCACGACCTGTTCGGCACGCCCCCGGCCCCCGAGGAGACGCTGATCGAGGAGCCGCAGGCCGAGGAGCACTACGCCCCCGACGCGGCCTTCGCGGCCGCCGAGGAAAACTGGGGCGAGCCGCAGTCGGACTGGGACGCGGCCGCCGATCTCGATGCCGAATGGGCCGAGCCGGAGCCCGAAGCCGAGCCCGCGCCGCAGCCCGCCCCGGCGGCGCCCGTCGCGCCGCGCGCCGCCGCGCCGCTGGTGGCGCAGCGGGCCGAGCCCGCCGCACCCGCGCCGCGCGTGCCCGCGCCCGAGGCATCGCGGCCGCAGCCCGCCCCGGCCGCCCAGCCCGCCCCCCAGCCGGCCCCGCAGGCGCCGCAGCCGCGCGCCACGGAGGCCCCGGACGCCCCGGCGGCGGTGAACCGTGCCGCGCCGCAGCCCGCCGAGGCGCCGCGCGCCGCGCCCGAGGTACCGGCGCAGAGCTGGCCGGACTACGAGTACCCGCCGATCGACCTTCTGGCCGATCCGGGTTCGATCCAGCGCCATCACCTGCCCGACGCGCAGCTCGAGGAGAACGCCCGCCGGCTCGAGGGCGTGCTCGAGGATTACGGCGTGAAGGGCGAGATCGTCAGCGTCCGCCCCGGCCCGGTGGTGACGATGTACGAACTCGAGCCCGCGCCGGGCCTCAAGGCCAGCCGGGTGATCGGCCTCGCCGACGACATCGCGCGCTCAATGACGGCGCTCTCGGCGCGGGTCTCGACCGTGCCGGGCCGCTCGGTGATCGGCATCGAGCTGCCCAATTCCAACCGCGAGATGGTGGTGCTGCGCGAGATCCTCTCGGCGCGCGACTACTCGGACCAGCAGATGAAGCTGCCCTTGGCGCTCGGCAAGGATATCGGCGGCGAGCCGGTGATCGCCAACCTCGCCAAGATGCCCCACCTGCTGATCGCCGGCACCACCGGCTCGGGCAAGTCGGTGGCGATCAACACCATGATCCTGTCGCTGCTCTACAAGCTGACGCCCGAGGAATGCCGGCTGATCATGATCGACCCGAAGATGCTGGAACTCAGCGTCTATGACGGCATCCCGCACCTGCTCTCGCCCGTCGTGACCGACCCCAAGAAGGCGGTCGTCGCCCTGAAATGGGTCGTGGGCGAGATGGAGGAGCGCTATCGCAAGATGTCGAAGATGGGCGTGCGCAACATCGACGGCTACAACGGCCGGGTGAAGGAGGCGCTGTCGAAGGGCGAGATGTTCTCGCGCACCGTGCAGACCGGCTTCGACGACGAGACCGGCGACCCGATCTTCGAGACCGAGGAGTTCCAGCCCGAGCTTCTGCCCTACATCGTCGTCATCGTCGACGAGATGGCCGACCTGATGATGGTGGCGGGCAAGGAGATCGAGGCCTGCATCCAGCGGCTGGCGCAGATGGCGCGGGCGAGCGGAATCCACCTGATCATGGCCACGCAGCGCCCCTCGGTCGACGTCATCACCGGTACCATCAAGGCCAACTTCCCGACCCGGATCTCCTTCTCGGTCACCTCGAAGATCGACAGCCGCACCATCCTGGGCGAGCAGGGGGCCGAACAGCTCCTTGGCATGGGCGACATGCTCTACATGGCGGGCGGCTCGCGCATCACCCGCCTGCATGGCCCGTTCTGCTCGGACGAGGAGGTCGAGGAGATCGTCACCTACCTCAAGGGCTTCGGCCCGCCGGACTATGTCGGCGGCGTGATCGAGGGACCCGACGAGGAGAAGAGCAGCGACATCGACGCGGTGCTCGGCCTGTCGGGCGGCGGCTCATCGACCTCCGGCTCGGACGGCGAGGACGCGCTCTACGACCAGGCGGTGCAGATCGTCGCCAAGGACCGCAAATGCTCGACCTCCTACATCCAGCGCAAGCTGGCGATCGGCTACAACAAGGCGGCACGGCTGGTCGAACAGATGGAGGACCAGGGCGTGGTCTCGGCCGCCAACCACGTGGGCAAGCGCGAGGTGCTGGTGCCCGAACCGCATTGACGTCGCCGTGAGGGGGCTTCCCCCTCGCGTGATTTCAAGGGCTTAAGCCCCCTGCCCCGCCGGGCAGGGGGCTTTTCATGGCCCGGTCATCGGCTTGCGGCGGGCGCGATATCGCCTAGCGGCGGACAATCGGCCATGCCGGTCCTATATCGAGTACCGAGGGCCCGTTCCGGGGCCGCAACACTAAGGACCAAGCGAGAATGACCATGATCCGACGCAGCTTCCTCGCCTCCCTCGCCGCCGCCGGTCTCGCGCTGGCGGCGCAGCCGGCGCTGGCGCGGCAGCTTTCGCTGGGCGAGATCTCCAGCTACCTCAACCAGCTGCAGACCGGGACCGCGGGCTTCACCCAGATCAACGGCGACGGCTCGATCCAGACCGGGCAGATGTACATCAAGCGCCCCGGCCGAATCCGCTTCGAATATGCCGGCGACCGCTCGATGATGATCGCCGGCGGCGGGCAGGTGGCGGTGTTCGACGCCCGCTCCAACACCGGACCCGAGCGCTACCCGCTCAACCAGACCCCGCTCAGCATCATCCTCGAGCGCAACGTCGATCTCGGCCGCGCCGGGATGGTGACCGGCCACACCTCCGACGGCACCACCACCACGGTGACCGCGCAGGACCCGGCCCGGGCCGAGATGGGCTCGATCCAGATGGTCTTCACCGCCGACCCGGTCGAGCTGCGGCAATGGGTGGTGACCGACGATGCCGGGCAGAAGACCACCGTGGTGCTGAACGACCTGCGTTCCGGGGTCGGGATCTCCGACCGGCAGTTCAACATCCAGGCCGAGATGAGCGACTGGTGAGCTGACCCAACGGCCTACATCCCAAGGGCGAGTTTCCACATCCGCCTTCCGGCCGCATGCTGAAAGGGCCGCCCCAGCCGGGCGGCCCTTTCTACGAGATGTGTCATGGCCCGGGATCTCACCGAGCCGCCGCGGCCGCCGTGGCGGATGTCGCCACCCGAGGATGCCGGGCCGGACCCGCCGGTCCGGGGTCCGGTGCCGCGCATCTCCGGGCTGCCGGCGGGCTGGGGCGTCACGGCCGCCCGCTGCCTCTACTGGACGGGGTTGCTGCGCGGTCGCGAGCGACCGCGCAGGCCGCCCGAGCGGTGAGGCTCAGCGCTTGCCGCAGGCGCGCAGCTGGCTGTCGTAGAGCAGCGTGCGCCGCGCCAGCTTGTCGGAGACGTCGATCAGCCAGCCCTTGGACTTCCAGGTGCCGCGCCGGAAGCCCGCGCGCCCGTCGTGATAGGCGAGGTACTGGTTGCGCGTGTCGTAGAGCGGGATGCCCAGCTCGCGCTGGGTGCCGGTCATGTACCAGCCCATGAAGTTGGTGGCGTGGTGGATGTTGTCGCGCTTGTGCCGCCAGCCGCCTTCCTGCTCGAGATACTCCTCCCAGGTGCCGTCGAGCGCCTGGCTGTAGCCATAGGCCGAGGATTGCCGCCCCACCGGTATCACGCCGAGCTTCCACTGGAACGGCGTGCGCGCGTTGCCGACGAACTTGCTCTCCTGGTAGATGATCGCCATCTGGACCGGGACCGGCACGCCCCATTTGCGCTCGGTCTTCTTGAAGGCCCGCAGGTAGTCGGGATGCTGGCGCACGATGCTGCAGGCGTCGTCCAGCTCGCGCGGGGCGGCGAAGTCGCGCGGCCCGCAGCTCGCCAGCAACGCCAGCAGAATCATGGTGCGAAAGAGTCTGCTCATCTGCCCCTCGCGTTTCTGGTTTTTTCGCGGGTTTGCCACCCGCGTTTGAGGCGAGCCTAGCCGAAGCCGCGCGGGCTGGGAACAGGGGGCGGGGGCTCAGGCGATCACGATTGCCAGGATGAGCGGCAAAGCGACCACCGACATCAGGGTCGAGGCCACCACGAGCCCGGCCACCGCCTGCGCGTCGGCGCCGTATTTCTCGGCCAGCAGGTAGGAGGTGACGGCCACCGGCGTGGAGATCTGCAGCACCAGCACCGCGAAGGCCACGGGGCCGAGGCCGAAGGCCGCCCCCGCCGCCGCCGCGATCAGCGCGCAGGCCAGCACCTTGATCGCCGACAGCAGGCTCGCCCGGGCCAGCATCCCCGGCCGCAGCCGCGCCACCGCCACGCCCAGCGTCACCAGCATCAAGGGGATCGCCATCTGCCCCACGAGATCGAGCGTGTTGGTGACGAATCGCGGCGTCTGCCAGCCCTGCCACAGGAACAGCGCGCCGCCGAGCGTGCCCCAGACCAAGGGCTCGCGCAGCACCCGGCCGAGCGAGCCGCGCCCGGCGACCAGCCAGATCCCGAAGGTGAAGGAGCCGATCGCCATCACCGCGAAGACCACCACCGCGTAGCCGAACCCCTCCTCGCCGAAGGCGAAGAGCGCCAGAGGCAGGCCGAGATTGCCGGTGTTGCCGAAGATGAGCGGTGCCAGATAGGTCGGCAGGTCCAGCCGTCCGAGCGCCAGCACCGCGAGGAACAGCAGCGACAGCGCGGCGTAGCTCGCGAAGGCGGCCATCGAGAGGCCGGCCAGCGCGGCGGGCTCGATCTCGGTCTGCATGAGGGCCACGAAGATCAGGCAGGGGATCGAGACCGTCATGGTCAGGCGGGTGACGAAGGGGATGTCGTAGGCGAAGCCCAGCCGCACCCAGACATAGCCGATCAGGCCGAGCAGGAAGACGGGCGCGGTGATCTCCAGCACTGTCAGGGCAAGGTTCACGGACTGTTTCTCCCCATCTTGACCCCCCCGCATGGACCTGTAGGGGGCGTTGCGGGTAATACTGGTGGAAAGGATGGTCTGCCATGCTGAAGACGCGCGCGAAATATGCCCTCGGTCAGGTGGTGCGCCACCGCAATCATCCGTTCCGCGGCGTGGTGTTCGATGTCGATGCGACCTTCTCGAACACCGAGGAATGGTATCAGGCGATCCCCGAGGACAGCCGGCCGCACAAGCAGCAGCCCTATTACCACCTGCTCGCCGAGAACGAGCAGAGCTACTACGTGGCCTATGTTTCCGAACAGAATCTCGTGGCCGACCATTCCGGCGAGCCGGTCGACCACCCCGATCTCGACGACCTCTTCGGCCCGTTCGAGGACGGCCACTACCCGCTGCAGGTCCAGCTGAACTGAGCCCGTGGGCGGCCCCCGGTCCCGGCTTGCGGTCGGGCTCGGACGGCGCGAGAACGGGGCGAATCCATCCGCTCCGGAGACCCCATGACACTTCCCAGAGACGAGTTGCGCGCGCGAATCGTCGCCCTGACCGAGGGCGAAACCGATGCCGTGGCGCTGATGGCCACCATGGCCTGCGAGCTGCACCACGCCGATGACCGCTTCGACTGGACCGGCTTCTACCGCGTCACGGAGCCCGGCCTGCTGAAGATCGGCCCCTATCAGGGCGGCCATGGCTGCCTCGTGATCCCGTTCGATCGCGGCGTGTGCGGGGCCGCGGCACGGACCGGCGAAACCCAGCTGGTGCCGGATGTCGAGGCGTTTCCCGGCCATATCGCCTGCTCCTCCTCGACCCGCTCCGAACTGGTGCTGCCGGTGCGCGATGCCGGCGGTGCCGTGATCGGCGTGCTCGACATCGACAGCGACCGCCCCGACGCCTTCGACGCGACGGACGCGGCATTCCTGGAAGATCTTCTGCAAACCGTGTTTGCCAAGGTACAATCGCAACCGTGATGGCCGAGAAACGAGTCCGGTGATTGCGCATCTCCGGGGATTCTGGCCAGAAGACGTTGTGACCTGTACTTAAGGCCAGGGTTTTTGTATGCATGACCAGTCGCCGGATGGCGGGAGCCTGGGGGCCGATCTGCGGCGGCACAGGCAGGCCCGCGGAATGCGGATCGCGGATCTCGCCGCACTCATCGGTCGCTCCACCGGCTGGATCAGCCAGGTGGAGCGCGGACGCTCCCACCCCGGCTACGCCGATCTCGTGGCCATCGCGCGGGCCCTCGACATGCCGCTGGCGCAGCTGTTCCGCAACGGCACCACCATGGACGAGAGGCAGGACGTTCTGCGCCCCGAGCAGCGCCGCATCCTCTATGCCGACAACACCGGGGCGACCGACGACCTGCTGGCGCCGGTGGTGGGCGGCATCGAGGTGTATCGCAGCGTGCTGATGCCGAACTCGGTCTCGGACCGGCCGACCGACTGGCACCGGCTCGAGATCGGCTACGTGATCAGCGGCGCGGCCGAGATCCGGATCGGCGGGCGGGCGCATTCGGTGGCCGCCGGCGACAGTTTCGTGAACCGGGGCGAGAGCCAAAGCTGGCTCAACCCGCACGACACCCCTTGCGTGCTGATCTGGGTGCTGGCACCGCTGCCGGATGACCCCGCCGACTGACGCCGCCTACGACCCGCCGACCGACCCCCTTTCGGTGATCCATGCCGACCACGAGATCGTGGTCGTCGACAAGCCCTCGGGCCTTCTGTCGGTGCCGGGCAAGGGCGAGCACCTGTCCGACTGCCTGATGGCGCGGGTGCAGGAGGCCTTCCCGACCGCGCTGCTGGTGCACCGGCTCGACCGCGACACCTCGGGCGTGATGGTCTTCGCGCTTTCGCCGCACGCCCAGCGCCATCTCGGCCTGCAGTTCGAGAAGCGGCAGACCAAGAAGACCTACGTGGCGCGGGTCTGGGGCCGGCTCGAGCCCGCGCGCGGCACGGTCGACCTGCCGCTGATCGTCGACTGGCCGAACCGGCCGCGCCAGATGGTCGACCACGAGAACGGCCGGGCCGCGGTGACGGATTGGCGCGTGGTGCGCGCCTCGGATGCCGAGAGCCGGGTGCGGCTGATGCCGAAGACCGGGCGCAGCCACCAGCTCAGGGTGCACATGCTGGCGCTCGGCCACCCGATCCTCGGCGATCCGTTCTACGCCGAGGGCGCGGCGCGGGACTTCCCGCGCCTGATGCTGCATTCCGAGACGCTGCAGCTGCGCCACCCCGATGGCGGCAAGGGCATGCGCTTTACCGCCAAGGCGCCGTTCTAGGCCGGACCCCCGGCCAGGAAGGCGCGCAGCGCCTCGATCTCGGCCGGCCGGACCTCGTGGCCGCCGGGATGCCAGGCGGTCGTCACCTCCATGCCCTGCATCTCGAACCAGTCGATCAGCTCGGTGGTCTGCGGCGCCGGGCAGATCGGGTCGCGCTCGCCCGCGGTGACGAGAACGCGGCGCCCGGAGAGGCCCGGCTGCGGCTCGGGCCGCCACGGGATCAGCGGGTGCAGGAGTGCCAGGTCGGTGAAGAGGTCGGGCCGCATCATCGCCATGGCGGCGAGGATGTTGGCGCCGTTGGAATAGCCCAGCCCGATCACCCGCTCCGCACCGCTGCGGGAAATTTCGCCTTCGACGAAGCGGATCATCGCGGTGCGGCGCTCGGCGAGGTCCTCCATGTCGTAGACGCCCTCGCCCTTGCGGCGGAAGTAGCGCAGCGCGCCGGCCTCGCTGACGTCGCCGCGCGGCGAGACGACATGCGCGCCGGGCAGAAGCTCCTGCCCGAAGCGGTGGAACTGGTGCTCGTCGCCACCGGTGCCGTGGAAGGTGATGAGCAGGGGCGCGCCGGGCGCCCCCGCATGACGTGCGGCGTGGTAGGCCATGCTCAGCCCCCGATCGGCTCGAGCGTGCGCTCGAGCCGGTCGCGCAGGTGCTCGTGCTGCGAGGGCAGCTTCAGCGCCTCGCCCAGATGCGCGCGATCCTCGTCGCGGTCGAAGCCCGGCTCGTTGGTGGCGATCTCGAACAGCACGCCGCCGGGGCTGCGGAAGTAGATCGCGAAGAAGTAGTCGCGGTCGATCTGCGGCGTGGTCGGCCAGCCGGCTTCCGCGAGGCGCTGCGCCACCTCGGCCTGCACCTTGCGGTTCTCGACCGCGAAGGCGATGTGATGCACCGAGCCCGCCCCCGGCGCGGCGCGATGCGCGGCCGGGTCGACGCGGATGTCGACCGCGTCGGCGGGGTTGCCGCCCTCGACCACGTAGCGGGTCGTGTCGCCTTCGCTTGCGGCCTCGCGGTAGCCCATGAACCCGAGCAGCTCGACCGTGGCGGCCTTGTCGCGCAGCAGCATCTCGACCGCGCGGAAGCCGCGGATGGCGATGGCCGCATCCACGCCGCCGCCGGTCCAGGGCGCGCGGTCGTCGCCCTCGGTCTCGACCAGCGCGAGGCGTTCGCCGTCGGGGCCGTCGAGCAGCAGCCGCGCCTCGCCGAAAGCGGTGTCGCGGGCGATGTTGGCCACGCCGCGCCCCTCCAGCCGCTCGGCCCAGGCGTCGAGGCTGCCCTTCGGCACCGAGAAGGCGGTCAGCCCGACCTCGCCCGCGCCGCGACGGCCGCGCGCGGCGTCGGGAAAGGGGAAATAGGTCATCACCGTGCCCGGCGTGCCGATCTCGTCGGCGTAGTAGAGGTGGTAGACGTCGGGCGCGTCGAAATTGACGGTCTTCTTCACCCGGCGCAGCCCGAGCGTGTCGGTGTAGAAGGCGTTGTTGGCGTGGGCCCCGGACGCCATGGCGGTGACGTGGTGCAGGCCCCGGATCTGGTTCAGCATGATGCGGCTCCGGTTGATCTTCGCGACAAAGATAGCGCTGGAACGGGCGCACAAAAGACGCCTCAGAGCGCCGATTGCGTGCATGGGCGCACGAAAAAGGGCGACGCGATGCGCCGCCCTTGCCTTGCCGGTCCCGGACCTTCGATCACTCGGCGGCGTCGAGACCCCAGCCGGAGATCGCCTTGGCCTCGAGGAACTCCTCGAGCCCCCAGGCCCCGCCCTCGCGCGCGCGGCCCGAGAGCTTGACGCCGCCGAAGGGCGCGCCCGCGCCGCGCGGCTTGCCGTTCATCTCGACCATGCCGGAATGCAGCGCCAGCGCCAGCCGGTTGCGCCGCGCCGGGTCGGCCGACTGCACGTAGTTGGTCAGGCCGTAGGGCGTGTCGTTGGCGATCTCGATCGCCTCCGCCTCGTCCTCGAAGGGCATGATCGACAGCACCGGCCCGAAGATCTCTTCCTTGGCGATGGTCATGTCGCGGGTCACGTCGGCGAAGACGGTGGGCCGGACGAAGAAGCCGCGGTTCACGCCCTCGGGCAGGCCGGGGCCGCCCGCGACGAGGCGCGCGCCTTCCTTGATGCCGGTCTCGATCAGGCCCTGTACCTTCTCCCACTGCGCCTTGTTGACCAGCGGGCCGATATGCCGGCCGGGCTCGCTTGCCGGGCCCACGGCGGTCTCCTGCGCGGTGCGGGCCGCGATCTCGACCGCCTCGTCGTAGAAGCCGCGCTCGACCAGCATCCGGGTCGGCGCGTTGCAGGACTGGCCGGTGTTCTGCATGCAGTGCCGCACGCCGCGCACCACCGCCTTTTCGCCGGCATCGGCGAAGACGAGGTTGGCGCCCTTGCCGCCCAGCTCCAGCGTCACGCGCTTGAGCGTCTCGGCCGCGGCCTTGGAGATCGCCTTGCCGGCGCGGGTCGAGCCGGTGAAGGAGATCATCTCGACATCCGGGTGGGTGGAAAGCTGCGTGCCCACGCCCGCGCCGTCGCCGTTGACGAGGTTGAACACGCCCGCCGGCACGCCGGCGGCGTCGAGCATCTCGGCGAAGACGATCGACGAGAGCGGCGCCTCCTCGGACGGCTTCAGCACCACGGTGCAGCCGGCCAGCAGCGCCGGGATCACCTTCAGCGTGACCTGGTTCATCGGCCAGTTCCACGGGGTGATCAGCCCGACCACGCCGATCGGCTCCATCGAGATCATCGTGTCGGGGGCGTGGTCGCCCAGGGGGCGCAGCCACTCGACCTCGTCGAAGGCGCGCAGGAAGTTCTTCAGGTGGTAGGGCAGCGCGGTGGCCTGGCTGTTGCGCGCCAGGTCGATCGGCGCGCCCATCTCGCGGCTCATCGCCTGGGCGAGATCCTCCTCGCGGGCCTCGTACTGTTCGAGGATGCGCTCGACCACGGCGCGGCGCTCGGCCGGCGGCGTGGCGCGCCAGCCGGGCAGGGCGCGCTTGGCGGCGGCGACGGCGGCGTCGGTGTCGGCCTGGTCGCCCAGCGAGATGACGGCGCAGGGCTCCTCGGTCGAGGGGTCGATCACCTGGCAGTCGCGGGGCCGTGCGGGCGCGCTCCAGCGCCCGTCGATGTAGAAGTCGCGTTTCTCGATCATGGAATGTCCTCCGTCTTGGCGGGGAGAGTGTCACCGGCGCAGGGCACCTTCAAGCGGGTGGCACCTGCTCCGGCGCGGGCCTATGGTCCGCACGTAATCAGTGTCGCAGGAGGATGAAATGGGACTGCGCATCAACGACGAGATTCCGAATCTCGAGGTCGAGACCGATCAGGGCCGCTACAAGCTGCACGACTTCGTCGGCGACAAGTGGACGATCCTGTTCAGCCACCCGAAGGACTTCACACCGGTCTGCACCACCGAGTTCGGCGCCGTGGCCCGGCTCGCGGACGAGTGGAAGAAGCGCGACACCAAGGTGATCGGCGTTTCCGTGGACGGAGTCGAGGACCACAAGCGCTGGAAGAAGGACATCGAGAAAGCCGGCGGCGCCGCGCCGGATTTCCCGATCATCGGCGATGACGGGCTCGAGGTGTCCAAGGCCTTCGACATGCTGCCGGCCGAGGCGCATCTGCCCGAGGGCCGCACTCCCGCCGACAGCGCCACGGTGCGGGCGGTGTTCATCATCGGGCCGGACAAGCAGCTCAAGCTGTCGATGACCTACCCGATGACGGTGGGCCGCAACTTCGCCGAGGTGCTGCGCGCGCTCGACGCGCTCAAAACCTCGGTGGGCAAGGGCGTGGCGACGCCGGCCGACTGGCAGCCGGGCCAGGACGTGGTGATTCCCGCCACCGTCTCGGACGAGGACGCCAAGGCCAAGTTCGGCGAGTTCACGACCGTGCTGCCCTATCTGCGGATGACCAAGGAGCCGAAGTGAGGCTCGAAGGGCGCCCCTCGGGGCGCCCTTTTCTCAGGCGACCGTGACGACCGTGCCGACCGGCACCCGGTCGTAGAGATGCTCCGCGTGCTCGTTGATCAGCCGCACGCAGCCCGACGAGAACTTGCGCCCCATGGTCCAGGGCTGAGGCGTGCCGTGGATGCGGTAGTAGGTGTCGCGCCCGCCGCGGTAGAGGTAGAGCGCGCGCGAACCCAGCGGGTTCATCGCGTGGCCGCCCGGCAGGCCCCCGGCGAAGCGGCCATAGACCTCGGGCTCCTGCCGGATCATGTTGGCGGTCGGCATCCATGACGGCCACTCGGCCTTGCGCGCCACCACGGCGCTACCCGAGAAGTTGCGCCCGGCCGCGCCCAGCGCCACGACGTAGCGGATCGCGCGCCCCTCTCCCAGCGTCCAATAGAGCCGGTTTTCGGCGATCCGGACATGGATCTGCCCGGCGGGCAGGGCGGGGTTCACCGCGATCTCGGTGGGCAGCCAGTCGCGCGGGATCTTCACGACCCGTTTCGGGGCGGCGAGCGCGGGGGCGGCGGCGAGGCCGATGGCGCCCGCAAGGGCGGCGCGGCGCGTCAGTGACATGTCGGGGTCCCTCCGGTTCGGTTGCGGCGTCTCGTGGAATGCAGAATTCCATGCCGGGGCGGGATTCGGGTTAAGGGCGCGCAAAAAAGGGCGACGCGTTGCCGCGCCGCCTCTCCGGGAATGCAGTCCGGAGTTCAGAACCGGTAGGTCACACCGATCGACAGCCACGGCCAGACGGGCAGGCTCTCGCCCATGTCGTTGGCATCGGCCTCGACCGCGGCGAGGTCGCTCTGGAACTGCGCCTCGCGCGCGCCGGCTTCGCCGCTGGTGCCGTCGAGATCGACCTCGACGCTGCCGATGGCGATGACGCCGATCTCGGTCTCGAAGCCCCAGCCGCCGCCGAGGCCGCCCTGGTAGCCGATGGCCAGCGCCGGGGCGACGTCCTGCTCGAACCGCGCCGAGGCGGTCACGGTGGCGGCGTCGTAGCTGGTGCCGTCATCGGCCTCGAAGCCGCTGCCGGTGCCGTCGAGCGTGTTCTCGGCGAGGAAGAACACCCCGCCGCTGACGCGGAAGCCGTTGGCATAGGGGAAGTAGTCGGCCAGCGCCGCGACGCTCACGAAATTGCCGTCGAGGGTGATCTCGGTGCCGGCCTCGTCCTCGTCGCCCTCGTACTGGAGGTCCGGCGCGCCGGCCACGACGCCGCGCAGACGCAGCTTCGGCATCACCTCGTAGCTGCCCGAGGCATAGAGGCCGAGGCTCGAGACGCCCGCGCCGAAGGCCGCGCCTTCGAGGGATTGGGCGGCGGCGGGCCCCGCGACGGCGAAGGCGAGCGGGGCGAGGAGGGCGAAACGGATCATGGGGGGCAGGTGTCCTTGCTGGTTGTGCAAGGACATCTGTACTTTGGTGAAGGTGCCCTGCAACCGAAAGGAGATGGGCCACGGATTGGTCACAATTCCGTGTGGCGAATTCGCCGCGCTGCGGCGTCGGCCCGGATCCGGCATGGCGGCAACGAAAAAGGGCCCCGGCATCGCCGGGGCCCTTTCCTGTGATCTGCGGCTGGCGGCGGGCCTCACTCGGCCTGCGCGCCCTCCTTGGCGATCTCCTCGCCGGTCTCCTGGTCGACCACCTTCATCGACAGGCGCACCTTGCCGCGGTCGTCGAAGCCCAGAAGCTTGACCCAGACCTCCTGGCCTTCCTTCAGCACGTCGGAGGGGTGGTTCAGGCGGCGGTTCTCGATCTGGCTGACATGCACGAGGCCGTCGCGCTTGCCGAAGAAGTTCACGAAGGCGCCGAAATCGACGAGCTTCACGACGGTGCCCTTGTAGACCTTGCCCTCTTCCGGCTCGGCCACGATCGAGTAGATCATGTCGTAGGCCTTCTGGATCGCTTCGCCGTTGGCGGAGGCGATCTTGATCACGCCGTCGTCGTTGATGTCGACCTTGGCGCCCGAGACCTCGACGATCTCGCGGATCACCTTGCCGCCCGAGCCGATCACTTCGCGGATCTTGTCGGTCGGGATCTGCATGGTCTCGATGCGCGGGGCGTGGACCGAGAATTCCGCGGCGCCGGAGAGCGCCTTGTTCATCTCGCCCAGGATGTGCATCCGGCCGTCCTTGGCCTGCGCCAGCGCCTTCTCCATGATCTCGGGGGTGATGCCCGCGACCTTGATGTCCATCTGCAGCGAGGTGATGCCGTTCTCGGTGCCGGCGACCTTGAAGTCCATGTCGCCGAGGTGGTCCTCGTCGCCCAGGATGTCGGTCAGCACGGCGTAGGAGCCGTCATCTTCCAGCACCAGGCCCATCGCCACGCCGGCGACCGCGCCCTTGAGCGGCACGCCCGCATCCATCATGGCGAGCGAGCCGCCGCAGACCGAGGCCATCGAGGACGAGCCGTTCGACTCGGTGATCTCGGAGACCAGGCGGATGGTGTAGGGGAAGTCGGTCGCCGCCGGCAGCACCGCCTGCAGCGCCCGCCAGGCGAGCTTGCCATGGCCGATCTCGCGACGGCCCGGGGAGCCGACGCGGCCCACTTCGCCCACCGAGTAGGGGGGGAAGTTGTAGTGCAGCAGGAAGTTCGATTTGAAGTTGCCGTGCAGCGCGTCGATGAACTGCTCGTCATCACCGGTGCCCAGCGTGGTCACGACCAGCGCCTGGGTCTCGCCGCGGGTGAACAGCGCCGAGCCGTGGGTGCGCGGCAGCATGCCGGTCTCGGCCACGATCGGGCGGACCTGGTCGAGCGCGCGGCCGTCGATGCGGCGGCCGTTCTTGACCACGTCACCGCGCAGCACGGTCGATTCGAGCTTCTTCAGCGCCGAGCCGAGATTGGCGTCCTCGAGCTGCTCCTCGGTGAGCTGCGCCTTGATCTCCTCGCGGGCGTTCGCCACGGCGGCGGTGCGCTCCTGCTTGTCGGTGATCGCGAAGGCGGCGCGCATCTTCTCCTCGCCGGCGGCCTTCACGGCGTCGTAGAGCGCCGCGTAGTCCGGGGGCGTGAAGTCGAAGGGCTCCTTGGCGGTCTCCTCGGCGAGGTCGATGATCAGGTCGATCACCGGCTGGATCTGCTCGTGCGCGAAGTTCACCGCGCCCAGCATCTCGGCCTCGGTCAGCTCGTAGGCCTCCGATTCGACCATCATCACCGCGTCCTTGGTGCCGGCGACCACGAGGTCGAGGCGCTGCTCGGGGTTGGTGCGGATGTCCTGCAGGTCGTCGATGGTCGGGTTCAGCACGTACTCGCCATCGGTGTAGCCGACGCGGGCGCCGGCGATCGGGCCCATGAAGGGCGCGCCCGAGATGGTCAGCGCGGCCGAGGCCGCGATCATCGCGACGATGTCGGGGTCGTTGACGAGGTCGTGGCTGAGAACGGTGCACATCACGAGCACTTCGTTCTTGAAGCCCGGCACGAACAGCGGGCGGATCGGCCGGTCGATCAGGCGCGCGGTCAGCGTCTCCTTCTCGGTCGGGCGCGCCTCGCGCTTGAAGAAGCCGCCCGGGATCTTGCCGGCGGCGTAGTATTTTTCCTGGTAGTGGACGGTCAGGGGGAAGAAGTCCTGACCCGGCTTCGGCGCCTTGGCGAAGGTGACGTTGGCCATCACCGAGGTCTCGCCCAGCGTGGCGATGACCGAGCCGTCGGCCTGGCGCGCGACCTTGCCGGTTTCCAGCGTCAGGGTCTCTTCGCCCCACTGGATCGATTTTTTCACATTGTGAAACATCGTCTTTTCCATTCTGGCCCGCCTTCGGGCCCTTGTGCCCCCCTTCGTGCGTACAGTCCCCGGGGGCGGGTTGCGGAGGGGCCGGATGCCCCTGGCTCTGGGTATTTTCCGTGGCGCGGGGCGAGCCTGGTCCGCGCCATCCCGGATACGAAAGGGACCGCGCCGTGGCGCGGTCCCTGAACATTCAGCGGCGGATGCCGAGGCGACCGATCAGGTCCTGATAGCGCTGCACGTCCTTGCCCTTGACGTAGTCGAGCAGCTTGCGGCGACGCGCCACCAGCTTGAGCAGGCCGCGGCGGCCGTGGTTGTCCTTGGTGTGCGTCTTGAAGTGCTCGGTCAGGGTGGCGATGCGGTTGGTCAGGATCGCGACCTGCACCTCCGGCGAACCGGTGTCGCCGTCCTTGACGGCGAAGTCCTTCATGACGCGGGCTTTTTCTTCGGCAGTGATCGACATCGGGGTCTCCTTCATAATGTCGGTGTGGCATGGCGCAGGCCGGGATGTCGTCCAGCTCAGGCCCATGGAGCATCCGCCCCCCGTGAGGGCGACGGATGCGTGCACATAGGAGAAAATGGCCCGAAAGGAAAGCGCCTTGTGCCGCCGCCGCGGGGGGCGCGGCGATCGGTCCCGGCGGCATGATCCGGGGCGCGGCGAGGCCGCCGGGGCGACGGCGGGGGCCGGCGCGAACGCCCCCGCGGTCAGGGCCGGATCAGCGGTTGGCGCCGGGCTGCCAGAGCACGTCCGAGCGGCCGTCGTCATTGGCGATGCGCGCCGCGACGAAGAACCAGTCCGACAGCCGGTTGAGATAGCGCAGCGCGTGCTCGTTCACCGCCTCCTCGCGCGCCAGCGCCACGGCGAGCCGCTCGGCCCGGCGCGACACGGTGCGGCAGTGATGCATGTGCGCGGCAAGCGGCGAGCCGCCCGGCAGCACGAAGGAGCGCAGCGGCTCGAGCGCGTCGTTCATCGCGTCGATCTCGCGCTCCAGCCGCTCGGTCTGGGCCTCGACCATGCGCAGCACCGGGTGCTTGGCCTCATGGTCCTTCTCGGGATCGGGGCGGCACATGTCGGCGCCGAGGTCGAACAGGTCGTTCTGGATGCGGCCCAGCGCGGCGTCGGCCTCGCCTTCGGCATGCTGGCGGGCCAGCCCGATCGCGGCGTTCACCTCGTCGACCGTGCCGTAGGCCTCGACCCGCAGGCTTTCCTTCGGCACCCGCGTGCCGTTGCCCAGAGCGGTTTCGCCCTTGTCGCCGGTGCGGGTGTAGATGCGGTTCAGCACGACCATCAGCCCGTTCCCCTCAGATAGACGTAAAGCAGGATCAACAGCACCGCGATGAACTGCGCGCCGATGCGCCAGCGCATGATCTTGTTGGCGTATTTGCGGTTGAACTCGCCGCCCTTGCCGAAGGTGCCGATCCCGAAGAGCAGGATCGCCAGCACGATCAGCGCGGCGAAGATGACCAGTAGCAGCAAGGGGTCTTGAAGCATGTCGGGCCTTTCTCGATTGCGCCCCGATCTAGCCGAAAGCGGGGGGAAGGAAAGCGGACGTCCTGTCGCGCCCTCAGCCGCGCGCCACCACCCGGTCGAGCGCGCGGGTGGGCAGGAGCCGCTTCAGCGTGCCGGAGAGGTAGGTGGGCGTGGTGACGTAGTAGCGCGGCCGCGGCCGCCGGGCTTCGAGCGCGTGGACCAGCTTGGCGGTCACCGCCGAGGGCGGCAGCTCGAAGCGGTCGGGCGCGCGCTCCTCGTAGAGCCGGTGCAGCAGGCCCTCGTACTCCTCGCGCCGGGCCGAGCGCTTCCAGTCGATCCAGCGCTCGAAATGCGGGATCGAGTTGGCGCGGATGCGCGAGGTGACGGGGCCGGGCTCGATCAGCGCGACATGGATGCCGGTGCCGGCCATCTCGAGGCGCAGCACGTCCGTCAGCCCCTCAAGCGCGAACTTGGTCGCGACATAGGCGCCGCGCCACTTCACGCCGACGAGGCCCAGCACCGAGGAGCAGTTGACGATCCGCCCGTGCCCCTGCGCCCGCATCACCGGGATGACGCGGCGGGTCAGGTCGTGCCAGCCGAAGAGGTTGGTCTCGAAGATCTCCGACAGCGCTTCGCGCGGCAGGTCCTCGAGCGCGCCGGGGCAGGCGAAGGCGCCGTTGTTGTAGAGCGCGTCGAGCCGCCCGCCGGTCGCCTCCAAGACTTCCGCGAGGCCGGCGGCGACGCTGTCGGGGTCGGCGTAGTCGAGCCGCGGCGCCTCGAACCCCTCCGCGCGCAGCCGGTCGCAATCGGCCTCCTGCCGGCAGGAGGCGAGGACCCGCCAGCCCCGCTCGCGCAGGCCGCGGGCGGCGTCGAGGCCGATGCCCGAGGAGCAGCCGGTGATCAGCAGGGTGCGTCGCGTGTCCATCCCCGCCTGATGGCCCGCCCGGCGCGGCCCCGCAACGAAAAAGACGCCGCCCGGGGTGGGGGCGGCGCCTTCGGGGACGTCGCAGCAGACGCGGTGGCTCAGCCCTCTGCGGGGGCGAGCAGCCGCTCGGACATCCAGCCGGTCTCGCCGGTCGCCGTGATCTCGATCCGGGCCCAGCCGCCGGCGCTCTCGAGCACCTTGGCCTCGGTGCCGCGCGGCAGCGTGTCGAGCACCGAGTGCGAGGTGCCGGGACCCTGCCGCATGTTGACCCAGTCGCCCGCGATCAGCCGCAGATCGAGCGGCGCATCGCTCGCGGCGGGGGCGGCGGCGGCGGTCTGCTCCGCCGTCTCGGCGGGTTCCGGCTCGGCGGCGGGCTTGGGCATGAAGCTCGCGGAGATCAGCTCGACGTTTTCGGGAAACTCGCGCATGGCGGTGACGGGAATGCCGGATTCGGTGCGCTCGACATCGCCGCGGGCCAGGATATCGGGCTTGTCGGCCTCGACCTGTGCCGCCATGGCCATGGTCTGCGGTTTGAAGTCGGCGCCGCCGGACATCTGGTAATATCCGACGCCGAGCAGGAGAAAGGTGGCTGAGATACCGAGAACGTGTTTCATGACAACCTCTTGTTCTGCTCGGATTACCGCGACCGAAAACTATGCGAGTTCTTGCTGACCTCGTGTCTCCTTAACCGCGGCTTTACGCCGATGGTTCCCGCCGCTAGAGAGCCTTTCCATGTCCGACACCACCGACGATCTCGATCCGGTGCCCGAAGCGGGCCTGCCGGACCTCACCGAGCCGCTGCGCCGCGCCATCGGCGAGCGCTATCTGAGCTACGCGCTCTCCACGATCATGAACCGCGCGCTGCCCGACGCCCGCGACGGTCTGAAGCCGGTGCATCGCCGCATCCTTTACGCGATGCGCGAGCTGAAGCTGTCCTCCTCGGGCGGTTTCCGGAAGTCGGCCAAGATCTCCGGCGACGTGATGGGCAACTACCACCCGCATGGCGACGCGGCGATCTACGACGCGATGGCCCGCCTCGCGCAGGATTTCGCGGTGCGCTACCCGCTCGTGGACGGGCAGGGCAACTTCGGCAACATCGACGGCGACAACCCGGCCGCCGCGCGCTACACCGAGGCGCGGCTGACGCCGGCCGCCGAGGCGCTGATGGAGGGGCTCGCGGAGAACGCGGTCGACTACCGCGCCAATTACGACGGCACGCTCGAAGAGCCGGTCGTGCTGCCCGCCGCCTTCCCGAACCTTCTCGCCAACGGCGCGTCGGGCATCGCGGTTGGCATGGCCACCAACATCCCGCCGCACAACCTGCACGAGCTGATCGAGGCCTGCCTCTACATGATCAAGACCCCCGGTGTCTCGGACGAGAAGCTGGTGGATCTCGTGCCGGGGCCGGACTTCCCCACGGGGGGCGTGCTGGTCGAGCCGCGCGAGAACATCCTGCAGGCCTACCGCACCGGGCGCGGCAGCTTCCGGCTGCGCGCGCGCTGGGAGGTCGAGGAGCTGGGCCGCGGCCAGTGGCAGGTGGTGGTCACCGAGATCCCCTACCAGGTGCAGAAGTCGAAGCTGATCGAGCGGATCGCCGAGCTGATCCAGACCCGCAAGATCCCGCTGCTGGCCGACGTGCGCGACGAGAGTGCCGAGGACGTGCGCATCGTGCTCGAGCCGCGCGCCAAGACGGTCGAGCCCGAGATGATGATGGGGATGCTGTTCAAGAACAGCGATCTCGAGATCCGCTTCGGGCTCAACATGAACGTGCTGGTCGACGGGCTGACGCCGAAGGTCTGCTCGCTCAAGGAGGTGCTGCGCGCCTTCCTCGACCACCGGCGCGACGTGCTGCAGCGCCGCTCGCAGCACCGTCTGGAGAAGATCGACCACCGGCTCGAGGTGCTCGAGGGCCTGATCACCGCCTTCCTCAACCTCGACCGGGTGATCGACATCATCCGCTACGACGACCAGCCCAAGCAGGCGCTGATGGCCGAGGACTGGGACCGCGACCATGTGCGCGCGATCTCCGAGCGCGACTACGTTTCGCCCCTCACCGAGAGCTTGGGCGGCGGCGGGCTGACCGAGCTGCAGGCCGAATCGATCCTCAACATGCGGCTGCGCAGCTTGCGCCGCCTCGAGGAGATGGAGCTTCTCAAGGAGCAGGACGCCCTGATGCAGGAGCGCGCCGGGCTCGAGGATCTCCTGGCCTCGGAAGAGCTGCAGTGGAAGTCGATCGCCGGCCAGCTGCGCGAGACCCGCAAGCTGATGGGCCACGGCACGCCCGGCGGCGACCGGCGCACCGGCTTCGCCGAGGGCACCGAGATCCCCGACGTGCCGATCGAGGCGATGATCGAGCGCGAGCCGATCACCATCGTCTGCTCGGAGATGGGCTGGATCCGGGCGATGAAGGGCCACATCGCGCTCGACAGCGAGCTGAAGTTCAAGGACGGCGACAAGGGCCGCTTCGTGATCCACGCCGAGACCACCGACCGGATCCTGGTCTTCGGCTCGAACGGGCGGTTCTACACCGTCTCGGCCACCAACCTGCCCGGCGGGCGCGGCATGGGCGAGCCGCTCCGGCTGATGGTCGACCTGCCGAACGAGGCGCAGATCGTGGCGCTGCATCTCTACCGCCCCGAGCGGCGGCTGCTCGTCGCCTCCTCGGCCGGCGACGGCTTCATCGTCAACGAGGACGAGGTCGTGGCCCAGACCCGCGCCGGTAAGCAGGTGCTCAACGTCAAGGACGACGTGGTGGCGAAGATCTGCAAGCCGGTCACGGGCGACGCGGTGGCGGTGGTCGGCGACAATCGCAAGGTGCTGGTCTTCCCGCTCGACGAGCTGCCCGAGATGACCCGCGGCAAGGGGGTGCGGCTGCAGAAGTACAAGGATGGCGGGATGTCGGATGCCACCACCTTCGTGCTGGAGGCGGGGCTGTCGTGGAAGGACCCGGCCGGGCGCACCCGCACCGAGAGCGACCTCACCGACTGGACCGCCAAGCGCGCCACCGCCGGCCGTATGGCGCCGCGCGGCTTCCCGCGCGACAACCGCTTCACCTGAGGCGGCGCGGCCGGTTCGGCTGGCGCGGATGCAGGCGCAGATGCGGGGGCAGGGGCGTGGCGCGGGCCGCGCCCCTGCTTCTGTGCTTGATTTCCCTTGCCGATGCCAATACATCGCCCGCGATGTCGAACCGGGCCGGAGGGCCCCCGAACACGCGAGGCGCCAGCGCAGATGGCAAAGGCTAAGTTTGAACGCACGAAACCGCATGTGAACATCGGCACCGTCGGTCACGTCGACCACGGCAAGACCACGCTGACCGCGGCGATCACCAAGTACTTCGGTGACTT